>NZ_JH650757.1:0-21705 GCF_000259195.1 Pseudomonas donghuensis
TGTCTTTATGGCGTCTGTGGGAGCGGCGGTGCGACGCCTCGACTTGCCCCGCGATGCGATGTGGCTGACAGAAGGGTATCGCGGGGCAAGCCCGCTCCTACATCGGTTAGAATAGCGCCCTCGCGTTGACTCAGAAGTTCACTATGTCAGAATCTGCCGACCCCCATCAGCTCGCCGACCTGCCCCTGGAAAACCTGGTGGCTTGTCACGAATGCGACCTGCTGATGCGTAAGCCTGTGCTCAAACAGGACGAAAAGGCCCACTGCCCGCGCTGTGGCTACGAGCTCTACGCCCATCGACACAATGTGGTCCCGCGCAGCCTGGCCCTGGTGCTGGCGGCCTTGCTGCTCTACGTACCTGCCAACTTCCTGCCGATCATGCAATTGCACCTGCTCGGCCAAAGCTCCAACGATACCGTCTGGAGCGGCGTGGTCGGGCTGTACAACACCGGCATGCGCGGCGTGGCGGTGGTGGTATTCCTGTGCAGCATGGCCATTCCCTTGCTCAAGCTGTTATGCCAGTTGGTAGTGCTGTTGAGCATTCGCCTGAACATTGGCCGTAGTTACGGCTTGCTGCTCTATCGGATTTATCACCATCTACGCGATTGGGGCATGCTCGAGGTGTATTTCATGGGTGTGCTGGTGGCGATGGTCAAGCTGGTCGATCTCGCGGAGCTGAGCCTCGGCCTGGGTCTGGCCTGCTTTATCAGTTTGTTGTTGGTGCAGGTGTGGCTGGAGGTGGTGATGTCGCCCCACCAGATATGGAGTGCTTTATCGGGGGAAGACCTGCATGCGTGCGATTGATGCTGGCATTCTGGTTTGTGGTGAATGCCACGAGCTGAATCGCCAGGAGCCAGACAGTGACGCACAAACCTGCACCCGCTGTGGTGCAGTGGTGCATGCGCGGCGGCCGAACAGCCTGGTGCGAACCTGGGCGTTGCTGATCACCTCGGCAATTTTGTACATCCCGGCCAATGTGCTGCCGATCATGACCGTCAGCGCGCTGGGCCAGGGCAGCCCGGACACCATCATGTCCGGCGTTATTACCTTGATGAAGCACGGCATGCTGCCGATCGCTGCGGTGGTGTTCATCGCCAGTATCCTGGTGCCGACCTTCAAGCTGGTGGGTATTGCCCTGTTGCTCTATTCGGTGCAGCGCCACCAACCGTTGTCGGCGCGGCAACGAATCCTGATGTACCGCTTCATCGAATTCATCGGACGCTGGTCGATGCTGGATATTTTCGTGATCGCCATTTTGGTGGCGGTGGTGAATTTCGGCAGGATCGCCAGTGTCGAAGCCAATCTGGGCGCCGTCGCCTTCGCCAGTGTGGTGATTCTGACGATGCTCGCTGCAGTAACCTTCGATCCCCGACTGATTTGGGATAACACGGAGTCGGATGACGACCATGAGTGATTTGCCTACGGCTAAAACCCGCCCAGCTTCGAACTGGTCGGCCATATGGATATTGCCTCTGATCGCTCTGGTGATCGGTGGCTGGCTTGGCTGGCAGGCCTATCGCGAGTCAGGGGTGAACATCCAGGTCCGCTTTGAAAGCGGTGAGGGTATCGTCGCCAACAAGACCGAAGTGGTCTTCAAGGGCATGTCGGTCGGTAAGGTGAAAGAGCTGGTACTGGATGCCAAGGGCAACAATACCGGGGTCATCGCCACCATCGAGATGAACAAGGAAGCCGAGCCGCACCTGAATACCGGCACCCGCTTCTGGCTGGTCAAGCCGAGTGTCAGCCTGGCCGGGATCACCGGCCTGGAGACCCTGGTTTCGGGTAACTACATTGCCGTGAGCCCTGGGCAAGGCGAGCCGACCAAGCGCTTCAAGGCGCTGGATGAGGCGCCGCCGCTGTCTGACAGCGAGCCAGGCCTGCACCTGACCCTCAAGGCTGACCGCCTGGGCTCGCTCAATCGCGACAGTCCGGTGTTCTACAAGCAGATCCAGGTTGGCCGGGTAAAGAGCTATCGTCTGGCCGAAGACCAGGGCACGGTCGAGGTCAAGGTGTACATCGAGCCGGCTTACGCCGCCCTTGTGCGCAAACATACGCGCTTCTGGAACGCCAGCGGCATCAGCATCGATGCCGACCTTTCCGGGGTGAAGGTCCGTAGTGAATCGCTGGCCAGTATTGTCGCCGGCGGTATCGCCTTCGCCACGCCCGAGCACCGCAAGGACAGCCCGCCAACTGATCCGAGCTTACCGTTCCGTCTGTACGAAGACTTCGATGCGGCCCAGGCCGGGATTCGCGTCAAGGTCAAGCTGAGCGACTTCGAGGGCCTGCAGGCCGGGCGTACCCCGGTGATGTACAAAGGTATCCAGGTTGGTTCGTTGAAGACCCTCAAGGTCGATGCCGACCTGGCCAGTGCCATGGCCGATCTGACCCTCGATCCGCTGGCCGAAGATTACCTGGTCGACGGCACCCAGTTCTGGGTGGTCAAACCGTCGATCTCCCTCGCCGGTATCACCGGCCTGGAAGCGCTGGTCAAAGGTAACTACATTGCCATTCGCCCGGGCGACAAGGGCGCGTCCCCGCAGCGTGAGTTCGAGGCGCGGGCCAAGGCGCCGCCACTGGACCTCAAGGCGCCCGGGCTGCACCTGGTGCTGTACAGCGACAACCTCGGTTCGCTGGAAGTCGGCAGCCCGATCCTCTACCGTCAGGTCAAGGTCGGTACGGTGCAGAGCTACCAGTTCTCCAAAAAGAGCAAGCGCCTGCTGATCGGCGTGCATATCGAGAAAGAGTACGCCGGCCTGGTCAACGGTTCGACGCGCTTCTGGAATGCCAGCGGCATTACCCTGAGCGGTGGCCTGTCGGGCATTCAGATCAAGAGTGAATCGCTGCAGAGCCTGATGGCCGGCGGTATTGCCTTCGACACGCCAATCCCGAATGTGGCGCTCAAACGCCGTATTCCGTTCTTCCTCCTGCATGAAAACCAGGAAGCAGCCAACCGCAGCGGAACCACGGTGACCATCCGTGTCGATCGCGCAGACGGCCTCAAGGTTGGCACGCCGGTTCGCTTCAAGGGCCTGGATGTCGGCAAGGTCGAGCAGGTCGACCTGACCAAGGATCTGCAGGCGGTGCTGCTCAAGGCGCGGATCACCGAGGTGCCGGAGCGCATTGCCCGCGAAGGTACGCAGTTCTGGGTGGTCAAGCCGGCCCTGGGTATCGTCAAGACCGCCAACCTGGAAACCCTGGTCACCGGCCAGTACCTGGAAGTGCAGCCGGCGGTCAGGAGCGCAGGGCCGCAGCTCAACTTCAATGCGTTGCCACAGGCGCCGGACTTCTCCGAGCGCGAAGCCGGGTTGGCGCTGGTGCTCAGCGCCCCGCGGCGGGGTTCGATCAAGCCGGGCGTGCCAGTGACCTACCGCGAGATTCCAGTGGGCAAGGTCACCGGTTTCGAGTTGGGGCAGACGGCCGACCGGGTGCTGATCCATATCCTGATCGAGCCCAGGTACGCAGCGCTGGTACGCGGTGGTAGCCGTTTCTGGAACAGCAGCGGATTTGGCTTCGACATCGGCCTGTTCAAGGGCGCAACGGTGCGTACCGAGTCGCTGGAGACCCTGATCGAGGGCGGAATTGCCTTTGCAACGCCGGACGGCGAGAAGATGGGTAACCCGGCTCGTCCACAGCAGACCTTCGCCCTGTTCGACAAGGCCGAGGATGAATGGCTGCAGTGGGCGCCGAAGATTCAGATTGGTAAGTAACAAACACCCTGGGCTGCATTGCAGCCCATTGCGGGAGCTGGCTTGCCAGCGATGAGGCCGGTCCAGGCTACCCATCTGGTGTTGCCTGGGTTGCGACCGCTTTGCGGTCGATCGCTGGCAAGCCAGCTCCCACAGGGTTAAAGGTCAATCTCAGGAATCACAGGCAATAAAAAACCGACCCTAGGGTCGGTTTTTCAACAAGCGTGTCGCTTAGGCAGCTGCAGCTTCTTTCAGCGCCTTGATGTGGCCATTCAGACGGCCTTTATGGCGAGCAGCCTTGTTCTTGTGGATGATGCCTTTATCGGCCATACGGTCGATAACTGGAACAGCCAGAGTGTAAGCAGCTTGCGCTTTTTCGGCGTCTTTTGCGTCGATGGCTTTAACTACATTCTTGATGTAGGTACGAACCATGGAACGCAGGCTGGCGTTGTGGCTGCGACGCTTCTCAGCCTGTTTTGCACGTTTTTTGGCGGAAGGTGAGTTGGCCACCGTCGAGCTCCTCGAAAGACTTGGTAAATAGCAAACAAAATAGGCCGCGAATCATGCCGATGAGTTGATCGGTTGTCAAGGGCACTTGCATGGTTCCGCTGAGTGGTCGTTCTGTACAAGGGAGTGATTCCCTTCTGCGGTACGACCTGTAAACTCGGGAGCTTTTGCTCTGCTTGCGTTGCGGCGCGGAGTATCGCACAACTGGGCGCGTTGCGGCACAGCCCTTTATCCTCAGGCGTGAAAAACTTTCGATGAATCTTCTCAAATCCCTGGCCGCGGTCAGCTCCATCACCATGATCTCGCGGGTGCTGGGCTTTGTCCGTGACACCATCCTGGCACGGGTGTTCGGCGCAGGCGTGGCCACCGACGCCTTCTTCATTGCCTTCAAACTGCCCAACCTGCTGCGGCGCATCTTCGCCGAGGGCGCGTTTTCCCAGGCGTTCGTGCCAATTTTGGCTGAATACAAGACCCAGCAAGGCGAGGAGGCGACCCGTACCTTCATCGCCTACGTCAGCGGCCTGCTGACCCTGGTGCTGGCCCTGGTGACTGCCCTGGGGATCCTTGCCGCGCCCTGGGTGGTGTGGGTAACGGCGCCGGGCTTTGTCGACAGCACCGAGAAGTACCAGCTGACCACCGACCTGTTGCGGGTGACCTTTCCTTATATATTGCTGATCTCGCTGTCGTCGCTGGCCGGGGCCATCCTCAATACCTGGAACCGCTTTTCGGTGCCGGCCTTCGTGCCGACCCTGCTCAACGTGGCGATGATCGGCTTTACCCTGTTCCTCACGCCGTACTTCGACCCGCCGATCATGGCCCTGGCCTGGGGCGTGCTGGCCGGTGGCCTGGCGCAGCTGTTGTATCAGCTGCCACACCTGAAGAAGATCGGCATGCTCGTGCTGCCGCGCCTGAACCTGCGCGATAGTGGCGTGTGGCGGGTGCTCAAACAGATGCTGCCGGCGATCCTCGGGGTGTCGGTGAGCCAGATCTCGCTGATCATCAACACCATCTTCGCCTCGTTCCTGGTGGCCGGCTCAGTGTCGTGGATGTACTACGCCGACCGCCTGATGGAGCTGCCCTCCGGCGTGCTCGGGGTGGCCCTGGGCACCATCCTGCTGCCAACCCTGGCCAAGACCTACGCCAACCGCGACCGCCACGAGTACTCGCGGATCCTCGACTGGGGCCTGCGCCTGTGCTTTTTGCTGGTGCTGCCATGCACCCTGGCCATGGCGATTCTTGCCGAGCCGCTGACCGTGGCGCTGTTCCAGTACGGTAAATTCAGCGCTTTCGACGCGGCCATGACCCAGCGTGCGCTGATCGCCTATTCGGTGGGCTTGCTGGCGATCATTCTGGTCAAAGTGCTGGCCCCAGGCTTCTATGCCCAGCAGAACATCCGGACGCCCGTGAAGATCGCCATCTTCACCCTGGTCTGCACCCAGCTGTTCAACCTGGCATTTATTACCCACCTGGCGCACGCTGGCCTGGCCCTGGCCATCAGCCTGGGTGCCTGCCTGAATGCCGGCTTGCTGTACTGGAAGCTGCGCCAGCAGCAGTTGTTCCAGCCACAACCGGGCTGGGCCAGGTTCCTCGCCAAGCTGGTGGTGGCGGTACTGCTGATGTCGGCGGTATTGCTGGTAGGCATGCATTACATGCCGGCCTGGGCCGAAGGGCAGATGCTCGAGCGCTTCCTGCGCCTGGGTGCGCTGATCCTGGCCGGGGTCGTGACCTATTTCGGCTGTCTGTTGCTGTTTGGTTTTCGCCCGCGTGACTTCGCCCGCAAGGCGTTGCATTAAGGCGTAACGGCGGTCAGACGTCGGTTTTACACATTCCACGCCACGGGGTGACGCTGCTGCCTGTCGTCAGCGCCCGGGTGTGGTTATAATCGACCACTTTATGAGCAAGAAGCGCGTTATGCAGCTGGTTCGAGGCCTCCACAACCTGCGCCCCCAGCACCGGGGCTGTGTCGCCACTATTGGCAACTTCGACGGTGTTCACCGCGGCCACCAGGCAATCCTGGCGCGCCTGCGTGAGCGAGCGGACGAGTTGGGCGTGCCCAGCTGCGTGGTGATTTTCGAGCCACAGCCGCGTGAGTATTTCGCCCCCGACACCGCGCCCGCGCGCCTGGCCCGGCTGCGCGACAAGGTCGCCCTGCTGGCCGCCGCCGGCGTCGACCGGGTACTGTGCCTGGCGTTCAACCAGCGTTTGAGCAAGCTCAGCGCCGCCGAGTTCGTCGACACCATCCTGGTCGATGGCCTGGGGGTGAAACACCTGGAAGTGGGCGACGACTTCCGCTTCGGCTGCGACCGTGTTGGCGACTTCGACTTCCTCGAACAGGCCGGTATCCTCCAGGGCTTTACCGTGGAAGCGGCGCAAACCGTCGAGCTCGACGGCCTGCGGGTCAGCAGCACGCAAGTGCGCGATGCGCTGGCCAGCGCCGATTTCGAGCTGGCCGAGCGTCTGCTGGGGCGGCCGTTCCGCATCCGCGGGCGGGTGTTGCATGGGCAGAAGCTGGCACGCCAGTTGGGGACGCCGACGGCCAACATCCAGCTCAAGCGCCATCGCGTACCGCTCAGCGGGGTCTACCTGGTCAGCGTCGAACTCGACGGCAAGAACTGGCCGGGTGTCGCCAACATCGGCGTACGGCCTACTGTTTCAGGTGATGGCAAAGCCCACCTGGAAGTACATCTTCTGGATTTTGCCGGCGATCTTTATGGCCGGCGTCTGACGGTGGAATTCCACCACAAGCTGCGTGAAGAGCAGCGTTTCGCCTCCCTGGAGGCGCTGAAGTCGGCGATCGATGCGGATATCGCCGCCGCACGTGCCCATTGGCACGGTCAACCGCTAACGAAGAGCCTGAAATGACCGACTATAAAGCCACGCTAAACCTTCCGGACACCGCCTTCCCGATGAAGGCCGGCCTGCCACAGCGCGAACCGCAGATCCTGCAGCGTTGGGACAGCATTGGCCTGTACCAGAAGCTGCGCGAAATTGGCAAGGATCGTCCGAAGTTCGTGCTGCACGACGGCCCGCCCTACGCCAACGGCAAGATCCACATCGGTCATGCGCTGAACAAGATTCTCAAGGACATGATTGTCCGCTCCAAGACCTTGTCCGGTTTCGACGCCCCGTACGTCCCGGGTTGGGACTGCCACGGCCTGCCGATCGAGCACAAGGTCGAAGTGACCCACGGCAAGCACCTGAGCGCCGATCAGACCCGCGAACTGTGCCGCGCCTACGCCGCCGAGCAGATCGAAGGGCAGAAGACCGAGTTCATCCGCCTGGGTGTGCTGGGCGACTGGGACAACCCGTACAAGACCATGAACTTCTCCAACGAAGCCGGTGAAATCCGCGCGCTGGCAGAAATGGTCAAGCACGGCTTCGTGTTCAAGGGCCTCAAGCCGGTCAACTGGTGTTTCGATTGCGGTTCGGCCCTGGCCGAAGCCGAGGTCGAGTACGCCGACAAAAAATCGCAGACCATCGACGTTGCCTTCCCGGTAGTCGATGACGCCAAGCTGGCCGCCGCCTTCGGCCTGGCCTCGCTGGCCAAGCCTGCCTCGATCGTGATCTGGACCACCACCCCGTGGACCATCCCGGCCAACCAGGCGCTGAACGTCCACCCGGAGTTCAAGTACGCCCTGGTCGATACCGGCGACAAGCTGCTGGTGCTGGCCGAAGAGCTGGTCGAATCGTGCCTGAAGCGTTATGCGCTGGAAGGTTCGGTGATCGCTACTGCGCCAGGTTCGGCGCTGGAACTGATCAACTTCCGTCACCCGTTCTACGATCGCCTGTCGCCGGTGTACCTGGCCGACTACGTCGAGCTGGGCGCCGGTACCGGTGTGGTTCACTCCTCGCCAGCCTACGGTGAAGACGACTTCGTCACCTGCAAGCGCTACGGCATGGTCAACGACGACATCCTCACCCCGGTGCAGAGCAACGGTGTGTACGTGCAGTCGCTGGAGTTCTTTGGCGGCCAGTTCATCTGGAAGGCCAACCCGGCCATCGTCGACAAACTCTCGGAAGTCGGTGCGCTGATGCACACCGAAACCATCAGCCACAGCTACATGCACTGCTGGCGCCACAAGACCCCGCTGATCTATCGCGCCACCGCGCAATGGTTCGTCGGCATGGACAAGCAGCCCGACAACGGCGAGACCCTGCGCAAGCGCGCGGTCAAGGCCATCGAAGAAACCAAGTTCGTCCCGGCCTGGGGCCAGGCGCGCCTGCACTCGATGATCGCCAACCGCCCGGACTGGTGCATCTCGCGTCAGCGTAACTGGGGCGTACCGATCCCGTTCTTCCTCGACAAGCAAACCGGCGAGCTGCACCCGCGCACCGTCGAGCTGATGGAAGAAGTGGCCAAGCGCGTCGAAAAAGAAGGTATCGAGGCCTGGTTCAAGCTCGACGCCGCCGAGCTGCTCGGTGACGAGGCCGGCCAGTACGACAAGATCGCCGACACCCTCGACGTCTGGTTCGACTCCGGCACCACCCACTGGCACGTGCTGCGTGGCTCGCACAACATCGGCCACGAAACCGGCCCGCGCGCCGACCTGTACCTGGAAGGTTCCGACCAGCACCGCGGCTGGTTCCATTCCTCGCTGCTGACCGGTTGCGCCATCGACAACCATGCGCCGTACCGCGAACTGCTGACGCACGGTTTCACCGTCGACGAGAACGGCCGCAAGATGTCCAAGTCGCTGGGTAACACCATCGAGCCGCAGAAGGTCAACGACACCCTGGGTGCCGACATCCTGCGCCTGTGGGTTTCGGCCACCGACTACTCCGGCGAAATGGCGGTTTCCGAGCAGATCCTGCAGCGCAGCGCCGACGCCTACCGGCGTATCCGCAACACCGCGCGCTTCCTGCTCTCCAACCTGTCCGGCTTCGACCCGGCCCGCGACCTGCTGCCGGCCGAAGACATGCTGGCGCTGGACCGCTGGGCCGTCGACCGTACCCTGCTGCTGCAGCGCGAGCTGGAAGAGCACTACGGCGAGTACCGCTTCTGGAACGTCTACTCGAAGATCCACAATTTCTGCGTGCAGGAGCTGGGTGGCTTCTACCTGGACATCATCAAGGACCGTCAGTACACCACTGGCGCCAACAGTGTTGCCCGTCGTTCCTGCCAGACCGCGCTGTACCACATCAGCGAGGCGCTGGTGCGCTGGATCGCGCCGATCCTGGCGTTCACCGCCGACGAGCTGTGGCAGTACCTGCCGGGCGAGCGCAACGAATCGGTCATGCTCAACACCTGGTATGAAGGCCTGAGCGAGCTGCCGGAAGGCTTCGAGCTGGGTCGCGCCTACTGGGACCGCGTGATGGCAGCCAAGACAGCCGTCAACAAGGAGCTGGAAAACCAGCGTGCGGCCAAGGCCATCGGTGGCAACCTGCAAGCCGAAGTCACCCTGTTCGCCGACGACGCCCTGAGCGCCGACCTGAACAAGCTGGGCGACGAGCTGCGCTTCGTGCTGATCACCTCGGCAGCCAGCGTTGCGCCGTTCGCCCAGGCTCCAGCCGATGCGGTCGAGACCGAAGTGCCTGGCCTCAAGCTGAAAGTGGTCAAGTCCGGCCACGCCAAGTGCGGCCGTTGCTGGCACTTCCGCGCAGACGTCGGCTCGAACCCCGAGCATCCGGAAATCTGCGCCCGTTGCGCCGACAACATCAGCGGCAATGGCGAGGTGCGCCACTATGCCTAACCCTGGTGTGGGGCGCTTCGGGCGCCTCAGCTGGCTGTGGCTGAGCGTGCTGGTCCTGGTCCTCGACCAGGCCAGCAAGTTCTACTTCGAGGGCGCGCTGAGCCTGTATCAGCAGATCGTGGTCATCCCTGACTACTTCAGCTGGACCCTGGCCTACAACACCGGTGCCGCTTTCAGCTTCCTGGCTGACAGCTCCGGCTGGCAGCGCTGGCTGTTCGCCCTGATCGCCGTGGTGGTCAGCGCCGTGCTGGTGATCTGGCTCAAGCGCCTGGGGCGCAACGAGACCTGGCTGGCAGTCGCGCTGGCATTGGTGCTCGGCGGCGCGCTGGGCAACCTGTACGACCGTATCGTGCTTGGCCACGTGGTCGACTTTATCCTCGTGCACTGGCAGAACCGCTGGTACTTCCCGGCCTTCAACCTGGCCGACAGCGCCATTACCGTGGGTGCGGTAATGCTGGCGCTGGACATGTTCAAGAGCAAAAAGTCCGGAGAGCCCGTCCATGACTGAGACCCGTATCGGCCAGAACACCGAAGTGACCCTGCACTTCGCGCTGCACCTGGAAAACGGCGACACCGTCGATAGCACCTTTGAAAAGGCGCCGGCGGTGTTCAAGGTCGGCGACGGCAACCTGCTGCCAGGCTTCGAAGCGGCGCTGTTTGGCTTCAAGGCCGGTGACAAGCGTACCGTGACCGTGGTCCCGGAAAACGCCTTTGGCCAGCCGAACCCGCAGAACGTGCAGGTCATGCCGCGCTCGCAGTTCCAGGACATGGAGTTGTCCGAAGGCCTGCTGGTGATCTTCAACGATGCCGCCAACGCCGAATTGCCGGGTGTGGTGAAAGCGTTTGATGATGCCCAGGTGACCATCGACTTCAACCATCCACTGGCCGGCAAAACCCTGAACTTCGAGGTGGAAATCCTCGCGGTCAAGGCCCTGTGAGCCTGGAGTCCGCCATGCAAATCAAACTCGCCAACCCCCGTGGCTTCTGTGCCGGCGTGGACCGGGCGATCGAGATCGTCAATCGTGCCCTCGAAGTGTTTGGCCCGCCGATCTATGTGCGCCATGAAGTGGTGCACAACAAGTTCGTGGTCGAGGACCTGCGCGCGCGCGGGGCGATTTTCGTCGAAGAGCTGGACCAGGTGCCGGACGACGTCATCGTCATCTTCAGCGCCCATGGCGTTTCCCAGGCCGTGCGCCAGGAAGCCGCCGGGCGCGGCCTGAAGGTGTTCGACGCGACCTGCCCGCTGGTGACCAAGGTGCATATCGAGGTGGCGCGCTACAGCCGCGACGGCCGCGAGTGCATCCTGATCGGCCACGAAGGCCACCCGGAAGTCGAAGGTACCATGGGTCAGTACGACACCAGCAATGGTGGCGCCATCTACCTGGTCGAAGACGAGGACGATGTTGCCAGCCTGCAAGTCAACGACCCGGATAAGCTGGCCTTCGTCACCCAGACCACTTTGTCGATGGACGACACCAGCCGGGTGATCGATGCCCTGCGTGCGCGCTTCCCGAATATTGGCGGGCCGCGCAAGGACGACATCTGCTACGCCACCCAGAACCGTCAGGACGCGGTCAAGCAATTGGCCGACGAATGCGACGTGGTATTGGTGGTCGGCAGCCCGAACAGCTCCAACTCCAACCGCCTGCGTGAGCTGGCCGAGCGCATGTCGACCCCGGCCTACCTGATCGACGGCGCCGAAGACCTGCAAAAAAGCTGGTTCGATGGCGTCGAGCGCATTGGTATCACCGCCGGTGCTTCGGCACCCGAGGTGCTGGTGCGTGGGGTGATCGAGCAACTGCGGGCCTGGGGTGCCACCGGCGCCGAAGAGCTCGATGGCCGCGAGGAGAACATTACCTTCTCGATGCCCAAAGAGCTGCGTGTGCGTTCATTGATCTGACCCGGCAGCCGCGCACAGCGGCTGTTCGCCGGGCTCCTCGCGCAGGCTGACCCGGCCTGTGTGCGCCAGTACCACCCGGTACTGGCTGTAAGGATCGGGGCGCTGGCAAATAAACAGCGTCCCGGCCTGAAACGCTCCCCCCGCGTGCAAGGGCACCCCCAGCCCACTGAAGCGTATCTGCCGGGCTACCGGTTGATTGCCGACGATACTCACCCGCTCAAGCCGCTGTTCGTACAGCAACTGTGGGCCATCCTGCTCCACGACCATGCGCCAGCCATTACTCCAGTTATCGTCGAACGCCTGCAGGCGAACCACCTGGTTGCGCAGCAAGGCCTCGCTGCGTGCAGTGCGCAAGGCCTGGGCCAGGTCCTTGGCGGCAGCTTGCTGTTGTAGGCCGCTGCTCATGGTGCTGTAGGTCGGCAGGCTGATCTGCGTCAGCATCCCCACCAGCGCTAGCGCGAACATCATTTGTATCAGTGTTACCCCCTGTTGCTTCACCGTGCATTCCTCCCTGGAAGTGCTTCTATAGAGTCAGGCCGGCGGACAGCAGTGTCCAGTCGGCCAGGTTGGCAAAGGGCTGTGGAAAAGTCGCAGGAGGAAGGCGCCATGGATGGCGGACGGCAACAAGGAATGAGCTTGCTCGAGGTGCTGCTGGCCATGCTGGTGCTGGGGGTGGGCGTTTTTGCTGCAGCGGCTGCGCAAGTGCGGGCTTTGCAGGCCACCGACAGTGCCTTGCAGAGTACCCAGGCTGCGTATCTGCAGCATGGCGAGCTCGAAGAAGCACGCATCGTCGCAGGGCCAGGCCGATGAAACGGCAAGCCGGTGTCGGCCTGGTCGAAGTGTTGCTGGCCCTCAGCCTCGGCTTGGTGCTGCTGCTCGGTGCCAGCCGCCTGTTTTTGGCGGCCACTTCGAACTGGCAGGCTCAGGGCATTGCCGCGCAACTGCAGGAAGACGCGCGCCTGGCGTTGCAGCGTATGGCCCAGGATATTCGCATGAGCGGCATGTTCGGCTGCTTGCGTGAGGATGCAATCAGCCATGTGAACCCGTCCTCGGCACAGGCGTTTGCCCAGCCGCTGGCGGTAGTCCGCGCAGCGGACGGCCAATTGCAGCAATTGAGCCTGATCACTGCTGAAGTGGCTGGCGCCGGTGGGCGGCCGAACTGGACGTTGGTGACCGATTGCATTCGCGAAGCGCGGGTCTATCCCGATGTCCAGGCCGCGCCGGCCGGGCACTACGCGATACCGATACGGCGCCAGACCTACCGCGTTGAGGGCACCAGCCTGATGTTCGGCAGCGGTACCAGCTATGCGCCGCTGATCGACAACCTTGGCGAGCTGCGCGTCGACATCATCAGCCGGAGTGCCACCCGCATCGCCGGGCTGCGTCTGAGCCTGACCTTGCTTGACCCGCTGGCGCGGGTAAGGCCGCAGCAGTATCAACTGACGGTGGCCCTGCGCAATGGCTAGGCCCGGCAGCCAGCGCGGGGTGATCCTGCTGGTCAGCCTGGTGTTGCTGGGACTGTTGGCTTTGCTCGGCGTCTCGGCGATGGTCAGCGCCACCCTGCAGGCGCGTATGGCGGGCAACCTGCAGGCAGCCTTGCACGGCTTCGAGCAGGCGGAGCAGGCCTTGCTGGTTGGAGAGTCGAGCGTGTCGGGCGTGTTGCCGTGCAGTTACTGTTTACCGCCGCCGGAAGCTGCACGGGTGCGGGCGGCTGGCGTCTACCGCGGCGAAGGGCCGACCTCCGGCCTGAGCTGGCAAGGCGGCGCCAGCGGCTTCTACCTCGTACAAAACCTTGGTCAGAGTACCCACGCCGCGCACTGGCCCGCCAACCTCTGCGCCACCTTGTACCGGATCACCGCCGTCAGCCACGCCGGGGCAGGGCGCAGCGTGCTCGAAAGCATTTATGCACAGGCTGTAGAAGAGGGCGCTCAGCCACCCAGGCGCATTCTCTGGCGCCAGCTTCACTAGGAGTTCGACTTATGTCCACCCTGCAGAAAGGTTTGAGCCTGATTGAACTGTTGCTTGTCGTCGCCGTGGTCGGCATTCTTGCGGGCATTGCCTATCCCAGCTACAGCGAACAGGTCCGCAAGGCCGCACGCACGGAAATCGCCGGGTTGCTGTTCGAAAGCGCGCAGTTGCTGGAGCGTCACTATTCACGCACCGGCCAGTACGCCGACAGCGAGGCCCTGGTCACCCCATTGGCGTCCGGGACCGAGCACTACCGGCTGCAAGCCGTTCGTCATTCGACGTCATTCACCCTGACCGCCCGGCGCATACCGGGTGGTTTGATGACCGGTGACCGCTGCGCTGATTTCGTACTCGACCAGGCCGGTGTGCGCCGCAATCCCGGCGCCGTTGATGCTGGCCATGGCTGTTGGGGTGGTTGAGGTTTACTTCAGACGTTGGATCAATACATGACCAAGCAAGTAGTGATTGTCGGTGGCGGGGTGATCGGCCTGCTGACAGCGTTCAACCTGGCGGCCGACGTCGATCAGGTGGTGCTGTGTGACCGTGGCGCGCTCGGCCAGGAGTCTTCCTGGGCCGGTGGCGGCATTGTCTCGCCGCTGTATCCGTGGCGCTATAGCGCAGCGGTAACGGCCCTGGCGCACTGGTCGCAGGATTTTTATCCACAGCTGGGCGAGCGCCTGTTCGCCAGCACCGGGGTCGACCCGCAAGTGCACACCACCGGCCTGTACTGGCTGGACCTGGACGACGAAGCCCAAGCGCTGGCCTGGGCCGAGCGCGAAGGGCGGCCGTTGACGGCTGTGGATATCTCGGCGGCCTATGACGCGGTGCCGGTGCTTGGCGGCGGTTTCCGGCGCGCCATCTACATGGCCGGGGTTGCCAACGTGCGTAACCCGCGCCTGGTCAAATCCCTCAAGGCCGCCTTGTTGGCGCTGCCGAACGTGAGCATTCGCGAGCACTGCGAAATCACCGGCTTCAGCCGTGAGGGCGAGCGCATTAGCGGGGTGGAGACCGCGACCGGGCCGATCCAGGCCGATCACGTCGTGCTGACGGCCGGCGCCTGGAGCGGCGACTTGCTGCGGCCGCTGGGCCTGGAGCTGCCGGTGGAGCCGGTGAAAGGGCAGATGATCCTGTACAAGTGCGCCGAAGACTTTTTACCGAGCATGGTGCTGGCCAAGGGGCGCTATGCGATCCCGCGGCGTGACGGGCATATTCTGGTGGGCAGTACCCTGGAGCATGCCGGTTACGACAAGACCCCGACCGAGGAGGCGCTGGAAAGCCTCAAGGCTTCGGCGGTGGAATTGCTGCCGGCGCTGGCCGATGCCACCCCGGTGGCCCATTGGGCAGGGCTGCGGCCGGGGTCGCCTGAGGGCATTCCGTATATCGGTGAGGTGCCGGGGTATGCCGGGCTGTGGCTGAACTGCGGGCACTACCGCAACGGCCTGGTGCTGGCGCCGGCGTCCTGCCAGTTGTTTGCGGATTTGTTGCTGGGGCGTGAGCCGATGATCGACCCGGCGCCGTATGCACCGGCTGGGCGGGTGGCTGCTCTCTAGGGCCTCATCGCTGGCAAGCCAGCTCCCACAGGAAAGCAGATATCTTCAGATCCCTGCCGTACCTGTGGGAGCTGGCTTGCCAGCGATGGCCGCGCCGCGCAATCAGCGCTGCGCCCCAGGCCCCTGCTCCAGGTGCGCCTGGCTGCAATACCACTGCGCCCCGCGATGCAATGCCCGGTCACTGGGCAAATGCACGCCGCAATGGGCGCAGCGGACCATCTTCAGCGGGTCTTCGAGGCTGTTGTTCTGCGTAGCAGCATTGCTGGCCTTGAACTTGCGCCACAGCCAGAAGGCGGCGGCAATCAGGGCAATCCAGAATAGTAGGCGAACCATGGTGTCCAGCTTTGTCAGTGAAGAGCCTTCAGTCTAGGGCTCAGGCATGAAAAAAGGGAGGCCTTGGCCTCCCTTTATCTTTTACACGATGGCTCAGTCGAACACACCGAAGGTCATGTAGCTGAACCAGGAGCGGTCTTCGTTGTTACCTTCCGCTTCGTGGTTCTCTTCTTCGATGACGTCACCGTTGGCATCTTTAGGCAGCAGCTCTTGCGGGATCGCGTCCTTGGCGTCCTGATACTGCTTGATCACGTCCTGGTTGGCGCGGGTCTCGCCCGGCGGCAGCGGCGGGGCGGTATTGATCAGGCCCAGGGTGGCCTTGGACAGCCACGAGCGGTTGTCGGCCTCGTTCTGTTGCGGCACGAACTGGCCATCGACCAGGCTCGGGTGATCCGGGTAGTTGAGCTTGAGGGTTTCTAGGCTGGTGGCGGCCAGTTCGTCCAGGTGCAGGCGCATGTAGGCTTCGGTCATCACCGCCAGGCCGTCGCCGACCGATGGGGTTTCCTGGAAGTTCTCGACCACGTAGCGGCCACGGTTGGCGGCAGCGACATAGGCCTGACGGGTCAGGTAGTAGTCGGCCACGTGGATTTCGTAGGAGGCCAGCAGGTTGCGCAGGTAGATCATGCGCTGCTTGGCGTCTGGCGAGTAGCGGCTGTTAGGGAAGCGGCTGGTCAGCTGGGCGAACTCGTTGTACGAGTCGCGGGCAGCACCCGGGTCGCGCTTGGTCATGTCCAGCGGCAGGAAGCGCGCCAGCAGGCCGCGGTCCTGGTCGAAAGAAGTCAGACCCTTGAGGTAGTAGGCGTAGTCGACGTTCGGATGCTGCGGATGCAAGCGAATGAAACGCTCGGCGGCAGACTTGGCAGCCTCCGGTTCGGCGTTCTTGTAGTTCGCGTAGATCAGCTCGAGCTGGGCCTGGTCGGCGTAGCGGCCGAACGGATAGCGCGATTCCAGAGCCTTGAGCTTGCTCGTGGCACTGGTATAGCTGTGGTTGTCCAGGTCGGCCTGCGCCTGCTGGTACAGCTCGGCTTCGCTCAGGTTTTCGTCGACGACTTCCTTCGAAGAACAAGCAGCGGTCAGTCCGAGGATGGCGATCAGCAGCAGGTGTTTCACTTGCATGGCGGCTTGCGTCCCTATGACGGCCGCTGTCTTGGGCGTGGCCGTCCTGTTATGATGAGCACCCCGATGCAACCCTCGGGGCAAAAGACGTCGTATTTAACCACAAGCGTGCAGTCGAAACCAAAGGCTGTGCCGCCCGCTGATTCGAGCATGTCCGAGATCATTCAACTTCGCGCAGAGGTGCCGTCCGAATTGGGCGGGCAACGCCTCGACCAAGTCGCCGCCCAATTGTTCGCTGAGCACTCGCGCTCGCGCCTGTCCACCTGGATCAAGGAGGGGCGCCTGACGGTCGATGGCGCTGTCCTGCGTCCGCGCGATATCGTCCACGGCGGTGCGCTGCTGGCGCTC
Organism: Pseudomonas donghuensis; assembly: GCF_000259195.1. Classification (GTDB taxonomy): domain Bacteria; phylum Pseudomonadota; class Gammaproteobacteria; order Pseudomonadales; family Pseudomonadaceae; genus Aquipseudomonas; species Aquipseudomonas donghuensis. The sequence goes on from NZ_JH650757.1 coordinate 17,098, forward strand.
GACGCCGAGCAGGAAGCCCAGGGCGAGTGGGTGGCCCAGGACATCGAGCTGGATATCGTCTACGAAGACGACCACATCCTGGTGATCAACAAGCCTGCCGGGCTTGTGGTCCACCCGGCTGCGGGCCACGCTGATGGCACCCTGCTCAATGCCCTGCTGCACCATGTGCCGGACATCATCAATGTGCCGCGCGCCGGTATCGTCCACCGCCTGGACAAGGACACCACCGGTCTGATGGTGGTGGCCAAGACCATCCAGGCGCAGACCCAGCTGGTCGCCCAGTTGCAGAGCCGCAGCGTCAGCCGCATCTATGAATGCATCGTGATCGGCGTGGTAACGGCCGGCGGCAAGATCAACGCGCCGATCGGCCGTCACGGCGGGCAGCGCCAGCGCATGGCGGTCACCGAGGGCGGCAAGCCGGCGGTCAGCCACTACCGTGTACTGGAGCGCTTCCGCTCGCACACGCATGTGCGGGTCAAGCTCGAAACCGGGCGTACCCACCAGATTCGCGTGCACATGGCTCACGTCAACTTCCCGTTGGTCGGCGATCCGGTCTACGGCGGGCGTTTCCGTATTCCGCCAGCGGCCAGCCTGACCATGGTCGACGCGCTCAAGACCTTCCCGCGCCAGGCCCTGCATGCGCGCTTCCTGGAGCTCGATCACCCGGTGACCGGCGAGCGCATGGGCTGGGAATCGCCGCTGCCGGATGACTTCGTCTGGCTGCTGTCGCTGCTCAAGCAAGACCGTGAGGCGTTCATCGGATGAGCGAGTTGACGCAAGCGCTGCTGTTTCCCGACTGGCCTGCGCCAGCCGGGGTGCGCGCCTGCGTCACCACGCGCAGCGGCGGGGTCAGCCTGCCGCCTTATGAAAGCTTCAACCTCGGCGACCATGTTGGCGATGCGCCGGCAGCGGTGGCCGAGAATCGCCGGCGACTGACCGTCGAGTTCGGCATTCAGCCGGCCTGGCTCAAGCAGGTGCATGGCGTGGTGGTGGCCGATGCCGACCCCAGTGTTATCGCCGAAGCCGATGCCAGCTACAGCGCGACCCCGGGCATTGCCTGCACGGTGATGACCGCCGACTGTTTACCGGTGCTGTTCTGCGACCGCGCCGGCACCCGGGTAGCTGCCGCCCACGCCGGCTGGCGCGGGCTGGCCAACGGTGTGCTCGAAGCCACCCTGGACCGCCTGGCGCTGCCGCCCGACGAGGTGCTGGTGTGGCTCGGCCCGGCCATTGGCCCGCAAGCCTTCGAAGTTGGCCTGGAAGTACGCGACGCGTTCACGACCGTTCATCCGGAAACTGCCCGGGCCTTCGTGCCCGGTGCCCAGCCCGGTAAGCTGATGGCCGATATCTACCAGCTGGCCCGCCTGCGCCTGGCAGCACGCGGCGTCAATGCCGTCTATGGTGGTGGCTTGTGCACCGTCAGCGACCCGCGCTTCTATTCTTATCGGCGTACCCCGCAGGGTGGCCGCTTCGCTTCCCTGGTCTGGCTGGCACCGCGCTGACCTGGATCAAGCCCGGCTAGCTTGAATCTTCCAGAATCACCCTTATCTACAGTGGTATCTCTGGCAGGTTTTTCTTCATCAGGTGTGTCCATCGCTCCGACCTGCCCATAAAGGAAGGTAACCCATGCGAATAGACCGTTTGACCAGCAAGCTGCAATTAGCATTATCCGACTCCCAATCCCTGGCCGTGGGCATGGACCATCCGGCCATCGAGCCTGCGCACCTGGTGCAGGCCCTGATCGATCAGCAGGGCGGTTCGATCAAGCCGCTGCTGATGCAGGTCGGCTTTGACGTCAACAGCCTGCGCAAGGCGTTGAGCAAAGAGCTCGACCAACTGCCGAAAATCCAGAACCCCACGGGCGATGTGAACATGTCCCAGGACCTGGCGCGCCTGCTCAACCAGGCCGACCGCCTGGCCCAGCAGAAGGGCGACCAGTTCATCTCCAGCGAGCTGGTGCTGCTGGCGGCCATGGACGAGAACAGCAAGCTCGGCAAGCTGCTGCTCAGCCAGGGCGTTAGCAAAAAGGCCCTGGAAAACGCCATCAGCAACCTGCGTGGCGGCGAGGCGGTCAATGACCCCAACGCCGAAGAGTCGCGCCAGGCCCTGGACAAATACACCATCGACCTGACCAAGCGCGCCGAAGACGGCAAGCTTGACCCGGTGATTGGCCGTGACGATGAAATTCGCCGCACCATCCAGGTGCTGCAGCGCCGGACCAAGAACAACCCGGTGCTGATCGGTGAGCCTGGCGTCGGTAAGACCGCCATCGCCGAAGGCCTGGCCCAGCGCATCATCAATGGCGAAGTGCCGGACGGCCTTAAAGGCAAGCGCCTGCTGTCGCTGGACATGGGCGCGCTGATTGCCGGTGCCAAGTTCCGCGGCGAGTTCGAGGAACGCCTCAAAGCCCTGCTCAACGAGCTGTCCAAGCAGGAAGGGCAGATCATCCTGTTCATCGATGAGTTGCACACCATGGTCGGCGCCGGTAAAGGCGAAGGCTCGATGGATGCCGGCAACATGCTCAAGCCGGCCCTGGCCCGTGGCGAGCTGCACTGCGTCGGCGCCACCACGCTTAACGAATACCGCCAGTACATTGAAAAAGACGCCGCGCTGGAGCGGCGTTTCCAGAAGGTACTGGTTGAAGAACCGAGCGAAGAGGACACCATCGCCATCCTGCGTGGCCTCAAGGAGCGTTACGAGGTGCACCACAAGGTGGCGATCACCGACGGCGCGATCATCGCCGCGGCCAAGCTCAGCCATCGCTACATCACTGACCGTCAGTTGCCGGACAAGGCCATCGACCTGATCGACGAAGCGGCCAGCCGCATCCGCATGGAGATCGACTCCAAGCCGGAAGTGCTCGACCGCCTGGAGCGCCGCCTGATTCAACTGAAGGTCGAGTCCCAGGCACTGAAGAAAGAAGACGACGAAGCCGCGATCAAGCGCCTGGAGAAGCTCACCGAAGAGATCGCCCGGCTGGAGCGCGAATACGCCGACCTGGAAGAGGTCTGGACGTCGGAAAAAGCCGAAGTACAGGGCTCGGCGCAGATCCAGCAGAAAATCGAGCAATCGCGTCAGGAGCTTGAAGCGGCCCGCCGCAAGGGCGACCTCAGCCGCATGGCCGAGCTGCAGTACGGGGTGATCCCGGACCTGGAGCGCAGCCTGCAGATGGTCGACCAGCACGGCAAGGCGGAAAACCAGCTGCTGCGTAACAAGGTCACTGAAGAAGAGATTGCCGAGGTCGTGTCCAAGTGGACCGGCATCCCGGTGTCGAAGATGCTCGAAGGCGAGCGGGAAAAACTGCTGAAAATGGAAAGCCTGCTGCACGAGCGGGTGATCGGCCAGGAAGAAGCAGTGGTGGCAGTCTCCAACGCCGTGCGCCGTTCGCGTGCCGGCCTGTCGGACCCGAACCGCCCGAGCGGCTCGTTCCTGTTCCTCGGCCCGACCGGTGTCGGTAAAACCGAGTTGTGCAAGGCGCTGGCCGAGTTTCTCTTCGACACTGAAGAGGCCATGGTGCGTATCGACATGTCCGAGTTCATGGAGAAACACTCCGTGGCTCGCCTGATCGGTGCCCCACCAGGCTACGTAGGTTATGAAGAGGGCGGCTACCTGACCGAAGCGGTGCGGCGCAAACCTTATTCGGTGGTGCTGCTCGACGAGGTCGAGAAGGCCCACCCGGATGTCTTCAACGTGTTGCTGCAGGTGCTTGAAGACGGCCGCCTGACCGACAGCCACGGGCGGACGGTGGATTTCCGTAATACTGTGATCGTCATGACCTCCAACCTGGGCTCCTCGCAGATCCAGGAACTGGTGGGCGATCGTGAAGCGCAGCGTGCGGCGGTGATGGATGCCGTGGGTTCGCACTTCCGGCCGGAGTTCATCAACCGTATCGACGAAGTGGTGGTGTTCGAACCGCTGGGCCGCGAGCAGATCGCCGGTATCACCCAGATCCAGCTCGGCCGCCTGCGCAGCCGCCTGACTGAACGTGAGCTGAGCCTGGAGCTGAGCCCTGAGGCACTGGATAAACTGATCGCCGTCGGTTACGACCCGGTCTATGGCGCCCGGCCGCTGAAACGGGCGATCCAGCGCTGGATCGAGAACCCGTTGGCGCAGTTGATCCTGTCGGGCAAGTTCCTGCCAGGCAGCGCCATCACGGCGAAAGTGGAGGGCGAAGAGATCGTCTTTGCCTGAGTTTTCGGTGGGTTACGCTAAGGCCTCGATTTTCGAGGCCTTTTTTCTTTGCATTTTTTCTCGAGTGCTTGTAAAGTGCGCCCCGCTGTATGTCGCCCCGCAGCTTCCCGGCAAAATTGGGAATCTGAAAAAAAGTTGCAAATCAGTAAGTTGAATGCAAATTAGGGGTTGACAAGGGTTTTGAAGGTTGTAGAATAGCGCGCCTCAGAGACATGAACGCAGCGATGCACAAGGTCGAAGAGTTCGAAGCGGTAGTGATACAGCACTCGAAATTGCAGCACTGTTGTAATTGAAATTGATAGTTCCGCGATAGCTCAGTCGGTAGAGCAAATGACTGTTAATCATTGGGTCCCAGGTTCGAGTCCTGGTCGCGGAGCCAAATTTCAAGCCGGGGTATAGCGCAGTCCGGTAGCGCGC
>NZ_JH650757.1:21866-22206 GCF_000259195.1 Pseudomonas donghuensis
TTCAAATCTTAAAAGGTTGGTTTGCCATTAGCAGCCAGCCATAAAAAAAGGCGCCTTTATTGGAGCCTTTTTTTTTACCGGGGTATAGCGCAGTCCGGTAGCGCGCCTGCTTTGGGAGCAGGATGTCAGGAGTTCGAATCCCCTTACCCCGACCATCTTTAGAAAGAAGGGCACCTTGCAAAAGGTGCCCTTTTTTCGTTTCTACAGCCTGCCTGATACTATCCGGCTATTTCCTGCAAGGGAGCTGCCCCATGACCCTGAAAACCTCCGTCTATATCGCCACCAGCCTCGATGGCTACATCGCCCGTGAAAGCGGTGAGCTGGACTGGCTGGGGGGGGC
>NZ_JH650757.1:22216-69343 GCF_000259195.1 Pseudomonas donghuensis
CCCTCCGTCTATATCGCCACCAGCCTCGATGGCTACATCGCCCGTGAAAGCGGTGAGCTGGACTGGCTGATGGTCGCCACCAGTTCCAGTGACGACCACGGTTACGCCGCGTACATGGCCACTGTCGACACCCTGGTCATGGGCCGCAACACCTTTGAGAAGGTCCTGACCTTTGGCGAGTGGCCGTATCCGCACAAGCGTGTGGTGGTGCTGAGCAGCACCTTGCAGCAGGCCGATATGCAGCATGGCATCGAAGTGCACCCGGGGCCGGTCGCCGACCTGGTCGAGCACCTGAATGAAACAGGCGCCAAGGGGCTGTACCTCGATGGCGGGCAGGTGATTCAGAGCTTCTTGCGCGAAGGCCGGCTGGATGAACTGACCATCACCCGCATACCGGTGTTGCTGGGCAGTGGCATCCCGCTGTTCGGGGCCCTGGCGAAGGACGTGACGCTGCAGCATATGCGCAGCACCACCTTTGAAAGCGGCTTTGTGCAGAGTACCTACCGGGTCCTCAAGTAAAACCTACACCACGGACTTGTGGGAACTGGCTTGCCAGCAGCACATTTACATCGACTGTACCGACGCCATCGCGGGTCAAGCCCGCTCCTACAGAAACACCGCCATACCTGTGGGAGCGGGCTTGCCCCGCGATGAGGCCCTCAAAGCCAATCCAACGTCAGTGCAACTTCAACCGCGGCTCAGTCCCACGCCCGATCCGGCTACCCAGCATCAGCATCAGCGTACGGAATGTCCCGTACAGCGCCATCTGGTGCATGCGGTACAGCGACACATAGAACATCCGCGCCAACCAGCCTTCGAGCATCACGCTGCCGGTCAGGTTGCCCATCAGGTTACCCACCGCCGAGAAGCGCGACAGCGACACCAGCGAGCCATAATCCCGGTACGCATACGTCGGCAACGGCTTGCCTTCCAGGCGCGCCTTCAAGCCCTTGGCCAGCAACGACGCCTGCTGGTGCGCAGCCTGCGCCCGTGGCGGCACGTTGCGGTCACTACCCGGTTGCGGGCAGGCGGCGCAGTCGCCGAAGGCGAAGATGTTGTCGTCCAGGGTGGTTTGCAGGGTAGGGCGCACCACCAGCTGGTTGATCCGGTTGGTTTCCAGGCCGTCGATGTCCTTGAGGAAACCCGGCGCACGAATACCTGCCGCCCAGACCTTGAGGCTGGCCTGAATCACGTCACCATTGCTGGTGCGCAGCTCATCGGCGGTCACTTCACTGACCGCCGCGTTGGTCATCACCGTCACCCCGAGTTTCTCCAGGGTCTTGTGCACGGGCACGCTGATGCGCTCCGGCAGCGCTGGCAGTACCCGCGGGCCAGCCTCGATCAGGGTGATGTGCATGTCTTTGGGCTGGATACGATCCAGGCCGTAAGCCGCCAGCTCATGGGCCGCGTGGTGCAGCTCGGCGGCCAGTTCCACACCGGTGGCACCGGCGCCGACGATGGCCACGCTGATTTGCTCATTGGCCTGATCGCCGGCGTGGGCGCGCAGGTAATGATTGAGCAGTTGCTGGTGGAAGCGCTCGGCCTGCTTGCGGGTGTCGAGGAACAGGCAATGCTGCGCCGCGCCCAAGGTGCCGAAGTCGTTGGTGTTACTGCCCACTGCGATCACCAGGGTGTCATAGCCCAGGGTGCGCGCAGGCAGCAGTTCGCGACCGTCTTCATCGAGGGTGGCAGCCAGCTGGATCTGCTTGGTTTCGCGGTCCAGGCCGCTCATGCGCCCGAGTTGGAACTGGAAGTGATTCCACTTGGCCTGGGCCACGTAGTTCAGTTCGTCTTCGGAAGAGTTGAGCGAGCCCGCCGCCACTTCGTGCAGCAGCGGCTTCCAGATGTGCGTCAGGTTGGCGTCGACCAGGGTGATGCTGGCGCTACCTTTTTTGCCCAGGGTCTTACCCAGGCGGGTCGCCAGTTCCAGGCCGCCGGCGCCGCCGCCGACAATCACAATACGGTGAGTCATGGAGATATCTCATAAGGTTTACGGAATTCGGGTCTTGAGTGGCAGGCCGCACGGGGCGGGCGTTGTGGGCGAGCGCAAGGCAGCTCATAGCACCAGATGACTCAAGAGGCGGCTCAACAAGCCGAGTGCAACGGTCACGACCACCACCAGCAGAAGGAGCAGCCAGGGCCGGAATGGCTTGCGCTCGACTTGGTGCTGGGGGGCTCGCAGGTATTCATCGACACGACGCTGGTCTTCGGGATTCAGGCGGCTGGTCATGAGGGCCTCGTCAGATAGACGCTTGTGACTGTGGGAACGCTACAGTGTTCACTCTAGTCGCTCGAAGGTTGCCCAGCGTTCAGTCACTTGGCTGTCTTTATAACGAATGATTGCGCTTTGTATCACCGGCACAGAATTTATGCCATCGGGCTTTGGCAGGGGGCCAGCTCAGAGGCTTATTCCTACATCGAAAACGATGCTGCGCCCCAAATTGCCGCGCAAGAAGTCCGGCGCATCGGGGTGGGCAAACAGCACCCGGGCGAAGGTCGGGCCGACCAGCGACAACGAGCGCCAGCCCTGGCGCAGGTATTCGGTGGGCGGCGGGAAGTGGCTGTTGAGGTCGAGTACTTCGCGCTTGAGGCTGGCAAAGGCAATGATGTCCAGCTCGCTCAGGTCCAGGCCGCGCTCCTGGTAGTTGTGCGATTTTTTACGCAGGGTCGGCGCCAGGCGCTGCAGCAGTTCCTGGGCGCTGATCCGCCGGGGCCGGGCTTCGCGGCGTACCAGTTGGCTCAACGAGAAGGCACTGCGCCGGCGCTGCAGCTCTTCGCGCCATTCGTCGTTCAGGCGCCGGCCTTCATCGAGGACAAAAAACACCTCGAAGGCGGCATCGCGAAACAGCACATCAGGCGGTTCTTGCCCGGCGGCGGCAAAGTCTTCGCTGCGGTAGGGAATGTTCAAGCCTTGCAGCAGGCGCTGGCATACCCAACGCTCACGTTCCCATTTACGGGCATTGGATAGAAACGCATTGGCTTGTTCGGCCTGAATGGTGAGCAGGCGCAAATAGTCTGAGTCGTCCATGGGCACAAGCTTAGCGTTCAATTGAGCTTTGCAGGAAATGTCTGCAAGCCATTGCTGCGCATGTAAACCAGCGCCTAGACTGCGCACCCGTTGTGGGCTCAGTGAATATCAGGGAAGAAGCATGAGCGTAGTGAAGATGGGCGGCATATTCGGTTCCGGCACGGTGGTCTGTGCCCTGGTGGTGTACGGCGTGGGCTTTTTGTTCTGGACGCCCACCGTGCCTTACGACACTGCAGATGGCCGCTATGTGGTGCTCAAGGAGGGCGACTCACCGCCCTACAGCGTCAAACTGATTGACCATCGCGGCGCAGAAGATGAAATCGTCCGCAGCTATGCCGAGTTCAACCCCAAGGTGCTCAGCGTCATGCCCGGCGACTACCGCTTGCGCCTGACCCTGAACGAGTTCGGCTGCTACGGCGCCTGGGCCGATGTGCAGGTATCGGCGACCACCATCAGCGTCATCGAGCAGCAGCGCAACCCCAGTTGCCAGCCGCCGGACTGGCTGGTTGAAGGCGCCGTGTTCCGCCTGTTCGAGGCACCGAAAGCGCCCGCCGAGGCTGACCAAGCCAACCCCGAGGTGTAGAGCCACTCATGACAGGGACGGAGGTGCGCATGGCCTTATCAACCTGGCGGGTATGGAGCGCGGTGACGGTGCTGTGCATCGCTTCCTTCGCGATGGTGACCTCCGAGTTCGCCCCTATCGGTTTGTTGTCACAGATTTCCGCCGATTTGGCGCAGGAGCCGGCCAGGGTCGGGCTCAGCGTGACCTTGTATGCCTGGATTGGCGCTGTCAGTGGCTTGCTTGCCAACAGCCTGAGCCGCTGGGTCGCCCGCAAGCCGCTGATGATTGCCCTGATGTTGATGCTGGCAGCATCGAATGCGCTCTCGGCAATCGCCCCGGAGTTTGCCGCGCTGCTCGGTGCGCGGGCACTGGGGGCGTTGGCCCATGGCGTGTTCTGGGCAACCGTGGCCGCCACCGCCACCCTTATCGCGCCTGCCCGGCAGATGGGCCTGGCCACCTCGATCGTGCTGGGCGGTATTACCCTCGCCACCGTCATGGGCGTGCCACTGGTCAACCTGGTGGGCCAGTACGACGGCTGGCGAACCGCTTTTGCTTGCCTGGCGTTGCTCTGTGTCGCCAGTGCCGGGGCAATCGCCTTGGTAGTCCCTGACCTGGGCCTGGTCGCCGCAGCACCCGGCACCGGGTATGTGGCGGTGCTGCGGCGCCGGGATCTGCTGATCACCTTCGTCATCACCGGGCTGACGGCGGCCGCACATTTTGCCGCCTACACCTTTGTCGAGCCCTTTATCAGTCAGGTGCCAGACGTCACGCCGTGGCTGGTCGCGGCACTGCTTTTCGCCTTTGGCGCCGCCGGTTTTCTGGGCAACCTGCTGAGCGCGATCTTCATCGACCGCCACCTCAAACCCTTCATCCTCCTGGCCCTGATCGCCATGGCAGGGGCGCTGCTGACCCTGGGCCTGCTTGGGCCCGAGTTGAACCTGCTGGCCGTGGCGGCCTTGCTGATGGTCTGGGGCGTTGCCATCTCGGCACTGTTTACCGGTCTGCAGACCTGGGTGTTGAGCATCGCCGGCGCCCATACCGTTCCGGCCACGGCCCTGCATACGGCAGTGCTCAATGGCGCGATCGGCCTGGGGGTGATCATCGGCGGTGGAGCGCTTGAGAGTATTGGCCTGCGGGGCGCCATGCTGGGCGCCAGCATGGTGATACTCCCGGCCATAGTGCTGCTGCTCGCTTCAGGTACGTTGCGCCGCACAACGCCGGTATTTTCCGCAGCCACTGAGGCTGATCAAGCCAGCCCCGAGGTGTAGACTGCCCCCACGCCTATTGCCTCACTCGAACAAGGGTTATTTGCCGTGATCAGTGCCGCCGTACTTTCCAGCCAGACCCTGACCATCGCCTGGGTCGCCTATGTGCCCGTGCTGATTTGGGCGGTGGCGCGTACCCGCTGGCTCGAACTGTTCGCCGACAGCCGTCGCCAGCACTTGCTGTTCGGCACGGTGTTCGCCTTGTTTGCCCTGTGGCTGGTGCGGCGCGACTTCGACACCGGGGTGTCTTATCACTTCATCGGCATGACCGCCGTGACCCTGCTGCTGGACTGGCCGCTGGCGATTGTCGGTGGCTTGCTGGCGCAGCTCGGCCTGCTGGCGCTGGGGCGCCAGGACCTGGCGGCGATGGGGGTCAATGGCCTGTTGCTGATCGGCCTGCCGGTGCTGGTTACCGAGGTGTGCGCGATCCTGGTGGAGCGGGCACAGCCGCGCAACCTGTTCGTCTATATCTTCTGTTCGGGCTTTTTTGCCGCGGCGCTGTCGGCACTCTTGTGCCTGCTCGGTGGGCTGGGGTTGCTGTGGATGGACGGGCGCTTCGTCATGCCGGAGTGGCTCGAGGACTTTATCGGCTACCTGTGGCTGATCATCTTCCCCGAAGCCTTTATCAACGGCATGGTGGTCAGCGCCCTGGTGGTGTTCTGCCCGGAGTGGCTGGAGACCTTCAACCGGACCCGCTACCTGCAGGCCCCGTGGAAGGACGACGACCCCGGGCGCTGACGGCTCAGTGGCGCGGGTCGAGCTCGCCGGAGAACAGCTCGTCTTCGGCATCCGGGGCGACCGGAATCTTGTGCTCTTCAGCGGCCCAGGCGCCCAGGTCGATCAGCTTGCAGCGGTCGGAACAGAACGGCCGGAACGGGCTGGTCGCGTTCCATTCCACAGGGGCGCCACAGGTCGGGCAATCTACGGTCATCGGTTGGCTCATGCTTGGCCTCCTCGCAAAGTCAGGTAAAAGTGGTGCAGGCGGTCGACCTCCGAATGCAGCCAGCCCAGGTCGCGGTCATTGACCAGCACATCGTGGGCGTGGCGCAGGCGCTCTTCGCGGCTGGCCTGGGCCTTGAGGATGGCCTGCACCTGTTCGGCGCTGGTCTGGTCGCGCAGCAGGGTGCGCTGCACTTGCAGCGCCTGCGGCGCATCGATCACCAGCAGGCGGTTGGTGCGCTTGTACTGGCCGGACTCGACCATCAACGGCGAGACGAACACCGCATAGGGCGACTCGGCCTTGGCCAGGTAGCTGAAGATCTCCTGGCCGATCAACGGGTGCAGCAGGGCTTCGAGCCACAGGCGTTGCTGCGGGTCGGCAAAGATCAGCTCGCGCAGGGCGGCGCGGTTGAGCTGGCCGTCCTCGAGCAGCACACCCGGGCCGAAACGCTCGACGATACGGGCCAGCGCCGGGCGGCCCGGCTCGACCACCCAGCGCGCGGCCTGGTCGGCGTCGACCAGGTGCACACCCAGCTCGACAAAGCGCTGCGCAGCGGCGCTCTTGCCACTGCCGATGCCGCCGGTAAGGCCGAGAATCCAGGGAGTGAAAGCAGCGGTGGTCATCAGAATCCGGAATATTTCAGATAGGAAGTGGTTATTTGACCACCCCAGAGCAGCGCGATCCAGCCCGCGATGGCCAGATAGGGACCAAAGGGGATCGGCGTGCTGGCCTGCTTGCGCTGCAGGCGCAGCATAATCAGCCCGATCACCGCCCCCAACAAGGACGACAGCAGCAACGTCAGTGGCAGGATCTGCCAGCCGCCCCAGGCACCCAGCATCGCCAGCAACTTGAAGTCGCCATAGCCCATGCCTTCCTTGCCGGTAAGCATCTTGAACAACCAGAACACCGACCACAGGCTCAGGTAACCGGCCACCGTGCCCCACAGGGCATCTTCCAGCGGCACGAACATTTCGAAGGCATTGACGATCAACCCCAGCCACAACAGCGGCAATACCAGGGCATCGGGCAGCAGATGGTGCTCGATGTCGATCATGCTCATGGCCAGCAGGCCCCAGCTCAGCAGCAGCAGGGCCAGGGCGGTGCCGGTGACGCCGAAGCGCCAGGCGACAAACAGGGTCAGCGCCCCACTGGCGAGTTCCACCAGCGGGTAGCGCGGGCTGATGCGCGCCTGGCAACTGGAACAGCGCCCGCGCAAGGCCAGGTAACTAATGACCGGTATGTTTTCCCAGGGGCGAATACGGTGGGCGCAATGCGGGCACTGCGACGGCGGCAACAACAGGTCGAAGCGCGGCGCTTGTGCCTCGCTAGGCAACTCCAGCACCTCGCGCGCCTCGGCCTGCCATTGGCGTTCGAGCATGATCGGCAGGCGATGCACCAGCACATTGAGAAAGCTGCCGATGATCAGCCCGAGCAACAGGGCGATGCTCAGGTACATCAGTGGCTGGCTGGCCAGGGAGTTCAACAGGTTCATGGTCAGATCACATTGCCCAGCTGGAAGATTGGCAGGTACATGGCGATCACCAGGCTGCCCACCAGCAACCCCAGGATCAGCACGATCAACGGCTCAATCAGGGCCGTGAGGGTGTCGAGCAGGTGGTCGATGGCCTGTTCATAGTGGCTGGCGATCCTGGCGAGCATATCGTCCAGTGTCCCGGCTGTCTCGCCAATGGCGCACATCTGCACCACCAGCGCCGGGAACAAGCCGCTGGCGCGCAATGCCACGTTCAAGGCTAGACCACTGGCCAGGTCCTCGCGCACCTTGTGCAGCGCCTGCTCATACAACGGATTGCCACACGCCCCGGCAACCGGCCCCAGCGCCTCCACCAACGGCACCCCGGCGCCGAACGAAGTCGACAAGGTGCGGGCAAAGCGGGCGAGGGCGGCATGCCGGAGCAGGCTGCCAAGCACCGGCAAACGCAGGGCCAGGCGCACCAGCCACAAACGCAACGCAGGCTTGTGTCGATAACCCCAAACCAGCGCGCCAACAACGCTGCACGACGTTATCAACAGCAGCCAGAAATGCGCCCCCAGCCACTGCGACAAGCCGATCACCTGTTGGGTAAAGGCCGGCAGCTCGGCACCAAAGCCGCCGAACAGCGACTGAAAACGCGGCACCACCTCCAGCAGCAACAGCGCCGACACCCCAAAGCCCACCAGCAGCACCAGCAGTGGATAGGTCATGGCTTTTTTCAGCCGTGCGCGCAGGGCCTGGCGTTGCTCCTGCAGCGCCGCCACCTGGGCCAGCACGACCTCCAGGCTGCCGGACTGCTCACCGGCGTCCACCAGGTTGCAGTACAGCCGATCGAAATAGTGCGGGTGCCGGCGCAGCGCAGTGGCCAGGCTGCTGCCAGCAGCGATATCGGCCTTGATCGCCCCCAGCAGGCGGGCCATCGCCGGGTTGGCGCTGCTTTGGGCGACCACATCCAGCGCTTGCAGCAGCGCCACCCCGGCCTTGACCAGGGTGGCCAGCTGGCGGCTGAACTGGCTCAGCGCCTTGCCATCCAGTGGCCGGCGCCATTGCCACAGCGGCGGGCGCACACTGGCGATGCGCCCCGGGCGAATCCCGCGCTGGCGCAATTGCGCCCTGATCAACGCCGGGCTGCGTGCGGCGCTCTGGCCGCTGATCAAGGCGCCCTGGGTGTTGGTGCCTTGCCAGTTGTACATCTGGTTGCTGTCGGTCATCGCCACATCCTTGCTGCGCGGCCTTGCACAAGCCTGGTAACAGCTCCAGGCCCCAAGCGGCGAGCAGTGATGCCCGCCGCCCACTAGAGTAGTCGAGCCAGGATGACCGAATGACCGTCACGGGGTGACAAAAGGTGTCTGTTCGGGCCTACTGGCGCGCCTGCTGGCGCCGCACCACTGCGGCCGGCATGAACTGATTTTGTGAGGGAGAGTGTCCATGAAAGGGCAACGCGGTATTACCTTGATCGAACTGATGATCGTGGTGGCGATCATCGGCCTTCTGGCGACCATCGCCTTACCGATTTACACCAACAGCCAGGTACGCACCAAAGCCACGGCGGGCCTGGTAGAAATTTCTGCCCTGAAGACCGCCTTCGACCTGCGCCTGAACGAAGGCAAAGACATCGCCAATGTCGCCGCCCTGGGCGGCCAGGAGCGCACCGCCCACTGCGCCATCGCCGCCAGCGGCACCGCGGCCACGGGCGTGGGCAGCATCGTCTGCACCCTGATCGACGCCCCGGCCATCGCCACCGACAAAACCATCACCCTGACCCGCTCCGCGACCGGTTGGGCCTGCACCAGCACCCTCAGCGAAGACCTCGCCCCGGCAGGCTGCAAAGCCCTCTGAAACCGGCGCAATTGCTGTTAATAAACAGTGATTTGCGAAAGCGACCCGGCAGTGGTAGCGTTATCGCCACGCCGGTGTAGCTCAGTCGGTAGAGCAGCGCACTCGTAACGCGAAGGTCGCAGGTTCGATTCCTGTCTCCGGCACCATCCAGCTGTTCCGATACGTCTCCTCATGTATACGGAAGCCCATGAAAAGCCCGCCAAGTGCGGGCTTTCTTGTTTCTGCCTGTCTCGTTCTGTCTCTAGGCATATACCAGTTTTAGGTATGCGTGAGGGTATACGCCGGTTCGACGATAAAACGTGTATCTATGACACGCACCGTTACCCCCTGTCCGCCCCCAAATGCGAGGCTGGCAAGGCACGGGACAAGGACCCCACCCTGTTCGATGGCCACCCACTGGTTCGCACTCCAGGTTCGCAACCCCCTATGTGCGAACCTGGGCGGCCTATTTGTTGAGTAATGTTGAGGTAGTCAGACGGTGGTTTCCACTGAGGATTCCACGGTTTTAGCCTTGAGCCAGAAGGCATCGAGTACTATTCACTTCCGCAATTACTGTCGACATTCGGCAGTCTCTTCAAATCAGCCAGCGAGGATAGGATGAGTACTCAGGAATGTGCGTTGATTCACTTAACGCTCTTCAAACACAGCGCGAAATCATTTTTGGCCGCATTGGATGAGGCGGGTATTCCTCATGGCCCCGTGCATATGTTTTCAAGTGCTCCTCAAAATTCGGGGCTTGTCGAAGCTATTGCGGCTTTGTCTGACGCGATGCCTTGGAATGCAATCGCGAAGATTGTGGTTGCGTGGATTGAGGCAAGAAAAAGCCGAGAAGTAATCATTTATACAGAGGCGGGTGAGTCGTTCCACGCTAAAGGCTACTCGGCGTCGGAGGTTCAAAAGCTACTCCGGATATCTACAAACGTTACCGTCATCGATACCAAGCCTGTTGATGAGCAATGATGGCTGCCCTGCCTGTAGCTTTACCAGACCTATACGGAATATGAGACAGACATGAGACGGAATCCGCGGAGCTGCCGATCACCAGAGGCAGCCATCCACAACCCATAGCTGCTATTGGCGGATAAAAATGTGAAACTTTCTTAATAACTGATTAACCATAAGCGTGCTCCTCGCCCGGTAAAGTTTCGCGCTTTTACTGTGGAGAAAGTTCCCATGCTTCGAATGCTGTCCTTTGCTGCCCTCTTGACCACTTCATTCGTCTGCTTGGCTGCTGACGTTGTGCAAGGTGGTACGCAAACGCTGACCGTTTTGAGTTCCGGCGGCATCATGGGCGCTATCCGGGAAGTGGCGCCAGCTTATGAGAAGAAATTTGGCGTGAAGCTGGAAGTTCTCGCCGCTCCTTCGATGGGGGAGACCCCGCAGGCCGTCCCGAACAGGCTCGCCCGCGGTGAGCAGGCGGATGTTGTCCTGATGGTGGGTTCGGCGCTCGACAACCTGGTGGCCGGCGGTCAAGCCGATAAAACCAGCCGAGTAGATCTCGGAAAATCGTTCATTGCCATGGCCGTACGCAAAGGCGAACCGAAGCCGGATATAGGCACCATGCAGGGCTTGCGCACGGTGCTGCAGAACAGCAGCTCTGTCGCCTACTCCGACAGCGCAAGTGGCGTATATCTCTCCAAGACCCTGTTCCCTCACATGCAGCTCGGTGACCAGTTCACGGCCAAGGCTCACATGATACCTGCCGAGCCCGTCGGCGCAGTGATCGCTCGCGGCCAAGCGCAGATCGGCTTCCAACAGTTAAGTGAGCTCAAGCCAGTAAAGGGTATCGACATCGTTGGTCTGATCCCGGCTGAAGCGCAGAAAATGACCATGTATTCGGGCGCTGTCGTCAGCAAGAGCCAGCACCATGCCGCAGCCCAGGCGCTCCTCGACTACCTGGCATCACCAGAAGCTGACGCAGCGATTAAGGACAGTGGGCTGATGCCACTGGACCATACAGAGCGCTGACTGCAAGTACCGGCACCGATACCAGGGATGTGGCAAGAAAGGCATGCATGTTCCACCCTCGTTGACAGCTACCTGCCAACCGTTACCAGTATTGTTGAAGGGGGAACGGGCTATCTATAATGGGTCGCAAGCAGTCCGTCGCGAACGGCTGCTATCGACCCGACCCGAAGCGGACGGTCGATGTTGGCCCCTGTTTTGTCGGCCGCGATCCCTATCGCTCACCGGCATCCGCACGGCCCGCAATAGAAGCTATGTCATCAACGTATCAACTGGTGGGTATCAGATGCTCAGGACACACTGCTGGGTACATTTGTACCCATACCTTCAGGTAAATAGGGGCGTATTTCTTCTATTTCAGCGTGGCTAAGACGAATTCTCGTGGCGTCGATCAATCCATTCACCTGGTCGGGCCTGCGTGCGCCTACGATAGCGCCGGAGACTGCCCGATTACGTAGTACCCAAGCAATGGCTACGGCCGCCGCTTTGACCCCATGCCTGGCACCGATATTTGCCATGACTTCTACCAAAGCGAGGTTCTTGCTGAGGCGAGGTTCCTGGAAGTCGGCGCTCCGCGATTTTCGCCAATCATCGTCGGACAGCTGTGCAATCCGCTCGCGGGTCATGCTTCCCGTCAGTAAACCAGATTGTAACGTCGAGTAGGCAATCACGCCGACCTGCGCTGTTGCACAATAAGGCAGGATCTGATCCTCGATATCACGCATCAAAGCTGAATACGGCGGTTGAAGGGAGGCGATATCGGTTACGGAGCGGGCTCGCTCAAGCTGAGAAACATCGAAGTTTGACACGCCAATCGCCCTTATCTTGCCCTGAGCCTTGGCTTGGGCCAAGGTCGCCAAAGCCTCCTCGATGCCTTCGCTGTTTCCATCTGCCGGGAACGCTGGCCAGTGAATCTGATAGAGATCGATGACATTCACCTGCAAGCGACGCAGGCTATCCTCGATTTCTTTCATCAATGACTGGGGGGCGAGCGAATGAGAGATCTCACGGGTTTCGGGATCCCACACCAGGCTACCTTTGGTGAATACCAGCGGGCGACGCGAAGCCGGCACCTGACGCAGCAATTGCCCAGTCAATATCTCGGCATGGCCGAGTCCATATACGGCTGCTGTGTCGATCCAGTTCACGCCGCGTTCTACCGCGTACTCCAATGCTGCCAGGCTATCGCCATCATCTTGCGCCCCCCAGCTGAACTCCCATCCTTGCCCGGCAATGGCCCAAGTGCCCATTCCAATTGGCGAAATCAACAACTCGGATGTACCTAGCCGATTCTTTTGCATGCAAACCTCTCGTCGATTGAGGCGCAGAGTATTCATTGAGAGGTTACCGACGATAAGATAGCTAATCGTGTTTGAACTGCTGAGCTGCATTCATGAAATCCCCTTGCGACCTTTCCGAACTCGACGCCTTCGCCGCAGTGGCTCGCCATCGCAGCTTTCGTAAAGCCGCCGACGAGCGAGGGGTATCTGCGTCAGCCCTCAGCCACGCCATGCGTGCCTTGGAAGGCAAGCTGGGGGTCAGACTCCTCAATCGCACCACTCGCAGCGTCACGCCTACCGAAGCAGGTAATCAACTTCTGGCCACGTTGGTTCCGGCGTTGGCACAGGTCGCCAAAGCGCTGCATGAACTGACCTTCAAACAGGAAATTCCCACCGGCACGCTGCGATTGAACGTATCGCGGCCCGCTGCCCGTCTCGTCGTTGCGCCACTGCTGGCGCCATTCACAGCAGCCTACCCACGTATCAACGTGGAGCTGGTGGCCGATGATGGGTTGAGCGACATCGTCGACAAAGGGTTCGATGCCGGAGTGCGCTTCGGCGAGAGCCTGGCTGGTGACATGATCGCCGTCCCGGTGGGCCCACCCCAGGGATTTGTCACCGTTGCTGCCCCCAGTTACCTCAGCAGACACGGGACACCGGACACACCGCAAAGGCTACTTGAGCACGCCTGCATTGGCCGACGCTTTCCCAGCGGCAAACTGTACAAGTGGGAATATCTTGCTGAGGGGCAGCCCATGCGCCTGGCCGTGGCAGGGCCGTTGATACTGGAAGATGACACCATGATGATTCAAGCGGCAAAGGACGGCGCCGGGATCGCGTACGTGTATGAGGAGATGGCAAGGGAATACATGGCTCGGGGGCAACTGGAGGAAGTTCTCGAAGACTGGAAAGCCTTGCCAAGCAGGTTTTTCATCTATTACTCCAGCCGGCGTCACGTACCGCCAGCGCTAAAGGCGCTGATCGAGTTTGTGCGTGAAACGCAGCATCGTTGAATAAATTGATGGCAGTACATGTGTTCGCCGCCTAAATGGGTGTCCGGAATCATTAGACCACCACAGCTACGTGTTCGGCTGTCGGTGCCGGGCATAGAGTATCGAACCACCCACGCCCGACGTGCTTCTGGTTTGCAGTTCAAACGTATCCGGATACCCCTTGATCAACTCACTGAGCTTTTTATAACCATGGGTGCGAGGGTCGAATTCAGGTTTCAATTTGCTGATGTTGGTGCCCAGCGCTCCCAAGTGAGCCCAGCCATCCTCGTCGGCAATGTCATCCAAGATCTTTGCAATGAAACTTACGGGTGCCTTGGGTAGCTTTTTTACCTTGGGCATGCTGGCGACTTTGACGGCCTCGATTGCGGCGGGTGGCTCAGGTTCGGGGCGATCATGCCCATTGCTCGCCGCAACAAGCACTTCACTACGCAGCAATTCGGTATAGATGAACTTGTCGCAGGCCGACACGAACGGCCTGGGGGTTTTTTCTTCACCAAACCCATAGACGGTCAAACCTTCTTCTCGTAGCCGAGAAGCGAGACGGGTGAAGTCACTGTCGCTCGAAACCAGGCAGAAACCGTCGAAGCGTCGGGTGTACAGCAGGTCCATTGCGTCGATGATCAAGGTGCTGTCTGTTGCGTTCTTACCTTTGGTGTACGCGAACTGTTGGATAGGTTGAATCGAATGGTCGAGTAGCACCTTTTTCCATCCACCCAACTGCGGGCCAGTCCAATCGCCATAAATCCGCTTGACGTTGGCGACGCCGTACTTGGCGATTTCTTCGAATAAACCTTCGACAATTGCCGCAGGGGCATTGTCAGCGTCGATTAACACTGCCAAGTGTTTTTGCTTGGGAGGGGAGGTATGGATGGTCATGGGACGTCCTTGAGGTGAAGACTTCAACATGCCGTTAAATTATGGATGAACAAAGGGACCACTGCTTGGCACTAGAGAGCGTGTTGTGCCAACGGGTTTGCGGTGATGTGCACATCGCAGCCGGTTAGCCAATGACTTTCAATCGACTGCTTTCGGCCCCAAGCGGCCCGTGGACAGCTAATGGTCATCTGGCGCTTGATTTTAACGAGTCGTCAGCCGCTTGTTGGCTATTGATTGCTGAAGAGTTGATCAAACGCCGAGGATTCAAACGGATGGGGTCACCCGTCATAGGCGTGAGTGAACAAATTCACCCAAGCTTCCAGTATGCTGAGTTCAACCTTGCGGCTGCAGGGATAATTGGTCTGGACATTACTTGCTTTCTGACTCTGTGGCAGGCGATGTATTTCTGCAACAGTTATTCGACCAGGTCCGCGCATGACGGGCGGCAGTCATCCGTTTTGCGGATTGGGAGTGCGTGCAGAGCATTTGCGAATGGCTGCAATGGGTTGAATCCACAGTCGAAAGCAGCCGTAAGAAATCAGTGGCTTTCGACCAAAAATTGAGCTTCCTTTAAGCTTGGCATTTCTTAGGGCAATCCAGCTGTGCCACGCTCAGTGTTAAATCCAACCATCCCCTGCACCAGATCCTCCACCAACACCTATCGTTTTCAGCACTGAAGCACGATCTTCGCTCATCCATACCTCCCAAAGCAGGCAGCCAGCCTTGCCTAAGCAACGCTGGCGCTCGCCTGAAAAACTCAGTGCTTCAACTGAACCTTGCTCAAAGCCACTTCAACCAAGCTTCGGGCGTGTTCAATTTCATGCATGGTCGCCAAGGTCAGTACTTGCTCAGGCGGCATGGGATGCAGTAGCACCGTCTGCTGGGCAATGGTCAGCGCGCAGACCAAGTATTCGGAAGTCTGGACGAGAAGGTCTTCAAGGGATTGGTTGGGATGATGCGGTGGATCTGGGACGATTTTTAACATGGTGTCTCCCCGGTGAATGGAGCCGCCACGAATCTGCTGTCAAACAAATGGGTGGCAACTGTACGCGGGTTGACAGACCGAACACCGGAGAACTCGGCGCACACGAAGGTGCCCCACGTACAATCGCCATAAAGGCTTGCACATGTCCACGGTGTAGTCGGCCTGTCAAAACCGGTCGTTGAATTGCCAACGACCGGCCGAGACTAGAGCCCCACCGGGACCACTGCAATGCTTTGAAAGCGGCAAAAGTATGATTGGGAAATGGACTACATGGAATCAGGAAATTCTGAAGATTTCCGCCGTTAAAGTACCGTTCTCGCGACTATTCGTTACAAATCCACAACACCACTCTGGTGACCCTGCCATCACCCACGCCATCATAGGAGGTCACCGCAACCTGGCCCGGCCAGGCGCTGCGTTATATACGAAGGGCAACTAAAGCCCTCTTTTTTGCTGGGGCGATGGATGAAACAAGGGCGAGGGTGGGCGCTGGTGCTTTCGGTTGTGGTCTTGGCGGGCTGCGCCACGGCGCCGCCGAGGGATCAGAACAATCTGTGCAATATCTACCGCGAGTACCCGGACTGGTACGAAGATTCGCTGAAGATGCAGCAGCAGTTCGGCACGCCGCAACATGTGGCGATGGCGATCATGAAGCAGGAAAGCAGTTTCGTCTCCGATGCGCTGCCGCCCCGCGATTACTTGCTGTGGGTCATCCCGTGGGGACGGGTGAGTTCGGCCTATGGTTATGCACAGGCCCAGGACCCGGTCTGGGGTGAGTACAAGGCCGGCACCGGCAATGGTGGCTCGCGGGATAACTTCGATGACGCGGTCATGTTCATTGGCTGGTACACCGCTGGCACCCAGCGGCAGTTGGGGATTTCCAAGTGGGATGTCTACAACCAGTACCTGGCCTATCACGAAGGGCGCGGCGGTTTTAGTCGTGGGACTTATCGCAGCAAGCCGTGGCTGATGCAGGTGGCGCGCAAGGTAGAGGCGCAGTCACGACTCTACGGCGCCCAGCTCAAGGCCTGTCGCCAGGAGCTGGAAGATGATCGCGGTTGGTTCTAGACCGTTCGGCGCAACAGCGGGCGGGTCTTGATCAGCCCCGCTGCAAGGGCCGCCAGAATGAGGGCAATGGCGATGCCTTCGTTGCGGTCGATGTGGTGGCCGAGCAGGAGGATGGAGCCGGCGATGCCGAATATCGGGATCAGCAGCGACAGCGGCGCAACGGTTGAAACCGGGTACTCGCGCAGCAACAGGTTCCAGCCCCAGTAACAGAAGTGCGTCGCCGCGTAGACCTGGAACAACAGCGATAACACGGTTACGCCCTCGATGTGGCTGGCCAGGGCGGTGAACGGCGCGCTGCCATGGCTGAGCCAGGTGAGCAGCAGCAAGGGGATCGGCGGGAAGAGGCTGGCCCACACCACAAAGGCAAACATCTCACGCACTTTCGAGCGTTTGATGATGACGTTGCCAACGCTCCAGCTGAAGGCGCTGACCAGCAATACGCTGTAGCCCGCGGTCGTCGCCTGGCCGGGGCTGCTGGCGATAATGCAGATCAAACCCAGGGCCGCGAGTACCACGCCAACGCACTGGCCAAGGCTCATGCCTTCGCGAAACAGCAGCACGCCCCAACCCAAGGTGAAGAAGGCACTGAACTGGATCAGCAGGGCAGCGGTGCCGGGTGGCACGCCCAGGCTGATCCCCAGGTTGATCAGCGCCCACATCGCCACGCCGAAGATCAAGCCGTAGGCGGCCAGCCAGCCCAGGGCCACGGGCGGGCGTTTGATCAGGAACACCCAGGGCAGGGCGGCGAGGGTAAAGCGCAGGGCGGTGAGCAACAGCGGGTCGATCTCGGCCAGGGCCAGTTTGCTGATGGGGAAGTTCAGGCCCCAGATGGCTGTCACCAACACGGCGAGCAGCAGGTGTTTTCGTTGCATGGTGTTGTTATCCACAGGCGGGCAGGGTGCAACTATGCGCAATGCGGCTGCTGGCCCGCTTGCGCTATCGGGTCGTAGATCGTTAGATTCGGGCCATGATTGCTATCGACCCGTATGAACACATTCCCCGCGACGCGGTGGTGACCGCCGTTGACTATGCCGATGGCCATCACTTCGCCCTGCATACCCATCAGCGCGGGCAGTTCGCCTATGCGGCCTGTGGGGTGATCACCGTGTTCACGCGCCAAGGCAATTGGGTGGTGCCGCCGCAACGGGCCATCTGGGTGCCGGCGCAGGTGCCCCATGAGATGGCCATGAGCGGGCCGGTGACCATGCTCAACACCTACATCAGCAACGCGGCGACGGCACGCCTGGGGCTGCCGGGGCTGTGTCAGGTGTTCGATGTTTCGGCATTTTTGCGTCAGTTGATGATCCAGGCTGCGGATGTGCCGGCGCTGTATGCGCAAGAACAGCGCGATGGTCATTTGATGGCGTTGCTGCTGCACGAAATCGCCAGCATGGCGCCGCTGTCGCTGAATGCGCCGTTGCCGGATGATCCGCGCTTGGCCCAGGCTTGCCAGCGGCTGTTGCAGCAACCGTCGCTTGAGGTGAGCATCGATGACATGGCCGGGCAGGTGGGCAGGAGCCGGCGCACCTTCACTAGGCTGTTTCGCCAGCAGACCGGTATCAGCTTTGTCGAATGGCGCCAGCAGGCGTGCCTGTTGGCGGCGGTGGCACGCCTGGGCAATGGCGAGTCGGTTACCCGGGTGGCGATGGACCTGGGCTACAGCAGCCCCAGTGCGTTTACCAGTGTTTTTCGTAAAGCCTTGGGGGCGGCGCCGAGTCGGTATTTCAGCAAGGAAGGGTGAGGCGTGCGGCAGGGTTATGCCCAGCCAAACAACTCACAAGCATTGCCCGTACTCGCCTCAGCCAAGCGCTCAACCTCAATCCCCATGATCGCGGCCAGCGCCTGGGCAATCTGCGGCAGATGCTCCGGGCTGTTGCGCACGCCCGGGAACATCACCGGCGCCATGTCTGGCGCGTCGGTTTCCAGCACCACGCTGTCCAGCGGCAACTGCGGCAGCACCTTGTGCAAGCGCAGCGCCTGCGGCCAGGTGGCTGCACCGCCCAGGCCGAGTTTGAAGCCCAGCTTGTGATACTCGCGCGCCTCTTCAACGCTGCCGGCAAAGGCATGGATGATGCCGCCACGCTTGAGCTTGTAGCGCTTGAGCGTGGCGATCACCACCGCGTGGCTGCGGCGCACGTGCAGCAGGGCGGGCAGGTTGCAGTCCGCGGCCAGTTGCAGTTGCGCTTCGAACAGCACCTGCTGGCGCTCGCGGTCGAGTTCGGGCAGGTAGTAATCCAGGCCGAATTCGCCGACGGCGCATAGCTGGCGCTGGCCCTGCAGGCGGGTCAGCCAGTCGCCCAGTGCGGCCAGGTGTTCGGGGCGGTGCTGGTCGAGGTAGACCGGGTGCAGGCCGAACGCCGCGTACAGCTGCGCGTCGCTGCGCACCAGGTCCCAGACCCGCTGCCAATTGCTTTGATACACCCCCAGCACCACCATGCGCTCGACCCCGCCGGCCCGGGCATTGGCCAGCAGGGCCGGGCGGTCGGGGTCGAAGTCTGGAAAATCCAGATGGGTGTGGGTGTCGATCAGGCGCATGGTCAGGCCGTGAAGATTCGCTGTTTGAAGGTTCGACCGATGGCGTGCACGCCGGGTTCGTATTGCTTTTGTTCAACAGCGGCGAGGGCCAGCTTGAGCGCGGTTTCGGCGATCAGGCCGTGTTGCTGGGCCATGGCGTTGACCGGCAGGGGCAGGAAGTCGAGCAACTGGTTGTCGCCGAAGGTGCCCAACTGCAGGCTGCGCGAGTCGGCCGGGCGTGCTTGCAGCACGTCGAACACGCCTTGCAGCAGCACGTAGGAGGTGGTCACCAGGGCGTCGGGCAGGCGGCCGAGTTCTTCGATCAGTTGGTTCATCAGGCGCTGGCCGCACTCGCGGCTGAAGGCTTCGCCTTGCAGGCGGCTGATCTTGCCGTTGAAGCCTTCCAGGGCCTGATCGAAACCGCCGGCGCGGGCCTGGCTGACGCTCAGCTCCGGGCGGGCGCCGATCAGGGCGATGTGCGCGGGTTTGGTGGCCAGCAGGCTGCGGGTCAGTTGCTGGCTGGCGTTGCGGTCGTCGCTGACGATCGAGCAGAAGTGCGCCGGGTCCAGGCTGCGGTCGATGGCGATGATCGGCAGGCCCTTGGCTTGCAGTTCGCGGTAGCTGTCGTCTTCCGGCGGCAGGCAACTGGCGACGAACAGGGCGTCGCAACGGCGGGCGCGGAACAGTTGCTGGAGCTGGCGCTCGCTCTCGGGCTGGTCGTCGCTGCTGGCGATCAGCAGTTGGTAGCCCTGGGCCCGGGCGCGTTGCTCCAGTTGCTTGGCGATGCGCGCGTAGCTGGGGTTTTCCAGGTCGGGGAGGATGAACCCCAAGGTGCGCGTGTGCCGGCTGCGCAAACCTGCGGCCTGGGGGTTGGGGGTGAAGCCATGGGCTTCGACCACCGCCCGCACCCGCTCGACAGTGCTGTTGCTGATGCGTTGCTGTTCGGCCTTGCCATTGATGACGTAACTGGCGGTGGTCACGGACACACCGGCCAGACGCGCGATATCGCTGAGTTTCACCGCATTTTCCTTGTTATTACCGAGACTGGCTGCAGAGCCTGACCGGGTATTGTCGCCGATCCTACGCGGGCGGCGCAGACGACCATTGTCGCAATTGTCCGACAATATGGGCAATGTTGTTCACATCGGTGTGAGCAACTGTCATTGGCAGGTAGCCAGCATATCAGGCGGTGCCTGGGTTGCGACCGCTTCGCGCTCGATCGCCGGCAAGGCCAGCTCCCACAGAGTTAGCGCAGTACCTGTGGGAGCTGGCTTGCCAGCGATGAGGCCAGTGCAGCCAACAACGTAGGTGGCGCTTGGGTTGCGACCGCTTCGCGCTCCATCGCCGGCAAGGCCCGCTCCCACAGCGTTGGCGCAGTCCCTGTGGGAGCTGGTTTGCCAGCGATGAGGCCAGCGCAGCCAACAACGTAGGTGGCGCTTGGGTTGCGACCGCTTTGCGCTCGATCGCCGGCAAGGACAGCTCCCACAGCGGTGGCGCAGTACCTGTGGGAGCTGGCGCAGTACCTGTGGGAGCTGGCGCAGTACCTGTGGGAGTTGGCTTGCCGGCGATGAGGCCAGTGCAGCCAACAAAGTAGGCGGTGCTTGGGTTACGACCGCTTCGCGCTCGATCGCCGGCAAGGCCAGCTCCCACAGCGTTGGCGCAGTCCCTGTGGGAGCTGGTTTGCCAGCGATGAGGCCAGTGCAGCCAACAACGTAGGTGGCGCTTGGGTTGCGACCGCTTCGCGCTCGATCGCCGGCAAGGCCAGCTCCCACAGCGTTGGCGCAGTACCTGTGGGCGCTGGCGCAGTACCTGTGGGAGCGGTGCAGCTCCAGCAATACGACAAGCAGGGCTTCATTGATCGCACATTATCGAGTAACGTGCTCGTAAATTTAGATTAAACGTTTCAGCAGGCGATTTTCTGCCGATCCAAGCGCCTGGACGGGGTCATTGCAACTGGCCCTCAGCTGAACAATTCACAACAATACCTCAGCACCCACCTGGTGCTGCAAAGGAGAAGGTCATGCTCGAGCTCACCGTGGAGCAGATATCCATGGGCCAGTCGGCTGTGGATAAGTCGGCGGCACTGCACCTGTTGGCCGAGCGCCTGGTCAGTGATGGCCTGGTCGCCGACGGCTATCTGGCCGGGCTGCAGGCCCGTGAAGCACAAGGCTCGACCTTCCTCGGCCAAGGTATTGCCATCCCCCATGGCACCCCCGAAACCCGCGAGCTGGTGCATGCCACCGGCGTGCGCCTGCTGCAGTTCCCCGAAGGGGTGGACTGGGGCGATGGCCAGATCGTCTACCTGGCCATCGGCATCGCCGCGCGCTCCGATGAACACCTGCGCCTGCTGCAACTGCTGACCCGCGCCCTGGGCGAGACCGACCTTGCCGAAGCCCTGCGCCGCGCCAGCTCCGCCGAAGCCTTGCTCAAGTTGCTGCAAGGCGCGCCGCAAGAGCTGGCCCTGGATGCGCAGATGATCGGCCTGGGGCTGCCCGCCGAAGATTTTGATGAGCTGGTGTGGCGCGCCGCGCGCTTGCTGACCCGCGCAGAATGCGTCGGCGGCGGCTTTGCCGGGGTGTTGCAGCAGGTCGATCCGCTGCCGCTGGGCGAGGGCTTGTGGTGGCTGCACAGCGAGCAGGCGGTGCGCCAGCCGGGCCTGGCTTTCGTTACCCCGCAACAAGCGCTGCGCCACAACGGCCAACCGGTGCATGGCCTGTTCTGCCTGGCCAGCCTCGGTGCTGCGCATCAGGCCTTGCTTGAGCGCCTGTGTACGCTGTTGATCGAAGGCCGCGGCCAGGAGCTGTGCCGCGCCACCAACAGCCGCACGGTGCTCGAAGTGCTGGGCGGCGAGTTGCCCGCCGACTGGCCGAGCGCGCGTATCGGCCTGGCCAACGCCCACGGCCTGCATGCGCGCCCGGCCAAGGAGCTGGCGCAACTGGCGAAAAATTTTGCAGGCGAGATTCGCCTGCGCCTGATCGACAGCTGCCAGCCGGCGGTGTCGGCCAAGAGCCTGAGCAAGCTGCTCAGCCTCGGCGCACGGCGTGGGCAGATTCTGGAAATCATCGCTGAACCCAGCATTGCCAACGATGCCTTGCCTGCGCTGCTGGCCGCGATTGAAGCGGGCCTGGGCGAAGAGGTCGAGGCGCTGGCGCCGGTCGTCGAGGCGGTCATCGACGTGATGGCTGAGCCTGAACTTGTCGCGCCCGCAGCGGGCGCGCTGATCCAGGGCGTTGCTGCGGCACCGGGCATTGCCAGTGGCCCGGCGCATATCCAGGTGCAGCGTGAGTTCGACTACCCGTTGCGCGGTGAGTCGCTGCCGATTGAACGGCAACGCCTGCAACACGCACTGGCCAATGTTAACCACGAAATCGAAGCGCTGACCCAGCGCAGCCCGGCCAAGGCCATCCGCGAGATTTTCATCACCCATCAGGAGATGCTCGCCGACCCGGACCTCACTGACGAAGTCGACCAGCGCCTGCGCCAGGGCGAAAGCGCGGCGGCGGCGTGGATGGCGGTGATCGATGCCGCCGCGCGCCAACAGGAAGCCTTGCATGATGCGCTGCTCGCCGAGCGCGCCGCCGACCTGCGCGATATCGGTCGGCGGGTATTGGCCCAACTGTGTGGCGAAGCCGACGTGCCGGCGCCGGAGCAGCCTTATGTGCTGGTGATGGAGGAGGTCGGCCCGTCGGATGTGGCGCGACTCGACCCGCAACGGGTGGCGGGGATTCTTACCGCCCGTGGCGGCGCTACCGCCCACAGCGCCATCGTCGCCCGCGCCCTGGGTATCCCTGCTGTCGTTGGCGCTGGCGATGCCGTGCTGCTGATTGCCCCGGGCACGCCGCTGTTGCTCGATGGCCAACGCGGCCGCTTGGCGGTGGCACCCGCGGCTGAAGAACTCGAACGTGCCCTGGCCGAACGCGACCGTCGCGAGCAACGCCTGCACGCTGCCAAGGCCCGGCGCCTGGAGCCGGCGGTCACCCGCGACGGCCATGCCATCGAGGTGTTCGCCAATATCGGTGAAAGCGCCGGGATCGAAGCGGTGGTCGACCAGGGCGCCGAAGGCGTCGGCCTGCTGCGCACCGAACTGATTTTCATGGCCCACCAGCAAGCCCCCGACGAAGCCGTGCAAGAGGCCGAGTACCGCCGCGTGCTCGATGGCCTCGACGGTCGGCCGCTGGTGGTGCGCACCCTCGATGTCGGCGGCGACAAGCCCTTGCCCTACTGGCCGATCGCCAAGGAAGAAAACCCCTTCCTCGGCGTGCGCGGCATCCGCCTGACCCTGCAGCGCCCGCACGTGATGGAAAGCCAGTTGCGCGCCTTGCTGCGGGCCGCCGGCGACCGGCCGCTGCGGATCATGTTCCCGATGGTCGGCCAGCTCGAAGAGTGGCGCCAGGCCCGGGCCATGGTCGAGCGCCTGCGCGAGGAAATCGCTGTCAGCGACCTGCAACTGGGGATCATGATCGAGGTGCCGTCGGCCGCCTTGCTGGCGCCGGTACTGGCCCAGGAAGTGGACTTCTTCAGCATCGGCACCAACGACCTGACCCAGTACACCTTGGCCATCGACCGCGGCCACCCGAGCCTCTCGGCGCAAGCGGACGGCCTGCACCCGGCGGTGCTGCAACTGATCGACATCACCGTGCGCGCCGCCCATGCCCATGGCAAGTGGGTCGGGGTGTGCGGCGAGCTGGCCGCCGACCCGCAGGCGGTGGCGCTGTTGCTCGGCCTTGGCGTCGATGAGCTGAGCGTTGCGGCGCGCAGCATTGCCGAGGTC
Organism: Pseudomonas donghuensis; assembly: GCF_000259195.1. Lineage (GTDB taxonomy): Bacteria > Pseudomonadota > Gammaproteobacteria > Pseudomonadales > Pseudomonadaceae > Aquipseudomonas > Aquipseudomonas donghuensis. The sequence goes on from NZ_JH650757.1 coordinate 45,815, forward strand.
AAAGCCGAAGTACGTGAACTGAATTTTGAACATGCCCAGCAGCTCGCGCGCCAAGCGTTGCTGCAGGGCAGTGCCGGCGCAGTGCGGGCACTGGTGGAGACCCGTTGATGGCCAAGATACTGACCCTGACCCTGAACCCGGCGCTGGACCTTACCGTCAGCCTCGACAGCCTGCATGCAGGTCAGGTCAACCGCAGCCAGGCGCAGCACAGCCACGCCGCCGGCAAGGGCCTGAACGTTGCCCAGGTGCTGGCCGACCTCGGCCATAGCGTGACCGTGGGCGGCTTTCTCGGCCGCGACAACCTGGCGCCGTTCGAGGCCCTGATCGCCCGCCGTGGCTTTGCCGATTGCTTCGTGCGGGTGGCAGGCGAGACCCGTTGCAACATCAAACTGGTCGAAGCCAGCGGCCAGGTCACCGATATCAACGGCCCCGGCCCGCAGGTCGATGAGCAAGCGCGCCTGGAACTGCTGACCCGCCTTGAGCAGATCGCCCCCGGCCACGCTGCGGTGGTGGTCGCAGGCAGCCTGCCGCGTGGCATCAGCCCGCAGTGGCTGCAGATGCTTCTGGCCCGGCTCAAGGCCATGGGCCTGAAAGTGGCCCTGGACAGCAGCGGCGAAGCCTTGCGTGCCGGGCTTGCCTGCGCACCGTGGCTGGGCAAGCCGAACACCGACGAGCTGGGCGAAGTGCTCGGCAGTGCTGTGCATGACTTTGCCCAGCAGCAACAAGCGGCGACCCGCCTGATCGGCCAGGGCGTCGAGCATGTGGTGGTGTCCCAGGGCGAGCAGGGGGTCAACTGGTTCTACTCGGGCAGTGCCCTCGGCGCCGTGCCGCCCAAGGTCACGGTGGCCAGCACCGTCGGCGCGGGTGACTCGCTGCTGGCGGGCATGGTCCATGGCCTGCTGAGCGCCGATAGCCCTGCGCAAACCCTGCGCCGGGCTACGGCGATTGCCGCCCAGGCGGTGACCCAGATCGGCTTCGGTATTAACGACCGGGCACAACTGGCGCAGCTGGAAAGCCAGGTGCAGCTGACAGAACAACAAGAGGGTTGCAGATGAACATTGCCATCGTCACCGCCTGCCCCAATGGCCAGGTCTCCAGTGTGCTCAGTGCGCGCCTGCTGGAAGCGGCAGCGCTGCGCCAGGGCTGGAGCACCAGCGTCGAAGTGCACGACCCGCAGCAAGCCGAGCGCCAGCTGTCTGACGCCGCGATTGCCGCTGCCGACTGGGTGCTGGTGATCAACACCGGCCCACTGGACCTTCGCCGTTTTGCCGGCAAGCGGCTGTACCAGAGCACCCCGGCGCAAGCGCTGGCGGATGTGGAAAACTTTTTGCGTGAAGCGGCCGACAAGGCTGTGGTCTATCAGCCCGAAGCCGAGCAGGTGGCAGCCCCTGTCGAGCGCAGCGCCAAAGTCGTCGCGGTCACCGCGTGCCCGACTGGCGTCGCCCATACCTTCATGGCCGCCGAAGCGTTGCAGCAGGCGGCGCAGCAACTGGGCTACCAGCTCAGCGTCGAAACCCAGGGTTCGGTGGGGGCGCGCAATCCGTTGTCGGCAACGGCCATTGCCGAAGCCGATGTGGTGCTGCTGGCTGCCGACATCGAGGTGCCCACCGCGCGTTTTGCCGGCAAGCGCATTTATCGCTGCGGCACCGGCGTGGCCCTCAAGCAGGCCCAGGCCACGCTGAAAAAAGCCCTCGCTGAAGGCAGGGAGGAATCTGCCGCGCAAGGTGCCAGCGCCGCCCCGGCCCGCAGCGAGAAAACCGGGGTGTACAAGCACTTGCTCACCGGTGTGTCGTTCATGCTGCCGATGGTGGTGGCCGGTGGCTTGCTGATCGCGCTGTCGTTCGTCTTCGGTATCGAGGCCTACAAGGAGCCCGGCACCTTGCCGGCCGCATTGATGCAGATCGGCGGCGAGGCGGCCTTCAAACTGATGGTGCCGTTGCTGGCCGGTTACATTGCCTATTCGATTGCCGACCGTCCGGGGCTGGCGCCGGGGATGATTGGCGGCCTGTTGGCCAGCACCCTGGGGGCGGGTTTTATCGGCGGTATCGTCGCCGGATTCCTGGCCGGTTACAGCGCCAAGGCCATCAGCCGCTGGGCGCGTTTGCCGACCAGCCTTGAAGCACTCAAGCCGATCCTGATCATCCCGCTGCTGGCCAGCCTGTTCACCGGCCTGGTGATGATCTATGTGGTCGGTAAACCAGTGGCTGGCATGCTCGAAGGCCTGACCCATTTTCTCGACAGCATGGGCACCACCAACGCGATTCTGCTCGGGGTGTTGCTCGGCGGGATGATGTGCGTCGATTTGGGCGGGCCGATCAACAAGGCGGCCTATGCGTTTTCTGTCGGCCTGCTGGCCTCGCAGAGTTACGCGCCGATGGCCGCGACCATGGCCGCCGGTATGGTGCCGCCGATTGGCCTGGGCATCGCCAGCTTCATTGCCCGGCGCAAGTTCGCCCAGAGCGAGCGCGAAGCCGGCAAGGCGGCGCTGGTGCTGGGCTTGTGCTTTATCTCCGAGGGGGCGATTCCATTTGCCGCCAAGGACCCGCTGCGGGTGATCCCGGCCAGTGTCGTCGGCGGTGCGCTGACCGGCGCCTTGTCGATGTATTTCGGCTGCAAGCTGATGGCGCCCCATGGCGGCCTGTTCGTCATGCTGATCCCCAATGCGATCAACCATGCCTTGCTGTATCTGCTGGCGATCGTCGCCGGTAGCCTGCTGACGGCGCTGGTGTATGCAGTGCTCAAGCGCGGCGAAGGGGTGGAGCTGGCGGTGCAGCCGGCCAAGGCCTGATCAGTTGCGCGGGCGCGGGTGCTTCTTGCGCAGGGGCACCAGCAGGTCGCTCAGGCCGTTGTGATCGACCTCGTGCATCAGGGCCAGCAGGCCGCCCAGCTCGCCCTTGGGAAAGCCCTGGCGGGCGAACCAGTTGAGGTAGTGTCCCGGCAGGTCGGCAATCAGCCGGCCCTGGTATTTGCCGTAGGGCATTTCACGGGTGACCAGCAGGACGAGGGCTTCCGGGTTCATGGCAAGGGTATTCTTGGGATGGATGGGCGCCAACATACATGCAATCTGCATGAAGGCCAAAGGACAGTTCATGCAGAACGCGTGAAAGTCATAAGTTCATTTAATTTCAAGCTATTGAAAATTAAAGATATTTTCTAAGCTCTCAGGCTGGCACGAACCCTGCTCCGATCTATTGCATCTTCCCTCATGCAAAGGAGCAATGTCATGACTACTCCCAACAAAGAAGTCGTCTCGGTTCTCAACGAACTGATCGAATTCAGCAAGGATGGCGAAAAGGGTTTCAAAACCTCTGCCGAGGATGTGAAGAATCCGGAGCTGAAAAGCTATTTCATCCAGCGTTCTGGTGAGTGCGGTAGCGCCGCTGTGGAACTGCAGCAGCAAGTGCGTATCCTCGGTGGTGATCCGGAAACCTCGACCAGCGTCAGCGGTGACCTGCACCGTGGCTGGGTCAACCTGAAGTCGATGCTCACCGGCAAGGATGAAGAAGCGGTGCTCAACGAAGTCGAGCGCGGCGAGGACCATGCTCTCAAAGCCTACAAGGACGCCCTGGAAACACTGGCCCGCCTCAACACCCTGCCAAGCAGCGAGGTCTATGCCCTGGTTGAACGTCAGTACCATGGCGTGCAGCGCAACCATGACCAGGTCAAGGCCCTGCGCAACCAGGCGCGCGCCAAGTCTTAAGCGGCTACTTCGACCCGGTTGCGACCGTTGCCCTTGGCACGGTAAAGCGCCTCATCGGCATCGCCCAGCAAGGTCGCAAGCTCTTGCTGGGCGCCTGGCGTGTGGCAACCGATGCCAATGCTGACGGTGACCGGTGCGGTGTCATCGGCAAATGGCGGCAGCGCCTCGACAGCGGCACGAATGCGCTCAGCCAGGAGCCGGGCACCGGGCAGTTCGGTCTCCGGCAACACCACCAGAAACTCCTCCCCACCGTAGCGTGCGGCCAGGTCGGCCGGGCGGCGGATGCTGCTGGCGATGGCGCTGGCCACCTGGCGCAAGGCGGCATCCCCACCCGGGTGCCCGTGGCGCTCGTTGAAGGCCTTGAAGTGATCGACGTCGATCATCAACACCGCCAGCGGCCGGGCATTGCGCAGGCTGCGCGCCCATTCCTGGCGCAGCACCTGGTCCAGGCGCCGGCGGTTGGCCAGGCCCGTCAGGCTGTCGGTGGCGGCGAGGGCGGCCAGGCCTTGTTCGGCGCTGTGCCGGCGACGCAGTTCGCGGCCCAGCAGCAAGGTCAGCCAGAGAATACCGATGCACAGCACGCCGGTGGCCACGCTGACCAGCACCGCTGTGCGCCGCCACGACTGGAACACTTCGTCGGCGGAGTGCGCAACGATAACGATCAGCGGCAGGTCGCCGACCCGGGCGAAGGTGAACAGGCGTTGTTTGCCGGTGCGCGTGGAGACCCCGGCAAAGGTGCCGCTGACATCCGCGCGCATGCGCTGAAAGTTCGGCCGGTCGCTGTAATTCTGGCCGATGCGCGGCTCGTCGGGCGTAGCCGGGTGACGCACCAACAGCACGCCGTCGGTGTTCATCAGGTTGATACTGCTGTCGCTGCCGATGTCCAGGCGCTGGAACAGCGTGCTGAAGTACGACAGGCGCAAGGCCCCGGCAGCGACCCCGAGAAATTCCCCGTGGGGCCCGGAGATACGCCGGCTGAAGCTGATGCACCAGTCCAGGTCGCCCAGCCGCGCTTTGAACGGCTGGCCAATCAGCAACCCCAGGTTGGGGTTGTCGCGGTGTTGCTGGAAGTCCTTGCTGTTGGCGAAATTGGCCTGGCGCGGGATGGCGCTGGTGGAGTCGGCGACCACATCACCCTTGGCGTCGAGCCAGAGGATATCGCCGCGCACCGGTGCGGTAACGGCTTGGTTGAACAGAATCTGTTGGCGCAGCTCGGTGGGCACCGCGAGCAGTTCCGGGCGCTGTATGGCCCAGATCAGGCTTTGCAGGGAGAGGTCATAGAGTTCGACATTGCGCACGATGTCGCTTTCGATCAGTTGCACGATATTGCTGGCCGAGCGCGCGGCGGCCTGTTCGGCGCTGCTGCGTTCGCGCATCAACAGGAAGGTGACGATGGCGACGATGGCGAGCACTGCAAGGCAACTGCCCAGATTGAGGATCAGCTCCGGATGAGACTTGTACAGGGCGGATCGCTGGGATCGGGTGGGCAACGTCATGGTCACTAATGCCGAAGACCGTCTAGAAAGTGCGGTGTTACTGCGCGGCGGCCGTATTCTAGGGGGGCAGGGATTGTCGGACAAGGATTTAATCGTGTCTTCTGACGAGTAGATGCAACTGTTTGCGGTGAGAGCAACTGTCGGTCATCTGGTTAACTGTGGGAGCCGGCCTTGCCGGCGATGGGGTGCGTAGCACCCCCGGCCCGGCTATGCCGGGCATCGCCAGCAAGGCTGGCTCCCACAGGGACTCAACCGCCTTCAAGCCGGCTGTTCTCGCCAGGGTGTTCCGCTTTTGAGCATGGCATTCAATCGCACGATCAATACCCGCATGCACGCAACCACCGCCACTTTCGCGCACTCGTAGCCGCCCGTGGCTTCAAGCAAAACCTCTAGGCACCTCGGATTAGCAACTTGTCATTCACCGCTCCCACTACCGGGTTGGGGCGATCAGAAAATGTTCAGCGGGTAGTCAACGATCACCCGGTACTCGTCGACATCGCTGTCGATATGCGAGTAGCCCTGGGTGCCACGGTGCGAGGCCCAGCGCAGCAGCACCGAGAGATCCTTGAGCTGGCCTTCCTGGAACACGTACTGCAGGTCGACGTCACGTTCCCAGTGCTGGGCGTTCTCGCCATCGGCGTTGTACCAGTGGCCGTAGCCGACGCTGTTGGGGTCGACCTTGCTCATGTCCAGCTCACCGCGCGAGTAGGACACAATCGAGGTCAGCCCCGGGATGCCGGCCCCGGCGAAGTCATAGGCGTACTTGAGCTTCCACGAACGCTCGTTGGGGCCGTTGAAGTCCGAGTAGATCTGCGAGTTGTCCAGGAAGATGCTGTCACCCTGGTTGATGTAGTCGAACGGGGTGTTGCCGTTGACCCGCTGGTACACCGCGGTAAGGCTGTTGTAGCCGACGTTGACGGTGAAGTGCAGGCTGTAGGTGTTGTTGTCGATGTGCCCGAGCAGCGCCTGGCCGGTGTCCTGGGTGTGATAGAAGTGCAGGCCCGGGTTGAGGCTGACCAGCTCGTTGAGCTGCCAGGTGTAGTCGACATCGAAGTAGTACTGGTTCCAGATGTCCTTGAGCTCGGCGGCATACAGGCTCGAGGTCAGGTTCGGCACGCCGCTCCAGGCCACGCCGGCCCAGTTCAGGTGACGGCTGTCGCGCTCGTCCTGCAGCTTGCCGTAGAAGGTGTCGATACGCCGGTGGCCGCTCTGGTTGTAGGGCTTGGTGAAGCTGGCTTGACCGGCTTCGAGCATCACCCCGTCAAAGCTGTTGTTGGTGAGGCTGACGCCGCGGAAGGTCTGCGGCAGCATGCGCGACTCGCCACCGGCGATCACCGGGTTGGTGAGGAACAGGTCGCCGGCCTTGAGCACGGTGTCAAACGCCTTGAGCTTGAGCGCAGCACCGGCGGTGGAGAACGAATCATGGGCCTTGCCCGGTTCGCCATCACCCTTGGTGTTGATCGGCAGGATGCTGGAACCGGAGGTGCCGCCTCCGCCGTCGAGTTTCAGCCCGAGCATGGCGTGGGCATCGAGGCCGAAACCGACCGTGCCCGGGGTGTAGCCCGATTCGAACTTGCCGAGAAAACCCTGACCCCATTCGCGGTTGTCACGCACACCCGGCAGCAGCTGGTTGCGGTTCAGGTAGTAGTTGCGTGCGTGCACGTTGAGACTCGACCCTTCGATAAAACCTTCGGCCTTTTCCTCGTCGGCCTGGGCAGTGAAGGGCATCGTTGCAGCCAATGCAACGAACAGCGGGGTGAAGCGTAAAGCAGTGTTCACCGGTGTGGACTCCTTGGGGTGAATGTACGGCAGTTTTTATTGTACGAAAGACGTTCTTGTCATGAACAAACGAGCCAGCGCGCTGGCACTTTTCGACACACGAAAAAAAAGCCGCTGATCGGCAGCGGCTTTGAAAGACAACCGCACAGGCATTCAAGTCACCTGTGCAGCCATCGAGGGAGTCGAAGGGGTGAAACGGGGCCCGATCAGCTCTCGGACGCGTCATCCGCATCAGCCTTTGCAGCGGTCTGTTCCAGGCCCTGGGCCTGCTCGGACTGGTGCTTGGCGATGACCTCCTGAAGAACCGTGGCACGCTCGGCGTTACGGGCAACAAAAGCCTGGGATTCTTCAGCCATGGCCAGTGGCGACAGCAACAGGGAGGACAGGACGAATACGCTGGCAACACCCATACTGTTGGACATTTGCAACAACCTTCTTGCTTGGCAAGTGTGAAGTAGGTCTGAGTAAATTAGTCGGAAATGGCTGAAAGAAACAGTTACTTTTGGGATAAGCACTGTTGCGTCAAAGGTAATAGTCATTGAATTTGCGTTGGCTTCAATCGCGGGCTACCCCGCGACCGGTAGTGGCCAAGTGCCAATATCCTGCGCTGGATCAAGGTTGGGCAAAAAATTGCCACTAAAGTCGTACGCCCTGCCGATTCTCCCGACAATAACGAGTGCCTCCGATGAAGAGCAATTTGCCTGTGACCGGTCGCAATGTGGATTATCCCGGTGACGCCAATATCCTTTCCACCACTGACCTGACCAGCCAGATCACTTACGCCAATGACGACTTCATCAAGGTCAGTGGTTTTACCCGCGAAGAGCTGATAGGCAGCGCCCACCATATCGTCCGCCACCCGGACATGCCGCCCCAGGCCTTCGCACAAATGTGGCAGACACTGAAAAGTGGCCAGTCGTGGATGGGGCTGGTGAAGAACCGTTGCAAGAACGGTGATCACTATTGGGTCAGCGCGTTCGTCACGCCCATCTCCAGCAATGGCCAGGCCGTGGAGTATCAGTCGGTGCGGACCAAGCCCAGTGCCGAGCAGGTCGAGGCCGCCGAGCGCTGCTACGCGAGGATGTGCAGCGGTCCGCTGCGCTGGTGGCAGCGTTTGCCGGTGGTTGGTTTGGCCTGGCAACTGTGGGGCGGGGTGACCCTGGCGCTGGCGGCGGTGTTCGCTTTCAGCCGGCTGCTGTTGCCGGCCCTGCCATGGCAAGGTGTGCTGGAACTGATCCTGGCCAGTGGCCTGGCGGCCTTGATGATCTTCATCGCCTTGCGCCCGCTCGAGCGTTTGCGCGTCCAGGCCCAGGCCATCGCCGACAACCCCTTGAGCCAGCAGCTGTACACCGGTCGGCGCGACGGCATTGGCCAGATCGACTTTGCCCTGCGCATGCTCAAGGGCCAGTTGGGCGCGGTGGTCGGCCGTATAGGCGACACCTCGCGGCGCCTGGCCGGGCATACCGGTAGCCTGGCTCAATCGCTGCAAAGCAGTCACAGCAACAGCCTGGAACAACAGAGCGAAGCCGATCAGGTGGCCACTGCGATCAACCAGATGGCCGCCAGCGTCGCCCAGGTCGCCAGCAGTGCCCAGCAAGCCTCCCAGGCCGCCGACCAGGCCGAGGGTGAAACCCAGGCCGGGCATCAACTGGTCGACCTCAACCGCAGCGCCATCCAGAACCTGGCCAATTCGCTGAGCTCGGCCACTGAAGTTATCCACAATCTGGAAAGCCACAGCAGCGAGATCACCGGGGTGCTGGAGGTGATTCGCGGCATCGCCGAGCAGACCAACCTGTTGGCCCTCAATGCCGCCATCGAAGCGGCCCGGGCCGGTGATCAGGGCCGCGGTTTTGCCGTGGTCGCCGACGAGGTACGCGGCCTGGCCCAGCGCACCGCGCAGTCGACCCACGAAATCCAGCGGATGATCAGCGCCTTGCAAAATGGCGCGCGTGAAGCGGTGCAGGTCATGCAGCAGAGCAGCGAACATGCCGGGCACAGTGTCGAGCAGGCCCAGCGCGCCGCCAGTGCCCTGGACGGCATCAGCCTGCGGGTCAACCAGATCAGCGAAATGAGCCTGCAGATCGCCGCGGCGGTAGAGCAGCAGAGCCAGGTCAGCGAGAACATCAACCGCAACATCATCAGCATCCGCCAGGCCAGCGAAGCCACGGTGCAGGTCGGCCAGCAGAGCCACCTGAGCGCCACCGACGTGGCCGGGCTGGCGCAGGACCTGCGCCGGCTGGCGGATGAATTCTGGCGGCGTTGTCAGTAGGGCGGTTCAGAACCCGATGAAGCTGTAGTAGGTGCCGGGTTCGCTGCGAGTCTTCGCACCGCACGCCTCAAGCTCGGCACTCAAGGCCGGATCGATCACATGCAGCGTCCATGCTGCCACGGGCTGATCGAGCGGCGGTTGCTCAAGGGCCTGGGCCAGCGCCGCGGTGTCGGGCAGGTAAGCGGTAAAGCCATTGCCCTTGAGCGCGCTGACATCAATGCCCAGCGCCTGGCAGATGGCGAGCTTGGCGCGGATATCGTCGCGATCGGCCTGGCGCGAACGCTCGATCAGTTCAGCCAGGCGCTTATCCACCAACTGATTGCCGTGAATCAGCGCCGGGCCGCTTTGCCAGGCTTCGCTCGGGCAGTCCTTGGCCTCGGGGCGCAGCGGGATGTGCGGATTGATTTCCATCGGGTAGATACGGCACACCAGCGGGCGGATCTCGTAGATGCCGCAGCGGTTGTCGTCGTCGAGGTTGCGGCAGCGGCCGGGGTTGAAGGCGGCAAAGGTGATGGTGACCCAGGCCTCGCTGCTGCCGCAGGGCACCGGCCAGGAGCGGCGCGTGGCGTGCTCGCGCTGTTCTGCCGGCAGGCCCAGGCCATTGGCCAGGAAGGCTTCGGCCAGGACGATGACCTGGCCGCCGGTACCCGCCCACTGTCGGGCCTCGCTCAGGGTCAGGGGGACATGATGGCCGGTGCAGCACTTGCCACAGCCGGTGCAGTCGAAACGGATATCGGTAATGGGCGCGCTGTTCACGGTTGGCCAGGCGTCCATTCGGTGACGAAGGCAGCCTTGCGCTTTTTATCGAACAGGCACAGTTCGGTGCCCTTGCGGTTGTTCATGTGCTTTTGCGGGTAGCGGCCTTCGAGCAGCAGGGCGCTGTAGCCCACACGGTCGTCGAACTCGGCGGCCTTGCCCAGGGCCTTGACCTGTTTGAGCTGGCTGGCGCCGATGCAGCTTTTCAGCACCTGCTGTTGATGATCGCTCCAGGCCTGGCTGCTGGATGCCTGGGCGCCAGCGCTGAACACAGCGCAGCCGAGCAGGGTGAAGAGGAGGGCTTTCATCGGCGGGATACTCGCAAAAACGTGCGCACAATTGTGCCTGAGCCTCAGGCACATTCAAGCGCAACGCTTCGCGGCTATGTATCAGCGTTCTTCGAAGGCCACGGTGCGGGCGGCGACGATCAGGCAGTCGGTCAGGTCTGGCGAGGAGAACTTGGTCAGTACCGCGTTGGCCCCGGCATCCTTGGCTTTATCGCTGTTCATGGCGCTGTCCAGCGAGGTGTGCAACAGCACGTAGAGGTGCTGGAAATCCGGGGTTTCGCGCAGGGTGCGGGTGAAGGCGTAGCCGTCCATCTCCGACATCTCGATGTCCGACACCACCACGTTGATCTCGCGCTCGGTGCCTTGCAGTTCGAGCAAGGTGTTGATCGCGTCCTTGGCGCTGCGCGCGGTGTGGCATTCGATACCGAGGTTGCGCAGGGTATGCACCGACTGCTGCAGGGCCACCTGGCTGTCATCGACCACCAGGATGTTGGTGGCGGCCAGCACTGCGGCGTCTTCAGCGCTGAGCTCGGAAGTCACCACCTCGTGCGTCGGCGGGGCGATGCCGTGGATGACCTTCTCGATATCCAGCACTTGCACCAGGGTGTTGTCGACCCGGGTCACGCCGGTGATGAACGACTTGCTCCCCGACCCATAGGGTGGCGGCTTGATGTCGGTGCTCAGGCAATGGACGATCTTGCTCACCGCCTGCACATGCAACCCCTGCTTGGAGCGGCTGATGTCGGTGACGATCAGGCAGCCGCCGTCCGGGTCTTCCAGCGGCCGTTCGCCGATGGCCCGGGACAGGTCGATGACCGACAGCGAGTTGCCCCGCAAGGTGGCCACGCCTTTGACGTGGGGGTGCGACTCCGGCAGCTTGGTCAGCGGCGGGCAGGGGATGATTTCACTGACCTTGAGCAGGTTGATCGCCATCAGCTTGCCGCTGCGCAGGGTAAACAGCAGCAGCGACAGCGAATCCGCGCGGGCATTTTGCGACGCCATAGGCACCTTCAGGGCAGAGTAATAGGGGGAGATGCCAGGTTATCGACCCGGCGGCCCGTGGCTTTAATCACTCGGTGAAATCAGCGTAGACCCAAGCGCCGTGCCAGGCGACTGAGATTGGCCCGATCCAGGCCAAGTTCGCGGGCAGTGCTGGCCCAGTTGTGCTGGTGGCGCTCCAGGCACGCCTGGATCAGCTGGCGCTGGTAGTCATCCAGGGCCTGGCGCAGATCGCCGCCGGGCAGCGGTGCCTCGGCCAATGCAGTGGTGTCGATGGGGGCAGGGGCCGACTCAACCGGGCGCAGGTCCAGGTCGGCGGCATCCAGGGTGAGGATTTTCGGTCGCAGGCCATGCTGCCCCAGGGCCTTGAGCGCCGAACGGCCGATCAGGTGTTCCAGCTCGCGCACGTTGCCCGGCCAGTTGTAGGCAATCAGCGCGGCTTGGGCTTCGGGGCTCAGGCGCAGGCTGCCCAGGCCCATGCGCGAGCGGTTCTGCTCGAGAAAATAGCCACTGAGCAGCAGCACATCGCGCCCGCGTTCGCGCAGCGGTGGCACCAGCAGTGGGTATACGCTCAGGCGGTGGTAAAAGTCGGCGCGGTAGCGTCCGGCGCGCACTTCTTCGGCCAGGTCGCGGTTGCTGGCGGCGATCAGGCGCACATCGACGCGGTGCTCCTGGTCCGAGCCCAGGCGCTGTAGCTGGCCGCTCTGCAGCACGCGCAAGAGCTTGGCCTGCACGCTCAGCGACAATTCGCCGACTTCATCGAGAAACAACGTGCCGCCATTGGCCAGTTCAAACTTGCCGCGCCGCTCGCCCACCGCGCCGGTAAAGGCGCCACGGACATGGCCGAACAGCTCGCTCTCGACCAGGGTGTCGGGCAGCGCCGCACAGTTGAGGCTGATCATCGGCTGCTGGGCGCGGCTTGAGGCTTGATGGATAGCCTGGGCCACCAACTCTTTGCCCACCCCGGTTTCGCCGGTGATCAATACCGTCAGGTCGCTACTGCCGACCAGGCGGATTTCTTCCAGCAGGCGTTTGAGCGCCTTGCTCTGGCCGATCAGTTCCTTGTGCTGCTGGCCGCTGGCCTGGCGGTAAACCTCGGCGCGCTGGTGTTCGTCTTCGGCGCGCAGGGCCAGGTGTTCGATGCGTTCGGCGACATTGACCGTGGCCGCCGCCAGGCTGGCAAAGGCCTGCAGGGCATCGAGTTCGACCTGCTGGAACTGTTCCGGGTTCAGCGCATCGAGGGTGATCAGGCCCCAGGGCCGTTCATCGACAAACAGCGGGCAGCCCATGCAGTCGTGCACCTCCAGGTGCTGATGCAGGCCCTCGACCAAGCCGTCGTAGGGGTCGGGCAGTTTGCTGTCGCTGGCAAAGCGGGTCGGCTCGCTGTGGCTGAGGATGGCCGCAAAGCGCGGATGCTCATCGACCTTGAAGCGCCGCCCGAGGGTATCGGTGCTCAAGCCGTCCACGGCCAGTGGTACCAGCCATTCGCCGTCCAGGCGCAACAGCGCGGCAGCGTCGCAGGGCAGCAGGCTGCGCATGGCTTCGAGCAGGCGCCGGTAGCGTTCGCGCTCGGGCAGTTCGCGGGACAGGTCGCTGACCAGCGGCAGCAAGGCGGTGAGCAGGGATTTTGCGGTCATAAAGACTCCTGTGGGTCAATATGACTATATCGCAGTCGTTGTCTTTATGACTCTTTATTTTGTAAGTTGTTGGTTTATATAGATTTAATAGTTGGCACGAAAGCTGTAATAACCAAGGCATTCATCAAGAAGCCACAGGCTCAGGAGTCATCCATGCTTAATGCCCAGGATCGTGCAATCGTCAAAGCCACCGTACCCCTGCTGGAAAGCGGCGGAGAAGCGCTGACCACCCATTTCTACAAGCTGATGCTCAGCGAGTACCCCGAGGTGCGTCCGCTGTTCAACCAGGCGCACCAGGCCAGCGGCGACCAGCCCCGGGCCCTGGCCAACGGCGTGCTGATGTACGCACGGCACATCGACCAGCTCGAACAACTGGGCGGCCTGGTCGGCCAGATCATCAACAAGCATGTGGCCTTGCAGATCCTTCCGGAACATTACCCGATCGTCGGTAGCTGCCTGCTGCGCGCCATCGAAGAAGTGCTCGGCAAGGAGATTGCCACCCCCGAAGTGATCGCAGCCTGGGGCGCGGCCTATCAGCAACTGGCCGATATCCTCATCGGCGCTGAAGGCGATATCTATGCGCAAAAAGCCGCGGCCCCGGGTGGCTGGCGTGGTGCGCGCGAGTTCAAGCTGGTCGAGCGGGTCGAGGAGAGCAGCGAGATCGTCTCCTTCTATTTCGCCCCGGTCGATGGCGGTGCGATTTTGCAGGCTGAGCCTGGCCAGTACATCGGCCTGCAACTGTTCATCTACGGCCAGGAGCAGCGCCGCAACTACTCGCTGTCGGCCCTGAGCACTGCCGGCCAGTACCGCATCAGTGTCAAGCGCGAAGCCGGCGGCAAGGTCTCCAACTACCTGCACGAGCAGTTGGCCGTGGGCGCCACCATCAACCTGTTCCCGCCATCGGGCGAGTTCACTTTGAGCGCCAGTGAAAAACCGCTGGTGCTGATCAGTGGCGGCGTCGGCATCACCCCGACCTTGCCGATGCTCGAGGCGGCGCTGGACAGCGGGCGCCTGGTGCACTTCATTCACTGCGCGCGCAACGGCGCGGTGCACGCTTTCCGCGGCTGGGTCGATGAACTGGCGGCGCGCCACCCGCAGGTCAAGCGCTTCTACTGCTATGCCGAAGACGATGGCGTCAGCCAGCCGGCGGACGCCGTGGGCCTGCTCAGCGCCGATCAACTGGGCGCATGGTTGCCGCAAGAGCGTGATGTGGACGCCTACTTCCTTGGCCCGAAAGCCTTCATGGCTACCATCAAGCGCCACCTCAAGGGCCTGGGGGTGCCGGAGCAGCAGAGCCGCTACGAATTCTTCGGCCCGGCGTCGGCGCTGGAGTAAACACGATTCGGTAACCGCGAACTGCAAGGATAAGGGCACAGCCAGCGATGGCTGTGCCTTGCGGCAATCGGTCGCCTTCTCAAGCAGGGGGCTTGGCCTTTTTACTGCATGCAGACCAAGCGTCATGCGCCTGGCGCATCATCCTTCCAGCCGTATCAAGGAAACCGTATCGTGAGCATCAATTGGGCTGACAAACTGCGCAAGCGCCTGCATGGCTCGGCCGACTCGCTGGGCAACCTGTGCGTCGAGGCGTTCCACTACCTGGCCCTGTTCGGCATCGGTGGCATCACCGCCTACGCGGCCGTGGCCACCTTCATCGAGATGCTCGGCAAGGGCGTCAGCGTCGACGACATCCTGCTGCTGTTCATCTACCTCGAGCTCGGCGCCATGGTGGGGATCTACTTCAAGACCAACCACATGCCGATCCGCTTCCTGCTGTATGTGGCGATCACTGCGCTGACCCGCCTGCTGATTGGCGACGTGTCGCACCACAAAGCGCCGGACGCCGGCCTGTTGTACGTGTGCGGCGGCATCCTGCTGCTGGCGTTCTCGATCCTGGTGGTGCGCTACGCCTCGTACCGCTATCCGTCGACCAAGGCTATCGATGCCAGTGGCAAGGAGATCGAGGAAGCGAAGTAGCGGGCACTGGGGGAGCGGGCCTGGCCCCGCGATCGGGCGCGTAGCGCTCGCAACCCAGGCAAAAAAAGGCGAGCCCCCTGGGCTCGCCTTTTTACCGTCTGCGTTGCTGATTATTCAGTTGAAGCTAGCTTGCTCGTTCTCCAGAAACTCTTCCTGCAACAGCCCGTCATTCTGGGCACCGCTGTCGCTTTGCTGGGTGACCGCGCGTTTGCTGCGCAGCTTGCCGTAGAAGTGCTCCAGGGCGTGGTTGAGCTTGATCGCGGCTCCGTCGACAGCCTGGTCGAGGGATGCGGCTTTGTGGCTTACGGAAATCGGTTGATGGCCTTTTGGGCGTGCCTCCATCTGGCAGCGTTTGTCATGCGGACCTGGCTTGTCGCCATTCTCGTCGCGCAGGTGGACCTCGACGCGGGTGAGGTCTTCTTCGAAACGTTCGAGCGTGCTTTCTACCGTGCTGCGGACCCACTCTTCCAGCCGGATGTTGCCTTGAATATGGTTGTCGCTATTGACTTGGATTTGCATAGTTCAATCCCTTATTCAGCTAGCTCGCAAGAGAATCGATGGGGCCTTTGCGGCCTGTGAGAACCATCGCCTCTTGACTACAAGGTCAGGCACTTGGCCGAACAATTCAAGCCCTTTTGAAATAAAAATATCTTGTAGCAAAAAGCCCGGCGGCGGCCGGGCTTTTGCATGCGCTGGATCAGAACGCGACGGAGGTCTGCAGGTATATCGTACGAGGTTCACCCACGTACTTGCCCTTGTTGTTGTCGTCGAACGAGCGGGTGTAGTACTGGTGATTGAAGATGTTCTTCACCCCCACGGCAACGTTGAGGTTCGCCAGTTGCGGGCCGAAGTCATAGGCTGCGCGGCTGCTGAACAGCATGTAGCCGGGGATGCGCCCGGTGCTGCCGTCGGCGCTTTCGGCCGCGGTGTTGGCGTTGTCGGCAAACTGGTCGCTCTGGTAGGTGCTGTCGAGGTTGAGCGTCCACTGGCCCTCGCTGTAGCCGATGCCCAGGGTGCCTTTGTGGCGGGATGAGAAGGGCACACGATTGCCCTTGTTCGGCCCGTCTTCACGGATTTTCGCGTCGACAAAGGCATAGGTTGCGTACACGTCGAAACCCGCCAGTGCCGGGTTCAGGCCTTCGAGGGCATACTTGACGCTGGTCTCGATGCCCTGGTGGCGGGTTTCGCCGCGGGCGATCACCGAATCGTTGGTCTGGTTGCTTTCGTACTGGTTGTCGAAATTGATCAGGAATGCGCCGATTTCAGCCTGCAGGTTGCCGTTGTCGTAGCGGGTACCCAGTTCCCAGGTGCGGGCTTTTTCCGGTTTGACTTCGCCACTGCTGACCCGGTTGGGCATCTGGCTGTACTGCACGCTGCCGAACGAGCCTTCGGTGTTGGCGTACAGGTTCCAGCTGTCCGTCAGGTGGTACATGACGTTGAGCGCCGGCAGGGCGGTGTTGTAGTCGCCCTGGTAGCGCTGGCCGTTGAGCTTGTTGGACTGCTCGGAGTCGATCATTTCGTAGCGGATGCCCGGGGTGATGGTCCACTGGCCGATGTCGATGCGGTCGTCGAGGAAAATCGCGTGGGCTTCGGTGCTGCCACGGGTGTCGCGGTCGTTGCGGCTGGCGGTGGTCGGCAGCTGGTTGGCGGCGATCGGTTCGCGGTAGCGCAGCTCATGGCCGGCTTCGTTGATGTAGCGGTAGCCAACGCCGACTTCGTGCCAGCTCTCGCCGAGGGCAAAGCCCTGGGAGAAGCGCGTTTCGATGCCGCGTACCCAGTATTCGCGCGGCGACAGCGAGACGAAGCTGCCCTGGTCCAGGTAACCGCTGCGCAGGGTCTTGGTGAAGAAGCTGTTGACGCTGAACTGACGGGCGTCTTCCTTGTAGTCATAGCCGAAGTTGAACATCGTCCGCCGACCCCAGAACTTGTCCTTCAGGCGGGTCGACTGGTACGGGTCGGCATCGTAGTCGGCAACGCTAAGGCCGCCGGGCATCTGCGCTTCGCCTTCGTAGTACTGGGCCATGGCGTGCAGGCTGTTGGCCTCATCGAGCTGGTATTTGCCCTTGAGGATCAGGTCGTCGATCTGTGTGTCGCTGTGCTCGCGCCAGTCGCCGCCGCGGCTGCCGGAGTAGAGCAGGGCGCCGCCCAGGCCGTTGGCGTTGGTGCCGCCAGCGAGCAGGTTGGCGCTGGTCTTGAAACCGTCATGGCTGGAGGACGGGCTGGTCTGGGTCTGGAAGCCGGCTTTCACCGTCGGCTCGTCGGGGATCGCCCGGGTCACGAAGTTGACGATGCCGCCGACGTTCTGCGGGCCATAGCGTACCGCGCCGCCGCCGCGCACCACGTCCACCGCGTCCATGTTGCCCATGCTGATCGGGGCGAACGACAGCTGTGGCTGGCCGTAGGGGGCGAAAGGCACCGGGATGCCGTCCATCAGCACCGTCGAGCGCGAGGCCAGGCGTGGGTTCAGCCCGCGAATGCCGAAGTTCAGCGCCATGTCGTGGCTGCCGGTGCCGTTGTTTTCCGGGGCGTTGACGCCGGGGATACGATTGAGCACTTCGCGCGCGGTGGTGGCGCCGCTGCGTTCGAAGTCCTCGCGGCGGATCACGTCGCGGGCGCCGGCATGTTCGAAGACGTTGTCCTGCTGTGCCGCGCCCAGCCAGTCGCCGACCACGGTGGAGGCGCCGAGCTCGACCGGCGCATGGGTTGCCGCGAGCGGTTGCAGGCTGAAGGCGTTGTCACCCTCGGCACGCGCTTGCAGGCCGCTGCCTTGCAGCAGCGCATCGAGGCCTTGCTGCGGGCTGTACTGGCCCTGCAGGCCGGGGCTCTGCACGCCGCTGGTAAGGTGCGAGCCGAACGAGATCAGTACACCGCTTTCGCGGCCAAACTGGTTCAGGGCGTTTTCCAGGCTGGTGGGGGCGATCTGGTAGGTGCGCGCCGGGGCCTCTGCTGCCTGGGCGGCAACGGCGGTGAAACTCAGGCTGGCACCCAGCAGCAGGGTGCGCAGGGCCTGGGCAAGTGGGCTCGGTCGAAGAGGCATGCAGGAGGTCCTTGAGAAGGTCGAAGCAAAGGGGTCTGCCTTCTCTGTCACGCGAGAATTGAAAACGGCTCAGGTCCGTTGAAAAATGTTTCAGGCCCGCGCTTCGACCGTCACCCAGTAGCGGGTAAAGCGTCTGACGCGCACCGGTAATGCCACTTCCAGCATGTCGAGAATGCGTTCGCTGTCGGCCAGTGGATAACTGCCGGAGATCAGCAGGTTGGCGACCTCTGGCGCGCAATTGAGCTGACCGCGCCGGTAGCGGCCCAGCTCGTCGAGAAACGCCCCCAGGGGCATGTGCGCAGCCACCAGCATACCGTCGACCCAGGCCCCGGCATTGTTGTCCAGCGCCTGGGTGGCCTGCCATTGCGGGCCGTTGAAGTGCGCTTGCTGGCCGCCGGGCAACACCTGCCCGGCCAGGCTGGCGCTGCCTGCAAACACCGCCAGCTGGCTGTACCCGGCAAACTGTCGCAGGTTGTAGCGGCCACTGCTCAGGTGCAGCAGGCCGTGCGCGCTGAGCAGTTGCAACGGTCGGCTGTCGCCGGCCACCGTCAGTTGCAGCTCACCGTCCAACAGGCGTACCAGGCGCTGGCTGGCGTCGAAACGCACATCGGCGGCGCTGCGGGTGTTGAGCTGCAGCAGGCTGCCGTCGTCCAGGGCCAGGCGCCGGCGTTCGCCGACCGGGCTGCGGTAATCGGCCAGCAGTGTCGGCAGCGGGTTGTGCGAGTGCAAGGCCAGGCCACTGGCGCTGCCGACACCGAGGATCAGCAGGGTTTTCAGCGCCCGTCGGCGGCTGGCCGAACGTGGCGCCTGCAAGGCGGCGTGGGCCAGGGGCGAGGACAGGCCGCGCAAGCGCTGGTTGACCCGCTGGATGTGCTCCCAGGCGCGCTGGTGGTTGTCGTCGGCCTGCAACCATTGCTGCAGGGCCTGTTGCTGACGTGCATCGAGGGCACCGCCCTGCAGCTCGATCAGCCAGTGCACGGCCTGTTCGGCCACCTGCGGGGAAAACGCCTGATGGCCGTTCACAGGGCGAAGTAACAGCGCATGGCCGCCTTGCTCAGGTAGCGCTTGACTGTGGCCAGGGAGATGCCCAGTTGCGCAGCGATCTCGCTGTAGCCCAAGCCATCGACCTGGGCCATCAGGAAGGCGCGCTTGACCGCCAATGGCAGGCCGTCGAGCAGGCGGTCGAGCTCCAGCAGGGTCTCGAAAATGATTGCCCGGTGTTCTTCCGACGGCGCCAGTGCTTCGGGCAACTGCGCCAGCGCCTGGAGGTAGGCGCGCTCCAGGTCCTGACGGCGGTAGTGATTGCACAGCACGCGCTTGGCCACGGTGGTGAGGAACGCCCGCGGCTCGTTGAGCAGTGGCGTTTCGCGGGCCTGGAGCAGGCGCATGAAGGTGTCCTGGGCCAGGTCCGCAGCGCTGTCGGGGCAGCCCAGACGCCGGCGCAACCAGCCGGTCAGCCAGTTGTGATGGTCGAGGTAGAGGCCTTCGAGCGAGGAAGAGGGAGCGCTGGGCACCGTGAACACTCCGGCGCCGGGATGCGCAAAAGAATAAGAATTGTTCGCATTGTAGTAAAGAGTGCCACTACTCGGCAATCGGCGCCTGACTGACGGGCGTAGCAGAGGATCGGGAAAATGTAAAAAACGTAAATACGCTTTACTCTCATTTGAGAATAACTAGCATTCGCTCCCTTGGTGAATTTACGCAACCTTTACATTTCTCAGGGAGAGGTCCTCGTGTCCCCGACTTTCAGCAAATCCTGCCTCGCGCTTACCCTCTGCTCGCTGTACAGCGCCCACGCCAGCGCCCAGACCCAGCCACTGGAGCTGGACAACATGGTGGTGACCGCGTCGGGTTTCTCTCAGCAGATCAAGGATGCGCCGGCATCGATTTCGGTGATTACCCGCGAGCAGATCGAGAACAAGTCCTACCGTGACGTCACCGATGCCCTGCGCGATGTGCCGGGCGTGGTGGTCACCGGTGGCGCCAGCTCCAGCGACATCAGCATTCGCGGCATGGCCTCCAAGTACACCCTGATGCTGGTCGACGGCAAACGCCAGGACTCGCGCGCGACCCGCCCGAACAGCGATGGTGCCGGTATCGAGCAGGGCTGGATGCCGCCGCTGGAAGCCATCGAGCGTATCGAAGTGGTGCGCGGGCCGATGTCGTCGCTGTACGGCTCCGATGCCATGGGTGGGGTGATCAACATCATCACCCGCAAGGTCACCCCGCAGTGGTATGGCGGCATCCGCACTGAAGCGACCTTCCAGGACCGCTCCGACTCGGGCAACTACAACAGCACCAACGCCTTTATCTCCGGGCCGCTGGTCGACAACCTGGTTGGCCTGCAGCTGTACGGCCAGCGTTCGCGCCGCGACGAAGACCATATCGTCAACGGCTTCAACGAGCAGAGCACCGACAGTGCCACGGCCAAGCTCTCGTTCACCCCGGATGAACACAACGACATCACCCTGGAAGCGGGCAAGTCCGAGCAAGAGCGCAACGCGCACAAAGGCCGTTCGGCGAGCCGATCCGCCAGCCGCAACGACTACGACCGCACCAACTTTTCCATCACCCACTCCGGGCGCTGGGACAGCCTCACCAGCGAAAGCTACCTGCAGCGCGAGAAAATCGAGAACCCCGGCCGGCGCATGGAACTGGAAAACACCGTGCTCAATTCGCAGGTGTCGTTCTTCAGCGATTCGCACATCACCACCCTAGGCGGCCAGTACAAGTACGAAGACCTCAGCGACGAGGGCAACCAACTGGCCTCGGCGGCCAGCGTCAACCAACTGACCCGCTGGTCGTGGGCACTGTTTGCCGAAGACGAATGGCGCCTGACCGAAGCCTTCGCCCTGACCGGCGGCCTGCGCATGGACCGCGATGAAAACTACGGCACCCACTGGTCGCCACGCCTGTACGGGGTCTATCACCCGACCGAGCAATGGACCATCAAGGGTGGCGTATCCAGCGGTTATCGCTCGCCGGACATCCGCGCCGCCGTGGATGACTGGGGCCAGATCACCGGTGGCGGTGGCGATCCGGCAATCATCGTCGGCAACTCCAGCCTCAAGCCGGAAAAGAGCCTGAGCCAGGAAATCGGTTTCATCTGGGACAACCTTGAAGGTTTCTCCACCGGCCTGACCCTGTTCAACACCGACTTCAAGGACAAGATCACCGAGACCCGCCGCTGCACCGACAGCACCGGCAATGCCTCGGGCCAGTGCCAGATCGGCGGCACCTCGTACAAGTTCATCAGTGACCGGGTCAACGTCGATGAAGCGCAGATGCGCGGTATTGAAGCGACCCTGGACTGGGACATCACCCAGAGTGTGTCGCTGGCCACCAACTACACCTTCACCGCGTCCGAGCAGAAGAGCGGCCCGCAGAAGGGCAAGGCCTTGAACCAGATGCCACGGCACATGTTCAACGCCACCCTCGACTGGCAGGCTACAGACCAGCTGGGGACCTGGGCACGCCTGAACTATCGCGGCAAAACCTCGGATTACCTGGGCCGTACCACCATGTCCGACGGCACGCCGTCGTACACCTTCGTCGACCTCGGCGGCACCTATCGGGTGACCAAGAACGTTAAGCTGCTGGCCGGTGTGTACAACGTCTTCAACAAGGAAGTGGACTACGAAAACTACCAGACCGTACTGGATGGCCGCCGTTACACCGTGGGCGTCGATCTGTCGTTCTGATCCGTCTGGCCGGCGGCTTTGATTATGAGAATATAAATCATTATTATTGTGCGCTTCTCGTAATGGACGGATGCCATGAAAAGCAAAGCCGCCAGGCTGCCCCTCAGTTACCGCCTGGCCGTGACCTCCCGCAGCCTGGCTGCCGTGTTCGGTGGCTATCTGCTGGCGGCCATGGCCAGCGTCTGCATCACCCTGTTGCTGCCGGTGCCGCGTGCCGAGGCGGTGATCAGCGGCATGATGCTGTCCTTCCTGTTCTACCTGGTGGCCTTCCTCTGGTGCTTCGCCTGTCGTAGCGCCTGGCAGGCCTGGCTGGGTGTCCTGGTGCCAAGCCTGGTGCTGGCAATGATCAGCGGCCTGGCCTATTGGATGAAAAGCGCATGAAAGAGGGCTTTCGCCAGGCCATGGCCTGGCTGCACACCTGGACCGGGCTGATCTTCGGCTGGTTGCTGTTTGCGATTTTCCTGACCGGGACAATGTCCTATTTCAAGGAAGAAATCAGTCACTGGACGCAGCCGGAAGTGCCCAGCCGAGCGCTGGACCCGGCGGCGAGCCTGGACCTGGCCCAGCGCTACCTGCAGGAGCATGCGCCGACGGCCGGCAGCTGGTTCATCCAGTTGCCCAACGCCCGCGAACCGGCATTGAGCGTGGGCTGGCCCAAGCCTGGAGGCGGGCGCCGCGATTTCACCTCGAAAACCCTCGACCCTGCCACCGGCAGCGAACTGCAGGCGCGCGAGACCCGTGGCGGCGAGTTCTTCTATCGCTTCCACTTCCAGCTGCAGATGCCTCACCCCTGGGGCCGCTGGCTGTCGACCTTTGCCGCGTTCATCATGCTTCTGGGCCTGGTGACCGGAATCATTACCCACAAGAAGATCTTCAAGGAGTTCTTCACCTTCCGTCCGGGCAAGGGCCAGCGTTCCTGGCTCGACGGGCATAACGCCATTGGCGTGCTGGTGCTGCCGTTTCACCTGATGATCAGCTACAGCAGCCTGGTGATCTTCATGGCTATGGTCATGCCGGCCAGCATCATTGCCAGCTATGGCGACAATACCCGTGGCTTTTTCAGTGACCTGTTCGGTGCGCCCGACGAGGTCAAAGTGGCGGGTACACCGGCGCCGCTGCTGCCGTTGCCGCAGTTGTACGCCAAGGTTCAGGCGCAAGCGCCGGGGGCCAACCTGTCGTGGGTCGAGGTGCAGAACCCCGGTGACCAGAACGCCCGGGTACGCTTCGTGCGCCATGCCGGCGACCGCATCGCTCACCAGCGTGGCGGTGGCTGGCTGTTCGATGGGGTCAACGGCACCCTGCAGGGCGGCAGCCAGATCGATGCCACGCCGATGCTGATTTCCGGCGGCATGTACGGGTTGCACATGGGGGTTTTCGCCGGCCCATGGTTACGCTGGTTGTACTTCTTCTTCGGCCTGGCCGGCACGGCGGTGATCGGCACCGGCCTGGTGATGTGGCTGGGCAAGCGCCAGCTCAAGCATGCCAAGAGCGGCACCCAGCCGTTCGAGTTGCGCCTGGTCGAGGTGCTGAACATCGCCAGCATGAGCGGCCTGCTGATCGGCGTGGCGGCGTTCTTCTGGGCCAACCGCCTGTTGCCGATTGGCCTGGAGGGCCGTGCCGACTGGGAGATCAACAGTTTCTTCCTGCTCTGGGCGCTGTCGTTGCTGCACGCCATGCTGCGCCCGGGGCGCCGTGCCTGGGCCGAGCAACTGGGCCTGGGGGCCGTGCTGTGGGCGGCTTTGCCGCTGCTCAACGGCCTGACCACGGGGCAGGGCTTGAACCATTCGATCGCCGTCGGCGATTGGGCCATGGCCGGTTTCGACCTGAGCGCATTGGCCAGCGGGCTGTTCCTGGCCTGGGCCGCCGCCAAGATGTGGCGGGGGGGGGGGGGGGG
>NZ_JH650757.1:69353-83663 GCF_000259195.1 Pseudomonas donghuensis
GGTAGTGGCGGCCAAGCGTGCGCCGCGTGAGGCCAAGAGCGCACCCGGTACGTTGATCGAAAGCGAGGTGAACTGATGCTGGCCATTGCCCTGTTTGGTTTTGCCGGCTTTGCCGCCCTGTGCCTGGCCATGGAAAAGCACTACAAGGACCTGCTCGGGCACAAGCCCGGTCATGCGCGGCTCATGGCCCTGCGCATCGCCGGCTGGGTACTGCTGGCTCTGGCGCTGCTACTGGCCGTGCGCCACAGCGGCTGGGCCATGGGCCTGGTCGAGCTGTTCGCGGTGCTGATGGCCGGGGTCACCCTCTGGGTGTTCCTCTTGCCTTACCAGCCGCGCCTGTTGCTGGGCCTGGCAACGGCCAGCGTGGTGCTGGCGCCGTTGACTGCGATGGCATCACTGTAAAGTGGTGAACGAGCCGCTCGATCTGCCCGCCGACGGTGCATGTGACGCCGACGGGGCGAGCGGTCGCGCGCGCTTTGTGCAGGTGTTCCTTGCCCAGCGGGCGCAGATGGAAGCCCTGGTCAGCCGCCGTATCGGTTGCCGGGCCACGGCTTCGGACCTGATCCAGGAGTTGTTTTTGCGCTTCTGGCGGCGCCCGCAGGTCAAGGTCGAGGCACTCGATACCTATCTGCTGCGCTGTGCCGGCAACATCGCCATTGATCACCTGCGCAGCGAAGGCGCGCGAGAGCGGGTCACCGACAGCCTGCAGTTGGAAGTCGCCGACGATCATGTCAGTGAACCGCAAGCGGCCCTGGAGGCAAACAGCGACTTGCAGCGCATTGAAGCGGCGCTGCGGGAGCTGCCCGAGCGTACCCGGCAGATCTTTCTGCTCAACCGCATCCACGGGTGCAAGTACGCCGAGATCGCCAAGGCCATGGGCCTGTCCCAGAGCGCCGTGGAAAAACACATGATGCGCGCTCTGGAGGCGTGCAAGGCAAGTGTTGCGCTGCCGTCAGCCAGCCCGCGCAAGCCAGGGAAAGCACCATGACCGAGATCACCGCCGAGCACGAACAGGCCGCACTGGGCTGGCTGAGCCGGATCAACGAACAGCCGCAATTGGCCGAGCGTGCCGAGTTCAAGCGCTGGCTGCTGGCCAACCCGGCGCATGCCCGGGCCTATGCCCAGGCCCAGGCGTTGTGGCGCCTGAGCGAAGCACCGGCCAGCCTGCTGGCCGCCGAAGAGGACCAGGCCCTGCAAGGTTACCTGCGCGCCATGCAGCAACCGGCGCCGGGGCGCACCTGGCGCCGTGTTGCCAGCTGCGCTGCAGCCGCCTGCCTGGTGCTGGCGCTGGGAACGGCGGCAGGCTGGCATCCGGGGTACTGGCTGGACGACCTGCAGGCGGATTACGTTACAGCCGCGGGGCAGGTTGAGGAGGTGGTGCTGGCCGACAATTCGCACATGACCCTGGATGCCGGCAGTGCGGTATCGGTGGATTTCACGCACGGGGTGCGACAGGTGACGATCCGCCGGGGCGCGGCGTTCTTTCATGTCACGCATACCGGTGAGCCCTTTGTGGTCGACGCGGCAAACGGCCAGACCCAGGTGCTCGGTACCCGGTTCGAGGTCCGCAAGCACAGCGGCGGGGCCCGGGTCACCGTGCTCGATGGCCGGGTCGCGGTGACGGCGGCCCCCGGGCGTTTGCAGCAACAGCTGAGCGGCGGCCAGCAGGTCGCCTATCGCGACGGCACCGCCAGCGCCGTCGAAGCGGTGGACAGCGAATCACGCCTGGCCTGGCGCCAGGGCTGGCTCAATTACTACCAGGTGCCGCTGAGCACGGTGATCGACGACTTGGCCCGCTACTACCCGGGGCGCATCATCCTGCTCGACAGCGAGCTGGGCAAACGCAAGGTCAGCGCCAGCTTCCCGGCCAGCCAGCCACTGGCGGCGCTGGATTCGCTCGGTGCGGTGCTCGGCTTCAAGCGCAATACCCTGCTGGAGCGGGTCACGCTGATCCGCTGAAAAATATTTTCAGAAAGTGCTGAGGTAACCTCGTGCGACAACCGTGTAGTGAGTGAAAGTGCGATTCATTCGCATAAACATCACTCCTTCACAGGTCATCGGTCATGAAGTTCACACCCTCGCCAGCGCGTCGCTTTTCACGTTGGCTCAGTGTCGCGGCGCTGGCTGCGGGTAGCGCATTGCCCTTGGGTGTCGCCGCCGCGCAGCAGGTCTACAGCTTTTCCCAAGCGAGCAAGCCGCTGGTGCAGGCGCTCAATGACTTCAGCCGGCTGACCGGGCAAAGTGTGATCTACACCGCCGACCTGCCATCGATCAATGCTCCGGCTCTCAACGCCAGCCTCAGCGCCGAGCAGGCTTTGCAGCAACTGCTGGGCAATTCCGGCTTCGCCGTTCGCCGCGTCGATGTCCGCACCCTGACCCTCGAACCGCTCGATGCCGGCACTGCGCTCAAGCTCGAGGCGACCACGGTGAACTCGCAGGCCGATGCCGACTACAGCTATCAGCCGCCGCAAAGCAGCTCGGTGATGCGCAGCCAGGCATTGATCATGCAGACGCCCCAGGCCATTAACGTGGTACCGGCCCAGGTGCTCAAGGACCAGGCCCCGCGCAACCTCGACGATGCCCTGGCCAATGTCAGCGGCGTGACCCAGGGCAACAACTTCGGCGGCACCCAGGACACGGTGATGAAGCGCGGCTTTGGCGACAACCGCGACGGCTCGATCATGCGCGATGGCATGCCCATCGTGCAGGGCCGCAGCCTCAATGCCACCACTGAGCGGGTCGAAGTGCTCAAGGGCCCGGCCTCATTGTTGTACGGTATCCAGGACCCGGGCGGGGTGATCAACGTGGTCAGCAAGCGGCCGCAACTGCAACGCTACAACGCCCTGAACCTGCGCGGCTCTACTTATGGCAGCGGCAAGAACGGCAGCGGCGGCGGCCTGGACAGC
This sequence comes from Pseudomonas donghuensis, assembly GCF_000259195.1. GTDB lineage: Bacteria > Pseudomonadota > Gammaproteobacteria > Pseudomonadales > Pseudomonadaceae > Aquipseudomonas > Aquipseudomonas donghuensis. The sequence continues at coordinate 72,260 of NZ_JH650757.1, forward strand.
ACCGGCGCGCTGGGCGAGAGCAACTTCGCCTACCGCCTGGTGCTCGACCATGAAGATGAAGACTACTGGCGCAACTTCGGCACCCACCGCGAATCGCTGGTGGCGCCATCGCTGGCCTGGTACGGCGAAGACACCCAGGTGCTGCTGGCCTACGAGCACCGCGAGTTTCTCTATCCGTTCGACCGTGGCACCGCCATCGACCCGCGCACCAACCACCCGCTGGATATCCCCAGCACCCGGCGCCTGGACGAGCCGTTCAATGACATGCAAGGGCGCTCGGACCTCTATCGGCTGGAGGTCGATCATCAGCTTGCGGATGACTGGAAAGCCCACTTTGGCTTCAGTTACAACCGTGAAACCTACGACGCCAGCCAGGTGCGGGTGACCGGCGTCAACGCCTCGCGCGGCACCCTGACCCGCAGCATGGACGGCACCCACGGCGCACTCAGCAGCGACCGTTTCGCCACCTTGAGCCTTGAGGGCACGGTGCAACTGGCGGGGATGCAGCACGACCTGCTGTTCGGCCTGGATAACGAATACCGCAAGGTCTACCGCGCCGACCTGATCCGCCAGAGCAGCCTGAGCACCTTCAGTTACCTGAACCCGGTGTATGGCCGCGAAGTCGAAGGCACCAGCGTGCGTGACAGCGACAGCGCGCAGACCGACAAGCTGCGCAGCGACTCGCTGTTCTTCCAGGATTCGATCCACCTCGATGAGCACTGGATCCTGGTCGCCGGCGCGCGCTACCAGATGTATGACCAGCTCGCCGGGCGCGGGCGGCCGTTCAAGGCCAACACCAACAGCAATGGCCAGGCCTGGGTGCCGCGGCTGGGCCTGGTGTACAAGGTCGACGAGCAGCTGTCGTTCTATGGCAGCTACACCGAATCGTTCAAGCCCAATTCCAGCGTCGCCCCACTGAGCGGCGGCCTGGTGCTGGACTCGGGCGTGGAACCTGAACAGGGCAAATCCTGGGAACTGGGTGCCAAGCTCGACGTGCCGGGGGCGCTGACCGGCACCCTGGCGCTGTTCGACATCCGCAAGCGCAACGTGCTGGTGGCCAACTTCGACTCGGCAACCGGCGACACCCTCTACAGCAATGCGGGCGAGGTGCGCTCACGGGGCGTCGAGCTGGACCTGAGCGGGCAGTTGAGCGAGCGCTGGAGCCTGATCGGCAGCTATGCCTTCACCGATGCCGACGTCACCCAGGACCCCACGCTCGAAGGCAATCGCCTGCAGAACGTAGCGCGCCACAGCGGTTCGCTGTCGGCGGTGTATGACGCGGGCAGCCTGTTCGGCGGCGATCGCCTGCGCCTGGGCGCCGGTGCGCGCTATGTCGGTGAGCGGGCGGGTAACGCCGAGAATGATTTCGAGCTGCCGGGCTACACCGTCGCCGATGCCTTCGCCAGCTACGAAACCCGCCTGGACGAGCACAAGGTGCGCTTGCAGTTGAACGTCAAGAACCTGTTCGACCGCACCTATTACAGCTCGGCGGTGAACCGTTACTTTGTCTCGGTGGGCGATGCGCGTCAGGTCAGCCTGTCCAGCACCCTCGAGTTCTAAGCGCTGAAGGCGGCCCGGTAAGCACCGGGCGTGGCCCCCAGGGCCTGGCGGAAGCGGTTGCTGAAATGGCTGGCGCTGGCAAAGCCGCACAGCAGGGCCACTTCGCCCAGCGGCAGTTGGCCATGGCGCAGCAGTTGCCGCGCCTTGGCCAGGCGCCGGGCCAGCAGGTACTGGTGCGGCGGCAGGCCGAAGCTTTCGCGAAACATCCGCGCGAAGTGGTACTCGGAGAGGTTGCACAGCGCCGCCAGCTCGCCAAGGCTCAGCGGGTGATCGAGGTGGCCTTCGACATACTCGCGCAGTTGCCGGCGCTGGTGCGCGGCCAGCCCGCCTTTAAGGCGCAGGCCCTGGCGCAGGCCAACCTGGCTGAGCAGGGCGTGGTCGAGAATCTCGTGGGCCAGGCTGCTGGTCAGCAAGCGCTCGCCCGGTTCGTCCCAGTCCAGGGCGATCAGCTGGCGAAAACGCCGGGCCTGCTCGGGGTCGTCGAGAAAGGTCGCCTCCTGCAGTTGCAGTTCACGGGGTTCGCGGTCCAGCAGGCTGACGCAACCGAGGGCGAATTGCTCCTGGCTGATGTACAGGTGTGCCAGGCGGATCGAGCCGTTGACCACCCAATGCGAGGCTGATCCTGCCGGCATGATGCACAGCTTGTCGGGTGCGCCGGTGTGGCCGGGGCGGTCACGGCGAAAGGTGCCGGTGCCGTCGGCGATGTAACACGACAGGGTGTGATGGCTGGGAGCCTCGTAGTCGCGGGCGTCGTGACGGTTGTTCCACAGGGCTGCTGCCAGGCCGTCCCCCAGGTGCGCGCTGTGTTCCAGGCGGGCATGGGGTGAGTCGTGCATGGCTTTGAAGACTTGCAGCTGGTCCAACGGCGTCATGGTCCTTACCTCTGTGGGCCATCGTACTCCGCCAGGCCGGGGCTGACAGCTGTTGCCTGTGCAAAAGCGCAAGAATGTGCAAGTGCCGGATGAGGTTGCAGTTGCACACTGGTGGCCTGCAATAGAGGAGTGCCGCCATGAACCTGTCGTTATACCTGCTCACTGTGCTGATCTGGGGCACCACCTGGATTGCCTTGAAGCTGCAACTGGGCGTGGTCGCCATTCCTGTGTCGATCGTCTACCGCTTTGCCCTGGCGGCGCTGGTGCTGTTTGCCATCCTGCTGCTCAGCCGCCGCCTGCAACCGATGAATCGCCGTGGCCACCTGATCTGCCTGGCCCAGGGCCTGTGCCTGTTCTGCGTCAACTTCATGTGCTTTCTGACCGCCAGCCAGTGGATTCCCAGTGGCCTGATCGCCGTGGTGTTCTCCACCGCCACCTTGTGGAACGCGCTGAATGCGCGGGTATTCTTTGGCCAGAAGGTTGCCGCCAATGTGCTTGCCGGTGGCGCCCTCGGCCTGGCCGGGCTGGGCCTGCTGTTCTGGCCGGAGCTGTCCGGGCATGCCGCCAGCCGCGAAACCATTATCGGCCTGGGCCTGGCGCTGCTGGGCACCCTGTGTTTTTCGGCCGGCAACATGCTCTCCAGCCTGCAACAAAAGGCCGGCCTGCGGCCGCTGACCACCAATGCCTGGGGCATGCTCTATGGCGCGAGCATGCTCGGGCTGTACTGCCTGGTCAGCGGCATTGCGTTTGCCATGGAATGGAACACGCGCTACATCGGCTCACTGTTGTACCTGGTGATCCCGGGCTCGGTGATCGGTTTTACCGCCTACCTGACCCTGGTCGGACGCATGGGGCCGGAGCGGGCCGCTTACTGCACGGTGTTGTTCCCGTTGGTGGCGCTGAACGTCTCGGCGTTCTACGAGGGTTATCAATGGACGGCGCCGGCGTTGGCAGGCCTGGTGCTGGTGATGCTGGGCAACGTGCTGGTGTTTCGCAAGCCCCGGCCCAAGGTGGTCGAGCCGGTCGTGGCCTTGAGGTAGCAATCGCGGGTCAAGCCCGCTCCCACAAGTTGGGATTAATCTGTGGGAGCGGGCTTGACCCGCGATGAGGCCGACGCAGTACCTGATAAAAATGCCAGGTTTCAGGGACGTTCCAAGGGCGTAACTTGCGCTCAACACATCCGCAGCGTTCGAGGCAACGGTCATGGAAGTGATGATGGGCAAGTCCGATAAACCGGTGGTCGCGCCGCCCACTCTCAAAGATGCGGCCTGGACTGTCAGCCTTTCCCAGGTGGGCGAGGAGGGGCTGACGCTCAGTGGTTATTCCTTGCCAGGCTTGCAGGGCTCTCAAGGAGCAACCTTGCTCCTAGGCTGGATTGGTTTTCCACCGGGAGGGGATCCGGAAACCTACTCGGACTCGCATGCAATCGAGCGTTGGGAAGACTATCGCGGGCACGAGTTCGTGCTGCCCAGGCGCTATTTGCAAAGCGCACTGGGCGGCACTGGTGTGCTGTTTTTCGATCTCTCGGTGCTCAGCCTGCCGTCGCAGATTTCACCACTGATAACGGTAAGGGTGGTTGATTAGGTACTCGTACCGCCTACTTCCACACCTGCGGATTGACCAGATCCCGCGGCCGCTCACCCAGCAAGGCGCTGCGCAGGTTATCAATCGCGCGATTGGCCATGGCCTCGCGGGTTTCAGCGGTAGCCGAACCTACATGCGGCAAGGTCAGGGCGTTTTTCAGCTGGAACAACGGCGAGGCTGCCAGTGGTTCCTTCTCGTACACATCCAGCCCGGCGCCGCGAAGGGTGCCGGCCTGCAGGGCCTCGATCAGCGCCGCCTCATCCACCACCGGCCCACGGGACACGTTGATCAGGAAGGCACTGGGCTTCATCAGCTGCAGTTCACGGGTGCTGATCAGGTGCTTGGTCTGCGCCCCCAGTGGTACCACCAGGCAGACGAAGTCAGCTTCAGCCAGCAGCTCATCGAGGCTGCGGTATTGCGCGCCCAGTTCCTGTTCCAGGGCCGGCTTGCGGCTGTTGCCGCTGTAGAGGATCGGCATGTTGAAACCGAAGCGCCCACGCCGGGCAATGGCCGCGCCGATATTGCCGAGGCCGACGATACCCAGGGTCTTGCCATGCACGTCGCTGCCAAACTGCGCCGGGCCCACGGTGGCCTGCCATTGCCCGGCCTTGGTCCAGGCATCCAGCTCGGCCACCCGCCGCGCCGCGCCGATCAGCAGGGCAAAGCCGAGGTCGGCGGTGCTCTCGGTGAGCACGTCAGGGGTGTTGGTCAGGGCGATGCCGCGCTGGTTGAAGTAGGCCAGGTCATAGTTGTCGTAGCCCACCGAGACGCTGGCGACCACTTCCAGCTTGCTGGCGTTTGCCAGTTGCGCCTGGCCGAGCTTGCGGCCGACGCCGATCAGGCCATGCGCCTCGGGCAAGGCGTCGTTGAACTGGGCACTGATGTCGCCGAGCTTGGGGTTGGGCACGATTACGTTGAAGTCTTGCTGCAGGCGTTCGACCATCGCCGGGGTGATGCGGCTGAAGGCAAGGACGGTCTTTTTCATCGGCGAAATCTCTGCGGGCGGTGGAGAATGGGTAGCACGCTATCATTCTCCACCACCCCTGTGCAGCAAGATTTCAGGTGGCGATGCGCAGTTCGTGGGTTTTCAGGTCCGCTTCGTGGGCGGCGAGAATTTCCGGCAGAGAATTGCGCAGGTACTCGACCCAGGTCTTGATCTTGGCATCCAGGTACTGGCGCGACGGGTAGATCGCGTACAGGTTGAGCTCCTGCAGGCGGTACTCGGGCATCACCCGCACCAGTGAGCCATCACGCAGGCCCTCGATCGCCGAATAGATCGGCAGCACACCAACGCCCATGCCACTGCGGATCGCGGTTTTCATCGCGTCGGCGGAGTTCACCTGGAACGGCGCCTGGGTGATGTTGACCACTTCCTGGCCTTCGGGGCCGTCGAACAGCCATTTCTCCAGCGGGATCACCGGGCTGACCATGCGCAGGCAGGCGTGGTTGAGCAGGTCGCTGGGCTTGTGGGCGATGCCGTGGCGTTTCACGTAGTCGGGCGAGGCGCAGACGATGCTGTAGGTGATGCCCAGGCGCTGGGAGACAAAGCCCGAGTCCGGCAGCTCGCTGGCCAGCACGATGGACACGTCGTAGCCTTCGTCGAGCAGGTCCGGCACGCGGTTGGCCATGGTCAGGTCGAAGGTCACGTCCGGGTGGGTTTCGCGGTAGCGGGCGATGGCATCGATGACGAAATGCTGGCCGACCCCGGTCATCGAATGCACCTTCAGTTGCCCGGCCGGGCGCGCATGGGCGTCGCTGGCCTCGGCTTCGGCTTCTTCGACGTAGGTGAGGATCTGTTCGCAGCGCATCAGGTAACGCTTGCCGGCCTCGGTCAGGGCGATGCGCCGGGTGGTGCGGTTGAGCAGGCGGGTTTGCAGATGGGCTTCAAGATTGGAGACCGCCCGCGACACGTTGGCGGTGGTCGTATCCAGTTGCACGGCCGCGGCAGTGAAGCTGCCGACTTGCGCGACGCAACTAAAAGCACGCATGTTTTGCAGGGTGTCCATGGGTCGCTCTCAAAGTAGACGACAAATTGTGACATGAAGTAACCGAGGCGGTCTTCAGACTAAAGCCGGATTATCACTGTTTTCGTAACAAAGATTCGCAGTAATGCACGCTTATCGCCAGTGCGGCGGCCCCCTAGAATTGCGTCTCCAAGCGTCATCCACCTTCTATGTCGGGAATTCGCAGCTGTGCCGCGTCGCATCATCAGAGCGCTCAATGCGCTCAGTGCCTGTGCCTTTAGCTTGACCTTGAGCGGCTGTATCGGAACCTGGGGCATTGCCCCGCAAAGCAAGACGCTGCAAGCCAATACCCTGACCACCGACGCGGCGATCCGTGAAGCCGCCCTCGACGCCCATTGGCCCGACCAGCAATGGTGGCGGGCCTACGGCGACCCGCAACTCGATCGCTGGATCGCCCTGGCCGTGCAAGACAGCCCGACCCTGGCCATGGCCGTCGCCCGTGTGCGTGAAGCCAAGGCCATGGCCGGGGTGGTCGAGTCGGCAGAAAAACTGCAGGTCAACGGCCAGTCGACGCTCAAGCGCCACAACTGGCCGCAAGACCAGTTCTATGGCCCCGGCGCGTTGTCCGGGGCCAACACCTGGGACAACAATGCATCGCTTGGCTTGAGCTACGCCCTGGACCTCTGGGGCCGGGAGCGCAATGCCAGCGAGCAGGCCGTGGACATGGCCCACATGAGCGTGGCCCAGGCGCGTCAGGCCCAGCTCGAGCTGCAGAACAACATCGTCAAGGCCTACATCCAGCTGTCGCTGCACTTTGCCCAGCGCGATATCGTCAAGGCCGAGCTTGAGCAACAGGAGCAGATCCTGGCCCTGGCCGAGCGGCGCCTGGCCGGTGGCATCGGCACGCACTTTGAAGTCAGCCAGGCGCAGACGCCACTGCCGGAAACCCACCGCCAGCTCGATGCCCTCAATGAGGAAATCGCCCTGGCCCGTAACCAGCTGGCAGCCTTGGCCGGTAAAGGTCCAGGCGAGGGCGCGCAGCTGCAGCGTCCACGACTGGCGCTGGGCACTGCGCTGAAATTGCCCTCGGCCTTGCCCGCCGAACTGGTCGGCCAGCGCCCGGACGTGGTCGCCAGCCGCTGGCAGGTCGCAGCCCAGGCCCGTGGTATCGATGTCGCCCATGCCGGCTTCTTCCCCAACGTCGACCTGGTCGGTGGCCTCGGTTTCATGGCCACCGGCGGCGGGCCGCTGGAGTTTCTGACCGGGCGCAAGTTCAACTACAACGTCGGCCCGGCGATCAGCCTGCCGGTGTTCGACGGCGGTCGCTTGCGCTCGCAACTGGGGGTTGCCGCGGCTGGTTATGACATCGCCGTGGCGCGCTACAACCAGACCGTGGTCGAGGCGCTCAAGGGTGTTTCCGATCAGTTGATCCGTCGTGAGTCGATGAACGAGCAGCAACACTTTGCCGCCGAATCGGTGGCCTCGGCGCAAAAGACCTACGACATCGCCATGATCGCCTTCCAGCGCGGCCTGACCGATTACCTTAATGTGCTCAACGCGCAAACTCAGTTGTTCCGCCAGCAACAAATCCAGCAGCAGGTCCAGGCCGCACGCCTGAGTGCCCATGCCGAACTGGTCACGGCCCTGGGCGGCGGCCTGGGCGCGGGCAACGATGTGCCCGGCGAAGACCGTCAGCAGGCGCCGAAAACCCCGGTAACCCTGGCAGTCTTCGACAAGCCGGGCCATGCCGAATGAGCGTACTGACCCTGCCGTTTCGCTGGCTGGCCACCCTGGAGTGGCGTCGCGGGTTCTTTGAGTGGGTGCGCACCGACGGGGTCACCTGGGTGTACATCTTCAAGGTCCTCAGCGCCGCCTTCCTGACCCTGTGGCTGGCCATGCGCCTGGAACTGCCGCAGCCGCGCACGGCGATGATCACTGTGTTCATCGTCATGCAGCCGCAGAGTGGCCATGTGTTCGCCAAGAGCTTCTACCGGCTGCTGGGCACCCTGGCCGGCTCGTCGATGATGGTCGCGCTGATCGCCTTGTTCCCGCAGAACACCGAGCTGTTCCTGCCGAGCCTGGCGATCTGGGTCGGCCTGTGTTCGGCCGGCGCCATGCGCTACCGTACCTTTCGCGCCTATGGTTTCGTGCTCGCCGGTTACACCGCGGCGATGGTCGGCCTGCCGGCCTTGCAGCACCCTGACGGCGCGTTTATGGCTGCGGTGTGGCGGGTGCTGGAAATCTCCCTGGGGATCCTTGTCTCGACCCTGGTCAGCGCCGCGATTTTGCCGCAGTCGGCCAGTGCCTCGATGCGCAACGCCCTGTACCAGCGCTTTGGCGTGTTCGCCGGCTTCGTTGCCGAGGGCCTGCGCGGCGACAGCCAGCGCGACCGCTTTGAAAGCAGCAACGTGCGCTTTATCGCCGAGGCCGTAGGTCTGGAAAGCCTGCGCAGCGTCACCGCCTTCGAAGACCCGCACATGCGCCGGCGCAACGGGCGCCTGGGGCGGATGAACAGCGAATTCATGGCCATCACCACGCGCTTCAACGCCTTGCACCAGTTGCTGGAGCGCTTGCGTTTGCGTGGGCCGCTGCAGATCGTCACCGCCATCGAGCCGGGGCTCACCGCCCTGGCCGAGCTGCTCGACGCCTATGCCGGTCGCGGTCTCACCGAGGGTGATGCGGCGCGCCTGGCCGAACAGCTGGCGGCCTACAAGGAAGGCTTGCCGGAGCGCGTGCGCACCCTGCGTGCAGCGTATGTCGAGAGCGGCCCGAGCGATGCCGACCTGCTGGACTTCCACACTGCCTACGAACTGCTGTACCGCTTCGTCGACGACATGCACAGCTACGCCCAGACCCACGCTTCGCTGACCGAGCACAACCATGCCCGCGAGCAGTGGGATGAGCCCTATGTGGCGCAGACCAACTGGATGGCCTCGCTGGCCGCCGGTGTGCGCGCCGCGTTCATCCTGCTGGTGCTGGGCAGCTTCTGGATACTCACCGCCTGGCCGAGCGGGGCGATGATGACGCTGATCGCCGCGGCCACCGTCGGCCTCTCGGCGGCCACGCCAAACCCCAAGCGCATGTCGTTCCAGATGGCCTGCGGGACCTTGTTCGGCGCCTTTGTCGGCTTCTTCGAAACCTTCTTCGTGTTCCCCTGGATCGACGGTTTCCCGCTGTTGTGCCTGGTACTGGCGCCGGTGTTCGTGTTCGGCGCGTTCCTCGCCTCGCGACCGGCCTATGCCGGTTACGGGCTGGGCCTGCTGATCTTTTTTGCCACCGGTTCCGTGCCGGACAACCTGACCATCTACAACCCTTACAACTTCATCAACGACTACATCGCCATGGTCATTGGTATGCTGGTCTGCGCCGCTGCCGGGGCAATCATCCTGCCGCCCAACAGCCGCTGGTTGTGGAGCCGCCTGGAGCAGGATTTGCGTGCCCAGGTGCTGTATGCGATCACCGGGCGCCTGCGCGGCTTGGGTTCGAGCTTCGAAAGCCGCACCCGCGACCTGCTGCACCAGGCCTATGGCCTGGCGGTCGGCCAGCCGCGGGTGCAGAGCAAGTTGCTGCGCTGGATGTTCGTGGTGCTTGAGGTCGGTCATGCGATCATCGAACTGCGCAAGGAACAGGCGATTTTGCCGGTGCACCCGTGCTACGCCGAATCGCAGCCCTGGCGCCAGGCCATCCGGGTCATGGGCCGCGCCCTGGCGCGCCTGTTCATGCAGCCGAGCGCGAGCAACCACGAGCGTGCGCTGGTGGCGGTGGACCATGCCATCAGCCGGGTGCAGGCCACCGACGAGCCGTTCGCCCGCCACTTCGACACCTCGGCCCTGCGCCGGGTGCAGAGCTACCTGCATTTCATCCGTACTTCACTGCTCGACCCTCAGTCGCCGCTGGCCGAACTGGCCCCGGCCAAAGGACTGCCCCATGCCTCGTGAAATCGCCTTCCATGGCGTCTACATGCCGACCATGACCTTGATGTTCCTGTTCGCCGCCGGCCTTGCCTGGGGCCTGGACCGGTTTATCGCCAGTCATGACGGCTACCGCTTCTTCTGGCACCCGGCGCTGCTGCGCCTGTGCCTGTTTATCTGCCTGTTCGGATCCATCGCCCTGACTCTCTACCGTTGAGACCCCTGTTGATGAAAAAGTTTTTCAGCCTGATCGCCACCTTGCTCGTGCTGGCCGCTGCCGTGGTGATCGGTCGCCAGCTCTGGGTGCATTACATGAACACGCCCTGGACCCGCGACGGGCGCGTGCGTGCCGACATCATCAACGTCGCTGCCGACGTGCCGGGCTACGTGGTCGATGTGCCGGTGCGCGACAACCAGTTGGTGAAGAAAGGCGATGTGCTGCTGCAGATCGACCCCGAGCACTACCAAGTGGCGGTCCGCCAGGCCCAGGCGCTGGTCGCCTCGCGCAAGGCCACCTGGGAAATGCGCAAGGTCAACGCCCATCGCCGCGCCGACATGGACAACCTGGTGATCTCGCGGGAGAACCGTGACGACGCCAGCAACATCGCCAACTCGGCGCTGGCCGATTACCAGCAGGCCCAGGCGCAATTGGCGGCGGCCGAGCTGGACCTCAAGCGGACCAAGATCCTCGCCACGGTCGATGGCTATGTCACCAACCTCAACGTCCATCGCGGTGACTACGCGCGCACCGGCGAGCCGAAGATGGCGGTGGTCGACAAGGATTCGTTCTGGGTTTATGGCTTCTTCGAAGAGACCAAGCTGCCGCACGTGCGGGTGGGCGACCAGGCCGAGTTGCAGATGATGAGCGGCGAGCGGCTCAAAGGGCATGTAGAGAGTATCTCGCGCGGCATCTATGACCGCGACAACCCGGAAAGCCGCGAGCTGATCGCTGACGTCAATCCGACCTTCAACTGGGTGCGCCTGGCCCAGCGGGTGCCGGTGCGGATTCATATCGATGAAGTGCCCGAGGGCTTTTTGCTGGCGGCGGGTACCACCTGTACGGTGGTGGTCAAGCCCGGCAAGGCGCAGGGTTGAGTTGATCGCGGGGCAAGCCCGCTTCTACAGGATCTAGGGGCGGGCCAATCGAAATTTTGGGGACTATGATCCTAGGGGTGGGGTGGGATGTTCAGATTGCGAGCTTATCCATTCGTTGTGGCGCTGTGGCTGGCCCCTTCCGCCTTTACGGCGTCCTACTTTTCTCTTGGGAAAAGTAGGCAAAACCGCTCGCTCCTGCATACGGCCCTACGCTGCGCTTCGGGTTCCTTCGCTTCGGTGCCTTCCAGGGGCATCGCGGCCTACGACTTGCTACGCCAAGTCTACGTCTCGCGACTTCGGCTTGGGCCGAAGGGTGCTACGCACCAGCCCCCTCCAGACACCTACGCTCAGCCTCCTGAAGTCGCGAAGTTACGGGCAGCGCCTGCACGGGCGTATCTGCGAAAGCAGATTATGGCGT
>NZ_JH650757.1:84001-134241 GCF_000259195.1 Pseudomonas donghuensis
GGCGCCACAGCGAATGGATAAGCTCGCAGCCAGAACAACCCAAGGATCCCTAGCCCCCCAGGATTCCGTGAAGAACCAATTTCTTAGCGATGCATGAACTGCGGCGCGCGTTTCTCGGCAAACGCCGCCATGCCTTCCTTCTGGTCCTCGATGGCGAAGGTGGAGTGGAACAAACGCCGCTCCTGGCGCACGCCTTCGCTCAGGGTGGTCTCGAAGGCGCGGTTGACCGCTTCCTTGGCCATCATGCTGACCGGGCCAGAGTAGCTGGCAATCCGCGCCGCAGCCTGCAGGGCTTCGTCGAGCAGGGCCTGATCGCTGACCCGGCGGCTGACCAGCCCGCAGCGCTCGGCTTCTTCAGCATCCATGGTGCGGCCGGTGAGGACCATGTCCATGGTCTTGGCCTTGCCGATCGAGCGGGCCAGGCGCTGGCTGCCACCGGCGCCGGGGATGGTGCCGATCTTGATTTCCGGCTGGCCGAAGCGGGCGCTGTCGGCAGCGATGATCATGTCGCACATCAGCGCCAGTTCGCAGCCACCACCCAGTGCGTAACCGGCCACTGCGGCGATGCTGGGCTTGCGAAAGCTCGCCAGGCGCTCCCAGTCCACGGTCACGAAATCGCTGGTGTAGACATCCATGTAGCTGCGATCACGCATCGCCTTGATGTCAGCGCCGGCGGCAAACACGGTGTCGCCACCGGTCAGTACCAGGGCGCGGACGCTACGGTCCTGCTCAAGGTGGTCAAGCACACCGGCCAGCTCCGCGGCCAGTTCGCAGCACAACGAGTTGAGCACCTCGGGACGGTTGAGGCGGATCAGGGCCACAGCGCCGATCTGTTCCAGTTGCAGGTAGTCGAGTTTCATCCGTGCGATCTCGGTAAAGGGGAAGGGTCAGACGTGGCGGGCATCGACCAGCACCGGGCAGCCGGCCTTGTCGATGACCTTGCTGCTGATCGAAGGGTCGAGCATGCGGTCCAGGCGCGACAGGTGGCGATGGCCCATGACGATCAGGTCGCTTTCCAGGCGCTTGGCCTCGGCGACGATGGTCGATACCGGGTCACCGTTGACCAGGTTGCCTTCGGTCTGGAAGCCGCGGGTGCGCAGGTAGTCCACGGCTTGCTGCATGGTCATGTCGGCCATTTGCTGTTCATGGCTGGCGGCCGGGTATTCACTTTGGTCGAAGGCGCTGATGCGTCTGTTCTCCTCGGCCAGGGCGTAGGCCACGTCGACCGCCAGCAGCACATGCAACTGATGGCGCGCGGGTTCGCAGAAGCGGCTGACGGTTTCGAGGATGCCGCGGCTGCGCGCAGAGCCATCAATGGCGATCAGTACCGAGCTGTACATGGTGACGGGACCCATTCTGAATACAAAGAGCAGGCATTCTTGAAAAAGCGTGCGGCCGGGTAAATGGTGCGCGGTGCAATGACTAGTTGCGCAGAATGCAAGGGCTGGAAAACCTGCAGAAACTGGTAAGATTGCAGCGGATTCACTGAAATACATGAATGGATGCTTACCATGCACTTTCCGGATATGAACTTGCTGGTTGCGCTGGATGCGCTGCTCGATGAAGGCAGTGTGGTCGGTGCGGCTCGTCGCATGAACCTCAGCCCGGCGGCCATGAGCCGCACCCTGACGCGAATTCGCCATGCCGTCGGCGACCCGATTCTGGTCCGCGCCGGCCGCGGCCTGGTACCGACCCCCAAGGCCATGGCCCTGCGCACCCAGGTGCGCAGCGTGGTCGAACAGGCCGGGCAGGTGTTCAGCTCCAGTGACGAGGTTGACCTGCTGACCCTGGAGCGCTCGTTCAACCTGCGCGCCAACGATGTGTTTATCGCGCCGTTCGCGGCCCCCTTGCTGGAAACCATGCGCCAGCAGGCGCCGCGTACCGTGCTGCGTTTTGTCCCGGAAGGCGAGGGCGGTGACGAGGACGACAGCCTGCGCGATGGGCGCCTGGACCTGTACATCAGCGCCACGCGCAACCTCGGCCCGGAAATCAAGGTGCAAAGCCTGTTTGCCACCACCTTCGTGGGCCTGGCGCGGGTCGATCACCCGATCTTCAACGATGAGATCACCCCGGAGCGCTTCGCCGCCTTCGAACAGATCAGCGTCTCACGCCGCGGTCGCGCCACCGGGCCAATCGACTCAGCGCTGGCGGGGATGGGCCTGAGCCGGCGGGTGGCGTTGATTACCCCGAGTTTTCACTCGGCGATGTTCTCCCTGCCCGAGTCCGACCTGCTGCTGCCCCTGCCCCAACACGTGCTGCTCAGTGTTGCCCGTCTGGGCCTGCCGCTACGTTCGTTCCGCATCCCCATGGCGCTGGAATCGGTGACCATCATGCAGGCCTGGCACCCGCGCTATGACAACGATCCTGCCCATCGCTGGCTGCGCCAGACGCTCAAGGAGTGTTGCAGTAAAGCCTGAGTGTTAACGTCAAGATTGATGCTTTTGAGCGCTTATATATACCTGATCGTATAGTTGCGTCTCATGCAGCATAAAGCTGCGAATATGTCAGTTTTCGTCAGTAATCGGCCTCCATAGACTTGCCGGGTACCTCAATTACCCGGAGTTCTGAAGCCATGCGCCTGTACCTGTTTTACCGTGCCCCTGCGCCCGTTCCCGGGGGCAGGCCATGAGTTCGCTGGAGGCCCTGGCCACCCCGGGTGCGGCCGTCGTCGCCGCACCGGCACCTGCCCCGGCCAAGCCTGCGGCACCGGCGGCATTCGGCCCGCGCATCGTCATCGGCCTGCTCGGTGTGCTGCTGGCGGTACTCTGCGCCGGCCTCAACGAGATGGTCACGAAAATGGCCCTGGCCGATATTCGTGGTGGCATGCACATCGGGTCTGACGAAGGTTCATGGCTGGTCGCCTTGTACTCGGCGACCTCGGTCTCGGCCATGGCTTTCGCGCCCTGGTGCTCGGTGACCTTCTCCCTGCGGCGTTTCACCCTCTGCGCGATTGGCGCCTTCGCCCTGCTCGGTTTGCTCTGCCCGTTCGCGCCCAACCAGGAAACCCTGATGCTGCTGCGCACCCTGCAGGGCTTTGCCGGTGGGGCCTTGCCGCCGATGCTGATGAGCGTGGCGCTGCGTTTCCTGCCCCCTGGCATCAAACTCTATGGCCTGGCCGGCTACGCCTTGACGGCCACCTTCGGGCCGAGCCTGGGGCTGCCGCTGGCGGGCTTGTGGACCGAGTACGTCGGTTGGCAGTGGGCGTTCTGGCAGATCATCCTGCCGTCGTTGCTGGCCATGGCTTGCGTGGCCTGGGGGTTGCCGCAAGACCCGCTGCGCCTGGAGCGCTTCAAGCAGTTTGACTGGCGCGGGTTGCTGCTGGGCCTGCCGGCCATTTGCTCGATTGTCATCGGCCTGAGCCAGGGCGATCGCATGGGCTGGTTCAACTCGCCGTTGATCTGCTGGTTGCTGGGCGGCGGCCTGGCACTGCTGGTGCTGTTCATGATCAACGAATGGTCGCACCCGCTGCCGTTCTTCAAATTGCAGATGCTCAGCAACCGCAACCTCACCCATGCCCTGGTCACCCTCGGCGGGGTGCTGGTAGTGCTTTCGGCGGTGATCATCATTCCGTCCAGCTTCCTCGCCCAGATCCAGGGCTACCGGCCGGTGCAGACGGGCCCGGTGATGTTGCTGGTGGCGTTGCCGCAGTTGCTGGCCCTGCCGCTGACCGCAGCGCTGTGCAACATCCGCGCGGTGGACTGCCGCTGGGTTCTGGCCATTGGCCTGGGCATGCTGGCGGTGTCGTGCTTTGGCGGCACGATGATTACCTCGCAGTGGATTCGCGACAACTTCTACGTGCTGCAACTGTTCCAGATCTTCGGTCAGCCGATGGCGGTGATCCCGCTGCTGATGCTCGCCACTGGCGGCATGACCCCGCAAGACGGCCCGTTCGCTTCGGCCTGGTTCAACACCGTCAAGGGCCTGGCCTCGGTGGTCGCCGCCGGGGTGCTGGAGGCGCTGACCACGGTACGCCGGCATTTTCACTCGAACATGCTGGTGGACAACCTGGGCAATTCACCCCTGGCCGATGCCAGTGCACCGGGCCTGGCCAAGCGTATCCATGAACAGGCCGTGGTGCTGACCTCGGCCGACCTCTACCTGTGCATGGCGCTGCTGGCGCTGGCGTTGATCCTGCTGATTCCTTTTGTGCCCACCCGGATCTATCCACCCCGTGCGGTGGCATAGCGTTCCTGCTGAGAGAGATAGTCGTAATGACCCTAAGTAAAAACCATAAATTGGCCTTGATTGCAGCGGCGGTGCTCATCGTCGGCGGCATAGCCTTTACTGCCTTGCCCTCGATCTTCGGTTCGGGCGGCGTGCAATCGACCAACGATGCCTATGTCTCGGCCGACTACACCGTGGTCGCGCCGAAAGTCTCGGGTTTTATCACCCGGGTGCTGGTCGAGGATAACCAGCGGGTCAAGGCCGGGCAGACCCTGGCACTGATCGATGACCGCGATTTTCAGGCGGCCCTGGCGGCGGCCGAAGCGCAGTTGCTGATGTCCAAGGCCCAGGCGCAGAACGCCAGGGCGACCCTGGAACGTCAGGCATCGCTGATTTCCCAGGCGCAGGCAACGGTGGCAGCCGACGAAGCGGAACTTGCCTTCGCCAACCATGAACTGACCCGCCACAGCCGCCTGGCCGAGCAGGGCGCGGGCACCGTGCAGAACGCCCAGCAGGCGCGCAGCCGGGTCGACCAGGCGCGCGCGCGCCTGGCCAACTCCAGCGCGGCGCTGGCGGCGGCGCGCAAGCAGATCGATATCCTCACCGCCCAGGTCGATGCTGCCCAAGGTGGCCTCAAGCATGCCGAGGCGGCGCTGGAGCGCGCCCGCCTGGACCTGTCCTACACCACGATCGTCGCGCCCATCGACGGCATGGTCGGCGAGCGTGCGGTGCGCGTGGGGGCTTACGTCAACCCGGGGGCGCGGATGCTCTCGGTGGTGCCGCTGGAGCGTGCCTATGTGATCGGCAACTTCCAGGAAACCCAATTGACCCACGTGCTGCCTGGGCAAATCGTCGAGGTGAGCGTTGATACCTTTGCCGGTGAACGCCTGCGCGGTCGCGTGCAAAGTGTCGCCCCGGCCACCGGCCTGACCTTCGCGGCGGTCAAGCCGGATAACGCCACCGGTAACTTCACCAAGGTGGTGCAGCGTATTCCGGTGAAGATCGTCTTCGATGCCGACCAGCCGTTGCTGGAGCGTTTGCGGGTCGGCATGTCGGTCGTGGCCAGGATCGACACCCAGAGCAAGGCCAAGGCCGAGGCGGGTAACGAGGTCAGTGTTCGATGAGACTTGCATACACGGCTTCGCCCCTCGTGCTTGGCGCTACGCTGACCTTGAGCGCCTGCACCGTCGGCCCGGACTTCGAGGCGCCGAAAAGCACCGTGCCCTCGGCATGGCCTGCGCTGCAGGAAAAACCGGCCCCCAGCCAGCCGCAGAGCGCGCCCCTGGAGGCGCGCTGGTGGGAAACCTTCGACGACCGCCAGCTGTCGGCGTTGATCCAGCGCGCGGTGGAGCGCAACCTCGATCTGCAGATTGCCACCTCGCGGCTGATGCAAAGCCGTGCGGTGCGCATGAGCATCGCGTCCGACAAGTACCCGGCGGTGGACCTCGATGGCGGCTACAGCCGCACTCGCAACAGTGCCGAAGGCCTCGCTGACCCGTCCGGCAAGGGCGGCAAGTCAGCCTTCAACCTCTGGCAGGGGGATTTCACCGCGTCCTGGGAACTGGACCTGTGGGGCCGCGTGCGCCGTGAGGTGGAGGCCGCGGACGCCAGCGTCGAAGTGGCCGAAAACGATCGCCAGGGTGTGCTCTTGTCGTTGCTGGCCGAAACCGCCCGTGACTACATCCAGTTGCGCGCAGTGCAGAACACCCTGGCGGTGGTACGCGAGAACCTGGATGTCTCCCGGCATAGCCTGCGCCTGTCGCAGATGCGTTTGAACGATGGCGTGGCGACCAACCTCGATGTCGCCCAGGCCGCCGCCCAGGTGGCCTCGATCGAGGCGCGGCTACCGACTCTGGAAGAGCGTCAGGCGCAACTGATCAACGCCCTGAGCCTGCTGGTTGCCGAGCCGCCGCGCAGCCTGCAGAACGAACTGCTCACGCCGGTCGAGTTGCCGCGCACGGTACAACGCTTTGCCATGGGCGTGCCGTCTGAACTGGCCGAGCGCCGCCCGGACATCCGCCAGGCCCAGGCGCAGTTGCACGCCGCTACGGCCAGCATCGGCGTGGCCAAGGCCAACTTCTACCCGAGCATTCGCTTGTCCGGCAGCGCCGGCTTTCAGTCGCTGCAGCTCTCGGACTTCGGTAACGGGAGTTCCCGCCGCTTTGCGATCGGCCCGCAATTGAGCTTGCCGATTTTTGAAGGCGGGCGCCTCAAGGGCGTGCTCAAGCTGCGCGAGGCGCAACAGCAGGAAGCGGCGTTGCAGTACCAGCAGGTGGTGTTGCGTGCCTGGCACGAGATCGATGATGTGCTTCGCTTGTACAACGCCAGTCAATTGCGTCGCGACCTGCTCGATGAAGCGGTGCGCCAGAGCCGGGTGGCCCTGGAAACCGCGCAGCGCCAGTACGTGGAGGGCGCGGTGGACTTTCTCAACGTCTTGACCGTGCAGGGCACGCTGCTGGCCAACCAGGAGCAGTGGGTAGAAAGCAGTGCCGCGACCTCGCTGGCGATGGTCGGGTTGTACAAATCCCTGGGCGGTGGCTGGCAATCTTTTGCGCCTTCGCTCCAGGCCGCTGCCGAACTCGACTGATGGCAGCGGTCAAACAGCCATGAAGCCGTGGCCAACAGCCTTCAACGCTGTTGGCGGCGTGCTGTTTGTGGGCTCTCATTTCATCCATATAAGGACGCAGGTATGAATATTTCCTTGCACGGCAAACGTGCGATCGTCAGCGGCTCCACGGCCGGTATCGGCTTTGCCATTGCCTTCGGGCTGGCAGAGGCAGGCGCTGAAGTAGTGATCAACGGGCGCAGCAAGGCACGGGTGACCCGCGCCATCGAACAGATCCAGCGCAAGCTGCCGGGCGCGCGGGTAACCGGCGTGACGGCTGACCTGGGGACTGCCGAAGGGGCCGAGACGTTGTTTGCCAAAGTACCGGATACCGACATTCTGGTGAACAACCTGGGGATCTTCGAACCCAAGGGCTTCTTTGACATCACTGACGACGACTGGCGGCGCTTCTTTGAAGTCAACGTGATGAGCGCAGTGCGCCTGTCGCGTCACTACGCCCCGGCCATGGCCGAGCGTGAGTGGGGGCGGGTGTTGTTCCTGTCGAGCGAATCGGCGTTGCAGATCCCGACCGAGATGGTTCACTACGGCACCACCAAGACGGCCTTGCTGGCGATATCCCGCGGCCTGGCGGAAACCCTGGCCGGGACCGGCGTAACCGTCAACGCGGTACTGCCGGGGCCGACTCGCTCCGAAGGCGTCGGTGGTTTCTTCAGCCAGATGGCCGAAGAGCAGGGTGTGCCCGCCGAGGAGCTGGAAGCCAGCTTCATCGCCGAGCATCGTTCCAGTTCGATCATCAAACGCTTGGCGACGGTCGAGGAGGTTGCCAGCCTGGTGGTCTACCTGGCGTCGCGTCAGGCCAGCGCCACGACGGGTGCGGCAATGCGTGTGGATGGCGGGGTGGTTCGCTCGATTGCCTGATCACCTGCGGCCTGGGCGACGGTGGTCGCCCAGGCGCGGGTTTCAGCTGGCGATTGCGGGCTGGCTGAGCGGTTGCAGGCCGTAGTCGAACTCGGCAAACAGACGGGCAAAGCGCTTGAGCGACTCCGGTGCGTCCATGCGTTCCATCACCACTTCAATGAACACCAGGGTGTCAGCGCCTTCGGCCTCGACCAGCGCGGCCTCCAGCTGGTCTTCGGTGTGCACGGTGAAATGCCGTGAGCGATCGCGGGTATCGAGCACCTGTGGCAGTTGCGCATAGCGCCACGGGTTGATGTCGTTGTAGCTGGAATTCTCGCCGAGGATCAGCCGCTCGATGGTGTAGCCATCGTTGTTGATCAGGAAGATCACCGGCTTGAGTTGGTGGGCGAGGATGGTCGACAGCTCCTGCACGGTCATCTGCAACGAACCGTCGCCAATGAACAGCATTTGCCGCCGCTCGGGCTGTGCCAGCAGGCTGCCGAGCAGGGCCGGCAGGGGGTAGCCGATCGAGCCCCAGATCGGCTGGGTGATGTAGGTCACGCCGCTGGGCATGCGCAGGCCATTGAGCCCCGCCGATGACGTGCCGCTTTCGGCAATGATCAGTTCGTCGCCCTTGATCAGGTGGGCCATGCGCTGCCAGAAGCGCAACTGGCTGAGCGGTTGCTCGGGCAAGGCGCGCACCGCTGGCGGGGCGCTGAACGGTGGAATCTGCCGCGGCGTGGCCCGTAGCGTTGGTGGTTGCTGAACGAGCTTTTCCAGCACCTGGCGCATGCTCACCGCGTTGTAGTGCACTTTGCCCAGCGAGGCGGCGTAAGGCTGCAACTGGATCAGGGCGCCATCCTTGAACTTCTGCGAGAACAACGCGGTGCTGGTGTCGGTGAAGCGGGCGCCGATACTGATCACGCAGTCCGCCTGCTCGATGGCTTCACGCACGCTTGGCGCCGAGCCCGCACCGGCATAGGTACCGAGAAACAGCGGGTGCGATTCCGGCAGCATGGCCTTGGCTGGCGGCAGGTTGGCAAAGGGCAGCTCAAGGCGCTCGATCAGCTCGAGTACCTGCGCGGTCAGACCAAAACGTTCGACGTCGATGTCCACCAGCAACACCGGGTTGCTGGCACTGGCCAGACGCTGGTGCAGTTGCGTGACCACGTTGAGCAACTGGCCCGGCTCGCTGCGGGTTTCGCTCAACTGCAGCGGCGTTTGGGGCACTTCGATGTGCAGGCAGGCCAGATCCGACGGCAGTTGCAGGTAGACCGGCCGGCGCTCGCGGAAACAGGTCTGCAGCACCCGGTCGATTTCCTGGGCGGCGTTTTCCACGGTGATGCGTGCCTGGGCCACGGTGAACTGGCGCAGGGTGACCATGATGTTGTCGTAGTTGCCGTCGCACAGGGTGTGGTGCATCAGGGCGCGGTCGATAATCGCGTGCAAGGGCGGCATGCCGGAAATCATGATGACCGGGACCCGCTCGGCATAGGCGCCGGCAATGCCGTTGAGGGCGCTCAGGTCGCCCACCCCGTAGGTCGTCAGTACCGCGCCAAAGCCCTGGGTGCGGGCGTAGCCGTCGGCGGCATAGGCGGCGTTGAGTTCGTTGCAGTTACCGATGAAGCGCAGTTGCGGCAGGGCTTCGACCTGTTCGAGCAGGGTCAGGTTGTAGTCGCCGGGCACGCCGAACAGATGGCGGATGCCGAATTCCTGCAGGCGACGCAGGAGAAAATCGCCAATGGTCATATCCATGATGGGGTCAACCTCGTGAGTCCTTTGAGGGGGGCGGGCAGCAGGCTTTTAGCGTTTGCCGCGCAGATCGATGACTTTTCCGGCCTTGCCTTCAGAGCGCTTGAGGGTGTTGCACGGCTGCAGGACGATGCGCGTGCTGATGCCCACATGCACCTTGATCTGGTGGCTGAGGTGCTGGCAGGCGGCAAGCTGTTCCTCGGTGCTCAGGCGGCTGTGCTCAGGGCGCATTTCGACCTGGACGGTCAGCGAGTCGAGGTTGCCCTCGCGGCTGACGTGCAGCTCATGCACGGGGCTGAAGATGAACAGGTTCAGCAGCTGTTCCTCGATCTGGCTGGGGAACACGTTGACCCCGCGAATGATCAGCATGTCGTCGCTGCGGCCGGTGATCTTGTCCAGGCGGCGCATGGCCCGGCCATTCCCTGGCAGCAGGCGGGTGAGGTCACGGGTGCGGTAGCGCACCATCGGCAGCGCTTCCTTGCTCAGGGTGGTCAGTACCAGCTCGCCGAACTGGCCGTCGGGCAGCACTTCGCCGGTTTGCGGGTCGATGATTTCCGGGTAGAAATGGTCTTCCCAGAGGGTCGGCCCATCCTTGGTGTCCAGGTGTTCCATGGCCACGCCCGGGCCCATGACTTCCGACAGGCCATAGATGTCCAGGGCCTGGATTCCCAGGCGTTGCTCCAGCTCGGTGCGCATTTGCTGGCCCCAGGGCTCGGCACCGAAGATCCCGACCCGCAGCGACAGCTCATGAGGGTTGATGCCCTGGCGCTCGATTTCCTCGGCGATGTTGAGCATGTAGGAGGGGGTGACCATGATGATGTCTGGCTGGAAGTCCTTGAGCAGTTGCACCTGGCGTGCGGTCTGGCCGCCTGACATCGGGATCACCGTGCAGCCGAGTTTCTCGGCGCCGTAGTGGGCCCCCAGGCCCCCGGTAAACAGGCCGTAGCCATAGGCGATGTGGATTCGGTCGCCGCGCTTGCCGCCAGCGGCACGGATCGAACGGGCCACCAACGAGGACCAGACGTCGATGTCGTTGCGGGTGTAGCCGACCACGGTCGGTTTGCCGGTGGTGCCGCTGGAGGCATGCAGGCGTGACACCTGGTCCATGGGCACGGCGAACAGGCCGAAGGGGTAATGCTCGCGCAGTTCGGCCTTGCTGGTCAGCGGGAAGCGGGACAGGTCTTCCAGGCTCTCCAGGTCATAGGGGTGCACGTCCCGGGCATGGAACTGCTCGCGGTACCAGGGCACGTTGTTGTAAGCGTGCGCCAGGCTCTGACGCAGGCGCAGCAACTGATGCGCGCGCAGTTCATCGAGGCTGGCATGTTCGAAGCGGTCGTCGACGGGCTGGGCAAAGGCAGCAGGCATCTGGGCGACGGGGGTTCTGTGCAGGGGTATCGATTTGGTTGGCATCCGATCTGCTCTCTTCATGGATGGACGGAATAAAAGGCAGGCAGAATCCCGCCGCCGTGCCACGCCTGGCAGGACCGTACGGGCCTGGCCGGCGTGGTGGCAGGGGTTGCGAAAAAAGGCTTGCGGGCTGCTGGCTCGACCGCTTCAGGCGGCCTGTGTCAGGCGTAGCAGCTGGTTGAAGATGTTTTTCTGGTGCATTTCTTCGGTGCCGCCGACGCTGGCGAACCCCAACGCATCCTTGACCAGGTTGGCGATGTCGCCTTCGTGGTAACCCAGGCTGCCATACAGCTTGAGCAGGCTGATGGCGCTGTTGATGAAGTCCTGGGCCGCGCCGAGCTTGGCGATCGAGCAGCTCATCAACGCCTGTGGATGGTCGTTGAGCAACTGATCCAGCGCGGCATAAACCATCCAGCGGTTGCGCTCCATGCCCATGGCCAGGTCCACCAGGCGCTTCTGCACATACTGGTGGTTGTCGATAGCGCTGTTGAAGCTTTCGCGCTGCGCCGCGTACTGCATGGCCTCGGTCAGGAACGGAGTCGGCAGGTTGGCGGCCACCAGGCCGTAGTACAGGCGCCCCAGGGAAATGATCTTGATCAGCTGCTGCAGCCCGCGACCAGGCTGACCGAGCACCTGGGACGCCGGGATGGCCAGGTTGTCGAAATACAGCGGGCCGGTGGGCAGGTGCTTGTTGCCCAGCTTGTCGTCAGGCTCGCCGCGGGTCAGGCCCGGGGTGTCCTTGTCGATCATGACCAGGGCAATGTTGGCTTTGGCGTCAGTGTCCAGCTTGGTCACGATCAGCATGAAATCGGCCACTGGTGCGTGGGCGATATTGAACTTGCTGCCGTTCAGGCGATATCCGTCGGCGACCGGCGTCAGCAGGCTGTGGATGCTGCGCACATCGGTACCGGTACCGGGTTCGGCAATGCCGGTGGCACTCAGTGCACCGTTGAGGATCGCGGTCAGGTAGCGGTCTTTCTGCTCGTCGCTGCCGTACAGCATCAGCGCGCGAACCATGCCGGCCTGAGCGATCACCGAGAGCAACAGCTCCGGCGTGCGGATCGAAGAGGCCAGGCCTTCGAGGGCGGCGGTAAAGCCCCACCAGTCCTCGCCCAGGCCGCCATGGCTGGCCGGAATCACCAATTGCCACAGGCCGGCGTCGCACAGGCGTTGCCAACCGTAATGATCGAAACCGGGCGCTGCGGTTTTGCGGGCGGTGGCCAGCTCGGCACCGATTTCCCGATATTTCACCAGCAACTCATGTTGCTGCGGAGTCCAGGAGAGTTTCATTGCTAGGTTACCTTTGCAGTCTGTTCGCCGGCCGCAAGGCGCCCGGCGAAACCGTCATCCTTGAGCAGCTGCTCAGCCTTCCTGGAACGCCAGGACCTGATCCTTGAATGCTTGCGGTACAGGGATGGTGGACTGTTTGTCGTAGTCGAACATGACGTGGTAGGACTTGGCCTTGGCGACCACTTCCTTGCTGTCGTCCTGACGGCGCATGGTGTGCTCGATTTCAAAGCTCTTGGTGCCGAACTTCACGACTTCGCTGGTGACCACCAGGGTTTCGCCATACATGGCTTGCTTGATGTAGTCGCACTCACTGCGAACCATGATGTGCGGCAGCTTTTCGCTCTTTGGCAGTTTCAGCAGATCGTGCATGTAGCAGAGGTAGGCGTGCTGCATGTAGTCATAATAAATCGGGCTGCTGACATGACCCATCGAGTCGGTGTCGCGGTATTTGATTTCAATGACGGTGTCAAAACCCTTGTTGCTCATCGTGAACGTCCTTTTATTGATTTGTGGGGCTGAAGATTGCAAGAAAGTTGAAACATCGTTGAGCGGGTAGTTGTCACTTTTAACAACGTTTCAATTTGTTTCTTATCCTAGGCAAGTTGCCGTGCTATGGCTACTCGCATTCAAATAACCGAGTGCGGCGCTGCGTGATTGCTCAGGTTGAGCTCAGGAAATACGCGGGCTTGCTGGGTTTTAAATGGACGTTATGGTTCGTTATGAGACGCTGCGTCGATTTGTCGCGATGAAAATAAAATGGATTTGCAAGTTGCTCGCATTTCGTCGGCGATAACGAGTCTGGGTATCGGATATTTAACAATTTTGTTAAATGCGAGTTAAACCTGGCAACGGCTCGGCTTTGCCCCGTTATTATCGGGGGCCGGTAAGCGAGTAGTTGTTGTCTCAACATTCTTTTAGCATGTCGGACAGGCGTGGACTGGTAATGAAAGGTTCACGGTTTGCCTCAAGGAGTGCAGTTGATATGTTGGAACAAACCAAGGTTGCCGTGGTGACCGGCGCGGCCAGCGGGATCGGCGCGGCAACTGCCCGGCAACTGGCTGACGAGGGCTATCGGGTCGCGTGTCTGGACCTCGATGAGCGCGGGTTGGCGGCGACGTTGGCGGCGCTTGGCCCCCAGCATCGCAGCTTCACCCTGGACTTGTGTGACGAGCAGGCAGTGGCGGCAACGTTTACCGAGATTGAACACTGGCAGGGGCGGGTGGACGTACTGGCCACCTGCGCCGGTGTCGTTGATACCGCGCCTTTCGAGCAGTTGAGCGTTGCGCGCTTGCGTCAGTTGCTGGATATCAACCTGATCGCGACCTTCAGTGTGGTGCAGCAGTCGGTTCGCCTCATGGCGCGTGGCGGACGCATTTGCACGGTGGCCAGTGTCGCCGGCATTCGCGGTGGCGGGTTGGCCGGCACACTGGGGTATGCCACCAGCAAGGGCGCGGTCATCACCCTCAGCAAAGGCCTGGCGCGTGAGCTCGGGCCGCGCGGCATCAACGTCAACTGCGTCGCCCCGGCAGTGATCCGCACGCCGATGCTCGACGACACCACCCGTGATGCCGGCAAGCTTGAACAACTGCATGGCATGACGGCCCTGCGCCGCGAAGGCAGCGCCGAGGAAGCGGCCGAAGTGATCTGCTGGTTGCTGTCGGGCAAGGCTTCTTTCGTCAGTGGCACCACCATCGCCGTCGATGGCGGCCTGGCGATGCTCTAGTTGTTTAGTTGTTTTCCATTCTCTTAGTACAGGACGTCATCATGGCTGTTTCCAAGGATAATCCGCTGGCGCTTTGCCGCACCTTCTTCTTCATCCCGGGGGCCGATCAAGCGGCACTGCTCGATGCGCTCAATGGCGGCGGCGATGTGCTGGTCCAGGAGCTGGAGGATTTCACCCCGCCATCCCGCCGCGCCGAAGCGCGGGCCTTGTCGGTGAGCATCATGCAGCACTGGCGCGAATGCGGGCGGATCAGCTCGGTGCGCATCAACCCGTTCGAAACCTGTGGCTACGAAGACCTTGAAGCGGTCATGGCCGCGCGTCCGCAAGTGGTCATGATGTCCAAGGTCGAGGCCTGCGAGCAGATGATCGAGCTGGACAAGCAGATCACTCGCCTGGAAGCACAGTATGCGATCGAAGCCGGATCGACCTTGATCGTGCCGAATATCGAAACCGCCCTGGGCGTGGTCCGGGCCATCGAGATCGCCCACTCCAGCCCGCGGATCAAGGCAATGCTGGTCGCCACCGAAGACATGGTTGCCGACCTGGGGGCCGGGCGCAGTCGTGCCGGTACCGAACTCTACTATCCGCGTTCGCGGTTTTTGCTCGAATGTGCGGCCGCAGGGGTGCTGGCCATCGACTCGCCTTACACCTTTGCCGATGACGCCGGTGCCGAGGCAGACATGCAATTTGCCCGATCAATCGGGTACCAGGCCAAAGGCGTGGTCAATCCGGCCCATGTGGCCGTTGCCAACCGCTACCTGACGCCGACGGCGGCAGAGGCCGACCTGGCACGGCGGCAGATCGAGGCGTTCGAACAAGCGGCCAGTACCGGCAGTGTGCGCGCCGAAGTCGATGGCCTGGTGGTGGAAGTGCCTAGTTACCTGCAATCACGGCGTTTGCTGGAACGCTACCAGCAATTGCAGCGGGTACAGGCTTCACGCGGCGGGAATGCGTGAATGGGCCAGGGCACTGTTGCTGCTGTCGAGCAGGTACGGGCGCCGGGTGAAGGCCGGGTTGGGGCTTGAGCACAACAGCCCGGTCACCGAGCAACTGATGGCCTGCTCGATTTCCACCTGGCTGATCTGTGGCGCATCAAGGATGTAGGCCTTGACCATCGAGGTGATCATCTGCGCCGTCAGCCAGGCGGCCGACTGCAGGTTGGAGTGGGCCAACTGGTGGCTCCAGCGTTGCAGCAGGCACTCGATCGACTGGGAGATGCGCGCTTTGTACTGATGCTCGCTGGATTCGTTGCTGAGGAAGGCGAAATCCTTGTCGAGCAGACGATGCAGCTCCGGTTCCTGCAGGTGCAACTGCAGCAGGGCGCGCACCAGCAGCTTGATGTGCGCCTGCAGGTCGGCCACTTCGTACTGGCCGGCGACATCGAGGATTACCCGGTTCACCGACTGCGCGTGGCGTTCGTAGAGGGCGGCAATCAGCGCGTCCTTGTTCGGGAAGTACTGGTACACCGAGCCGACACTAACCCCGGCGCGCTGCGCCACCAGGTTGGTGTTGGTACCGGCGTAACCGTGCTTGACCACGACGGTGGCGGTAGTCTTGAGGATGGTCTCGACCATCATCCTCGAGCGGGCTTGTGTGGGTATCTTGCGCGGAAGTTGAGCTTGTTTCACGAATGACTCCAGAATTTACCTGATCGCATTTGTGAGAAAGACTGCCAGCCAGACCACGGGGCTCCGATCCTGGAGGTTTTTCCCTGAATGTCTTTGAACCGGCAGTGTTCTCTGCCCGCAAATGGGGCATGCAGGCCCTAACTCAAGGGCGTGCAAGGACACAGAGGGCTGGCCAGCCGTTCAAATACGGTAGGGATTCTTCGCCTTGGCGAGACTTTGGAAAATGCTCTAGCGTGCAATTTATAGTTAGCGATAGGGTCAGCTATCGCAGGCGTTCACCCCCGAAAACCGGGAAGATCACAGCATCCGGTTCAGACCGAAACGTTTTTTCAGGACCTTTTGCAGCATACCGTTGGGCAGCCAGCTGGCCAGTAACGGCAATGCCCGGCTGCCAGTGCCCAGGCGCACCAGCGTCGGCGTCGGGCTTTTCTGCACGGCATCGAGCACGCCTTTGGCGAATGTGGCGGCCGGTGTCGGGTTGTCCTGGGAGGCCCGGGCGCGGGCGCGGATGCCTTCGCGCAGCGGCCACCAGGGCGAGGTTTCGTCGAGTAATTGCTCGGCCTCGCGCCCGGCGTTACTGGCGAACTGCGAGGCAATTGCGCCTGGCTGCACTTCCATGACCCGTACAGCAAACGGTGCCAGCTCCAGGCGCAGGGTTTCGCTCAGCGCGTGGACTGCGGCTTTGGAGGCGCAATAGGCGCCGGCGAACGGGGTCACCAGAACTCCGGAGACGCTGCCAATGTTCACCACCAGGCCCCGATTGCGTCGCAGTAAGGCAAACAGTGCAGCGGTGACGCCCACCGGGGCGAAGACGTTGGTCTCAAATTGCCGGCGCATCGCCTCGACGCCGCCGTCGAGCAGTGGGCCCATGGCACCGTAGCCGGCGTTGTTGATCAGCACATCGAGGCCATTGCCGCGTTGCTCAAGCTCGTTTGCCAGTTGGCTCAATGCCTCTGGATCATTGACGTCCAGCTGGCGGGCGGTGAAACCCGAGGCTGCCAGGCGCTGAACATCTTCAGCCTTGCGCGCGGTGGCCCAGACGTCGAAGCCCGCGTTGTTGAAAGCTTCGGCCAGGGCCAGGCCGATACCGCTGGAGCAACCGGTGATCAAGACGCTTGGCATAAGTTGCTGTCCTTGAGCAGTGGGGGTACTGGATCATACTTCAGCGATCAATGTTTTCAGCGCATTTTCCAACTGTTCGGTGTAGATGCCGGTCCACAGCTGGCGCTGGCTTGCAGTGTCATACAGCAGTTGAGTGGGCACATGGGTAACCTGCAGGTCGCAGGACAAGGCCTGAAAGGCGGCGAAGGTCAGTTGATAGAACTGAACGCGGTCCCGATAGCCGTTGTTGGCCAGGGTAGTCACATTGCGTTTGGCGTCGGCGCACGCCGGACAGGTGTCCGAGTACACCAGGATCACCACCGGCTTGGCCAGGGTCCGATGGTTATTGATACGTTCGAAGAGCAGCTTGAATTCGTCCTGAACCGCTGGCGATGTATCGACCATGACCTTACTCCGCTAGGCAGTGAAGTCTGCAGCGATATTCAACAGGGTTTTGCCGCTGGGGTAACCTGGCAAAAATACCAGGTGCTCAGTCGGCGAAGCTGCCTTGCAGGTGCTCGGCGCGGTAGTCGACGCTCTGTGGCCGGTAGCCGGAGCGCAGCGGTGGCAACGGCAGGCACTCTTGCCAGCTGGCGCCAGGTTGCAGCTCGCCCGGGCCGCGGTAGCGCGGCGCGGCATAGGTGTTTTCGGCAAGGTTGACGGTATCGCCCGGGGCATAGGCGGCGACCCGCCAGCGCAGTTCCAGCAAAGGCACCGAGTTGCCGTTGTTGATATGCACTTGCAGCGGGCGATCGGCCGGGCATTGCTCGGGGGCGTAGGTCAGGCGCAGTTCCAGGCGGGCCAACTGGTTGGCTTCGCGGTTGTCCAGCCACACCACCCACAACGCCACCAGCCCCAGGCCGAGCAATGCTGCCAGGGAAATCGGCAGGGCCTTGGCCGGGTAGCGCAGCAGCAGGACCAGCCAGGTGAGGATCAGCAGGGCACCGATGAACATGGAATGAACCTTGTGTGCGGGGTGCTTTCATCCTAACCGTAAATCGGGTGGGCCTCAAAAAGCTTCGCCGGCAAGGCCGGCTCCCACAGGGATTGTGAATACAGATCCAGTGTGGGAGCCGGCCTTGCCGGCGATGGGCAGGCTACGGGGTTACTGCGCGATGGTCTTGATCGAGATCCCGCGCTCGATCGGCGTCGAGCGCCCGTAGACATCTTCAAAGCGCTCGATATCGTCCTCGCCCAGGTAACTGCCGGACTGCACTTCGATGATCTCCAGCGGGATCTTGCCCGGGTTGCGCAGGCGGTGCACCGAAGCGATCGGGATATAGGTGGACTGGTTCTCGGTGAGCAGGAACACGTTCTCGTCGCAGGTCACCTCGGCGGTGCCGGACACCACGATCCAGTGCTCGGCACGGTGGTGGTGCATTTGCAGCGACAGGCTGGCGCCGGGCTTGACGGTGATGTGCTTGACCTGGAAGCGCCCGCCCATGTCCACCGAGTCGTACGAGCCCCACGGCCGGAACACCTCGCAGTGGTTCTGGGTTTCACTGCGGCCCTGTTCGTTGAGGGTGTTGACCAGTTGCTTGACGCCCTGAACCTTGTCCTTGTGGGCAATCATCATGGCGTCCTTGGTCTCGACCACGACGATGTTCTCAAGGCCGATCACCGACACCAGCTTGCCGTTGCCGTGGATCATGCAGTTACGGCTGTCCTGGACCACCACGTCGCCCTTGGTGACGTTGCCGTTGTGGTCTTTTTCGTGCACATCCCACAGCGACGACCAGCAGCCGACATCGCTCCAGCCGGCCGACAGCGGCACCACGCAGGCACGCCGGGTCTTCTCCATCACTGCGTAGTCGATGGAGTTGTCCGGGCAGCAGGCGAAGGTGGCTTCGTCGATGTTCAGGTTGTCGCCGTCTTGCGTGCTGCGCTCCAGGGTCAGCAGGCAGGTGTCGTAGATGTCGGCATCGTGCTTTTTCAGCTCTTCGAGGAAGCGGCTGGCGCGGAACAGGAACATGCCGCTGTTCCAGAAGTAACCGCCGGCGCGGACGAATTCGGCCGCGCGCTTTTCGTCCGGCTTCTCGACGAACTGCGCCACCCGGCTGACGCCTTCGGGCAGCAGCGCATCCTGGCTCGACTTGATGTAGCCGTAGCCGGTTTCCGGTTTGCTCGCCGGGACTCCGAACAGCACCATCTCGCCGCGCTCGGCGGCCACGGTGGCCAGGGCCAAGGCGCGTTGCAGGGCTTTCTGGTCATCGATCACATGGTCGGCCGGAAGCACCAGCATCAGCTCGTCACGGCCTTCGTTGACCAGCTTCATCGCGGTCAGGGCTACCGCTGGCGCGGTGTTGCGGCCGAAGGGCTCCATGAGGATGCCCTGGGTTTCGAGTTTCAGGTTGTGCAGTTGCTCGCTGACGATGAACTTGTGGTCCTTGTTGCAGACCACGATGGGCGCGTCCATGCCGTCGAACACCAGGCGCTCGATCGTCTGCTGGAACAAGGTGTGTTCACCGGTCAGGGCCAGGAACTGCTTGGGGAATTGCTTGCGCGACAGGGGCCACAGACGCGAGCCGCTACCACCGGACAGAATGACTGGAATCATGAGTGTTCTCCAAAAATTGAAATAGGCAGGTGGTTAACGGGTGGATACCGGGCGCTTGACCCAGACCGGCGACAGATTGCTGCCGGAGCCGGTGACATACAGCACCGCCGCTTCGCCGCGCTCCAGAGCCACAGGCTTCAGGTCGCTGACTTTCTTGTCGCCTTCATACAGCGCCAGGCTGACCTTGACCGGATTGATCTCGCGCTCGCCACGGGCTTTGGCGGCGACCGGCTTGACCACTTCGGTCTTGCCGTCGGCGGTCTTCAGGGTCAGGGCCTGGTCACTGAGGTTCTGTACCCGAACCAGGGATTTCTGCTTGTTCCTGAACGGTGGCTCCTCGATCAGTTGCGGCTGGCCCGAAGCGTTGTTGACCAGGGTGTAGTAGTGATCAGCGGCGAGCTTGACCGGCAGGCTCTGGCTGCCGACCTTGGCGCTGTAATCACCCTGGGGCATGAAGCTGAAATCACTGCTGCCCTGGGCGGCCACCGCGTTGATCTGGGTATTGCCGACGCTGGCGCTCACTGGCTGGGCGCTGGCGTTGTAGATGCGCACGAAGGTCGAGCCTTTCGGTGCGGTTGGGCCATACAGTGCGGCATCGGCGCCGGCGAAGGCTTGCAGCGACAGCAGGCTGAGCCCTGCGGCCAGGGCGCAGGCTTTGG
The DNA here is from genome assembly GCF_000259195.1 of Pseudomonas donghuensis. Lineage (GTDB taxonomy): Bacteria > Pseudomonadota > Gammaproteobacteria > Pseudomonadales > Pseudomonadaceae > Aquipseudomonas > Aquipseudomonas donghuensis. The sequence continues at coordinate 103,746 of NZ_JH650757.1, forward strand.
CGATGCGGTGCTTTGGGGTATGCAAGGTCATGTGCGTTTCCTCTTCAGTTTTCCGTCCGATGGGACGACAGGGCCAGGTCTTGATTGGCATTGCGGGTTTTTTTCAGCTGCGCGATCCACTGCGGATCGAATGCGCTGAGGTCGTTTTGCATTGGCAGATAACGTTCCGGGAACTCCCAGATCAGCACTTGCGGCGCGCTGTTCTTGAAGGCGTCGGTTTGCAGGTACTTGAGCATCGGCAGCAGTGGGCCATGGCCGTCTTCGGCGTAATTGACCACGTCGCTGCGCAGCGCCTGTTGCAGGGCACCGAGGAAGTTCCAGTTGGGGTTGGCGCTGTAGCTGGTGCCGATCAGCGCCACCGGGATTTCGTTGTCGGCGAACAGTGCGTCGCCGTTTTCACCTTCAGCCTGGGCTGGGCGGGTGCTGCGTTTTTGCAGGGTGTCCGGCGGCGGCAGCAGGTTGCTGAACAGTGGGTCGAGCGGCAGGAAGTTGGTCAGGTCGCCTTTGTACGGCGCGCTCTGGCGCTGTTCGGTGACAAACTGCTGCGGCTCGCCGTTGAGCAGGGTCTGGCGCGCGACGGCGGCGGCCAGGTGCTGGGCGACCACTTCGGCGCCCAGCGGCGTCCAGTGGGTGTCGGTGCGCAGGAACACCTGGCCACGGGCCTTGGCCTCCTGCAGCGGCGCCAGCAGGTCGGGGGCGAACACACCGGCCTGGCGGGCCTGGGCGTGGAACTCGTTGTACAGGTCAGTGTGCAGGCTGGCTGGGGTCTGCTCGCCGAGGTACTCCGGATACAACCGCGCCTTGGCCGGCACGATCGCCAGCACCAACTGCACGCCGCGTTGTTGCAGGGTGTCGCGTACACCGCGAATCAGCGCGAGGTTTTCCTGTTCGAACTGGTCGCTATTGGCCACCGGCTTGAACTCCTCGTCACTGAACAGCCAGTGCTCGCGGCCCAGCACCACGCCCGGGCGGCCTTCGTTGAACAGCTTGAAATCCAGCGCCGCCCACAGGTTGGTGCCGATGCGCTTGAGCGGGAACTGCTCGTCGTAGTGGGTCTCGGCGGCCTTGGCCAGCTTGCCGTCGAGGGCAGTCATTTGCGCGCTGCGCTGGAAGCTGCCAAGGCCGCCCAGCGACCACAGGCCCAGGCCCAGCAACAGGGCGAGGAACAGCAGGGCGTAGAGTTTGCGTAATGATCGGGTCATGGTCGGCTCGCTCAGAACTGGAAGTAGAGGAACGGCGAGTAGCTTTGCGCCGAGAGCTTGAGAATCGAGGCAACGAACAGCAGCAGCACCAGCGCACGGGTGGCGTACAGGCCCCAGTCCAGGCCCAGGCTGCCGTCGGCGTGGACCGCCACGGGGCTGGCCTTGGCTTCGGGCTTGGCGTTGCGGTAGAAGTCGCGCAGGCCGAAGTACGCCAGGGTCGCGTAGGCCAGCACCAGGGTCGCCACTTGCAGGCCGGTGAGGCTGGCGCGGTTGAGCTCCGACAGTTGCCAGTCAGCGAAGCTGAACATGGCGCCGTACATGCGTGCGGCGACGTGCAGGTTTTCGGCGCGGAAGATCACCCAGCCCATCACCACCAGCAGGAAGGTGAAGGCCCAGCGCACCAGGTTGAAGCGCTGCGGCGCGGCGTTGATGCCCAGGGCCCGCTCGATCGCCAGCCACATGCCGTGCCAGGCACCCCAGACGATGTAGGTGAAGTTGGCACCGTGCCACAGCCCGCCCAGGAGCATGGTCAGGAACAGGTTGCGGTAGGTGGCGAAGGTGCCGCCGCGGTTGCCGCCCAGGGTGATGTACAGGTAGTCGCGCAGCCAGGTCGACAGGCTGATGTGCCAGCGCCGCCAGAACTCGGTGATCGACTGGCTGATGTACGGCTGCTTGAAGTTCTCCATGAAGCGAAAGCCCATCATCAGGCCCAGGCCGATGGCCATGTCGCTGTAGCCGGAGAAGTCGAAGTACAGCTGCGCGGTGTAGGCCAGGGCGCCGAGCCAGGCGTCGCCGGTGGTCGGGTTCTGCAGGGCGAAGCAATGGTCGGCGACCACCGCCAGGGTGTCGGCGATGAACACCTTCTTGATGAAGCCCTGCATGAAGCGTGTGCAACCCTCGGAGAACTTGTCCAGGGTGTGGGTGCGGTGGTTGAACTGATCGGCCAGGTCCTTGAAGCGCAGCACGGGGCCGGCGATCAGGTGCGGGAAGATTGCCACGAAGGCGGCGAAGTCGATCAGGTTGCGGGTCGCCGGGGTGTCGCCGCGGTACACGTCGATGATGTAGCTGATCGACTCGAAGATGTAGAACGAGATGCCGATCGGCAGCAGCACGTGGGTGAGGATGAACGGCTCAAGCCCGAACGAGGTCATGATCGCGTTAAGGCTGTCGACGCCGAAGTTGGCGTACTTGAAGTAGCCGAGGATGCCCAGGTCGACCGCCACGCCCAGCAGCAGCCAGCGCTGGGCCGGTTTGGTGCGCACGCCGGCGGCGCCGACTTTCAGGCCGATCCAGTAGTTCCACAGGGTGACCCCGGCGAACAGCGCCAGGAAGTCCACCCGCCACCAGGCATAGAACACATAACTGGCCAGCAGCAACAGGGCGTTGCGATAGCGTTGCCCGCTCAAGTAGTACAAGCCGAGAAAGATCGGCAGGAACAGGAACAGGAACACATTGGATGAAAACACCATCCCGATCTCTCCTTGTCGTTATCAGTCGGGGCAGCAGCCCCCCAAACCCCCCGTGAAACCTCCCGGGAGAAACCAGATCAAATCTTTGCCTTGCACCAACCCTGTAGGAGCTGGCTTGCCAGCGAGGCGTCGTATCTGACACATCGCGGTGTTCCGATCGCTGGCAAGCCAGCTCCCACAGGGACAATGCAGATCCTTACTTTTTCTGTTCGGCCTGCGGGTCATAGACCCGGGTCAGGTCGCCGCCCAGGCGGAAGCTCTTGAACGGCTGCATGTCGTGCTTGCGCCCGAGCACATCGCTGTTGCAGCGGTAGAGGCTGCACCAGGGTTCGAGCCAGGCGTACTTGCTGTCGATCTTCAGGTCATCCATGTCCTGCTTTTCACCATTCTTGGCCTTGAACGGGCTCGGGTCTTTCGCCCCCGCCAGCACCCGTTCACCCAGGCGCTTGAGCGCGCCGTTGTTTTCCGGGCGCACATCGACACCGTTGGCCTGGGCGAAGCTGGCGATCATCGCCAGCGGCGGCAGGGCATAGTTGTGGTAGGCCAGGGCACGTTGCTTGCGCTTGAGCTCGTTGGGCAAAAAGCCCTGGGCGTCGACCTGGTTGGCGGCCACCCGGTATTCCTTCAACGACCAGTCGAACAGGTCGCGGCGGTCAGTGGCCACGGCGGTCGCCATCACCGACCAGGCCGCCCAGTAGGAGTGGTTGTTGATCTTCTCCAGCGGCAGGTCGCTCCAGTCCTTGACCACCTGGTCGGCCAGGCGCCCGAACCATTTCTCGATCAGCTCGGCCTGTTGCTGGTGCGCAGCCAACGGCTGGGAGTTGGAGAACTTCAGGTGCAGCCAGGCCGAGCTCAGGCTGCCCAGCGCCCATTTGCGCATCGACTTGCCGGTGTGGTTGTAGTCGGTGGACATCAGCGCATTGGCGCTGGCCCAGCTGCTCAGCCACTCCAGGGTGCAGTCGAGCTGCTGCGGGCGGCCATCGCGCATGTACTGCATGACCTGTTTGCTGACCCCGCGCTCAAGGGTGGTGATGCTCGCGGTGGAATCGCGAAAGGCTTGTTCCGAGGCCTTGTTCAGGGTCGCGCGGGCTTTGTCCGAGCCTTCGTACTTGCTGCGAAACTGCAGCTTGCCGGTGTAGGGGCGGGGGATGGCTTCGCACTTGAAGTCGCTGCCGCCGCTCTTGAGTTTCTCGATCCCGGCGTAGTAACCCTGGGGAGGAACCAGCCCGGCGGCCTGCACGGCCGGGCCGAACAGGGCCAGGGCCAGCGCGAGCACCTTGAAGCCCGCGCCTACAGGGGATGTGCTGAATGTGTTCATAAGCACCTCACTTGCGTTTGCACAGCGTGGCTGCGACTTTCTGGCTGCCGCTCTGCGGCCCCTGAACTTCCACGGCGAGCAGGGTCTGGGCGGCCCAGTCCTCGTCCTCGCGCAGCTCGAAGGCAAAGCGGCCATCGGTGTCGGCGGTCTGCGGCTTCTCGATCTTCAGGTCCTCGTGGCGGCCGTTCATGTACCAGAGGGTGGCTTGCAGGGTCTTGACCGAGGTGTCCTCGAACTGGATGTCCAGTTGGTGACGGCCATTGGTCAGGTCCTTGATCACGCCGTTACGGCCGTTGACCATCAGCTCGTTCTTGCCTGGCTTGAGTGTGGTGCTGGCGCTCATCTGCGCGGGCTTGCCTGCGCAGCCGTTGTCGACCAGGGCGAGCATCTGCCGCCAGATGGTTTCCTGGTCCAGGCGGTACAGCGGCGAGAACTCCCAGATGAGGATCTTCGGTGGGTTTTTCTGGAACGCTTCGCTGCCCAGGTACTGGATCATCGAGCCTTCCAGGCCGCCGCCAGGGAAGGCGACGTTGAGCACGTCGGCGCCGATGTACTGTTCGAGAAAGCCCGAGAAGTTGTAGTTCTTGCCGCTGTGGCTGGTGCCAACCAGGGTGATCTGCGGGTTGCCGGAATCGCCGAACAGGTCGTCGCTGCCACTCTCGCCCTTGGGTTCGGTGACGAACTGGTCCATGTACTGCACCGCGTAGCTGGTGCCGCACAGTTGCCCGGCGACGTTGTGCAGGGTGCCGGTCTTGCCCATGCGCCCGGACTTGTGGCTTTCGAACTCACGCTTGGGCACCTCGGCGAAGGCCGCCATCTTGTGCACGCTGTCGGCGACGATCTTCGCCGCGCGCTCGGCGCCGTAGGGGGTCCAGTGCTGATCGCCGCGGAAGTAGAAATCCTTGCCCTGGTCGGCGGCGGCCAACTGTTCGTTGGTCAGCGGCGACAGGTCGGGCACGGTGTAGCCCATCTTGCTGAAGCGCCCGAGCATGGCCTGGTAGTTGTGCAGCGCCTTGGTGTAGTTGAAGGCGGCCTTGTCGGCGGGCTTGAGCATGTTGCGGTTCACCAGGCCACGGGTCGGCTGGTAGACGATCACCAGCTCCACGCCCCTGGCCTTGAACGCATCGTGCAACTGCTGCAGGCGGCGGTAGCCGGCCGGCGTGGTGTCGAACTCGGTGCGCAGGTCTTCGCGGGTGCGGAACAGCCAGTCGCCCTGGGCTTGTATCAGGGTGGTGAAGTTCTGCTGGTAGCGGGTGGTGTAGCGGCTGGCGTCGTGGGCCTGCGGGCACAGCTGGCAGCACGGTTCGGCGCTGAAGCGGGGTGCCTGGGCCTGCTCGGCCGACGCCTGGGCACTGATCGCCAACAGGGCGGCGGCAAGGCCGGAAAGGCTCAGCAGCTTGGTCAGTTGTGGTTGCATAAGATTGGCTTCCTCAGTCCAGCATTTCGGTCTGGCGCTCGACCGGATCGATCAGCACGGCTTTGCCCTGGCGCACCATCAGGTCGAGAATCTCGTCCTGGCGCTCGCCCAGTACCCCGGAAAAACTGATGCCGCTGGCCTTGCTCGGGGCCAGCATCGAGACCCGGTACAGTTCCACGCTCAGCGGCGAGTCGATCGACAGCGGGCCGCTGCCGTTGGCCGCCAGCTCACCGCCGACGACGATCAGCGAGACCTTGGTGTCGAACGGGTCGAGGGCGATGTCGCGGTCGGTTTCCGACAGGTCCTTGATGTGCCCGTACACGCCCACCAGGCCGTTGGCCATGGCGACGTTCTCGTACAGGCGGATGTTCACGCTGTTGCGCACGCGAATGCCGTGGCGGCGGTTGTTGATCAGCTTGTTGCCCCAGATCAGGTTGTCGCCGCTCTCGTACAGGGTGATGCCGTCGGTGTGGTTGCGGTAGATCTCGTTGTAGGCGATCAGGTTGTTGACGCTGTTACGGTCGATCACCACGCCCGAGAGCTTGTTGTCATAGCTCTTGTTGTTGATGATCCAGCTGTCGTTGACCTCGCGCGAGACGATGATGCCGTGCTTTTTCTTGGTCCCGTACACGGTGTTGCCGGCGATGATCAAGCGGTGCGAGCGGTCGTGGGGGTCGATGCCGTAGACGATGTTGTCGCGGTAGGTGCTGTCCTTGACCACGAAGTCGCTGGTTTCGTAGCAATAGAAGCCGTACCACATGTCGCTGAATTCGGAGCCGATGATCCAGCCGGTGGGTTCCGAACGGCCCATCTGTTTGGCCATGTTCGGCGTGTACTGGGAGATGCTCACGCCGTAGGACTTACTCTTGGCGTAGCCGAAGCTGGCCATCTTGCTGTTGACGATGTAGGTCTCGGTGCCGCCCCAGGACAGCAGGAACGGGCGAAACTCCTTGGGCGAGCGGAAGGTCGCCGGGCCGTTGTCCTGCTCGCGCCAGCCGGTCAACCGGGTATCGCTGACGAACAGCTTGCCGTCGTTGACGATGAACGCGCCGCCCTCCTGGGACAGGCGCAGTTCCTTGACCTTGGCGTCGATCTCGAGCACGCCTTTTGGCCCGACCACGATCGGCAGGCGCGCCAGGTACACGCCCGGTGCGGTTTCGCGCAGGTACTGGCTGGGCACCTGCTTGCTCAACTCGGTGAAGTCGACATGGCCGTCGTCGATGAAGATCGCCTGGGGGATGCCATGCTGGCGCGCCACCCATTCGGCCATCTTGTTGTCGCCGCCGATGAACTCCTTGAGGCTGTTTTCCTGGAGCATGCGCCGCACCGAAACCTTGCCCTTGTGGCTGCGGACGATCTTTTTCTGCACGGCATCAACGGTGTAGCCGGACAGGTCCGGCAGGGTCGGTGCCGGGATCTGCAGCGGCTCGATCGGCGCGCTGCTGACGGTGTAGGTCTTGGCCTGCTGCAGCTCCTTGGCCACCGGCGTCGGCGCCTGGCCGTTGGCCAGGGCGATGCTGCTGGCCAGCAGCAGGGTGCCGGCCAGCAGGGCATGGAGCGTGTTTGGAGGAAGGCTCATTTCATTGCACCCCAGGCGTCAGAAGCGCCAGATCACGTCGACGAAAGCGCGGTGCATGTAGGAGTCCGCTTCCTTGCCATAGGCATCACCGGGCTTGAACACGCCGCCACGAAAGCGCACCAGCGCCGACGGCTCGTCGATCGACTGGCTCAGCGAGGCCGGTAACAGGCCTTGCTTGAAGTACTTGGTGACCACCAGGTCCATCTCCTGGCCGAGGTCTTTCTCGCCCTGGACCAGCGGCCGGTTGATGCCGTTGTCCTCGACCACGGCATTGATGCCACTGCTGCCGATGTTCTGGTCGCCATCGACGCGCCAGAACTTGTGGTAGATCAGGCTGGCGTCGTAGTCGTCGCGCAGTTGCCAGGAGGTGAACAGGGTCGCCGCCTGTACGTTGCCCAGCTCGCCGCGGAAGGCTTCGCCAAAGCGATGGACCCGCGAGCGGGTGCCGGTGAAGTTGGAGCGGTTGCTCTCAAGGCCGGTCTGCTCGTAGTTGCCCGAGCCATCGCTGCCACCGCCGCCGCTGCCGCGGGCGTAGGCGGCACCGACCTGCCAGTTGGGATCCAGGCGCAGGCGGACACCGAGGTCGGTGGCCCAGGCATTGACGTCGCCACTCTGTTTGCCGCTGGCCACCTGCTCGCCGTTGACCGTGGTGGTGTTGAGGCTGTCGCGATCACCGGTCAGCCAGGTCATGCTGCCCCAGTAGTTGACGCGGTTCTGGTTGCGCCAGTTGTAGGCGTCGCTGTTGGCTTCCAGGCCCAGCCAGGTGAGGTCGCCGGTGCGGGTCTTGTCCAGGGCATCGACGGTTTCGCCCGGGTTTTTCAGCTTGCCGTCGTCGTGGCTGTGGTGAGCGCGCAGGCCGACCCAGTGGCCGGGTGTCCACTGCGTGGCGACGTCGCCGTAAACGTGCAGGCGGTCCTTGTCTTCCGGGGCCAGCTCGGTGAGGTCGGTGCGGTACTCGCTGAAGCGCTCGGCCACGCCCAGGTTGGCGCGCAGCAGGGTGGTGTCGAAGGTCCAGTTCAGCGCTTCGATATTGGTGTCGCGCCACATGCCGTCGTCGTTGCGCAGGCGCTGGCGGCCGAAGCGCAGCTGCTCGCCGGGGTAGGCGGTCAGGCCGCTGTAGCCGACCCAGAACTCACGCATGGCCAGGTAGTTTTTGTCCGCTTCACGGCCATTGGTGCGGCCGCTGTCGGCCTCGGCCTGGTCGCCGGACTGGCGCAGGGTGTCGGTCTCGATGATGTCGGTAGCCGCCACCGCCTGGCCCATGGCGAAGGCGCTCCAGTTGCCGCGCTCGCCGTACACCCAGGGGCGCAGGTCCAGGCCCAGGCCGTTGACGTCGCCGCCGGAACGGGTGCCCAGGTCGCGGTCGTCTTCGGACTGGCCGGTGATCTTCACGTCCAGGCCGAAGTTCTTTTCAGCAGTCATCGCTGCCAGGGTCGGGCAGGACCAGAGCAGGGCAAAGCCCAGGCCTACGCCTGCTTTCATCCACGGATTGAGTGTCATAGGGAGTCCTCGCCTTGTTCGGGTTGCGCTTGCAGGGCCAGGGCAGCGGGGCCCATGGCGCCACGGGCCTGGCGTTCTTGTTGCAACAGGCGTTGAGCCTGGGCCTTCTGCGCCGGGGTGAGTTGCTGATCGAGTTGGGCTGCCAGCTCGCGTGACTGGTCGCTGGGATTGGCTTGTGCCAGTTGGCTGAACACCCAGGCGTTGACCAGGTCCTGGCGGATGCCGTGGCCTTCGCTGAACAGCTGGGCCAGGGCGTAGTCGGCACTGAGCTGGCCGCCGCGGGCGGCGCTGAGCAAATGATCGACGGCTTTTTGCGGGTCGACATTGCCCAGGTAGCCACGGCGGTACAGCTGGCCCAGGTAGTAATGGGCGCTGACTTCGCCGGCGTTGGCGGCGCTGAGCAGATGGGTTTCGGCTTTCTGCGCGTCGGCCGCTACAGTCTTGCCTTCGTAGTACAGGCGGCCCAGCAGCAACTCGGCACGCGGCTGTTCGGCGGCGCGGCCCTTGTCGATGTACTCCATCAGCTTGTCGGTGTCGCCAAGCTCGGGGAAGTCATAGAGCAATTGCGCCAGGCTGACCCAGGAGCCGGGGTTGACCGGCGCCACCTGCTCAAGCAGGGCCTGGGCGGTTTTCTCGTCGGTCTGGCCGAGGCTGCGGTCGGCCAGTACGCGGGCAACGCTGTCGACCCGGGTGGCGGGGATCGCGCCATGCTGGTAGGCGCTTTTCAGCTGTTCGATCAGTGCCGCCCGTTGCTCGGGCTGGGCGCGTTTCTGGTAGACGGTGGCCAGTTCCACATAGCAGATGTCGGTGCTGCTCAGCGCGGTCTTGCAGATGCGCTCGACCTCGTCCAGGTGCTGGTCATAGGTGTCCTGGGTGCGGTACAGCAGGACCTGGGCCAGGCCGGCTTCGGGGTAACCGGCGGCACGCCACTTATCGATCTGCTGCTGGGCGTTGGTGCCGGGGAAGCTCTGCGGGTATTGCAGGTAAAGCATCGCCAGCGGGATCAGGGTATTGCCCTCGCCATTGGCGAAGGCTTTTTTCAGCAGGGTTTCGGCTTCCTGGCGCTCGGCTTCGGTAGCGTCCGGCTTGGCGGCCAGCAGGCGTCCGAGGCGGGCTTGGGCACGCGGCGAGATATCGGCGGCAGCGCGGTAGGTGGCCTCGGCCTCCTTGAGCTTGGCCGGGTCGCGGGTTTCGATCTGGATATCGGCCAGGCCTACCTGCGCTTCGCTGTAACCGAGGTCGGCGAGCTGGCGGTAGTTCTGCTCGGCCAGGGCGGTGTCACCGCGCTTGAGCGCCTCGTTGGCCAGGCGCTGGTCGGGCAGACCGGCACAACCGGCCAGGCTGATGGCCAGGGCCAGGCCGCAAATTTTAAGGGCATCGCTGGCAAGCCAGCTCCCACAGGGGACTGTGGTGTTACCCGGATCATTGTGGGAGCGGGCTTGCCCGCGATCGAGTGCGTAGCACTCGCCGGCGTTTAGCATATTCACAGGCAGACCCTCATCAAAGCCCACGGGCCACGGCTTTATCGATCAGCCAGTCCAGCGACGGGCCACGGTTGCTGTCCACCGCCACCGGGCGGCCGGCCAGTTCGCTGGGCAGTGCACCCTCTGGCTTGATCTGCACGCGAATATCCGAAGACAGGTCTTCGCTGTTCAGGCTGGTGCTGCTGACGATCTCGCCCTTGCGCCAGTCGTCTTCACCGGCGATCTGGAAGTTGACGCGAGTGCCGGGTTTGACGTCGTCGAACTGGCGATAGCTGAAGCGCGCTTCAATGGTCGGATTGCTGGTGCGCGGAATCAGTTGGAAAATCACCTGACCCTTGCTCGCGTACTGGCCGTTATCCACCAGTTGGCGGGCGACCACGCAATCACAGGGGCTGGTCAGGGTGCCGCTCATCTGCTTGCCGAACAGCTCCTCGACCTTGGCCGGCTCCAGCTGCTGGTCATCCAGGTGGCCCTTGAGCATGTCCAGCATGCTGGTGCTGAACGAGGCCAGCGGCGCGCCCTTGACCACCTGGCCGCCGTTTTCCACCAGGCCCTGCACGGTGCCGTCGCGCGGCATGGTGACGTTGCTGGTCGGCACGCTGACCACCCCGGCCTGGGCATGGCTGACGAAGTACAGGCCATACACCGACTTGGCAATAAAGCCGAACGCCGCCACGCCGACCACGAACACGCCGAGGCTGAAGGTCACTGCGCGCAGGCGGCCGAACGCGCTCATGCCGCCGCTGGCATCCTTCTGTTTGCGCGCCTTGGTGAAGTTGTCGCGCTGCAGGGTGCTGAGCACATCACCGATGGTGATCAGCTCGCCGGACAGGTGCGAGGTGATGATGTGGCGCAGGGTGGCGATGTCACGCGGTTCGAGGTTCTGGAACTGCACGCCGGTGCGGCCGCTGGACGGGTCGAAAGAGCGCACCTGGATCTCGATGTCCATGGCCAGGCCGAGCTTGTCGACGGTGAACTGCAGGCGCCCGCGCAGCACTTCGCCAACCTTCAACGGGTGCTTGGCGTGGAAGCTCAGGCCGCCGGCGGAGAGGTCGTCGACCTTCACTTCCAGGGTTTCGCGGTTCCCCCCCAGGTAGCGCAGCTTGGCCGGGATGCGCACCCGCGCGTGCTGACGCTGGGCTTCGGACTCATGCACGACATTGACGTTGACGGCGGTATTCATGGCGATTTGTTCCTGTTTAATCCAATCGGGTTCCGGCTCACACGACCATGAACAGCACAGCAATGAAGATGCTGGCCGCCGAGAAGGTCATGGTCCGGGAGGACCAGGTGTTGAACCATTGTTGAAAGCTGGCGAGGTCGCGCTTGAGGGCAGTGGGCTGGCGGGTCCAGGACTGCTTGTCGAGGCGGAAGAACACGTAGATCTTCATGATCGCGCCGACGATCTGGTTGTAATAAAGAATCAGCGGGTAGGCCGGGCCGATGTTGTGACCCGAGCACAGCAGCATGATCGTCAGGATCAGCCGGGTGATGCCGATCCACAGCAGGTACACCAGCAGGAACGCCGGGCCGAACTTGAGGCTGGCGATCACTGCGACGGTCAGGCCCAGCAGGCTGGTCCACATCGACACGCGCTGGTCGAACAGCACCACGCTGGTGAACAGGCCGAGGCGGCGGATACCCAGGCCCAGGGCCCGGGAGTTCTGCCGCAGGTTGTTGCCGTACCAGCGGTACATCAGTTTGCGGCTGGCCTTGATGAAGCTTTTTTCCGGCGGGTGCTCGACCGTGTTGATCGCCGCATCCGGCACGTAGAAGGTGTCGTAGCCCAGGCGCATGAGGCTGAACCAGCTGGACTTGTCGTCACCGGTGAGAAACTTGAAGCGGCCCAGGCGCCAGTGCTGCAGCGAGTCGTTCTCGACGTCGGCGATGAACTCGGGGTTGGTCACCACGGCGGCGCGGAACACCGACATGCGCCCGGTCATGGTCAGCACGCGCTTGGACAGGGCCATCGAGCACATGTTGATGTGGCGTTGGGCGAAGCGCAGCTTGTGCCATTCGCTCATGATGTAGCCGCCACGCACTTCACAGAATTCGTTGGTGGTCAGGCCGCCGACATTGCCGAACAGCTTGAACCAGGGCACGGTCTTGCGGACCACGCCTTCGCCGAGCACGGTGTCGCCATCGATCACCGCGACCACTGCGTTCTCATCCGGCAGGTGGCGGGAGATGGCACGAAAGCCGTAGGCCAGGCCGTCGCGTTTGCCGGTACCGGCGATGCGCACGAAGTCGAGGGTTACACGTTCCGGCGGGTTGTATTTTTCCCACAGGCTTTTCACCAGCAGCTCGTCGGACATTTCCACCAGTGAACAGACCACCGTCGTCGGGTAACCGCAGTCGATCGCCTCGCGGATCACCGAGCTGTAGACCTGGGCGGTAGTCAGGGCATCGATGCGAAAACTGGTGACCATCAGGTACACGTGGGACGGGTCGGCCGCGCTACCGAGCTTGCGCACTTTGCGCCGCAGGTAGGGGTAGACCACGTAGAGGAACAGCATGCCGCGCACAAAGTGCGTGGCTCCCATGGAATAGCGCCAGATGCCGACGGCGCCGACCAGGAAAATGAAGTCCTTCGAGTCGGGGTCGAAAATGGAGTTGGGCAAGGCCAGGGCGATCAACATGAGCAGGCTCACGTAGAACAGCCAACCGGCGACCTGTAACAGGCCGTGCTTGAGCCTTTGCATGTTCTGCATCCGTATCGAATGGAAAGGGCGTTGATGGTGCGCGGGGCCGGGTAGCCCCGCGCAGCCTGTGGTTACCAGCAAATACCTTCGGTACGGCTGGCCGGGCAGGATGGTTTGTTCATGAAACCGACCAGGTCGATGACCTGTTTGCCTTCCGGAGCCTGTTGGGCCAGGGCACGGAATTTCTCGTCGCGGTTGCCCAGGACGATCACGTCGGCGTGCTTGATCACCTGGTCGAAGTCGGCATTGAGCAGCGACGACACGTGCGGGATCTTCGACTCGATGTAGTCCTTGTTGGCGCCGTTGACCCGCGCATACTCGACGTTGCTGTCGTAGATGTTCAGGTCGTAGCCCTTGCCGATCAGGCGTTCGGCCAGTTCCACCAGCGGGCTTTCACGCAGGTCGTCGGTGCCGGCCTTGAAGCTCAGGCCGAGCAGGGCGATCTTGCGCTTGTCGTGGCTCTCGATGATGTCGAAGGCGTTCTGCACCTGCGATTCGTTGCTGGTCATCAGCGAGTTGAGCAGCGGTGCTTTGACGTCCAGGCTGCCGGCGCGGTAGGTCAGGGCGCGCACGTCCTTGGGCAGGCACGAGCCGCCGAAGGCAAAGCCCGGGCGCATGTAGTACTGCGACAGGTTCAGGGCCTTGTCCTGGCAGACCACGTCCATCACTTCACGGCCATCGACGCCGACAGCCTTGGCGATGTTGCCGATCTCGTTGGCGAAGGTGACCTTGGTGGCGTGCCAGACGTTGCAGGTGTACTTGATCATCTCGGCCACTTCGATGTCCTTGCGGATGATCGGTGCGTCGAGTTCTTCGTACAGCGATTGCAGAAGGTCGCCACTGGTCTTGTCCAGCTCGCCGATGACGGTCATTGGCGGTTGGTCGTAGTCTTTGATCGCGGTGCTTTCGCGCAGGAATTCCGGGTTGACCGCCACGCCGAAGTCGACGCCGGCCTTTTTCCCCGAACAGTCTTCGAGGATCGGGATGACCACGTTCTTCACTGTGCCCGGCAATACGGTGCTGCGCACCACGATGGTGTGGCGGCTGGATTTTTCCCGCAGCACGAAGCCGATTTCGCGGCACACCGACTCGATGTATTCCAGGCCCAGGTCGCCGTTCTTCTTGCTTGGCGTACCGACGCAGATCATCGACAGGTCGCTGTCGCGGATGGCGGCGGCAAAATCGGTGGTGCCACGCAGGCGGCCATTGTCGATACCCTGTTGCAGCAGGGCTTCGAGGCCCGGTTCGACAATCGGCGATTTGCCTTGGTTGATCAGGTCGATCTTGGTGGTGGATACATCGACGCCAATCACTTCATGACCCCGTGCCGACAGGCAGCCAGCACAGACTGCACCCACATAACCCAAACCAAAGATGCTGATACGCATCGCATTCACCTCATGTGTTTATCACGCCGGCTCAATAAGAAGAGCCAGACCGGGTTGATTAACCAGCAGTTATCGGGCACACGGCGGCGTGGCAAAAAGATGTCACTTCACCGTGTGCAGGCATATAAATATCAAGTGCAAAAGTCTTTGCACTTAAACTTGGCAGCCAAAGGCCAATAATTATGGGCGTGCCCTGTTATGCAGCCGTCTTTATTGCAGATCGGTTACCCGGAACTGCAGTGCTTGTTCTTTCAAGTGAATAAAATCCTTTGAAATCAACCACAAGGACGATTTGTAGGGGCGCGTTTCTCCTGGGTTCAACTGTAGGTCGGGCGACCGACACTCAAGTCAAAGTTGTCTGGATGCACAATGGCTGTGCGCTCCAATCAGTGATGTAAGTCATCTCTCACCTGTCGCTCGAGAATCGTTACGGGTGGTATGAGCGACGGCTGAGGGGATAAGTTCCGGGGCGAGTTCAAAGGTCGTGAAAGATTTTTTAATATTTTATCTGATGGCCATACTTTCACTTTGATAGCACTTGGCAGTTTCATCCCTGTATATAAAGGGCGAACGCGAGGGGGGATGTTTTTGTGCCAGTACCGGAAATTATTTTTCGAAATTCGTCAAAAAATTACGAACGGTCTTATGGCATTTTGCAATAAAACTAGGTGGGTGGTTTTTTGGCGTCAGTATTATGGCGATTGTTCAGGCGTCATCGCTGGCAAGCCAGTGCCCACAAAAACCTGTGGGAGCTGGCTTGCCAGCGATTGGGCTGTGAAGCGGCCCCAGAGGGTTACTCGTCCGGATGATCGCGCAGGAACACCAGGTTATCGGCCTTCGACAGCTCGGCACTGTAGTAGTAGCCCTGCACATCGAACTGCTTGAGCTGTTCGGGATCGTTGATGCGTTCCTGGATCACGAAACGGCTCATCATGCCGCGGGCCTTCTTGGCGTAGAAGCTGATGATCTTGTACTGGCCGTTCTTGAAGTCGCGAAATTCGGTATTGATCACCCGCGCCTTGAGGGCACTGCGCTTGACCGCGCTGAAGTACTCGTTGCTGGCCAGGTTCAGCAGCAGCTCGTCGCCTTGCTCGGCCAGGGCCTGGTTCAGCCATTCGCTGATGCGCGTGCCCCAGAAGGCATACAGGTCCTTGCCACGGGCGTTGGCGAGCTTGGTGCCCATTTCCAGGCGATAGGGCTGCATCAGGTCCAGCGGGCGCAGCAGGCCGTACAGGCCGGAGAGCATGCGCAGGTGATCCTGGGCGTAGCTGAAGTCGTCTTCGCTGAGGGTCTGGGCATCGAGACCGGTGTACACGTCACCCTTGAACGCCAGCAGCGCCTGTTTGGCGTTTTCCGGGGTGAAGGCCGGGGTCCAGCTGCCGAAGCGCGCGGCATTGAGACCTGCGAGCTTGTCGGAGAGGTGCATCAGTTCGCTGATCTGCGCAGGCGACAGTTCACGCAGTTGCACGATCAGTTCCTGGGAGTCGTCCAGGTACTGCGGCTGGGTGTAGCATTGGGTCACCGGCGGGGTGTCGTAGTCGAGGGTCTTGGCGGGGGAAATCACCGTCAGCATCAGGTCGGCTCCTTTATTCGTGGCGCCGATTCTACGGGGCGGGGGCGGCGATCTCCAGCTATCAAGGTAATAGCCACAGACCATCCCGACACTTGGCGCTATAGTGCGCGGCGAGGAAAACGGAGAGCCCGATCGTGCGCATTGCCCTTCTCTTACTGGCCGGACTGTTCAGCGTTGCTGCTGGTGCAGCGCCTGCCCCGGTCGCCACCTTTGACCGCAGCCACTGGCCTGAGCCGCTCGACAGCCCGGCGTTGTTCGATGTCGCCTCGCGCGCCGAGATCCTCGGCTTCGCCCGGGTGCTGGGTGAAAGCGAGGTGCTTGATCAGGGCACCCTGGCGGCGCGGCTGAACCTGCGGCAGATCAACCTGGTGTCGATCAACAGCCTGCGCCAGCGCCTTTGGCAGCGCTTGTGGCGCAACTACGACCTGGCCCAGAAGAGCTGCGAGCAGGACGCCTCATTCTGCTATGCCATCGACGACCTGGCTGATTTTCACAAACAGACGGCGAGCTTCGAGGTTGCCGCCGATTCCTTTTATGGCGGTTGGGCCGAGCCCGGCCGCGCTTTTCACGAGCGCTACCTGGACGAGTTGCTGCGCAAGGCCGCGCTGTTCCCGCAGACTGCCAGCGAGATCGAGCGCTTCTCCGACCTTGAGCGCAATGGCGACGAGCTCAACGACCGGCTGTTCATGCTGACCTTCGATGGCGGCCCGTCATTGGCGGGCGGTAGTACCGACGGCCTGGCCGAGTTCCTGCGCCGGCAACGGCTGTCTGCGACCTTTTTTGTGTTGGGCAACAGTCTGCAGAACCGGCGCGACAAGACCTCGCTGGCCGACCTGAGGGCGCTTTACCAGGACCAGTGCGTGGGCTTGCAAGGCTGGCAGTATCGCTCCCACGGGCAGTGGCAGGGCTGGCAGGACTCGGTACTGCGCAGCCAGGCGCGGGTGCAGGGCGACTTGCCACAGCAGTATGTGCCGTTGTTCCGGCCGCCTTACGGCCAGCGCCGTGCCGACAGCCAGGCATTCTTCGCCGGCCAGCATTTGCAGGTGGTGTTGTGGGATATCGACGCCCAGGATCAGGGCGCGTTGAACAGCGAGCAGTCGGCCCAGCGGGTGCTGACCTTGATGCTGCTGTGGCGCAAGGGGCTGATCCAGTTTCACGACGCCCAGCCCAAGGCGCAGGAAGCACTGGCCTGGTTGCTCAAGCAAACGGCGCAGAGTGGAATTGGCTGGGAAGATTGCCGGAATTTCGGCGAAAAGCTGTGAAGATGTGAGGATCGCTTGGCGCCCGGGAATAAAACGCCGCAGGCATTTCACATGACTGGATTTATGACTGTAGCGGTGCTTTGCCCCTGCGCCAAGGGCTAATTGGCCGATCGAAAAATAAACTTCAAAAAAACGTAAAAACGCTTTTTTCGGTCATGGGTTTTGCGGTATTACGAAGACAGACCGCCGAACCCTGCAGCACAGGTGGCGTCCTACGGCCCATTCTTTGTTCGCAGCTCCCTACCCGTAACGACGCGGGCCCGGGGAGAACCGGCGGCCACTTCGCGGCGCAGCACCGTTCAGGTATTGCGTCGTCTGGCTCCCACAAAGGTGACCGAGTATGGATGATCAAGGACGCACCACTTCCTCCAACCAGCCAATCCTTTATGTGCTCGATACCAATGTACTGATTCACGATCCCAACGCATTGCTCAACTTCGAGGAGCATCACGTCGCCATCCCGATGACGGTGCTGGAGGAGCTCGACAAACTCAAGACCGGCAAACACACGATTGCCGCCGAATGTCGCCAGGCCATCCGCCTGATCGACCAGACCCTGGGCGATGCCACGCCGGCCGATGTCGAGCAGGGCGTGCCGATCCAGCGGGGCAAGAGTGGCCCCAAAGGCTTTTTGTCCATTCTCATGAGCCCGCGCAACGAGCCCAACCGCCTGCTGCCGGAAAACCTCGCAGACAACATCATCATCAACCAGTTGCTGGAGCTGCGTGGTCGACGCAAGGAAATGGACGTGGTGCTGGTCACCAAAGATATCAACATGCGCCTCAAGGCCCGCGCCTGTGGGATCGCGGCCGAGGACTACAGCACCGACCAGTTGGTTGACGACGTTTCCCTGCTGTCCAAGGGCTATCACAGCGTCACCGGCTCGTTCTGGGACCGCGTCAGCAAGGTCGAGACCCGCCAGGACCATGGCCGCACCTGGCACCGGGTGCAGATGATCGATAACCTGCCGGCCGTGCATATCAACGAGTTCATCATCGACGAACAGGGCTTCGTCGGCTGGATCAAGGGCATCAAGGATGGCGAGCTGGTGCTGCTCGACCTGCACCAGGAGCCACTGCTGCACCAGGAGGCCTGGGGCCTCAAGCCCCGGGACATTCATCAGAGCCTGGCGCTGTTCGCCTTGCTTGACCCGGACATTCACCTGGTCAACCTAACCGGCGCCGCCGGTTCCGGCAAGACCATCCTGGCCCTGGCTGCCGCCATCGAGCAGACCATGGTCAGCAAGCGCTACCGGCGCATCATCGCCACCCGCAGCGTGCAGGGGCTGGACCAGGAAATCGGCTTCCTGCCGGGTACCGAAGCAGAAAAAATGGAGCCTTGGCTCGGGGCAATCACCGACAACCTCGAAGCCTTGCACATGGATGACGAAAACACCCATGGCAGCGTCGAGTACATCCTTGAGCGTGTACCGCTGCAGTTCAAATCGCTGAACTACATTCGGGGCCGCAGCTTCCAGCAGAGCCTGATCCTGATCGACGAATGCCAGAACCTCACCCCGCACCAGATGAAAACCATCATCACCCGTGCCGGCACCGGTTCCAAGGTGATCTGCCTGGGCAACCTGGCGCAGATCGACACCCCTTACCTGTCCGCTACCAGCTCCGGCCTTACCTACCTGACCGAGCGCTTCAAGGACTTCCCCAACGGCGTGCACATCACCCTGCAGGGCGTGCCGCGCTCGATTCTGGCCGAATACGCCGAATCGCACCTGTAACCATCACGGAGGTTGTAAAAAAGCCCGCATCAGTCGATGCGGGCTTTTTCATTGCCGGTGACTTCATTTCCAGCCACGGCCAAAACCGCTCCAGCCGGTGAAAATCACGCTGATGATGGTGTCGTCCCCGTCGAGAATCAGCAGGTAAGGGCTTTGCCCGGTGTAACCAATGACCCCCGGCCGAATCTCGGTGACTTCACCCCCGCCTGCCGTTTCGCTGATCTGTTTGGCTAGCTGCTTGCTGAATGTTTTGCCAATGTATGGAGCAAAGACGGGTTGCAACTTTTCGTAGTCTTTCGCGTTAATGACCATAGCGGTGCCTCCTGGCGTCGGGTAATGGTGTCTTCAAGTGTGCAGCGTTGCCAGTTTCTACCTGCCCGAGCGCCAGCGTGTAATAGATGAATAACGCACATTAAAAGACGCTGGCATTGCCCGCGCTTGTCGCTAAGGCCTGACTCGAGGGTTTACAATCGGCTGTCCTGAAGCAGGAGTAACGCTGTGCTGACTCATCTCGATTCCCAAGGTCGCGCCAATATGGTCGACGTCACCGATAAAGCCGTGACTTCGCGTGAGGCCGTGGCCGAAGCGCGGGTGCGCATGCTCCCGCAAACCTTTAACTGCAAGCCTGCACTTTCGCAGGCTTGCAGTGTTTCAGTCTATGGTTGCGCTATCTCGTATGCTGGTACTTTCTGAATGATTCGTCCGATGGGTAACATGTAGCGTACAAGCGATCAAGGTGGTGGAGATACCTGCTGCTAAGAGAACGCTGGCGATGTTGGCCAATTCCGCTAGCCAACCACCCAGTATGGGGAAACTGATGAACAGAGCGATGGATAGAGTGCGCACAGTCGCAAATGTCGTACCCAATTTGTTAGGGGGACAAGTGAGTTGCAAAGTGGTTGTGAGGCCCTGAGTTGTCAGGCCATAGGCGAATCCGGCGAGAAGAAAAAGTAGCGACAAGAGATTAAGCTCGAAATACGCAGGAAAAAAGCTGAGAGATCCGACTGCGAGTACTGCGAGACCAAAACACATCGACGCTATTGTGGAGCAGATACGCGAACCACTACGATAAAAGCGTGGAAACAAGAAGCCTGCAAAAATGCCGCCCAGTGCAGTTGCACTGACGATAACGCCGAAAGACGTTGCACTTTGTCCGTTCCCCTTCAACAGCAAGCTCAATAGGGAGTCGTATAGACCCAAGGCGGCTGACTGGGAAAGTATGCACATTAAAAAAATACGTGCGGTCAATTGTTTTTTGAAAAAACTATAGATTTGTCGGTTGCTGGTTTTTGGAATTAAAGGACATGTGGCCTCGCTTCTCATGATCCTTGCAGATAGTAAAGTTACGAATAGTAAACCGCACAAACACACAAAAGCGGAAAGTAAAAAACCGGCTGACTTAAAACTCAATCCTGTGAGAATCCCAGCTGCAAGGGGGGATACGATTTTTACGGTTTGATCTATTATCATAATTAATGAAGTGTTACGGATAATCTGCGGTGCGGTCAGCAAGTTTCTTGTGAGAACGACTTCGGCCGCTGTTGAGCCAAGGTTAGATAAGCCCTTTAGCATTGTAAATGCCAAAAACAACTCGACGGAAGGGGCTGCAAACAGAGCGCAAGATGCAATGAAACGAATACAGAAACTGACCGAGATTATTATGCAGGGGTTGAATCGGTCTGCCAATGATCCTAGATAAGGGCCAAAGAGAAGTGCCGGAATCCCATACAAGGAAGCTGCTAATGCTAGCGTTTGTGCCGAGGCATCGAAAATGAAAGTTAGCGTCGAAAAAATGAGTATGAAGTCGAGCCATAGTACAACAGAGCTGCAGAACCGGATTCCACACAGAGAGAAGTAGTTCTTGGTGCTGATCTGTTGCACTTCAACGGTCTCCTGGCTTGATATACATTGTGTCATTTATCACAAATGTCATTATATTATGTTTAATGCAGAACCTTTCGAGGTCTGTTCGGTTGTTGATAAAACCAGAGCCGCTGAAATTGAGTGATGTGTTACACAGTACTCCGACGTCGGTGGCCTCCTTGAAATTTTTAAGTAGCTCGTATGTGGCTGGGCTGTCTCTGTAAGTGATTGTCTGCACGCGAGCAGTTCCATCTACGTGGGTTATCGCTTTGAGGCGCGGGTCAGTTACAGTGTAAAAAGTCAGCATAAATTTGCTTGATGTACACTCTTCGAAATGTAGTGCTGCGTCTTCCTCAAGGCAAATTGGGGCGATGGGGCGATAGTGTTCTCTGTTTTTTATTTGGTTTAGCTTGGCCGTTGTAGTTTTTAGAAAAGGAGCTGCAAAAATAGAGCGATTACCTAATGCTCGTGGACCTATTTCACATTTTCCTTGAACCCAGCATATTATCTCTCCTCTAGCTAGTTTTTGACTGACTAGGGATAATGAAAGCTTAGAAGCCTCGTATTTGGAAGGACTGTCAGTAGTACGGGTATTAGAAAATTCCTGGCCAGAGTAAACACTCCAATTCAATTTTGACCTTGCAGAAAAGGTCTTGTTCGCCAAGGCTGCGGCCCCTATGGCGACCCCAGTATCATTTGTGCAGGGTGGGACAAAAATATCTGTGAACAACCCGGAACACTTCCATTTTTTATTCCAGTCGCAGTTTAGTCCACAGCCGCCTGCTATTAATAATGGCCTTTTTTTGTGGATGTGTTTTCTGAGTCGTCTTGAAATGAGTTCGAATAGCGAGTTGGATATCTTTCTTGCAAGGTCGCAAAAGTCCTGGCTTTGAACACCAATATTGTAATATTTGCTGGCTTTTAGGTCTGATTTTGAAAAGCTATCAATGGGGGAAGGGGTGTCAAGGATGTAACTAAGTAGTAGTCGCTCATCATCGGTGATCTCAGCATTTCTGCCAAAAGCTGCGAGAGCCATCATTTTTCCGGCATCTCCCAATCGACAGTATCCTTTAGGTAGGTCGAAATGAGGGTCTGCGACGCCGAATGCAAATGAGTATCTCAATCCAGGGCTTTGAATTATATCCTCCAATAACTCGATGCTCAGATCCTTTCGAATTAAATAGAGTTTTCCTATGAAACCTTCGAGGAGCAGTACATAGCAATCTGTTGAATCGGCGTATGGGGATAAAGCATAGGAACATATGATATGTGAAAGTTCATGGCTGCAATATAACCAGGGGATGTTGTCCCGTTGTTCAAGCTTGTAATTGAGCCCGAGATAGCCGCCGTCGGTGGGGGCACTCCGTGGGTCATTCCCCCGCGCCCATCCACTTACGGCTATTACATCAATGCTACTGGACGAAGCGGAAAATCCCCTCGCGAGGTTGGTAGGAGTGTTATAGGAGTATCTGGGATTGTTATCCTTTTCGGCTTCATAGCTAAATACAAGCTCGCCATTGCTAACAAAGCAGATATGGCCGTCGTGTCCAGTGTTAAAACTAACTATTTTCATGTGTCATCCTTGGTCGAAGCCAAAAAAGGTACATGTTGCTAAAGGTGCTAGGGTTTGCTATTTCAAAATCGTGCCATTCATTGAGTAAAGATTTGGTGTCGCGATTCGTATTGAATTTCGAAAATGACGGTCTTTGTGATGCTGAATTACTTAGTTCGAATCCCGCGAAATCCAAATTGTACAGGCGTATGAGGTTGTAAATCTTACGGGTGGTGAAAGGGATTTCACAGGGGTTGAATAGGAGATCCATGCAGCCTTGAATTGAGTAAAAATCTTTAGAGTGGATAAGGTTTTCCAATTGTTTAGGGTAGAGCGTAATTGCTAAATTTCTAATAGAAGGGATATTGTCAGGTGTGTAAGGGATTTCGTGCTCTTTACATTTTGTTTTTAGGGTTTCTAAAGTTGTTCTTGCATACTTGCTGTAGAGGCCAAGTTTTATAATTCCGTTAGGAGCAAGTACTGAAAGTAATGTCTTGAGGGCTCGCGCCGGCTGTTTGAGATGATGCAATACGCCGATGCACTCAATGATTTTAAATTTTATGCCAAGGCTAGGTGTATCGGAGATGCTGCAGTGGATGAATTTTACGTTCTTAATTGAGTATAGTTTTTTTTGTTTGTTTGCATGTCGAAGGCTTGGCAGGCTCACATCTACGCCGATTACGTCAGTATCCGGATAGTTTAATGCAAGCTGTATAGCATGGCGGCCGGTTCCACAGCCGGCTACCAAAATACGCTTGTTGGTCCATGAATGGGTGCTTGGATTCAGCCCTGTATTGGAAAAATAATCTTCTAGTGTACTGGGGGTGTGCAGGGGGAGCTGTTTCCAGTGAGGGTAAGGGTTTGATTCGTAGAACTGCCTAAGTTTGTCACGATTCACACTGTGTAATAACTTTGGGTGTGGTTTTGTCCTAGGGGTGTATTTGAATTTATCATTCTCTATTTCAATGTCTATTGTTCTTGGCTTAGATGGGGCTGTGATCAAGATTTCGGCGGTTGTCGTGGAGCGTTGTCTTGTGGTGGGGGAGTTGTCGCAGGTGTCGTGTATTCCGTTGGAAAGAAGATTTTGAGTTCTCAAAGTTTCAAAGATATAAGCTTGGTGGGGTGTAAGTTCTCCAAGGGTCGATAGTTCTTGGAGCGCTTTGTTTAACAGGCTCAGGCCATACTCTATAGTCGGATTGGTGGCTGTTTGTGTATTCAAAATCGAAGCAAAAAGTGGGTAGTCTTCGAATGCAGATAGTAGGTGTAAGCAGTTAGCCGGATGAGAGGAATGAAAATAATCCTCGCATGCGATAATGTCGAGGTATGCATCAGATACTGCCTGAAGGTCTATGTTGGAGTTCGTTGAAATTTTCTCTAGTGTTCTGGCTGATTGTCGATCTACGCCGGCTCGGTTTGATTTCCTGATTACCTCTAGATACCTAACTGCAGTTGCATATTCAACAGTGTCCTGAGCTTCAATAGCTTTTTCATAAGCCCAAAGTGCTAGAGTATTATCGCAGGTCTTCTCGCAAATCCGGCCAAGGTTTGTAAAGTAGATTGAACGTCCTTTTTCAGTTTTATGGGCTAATGAGCATGCTTTTCTGTAATAGGCAGTCGAGTGCTCTAGGTTTCCAAGTTTTTCGTGTAATACACCTAGGTTGTTTAGGGTTTTGAAATTGTCGCTATACAGATCTAAACTTTTGTTATATGAATCTTCGCAGGCGATGAGGTTATCACTTTTGAAAAAACTGTCTCCGGCGACTCTTTCGCACTCGGAGGCTGCAAGTAGATATTCAGATTTTTCCATGTCATGCTTATCCTCTACAAGAGCTTTTGTATTCCCGGTGATAGAGGGTCGGAATAGCCAGGTCCTGCCGCTGCCACGAAGATAGAGTGTTCTTTCACGCCATCGATGCAGACCATATCGTTCAGCATGTCATCGATGAAGTAGCCAGTGACCCAAGTGTTCAGTTCATAAGCGGTAGCGACTAAGTTAAAAGTTTGAGATAGATGGCCTACATCCAAGAGGGCGGAGCGATAGGCTCTTGAGTGGGGGTACTTCCACCAGAGTTTGTCAAATCTAGATGTCATAACGATGAGAAAGGATGCATCACTTGCAAACGCCTGGTGGCAAAGCGCTTTATTTAAGTGTTCTATTTTTTCACTTACCAAAGTTAGCGCGTGTTGGTGTGAGCGGTAATGGTAGATACCTCTTTCGAGGCTGTTTACATTTAATGCTATTAGGTAGGCTTCGGTTGCCTGAAGGCAGCCAGCGCTGGGCGAGGAGCGTCGATAGCCGACTGTTTTAACTCCACGTGCCGCTAGATCGTGCTGATGAGAGTCTCCGTGAATTTTTCCAAATGTTGCGAACAGTAAATTTGAGACGATTTCGAGGTCAATTTTACTATTTTTGAAGTGACGGCTTGTTTTCCGTTGTTTCAGAGTTTTCACCAGAGAAGTACTTAACTCCGATAGTGAGTTAGGTGGTAGAGGAAAGGTTTTCCCTTCGCGCTCTGTGTCAATGGTTGGCATACGCTCAGCTATACTTTCACAAAACGCTACATAGCCCGTCTCTGGGTTTTCATTCTGGTCGGATAAGTCTGATGGAAAATTGTGCTTGCTACCCAAGTGAAAAATTCTGGCTATATCATCCCAGCCCCAGTTGCTCTGAGTGTATCCATCGGGTCGGGAAGAATTTACGCTGGTTTCTAAAAAACCAGCCTCAGTTAGAGTATCGTCCTCAGCGGCTGGGTGATAGGGTAATAATCGTGATGTGGTTAGTTCGTAAAATCTATCTAGGAATCGGCGATCAAAAAAATCATATTGATGTCCTGTTTGCAAATTCCAAGCGACAAATCTACCTTTGCTGACGGTGAAGATTATATTCTCGTTGATGTTGTATTTACTCATGTAATTTTTCTCCGGATTGGGCAGGTGTGGCCTGCCCAATGTCAAGATTAACTTACAAGTGCCTGTTTATCATTCAGTCTGGTGACCAAGATGTGGTAGGCGTCGTTCGACAGTGAACTAAGATGGCTCTGCATGATAATTTTTTTCATGTGAATCCCTCGTTGTTGTTGGTGAAGCTTGATGGCCTCATGTGTGAGGATAATTTTGCTCTGGTCAAAGTCAATGTTAGGTGTTGTCAGTGAATTCTTATAAGGTTGTAAGAATATTCATGGGTTTAATGTGTTTTAAGTATCAGCAAGTTAGAGTTTTTTCTATTTCATGTGCAGGGTGATCCGTTTGAATTAATTCTTGGTATGGCAACCTTTAATTCTCTCAACGCAAAACCTATATTCAGCCGTACACCCCAATAAAGCGCCTTGACGCCGGCCCAGGCTATTTTTCGCTTCGAAGACCTGACCCCAGGGTTTACACTCTTTGCTCCTGAACAGGAGGAAAGCTGTGCTGACTCATCTCGATTCCCAAGGTCGCGCCAATATGGTCGACGTCACCGATAAAGCCGTGACTTCGCGTGAGGCCGTGGCCGAAGCGCGGGTGCGCATGCTCCCGCAAACCCTGCAGATGATCGTCGAAGGCGAGCACCCCAAGGGTGACGTGTTTGCCGTGGCGCGCATTGCTGGCATCCAGGCGGCAAAGAAAACCAGCGACCTGATTCCGTTGTGCCACCCGTTGCTGCTGACCAGCGTCAAGGTCGAGCTCAGCGCTGAAGGCAACGACACCGTTTACATCGTCGCCCGTTGCAAGCTGGCCGGGCAGACCGGCGTGGAAATGGAAGCCCTGACCGCTGCCAGCGTCGCGGCCCTGACCATCTACGACATGTGCAAGGCGGTCGACCGCGGCATGATCATTGACGGCGTTCGCGTGCTGGAGAAACTGGGCGGCAAGAGCGGCCATTACCAGGCGGATGAAGTCAAATGAACATTAAGGTGATGTATTTCGCCCGTTACCGGGAGGTTCTGGGTATCGACGTCGAGAAGCTCGACGGTTCGTTCGCTACCCTGGATGACGTACGCAAGGCACTGGTCGCAAAGGGCGGCAAGTATGAGGTGCTGAGCGAACAGAACCTGATGTGCGCGCGTAACGAAGAGCTGTGCAAGCTGGACGAGCCGCTCGAAGACGGTGACGAAGTAGCGTTCTTCCCGCCAGTGACCGGAGGCTGAGATGAGCGTTCGAGTCCAGGCCGAGGCCTTTGATCCGGGTGTCGAAGTCAACGCCATGCACGCGGCCAATGTTGGCGTGGGCGCGGTGGTGGGTTTTGTCGGCTACGTGCGCGACTTCAATGATGGCCAGGACGTGGCGGGGATGTTCCTGGAACACTACCCGGGTATGACCGAAAAGGCCCTGGGCAAGATCGTGGTTGAAGCCGAGCAGCGCTGGCCACTGCTCAAGGTTGAGGTGCTGCACCGTATCGGCGGCCTTGAACCGGGTGAGCCGATCGTCTTCGTCGGTGTCGCCAGTGCTCATCGCCAGGCCGCGTTCGACGCCTGCAATTTCATCATGGACTACCTCAAGACCCGTGCGCCGTTCTGGAAGAAGGAACAGACCGGGGACGGCCCGCGCTGGGTCGAAGGCAAGCAGAGTGATGAGGACGCTGCCGGGCGCTGGTAACCCTGTGGGAGCTGGCTTGCCAGCTCCCACAATGCTTTTGCTTGTTGAGTTTTAATACGAAAAAGTCCAGTATGGAATTATGAGTACAAAATAGTTCCAGGCCGCCCCTTGCCTGCCCGCCTTTCCCTCTGTCTTGCAACACACCTCCAACAACGAGCGAGAGAGACCCGTCATGAACAAGTTCACCCTGATCAGCGGTCTGGCCATGAGCCTGTTGGCCAGCAGCAGTCTGTACGCCGCTGGGGATACCCTGCGCATCGGCATCGAAGCCGCCTACCCACCCTTTGCCTCGAAGAATGACAAAGGCCAGATCGTCGGTTTCGACTACGACATCGGCAACGCCCTGTGCGCGCAGATGCAGGTCAAGTGTGAATGGAAAGAAGTCGAGTTCGACGGCCTGATCCCTTCGCTGAAAGTGAAGAAAATCGACGCCGCGCTGTCGTCGATGACCATCAGCGAAGAGCGCAAGAAGTCCGTGGACTTCACCCACAAGTACTACTTCACCTCATCGCGGCTGGTGATGAAAAAAGGTGCGGTGGTCGATGACCAGTACGAAAGCCTCAAGGGCAAGACCGTCGGCGTGCAGCGCGCGACCACCACTGATCGCTACGCCACCGAAGTGTTCGAACCCAAGGGCATCAAGGTCCAGCGTTACGGCAACAACGAAGAAATCTACATGGACCTGGCATCCGGACGGGTCGATGCGATTTTTGCCGACACCATTCCCCTGGAAGACTTCCTGTCCATGCCCCGCGGCGCGGACTACGCCTTTACCGGCCCAGAGCTCAAAGATCCGAAATACGTCGGTGAGGGCGCGGGGATTGCCGTGCGCAAGGGCAATGGCGAGCTGGTCAGCCAGCTCAACCAGGCCATCGACGCTATCCGCGCCAACGGCGAATACCAGAAGATCCAGGCCAAGTACTTCAAGTCGGACATCTACGGCGACTGATCGCCGACTCACTCAAGGCCTGGAGCCAGTCAGGCCTTGAGTTCCTTCAGGTGTTTGTACACCGTCGCCCGTCCCATCCCCAGCACATTGGCCACATAGTTGGCCGCACTCTTGCCTTTGAACGCGCCTTCGGCGTGCAGGGCCAGCACCAGTTCGCGCTTGTGGTCGCGGCTGAGCAGGTTGAGGCTCAGTTGCCGTTGACGCAGCCAGCTGTTGAGGAAGGTGTTGATGCGTTCTTGCCAGTCATCGCGAAACAGCGCATCGGGCTGCGGGATCAACTTGCTTGGCGAGAGGAACAGGTCCAGCGCCGCCTTGGCGTTCTCGAACAGAGAGATATTCAGGTTGATGCACAGCACCGCCAGCGGCTTTCCGGCCGGGTCGCGCAGCACGGTGCTCAGCGAGCGGATCTTCTGCCCGTCCCAATTGAGTTTTTCGTAGGGGCCGATGTTGGTCTCGTCGGTGCCCGCCTCGAGCATGTCCTCCAGGGCCGCCTCATCGCCAATCTCGCGCTTGGACAGGTTGTTGGCGATGTAATCGATCTTCTGGCTGCGCAGATCGTGCAGCACTACTTCGGCGTGGGGGAAGAACAGGGTGGCGATGGCGTCGGCGATGGCCCGGTAGTTTTGCAGGGCGGGATCGGGGCGGGGTGTGGGCATTCGGGCAGGCTCCAGGCGGTGTCAGCGCCCTTGGCGAAAGGGCGCTGGGAGTGTGCCGCAATCGCGGCCGGGCGTCACCCTTGCAGGCGGCGCGGCGACAGCATTGCGGCGTTCAGGCCAAAGCCCTTGAGTGCTTCGGGCAAGTCCTCGCCACGCACCAGTGCGGCGCTGGCCTGGCCCATGGCCGGCGAGGTCTGGATGCCATAGCCGCCTTGCGCGGCAACCCAGAACAGGCCCGGTACCTGTGGATCGAAGCCGGCTACCAGGTCGCCGTCGGCAACGAAGCTGCGCAACCCGGCCCAGGTGCGGGTCGGGCGGCGAATGCTCAGGGTGGTGGCTTCTTCGATCTGGTAGATGCCCATGGCGATGTCCAGTTCTTCGGCCTGCACATCATGGGGCTCGACCGGGTCGGCATTGGCCGGAGAGCCGAGCAGCATGCCGGCGTCGGGTTTCATGTAGAACGATTCATCGAGGCTGACCAGCATTGGCCAGGCATGGCTGTCGATACCTTCGGGGCCGGCGAAGATGAACGCGGCGCGGCGCTTGGGCTGCAAGCCCAGCGGCTGGGCGCCGGCCAGTTCAGCGATCTTGTCGGCCCAGGCACCGGCGGCGTTGATCAGCACGGGGGCGCTGAAGCTGCCACGGCTGGTCTGCACCTGCCAGAGACCGTCGGCGTCGCGGCGCAGTTGCTGAACCTCGCAGTCGCTGTGCACCTCGCCCTGCTGGCGGCGAATGCCGCGCAGATAGCCCTGATGCAGGGCGTCGGTGTCGATGTCGCTGGCGCTCGGGTCATACAGGGCGCCATGCACCTTGTCGCGGCGCAGCACCGGCAGGCGCGCGCAGGCCTGCTCGGCGCTGAGCAGCTCGACTTCCGGCACGCAGGCCTTGGCGCTCTGGTACTGGCGCTGCAACTCTTCAGGGTCGCCGTTGAGGTCGACGGTCATTTCCCCGCGCGGGCTGAGCAGCGGGTGCTCGGCGAAGCCTGCTGGCGGGTGGTCGAAAAACGCGCGGCTGGCCAGGGTCAGCGCGCGCACTTGTGGCGTGCCATAGGCGGCGGTGTACAGCGCCGCCGAGCGGCCGGGGGAGTGGTAGCCCGGCTGCGACTCGCGCTCAAGCAGCAGCACCCGGCCGTGGCCGGCCAGCCAGTAGCCGGTGGAGGCGCCGGCAATACCGGCGCCGATGATGATGAAATCAGCCTGTTGCATGGAGGTTTCCTCAGTCGGCGCGTGGCAGGCGGTACAGGGCGTTGGCCAGGGCGATGTCTTCAAGGCCCAGGCCGATGGAGCGGAAGAAGGCGTGGCGCTGGTAGGTCGGTTTTTGCGCTGCGCCACTGATCAATTGCGCCAGATCGCCGACGATCGCTTCGGCTTGCCAGCCATGTTGCTCGGAGGCGATGCGCATCTCACCGGCGCTGCCCGGGGTGGTCACCCGGTAATCGCAGTAGACGTCCATCTCGCTCAAGCTCGCTGGCGGCACTTCATGGGCGCGGACGGCATTGGTACTGATCGAGGTGATCAACGCGGGCTTGCTCAACTGGCGTGGGTCGAGCACCGGGCTGGCCGAGGAGGTGCACAGCAGGATCACGTCGGCATCCGCCACGGCCTGCTCCAGGCTCGCGCAGAGCACCAGACGTGGATCAAGATCGGTCAGGGCCTGGCGCTGCCCGGCCGACTGTTCGCTAAGGCTTGGCGAGTACAGGCGGATATCCTGCCACTCGCGCAGGCCGCGGGCGTAATGCAGGTGCGCGCGGGCAATCGGGCCGCTGCCGACCAGGGTCAGGCGCCGGGCGTCAGTGGCCGCCAGGGCGTCGACGGCCACGGCGGTGGTGGCGGCGGTGCGCGCGGTGGTCAGCTCGCCGGCATCGCACAGGAGCAGGGGTTGGCCGCTGTCCATGGACATCAGTAGGGTCCAGGCGGTGACCAGCGGGCCTTGCTCACGGACGATGTAGGGCGAGGTCTTGACCCCGTAGACGCGCTCCTGGGCCAGTACGCCGCCATAGTTGATGAAGTCGCCTTTGCCTGCCGGAAACTCCACCAGTTGCTGGGGCGGTTGCACCGCTTGCCCGGCCGCCAGGTCACGGAACAGGTTGCGCAGGATCTGCGGGACATCCACCTGGGCGAGCAGTTGGCGAGCGTGCTGTTGATCGATGACGAGAGGCGCAGACATGCGAAGCTCCAAATGAACTATTTTGTCTATTATGGACTTTTTGTTTATTTGGGCAATATCGGAAGGATTAAATGGACGAAAAGCATCGCGGGGCAAGCCCGCTCCT
>NZ_JH650757.1:134572-157185 GCF_000259195.1 Pseudomonas donghuensis
GCTGATCTTGCGTCCCAGCAGCGCTTCGATGGCCGGCAGCTGGTAGGAGTCGTCTTCACCAGCGAAGCTGATTGACACGCCGCTGGTGCCGGCACGGCCGGTACGGCCGATACGGTGCACGTAGTCGTCCGGGTCTTCCGGCAGGGTGAAGTTGATCACATGGCTGATGCCGTCGATGTGGATACCGCGGCCCGCCACATCGGTGGCCACCAGCACGGTGATGCGCCCTTCGCGGAAGCTCTCCAGGGTCTTGATCCGCTTGTGCTGCGGCACGTCGCCCGACAGTTGGGCGGCGTTGACGCCGTCGCGCACCAGGCGCTCCTCGATGCGCCGCACTTCGTCCTTGCGGTTGGCAAAGACCATCACCCGTTCCCACTTGTTCTCGGTCACCAGGTTGTACAGCAGCTTGTACTTGTCACTGCCGGCCACGGCATAGACGTGCTGCTCGACGGTTTCGCTGGCGACATTCTCCGGTTCGATCTCGACGATTGCCGGGTCCGTGGTCCACTGCTTGGCCAGGTTCATCACGTCTTCGGTGAAGGTAGCCGAGAACAGCAGGGTCTGGCGCTCGCTCTTGGGTGGGGTCTGGCGGATGATCTGCCGAACCTGGGGGATGAAGCCCATGTCGAGCATGCGGTCGGCTTCGTCCAGGACCAGCACTTCGACCATGTCCAGGTGCGCTTCGCCGCGCTGGTTGAAGTCCAGCAGACGGCCCGGGGTGGCCACCAGGATGTCGCAGTGGCGGGCTTCGAGGGCCTTGAGCTGCTTGTCGAAGTCCATGCCACCGACGAAGGTCATGACGTTCAGGCCGGTGTATTTGGTCAGCGCCGCGGCGTCCTTGGCGATCTGTACGACCAGTTCGCGGGTCGGGGCAATGATCAGCGCCCGAGGCTCGCCCATGTAGCGCTCTTTTGGCGGCGGGGTCTGCTGCAGCTGGGTAATGATCGAAATCAGGAAGGCTGCGGTCTTGCCGGTGCCGGTCTGGGCCCGGCCGATGGCGTCTTTGCCACGCAGGGTGTAACCCAGGACCTGGGCCTGGATCGGCGTGCAATACGGGAAGCCGAGGTCGTGGATCGCATGCATCAGCTCGGGCGAGAGCTTGAAGTCATGGAAGCGGGTCTTGCCTTCCTGCGGCTCGACGGCGAAGTCTTCCAGCTTCCAGGTGGAGGCTGCGGGTTTTGGCTTGCGCTCACGGCGCGGCTTGGCCTCAGCCGGTTTTTCGGCGCGAACCGGGGCAGGGGCCTCGGTCTTGAGCGGTGCCGACGGGGCAGGGGCCTGGGGTGCTGCGGGCGGCTGCTTCACGGGGGCAGCGGTTTCGGTGGCGAGTTGCTCAACCTCGCTCTTGCCGAACATCTTCTTGAGTGCTTTGAGCACGGTCATCTCATCAATTGGTTAAGGAATGTACGCCGGGCAGTGTAATGCAAGATTCGGGCGCGGCGTAGTGGATTGCACTGACAACTACAGGGAAGTCTGCTTTTAGCGCAGGCGTTCGCTCAGCCATTGGCCGATATCGTGGATCTCCTTGGGCAGCACCTCGTGCTCCATCGGGTATTCCTTCCACTCGGCGTCGACACCCCAATGCTGGAGGTGCTCAAAGGCGGTACGGCCCATCGCCGGCAGCACCACAGGATCATAAACACCGTGCAGGCACAGGGCCGGGGTCCGTTGCTGGCAGGCGCTCAGTTCGCGTTCCTGGGCGAAGGTCGGGGCATAGGTCGACAGGGCGATAACGCCACCCAATGCTTCCTGCCACTTTATATAGGCAGTGTGCAGCACCACCGCGCCGCCCTGGGAGAAACCGGCGAGGATGATGCGCGCCAGATCCACCCCCTTAGCCTGTTCGGCCTTGATCAGTTCGATCACCTGGTCGGCTGACGCCTGCAGTTGCTCTTCATCGATGGCCCGTGCCGGGGTCATGGCCTTGATGTCGTACCAACTGGGCATTTCATAGCCACCGTTGATGGTTACCGGGCGGGTGGGCGCCTGGGGCATGACGAAGCGGGTGGTCAGCAGCACTTCCTGCAAGGCCTCGGCGACCGGCATGAAGTCGTAACGATCGGCCCCCAGGCCGTGCAACCAGATCACACAGGCATCAGCGTTTTTTTGTGGTTCGAGAATCAGCGGGTGGGTCATGACTGCTCCGAAAGTGTGCGCGCGCTCTTGTTTGCGTGCATGAAATGAAGGCGCGTCGGGTAAATCCGGGAAAAACCTGTCGCAACGCTGCAAGTTTCCCTCTTGACGTGAACTGAAACGCTTTAGCCCCTCAGTGTGGTACGCGCTTTGCTATGAAACTCCTGATGCGAGGTTACACGTTTTGGACGGTAACACCCGTTAGCGGTCCCCAAGGCTGTCACAGAACAGCGCATTGCGCCAATTGACCCAAAAACAAGCCAACACGGGTCGGATGCGCCTCATAAGGGTGCGGTGCAATCCCGGCTCACACAACAAGAGCAAAACTGGAGGTTTGAATGAAGATGTTGAAATCCACACTGGCAGTGGTTACCGCTGCTACCGCGTTGAGTATCAGCGGTTTCGCACAGGCAGGTGCGACCCTGGACGCAGTACAGAAGAAGGGATTCGTTCAATGTGGTGTCAGTGACGGTTTGCCGGGCTTCTCGGTGCCGGATGCCAAGGGCAACATCGTCGGGATCGACGCCGACGTCTGCCGCGCGGTGGCCGCTGCGGTGTTCGGTGACGCCAAGAAGGTCAAGTTCAGCCAGCTCAACGCCAAGGAACGCTTCACCGCGCTGCAGTCCGGCGAAGTCGATGTGCTGTCGCGTAACACTACCTGGACCAGCTCCCGTGACGCCGGCATGGGCCTGGTGTTCGCCGGTGTTACCTACTACGACGGCATTGGTTTCCTGGTCAACAAGAAGCTGGGTGTTTCCAGCGCCAAGGAACTGGACGGTGCAACCATCTGCATCCAGGCCGGCACCACCACCGAACTCAACGTCTCCGACTACTTCCGCGCCAATGGCCTGAAGTACACCCCGATCACCTTCGACACCTCCGACGAGAGCGCCAAGTCGCTGGAATCCGGCCGCTGCGACGTGCTGACCTCCGACAAGTCGCAGCTCTATGCACAGCGCTCCAAGCTGGCCGCCCCGGCCGATTACGTGGTACTGCCGGAGACCATCTCCAAGGAGCCGCTGGGCCCGGTAGTGCGCAAAGGCGATGAAGAGTGGTTCAGCATCGTCAAGTGGACCCTGTTCGCCATGCTCAATGCCGAAGAGATGGGGATCACCTCGAAGAACGTCGAGGCCGAAGCCAAGGCCACCAAGAACCCTGACGTGGCCCGTATGCTCGGCGCCGATGGCGAGTACGGCAAAGACCTGAAACTGCCGAAGGACTGGGTAGTGCAGATCGTCAAGCAGGTCGGCAACTACGGCGAAGTCTTCGAGAAAAACCTGGGCAAGGAAACCCCACTGCAAATCGACCGCGGTCTGAACGCCCTGTGGAACAACGGCGGCATCCAGTACGCGCCACCGGTGCGCTGACGGTTGCGGCCTGCGGCGGCATTCGGCCGCCGCAGGCTGTTCGGTTCCCTTCCTTTCGGGGCATTACATGCAAAATAATATCGGCGCACCCAAGGGACTATCCCTGAGCGATCCACGTGTGCGTGCGTGGCTGTTCCAGATCCTCACCGTGGTCGCGGTGGTTGGTCTGGGCTGGTACCTGTTTCACAATACCCAGACCAACCTGCAACACCGCGGGATCACCTCGGGCTTCGACTTTCTCGAACGCAGTGCCGGTTTCGGCATCGCCCAGCACCTGATCTCCTATACCGAACAGGACAGCTATGCGCGGGTTTTCGTCATCGGCCTGCTCAACACCCTGCTGGTAACCTTCATCGGCATCATTCTCGCGACCCTCTTGGGCTTCATCATCGGTGTGGCGCGACTGTCACCGAACTGGATGATCAGCAAGCTGGCCACGGTGTATGTCGAGACTTTCCGTAACATCCCACCGCTGTTGCAGATCCTGTTCTGGTACTTCGCGGTGTTTCTGACCCTGCCGGGACCGCGGGGTAGCATCAATCTCAACGACACCTTCTTTATCAGCAACCGCGGCCTGAACATGCCCGGTGCGTCCATGGCCGAGGGATTCTGGCCGTTCGTCGTCAGCCTGGCGCTGGCCATCATCGCCATCGTGCTGATGGTGCGCCTGGCCAACCGGCGCTTTGAGGCCACCGGCGAGCCGTTCCACAAATTCTGGGTCGGCCTGTTCCTGTTCTTCGGCATTCCGGCACTGGGCGTGCTGCTGTTCGGCTCACCGCTGCACTGGGACATGCCGCAGCTCAAGGGCTTCAACTTCGTCGGCGGCTGGGTGCTGATCCCGGAACTGCTGGCCCTGACCCTGGCGCTGACCATCTACACCGCAGCCTTTATCGCCGAGATCGTGCGTTCGGGCATCCGCTCGGTGAGCTACGGCCAGACCGAAGCGGCCCGTTCCCTGGGCCTGCGCGAAGGGCCGACGCTGCGCAAGGTGATCATTCCCCAGGCCCTGCGGGTGATTATCCCACCGCTGACCAGCCAGTACCTGAACCTGGCGAAGAACTCGTCGCTGGCGGCCGGTATCGGCTACCCGGAAATGGTCTCGCTGTTCGCCGGTACCGTGCTCAACCAGACCGGCCAGGCCATCGAGGTGATCGCCATCACCATGAGCGTCTATCTGGCCATCAGCATCAGCATTTCCCTGCTGATGAACTGGTACAACAAGCGCATTGCGCTGATCGAGCGGTGAGGACAAGCGCATGAGTACCCATGTTTTCAAACCCGATATGCCGCCACCGGTCAAAGCCGTCGGCGTAGTCGCCTGGATGCGCAGCAACCTGTTCTCCAGCTGGCTCAACACCCTGCTGACGCTGTTTGCCGTGTACCTGGTATGGCTGATCGTGCCGCCGCTGCTGCAATGGTCGATCGTCGACGCCAACTGGGTCGGCACCACCCGCGCCGACTGCACCAAGGAGGGTGCCTGCTGGGTGTTCATCCAGCAGCGCTTCGGCCAGTTCATGTACGGCTACTACCCCAGTGAACTGCGCTGGCGTGTCGATCTGACTGTTTGGCTGGCGGTAATCGGCGCAGCGCCGCTGTTCATCTCGCGCTTCCCGCGCAAGGCGATCTACGGCCTGGGCTTCCTGGTGCTGTACCCGATCATCGCCTACACCCTTCTGCATGGCGGCTACCTGGGCCTGGCCACGGTACCGACCAGCCAGTGGGGCGGGCTGATGCTGACCCTGGTGATCGCCACCGTGGGCATCGTCGGCGCCTTGCCGCTGGGGATCTTGCTGGCGCTGGGGCGGCGTTCGAACATGCCGGCGGTGAAGGTGGTCTGCGTGACCTTCATCGAGTTCTGGCGCGGCGTGCCGCTGATCACCGTGCTGTTCATGTCCTCGGTGATGCTGCCGTTGTTTCTGCCCGAAGGCATGAGCTTCGACAAGCTGCTACGGGCCATGATCGGCGTGATCCTGTTCCAGTCGGCGTACATCGCCGAGGTGGTGCGCGGTGGCCTGCAGGCCATTCCCAAGGGCCAGTATGAAGCCGCCGCGGCCATGGGCCTGGGTTACTGGCGTTCGATGGGCCTGGTGATTCTGCCGCAAGCCCTGAAGCTGGTGATCCCCGGCATCGTCAACACCTTCATTGCCCTGTTCAAGGACACGAGCCTTGTGATCATCATCGGCCTCTTCGACCTGCTCAACAGCGTCAAGCAGGCCGCTGCCGACCCGACCTGGCTGGGCATGGCGACCGAGGGCTACGTATTCGCCGCCCTGGTTTTCTGGATTTTCTGTTTCGGTATGTCCCGCTACTCCATGCATCTGGAGCGCAAGCTGGACACAGGCCACAAGCGTTAGGAGTGTTCCCATGAGTGAAGCGATCAAACAGCCTGTGAGCCCTGAAGGCATTATTCAGATGCAGGGCGTGAACAAGTGGTACGGCCAGTTCCACGTGCTCAAGGACATCAACCTGAATGTGCGCCAGGGCGAGCGTATCGTGCTGTGCGGGCCGTCGGGTTCGGGCAAGTCGACCACCATCCGTTGCCTCAACCGCCTGGAAGAGCACCAGCAGGGGCGCATCGTCGTCGATGGCGTGGAGCTGACCAATGACCTCAAGCAGATCGAAGCGATCCGTCGCGAAGTCGGCATGGTGTTCCAGCATTTCAACCTGTTCCCGCACCTGACCATCTTGCAGAACTGCACCCTGGCACCGATGTGGGTACGCAAGATGCCCAAGCGCAAGGCCGAGGAAATCGCCATGCATTACCTTGAGCGGGTGCGCATTCCGGAGCAGGCCAACAAGTTCCCGGGGCAGCTGTCCGGTGGTCAGCAGCAACGGGTAGCGATTGCCCGGGCGCTGTGCATGAAGCCGAAGATCATGTTGTTCGACGAACCGACCTCGGCGCTGGACCCGGAGATGGTCAAGGAAGTGCTCGATACCATGGTTGGCCTGGCGGAAGACGGCATGACCATGCTCTGCGTGACCCACGAGATGGGCTTTGCCCGTACCGTGGCGAACCGGGTGATCTTCATGGACAAGGGCGAGATTGTGGAGCAGGCAGCGCCGGACGACTTCTTCGACCGGCCGCAGAATGAGCGGACCAAGCTGTTCTTGAGCCAGATTCTGCACTGACCCCATCGCGGGGCAAGCCCGCTCCCACAGGTAAACCACAAAACCTGTGGGAGCGGGCTTGCCCCGCGATGCTGTTAACCCATCAGTTTTCTTCTTTGGCCGCCGGTGCCGGCGGTGGACGCAAGCCGATTTCGGCGGTCAGCTTGAGCTCCTTGCCATTGCGCATGACCTGGATCGCCACTTTGTCGTTGGGTTTGATCCGCGCCACCTGGTTCATCGAGCGGCGGCCATCGCCGGCCGGCTCGCCATTGATGCTCAGGATCACGTCACCCAGCTCCAGGC
Source organism: Pseudomonas donghuensis (assembly GCF_000259195.1). GTDB lineage: Bacteria > Pseudomonadota > Gammaproteobacteria > Pseudomonadales > Pseudomonadaceae > Aquipseudomonas > Aquipseudomonas donghuensis. Next base: position 141,481 of record NZ_JH650757.1, read on the forward strand.
CGGCCTTTTGCGCCGGACCATCACGGAAAATCCCCGCGACAACGATACCCGGGCGCCCCTGCATGCCGAACGACTCGGCCAGCTCCTGGCTCAGCGGTTGCACCTCGATGCCCAGCCAGCCACGAATTACCTGACCGTGCTCGATGATCGACTTCATCACCTCCAGCGCCAGCTTGGTCGGAATGGCAAAGCCGATGCCTTGCGAGCCGCCGGACTTGGAGAAGATCGCCGTGTTGATGCCGGTGAGGTTGCCGTTGGCGTCGACCAGCGCACCGCCGGAGTTGCCCGGGTTGATTGCGGCGTCGGTCTGGATGAAGTCTTCGTAGTTGTTCAGGCCCAACTGGTTACGCCCGGTGGCGCTGATGATGCCCATGGTCACGGTCTGGCCGACGCCGAAGGGGTTGCCGATGGCCAGGGCGACGTCGCCGATGTGGATGTTGTCGGAGCGGCCGATGGTGATCGATGGCAGGTTCTTCAGGTCGATCTTCAGTACCGCGAGGTCGGTTTCCGGGTCGCTGCCGATCACCCGCGCCAGGGTTTCACGGCCGTCCTTGAGCGCCACTACGATCTGGTCGGCACCGGAGGTCACGTGGTTGTTGGTCAGCAGGTAGCCTTCCGGGCTCATGATCACCGCCGAACCCAGGCTCGACTCCCAGCGGCGCTGCTTGGGCAGGTTGTCACCGAAGAAGCGGCGGAACTGCGGGTCTTCGAACAGCGGGTGGGCGGTCTTGTTGACCACCTTGGTGGTGTACAGGTTGGCCACTGCCGGGGCGGCGATGCTCACGGCGTCGGCGTAGGACACCGGCCCCTGCATGATCCGCGTGGTTTGCGGTGCCTGTTGCAGGTTGACGTCCTGGCTGGGCAGGCCGACCCATTGCGGAAAGCGCTGAATGACCAACAGGGCGATCAGCACGCCGACCAGCAGCGGCCAGCCAAAGTAACGCAAAGCCTTGAACATTGAACAAATCCTGGGAGTTGGCAGAGGGCCGATGACAGCTGGGAGCGTGAACGCGCGCGATCATACTGCGCTCGGGCGCGTGCAGGAACTGTTTAATCGTCACGAAAACCAACAACGCCAGCCCCCAGGCAACTGCCGTCGGTTTCCCCAAACCCGGCGACGGCCCATAATGACGCTCATTATACGAGGCCTTGGGCCGCGCTGAACTGCGAAATTGAGGAGTCTTTTCATGGCTGTTGCCCTGAGCACCCTGGTCGAGGAAGCCGAACGCTACCTCGGCAGCGCCAAAATCCAGGACTACTGCCCCAACGGCCTGCAGGTCGAGGGCCGCCCGCAGGTGACTCGCATCGTCAGCGGCGTTACCGCAAGCCAGGCCTTGCTCGATGCTGCGGTCGAAGCCGAAGCCGACCTGGTGCTGGTGCACCACGGCTACTTCTGGAAGGGCGAGAACCCGTGCATCACCGGCATGAAGCAGCGTCGGCTGAAAACCCTGCTCAAGAACGACCTGAGCCTGTTGTCCTACCACCTGCCGCTGGACCTGCACCCGGAAGTCGGCAACAACGTGCAGCTGGCGCGTCAGCTCGACATCACCGTCGAAGGCCCGCTGGACCCCGAGAACCCGCGGATCGTCGGCCTGGTCGGTTCGCTGGCCGAGCCGATGTCGGCACGCGATTTTGCCCGCAAGGTACAGGAGGTGATGGGGCGCGAGCCGCTGTTGATCGAAGGCGAGCAGATCATTCGCCGGGTCGGCTGGTGCACCGGTGGCGGTCAGGGCTACATCGACCAGGCGATTGCCGCCGGCGTCGACCTGTATTTGAGTGGCGAAGCCTCCGAGCAGACCTTCCACAGCGCCCGCGAGAACGGCATCAGTTTCATCGCCGCCGGCCACCATGCCACCGAGCGTTACGGTGTGCAGGCGTTGGGTGATTACCTGGCCCGGCGCTTTGCCCTGGAGCACCTGTTCATCGACTGTCCGAACCCGATCTGAGGCTAAAACGGCAGGGCATATTCTTATACTGTTTCGTTCTAGTTGGCCGCCTAAATAGAATCGGGCGCTGTGATAAAGTGGCTCGCTCGAACACGGCCCGCTGGCCGTCCATAAGATCGTATTTCCGTGAGTAACCATGGTCGACAAACTGACGCATTTGAAACAGTTGGAGGCGGAAAGCATCCACATCATTCGTGAGGTGGCCGCCGAGTTCGATAACCCGGTGATGCTGTACTCGATTGGCAAGGACTCGGCCGTGATGCTGCACCTGGCGCGCAAGGCCTTCTTCCCGGGCAAGCTGCCGTTTCCGGTGATGCATGTCGACACCCAGTGGAAATTCCAGGAGATGTACAGCTTCCGCGACAAGATGGTCGAGGAAATGGGCCTGGAGCTGATCACTCACGTCAACCCGGACGGCATCGCCCAGGGCATCAACCCGTTCACCCACGGCAGTGCCAAGCACACCGACATCATGAAGACCGAGGGCCTGAAACAGGCGCTCGATAAGTACGGCTTCGATGCCGCCTTCGGTGGTGCGCGCCGCGACGAAGAGAAGTCGCGGGCCAAGGAGCGCGTCTACTCGTTCCGCGACAGCAAGCACCGCTGGGACCCGAAGAACCAGCGTCCCGAGCTGTGGAACGTGTACAACGGCAAGGTCAACAAGGGCGAATCGATTCGCGTGTTCCCGCTGTCGAACTGGACCGAGCTGGACATCTGGCAGTACATCTACCTCGAAGGTATCCCGATCGTGCCGCTGTACTTCGCGGCCGAACGCGAAGTGATCGAGAAGAACGGCACTCTGATCATGATCGACGACCCGCGCATCCTCGAGCACCTCTCGGAGGAAGAAAAGGCCCGTATCGTCAAGAAGAAGGTGCGTTTCCGTACCCTTGGCTGCTACCCGTTGACGGGCGCGGTGGAGTCGGAGGCCGAAACCCTCACCGACATCATTCAGGAAATGCTCCTGACGCGCACTTCCGAGCGCCAGGGCCGCGTCATCGACCACGATGGCGCCGGCTCCATGGAAGACAAAAAACGGCAAGGGTACTTCTAAGCTTCAAGTTACAAGCGGCAAGCTGCAAGTTAGAAGCAAGATGCGTAGCTTCTGGATTTTGTCGGCTGCCGCCCCATTGTGGGCGCGTGAGAGTGCTCACAATGGACTTTGAGAAGCTTGCTGTTTGGCAGAGAAGCAAAGATTTGACGGTAGCGATTTACAGGCAGCAGAGGGTGTGCCGGGATCTTGGATTCAAGGATCAGATCACGCGGGCGGCACTTTCTATCCCGTCGAATATCGCTGAAGGCATGGAACGGAGAACGGCAAAAGAAAAGGTTCGTTATCTGTGTATTGCCAAGGCTTCCTGCGGTGAGTTGCGTACGCAGATCATCATCGGGGGAGAGGTAGGCTATCTGCCAAAGCCTTTGTCGAATGAGTGGATTACAGAGACTCGTGAGCTTTCAAGAATGCTGAGCGGGTTGATCAACAAAATTTCTGACTAGTTGTATGCCGACAAGCTTGCCGCTTGAAGCTTACAGCTTGGAGCTTGAATGTAATGAGCCACCAATCTGATCTGATCAGCGAGGACATCCTCGCTTACCTGGCCCAGCACGAACGTAAAGAGCTGCTGCGCTTCCTTACCTGCGGTAACGTCGATGACGGCAAGAGCACCCTGATCGGGCGCCTGCTGCACGACTCGAAGATGATCTACGAAGATCATCTGGAAGCCATCACCCGCGATTCGAAGAAAGTCGGCACCACCGGTGACGACATCGACCTGGCGTTGCTGGTCGACGGCCTGCAGGCCGAGCGCGAGCAGGGCATCACCATCGATGTGGCCTACCGCTACTTCTCTACCGCCAAGCGCAAGTTCATCATCGCCGACACCCCGGGCCATGAGCAGTACACCCGCAACATGGCCACCGGTGCGTCCACCTGCGACCTGGCGATCATCCTTGTCGATGCCCGCTACGGCGTGCAGACCCAGACCCGTCGGCACAGCTACATTGCCTCGTTGCTGGGCATCAAGCACATTGTCGTTGCGGTCAACAAGATGGACCTCAAGGGCTTCGACGAGGGCGTGTTCGACAGCATCAAGGCCGACTACCTGAAGTTTGCCGAGGCTATCAACATGACCCCGAGCAGCCTGCACTTCGTGCCGATGTCGGCGCTCAAGGGCGACAACGTGGTCAACCGCAGCGAGCGTTCGCCATGGTACACGGGCCCGGCATTGATGGAAATCCTCGAAACCGTGGAAGTCGCGGCCGACCGCAACTTCACCGACCTGCGCTTCCCGGTGCAGTACGTCAACCGCCCGAACCTGAACTTCCGTGGCTTTGCCGGTACCCTGGCCAGCGGCGTGGTGCACAAGGGCGATGAAATCGTCGTGCTGCCGTCGGGCAAGAGCAGCCGGGTCAAGTCCATCGTCACCTTCGAGGGGGAGCTGGAAAACGCCGGCCCAGGGCAAGCCGTGACCCTGACCATGGAAGACGAAATCGACATCTCCCGTGGCGATTTGCTGGTACATGCCGACAACGTGCCGCCGGTGACCGACCAGTTCGACGCCATGCTGGTGTGGATGGCTGAAGAGCCGATGCTGCCGGGCAAGAAATACGACATCAAGCGCGCCACCAGCTATGTGCCGGGCTCGATTGCCAGCATCGCCCACAAGGTCGATGTGAACACCCTGGAGCAGGGCGCCGCCAGTGCCCTGCAGCTCAACGAGATCGGCAAGGTCAAGGTCAGCCTCGACGCCCCGATCGCGCTGGACGGCTATGACAGCAACCGCACCACCGGTGCCTTTATTGTCATCGACCGCCTGACCAACGGCACCGTCGGCGCCGGCATGATCATCGCGCCACCGGTTGTGCCTCATGGCACCGTCGGCCAGCACGGCAAACTGGCCCACGTGGACACTGCAGAGCGTGCCCTGCGCTTCGGCCAGCAGCCGGCCACCGTGCTGTTCAGCGGCCTCTCGGGCGCGGGCAAGAGCACCCTGGCCTACGCCGTGGAGCGCAAGCTGTTCGACATGGGCCGTGCGGTGTACGTGCTCGATGGCCAGAACCTGCGTCACGACCTGAACAAGGGCCTGCCGCAGGACCGTGCCGGGCGTACCGAGAACTGGCGCCGTGCCGCGCATGTTGCGCGTCAGTTCAACGAAGCCGGCCTGCTGACCCTGGCCGCCTTCGTCGCCCCGGATGCCGAAGGCCGCGAACAGGCCAAGGCGCTGATCGGCAAGGAGCGTTTGCTCACCGTCTACGTCCAGGCATCGCCTTTGGCTTGCCGTGAGCGTGACCCGCAGGGCCTGTATGCCGCCGGTGGCGACAACATTCCGGGCGAAAGTTTCCCGTATGACGTACCGCTGGATGCGGACCTGGTTATCGACACCCAGAACCTCAGCCTGGAAGACGGCGTCAAACAGGTGCTGGACCTGCTGCGCAAACGTGGCGCGATCTAAGCGTTAGCGCTGAACAGGAAACCCCACTCAGGTGGGGTTTTTTGTTGGTTGTAAACTCAGATGTGCTTTTCCGACACCGGAATCACCCGTTTCTCCTTCACCGCCTTGAACGAGAAACTCGAGTAAATCTCCTTCACCCCCGGCAAGGTCTGCAGCACTTCCCGCGCAAACTCACCGAATGACTCCAGGTCCCGGGCAAGGATTTCCAGGAGGAAGTCATAGCGCCCGGAGATATTGTGGCAGGCGACGATTTCGGGGATTTCCATCAGCCGCTGCTCGAAGGCGCGGGCCATTTCCTTGGTGTGCGAGTCCATCATGATGCTGACGAAAGCGGTCACGCCAAAACCCAGGGCCTTGGGCGAGAGGATGGCCTGGTAGCCGGTGATATAGCCGGACTCTTCCAGCAACTTCACCCGTCGCCAGCATGGCGAGGTGGTCAGCGAGACCTGGTCGGCCAGTTCGGACACCGTCAGCCGGGCGTTGCCTTGCAGGGCTGCGAGCAAGGCGCGGTCGGTGCGGTCGATGGCTGTAGGCATGTTTTACCCTCCGTGGTCTGGATTTGTTGTTTTTATGTCAATAACCACCCGCAGGGACGGCTACATTTGGAAAAAAATCAGCACCTCAGTGGCATAAGCTTATAACAAACCACTAGAGGCTGTTTGCCATGAGCGGCTCCAATAACAAAACAGGTTTTGCCACCCGCGCCATTCACCACGGTTACGATCCGCTGGAACACAACGGGGCCCTTGTGCCACCGGTCTATCAGACGGCTACCTTCGCTTTTCCTACCGTCGAGTACGGCGCTGCTTGCTTCGCCGGGGAACAAGCCGGGTACTTCTACAGCCGTATCTCCAACCCGACCCTGGCCCTGCTGGAGCAACGCATGGCCTCACTGGAGGGCGGCGAAGCGGGGCTGGCACTGGCCTCGGGAATGGGCGCGATCACCGCCACGCTATGGACGCTGCTGCGCCCCGGCGATGAGGTGCTGGTAGGGCGGACACTGTACGGCTGCACCTTCGCCTTTTTGCACCATGGCATCGGCGAGTTCGGGGTCAAGGTCCGGCATGTCGACATGAGCGATTTACACGCGGTCGCTGCGGCGATCAGCGACAAGACCCGGGTTATCTACTTCGAAACCCCGGCCAACCCGAACATGCACATGACCGACATCGGCGCCGTGGCCAAGCTTGCGCACGCGCACGATATCAGCGTGGTGGTCGACAACACCTACTGCACCCCGTACCTGCAGCGGCCGCTGGAGCTGGGTGCCGACCTGGTGGTGCATTCGGCGACCAAGTACCTCAGTGGCCATGGCGATATCACTGCCGGCCTGGTGGTCGGGCGCAAGGCGCTGGTCGATCGGATTCGTCTGGAAGGCTTGAAGGACATGACCGGTGCGGTGATGTCGCCGCACGACGCCGCCTTGCTCATGCGCGGGATGAAAACCCTGACCCTGCGCATGGAACGCCACTGCAGTAACGCCCAGGCCATCGCCGAATACCTGCAGCAACAGCCGGAAGTCGAACTGATCAATTACCCCGGTTTGCCCGGTTTTGCCCAGTACGAGCTGGCCCAGCGGCAGATGCGCTTGCCTGGCGGCATGATCGCCTTCGAACTCAAGGGCGGCATTAGCGCCGGGCGGCGTTTCATGAACGCCCTGCAATTGTTCAGCCGTGCCGTCAGTCTCGGTGATGCCGAATCCCTGGCTCAGCACCCGGCAAGCATGACCCACTCCAGCTATACCCCAGAGGAGCGTGCCCAGTACGGCATCTCTGAAGGGCTGGTAAGGCTGTCGGTGGGGCTTGAGGACATCGACGATCTGCTGGCGGATATTCAACAGGCGCTCAAGGCCTGCGCCTGAACCCTTCACGGACGAGGTCAAATGCAATGGTGGCAATGATGACCCTTGTGCCTGGCGAAGGTATGCCGCGGCGTCCGGGCGATCCGCAGCTGGACAGTGACCCGGGAGAAACCGCCGAGTGGCTGGAGGCGCTGGATTCGACCCTGCTGCACTGCGGCCCGGAGCGTGCGCAGTTTCTGCTTGAGCAGCTGCAAACCCATGCCCGTGAGTTGGGGCTGGAGCGCGGCGTCCAGGCGTTTTCGGCTTATCGCAATACGCTGTCCGTGGAACAGCAGGGCGCCTATCCGGGCGATCTGGAGCTCGATGAACGCATCACCAGCATCCTGCGCTGGAATGCCCTGGCCATGGTGATGCGGGCCAACCATGCCTATGGTGACCTGGGTGGGCATATCGCCAGCTATGCGTCGGCTGCGGAGATTTTCGAAGTCGGTTTCCAGTATTTCTTTCGCGGTGAGGCGGGCGCTGAGCAGCGTACAGCTGACCTGGTGTTTTTCCAGCCGCATTCGGCTCCGGGCATTTACGCCCGGGCCTTTCTTGAAGGCCGCCTGAGCGAAGAACAACTGGCCAGCTACCGTCAGGAAGTGGCCGGCAACGGCCTGTGCTCTTATCCGCATCCGTGGCTGATGCCCGACTTCTGGCAGTTTCCCACCGGCTCCATGGGCATCGGCCCGATCAACGCCATCTACCAGGCGCGCTTTATGCGCTACCTGCACAACCGCCAGTTGCTCGACACCAGCGCCCGGCATGTCTGGGGGGTGTTTGGCGATGGCGAGATGGATGAGCCGGAATCCATTGCCGGTTTGACACTGGCTGCCCGCGAGCAACTGGATAACCTGACATTTGTGGTCAACTGCAACCTGCAGCGCCTCGACGGCCCGGTGCGTGGCAACGGCCAGATTATCCAGGAGCTTGAGGCACTGTTCAGTGGCGCTGGCTGGAACGTGATCAAGGTGCTCTGGGGCTCGGAGTGGGACCCACTGTTCGCGCGCGACACCGAGCACGTGTTGTTGCGCCAGTTGGCGGCGACACCGGACGGGCAGTTCCAGAACCTTGGGGCCAAGGATGGGGCCTACAACCTCGAGCACTTTTTCAATCAGCAGCCGGCCTTGCAGAAGCTGGTCGAGCACATGAGTTCGGCCGAGATCAACGCACTCAAGCGCGGTGGTCACGATTTTCGCAAGCTCTATGCCGCTTTCGCCGCCGCCAAGGCCTGCAAGGGCCGGCCAACGGTAATCCTGGCCAAGACCAAGAAAGGCTATGGCATGAGCGCTGCGGGCGAGTCGCGGATGACCGCGCACCAGGCCAAGAAACTCGACGTGCAGGCCTTGCTGGCGTTCCGTGACCGTTTCCATTTGCCGCTGTCGGATGCGCAGGTTGAGCAGTTGCAGTTCTATCGGCCGGCCGAGGGCAGCCCGGAGATGCGCTATCTGCGTGAGCGTCGCGCGGCTCTTGGTGGGCCGCTGCCTGCCCGGCGCAGCGATGTGCGTCCGGTGCCGGTACCGGCGCTGGAGGCCATGGGCGGCTTCGCCCTGCAGGCCGACGGCAAAGAAATGTCCACCACCATGGCTGCCGTGCGCATGCTCAGCGCCTGGCTCAAGGCGCCGCAGTTGGGGCCGCGTGTGGTGCCGATAGTGGCCGACGAAGCGCGCACCTTCGGTATGGCCAGCCTGTTCCGCCAGATCGGCATCTATTCACCCCAGGGGCAGTGCTACGAGCCGGAAGACGCAGGGTCGCTGCTGTCCTACAAGGAAGCGCGCGATGGCCAACTGCTGGAGGAAGGCATCACCGAGGCCGGCGCGATTTCTTCCTGGGTGGCCGCGGCAACGTCCTACGCAGTGCATGGCGAGCCGATGCTGCCGGTGTACATCTATTACTCGATGTTTGGCTTCCAGCGTGTCGGCGACCTGATCTGGGCCGCCGCCGACCAGCGTGCCCGTGGCCTGCTGCTGGGGGCCACAGCCGGGCGCACGACGCTGGGTGGGGAAGGGTTGCAGCACCAGGACGGTTCGAGCCTGGTGATGGCTTCGATGGTGCCCAACTGCCGCGCCTGGGAGCCGTGCTTTGCTGGTGAACTGGCGGTGATCCTCGAATACGCCGCGCGGCGCATGCTGGTCGAACAATGCGACGAATTTCACTATGTCGCGGTGATGAACGAAAACTATCCACAGCCGTCCCTGCCAGTGCAGGTGCATGAAGAGGTCTTGCGCGGCATGTACCGTTATGTCGAACAGCAGGTGGCCGATGCCCAGGGGCGCGTGCGCCTGCTCGGCTCCGGGGCGATCCTGCGTGAAGTCATTGCTGCCAGTGAATTGCTGGCCAGCGATTGGCAGGTTGCCAGTGAAGTGTTCAGTGTCACCAGTTTCAGCGAGCTGGCGCGGGAGGCGCGGGATGCTGATCGCGCCAGCCGCCTGGGGCAGGGCAGTGATGATATCAGCCATGTGCAACGCTGCCTGGACGGTGAGGCGCCGGTGATCGCCGCGACCGACTATGTGCGGGCCTGGCCGCAATTGATTGCTGAATATGTACAGGCGCCTTATGTGACGCTTGGGACTGACGGTTTTGGCCGTAGTGATACCCGCCAGCAGTTGCGGCGGTTCTTCGAGGTCGATCGCTTCAGTATCGTGCTGGCCAGCTTGCACAGCCTGGTGCGCCAGGGTGGGGTGGAGCGGCGGGTACTGGATGCGGCGCGGGAGAGGTACGGCTATCGGGAGGGGGAGGCGCCTTGGTATTGCTGAGGTTGGCAGGGGCTACTGCGTAGCCCATCGCCGGCAAGGCCGGCTCCCACAAGTGACCCTGTGGGCGCTGGCCTTGCCAGCGATCGAGCGCATAGCGCTCGCAACGCAGGCGACGCTTATAAAAAAGGCCCCTCACAGGGGCCTTTTATTTTGCTCAGCGCTTGAGCCCGTAATGCTCATCGAGCATGCCCGGCGCGTTGGGCGCTTTCGGTGCGTAGTCGCGCGGCACCTCGGTGTCCTTCGGCGGGGTCAGGCGATCACGCGGGGCCTGGGTGGCCTCGGAGTGCAGGGCGGCCAGCAGGCGTTGGCGGGTGAGTTCGTCCAGGGCCAGGCGGTTGGCGCCTTCGGCCAGGTGATCCTGGACGTCCTGGTAACTTTGGGTCAGTTTCTTGACCAGCGCAGCCGTACTGTTGAAGTGAGTAACCACCTCATTCTGGTAGCTGTCGAAACGTTCCTGGATATCATCCAGCTGACGCTGGGTGCTGCTCGGCGCAGCATTGGGCAGCAGGCGGGCGACCAGGAAACCAACGACGACACCCACGACGAGGGCCAGGGTCGGCAACAACCAAACTAAGAGCGAGAGTTCCACGAGTCCTTCCTCTATAAACGGCTTTGCTTTACGTTAACGGCTCGGACCTGCGCTGTATACCGCGAACGATCGCAAATATCTCAGACAGAATCATTCAGCTAGACGAGTCGACCCTTTCCGAGGTCACGGAGTTTATCCTTGCTTATCCGCGAAACCCCTGTATTCATCGATGGCCCGGTCGGCCAACTGGAAGCCTTGTACCTCGATGTCGCCGACGCCCGCGGTGTTGTGCTGCTGTGCCACCCCAACCCGGTGCAGGGTGGCACCATGATGAACAAGGTGGTGTCGATGCTCCAGCGCACCGCCCGCGATGCCGGCTACATCACCCTGCGCTTCAACTACCGCGGCGTTGGCCAGAGTGCCGGCAGCCATGACATGGGCAGCGGTGAAGTGGACGACGCCCAGGCGGCGGTAGACTGGCTGCGCGAGCAACACCCCGCGCTGCCACTGACGCTGATGGGCTTCTCCTTCGGCGGCTTCGTCGCCGCCAGCCTCGGCGGACGCCTGGAAGCCCGCGGCGTTGCGCTCAAGCACCTGTTCATGGTCGCTCCGGCGGTGATGCGCCTGGGTGATAACCCCTTGCCGCAGCAGGGCGAACTGAGCGTGATCCAGCCGGAAACCGACGAAGTGATCGATCCGCAGATCGTCTACGATTGGTCCGACGCACTGCCGCGCCCCCATGAGCTGCTGAAAGTGGCAGAATGCGGACACTTTTTTCATGGCAAGCTCACCGACCTCAAGGAACTGGTGCTGCCGCGCCTTTCGAACTGATACAAGCCTGATAAGCGATTACCCATGACTACGCGCATCCTTACCGGTATCACCACCACGGGCACGCCTCACCTGGGCAACTACGCCGGTGCCATCCGCCCGGCGATCCTCGCCAGCCGTGAACCGGGTGTCGACTCGTTCTACTTTCTGGCCGACTACCACGCCCTGATCAAGTGCGATGACCCGCAGCGCATCCAGCGCTCGCGCCTGGAAATCGCCGCGACCTGGCTGGCCGGTGGCCTGGACCCTGAGCGGGTGACGTTCTATCGCCAGTCCGACATCCCCGAGATTCCCGAGCTGACCTGGCTGCTGACCTGCGTCGCGGCCAAGGGCCTGCTCAACCGTGCGCATGCCTACAAGGCTTCGGTGGACAAGAACGTCGAGAACGGCGAAGACCCGGATGCCGGGATCAGCATGGGCCTGTACAGCTACCCGGTACTGATGGCCGCCGACATCCTGATGTTCAACGCCAACAAGGTGCCGGTCGGCCGCGACCAGATCCAGCATGTGGAGATGGCTCGCGACATCGGCCAGCGCTTCAACCACCTGTTCGGCCAGGGCAAGGAGTTCTTCGCCATGCCCGAGGCGCTGATCGAGGAAAGCGTGGCCACTCTGCCGGGCCTGGATGGGCGCAAGATGTCCAAGAGCTATGACAACACCATCCCGTTGTTCACCAGCGCCAAGGACATGAAGGATGCCATCTCGCGCATCGTCACCGACTCCCGGGCCCCGGGCGAAGCCAAGGACCCGGACAACGCGCACCTGTTCACCCTGTTCCAGGCCTTCGCCACCCCGGCGCAAGCCGACGAGTTCCGTAGCGAACTGCTCCAGGGCCTGGGTTGGGGCGAGGCCAAGCAGCGTCTGTTCCAACTGCTCGATGGCCAGCTGAGTGAACCGCGCGAGCGTTATCACCAACTGATCGGCCGCCCGGCCGACCTGGAGGACATCCTCCTGGCCGGTGCGCAGAAAGCCCGCAAGGTGGCCACGCCGTTCCTCGAACAACTGCGTGAAGCGGTGGGCCTGCGCTCGTTCCGCAACATTGAGCAGGCGCCTGTTCAGGTCAAGAAGAAGGCGGCCAAGACGGCGCGTTTCGTCAGTTTTCGTGAAGACGACGGCAGCTTCCGCTTCCGCCTGCTGGCCGCTGATGGCGAGCAACTGCTGCTGTCGCGCAACTTCGCCGACGGCAAGACCGCAGGTGTGGTGAGCAAGCAACTGCAACAGGGCGGTGAGCTCGATGTGCGCCACGAAGGCCTGGGCTTCAGCCTGTGGCTGGAAGGCGAGTGCGTCGGCGACGGCCCGCAGTTCGCCGATGCCGCTGCCCGCGACGCGGCGATCGAAACCCTGCGAGCGGCCCTGGTGCCACAGCAGGACTGAACGGCTTATCGCAAGTCTGATTGCCATTATCCGGGGCCGTCGCTACAGTGACGGCCCGTTTTTGTTACCTTGCTAACGAATTATGACGCCCCTAGAACGATATCAAGCAGATCTGAAACGTCCCGAATTCTTCCATGACGCGGCGCAGGAAACTGCAGTGCGTCATCTGCAGCGCCTGTACGACGATCTGATCGCGGCGCAGAACAACAAGCCGGGTGTGTTCGGCAAGCTGTTTGGCAAGAAGGACCAGGCACCGGTCAAGGGCTTGTACTTCTGGGGTGGGGTAGGCCGCGGCAAGACCTACCTGGTCGATACCTTCTTCGAGGCGCTGCCGTTCAAGCAGAAAGTGCGTACGCACTTCCACCGCTTCATGAAGCGCGTCCACGAGGAAATGAAAACCCTCAAGGGCGAGAAGAACCCGCTGACCATCATTGCCAAGCGCTTCTCGGAAGAGGCGCGGGTAATCTGCTTCGACGAGTTCTTCGTCTCCGACATCACCGACGCGATGATCCTCGGCACCCTGATGGAGGAGCTGTTCAAGAACGGCGTGACCCTGGTGGCCACCTCCAACATCGTCCCTGATGGCCTGTACAAGGACGGCCTGCAGCGTGCGCGCTTCCTGCCGGCGATCGCCCTGATCAAGCAGAACACCGAGATCGTCAACGTCGACAGCGGCGTCGACTATCGCCTGCGTCACCTGGAGCAAGCCGAGCTGTTCCACTTTCCGCTCGACGAAGCGGCCCACGAAAGCCTGCGCAAGAGCTTCCGCGCGCTGACGCCGGAATGCACCCAGGCGGTCGAGAACGATGTACTGGTGATCGAGAACCGTGAAATTCGTGCCCTGCGCACCTGCGACGACGTGGCCTGGTTCGAATTCCGCGAACTGTGCGACGGCCCGCGCAGCCAGAACGACTACATCGAACTGGGCAAGATCTTCCATGCCGTGCTGCTGAGCGACGTCGAGCAGATGAGCGTGGCGACCGATGACATCGCCCGGCGCTTCATCAACATGGTCGACGAATTCTATGACCGCAACGTCAAGCTGATCATCTCGGCCGAGGTTGAGCTCAAGGACCTGTACACCGGTGGTCGCCTGACCTTCGAATTCCAGCGGACCCTGAGCCGCTTGCTGGAAATGCAGTCCCACGAATTCCTGTCGCGGGCGCATAAGCCTTAAAAGCAGCTGCAAGTTTCAAGCTTCAAGCTGCAAGCAGGATCAAGAGCCGACCGCGCGTTGCTCTTGATCCTGCTCTTGCTCTTGCTCTTGCTCTTGCTCTTGCTCTTGCTTGAAGCTTGAAGCTTGAGGCTTGAAGCTGAGGAGGCCTTTCAGGCCTCCTGCATAAACTGCTGCCGATACTGATTCGGCGACAACTCCGTGTGCTGCCTGAACAACCGGGCAAAGAAACTCGCATCGTCGTAGCCAACTTCATAGCTGATGGTCTTGATGCTCTTGCGTGTGCCCGACAGCAAGCCCTTGGCCGTTTCGATCCGTAGCCGTTGCAGGTAGTGCAGCGGCTTGTCACCGGTGGCGCTCTGGAAGCGGCGCATGAAGTTGCGGATGCTCATGCCGTGGTTGCGGGCGACGTCCTCGAAGCGGAACTTGTCGGCGAAATGCTCCTCGAGCCAGTGCTGGATCTGCAGGATGATCAGGTCCTGGTGCAGCTTCTGCCCGCCAAAGCCCATGCGCCCCGGGGTGTAGTTGCGCTGCACTTCGTAGAGGATGTCGCGGGCCACCGCTTGCGCCACGTTGGCCCCGCAGAAACGCTCGATCAGGTAGATGTACAGGTCGCAGGCCGAGGTGGTGCCGCCGGCGCAGTAGAGGTTGTCGGCGTCGGTCAGGTGCTTGTCCTGGTTGAGGCTGACTTTGGGAAAACGCTCGGCGAACTGGCTGAAAAAGCGCCAGTAGGTGGTCGCCTCCTTGCCATCGAGCAGGCCAGCTTCGGCCAGCCAGAACACCCCGCTGGCCTCGCCGCACAGCACGGCACCGCGGGCATGCTGCTCGCGCAACCAGGGCAGTACCTGCGGGTAGCGCTGGCAAAGGGCATCGAAATCGTCCCAGAAGGCCGGCAGGATGATGATGTCGGCGGCTTCCAGGCCACTGTCGACCGGCAGTGTCACGTCGCTGAAGCTGCGCACCGGCAGGCCGTCAGGGCTTACCAGGCGGGTTTCGAACATCGATTGCAGGCCCAGCCCCAATTGCTTGCTGTAGCGCAGGCTGGCCAGGTGGAAGAAGTCCTTGGCCTGCATCAGGGTCGATGCAAAGACGTTGTCGATGGCCAGGATGCTGACGCGCCGCAAGGACGCCGTGGGTTGGGTAAACATCATTTTCTTTATTCTTATAGGGTAGAGTGGTCAATCACCGGCTGGATCGTCTTATTTTTTGGCGATTGTGTCTACCCTCGGTTCCCACCTTGTTTGTGGGAACCGGGATCGCGTCTCAGGGCGCGGGGTTGGGCTGGTCCGAATGGATGGCCTCGATGCCCGCCAGCAGCTCGTCAGTGAGCTTCAGGTTGATGCTGGCCAGGTTGCTGTCCAGTTGCGCAAGCGTTGTCGCACCGATGATGTTGCTGGTCACGAACGGCTGGCGGGTGACGAAGGCCAGGGCCATCTGCGCCGGGTCCAGGCCATGGTCGCGGGCCAGCTTCACGTAGCGGCTGCAGGCGCTCACGGTCTGTGGGTTGGAATAGCGCGAGAAGCGGTTGAACAGGGTCAGGCGGCCATCGGCCGGGCGCGCACCGTCTTCATACTTGCCCGAGAGCATGCCGAAGGCCAGTGGCGAGTAGGCCAGCAGGCCGCACTGTTCGCGGATGGCGATCTCCGCCAGGCCGACCTCGAAGCTGCGGTTGAGCAGGTTGTAGGGGTTCTGGATTGAAAC
Source organism: Pseudomonas donghuensis (assembly GCF_000259195.1). Classification (GTDB taxonomy): domain Bacteria; phylum Pseudomonadota; class Gammaproteobacteria; order Pseudomonadales; family Pseudomonadaceae; genus Aquipseudomonas; species Aquipseudomonas donghuensis. The sequence continues at coordinate 157,084 of NZ_JH650757.1, forward strand.
CGCACGGCTCCAGCCACGGCTTTCGGCCAGCTGCAGGAATTTCATGGTGCCCCACGGGGTTTCGTTGGACAGGCCGATGTGGCGGGTCTTGCCGGCCTTGAC
>NZ_JH650757.1:157195-158724 GCF_000259195.1 Pseudomonas donghuensis
CCCAGCCACGGCTTTCGGCCAGCTGCAGGAATTTCATGGTGCCCCACGGGGTTTCGTTGGACAGGCCGATGTGGCGGATCTTGCCGGCCTTGACCTGCTCGTCGAGCACTTCAAGGGTTTCTTCCAGCGGGGTGAACAGGTCCTGCGGCGCGTGCTGGTAACCCAGCTTGCCGAAGAAGTTGGTGCTGCGCTCGGGCCAGTGCAACTGGTAGAGGTCGATCCAGTCGGTCTGCAGGCGCTTGAGGCTGTCGTCCAGGGCCGCGACGATGTGCTGGCGGTTGTGCTTGAGCAGGCCGTCGCGAATATGGTTGATGCCATTGCCGGGCCCGGCCACCTTGCTGGCCAGGATCCACTGGGCACGGTCGCCGCGCTGGCTGAACCAGTTGCCGATCATGCGCTCGGTGGCGGCGTAGGTTTCCGGGCGGGGAGGGACCGGGTACATCTCGGCAGTATCGATGAAGTTGATCCCGGCGGCCTTGGCCCGTTCGATCTGGGCGAAGGCCTGGGCCTGGTCGTTCTGCTCGCCCCAGGTCATGCTGCCCAGGCACAGGGCGCTGACGTTGAGGTCGGTTCGGCCCAGCTGGCGATAGTCCATTCGGCTGCTTCCTGTCTAAAAGAAGCATAAAAGCAGGTTGAATTTTTTTTCGCAATCTGGATAATTCAGCCCCTCTCCGTGCAGCGGAAGTGATGCCCCGCTCCATAGAAGAACCCTGCCGAATATTGGACGCGCTGACCCGAGCCCCCGATAGCGTCCGTGTGCGGCTGTGTCCTTGACTTGTCAAGGTGCGCACTATCCAGTAAGATCTGCCGTCTTATTTTCGCTGGGCGGCCCCTGAGGCTATAAAGAATGAAAACTTTTACTGCTAAACCGGAAACAGTAAAGCGCGACTGGTTCGTCGTTGACGCTGCTGGCAAGACCCTGGGTCGTCTGGCCACTGAGATCGCGAGCCGTCTGCGTGGCAAGCACAAGCCAGAGTACACTCCTCACGTTGACACCGGCGACTACATCGTCGTCATCAACGCCGAGCAGGTTCGTGTCACTGGTGCCAAGACTTCGGACAAAATGTACTACTCCCACTCCGGCTTCCCGGGCGGTATCAAGGAAATCAACTTCGAGAAGTTGATCGCCAAGGCCCCAGAGCGCGTGATCGAGACCGCGGTTAAGGGCATGCTGCCTAAGAACCCACTGGGTCGCGACATGTACCGTAAGCTGAAAGTCTATGCGGGCGCTACTCACCCTCATACTGCTCAGCAGCCCCAAGAACTGAAGATTTAACGGAATAGTTCATTATGTCGGCGACTCAAAATTACGGCACTGGCCGTCGCAAGACCGCAACCGCTCGCGTTTTCCTGCGTCCAGGTACCGGTAACATCTCCATCAACAACCGTTCTCTGGACGTGTTCTTCGGTCGTGAAACCGCGCGCATGGTAGTACGCCAGCCGCTGGAACTGACCGAGACCACCGAAAAGTTCGACATCTACGTCACCGTTATCGGTGGTGGTGTCAGCGGCCAAGCCGGTGCGATCCG
>NZ_JH650757.1:158734-225316 GCF_000259195.1 Pseudomonas donghuensis
CCACCGAAAAGTTCGACATCTACGTCACCGTTATCGGTGGTGGTGTCAGCGGCCAGGCCGGTGCGATCCGTCACGGTATCACCCGTGCACTGATGGACTACGACGAAACCCTGCGTGGCGCTCTGCGTCGTGCTGGCTACGTCACCCGCGACGCTCGTGAAGTCGAGCGTAAGAAAGTGGGTCTGCGTAAAGCACGTAAGCGTCCTCAGTACTCCAAGCGTTAATTTCGCTTCGGTGTTCAAAAAAAAGCCCGGTTCCTGGTGGAACCGGGCTTTTTTTATGTCTTGAATAACTATGCTGTTGTTTGCTGTGACAACTTGCCGCATAGACGCAAGTCAAGAGTTATAAGGGATAGCGGGGTGGCACAAGGCTAATCACCTTGTCAGAGAAGGGTCTTTTCATTACCATGCGGCAAATTTTTAGCAGTTCAGAAATTACTTAGTAGATGCCTGTTGCAACAGGCCATTAAAGCTGATGGGAGAGGACTGAATGAGCAATGACGGCGTCAATGCAGGCCGGCGTCGCTTCCTCGTAGCAGCCACGTCCGTGGTGGGTGCTGCAGGAGCGGTGGGGGCTGCGGTCCCGTTCGTAGGGTCATGGTTCCCCAGTGCCAAGGCGAAAGCCGCAGGTGCACCGGTGAAGGTCAATATCGCCAAGGTAGAGCCTGGTCAGCAGATGATTGCTGAGTGGCGCGGTCAACCGGTGTTCATCGTTCGTCGTACCGAAGAGATTCTCGGCAACCTCAAGAAGATCACCGGCGATCTCTCCGACCCTGAGTCCAAGGCATCGGTTCAACCCACCTACGTCGATCCGTCGAACCGCTCGATCAAGCCGGAAATCCTCGTGCTGGTCGGTCTGTGCACCCACCTGGGCTGCTCGCCGACCTTCCGGCCGGAAGTGGCACCTGTCGACCTGGGTCCGAAGTGGGTCGGTGGCTACTTCTGCCCGTGCCACGGTTCCCATTACGACCTGGCTGGCCGCGTCTACAAATCTCAGCCGGCGCCGCTCAATCTGCCAGTGCCGCCGCACTCTTATGAGTCGGACGACATCATTGTCGTCGGCGTCGATCAGGAGAACGCGTGATGAGTAAGTTCATGGATTGGGTTGACGCCCGCTTCCCCGCGACCAAGATGTGGGAAGACCATCTCAGCAAGTATTACGCACCGAAGAACTTCAACTTCTTCTACTTCTTCGGCTCCCTGGCCCTGTTGGTGCTGGTCAACCAGATCGTCACCGGTGTGTGGCTGACCATGAGCTTCACCCCTTCGGCCGAAGAGGCGTTCGCCTCGGTCGAATACATCATGCGTGACGTCGAGTACGGCTGGATCCTGCGCTACCTGCACTCCACCGGCGCGTCGGCGTTCTTCATCGTCGTCTACCTGCACATGTTCCGCGGCCTGCTGTACGGCTCGTACCAGAAGCCTCGCGAGCTGGTCTGGGTGTTCGGCATGCTGATCTACCTGGCGCTGATGGCCGAAGCCTTCATGGGCTACCTGCTGCCGTGGGGCCAGATGTCCTACTGGGGTGCCCAGGTGATCATCTCGCTGTTCGGTGCCATTCCGGTGATCGGCGACGACCTGACCCAGTGGATTCGCGGTGACTACCTGATCTCCGGGATCACCCTGAACCGCTTCTTCGCCCTGCACGTGGTGGCCCTGCCGATCGTCATTCTCGGCCTTGTGGTGCTGCACATCCTGGCGCTGCACGAAGTGGGTTCGAACAACCCTGATGGCGTCGACATCAAGAAGCTCAAGGACGAAAACGGCGTGCCGCTGGACGGCATCGCGTTCCACCCTTACTACACCGTGAAGGATATCGTCGGCGTCGTCGTGTTCCTCTTCGTGTTCTGCGCCATCGTGTTCTTCTTCCCGGAAATGGGCGGTTACTTCCTGGAAAAACCGAACTTCGAACAGGCCAACGCCTTCAAGACCCCTGAGCACATTGCCCCGGTCTGGTACTTCACTCCGTTCTACGCAATCTTGCGGGCGGTGCCAGACAAGCTCCTGGGCGTGATCGCCATGGGCGCTGCGATTGCCGTGCTGTTCGTCCTGCCGTGGCTGGATCGCAGCCCGGTCAAGTCCATGCGCTACAAGGGCTGGATGAGCAAGGTCTGGCTGCTGGTGTTCTGCATCTCGTTCGTGATCCTCGGTGTGCTCGGCGTTCTGGCGCCTACCCCGGGCCGTACGCTGCTGTCGCAGGTATGCACCTTCCTGTATTTCGCCTACTTCCTTCTGATGCCGTTCTACACCCGGCTCGAGAAGACCAAACCGGTTCCGGAAAGGGTGACTGGCTGATGAAAAAGCTATTTGCAGTATTGATTCTGGCAGTGATGCCCGCGTTCACCTTCGCCGCCGAACACGGCCTGGAGCTGGACAAGGTCGATATCGACCTGACCGACAAGGCCGCCATGCAGGACGGCGCACGCACCTTCGCCAACTATTGCATGGGTTGCCACAGCGCCAAGTTCCAGCGTTACGAGCGCGTGGCTGACGACCTGGGTATTCCTCACGAGCTGATGCTCGAGAAGCTGGTGTTCACCGGCGCCAAGATTGGCGACCACATGAAGATCGGCATGAAGCCTGAAGATGCCAAGACCTGGTTTGGTGCCGCGCCGCCCGACCTCACCCTGGTTGCCCGGGTCCGTGGTACCGATTGGCTGTACAGCTACCTGCGTAGCTTCTATGAAGACAAGTCGCGTCCGTACGGGGTGAACAACAAGGTTTTCCCCAACGTCGGCATGCCTAACGTGCTGGTTGGCCTGCAGGGCAACCAGGTGATTGGCTGCAAGCAAGTGCAGACCGTGGTCGATGGCAAGAAGCAATACGACCCGCTGACCGGCTCGCCGTTGACCCATGAAGCATGTGACCAGCTGACCGTGGAGCCGAAATCCGGTACCCTGACGCCAGAGCAGTTCGACGAGAAGGTCAAGAACCTGGTGACCTTCCTGGCCTACTCGGCTAACCCGGTCAAACTGGAAAGCCAGCGCATCGGTACCTATGTGCTGCTGTATCTGGCCTTCTTCTTCGTATTCGCTTACCTGCTCAAGCGCGAATACTGGAAGGACGTGCACTGATCACGCAGTAGTTTCTGGTAGTTGAACGCGCCCTGGGGCGCCTCTGGATTCACAGGGGCGCTCGCAGGGCGCGTTTGCATTTGCAGCATTTATAAATTCATACGCGAGGAGGACCACTATGGGCGTGACCAACCGGTTAGCCTGCTACTCCGACCCCGCTGACCATTATTCTCATCGGGTGCGCATCGTTCTCGCCGAGAAGGGTGTCAGCGTCGAGATCATCAACGTCGATCCTGGTCGCCTGCCGCCCAAGCTGGTTGAAGTGAACCCCTATGGCAGCGTGCCAACCCTGGTCGATCGCGACCTGGCGTTGTACGAGTCGACCGTGGTGATGGAATACCTCGATGAACGTTACCCGCATCCGCCGCTGTTGCCGGTGTATCCAGTGGCGCGGGCCAACAGCCGCCTGCTGATCCACCGCATCCAGCGCGACTGGTGTGCGCTGGTCGACCTGATACTCGACCCGCGTAGCAAGGAGCCTGCACGCGTCCAGGCGCGCAAGGAATTGCGCGAGAGCCTGACCGGGGTGTCGCCGTTGTTTGCCGACAAGCCTTGTTTCCTCAGTGAGGAGCAAAGTCTGGTCGATTGTTGTCTATTGCCCATACTCTGGCGTTTGCCAGTGTTGGGTATCGAACTGCCGCGGCCGGCCAAGCCGTTGCTCGATTACATGGAGCGACAGTTTGCCCGCGAAGCCTTCCAGGCAAGCCTGTCCGCTGCTGAACGTGAAATGCGCTAGGTTTTAAGGAGCTGTCGATGAACTCCAGTCGCCCCTATTTGGTACGTGCACTCTATGAGTGGATCGTGGACAACGACTGCACACCGCATATGCTGGTCAATGCCGAATACCCGGCCGTCCAGGTACCCCAGAGCTTCGCCAGTGACGGTCAGATCGTCCTGAACATCTCACCCAATGCCGTACGTCACCTGCACATGGATAACGAAGCAGTGAGCTTCGAGGGCCGCTTTGGCGGCGTCGCCCACACCCTGTTCGTGCCGGCCGGTGCGATTCTGGGTATTTATGCTCGGGAAAACGGCCAGGGCATGGTCTTCGAGCTCGAGCCGCCATTGCTCGACGATGAAGATGAAGAGGAAGACGACAACGTTGAGCCGGATGACGATGGTCCGCAGGGTGGTGGCCAGCCGCCACGGCCCAGCGGGCGTCCGAGCCTGAAGGTGGTCAAGTAACGAAAAAGGCGATCCATGCGGATCGCCTTTTTTGTGTCTGCCGGCCTGGATTACAGGTCGGTGATGGTGCGGACCTGGTCCTTGTTGACCTTGATCACCTTGCCATCGAGCTGCTTGAACTCGTAGAAGCCGGCGGCGCGATCGTAGTACGGCGCGTCGACTGCCTGGAATTCGCGGCCGTCGTTGAGGGTGATCTGGCTTGGGGTGGAGCAGCCGGCCAGGGTGGCGAGGGCGCCAATCAGCAAGGTTGGCAGCAGGCCGTTTTTCATGGGGACTTCCTAGGTTCAGGTGGGTGTCAATCAGGTCCTCATCGCGGGGCAAGCCCGCTCCCACCGTGTAGGAGCGGGCTTGCCCCGCGATGGGTTCATCAGTCGATGTATTCGAACAATTTGACGATCTTCTGCACGCCCGACACACCCTGCACCAGGTTGGTGGCACGGGTGGCTTCCTGTTGGGTCAGCAGGCCGAGCAGGTAGACGATGCCGTTCTCGGTGATCACCTTGATGCGCGAACCGGGGATGCTGCTGTCGGTGAGCATCTGGGTCTTGATCTTGGTGGTCAGCCAGGCGTCATTGTTGCGCGCCAGGATCGAGGAGGGCGGCAGCACCTGCAGCTCGTTGTGCACCTTTTTCACTCGCTGGACCTGGCTGGCAGCCTGTTCGGCCAGGCTCTTGAGGTCGGCGCGCGGGGTCTGCCCGGCGAGCAGGACGATGCCGTTGTAGCTGCTGACGACGATGTGCGAACTCTTGTCCAGGTCAGGGCTGGCCTTGGCGACGTTGACCGATACTTTGGTTTCGATCAGCGAGTCATCAATTTTGCTGCCGAAGGTACGGGTGCCGCGATCGTCCTCGATTGGCGTATCGCGGGTGGCAGTGAGCACCGAGCTGCAACCGGTGAGGCTCAGGCACAGGGTCAGGGCCATCAGGCCGAGGCGGTTAGGGGTCATTCTTCACTCCCGAACAATTGGCTGTCGATCAAGTCGCAGAGGCAGTGGATCGCCAGCAGGTGGACTTCCTGGATACGTGCGGTGACGTTGGCCGGAACGCGAATCTCGACGTCTTCAGGCAGCAGCAGCGAGGCCATGCCGCCGCCATCGCGTCCGGTCAGAGCTACGACAATCATTTCGCGATCATGTGCGGCCTGGATCGCCTGAATAATGTTCGCCGAGTTACCGCTGGTCGAAATTGCCAGCAGTACATCGCCGGGTTGGCCCAGGGCGCGGATCTGCTTGGAGAAGATTTCGTTGTAGCTGTAGTCGTTGGCGATCGAGGTGATGGTCGAGCTGTCGGTGGTCAAGGCGATGGCCGGCAGGCTCGGGCGTTCGCGCTCGAAGCGGTTGAGCAGTTCGGAAGAGAAGTGCTGGGCATCGCCGGCCGAGCCGCCGTTGCCGCAGGCAAGCATCTTGCCCTCGTTGAGCAGCGCATTGACCATGACCTGACTGGCTTGCTCGATGTGTGGTGCAAGGACTTCCATCGCCTGTTGCTTGGTGTTGATACTGGCCTGAAAAAGCTGGCGAATTCGGGATTGCATGTCCATCAGTGTGACCTTAAGTAGGGCGGCTGGCCGGGCGCGTCGGGAGTATACAAAAAAGGTCCCGGCACATGACTGTGCAGCCCGTGAAGCAAAGAGCAAAAAAAGTTGTAGGGGTAATGGGGCGCAGCGATCGCGGGTTCAGCACTCGAAGGCATTTTTCAGCCAGTTCAGTGCTGGGCCCGAATGGCCTTTGCCTTGCAAGGCGATGACATCGAAACGGCAGGGGTGGTTGGCCCAGCGTGTTTCCTTTTGCAGAAAAGACTCGGCGGCTAGCACCAGTTTGTCCTGCTTGCGCCCGTCGATACTGGCCAGGGCACCGCCAAAGTCCGCGTGCAGCCGGTAGCGGACTTCGACGAATACTACTGTATCGCTGTCGAGCATGACCAGATCAAGCTCGCCGCGTTTGCATCGCCAGTTCTGCGCCAGTAGCTGCAGGCCTTGCCCCTGAAGGTATTCAAGGGCTTGCCGTTCGGCGGCCTGGCCGGCCTGTTGGCGCGAACTGGCGGGCATCAGCGTGGCGTATCGGGCAGGCGTTTGACCTGGCCGCCGGAGAACTCGGCCCAGGGCAGTTGCCGCTCGATGCGCTGGTTCTCGTTCATGCTCAGGCTGCCGGACAAGCCGTCGATGCGGTTTTCAGGCAGCGCGCGCAGCTGGCCCAGACGCGGTGCCAGGCTGAAGGCGTCGATGCCCATGGCGTACAGGCGGCCCAGGCTGCCGGCAGCTTGTGGCCACTGGCGCTCGACCTGCTGACGCAGCGGATTGCCGCTGTCGAGCAGCCACGGGGTATCGCAGAAGCGCACGCCGGTGAGGTCGTTGTACTGGTTGACGTCGCCGTTGGCGCTGTACACGTGCGAGGTGGCGTACACCGGAACGTCGCCGGCGTACTGGAAGTTCAGGGTCGGCTTGATCTGCTGGCCTTGCTGCGGGGTGGCGGCAAGGAAGATGAAGTCGATGTCCTGGCGGCGCGAAGGCTGGGCCGATACCGCACCGCCTACAGTGTTTTGCAGGCTCTTGGCGCGGCCTTCGCTCTGGCGCAGCTGGAACAGGTCAGCGATCTGCTGAGCCAGGGCCACTGGCTGATCGATGTGCTGGGCGGCCAGCAGGCTGCCGCCGTTGGCTTCCCAGTCCTGGCGGAAGGCCTTGAGCACGCGGTCGCCCCATTCGCCTTTTGGCACCAGGGCTACGGCGCGAACCATGCCGTCGGCGCGGGCGCGACGGGACACTTCACGGGCTTCGTCTTCGGCGGCGAGACCGAACTGATACAGCTGCTCCGGGCCTTTCTGGCCGGCGTCGCTGTAGTTCAGGGCCAGGGTGGTAATAGGCAGCTGCGGGTAGGCGGCGAGCTTTTTCACCAGCGGTTTTTCCAGCGGGCCAACCACCAGTTGCACGCCCGAGGCCTGGGCCTGGCGATAGAAGTCATCCAGCGAGGTCAGTCGCGAGCTGTCGAAGACTTCGATGGTTGGCGGCTTCTGCCCGGCTTGCTGGGCCTGGAAGTGCGCGGCCATGAAGCCGTCACGCAGGGCGCGGGCGACGCCGGCCAGCTGGCCTTCCTGTGGCAGCAGCAGGGCAATCTTGGTCAGCGGCTGGCTGGTCAGTTCCATCAGCTTGATCAGCGATGGCGGCAGTTGGGCGGCGGCCGGGTGATCGGCATGCTGCGTGCGCCAGGCGTCGATGGCGGCTTGTTGCTGTTCGACAGTGCCGGCACCTTTGACCGCCAGGGCCAGGCTGGCCCAGCCAGCCATGGTGTCGGTACCGGCGCTCAAGCCTTTGAGCTGGTCGCGCGGAACTGCCGCCACCAGGTTCCAGATCGCGTCATTGTTGGCGTTGGCGGCATTGCCCTTGAGCAGCGGCGTCAGTTGCACGCGCTCCTGGGCAGCAGCCAGGGGCTGGCCGTTGGCTTCCAGTACCATGGCATGCACGTTGCGGGTGCGGATCTGTTGATCCTCCGGCAGTTCGTTCAGGCGCGCCAGGCTCGGGTGGCTCAGGGCGGTCAGGGCCAGCTTGGGCTGGTTGCGGCTCATGGCCAGTTCTGCCGCCAGGGTACTGGCGAACATCTGCTGGGCCGGTTTGAGCTGCTCCAGCGGCACTTGCTCGAGGATGCGCGCGGCGCGGGCATTGTCCTTTTGCTTGTAGGCCAGGTCGGCGGCGCTCAGGCGCAGCAGTGCTGCTTGCTCCGGGGTCTTGCTGGTAGTGGCCTGTTCAAGCAGTTGCTCGATGCTGGCATCCGGTGTGCGCGGCAGTTCGCCGAGGCTCGACGAGGGCGAGCTGGCGCAGGCTGCCAGCAGGGCGGCGAGGCAAAGGGCTGTGAACAGCCGCAGGCAAGCGATCATGTAAGGGTCCTGTTACTCGATCAAATTAACGGGCGATTGTACCCAAGCGCTGGCCGGGGCGCGATCTTGCTGGCGTTAATCCTTCAATATAGGTGCTGGAACACCGGTTTGCGGTGATCCTGGTTGCCCAATGTTGCCGGGTCTCGGGCTACAATGGCGCTTTGATCATGACGACAGGTGTATGCAGTGACTGATGTTCCAGGGGCTTCCCAATCCACTTCGGGCACGCTTTACGTGGTGGCCACGCCAATCGGCAACCTGGATGACATGAGTGCCCGGGCGCTGAAAGTGCTCGGCGATGTGGCGTTGATTGCCGCTGAGGACACCCGTCACTCCATTCGTCTGTTGCAGCACTTCGGCATCAATACCCCCTTGGCCGCCTGCCATGAGCACAACGAGCGTGATGAGGGCAGCCGCTTTCTCACCCGCTTGCTGGCCGGGGATAACGTTGCGCTGATTTCCGATGCCGGCACGCCGCTGATTTCCGATCCTGGTTATCACCTGGTGCGTCAGGCCCGTGCCGCGGGCATTGCGGTGGTGCCGGTCCCGGGCGCCTGTGCCCTGATCGCGGCGCTGTCGGCCGCCGGCCTGCCATCGGACCGTTTTATCTTCGAAGGCTTCCTGCCGGCCAAGGCTGTAGGGCGTCGTGCGCGCCTGAGTCAGGTCAAGGAAGAGCCGCGTACGCTGATCTTCTACGAAGCGCCGCACCGGATCCTCGAGTGTCTGCAGGATATGGAAGAGGTGTTTGGTGGTGAGCGTCCGGCGCTGCTGGCCCGCGAGCTGACCAAGACCTTCGAGACCCTCAAGGGCTTGCCTCTGGCTGAACTGCGCGCTTTCGTCGAGGCCGACAGCAATCAGCAGCGTGGCGAGTGCGTGGTGCTGGTGGCGGGCTATAGCGCGCCGGAAGATGAGCAGGCGGTGAATAGCGAGGCGATGCGCATTCTCGACCTGCTGCTGGCGGAGATGCCGCTCAAGCGCGCGGCAGCCCTGGCGGCGGAAATTACCGGCGTACGCAAGAACCTGCTGTACCAGGTGGCGCTGGAAAAACAGAAAGCCCACTGATGTTATAGTGACATTATCGGTTTTATCGCTTGTTCTTGACGCTCGCTACCGTTAACCTTTGTGGCGGAGAGTCGATTGGACAGTCGCTGCCTTCTATTGTTTCGCAATAGAGGGGGGAGGAAAGTCCGGGCTCCATAGGGCAGAGTGCCAGGTAATGCCTGGGGGGCGCGAGCCTACGGAAAGTGCCACAGAAAATAACCGCCTAAGCACCTCGGTGCCGGTAAGGGTGAAAAGGTGCGGTAAGAGCGCACCGCATGACTGGCAACAGTTCATGGCTAGGTAAACCCCACTCGGAGCAAGACCAAATAGGGTTCCATATGGCGCGGCCCGCGTTGGAACCGGGTAGGTTGCTAAAGGCGTCCAGTGATGGCCGTCGTAGAGGAATGACTGTCCTCGACAGAACCCGGCTTACAGATCGACTCTCCACCTTTCCCCTCCTGCTTGAATCGATAGCAGATGCGTCTTTGTAATACCAAAAAAATCTTACTCTTAATAAATCACTTTAAGTTCGCGCTCTATCCATCTGAGTGAGTTTGATTTTTTTCGTCAAAATCCCCTCCGATTTACCCTTTTGCCTTCTCCGTGTGCGCTAAATCTCCGATCTGTAAGGGATTTCCTTATAAGCGCGCCTTGACGGTGTGGTAGGCGGATTCCTATAGTGTGCGCAAGTGGCAGAAAGTGGCATGAAGTGGGTTTTCTGGCACAAAAACGCTAACATTGTGGGGAATCGCAGCCGTGTTCCGCGGAGCCAACGCCATCAACCTCGACGCAAAGGGCCGACTCGCAATGCCGAGCCGGTACCGTGACGAGCTCGATTCGCGTAGTTCCGGGCAGTTGATCGTGACCATCGATGCGGTTGATCCCTGTTTATGCGTGTATCCCCTCGATGAGTGGGAGCTGATTGAAGCCAAGTTGCGCGCCTTGCCGTCATTGCGTGAAGAGAACCGTCGCCTGCAGCGCTTGCTGATCGGCAATGCGGTGGATCTGGAGCTTGATGGCAGCGGGCGTTTCCTGGTGCCGCCGCGTTTGCGCGAGTACGCCAAGCTCGACAAGAAGGCAATGCTGGTGGGGCAACTGAACAAATTTCAGCTGTGGGACGAGGATGCCTGGAACGCGGTTTCGGCAGCCGACCTTGCAGCTATTCAACAACCGGGCGCCATGCCTGATGAACTGCGTGATTTGATCCTGTGACTATAGATAGCGGCTTTAACCACATCACCGTACTGCTTGACGAAGCCGTCGAGGCTCTCGCCGTACGCGCCGATGGCTGCTATCTGGATGGCACCTTCGGGCGCGGCGGGCATAGCCGCTTGATCCTCAGCAAGCTCGGGCCGCAGGGCCGGCTGCTGGGCTTTGACAAAGATCCTCAAGCGATTGCCACCGGGCAAGCGCTGGCGGCCGAAGACGGCCGCTTTGTCATTGTGCAGCGCAGTTTTGCCGAACTCGGCGCCGAAGTCGCCGAACGCGGCCTGGCCGGCAAGGTCAGCGGCATCCTGCTCGACCTGGGCGTGTCGTCGCCACAGCTGGACGATCCTGAGCGCGGCTTCAGTTTCCTCAACGATGGCCCGCTGGACATGCGCATGGACCCGACCCGCGGCGTCAGCGCTGCCGAGTTCATTGCCAGCGCCCCCGAAGAAGAAATCGCCCGGGTCTTCAAGGAATACGGCGAAGAGCGCTTTGCCAAGCGCATGGCCCGTGCCGTGGTGCTGCGCCGCGAAGAAACCCCGTTCACCCGTACCGCCGACCTGGCTGAAGTGCTCAAGGTCGCCAACCCGGCCTGGGAAAAGGGCAAGAACCCGGCCACCCGTGCCTTCCAGGGCCTGCGCATTCACGTCAACAACGAACTCGGCGATCTTGAAGCCGGCCTTGAAGCGGCGCTCGATGCGCTGGAGGTCGGCGGGCGCCTGGTGGTGATCAGCTTCCATTCCCTGGAAGACCGCATCGTCAAGCTGTTCATGCGCAAGCTGGTCAAGGGCGAGGCCGACAACCTGCCGCGCAACCTGCCGGTCCAGCACAAGCATTTCGAGCCGAAGATCAAGGTCCACGGCAAGGCCCAGTTCGCCTCCGAGGCCGAGCTCAAGGCCAACCCACGTTCGCGTAGCGCCGTCATGCGCGTTGCCGAGAAGCTGCGGTGAGCCGCTTGTTCGCCAAGCCTTTGCCAGGCGGAAGCTTCATGATGCTTCTGCTGTTCGTTGCCGTGCTCGTTTCTTCGGTAGCGGTGTCCTACAGCGCGCACTGGAACCGTCAGTTGCTCAACTCCCTGTACGGCGAACTCAACGAGCGCGACAAGGCCCAGGCCGAGTGGGGCCGGCTGATTCTCGAGCAGAGCACCTGGACCGCCCACAGCCGTATCGAGAACCTTGCCAGCGAGCAGCTGAAAATGCGCATCCCGGCGGCTGACGAAGTACGGATGGTGGCGCCATGATGAAGCTTGAAGGCGCACTCTACCCGTGGCGGTTTCGCGTGGTCATCGCCCTGCTGGCGCTGATGGTCGGTGCGATTGCCTGGCGCATCATCGACCTGCAGGTGGTCGACCGTGACTTCCTCAAGGGGCAGGGCGATGCCCGCAGCTTGCGGCATATTCCTATTCCTGCGCACCGCGGGCTGATCACCGACCGTAATGGCGAGCCGCTGGCAGTCAGTACCCCGGTGACCACCCTGTGGGCCAACCCCAAGGAGATGCAGGCTGCCAAGGACCGCTGGCCGGCCCTGGCTGCCGCGCTCAAGCAGAACCCGCAGCAACTGGCAGCGCGCCTGGAGCAACAGGCCAGCAAGGAATTCATCTACCTGGTCCGCGGCCTGACCCCGGAGCAGGGCCAGGTGGTGCTCGATCTTAAAGTCCCCGGTGTCTACGGCATCGAGGAATTCCGCCGTTTCTACCCGGCCGGCGATGTCGCCGCGCACATGGTCGGCTTTACCGACCTCGACGACCACGGTCGCGAAGGGGTGGAGCTGGCCTACGATGAATGGCTGGCCGGCGTGCCCGGCAAGCGACAGGTGATCAAGGACCGGCGCGGCCGGCTGATCAAGGACATCCAGGTAACCAAAAACGCCAAGGCCGGAAAGACCTTGGCGTTGTCGATCGACCTGCGCCTGCAATACCTGGCCACCCGCGAACTGCGTAACGCCATCGCCGAACAGGAAGCCAAGGCCGGCAGCCTGGTGATCATGGACGTCAAGACTGGCGAAGTGCTGGCGATGGTCAATCAGCCGACCTACAACCCCAACAACCGTCGCAGCATGTTCCCGGCGGCCATGCGCAACCGGGCGATCATCGACGTGTTCGAGCCAGGCTCGACGGTAAAACCGTTGTCCATGAGTGCCGCCCTGCAGAGCGGACGCTGGAAGCCCACCGACAAGGTCGAGGTGTACCCGGGCACCCTGCAGCTGGGCCGTTACACCATTCGTGACGTATCCAAGAGCGAAGGCCCGATCCTCGACCTGACCGGCATCCTGATCAACTCCAGTAACGTCGGCATGAGCAAGATCGCCTTCGATATCGGTGGCGAATCCATCTACCGCGTCATGTCCCAGCTGGGCCTTGGCCAGTACACCGGCCTTGGCTTCCCTGGCGAGCGCGTCGGCAACCTGCCCAACCACCGCGAGTGGCGCAAGGCCGAGACCGCGACCCTGTCCTACGGCTACGGCCTGTCGGTGACCGCGCTGCAACTGGTGCATGCCTACGCCGCGCTGGCCAACGACGGCAAGATGGTGCCGCTGAGCATCCTCAAGGTCGACAAGACGCCGGAGTCTACCCAGGTGGTGCCCAAGGATGTTGCCGAGACCGTGCAGGGCATGCTCCAGCAGGTGATTGAAGCGCCGCGCGGCGTGTTCCGCGCCCAGGTGCCGTCGTACCACGTTGGCGGCAAATCGGGTACCGCGCGTAAGGCCACCATCGGCTCCAAGGGCTACACCGAAAATGCCTACCGCTCGCTGTTCGCCGGCTTCGGGCCGATGAGCGACCCGCGCTATGCGGTGGTGGTGGTCATCGACGAACCGAGCAAGGGCGGTTACTTCGGCGGCCTGGTATCGGCGCCGGTGTTCAGCAAAGTCATGTCCGGCACCTTGCGCCTGATGAATATTCCGCCGGACAACCTGCCGCCGGCAACACCACCGCAGCAAGTCAACGTTGCACCAGTCAAGGGAGGACGCGGTTGATGACAATGCCATTGAGCAAGCTTTTTACCCAGGCCAGTCGCGATCCGTCGATCCGCGAGCTGACCCTGGACAGCCGTAACGTGCGCCCGGGCGACCTGTTCCTGGCGGTACCGGGTACGCGCATGGATGGTCGTGAGCACATAGCCGACGCGCTCAGCCGCGGTGCGGCAGCGGTCGCCTACGAAGCCGAAGGCGCCAGCGTGTTGCCGATCACCGACGTGCCGCTGATTCCGGTCAAGGGCCTGGCGGCGCAACTGTCGGACATCGCCGGGCGTTTCTATGGTGAGCCGAGCCGTCTGCTCGACCTGGTGGGCGTCACCGGCACCAACGGCAAGACCAGCGTTACCCAGCTGGTGGCCCAGGCGCTGGACCAGCTCGGTCAGCACTGCGGCCTGATCGGCACCCTGGGTACCGGTTTTTATGGCGCGCTGCAAAGCGGCCGCCTGACCACTCCGGACCCGATCGCCGTGCAGGCGACCCTCAACGACCTGAAGAAGGCCGGGGCCAAGGCCGTGGCCATGGAAGTCTCTTCCCATGCCCTGGACCAGGGCCGGGTCGCGGCCCTGGCATTCGACATTGCGGTGATGACCAACCTGTCGCGTGATCACCTCGATTACCACGGCAGCATGCAGTCTTATGAAGACGCCAAGGCGCGCCTGTTTGCCTGGCCGAACCTGCGTTGCCGGGTGGTCAACCTCGATGACGAGTTTGGTCGTCGTCTGGCGGCCGAGCAGGGCGAGTCGCGCCTGATCAGTTACAGCCTCAAGGATCCAGCCGCTTCGTTGTACTGCCGCGAAGCGCATTTTGACGACGATGGCGTGCGCGCCGTGATCGTTACCGCGCAGGGCGAGCACTCCCTGCGCAGCCGCCTGCTCGGGCGCTTCAACCTGAGCAACATGCTGGCGGCGGTCGGCACCTTGCTGGCCCTGGATTACCCGCTGGACGAAATTCTCAAGGTCACCCCGACGCTGGAAGGCCCGGTCGGGCGCATGCAGCGCCTGGGTGGCGGCCTCAAGCCGCTGGTGGTGGTCGATTACGCGCATACTCCCGACGCCCTGGAGCAGGTGCTGCAAGCGCTGCGTCCGCATGCCAAAGGCCAGTTGCTGTGCCTGTTCGGCTGCGGTGGCGACCGCGATCGCGGTAAGCGTGCGCTGATGGCGGAAGTGGCCGAGCGCCTGGCTGACCGCGTGCTGGTCACCGACGACAACCCGCGCAGCGAAGACCCGCAGCAGATCTTCGCCGATATCCGCCCTGGCTTTGCCCAGGCCGATAGC
The DNA here is from genome assembly GCF_000259195.1 of Pseudomonas donghuensis. Lineage (GTDB taxonomy): Bacteria > Pseudomonadota > Gammaproteobacteria > Pseudomonadales > Pseudomonadaceae > Aquipseudomonas > Aquipseudomonas donghuensis. Next base: position 173,350 of record NZ_JH650757.1, read on the forward strand.
GTCGAGTTCGTTGCCGGTCGCGGCGCGGCCATCGCACAGTTTATCGCCAGCGCCGGCGTTGACGATGTCATCGTCCTGGCTGGCAAGGGGCATGAGGACTATCAGGAAATCAACGGCGAGCGCCACGACTTCTCCGACCTGGTCGAAGCCGAAAAAGCCCTCGCCGTGTGGGAGGCGCCCCATGCTTAAGCCATTGTCCCTCAGCCAGCTGACCGCGCCGCTCAATGGCCGCCTGCACGGCCAGGACGCAACCTTCAATGGCGTCAGCATCGACAGCCGCGCAATCACGGCCGGGCAGCTGTTTGTCGCCCTGGCCGGGCCGCGCTTCGACGGCCACGATTACTTGAACGACGTTGCCGCCAAAGGCGCGGTCGCCGCCCTGGTGCAGCGCGAAGTGCCGGGTAGCAGCCTGCCGCAGCTGGTTGTGGCCGATACCCGTCTGGCCCTGGGCCAGTTGGGCGCGCTGAACCGCGCCGCATTCGACAAGCCGGTCGCCGCCATTACCGGTTCCAGTGGCAAGACCACGGTCAAGGAAATGCTCGCCAGCATCCTGCGTACCCGTGGCCCGGTATTGGCCACCCGTGGCAACCTCAATAACGACTTCGGTGCCCCGCTGACCCTGCTCGAACTGACCCCGGAACATACTGCGGCGGTCATCGAGCTGGGCGCCTCGCGCATCGGCGAAATTGCCTACACCGTCGGTCTGACCAAGCCGCAAGTGGCACTGATCAACAACGCCGGTACCGCTCATGTCGGCGAGTTCGGCGGGCCAGAGAAGATTGTCGAAGCCAAGGGCGAGATCCTCGAAGGTCTGGGTCAGGATGGCGTGGCCGTATTGAACCTTGATGACAAGGCCTTCGGCATCTGGAAAAAACGCGCCGGCAATCGCCCATTGCTGACCTTCGCCCTGAACAACGCAAATGCCGACTTCCACGCCAGCAGCATTGCTCACGACCCGCGCGGTTGCCCGTCGTTCGACCTGCACAGCCCGCTGGGCGTGGCGCGGGTCCAGCTCAACCTGCTCGGTACCCACAACGTTGCCAATGCACTGGCCGCCGCCGCTGCCGCGCATGCCTTTGGTCTGACGCTGGATGGCATCGTTCAGGGCCTCAATGCCGTGCAACCGGTCAAGGGCCGTACTGTGGTGCAGATGGCGCCCAACGGTGTGCGGGTAATTGATGACACTTACAACGCAAACCCCACCTCCATGTGCGCTGCCGTTGATATACTCGCCGGCTTTTCCGGCCGCACCGTCCTGGTGCTCGGGGATATCGGCGAATTGGGCCAGTGGGCTGAGGAAGGGCATCGGCAGGTAGGCGAGTACGCCAAAGACAAGGTTTCGGCACTCTATGCGGTGGGCACCAACATGGCCCACGCGGTAGCAGCGTTCGGCGCCAATGCCCGACATTTCGCTAATCAAGCTGACCTGATCGACGCCGTTCGCGCCGCGGAGCAGGCCACCAACACCACTATTTTGATCAAGGGTTCGCGCAGCGCTGCGATGGAGAACGTCGTGGCGGCTTTGTGCGGTTCCAGCGGGGAGAAACATTAATGCTGCTGCTGCTGGCTGAGTATCTGCAACAGTTCTATAAAGGCTTCGCGGTCTTCCAGTACCTGTCCCTGCGCGGGATTCTCGGTGTCCTGACCGCGTTGTCGCTGGCCCTTTGGCTGGGCCCATGGATGATCCGTACCCTGCAGATTCGCCAGATCGGCCAAGCGGTCCGTAACGACGGCCCGCAATCGCACCTGTCCAAATCCGGCACCCCGACCATGGGTGGCGCACTGATTCTCTCGGCTATCGGCATCAGCACTCTGCTGTGGGCCGACCTGACCAACCGCTACGTGTGGGTGGTGCTGATCGTCACCTTGCTGTTCGGCGCCATCGGCTGGGTCGATGACTACCGCAAAGTGATCGAGAAGAACTCGCGCGGCCTGCCCAGCCGCTGGAAGTATTTCTGGCAGTCGGTGTTCGGCCTGGGCGCGGCGATCTTCCTGTACATGACCGCCCCGACCAGCGTCGAAACCACCCTGATCGTGCCGATGCTCAAGGACGTCACCATCCCGCTGGGGATCGGTTTCGTGGTGCTGACCTACTTCGTCATCGTCGGCTCGAGCAACGCGGTCAACCTCACCGACGGCCTTGATGGCCTGGCGATCATGCCGACGGTCATGGTTGGCAGCGCCCTGGGTATCTTCTGCTACCTGTCGGGTAACGTGAAATTCGCCGAATACCTGCTGATCCCTTACGTGCCGGGCGCAGGTGAGCTGATCGTGTTCTGCGGCGCGCTGATCGGTGCCGGCCTGGGCTTTCTGTGGTTCAACACTTACCCGGCCCAGGTGTTCATGGGCGACGTCGGTGCGCTGGCACTGGGTGCGGCACTGGGCACCATCGCCGTGATCGTGCGTCAGGAAATCGTCCTGTTCATCATGGGCGGTGTGTTCGTCATGGAGACCCTGTCGGTGGTGATCCAGGTGGCCTCCTTCAAGTTGACCGGCAAGCGCGTGTTCCGCATGGCGCCGATCCATCACCACTTTGAACTCAAGGGTTGGCCCGAGCCTCGGGTGATCGTCCGCTTCTGGATTATCACCGTGATTCTGGTGCTGATCGGCCTTGCCACCCTGAAACTGAGGTAGAAACGCGTGTCCTTGATCGCTTCTGACCACTTCCGCATCGTTGTCGGCCTCGGCAAGAGCGGCATGTCCCTGGTTCGCTTCCTGGCGAACCGGGGCATTGCCTTTGCGGTTGCCGACACCCGTGAGAACCCGCCGGAACTGGACACCCTGCGCCGCGATTTCCCGCAGGTGGAAGTGCGTTGTGGCGAGCTGGACGTAGAGTTTCTTTGCCGTGCCGACGAACTGTATGTCAGCCCCGGCCTGGCCCTGGCCACGCCTGCGCTGCAGCAGGCCGCTGCCCGTGGCGTGAAGCTGTCGGGCGACATCGAACTGTTCGCCCGCAACGCCAAGGCACCGATCATTGCCATCAGCGGCTCCAACGCGAAAAGCACCGTCACCACCCTGGTCGGCGAAATGGCCGCTGCGGCTGGCAAGCGTGTGGCGGTCGGCGGCAACCTCGGTACCCCGGCGCTGGACTTGCTCAGCGATGATGTCGAGCTGTACGTGATGGAACTGTCGAGCTTCCAGCTGGAAACCACCGACCAGCTCAATGCCGAAGTGGCCACCGTGCTCAACGTCAGCGAAGACCACATGGACCGCTACAGCGGCCTGCCGGCCTATCACCTGGCCAAGCACCGGATTTTCCGTGGCGCGCGGCAGGTGGTGGTCAACCGCCAGGACGCCCTCAGCCGTCCGCTGCTGGCTGAAGGCCAGCCGGTATGGACCTTCGGTCTGAACACTCCCGACTTCAAGGCCTTTGGCCTGCGCGAAGAGAACGGCGAGAAGTACCTGGCCTTCGAGTTCCACAACCTGATGCCGGTACGCGAACTGAAGATTCGCGGTGCCCACAACCAGTCCAATGCCCTGGCGGCCCTGGCCCTGGGCCATGCCGTTGGCCTGCCGATGGATGCCATGCTCTCCAGCCTGCGCAGCTTTGCGGGCCTGGCGCACCGTTGCCAGTGGATTCGCGAGCGCAACGGCGTGAACTGGTATGACGATTCCAAGGCGACCAACGTCGGTGCCGCCCTGGCAGCCATCGAAGGCCTGGGCGCCGATATCGACGGCAAGCTGGTGCTGGTCGCCGGTGGCGACGGCAAAGGTGCCGACTTCAGCGCTTTGACTGCGCCGGTCGCGGCCAATTGCCGCGCCGTCGTGCTGCTGGGGCGCGACGCCGAGCGTCTGGCCGAAGCGCTGGGTGACGGCGTGCCGCTGATCCGGGTGAAAACCCTGGATGAAGCGGTGCAGCAATGCGCCGAACTGGCCCGGCCCGGCGACGCCGTGCTGCTGTCGCCGGCGTGCGCGAGCCTGGATATGTTCAAGAACTTCGAAGAGCGTGGGCGCCTGTTCGCCCAGGCCGTAGGAGGGCTGGCATGATCTTCGGCATCATCAAGCCTTACCCATCGCCGCTGATCAGCGGTCGCGGCATCGACCTTGATTTCGCCATGCTCGCCGGTTGCCTGGCGCTGCTCGGCCTTGGCCTGGTGATGATCACCTCGGCGTCTTCGGAAGTGGCCGCCGCGCAGTCGGGCAACCCGCTGTACCACATGTTCCGCCACCTGGTGTACGTGGCCATCGGCGTCTTTGCCTGCATCGTCACCATGATGGTGCCGATCGCCACCTGGCAGAAGATGGGTTTCACCATGCTGGTTGGCGCCTTCGCGTTGCTGGTGCTGGTACTGGTGCCGGGCATTGGCCGTGAAGTGAACGGTTCGATGCGCTGGATCGGCTTCAGCTTCTTCAACGTCCAGCCCTCGGAGATCGCCAAGGTTTTCGTGGTCATTTATCTCGCCGGCTACCTGGTGCGTCGTCAGCAGGAAGTGCGCGAAAGCTGGATGGGCTTCTTCAAGCCGTTCATCGTGCTGCTGCCCATGGCCGGCCTGCTGCTGATGGAGCCGGACTTCGGTGCCACGGTGGTGATGATGGGCGCGGCGGCGGCGATGCTGTTCCTCGGCGGCGTCGGCCTGTTCCGTTTCAGCCTGATGGTGGTGCTGGCGGTGGCGGCGGTGTTCATCCTGGTCCAGGCCCAGCCCTACCGGATGGCGCGCCTGATCACCTTTACCGACCCCTGGTCGGATCAGTTCGGCTCCGGCTACCAGTTGACCCAGGCGTTGATCGCCTTCGGTCGTGGTGAGTGGCTCGGCGTTGGCCTGGGCAACAGCGTGCAGAAGCAGTTCTACCTGCCCGAAGCGCACACCGACTTCGTTTTCTCGGTACTGGCCGAAGAGCTGGGCGTGGTCGGCTCGCTGATCACTGTGGCGCTGTTCGTGTTCGTCACCGTGCGCGCGCTGTACATCGGCCTGTGGGCAGAAAAAGCCAAACAGTTCTTTGCCGCCTACATGGCCTTCGGCCTGGCGTTCCTGTGGATTGGTCAGTTTTTGATCAATATCGGCGTGAACGTCGGCCTGCTGCCGACCAAGGGCCTGACCCTGCCGTTCCTCAGTTACGGCGGTAGCTCCCTGGTGATCTGCTGTGCCTGCGTCGGTTTGCTGCTGCGCATCGAGTGGGAGAGCCGCACGCACCTGGGCAGTGAAGAACACGAATTCAATGAAAGCGATTTTGCCGAGGAGCCGAATCATGGCCGCTAACGGCAAGAACGTACTGATCATGGCAGGCGGCACCGGGGGCCACGTGTTCCCGGCGCTGGCCTGTGCCCGTGAATTCCAGGCGCGCGGTTACAGCGTGCACTGGCTGGGCACCCCGCGCGGTATCGAAAACGAGCTGGTGCCCCAGGCCGGGCTGCAATTGCACTTGATCCAGGTCACCGGCCTGCGTGGCAAGGGCAAGCTGTCGCTGCTCAAGGCGCCGTTCACCCTGGTCAAGGCGGTGCTGCAGGCGCGGCGGATCATCCGTCAGCTCAAGCCGGTGTGTGTGGTCGGCTTTGGCGGTTACGTGACCGGCCCGGGCGGCGTTGCGGCCCGGCTGTGCGGCGTGCCGGTGGTGATTCACGAGCAGAACGCCCGTGCCGGTACCGCCAATCGGCTACTGGTGCCTTTGGCTGGCCGAGTCTGCGAAGCTTTCCCCGACACCTTCGCGGCGTCGGACAAACTGCGCACCACCGGTAACCCGGTGCGCAGCGAACTGTTCCTGGAAACCCTGCGCGAGCCCCTGGGCGTGCGCAAGCCTCGTTTGCTGGTGCTCGGCGGAAGCCTGGGTGCCGAACCGCTGAACAAATTGCTGCCCCAGGCTTTGGCCTTGGTGCCTCAGGAGATTCGTCCCGAGGTATTCCATCAGGCTGGCAAGCAGCATGACCAGATTACCGCCGAGCGTTACCGCGAGGCCGGTGTCGAGGCTCAGGTAGAACCGTTCATCAAGGACATGGCCCACGCCTATGGCTGGGCTGATCTGGTGGTCTGCCGCGCGGGTGCGCTGACTGTCAGCGAGCTGGCTGCGGCCGGCTTGCCTTCGATGCTGGTGCCCTTGCCCCATGCCATCGACGACCACCAGACCCACAACGCCCATTATCTGGCCCGTGAAGGCGCTGCCTTCCTGATGCCACAAGCGACAACTGGCGCAGCGCAACTCGCTGAACGCCTGAACGAGGTGCTGATGCAACCGGAAAAACTCATCACCATGGCCGCCACTGCCCGGCGCCTGGCCAAGCCCGCTGCCACCCGCACCGTGGTCGATATCTGCCTGGAGGTGGCCCATGGTTGAAAGTCAGAAAGCCATCCCGCAACCGGAAATGCGCCGTATCCGCCGCATCCACTTCGTCGGTATCGGCGGCGTGGGCATGTGCGGTATTGCCGAAGTGCTGCTGAACCTGGGTTACCAGGTGTCGGGCTCCGACCTCAAGACCTCGCCGGTCACCGAGCGCCTGGAGTCCTTCGGTGCGCAGATCTTTATCGGTCACCGTGCCGAGAACGCCGCCAGCGCCGATGTGCTGGTGGTGTCGAGCGCCATCAATACTGCCAACCCGGAAGTGGCCACGGCGCTTGAGCGACGCATTCCGGTGGTGCCGCGGGCCGAGATGCTCGCCGAGCTGATGCGCTATCGCCACGGCATCGCCGTGGCCGGTACCCATGGCAAGACCACCACCACCAGCCTGCTGGCCTCGGTATTCGCCGCCGGTGGCCTGGACCCGACCTTCGTCATCGGTGGCCGCCTCAATGCCGCCGGCACCAATGCCCAGCTCGGCACCAGCCGCTACCTGATCGCCGAAGCCGATGAAAGTGACGCCAGCTTCCTGCACCTGCAACCGCTGGTGGCCGTGGTCACCAACATCGACGCCGACCACATGGCGACCTACGAAGGCGACTTCAACAAGCTGAAGAAAACCTTCGTCGAGTTCCTGCACAACCTGCCGTTCTATGGCCTGGCGGTGATGTGCCTGGACGACCCGGTGGTGCGCGAGATCCTGCCGCAGGTCAAGCGTCCGACGGTGACCTACGGTTTCAGCGAAGAAGCCGACGTGCGCGCGATCAATGTCCGCCAGTCGGGCATGCAGACCCACTTCACCGTGCTGCGCCGCGATCGCGAGCCGCTGGACGTGTCGGTCAACATGCCGGGCAACCACAACGTGCTCAACGCCCTGGCGACCATCGCCATTGCCACCGACGAGGGCATCAGCGATGAAGCCATCGTCCAGGGCCTCTCGGGGTTCCAGGGGGTAGGGCGGCGCTTCCAGGTCTATGGCGAGCTGCCGGTAGACGGCGGCAGCGTGATGCTGGTCGACGACTACGGCCACCACCCGACCGAAGTCGCGGCGGTGATCAAGGCCGTGCGCGGTGGCTGGCCTGAGCGGCGCCTGGTGATGGTGTACCAGCCGCACCGTTACAGCCGCACCCGCGACCTTTACGACGATTTCGTCCAGGTCCTGGCCGACGCCAACGTGCTGCTGCTGATGGAAGTCTACCCGGCCGGCGAAGAACCGATCCCAGGCGCTGACAGCCGTCAGCTGTGCCACAGCATCCGCCAGCGCGGCCAACTCGACCCGATCTACATCGAGCGCGGCATCGAGCTGGCGCCGCTGGTCAAGCCGCTGTTGCGCGCTGGCGACATCCTGCTGTGCCAGGGTGCCGGTGACATCGGTGGCCTGGCCCCGCAATTACTCAAGAGTCCGTTGTTCGCTGGTGCTGTTGCCAGTCAGGGGAAGTCGAAATGACTGATAACGCATACGCTACATTGCACTCGACCATTGATCCGAAAGCCTTCGGCCGCGTAGCCGTGCTTTACGGTGGCAAGAGCGCCGAGCGCGAGGTTTCGCTGAAGTCCGGCGCCGCGGTTATCGAGGCGCTGAGCGGCGCTGGGGTCGACGTGGTCGCCATCGACGTCGGCGACGACCTGCTCGATCGCCTGCAACGCGAGAAGATCGACCGCGCCTTCATCATCCTCCACGGCCGTGGCGGTGAAGACGGCAGCATGCAGGGCCTGCTGGAGTGCCTGGGCATTCCTTACACCGGCAGCGGCATCCTCGCTTCGGCGCTGGCCATGGACAAGCTGCGGACCAAACAGGTCTGGCACAGCCTGGGTATTCCGACCCCGCGTCACGCCGTGCTCTCCAGCGAAGTTGACTGTATTTCTGCAGGTGCGGAACTGGGCTTCCCTTTGATCGTCAAACCGGCCCATGAAGGTTCCAGTATCGGTATGGCGAAAGTGAGCAGCGTCGAAGAATTGATCGTTGCCTGGAAGGACGCTGCCACCTACGACTCGCAAGTGTTGGTTGAACAATGGATCAAGGGTCCGGAGTTCACTGTGGCTGTGCTGCGTGGCCAGGTTCTGCCGCCAATCGCCCTGGGCACCCCGCACACGTTCTACGACTACGACGCCAAGTACATCGCCAACGATACCCAGTACCGCATCCCGTGCGGCCTGGACGCAGCCAAGGAACAAGAGCTGATCGACCTGACTGCACGTGCCTGCGACGCCATCGGCATTGCCGGCTGGGGCCGCCTGGACGTGATGCAGGACGAGCAGGGGCGTTTCTGGCTGCTCGAGGTCAACACCGCACCAGGCATGACTGATCACAGCCTGGTCCCGATGGCGGCACGCGAGGCCGGCCTGGACTTCCAGCAGTTGGTGCTGGCGATCCTGGCGGCCAGCGTAGAGGCGCGAGGTTAAGCCCATGCAAGGCGCGATGTTACGTCATCAGCAACCCGCCCCCGGCCGTAACAAGCCGGTGCCGCGTGGTGCCAGCCGGATGGTGGCCAAAGAGCCGCTGTCGGCGCGCCTGCCCAAGGCCAACTTTAGCGTGTTCAAGCGTCTGCTCTGGCCGGTGTTGCTGGTCGCCGCAGGGTTTGCTGCCTACGAGGGTGCCCAGCGCCTGATGCCGTACGCCGACCGGCCGATTACCAAGATCGCCGTACAGGGTGATCTGAGCTACATCAGCCAGCAGGCGGTGCAGCAACGGATCGCCCCGTACGTGGCGGCAAGCTTCTTCACCGTCGACCTGGCGAGCATGCGTGCGCAGCTGGAGCAGATGCCCTGGATCGCCCACGCCGAAGTGCGCCGGGTGTGGCCGGATGAAGTGGTGATCCGCCTGGAAGAACAGTTGCCAGTGGCGCGCTGGGGTGACGAAGCCTTGCTCAATAACCAGGGCCAGGCCTTCACCCCGCGCGAACTTGCCAACTATGAGCACCTGCCGCAGCTGTTCGGGCCGCAGCGGGCGCAGCAAAAAGTAATGCAGCAATATCAGGTACTGAGCCAGATGTTGCGGCCGATGGGCTTTTCGATTGCCCGGCTGGAGTTGCGCGAGCGCGGCAGCTGGTTCCTGACCACCGGTGCCGGTAGCGCCGGGCCAGGTATCGAACTGCTGCTGGGACGCGATCATCTGGTGGAAAAGATGCGCCGTTTCATTGCCATTTACGACAAGACACTCAAAGAACAGATCACGAACATCGCCCGCATCGATCTGCGTTATGCCAATGGCCTGGCCGTTGGCTGGCGGGAACCGATTGCACCGACGACGGCCCAACCCGCCGTTGCGAAGAATTAGAGAGAGGCAGGACCCATGGCAAATGCGCATAGCGGCAAAATGATCGTCGGGCTGGATATCGGCACCTCCAAGGTTGTGGCCCTGGTGGGCGAAGTCGCCGCCGACGGCACCCTGGAAATCGTCGGTATCGGCACTCACCCATCGCGCGGGCTGAAGAAGGGCGTGGTGGTCAATATCGAGTCCACCGTGCAGTCGATCCAGCGCGCGGTCGAAGAGGCCCAGCTGATGGCGGGCTGCCGGATTCACTCGGCGTTCGTCGGTGTTGCCGGCAATCACATCCGCAGCCTGAACTCCCACGGCATCGTCGCCATCCGTGATCGCGAAGTCAGCGCGGCGGACCTGGAGCGCGTGCTCGACGCCGCCCAGGCCGTGGCCATCCCGGCCGATCAGCGGGTCCTGCACACCCTGCCGCAGGACTACGTGATCGACAACCAGGAAGGCGTGCGCGAGCCGCTGGGCATGTCCGGCGTGCGTCTGGAAGCCAAGGTCCACGTGGTCACCTGCGCCGTCAATGCCGCGCAGAACATCGAGAAGTGCGTGCGTCGCTGCGGCCTGGAAATCGACGACATCATCCTTGAGCAACTGGCTTCGGCCTACTCGGTCCTGACCGATGACGAGAAAGAACTGGGCGTATGCCTGGTCGACATCGGCGGCGGCACCACCGACATCGCCATCTTCACCGAAGGCGCGATCCGTCATACCGCGGTGATCCCGATTGCCGGCGACCAGGTGACCAACGACATCGCCATGGCCCTGCGTACGCCGACCCAGTACGCCGAAGAGATCAAGATCCGTTACGCCTGCGCCCTGGCCAAGCTGGCCGGTGCCGGTGAAACCATCAAGGTGCCGAGCGTCGGCGACCGTCCGCCGCGCGAACTGTCGCGCCAGGCCCTGGCCGAAGTGGTCGAGCCGCGTTACGACGAGCTCTTCACCCTGATTCAGGCCGAACTGCGTCGCAGCGGCTACGAAGACCTGGTACCGGCGGGCATCGTCCTGACCGGCGGTACCTCGAAAATGGAAGGCGCGGTGGAACTTGCCGAGGAAATCTTCCACATGCCGGTACGCCTGGGCGTGCCGCACAGTGTTCGCGGCCTTAGCGATGTGGTGCGCAATCCGATCTATTCCACCGGTGTGGGCCTTTTGACCTACGGCCTGCAGAAGCAGTCCGACGGCTTGACCCTGACCGGTATCAGCAGCAGCAACAACGGCTATGGCGATGAACCGAAGGCTCCAGCGTTTGAACGCTTCAAACGTTGGGTCCAGGGCAACTTTTAAAGTTTCAAAGCAGTAGTAGTAGGCGCAAAAAACTAGAGAACTGTAAGGAGAGGGAAAATGTTCGAGCTCGTAGACAACGTCCCGCAAAGTCCGGTCATCAAAGTGATCGGTGTCGGTGGCGGCGGCGGCAACGCCGTCAATCACATGGTCAAGAGCAACATCGAAGGCGTCGAGTTCATCTGCGCCAACACCGATGCTCAAGCGCTGAAAAACATCGGCGCGCGTACCATCTTGCAACTGGGTACCGGCGTCACCAAAGGCCTGGGTGCCGGTGCCAATCCGGAAGTCGGCCGTCAGGCCGCGCTGGAAGACCGTGAGCGTATCGCCGAAGTGCTGCAAGGCACCAACATGGTGTTCATCACCACCGGCATGGGCGGCGGTACCGGTACCGGTGCGGCGCCAATCATCGCCGAAGTGGCGAAAGAGCTGGGCATCCTCACGGTTGCCGTGGTCACGCGTCCGTTCCCGTTCGAAGGCCGCAAGCGCATGCAGATTGCCGACGAGGGCATCCGTGCACTGGCTGACAGCGTCGACTCGCTGATCACTATCCCCAACGAGAAGCTGCTGACCATTCTCGGCAAGGACGCCAGCCTGCTGTCGGCTTTCGCCAAGGCTGACGACGTACTGGCCGGTGCCGTTCGCGGTATCTCCGACATCATCAAGCGTCCGGGCATGATCAACGTCGACTTCGCCGACGTGCGTACCGTGATGAGCGAGATGGGCATGGCCATGATGGGTACCGGCTGCGCCAGCGGTCCTAACCGTGCACGTGAAGCGACCGAGGCAGCCATCCGCAACCCGCTGCTCGAAGACGTCAACCTGCAGGGCGCCCGTGGCATCCTGGTCAACATCACTGCAGGTCCTGACCTGTCGCTGGGCGAATACTCGGACGTCGGTAGCATCATCGAAGCCTTCGCTTCCGATCACGCCATGGTCAAGGTCGGTACCGTTATCGATCCTGACATGCGCGACGAGCTGCACGTTACCGTGGTTGCCACTGGCCTGGGTGCGAAAATCGAGAAGCCGGTCAAGGTTATCGACAACACCATGCAGGCCGCTGCGGCGCAAACCCCGGCACCGGCGCCTGTGCGCAACGAGCAGTCTTCGGTGAACTACCGTGACCTGGAGCGTCCGACCGTGATGCGCAACCAGGCTCACGCCGGTGCTGCCGCTGCTGCAAAACTTAATCCGCAAGACGATCTGGACTACCTGGACATCCCGGCATTCCTGCGTCGTCAGGCCGATTAATGAAATTTATCAGGGGTATAAGGGTGATTGGTGTTCAGCAAAGGCCGGGTCTGGTATTATCCTCAGCCTTTGTTGATACCAGTTCGCAATTTGCGCTGAAGCGGCCAATGCCATGATTAAACAACGCACCCTGAAGAATATTATCCGTGCCACAGGTGTCGGCCTGCACTCCGGGGAAAAGGTTTACCTGACCCTCAAACCTGCACCTGTGGATACCGGCATCGTATTTCGCCGTGCCGACCTCGACCCCGTGGTGGAAATTCCCGCCCGCGCGGCCAACGTCGGCGAGACCACCATGTCGACGACACTGGTCAATGGCGATACCAAGGTAGACACGGTTGAGCACTTGCTCTCGGCCATGGCTGGCCTGGGCATCGATAACGCCTACGTCGAGCTCTCCGCGTCCGAAGTGCCGATCATGGACGGTAGCGCAGGACCCTTTGTATTCCTGATTCAATCTGCCGGCCTGGAAGAACAGGACGCAGCCAAGAAGTTCATCCGCATCCTGCGCGAAGTGACAGTGGAAGACGGCGACAAGCGCGCCACTTTCCTGCCGTTCGACGGGTTCAAGGTGAGTTTCGAGATCGATTTCGATCACCCGGTGTTCCGCAACCGGACTCAAAGTGCCAGCGTGGACTTTTCCAGCACCTCGTTCGTGAAGGAAGTCAGCCGCGCCCGTACCTTCGGGTTCATGAGTGACATCGAGTACCTGCGCAAGCACAACCTCGCACTCGGTGGCAGTGTGGAAAACGCCATCGTGGTCGACAAGGACGGCGTGCTCAACGAAGACGGTCTTCGCTACGAAGACGAATTCGTCAAGCACAAGATCCTCGACGCCATCGGCGACCTCTACCTGCTGGGCAACAGCCTGATCGGCGAGTTCAAGGGCTACAAGTCCGGACACGCGCTGAACAACCAGCTGCTGCGCAAGCTGATCGAGGAAAAAGACGCCTGGGAAGTGGTGACTTTCGAAGATGCCAGCACGGCACCGATCTCTTACATGCGTCCGGTTGCGGCAGTGTAAGTACGAACACTCTCTTCTTTAGTTTTTTTCGGCCACCTTCGGGTGGCCTTTTTTATGCCTGGTTTTTGTGTGGGAGCCGGTCTTGCCGGCGATGGGCTGCGCAGCAGCCCCATGCACGGAATATCAGCCGTCCGCCGCATCCTTGTCCCGCGCATGACTGGCCAACCGCTCCAGCGCCGCCCGCAGCTTGGGATCGCTGATGCCTTCAGCGGTCGCCTGAATGCTCTCGGCCGCCCGGCTCGACAAGTCTGCGGTGTGCCCGACTGCCCGGCTCTGGGTGGTCGGTGGCTGCACCTTGAACAGGATCCGGGTCAGGCTGGCAAAGGCTTCGAGGGTCTGCAACTGGCGCTGCAGGCGTTTTTGCTGGTAGCGCAGGCGGGTGGCCCAGTGGCCGTCGGTGACGATCAGCAGCAGCGTGCCCTCGCGCCAGGAGGCGATATGGCAATGTTCGCGGGCCGCCGGCTGCAGCTGGCTGTCGAGCAGCTTCTGCAGTTGCGCCAGGCGCTGGGCCTGGCTGAACAGGGCTTTGAGCGGCCGGGCTTCGCGCAGAAGAACAGCGGGGGCGCGGGCTGGCGAGGGGCGAAAAGCCATGAAGGGACACCTGAAGTTACAGAGCTGCCATCTTAGCAGATCGCCCGTGCCAGGCCTTGTTTGGGCTGCGAGGGTAAAACTTCATGTTGCAATGGGTTGAAGTTGGCGAAAAAGGCCTTATTTTAACCAGGCCCCGTCAAAGCGCTGTGCCAGCATCGTGGAAATCCGCCACTTTCCTCACCATCGTTTCCGGGTAGAATGCTCGTTCGCATGCGGCCATAAGGGCTGCACGGGCGACTTACGGGGCCGCCCTCCATCCCCACGTGTGGAAGATCCTGCCGATATGTTTGCGCCTTTGTTAAAAAAACTTTTTGGAAGCAAGAACGAGCGTGAAGTCAAACGCATGCTCAAGACGGTACAGATCGTCAATGCCTTCGAAGAGCAGATGGTGGCCCTCTCGGATGAGCAGCTGCGCGCCAAGACCGCAGAGTTCAAAGAGCGCCTGGCCAAAGGCGAGACCCTCGACCAGCTGTTGCCTGAAGCCTTCGCGGTCGCCCGTGAAGCGGGCAAGCGGGTCATGGGCATGCGTCACTTCGATGTGCAGCTGATCGGCGGCATGACCTTGCACGAAGGCATGATCGCAGAAATGCGTACCGGTGAAGGCAAGACCTTGGTCGCAACCCTGGGCGTATACCTCAATGCCCTGTCGGGCAAAGGCGTGCACGTGGTCACGGTGAACGACTACCTGGCCCGCCGCGACGCCAACTGGATGCGTCCACTATACGAATTCCTCGGCCTGAGCGTCGGTGTCGTCACACCGTTCCAGCCGCCGGAAGAGAAGCGCATCGCCTATGCCGCCGACATCACCTACGGCACCAACAACGAATTCGGGTTCGACTACCTGCGCGACAACATGGCGTTCAGCATGGAAGAGAAATTCCAGCGTGAGCTGAATTTCGCCGTGATCGACGAAGTCGACTCCATCCTGATCGACGAAGCGCGCACCCCGCTGATCATCTCCGGCCAGGCCGAAGACAGCTCCAAGCTGTACATCGAGATCAACAAACTGATCCCGCGCCTCAAGCAGCACATCGAGGAAGTCGAGGGCCAGGTTACCCAGGAAGGCCACTACAGCATCGACGAGAAGAGCCGCCAGGTTGAACTCAACGAAGCCGGTCACCAGTTCATCGAAGAGATGCTCACCCAGGTCGGCCTGCTGGCCGAGGGCGAGAGCCTCTATTCGGCACACAACCTGGGCCTGCTGACCCACGTCTACGCCGGCCTGCGTGCGCACAAGCTGTTCCATCGCAACGTTGAGTACATCGTCCAGGACGGCCAGATCCTGCTGATCGACGAGCACACCGGCCGTACCATGCCGGGCCGCCGTCTGTCCGAAGGCCTGCACCAGGCGATCGAAGCGAAAGAGAACCTGAACATCCAGGCCGAGAGCCAGACCCTGGCCTCGACCACCTTCCAGAACTACTTCCGCCTGTACAACAAGCTGTCCGGCATGACCGGTACCGCCGACACCGAGGCCTTCGAGTTCGCCCAGATCTATAACCTCAACGTTATGGTCATCCCGCCGAACAAGCCACTGGCGCGCAAGGACTACAACGACCTGGTGTACCTGACCGCGGAAGAGAAGTACGCCGCGATCATCGCTGACATCAAGGAAAGCATGACCCAGGGCCGTCCGGTGCTGGTGGGTACCGCTACCATCGAGACCTCCGAGCACATGTCCAACCTGCTCAAGCAGGAAGGCATCGATCACAAGGTCCTCAACGCCAAGTACCACGAGAAAGAAGCCGAGATCATTGCCCAGGCCGGTCGCCCGGGTGCGCTGACCATCGCCACCAACATGGCCGGTCGCGGTACCGACATCCTCCTGGGCGGTAACTGGGAAGTCGAAGTCGCCGCCATGGAAAACGCGACGCCTGAGCAGGTCGCGCAGATCAAGGCCGACTGGCAGAAGCGTCACCAGCAGGTGATCGAGTCCGGTGGCCTGCACGTGATCGCCTCCGAGCGTCACGAATCGCGCCGTATCGACAACCAGCTGCGTGGCCGTTCCGGCCGTCAGGGCGACCCGGGTTCGAGCCGCTTCTACCTGTCGCTGGAAGACAGCCTGATGCGTATCTTCGCCTCCGACCGGGTGAAGAACTTCATGAAGGCGCTGGGCATGCAGTCCGGTGAAGCCATCGAGCATCGGATGGTCACCAACGCCATCGAAAAGGCCCAGCGCAAGGTCGAAGGCCGCAACTTCGACATTCGCAAGCAGCTGCTCGAATTCGACGACGTCGCCAACGAGCAACGTAAAGTCATCTACCACATGCGTAACAGCCTGCTGGCAGCCGACAACATTGGCGATACCATCGCCGACTTCCGCGAGGAAGTGCTCGACGCCACCGTCGCCCTGCACATTCCGCCGCAGTCGCTGCCCGAACAGTGGGACGTGGCCGGCCTGGAAGCGGCACTGGCCAGCGATTTCGGGGTCAAGCTGCCGATTCAGCAATGGCTCGACGAAGACGACCACCTGTACGAAGAAACCCTGCGTGCCAAGCTGATGGCCGAGCTGCTGGCGGCCTACAACGAGAAGGAAGAACAGGCCAGCGCCGAAGCGCTGCGCACCTTCGAGAAGCAGATCCTGCTGCGCGTACTCGACGACCTGTGGAAAGACCACCTGTCGACCATGGACCACCTGCGTCACGGTATCCACCTGCGCGGTTATGCGCAGAAGAACCCGAAGCAGGAGTACAAGCGCGAGTCGTTCAACCTGTTCCAAGAGCTGCTCGATTCGATCAAGCGCGATACCATCCGCGTGCTCTCGCACGTTCAGGTGCGCCGCGAAGATCCGGTCGAGGAAGAAGCCCGTCTGCGCCGCGAAGCCGAAGAACTGGCCGCACGCATGCAGTTCCAGCACGCCGAGGCTCCGGGCCTGGAAGCTGAACCGCAGGAAGAGGGCGCTGACGTTGCCGTGGCCACCGCGCCCGTGCGCAACGAGCAGAAACTGGGCCGCAACGAGCCATGCTGGTGCGGTTCGGGCAAGAAGTTCAAGCAGTGCCACGGCAAGATCGACTGATCACACCGTCGTTGCACCCCGCTGACATCTGAACACCGCGCCGCGACTGGTCCTGACCGTCGCGGCGTTGTTCCATCTCAAGCGCCGGTTATCTTGATCCGACGCATTTTTTCTAGGAGCGCTTTCATGGCTGTTGGTCTTGGTCCTTTGCCAACGTTGCACCCGGTTCCAGGTTTTGAACTCGGCATTGCCTCTGCGGGCATCAAGCGCCCTGGGCGCAAGGACGTGGTGGTAATGCGCTGCGCCGAAGGCTCCAGCGTTGCCGGCGTGTTCACCCTGAACGCTTTCTGCGCCGCCCCGGTGATCCTCGCCAAGCAGCGCGTGCAGGGCAGCGTGCGCTACCTGCTGACCAACACTGGCAATGCCAACGCCGGCACCGGTGCCCCGGGCCTGGCCGCGGCCGAGCGCACCTGCGCGAAGCTCGCCGAGCTGACCGGCGTTGACGCCAGTGCCGTGCTGCCGTTTTCCACCGGCGTGATCGGTGAGCCACTGCCGGTCGAGAAGATCGAAGGCGCCCTGCAGGCAGCCCTTGATGACCTGTCGGAAAACAACTGGGCCGCTGCCGCCACCGGCATCATGACCACCGATACCCTGCCCAAAGGTGCCAGCCGTCAGTTCCAGCATGACGGCGTGACCATTACCGTCACCGGTATCAGCAAGGGTGCGGGGATGATCCGCCCGAACATGGCGACCATGCTCGGCTATATCGCCACCGACGCCAAGGTGGCCCCGGCGGTGCTCAAGGACCTGATCCTCGACGGCGCCAACAAGTCGTTCAACCGCATCACCATCGACGGCGATACCTCGACCAACGACTGCTGCATGCTGATTGCCACCGGCAAGGCCGATGTCGCCGAAGTCACCGAAGCCAGCGGCCCATTGTTCGACGCGCTGAAAAAGGCCGTGTTCGAAGTGTGCATGGAGGTGGCCCAGGCCATCGTCCGTGACGGCGAAGGCGCGACCAAGTTCGTCACCGTTGAAGTCAACGGCGGCGGCAACCACCAGGAGTGCCTGGACGTCGGCTATGCCGTGGCCCACTCGCCGCTGATCAAGACCGCCCTGTTCGCCTCCGACCCGAACTGGGGCCGTATCCTTGCCGCCGTCGGCCGTGCCGGCGTGCCGGACCTGGACGTCAGCCTGATCGACGTTTACCTGGGTGATGTGTGCATCGCCAGCAAGGGCGGGCGCAGCGCCAGCTACACCGAAGCCCAGGGTTCGGCAGTCATGGCCAAGGAAGAGATCACCATCCGTATCGAGCTGGGCCGTGGCCAGTGCAGCGAAACCATCTGGACCACTGACCTGTCCCACGAGTACGTGAAAATCAACGCCGAATACCGTACCTGACCGACTGCAATACCGGCTCCCACAATGCCTGTGGGAGCTGGCTTGCCAGCGATAAGGTCCGCAGGACCTTTTCTCCACTCCATCTGGAGCCGAACCATGAGCTATCACCTGATCATCGGCGACAAGCTGTATTCCTCCTGGTCGCTGCGCGCCGCCCTGGCCCTTGAGCTGGCCGGTGTTTCCTATGAAGAAACCCTGATCAAACTCAACCAGCCCGATACCCGCCAGCGTCTGCTCGAGCATTCGCCCACCGCCAAGGTGCCACTGCTCAAGAGCGAGCATGGTGTGATCGCCGACTCCCTGGCGATCGCCGAGTACCTGGCAGAGCGTCACCCCGAAGCCAATCTCTGGCCAACCGACATCGCTGCCCGGGCCCAGGCCCGTTCGGCCTGCGCGCAGATGCACAGCGGTTTTTTTGCCCTGCGCGGCAACATGCCGTTCGATCTGTCCCGGGATCAAGCGCTGGAAACCGTGCCGCTGGACGTACAAGTCGATATCGACCGTATCGTCGCGCTCTGGTCCGAATGCCGCCTGGCAGCCAAAGAGGCTGGCCCGTACCTGTTCGGCAGGGTGAGCCTGGCCGACGCCTTCTTCGCCCCGGTCGCGGTGCGCTTGCGCACCTACCGGGTTGAAGTGCCGGCGGAAGCGGCGGCCTATATCGAAACCATCTACCAATGGCCAGCCTTCCAGGCCTGGCAAAAGGCTGGCTTGGCGGAGCGTGAAGGGTGAAGCGTGTGCATGTAGCCGCTGCGGTCATTCGCGGCAGCGACGGGCGTATTCTGATTGCCCGCCGCGCTGACAGCCAGCATCAGGGCGGTCTGTGGGAGTTTCCGGGTGGCAAGGTCGAAGACGGCGAAGCGGTCGAGCTGGCCCTGGCGCGTGAGCTGCAGGAAGAGCTGGGCATCGTCGTCACTGCGGCGCGTCCGCTGATCAAGGTCAAGCATGATTATCCGGACAAGCAAGTGCTGCTGGATGTCTGGGAGGTCAACGGCTTTACCGGCGAGCCCCATGGCGCCGAAGGCCAGCCCCTGGCCTGGGTGACCGCGCGGGAACTGCCGCAGTACGACTTCCCCGAGGCCAACCAGCCAATCGTTGCCGCTGCGCGCTTGCCGGCTGAATACCTGATCACCCCCGAGGGCCTGGAAGTCCCGCAGATGCTGCGTGGCATTCAGAAGGCCATTGCCGGTGGAATCAAACTGGTACAACTGCGTGCACCGAACATGTACGACCCTAAGTACCGCGATGTGGCGGTGGATGCGGTGGGGCTGTGTGCGGGCAAGGCGCAGTTGATGCTCAAGGGCCCGCTGGAGTGGCTGGGAGACTTCCCGGCGGCCGGTTGGCACCTGACCTCCGAGCAGTTGCGCAAGTACGCCAGCAACGGCCGGCCGTTCCCCAAGGAACGCTGGCTGGCGGCGTCCTGCCATAACGCTGAAGAGCTGGCGTTGGCCGAGCAGATGGGCGTGGATTTCGTCACCCTGTCGCCGGTGCAGGCAACCCAGACTCATCCGCACGCCGTGCCGTTGGGGTGGGAGCAGGCGCAGCAACTGATCGAGGGTTTCAGCAAACCGGTGTATTTGCTCGGTGGCGTGGGTGCTGCCGAGCGCGACAAGGCCTGGCTGCATGGGGCCCAGGGTGTGGCGGGGATCCGCGCGTTCTGGCCTGAGCTCTGAACTGATCGCGGGGCTAGCCCGCTCCTACAGGATCGCCACCTGTAGAAGCGGGCTTGACCCGCGATGAGGCCCTCAGGGTTTGGCCGCAGCCTGCCACAGCACCTCGGCAACGCCCTGGCGCCGTGCAATCAACCGCGCCGCGACAAACAGCAAATCCGACAACCGATTGATGTACGCCAGGCCGACCCCGGCCAATGGCTCGACACTGTTCAACTGCTGGCAACGCCGCTCGGCGCTGCGCGCCAGGCTGCGGCACACATGGGCCTGGGCAATCAGCGCGGAACCACTGGGCAGGATGAAGTTCTCCAGTGGACCCAGCTCTTCGTTCCAACGGTCGATTGCCGCTTCCAGGCGTTCCACTTCAGCGTTGTTCAGCGCCTGATAAGCAGGCATCGCCAGTTCCCCGCCCAGATCGAACAGCCGGTGCTGACAAGG
The DNA here is from genome assembly GCF_000259195.1 of Pseudomonas donghuensis. Lineage (GTDB taxonomy): Bacteria > Pseudomonadota > Gammaproteobacteria > Pseudomonadales > Pseudomonadaceae > Aquipseudomonas > Aquipseudomonas donghuensis. The sequence goes on from NZ_JH650757.1 coordinate 193,497, forward strand.
CGCCAACACTTCACTGAGCTCATCCAGCCCCTGCTCGGTCAACCCGGCCAGCAACACACCCAGCTGGCTGTTGAGGCTGTCCACCTCGCCAATGGCTTCGATCCGTGGGTGGTCCTTGGGCACGCGGCGGCCATCGCCCAGACCGGTTTCACCTTTGTCGCCGGTGCGGGTGTAGATCTTCGACAATCGAAAACCCATGCTCATGACTCCGTTTTGGTGGGGGCAAGCGGCAGGCGCAAGGTGAAGCAGGTACCCTGGCCGGGTGCCGATTGCACCTCCATCTGCCCCTTGTGGTTGTTGGTGATGATGAAGTACGACACCGACAGGCCCAGGCCTGTGCCCTGGCCGATTTCCTTGGTAGTGAAGAACGGCTCGAAGGTACGTTTGCGCACCGTTTCGGGCATGCCGATGCCGTTGTCCTCGACCTGGATTTCTGCCCACGGCGGATTGAGCCGGGTGCGCAGGGTGATACGCCCGGGTTCGCTGTCGTCCGGGCGCAGGTGAATGGCCTGGGCGGCGTTTTTCAGCAGGTTGAGCAGCACCTGTTCCAGTTCGTTGGCGGTGCACGGCACCGGGCCCAGGTTGGGGTCGAACTGGCGGACGATGGCCTGGCCCTTGAAGTCGAAACCGATGGTCAGGTCGAAGTCGTTGCCGGCGATTTCCACCGCCTGGTCGATCAGCGCCGGCAGGTCGCAAGGCGCCAACTGGCGGTTGCTGCGGCGGCTGAAGCTGAGCATGTGGGTAACGATCTTCGCGGCGCGGGCACCGGCCTGCTGGATGCCGTCGAGCAACTGCGGCACTTCGCGGTTTTCCAGGTAGCGGTTGACGGAGGGCAGGTCAATGCCGATTTCGTCGGCTTGTTCGATGTTCTTGGCCAGGTCCGGCGACAGCCGCCGGCGGATGTTCTGCACGTTATGCAGGATGGCGCCGAGGGGATTGTTGATTTCGTGAGCCATGCCGGCTGCCAGGCCACCGACTGAAAGCATTTTTTCCGACTGAACCATCATTTCTTCCAGCGACAGCCGCTGGGTGATGTCGTCGATGCGGATCACCACGCCACGGCCACCGCCGCCCATCAGCGGGTAGAAGGTCAGGGCGTAATGGCGGGCGTCGTCGTCCTTGGTCCAGGTCACCCGTTCGATCTTCGCCACCTGGTGCTTCTCGACGCTCTCCTTGAGCTGCGGGAGGAACGGCTTGAGCGGTTCGAAGGCGAGGAATATCGGCTGGTTCAGCGCTTCATCCAGCGGCGTACCGGAGAGCGCGCTGGCTTCCTGGTTCCATTGGGTGACGTAGAGCTGTTCGTCGAGGGCGATCAACGCCGAGGGCATGGAGTCGATGATGCTGTTGAGGTAATTCTGAAAGCCGGTGAGTTTTTTCTCGATCTTGCTGCGTACCTGGACTTCCAGCTCCAGCTTGCGGTTGGTGTGGCGGGTTTCTTCGGCCAGGCCCTGGGCTTGGTCGTAGGCTTCCTGGAACTCGTCGCGGGTGCGTTTGAGCTGCTGCTCGCGGGCTTCGATACGCGAAAGCATGGTGTTGAAGGCGTCGGCCAGGCTGCCAATTTCATCGTCGTTGCCGCGTTTGGCACGCAGGGCGTAGTTTTCTTCGCGGGTGACCTGGCGCGAAAGTTCTTCAAGCTGGTAGATCGGTTGGGTGATCAGGCGTTTGATCTGCCGGGCGATGATCATCCACAGCAGGATACTGAACACCAGGATGCCCAGGCTGGCGGTCAGGGTGCCGGTGTAGAAGGCCATCGGCAACTCGCTGCTGGCCACCAGCAACAGGTGCCCGGGCGGGCCGCCAGCGCGTGGCAGGTTCACCAGCTGGGTGCTGCGAAACTCGGTCAGGCGCCAGTTTTCGATAGCGCGGTAGCGTTTGGGCAGTGGCAGCTGCTCGCCATGCTGCAACTGCGCCAGCAACTTGCCGTCGCTGCCGTACAGGGCGGCGGCCCGCAGCGGGGTGTAGCTGTCGAGTTCCTTGAGCAGGGTCTTGGCGGCCTCCGGCGAATCGCTGGCCTGCTGCGCCAGTTGCGGGTTGGACACCAGCCGGCCAATGGTCTGCAGGGCTTGCGGGGCCATGCTCTCCTGGGAGATCCAGTAGGCGGCGCTGATAAAGGTCAGGTTGGCCACCAGCAGGATGGTGATCAACAGCACCAGCAGGGCGGCCAGCAACTTCTGGCCGACCGGCAGGTTCTCCAGGCGTTCGCGCAAGGTCATGTGAAAGGCGTAATCCCGGTTTGTAAGTGAAAGGGCAGGGTAGCGCCGTGCTCAGTCGCTGGGCAATCCGCGCGTGTCCAGGTGTTCGACCAGGCGCCGGTACAGCCGTTCCAGGTGCGGCAACTGCCGGCCGTGGCGGCTGGCGGTGCGGCAGGCATGGCCGAGCAGGTAATGGATTTCGGTGCGCCGGCCGTGGCGAACATCCTGGTACATGGAAGAGTAGTTGGCCGCTGTCGCCTGGATCACCCGTTCGACTTCATCGACCAGGCCCTCGGCGGCTTCGGGCTGACCGCAGTATTGCAGCAGCTCGGCGAGTTCGGTGCACAGGGTGGCGACTTCGCAGTGATGTGCCTGCAGACCGCCATTGCGGCAGTCATGCAGTACGGTCAGCGGGTTGATCGCGCAGTTGAGCGCCAGCTTGCGCCACAGCCGGGTCAGGATGTCCGGGGTCCACTGGTGAGGAATGCCGGCGTCGCTCAGATCGTCGAGCCAGTCCGGGGCACCCGGGTTGGCCGGATCACCCAGCCAGTTGAAGCCGTGGCCGGCGAAATTCACCTGCCAGTCCTGTTCGCGAAACGCCCCTTCGGTGCTGGAGGCGAATACGCAACGGGCGTGGGGCACGCGATTGGCCACCGCTTCCTGGCTGCCGAGGCCGTTTTGCAGCAGGATCAGCTCGGCGTCCCGGGCCAGGCGCGGCGCCAGGTGCGCCACCGCCTGTTCGGCGTCATAGGCCTTGCACGCCACCAGCAAGCGATGGATCGGCGTGTTGTCGTCGGCCAGCTGCGCGGGAATCGCCTGCAACTGCGTCTTGCCGTGTTCGATCAGGGTCAGGCCGCCAGCGGCCTCATAGGCCTGCAAGCGCGCCGCATCGCGCAGGATCAGCCGCACCGGTTTGCCCGCACGGGCCAGCCGACAGGCCCAGAGGCTGCCCAGACTGCCGGCGCCGAGAATATGCCAGGTGCTGCTCATCAGCGTTTCGCAACCGTTATAATGATCCGGTATTTTAACCGTCAAACCCTGCGCGCTCCATCGCGCTCTTTCAGCAGAGCCGCGAGGGTGCCGTTATTTTTTGGAGAAAAGGTATGCCGTCGTTCGACGTGGTATCGGAACTGGACAAGCACGAAGTCACCAACGCCGTGGAAAACGCGGTCAAAGAGCTGGATCGTCGCTATGACCTCAAGGGCAAGGGCAGCTTCGAGTTCAAGGAAAAGGAACTGACCGTCAACCTCACCGCCGAAGCTGAATTCCAGCTCGAGGCGATGATCGACATCCTCAAGCTGGCCCTGGTCAAGCGCAAGATCGACGTGCAGTGCCTGGAAGTGAAGGACGCCTTCGCCTCGGGCAAGGTCATGAAGCAGGAAGCAGTGCTCAAAGAGGGCATCGATAAAGAGCTGGCGAAGAAAATCGTTGCTCACATCAAGGATGCCAAGCTCAAGGTCCAGGCCGCGATCCAGGGCGAGCAGGTACGCGTCACCGGCAAGAAGCGCGACGATCTGCAAGAGGCGATCGCCGCCCTGCGCGCCAAAGAGTTCGGCATGCCCCTGCAGTTCAACAATTTCCGCGACTGAAGTCACGGAGCCCGGAACCTTGGCGCCTTTTTGGCGTCCGAGGGCCGAGGCGCCGCTGAATCGTTTGCGGCAGGTCTTTTTCAGCTTTTTGCCGCTCGGCATCAGGAGAGTACACGATGGATTTAAACGCTGAGGTCGACCAGCTGGTCAAGGCTTCGCAAACCTGGCTACCGATGATCATGGAATACGGCAGCCGCCTGTTGCTGGCGCTGCTGACCCTGGCCATCGGCTGGTGGGTAATCAACAAGGTCACCTACCGCCTGGGCAAATTGCTGGCCCTGCGCAATGCCGACCTGGCCTTGCAGGGTTTTATCAGCAGCCTGGCCAACATCATTCTGAAGATCCTGCTGATTGTCAGCGTGGCCTCGATGATCGGCATCGAGACCACCTCGTTCGTCGCGGCCATCGGTGCCGCGGGCCTGGCTATCGGCCTGGCCCTGCAGGGCAGCCTGGCCAACTTCGCTGGCGGCGTGCTGATCCTGCTGTTCCGCCCGTTCCGCATTGGCGACTGGATCGAAGCCCAGGGTGTGGCGGGTACCGTCGACAGCATCCAGATCTTCCATACCGTGCTGCGTACCGGCGACAACAAGACCGTGATCTTGCCCAACGGCAGCCTGTCCAACGGCATCATCACCAACACCAACCGCCAGCCGACGCGCAAGGTGGTGTTCGATGTTGGCGTCGACTACGACGCCGACCTGCAAAAGGCCCGCAACGTGTTGCTGGAACTGGCCCAGGACCCGCGGGTACACCAGGACCCGGCACCCCAGGCCGTGGTTTCGACCCTGGGCGACAGCTCGATCACCGTCTCGCTGCGTATCTGGGTCAACACTGCCGACTACTGGGACGTGCTGTTCATGCTCAACGAGCATGCCCGTGACCGCCTCAAGGCCGAAGGCATCGACATTCCCTTTCCGCAGCGGGTGATCCGCGTGGTGCAGGAAGCGGCGGTGCAGTAAACCTTTCGCGGGGCAAGCCCGCTCCTACCAGGTGGGAGCGGGCTTGCCCCGCGATGCTTTCAGCAGCCATTACACTTGTTCACGTCTTCGCGCTATCTGCGCCCGGTGCATTCTGGCATATAGGCTGGCTTACTTTTGTTTGCCCGGTCTTATCATGCTTACCCCCCTGATCAACATCACGCCTTTGCGGGCGTTTTGTTTCGCCATGACCCTGGCGCTGTTCGAGCTGCTCACCTACCTCGCCAGTGACGTGGTGATGCCGGCCATGCCGGTGGTGGTCGGTGACCTGAACGCCAGCCCCGAATTCATTCCCCACGCCTTGAACCTGTACCTGCTCGGTGGCGTGCTGTTGCAATGGCTGATCGGCCCGCTGGCCGACCGCTATGGCCGTCGGCCGATGCTGCTGGGCGGCTGCGCGTTCTTCTGCCTGGCCTGCATCGCCACCTTCTGGGTGCAGAGCATCGAGTTGTTCAACCTGCTGCGGCTGCTTCAGGGGATCGGCCTGGGCTTTGTGGTAACGGTCAGCTACCCGGCGCTCAACGAGGCGTTCAGCGAGGCCGATGCGGTGCGAATGATGGCTTTGCTGGCCAACATCGCCTTGCTGTCGCCACTGCTCGGCCCGCTGGTCGGTACCCTGCTGCTGGAGTGGGTGTCCTGGCGCTGGCTGTTCGTGCTGTTTGGCACGGCGGCGGTGTTGGCCTGGTTCGCCCTGTACCGGTTCATGCCGGAAACCCTCGGCGTCGAGCGCCGCGACGGCTCGCGCCTGGCGTTCCAGCCGATCCACCTGCTGCCGTTGCTGGCGGGGTATGGGCAACTGTTGGCCAACCGCCGCTTTGTTGCCGGCAGTGCTGCGCTGGGTCTGGTCGGCCTGCCGCTGATCGGTTGGATCGGGCTGTCGCCGGTGCTTTTGATCCATGACGAGGGCCTGAGCACTTTCGATTACGCCCTGTGGCAGTTGCCGGTGTTTGGCGGCCTGATCCTCGGCAACCTGATCATCAACCGGATTGCCGACCGTTATGCGCTCACCGCCTTGGTACGCCTGGCGTTGTGGCCATTCCTGATCGGTTTGCTGGGCATGATGCTCGGCACCTGGTTGCTCCCTTCGGTACTGAGCCTGGTGGCCGGCATGTCGGTGTATGCGCTGGGCCTGGGTATCGCCAACGCCGTGCTATACCGCATGACGCTGTTCTCCAGCGAACAGAGCAAGGGCCTGGTGTCGGCGATGCTGGGGATGATCACCATTGCCCTGCTGGGTTTTGGTGGGGCGTTGCTGGCGATGCTCGGCGCTGGCGCCAGCCTGTTGCACTTCGCCTTCGCGGCAGGCGCGGCGGGGATTCTGGCGCTGTGGCCGCTGTGGGTCGTTCTGAGCGCTTGCAGTCGCTTGCCAGAGGCTATCCCGGAGTCAATCCGGCAATAGCCTCAGCGCGGTTCAGGGGCGCTCTGCAGCGGCGTTTTCGACGGGCTCCTGCTTGCCCCGCTCCTGGTGCCACTGCAGGGCAATCAGAATCAGGGTCGGCACGCCGAGCAGGGCGGTGATCAGGAAGAAGTCGTGATAACCGAACTTCTCGACCATCACCCCCGAGTAGCCGCCGATCAGCCGCGGCAACAGCAGCATGATCGAACTGAGCAGGGCGTACTGAGTGGCCGAGAACTTCAGGTTGGTCAGGCTCGACAGGTAGGCGACGAACGCCGAAGTGGCCAGGCCTGAGCTGAAGTTGTCCAGCGAGATGGTCACGATCAGCATCTGCAGGTTGGCGCCCATGTCGGCGAGCATCAGGAACAGGATGTTGGTCGCCGCCGAAGCCACGCCGCCGATGAACAGGATCGGCAGAATGCCGAAGCGCACGATCAGCAGGCCACCAAAACCGGCACCCACCAGGGTCATGATCAGGCCGAAGATCTTGCTGACACTGGCGATCTGGTCCTTGGTAAAGCCCTGGTCGATATAGAACACGTTAGCCATCACGCCCATCACCGTGTCGGACATCCGGTAGGTGGCGATCAGCCCGAGCAGCAGCAGGGCCTGCCAGCGATAGCGGGTGATGAAATCGTTGACCGGCGTGAGGACCGGCGCCAGCCCGCGCCGGCCCATGGACGACAGGCACAGGGCGGTGAGGGTGATGTAGAGGATCGCGCGCAGGAAGGCGCGGTCTTCGAGCAGCAGGTCGAGCAGGCTCACGCCTTCGAACAGCACGCTGGCGAAATCGGTGTTGTACAGCTGGGTGAAGGTCGCCGGTACCGATACCAGCAGGATGATCAGCACGAACACCGACGCCAGCTGGTGGGCCAGGCCATAGCGCGCCGCCGACAGCTGGGTGCGCAGCGGCACGGGTGGTTCGCGCATCAACAGGGTGGTGATGACCGCTGGCAGCATCATCACGCCGAACAGCACGTAGGTGCCGGTCCAGGCTTTGTGCAGGTAGCTGAAGCCGGTGGAGCCGAAGCCTTCGGCGAAGAACAGCGCACCGGCGGTGGCCAGCAGCGCAGCAACCCGGTAGCCGGCCATGTAACTGGCGGCAAGGGCGGCCTGGCGCTGGTCGTCGGCGATTTCCAGGCGGTAGGCATCGACGGCGATGTCCTGGGTAGCCGAAGCAAAGGCCACCAGCACCGCCAGGGCGATCAGCCACGACAGATGTTTTTGCGGGTCGCAAAAGCCCATGCCGACCAGGCCGATGACCACCAGGACTTGCGACAGCACCAGCCAGGAACGGCGGCGTCCGAGTTTGCCAAGCAGCGGCAGGCGCCATTGGTCGAGCAGCGGCGACCACACCCACTTGAAGGCATACGCCAGGCCGATCAGGCTGGCATAACCGATGGTTTCACGGGCCACGCCGGCTTCGCGCAGCCAGACCGACAGGGTCGAAAACACCAGCATGTAAGGCAAGCCGGCGGCAAAGCCGAGCAACAACAGCACCAGTGTCGACGGGCTGGCATAGGCAGCGAGCGCAGCGCGCCAGGTTTTACGGGGCATGGGCCAACATCTGCCTCAAGTTTGCGAAAACAAAGCGCGCACTCTAACCGCTGTGCTCCATCGGGCGCCAGCCATGGCGCAGCATATCCACACGATTATTGTGCAAGGTGATGCCTTCTGCGCGCAGTCGCGCACGCTGTTCGTCGCCCGAAGGGGTGCCCAGCGCCAGGCTCAAGCGCCCGCCGGCGCCCAGTACCCTGTGCCAGGGGAGCTGGGTGTCGCTGGGCAACTGGCTGAGGGTACGCCCGACCCAGCGCGCTGCGCGACCAAGACCGGCCAGTTGCGCGAGCTCGCCGTAGCTGATCACCTTGCCCTCGGGCACCTGGCCAAGCACCAGATAGAGTGCCATTCGTCGGGCTTCGGCGCTTTCGGTCGGATCGCCAGGCATCCCGTTCATCGCGGGATGCGCCCATGCCGTGCGAGGAGCACCGGGCCGTGCGGGCAAATAAGAATTGAACTCATCGACATGGGGCAGGTCAGTCCTTGCTCTGATGGCGGGTATCTGGATAATGCCCGACTTTTTTCGCGAACCCGAGTCCGTTGCTGCTTATGTTTTCTAGAGCCCTGTTGTGCGTTGCCCTCGCCGCTGCCTGTTCCCCCGCCCTTGCAGACACCGTGTGGATGAAAAACGGTGACAGGCTCAGTGGCAAGATCAAGGTCTTCGATGGCGGCAAACTGTTGCTCGAAACACCGTACGGCGGCTCCATCGCCCTGGACTGGAAACAGGTCAAGACCCTGGAAAGCGACCAGGAGCTGCTGGTCAAGCAGGATGCCTACAGCGGTGAGAAGGCCAAGTCGCTGCACGCGGCGGACGCAGGCCAGGTGACGTTGGCCAATGGCGAGACGCCCAAGACCGTCGAGCTTGCCAGCATCCAGCAGATCATGAAGCCAAAGCCGGTGGTCGAGGACCTGTCGTGGAAGGGTAACGTCGACCTGGCCATGGACTACAAGCGCGCCGAAACCGACAGCGACGACTATGACATCGACTTCAAGACCACCGCACGCCACGGCCGCTGGCGGCACCAGGCCGAAGGCGAATACAACCGCGAGAGCAAGAACGACGTCACCACCACCAACAACTGGAGCGGCGAATACGCGCTGGACCGCTTCATCACCGAGAAGTGGTTCTGGCAGGGTCGTCTGGAATACAAGCGCGATCATATCGAAGACCTCGCTCGCCAGCGCACCGTGGGTACCGGCCCGGGTTACCAGTTCTGGGACAATGAACTGGGCGCGTTCTCCCTCGGTTCGCTGCTCAACCGTACCGACTATGAATACGCTGACGGCGGCAAGGACAACTTCTATTCCTTGGCCATGAAGTGGGACTACAACCGCTACCTGATCGGCAAGCGCGTCGAGTTTTTCACCAACGGCGAAGTCGGCAAGCCTCTGGGCGGCGTCGCCGAGTACGCCCTGGATGCCGAAGTCGGTCTGCGCTACAAGGTCACCGAGTGGGCGTCGCTCAACCTCAAGGCCGAGAAGGACATCATCAGTGGTACCCGTGACAGCGACCTGGACAAGACCCGCTATACCGCAGGTTTCGGCGTCGCCTGGTAAGCACGCTGGCAACCCTGAGCGATAATGATTATTTTGTCGGTTAACTAGCCTGGCCGTGTGCTCGTGCGCACGGCCAGCATTACGAGGTTTATCCAGCGGGGAGTCATACAGTGAGCGCTAAAGCCGCAACACAGGCACGGGAGCTGCTGCTCAAGGAATACCGCGGGGTGCTGTCGACCCATTCCAAGTCAATGCCGGGGTTTCCCTTCGGTTCGGTGGTGCCGTACTGCCTGGATGCCGACGGTAACCCACTGATCCTGATCAGCCGTATTGCCCAGCACACCCACAACCTGCAAAAGGATCCCAAGTGCTCGCTGCTGGTGGGGGAGCGTGACGCTGAAGATGTCCAGGCAGTGGGGCGCCTGACCGTGCTGGCCGAGGCGCACCAGCTGGTTGCGCCCGAAGCGGTCGAAGCCGCTGCCGAGCGTTACTACCGTTATTTTCCCGAATCGGCCAATTATCACGCCGCCCACGATTTCGACTTCTGGGTGCTCAAGCCGGTGCGCCATCGCTACATCGGTGGCTTCGGCGCGATTCACTGGATCGATCACCTGACCCTGGCCAACCCTTTTGCCGGCAAGGCCGAACAGAGCATGATCGAGCACATGAACAGCGATCATGCCAACGCCATCGAGCACTACGTCCAGCTCAGCGGCCTGCCTCAGGGCACGGCGGCGCAGATGGTCGGCATCGACAGCGAAGGCATGCACCTGCGCATTGGCCAGGCGCTGTACTGGTTGCCGTTCGCGGCGCCTTGCAATACGCCGATACAAGTACGCGAAGCCCTGGTTTTTCTGGCCCGCGCTGATCAATGGCCGCAGCGGGAAACCGCCGAGGCTTGAAATGGCGATGGATCGCATCCATTAAAGGTCTACTGCAAGGACATCTTGCGCAGAGGAACCGTTGATGCGTGCTTTTCTATTGCTGTTTCTGATTTTTCCGGTGCTGGAGCTGTATGTGTTTTACAGGGTCAGCGTCGCGATCGGCTTCTTTCCGGCGCTGTTGCTGATCATTGCCGGCTCCGCCCTGGGCGTGCTGGTGGTGCGGGTGGCAGGGCTTGCCACCGCCCTGCGTGCCCGCGAGAGCCTGCAGCGTGGCGAATTGCCCGCTGAAGACATGTTCCATGGCCTGATGCTGGCGCTCGGTGGCGGCCTGCTGCTGTTGCCGGGCTTTGTCAGTGATGTGATCGGCCTGGTCTGCCTGCTGCCGTTCACCCGCCGTCTGCTCGGGCGCAAGATGCGCGAGCGCGCCGAGGCCCAGGCCATGCGCCAGCGGGCGTTTGGCGATGACCCGTTCATGGCGCGTCCAGGCCCGCCTGGGCGTGGCCATCAGCCCACCGTGATCGAAGGTGAAGTGGTGGGGCGTACCGACCCTGATCAGCCTAACCTGCGGGGTCCGCGCGATCTTTGATGGTTATCCATGCGTTGCCAACGGCCCCTTTCGGGGCCGTTTTGCTTTATCGGATGGCCGTTGCTAAAAAAATTCATCAGCAAGCCTTGTAATTGCCCTTGGCGACCTCATGTATGGGTCACCGCAAGGTTTCTGGTGATTTGCACCAGACATTACATGTGTGGTCCGCCCTGCGGGCTACGAGCGGCTACGCCGCAAGCATCAACCCGCCGGTGTCGATACCGGCCGATGAAAACCACAATTAGGAGAGATCGACAATGAAGCTTCGTCCTCTGCATGACCGCGTCGTTATCCGTCGCAGCGAAGAAGAATCGAAAACCGCTGGCGGTATCGTTCTGCCAGGTTCGGCCGCTGAAAAACCTAACCGTGGCGAAGTCGTCGCTGTAGGTGCCGGCCGCACTCTGGACAACGGTGAAGTGCGTGCGCTGGCCGTGAAAGTGGGTGACAAGGTGGTTTTCGGCCCTTACTCGGGCAGCAACACTGTGAAAGTTGACGGCGAAGACCTGCTGGTGATGGCTGAGAACGAGATTCTCGCTGTCATCGAAGGCTGATTCCGCTGGTTTCCCGTTACTCCAAAGTATTCAAGGATTAAACGATCATGGCTGCTAAAGACGTAAAATTCGGCGACTCCGCCCGTAAGAAAATGCTCGTTGGTGTCAACGTTCTGGCTGACGCTGTAAAAGCTACCCTGGGCCCGAAAGGCCGTAACGTTGTTCTGGCCAAGAGCTTCGGTGCTCCGACCATCACCAAAGACGGTGTTTCGGTTGCCAAAGAAATCGAGCTCAAAGACGCCTTCGAAAACATGGGCGCCCAGCTGCTCAAAGACGTTGCCTCCAAGGCCAACGACGAAGCCGGTGACGGCACCACCACCGCAACCGTTCTGGCTCAGGCCATCGTCAGCGAAGGCCTGAAAGCCGTTGCTGCCGGCATGAACCCGATGGATCTGAAGCGTGGTATCGACAAGGCCACCATCGCCATCGTCAAAGAGCTGAAGTCCCTGTCCAAGCCATGCGCCGACTCCAAGGCCATCGCTCAGGTCGGTACCATCTCGGCCAACTCCGACAACTCCATCGGTGACATCATCGCCGAAGCCATGGAAAAAGTCGGTAAAGAAGGCGTGATCACCGTCGAAGAAGGCTCGGGCCTGGAAAACGAACTGTCGGTCGTGGAAGGCATGCAGTTCGACCGTGGCTACCTGTCCCCTTACTTCGTCAACAAGCCAGACACCATGGTCGCCGAGCTGGATGGCCCGCTGCTGCTGCTGGTTGACAAGAAAATCTCCAACATCCGTGAACTGCTGCCAGTTCTGGAAGCCGTTGCCAAGGCCGGCCGTCCGCTGCTGATCGTGGCTGAAGACGTTGAAGGCGAAGCGCTGGCTACCCTGGTAGTCAACAACATGCGCGGCATCGTCAAGGTTGCTGCGGTCAAGGCCCCTGGCTTCGGTGACCGTCGCAAGGCCATGCTGCAGGACATCGCCGTCCTGACCGGCGGTACCGTGATCTCCGAAGAAATCGGCCTGAGCCTGGAGTCCGCTACCCTGGAGCACCTGGGTAACGCCAAGCGTGTGACCCTGTCCAAGGAAAACACCATCATCGTCGACGGCGCTGGTGTACAAGGCGACATCGAAGCGCGCATCGCCCAGATCCGCACTCAAGTTACCGAGACTTCCTCGGACTACGACCGTGAAAAACTGCAAGAGCGTCTGGCCAAGCTGGCTGGCGGTGTTGCCGTGATCAAGGTCGGTGCTGGCACCGAAGTCGAAATGAAAGAGAAGAAAGCCCGCGTTGAAGACGCCCTGCACGCTACCCGTGCAGCCGTTGAAGAAGGCGTGGTGCCTGGCGGTGGTGTTGCCCTGGTTCGCGCTCTGCAAGCGATTGCCGAGCTCAAAGGCGACAACGAAGACCAGAACGTCGGTATCCAGCTGCTGCGTCGCGCTGTTGAAGCGCCGCTGCGCCAGATCGTTGCCAACGCCGGCGACGAGCCAAGCGTGGTGGTCGACAAGGTCAAGCAAGGTTCCGGCAACTTCGGTTACAACGCTGCTACCGGCGAGTACGGCGACATGATCGAAATGGGCATCCTCGACCCTGCCAAGGTAACCCGTTCGGCCCTGCAAGCTGCAGCTTCGATCGGTGGTCTGATGATCACTACCGAAGCCATGGTTGCTGACGCTCCAGCTGAAGCTGGTGCTGGCGGCGGCATGCCAGACATGGGCGGCATGGGTGGTATGGGCGGCATGGGCGGCATGATGTAAGCCAGCCTGACCCGCTTGATAAAAAGCCCCGCCTAGTGCGGGGCTTTTTTTTGCCTGAATTCTGGGGTTGCTGTGCAATCTATCACCGGCAAGACTGGCTCCCACAGGGATCTGTATGTGGGAGCTGGCTTGCCAGCGATGCAGTCACCGCGCAGGCCGGTCTTACGAGGACGGCACGGTAACCGCAGCCTTGTGCTTCAACTCAACCGGCCGGCGATACAGCACCCAGTAATAACAGCCAAGGCTGATCAGCCAGCAGAACACCGCCGTCCACACGTTGTGCGAAAAAAAGTGCGCGCCCTGCAGCATGCGCCCCACTGAAAACAGCGTGCCCAGGCCAAAGGCGAACACCAGCGCTGCCTTGGCCAGGCGTGGACGCCGGTCGCGCAAGACAAAAAACAGGGCAAACAGGGTAAAGCCGGTCGCCGCATGGCCACCCGGCCAGCAGCGTCCGGGCTTATCGGTGGCCGGGCGCGGGCTGAGCAGCTCGCTGTAGGTCTCCTTGCCGCCAAATTCGCTCAGGCTCCAGGGGCACTGCACCGCCGTCACGGCTTTGACCGGCGTGACAAAACTGGTCGACAGCCCCATGGCCAGGACCAGGCAGCCCAGCTCCCGACGCCAACTGAACAGGCGTGTCCAGAAGAAACTCGCGGCGAAGGCGACAACCGCCAGCAAGCCGAGGACGATCACCGCCTGTTTGGCCCGGTCATGCAGGATATCTTCGAGAAAGTAGCTGTGCCGGCCGATGAACTGCCCCGCCACCGGGTCGAACGCCAGCTTGGCCAGGTCCATGTCCAGTGAGGTCAGCTCCAGCAGGATCAATATCACCGCGGTGACGGCGGGGATGCCCAGGGCAATCCAGAAATTCAGCGGACGGGAGTAGGCAGGTAGTGACATGGCAAGTCCAGGCAGGTCAAAGGGGCAGTCCGACCGCCAATTTTCGGCTAGCCGCCATCGCCTGTCCGTGAAGGCTCGGTGAAAAAAACGTTAACCTGCAATAAAGTCGCGCCGACCTAGCCGAGCGCTGCTGATGGCCGTAAGCTGCGCCTGCCAAGCAGGCAAAAGCGCCGGACGGGAGACACCCCATGCGAATTCTACTGGTTGAAGACAACCGCGATATCCTCGCCAACCTGGCCGACTACCTGGGCCTGAAGGGTTACACGGTGGACTGTGCCCAGGACGGTCTCTCCGGCCTGCACCTGGCTGCCACCGAACACTACGACCTGATCGTGCTCGACATCATGTTGCCAGGCATCGACGGCTATACCCTGTGCAAGCGCCTGCGCGAAGACGCCCGGCGCGACACCCCGGTGATCATGCTCACCGCCCGTGATCAGCTGGACGATCGCCTGCAGGGCTTCCGCTCCGGCGCTGACGACTACCTGCTCAAACCGTTTGCCCTGTCGGAGCTTGCCGCGCGCATCGAAGCGGTGCTGCGTCGCACCCAGGGCGGTGGTCGGCGTACCCTGCAGGTCAGTGACCTGGTCTACGACCTCGACACGCTGGAAGTCAGCCGCGAGGGCAAATTGCTCAAGCTCAACCCGGTCGGCCTGAAGCTGCTGGCGGTGCTGATGCAGAAGAGCCCGCATGTGCTGCGCCGCGAAGTACTCGAAGAGGCGCTGTGGGGCGACGATTGTCCGGACAGCGACAGCTTGCGCAGCCACGTTCACCAACTGCGCCAGGTCATCGACAAACCGTTTGAAAAACCCCTGCTGCATACCGTCCACGGCGTCGGCTATCGCTTGGCCGAGGGCCGTGATGGAGTTTAAACAAAGCCTTGCCCAGCGGATCATCATTGCCTTTGCCCTGATGAGTGCGATGGTGGCCGGGGCCTTCGCCTTCGGCATTGTCGCTACGGTCCACCTGGTTGAAGAACGCTTGATCTCCGCCGTGCTGGGCGGCGACCTGCAACGTTTGCTGCGCATGGACAGCGTCAGCGACTGGAGCCACCGGCCGCGGCCGGACCAGCTGTTCTATTTCAGCGGCGGGCGTGATGACTTCGAGCTGCCCAAGGATTTGCGTCACCTTGACCGTGGCTTTCATGAAGTGTTTCGTGAAGATCTGTCCTACCACGCGATGGTCGAAATCGTCGATGGCCGTCGCTACGTGCTGTTGCAGGACCAGAGTGATTTCGAAGAGCGCGAGCGAGTGCTGTTCGCGGTGGTCGTGGTCGGCTTTGTCCTGAGCCTGGCGCTGGCGGTATTCCTCGGCTGGGTCCTGGCCCGGCGGGTGATGGCACCGGTGATTCGCCTGGCCCGCCAGGTGCGCCACCGTGATCAACTGCTGGGCCTGGCGCCGCCCTTGGCGCCCGATTACGCTGCGGATGAAGTCGGTCAGCTGGCCGTGGCGTTCGACGATACCCTGGGGCGTCTGCGCGATGCGCTGACCCGTGAGCGCCTGTTTACCAGTGATGTCAGCCATGAGCTGCGCACGCCGTTGATGGTGCTGGCCAGCTCCTGTGAGCTGTTGCTGGTCAACCCCAACATCGACACCCGCGCCCGATCCCAGGTCGAGCGCATTGCCCGGGCCACCGAAGAGATGCAGGAGTTGGTGAAGACCTTCCTGATGCTCGCCCGTGCCCAGCGTGACGAAGGCGCGGTCGCCTCGCAGGCGAGTATGAAAGAGGTGGCCGATGACCTGATTGGCGTCTGGCGCGATACCATCGAGCAGAAAGGCCTGACATTGCTGTACGACGCCAAGGCTGCAACCCCGACCTTGTACAACGCCACCTTTCTTCAGGCGGTCATGGGCAACCTGCTGCGCAATGCGGCGCACTACACCGATCAGGGCTTTATTCGCCTGACGCTGGAACCGGCGGGGTTCCTGGTCGAAGACAGTGGTGTAGGGATTCCCGAAGAGCAGCGTGAAGCCATGTTCCGGCCGTTTGTGCGCGGCGATGAAAAGCGTGGCGAGGGCCTGGGCTTGGGCTTATCACTGGTGCAGCGGATTTGTGACGACCAGGGCTGGAGCGTCAGCCTGACCGCCATGGTGCCCCATGGCTGCCGCTTTCACGTAGACCTGAGCCTGGCACTGCAAAGGCCGACTGACCTCGAATAGGGCCATTGGCCAGCCGTGAAAGTTTGTAATTAATTGAAACTTTTGTCGTGACAACTAACGAATTTTTCACATCAGCATGACCTGACGCCAACGCTTGCCAGCCTAAGGTGGGCACATTGGAGTCAGGAGATGCACAATGCGTAGCCCTATCAAACTCGAGTTTTCGGATAAGTACGACCAGCAGCACGCCCAGGAATACTTCCTCAAGCACCAGGACGGCCTGGCGCGCCGGATGTCCCACCAGCGTGACGAGCAACTGGCCCGTCGCGCCCTGGCCCTGGCTGGCGAACCGGGGCTGGTGCTCGACTTGCCGTGCGGTGCCGGGCGCTTCTGGCCGTTGCTGGCGGAAAAGCCCAACCGGGTGATCATTGGTGCCGACAATTCCGAAGCCATGCTCGAAACCGCGCGGGCCTCGCAGCCGGCTGCGGTGGTGGAACGGGTACGTACCTTGCAGACCTCCGCATTCGCCATCGATTTACCGGACAACTCGGTCGACAGTATTTTTTGCATGCGGCTGATGCACCACATCGGCGATGCGGCCCATCGCAAAACATTACTCTCTGAATTTCAACGGGTTACCCGCGACAGCGTGATCGTCTCGCTGTGGGTGGATGGCAATTTCAAAGCCTGGCGGCGCAAAAAGCTCGAGCAGCGGCGTTACGTCGAAAAAGGGCAGGGCAGTTACCAGAATCGTTTTGTGTTACCTGTTGCCACGGTTGAAAAGGAATTTGAAGCCGCAGGTTTCCGCATTCAGGAACGATTGGACTTTTTACCGTTCTACGCCATGTGGCGAGTCTATCTTTTGCGTAAGGGGTAAGCGGGGAATGGGGTTTGAGCGCACAGCAGCAACGACGAACAAGGATCAGTTCGATCATTTCTGGCAGCAGCAGGGCGAATGGGTCGAGGAGCCCAATCAGCGTCGTGGCGGCGAGAGTGGTGTACAGCGACTGAGCGACGACGCTGGCCATACGTTTTATGCCAAGCGCCAGATCGGCCATATCTACCGCAGCCTGTTGCACCCCTTCGGGCGCCCTACCGTGTTGCGTGAATACGATGCCCTGAACAGCTTCGAGCAACTGGGGGTGCGGGTGCCGCATATTGTCTATTGCGGCGTTGACCGTGATGCCGCGCATCAGTGGCGAGCCTTGCTGGTCAGCGAGGCGCTGGAAGGCTTCGAGGATATCGACAGCTGGTTCGCCGCCGGTGCCCGAGAGCGGTACCACCCGGCATTACACGAGCGGGTGCTGGAGGACCTGGCGCAGAACCTGGCGCGGATGCACCGCGGTCATTGGCAGCATGGTTGCCTGTATGGCAAGCATGTCTTCGTCAAGGTCATTGGCCAAGGTGCCGAGGCTCGGGCTGAAGTGGCCCTGCTGGACCTCGAAAAGTGCCGCCGGCGCATCAGTTGTCAGCGTGCCGCGCTCAATGACCTTAAACAACTGCGCCGCCATTCGTCTTTCAACGACACAGAGTGGCAAAAACTGCTCTATTTTTACCAAGGAGCGTTTGGCAGCGCTGTCAAAGGTTTAGAGTAATGAAACTAGAAATAGCCCGAGGTTTGTTTCTGGTGATTGCCTTGGCCGTGGCAACCGCTGCCGTAGCGGCGTGGGAGGAGCCTCGCCCGCAGGTTTTCAGCAAGGTCGATGCCGGTGCGCAATGCCCGTTGCCACGGGTGGTAAAACCCCAGGTCGATGCCAAGCCGGATCACGACCTGTTGTTATTGCTGTTCGGCCTGAGCCAGGGCGTACGCGCCAGCGGCTGACCCCTGTGGGAGCGGCGGTGCGACGATTCGACTTGCCCCGCGATCGATCCCCAAGCGAAGGTTATTCAGGCACCACCTCTTCGCGGGGCAAGCCCGCTTCCACGGCCAGCAGGGTATAGATGCACGGCAGCACGAACAGGGTGAACAAGGTGCCCACGGACATCCCGGTGGCGATTACCGTGCCGATGTCGAAGCGGCTGACCGCACCGGCGCCGGTGGCGAGAATCAACGGCACCATGCCAAACACCATCGCGGCGGTGGTCATCAGCACCGGGCGCAAGCGAATCGCCGCAGCTTCTTCCACTGCTTCGCGCGCACTGAGGCCTTTTTGCAGGCGCAACTGGTTGGCGAACTCGACGATCAGGATGCCGTGCTTGCTGATCAGCCCGATCAGGGTCACCAGCCCCACCTGGGTGTAGATGTTCATGCTCGAGATGCCCAGGAACAACGGAATCAACGCGCCGCAAATCGACAGCGGCACGGTCACCAGGATCACCAACGGGTCGCGGAAGCTCTCGAACTGTGCCGCCAGCACCAGGAAGATGATCGCCAGGGCCAGGCCGAAGGTTACCCACAGGGCGCTGCCTTCCTGGACGAACTGACGCGCCGCGCCGCCATAGTCAAAGCCATAGCCCTCCGGGGCTTCTTCGCGGGCGATGCTGCGCACGGTATCCAGCGCCTCACCCATGCTGACCGTCGGGAAGCCCTGGATGATTACCGAGTTCAATTGCTGGAACTGGTTGAGCTGGCGCGGTCGGGCGCGGTCGCTGATGCTGATCAGGGTCGACAGCGGCAGCATCTGCCCTTGCTGGTTTTTTACGTAGTAGTTGTTCAGCCAGTCGGGGTTATCGCGGTAGGGCCGCTCGACCTGGGCGATGACCTTGTAGCTGCGCCCGTCGATGGTAAAGCGGTTGATCTCCGCTTCAGCCAGCAGCGTCGCCAGGGTACCGCCCAGGGCGTCCATCGACACGCCCATCTGCGCCGCCTTGGCCCGGTCGATATCGACCACCACCTCCGGCTTGTCGAAGGCCAGGTCGATGTCGAGGAAGGCGAATTTGCCAGAGGCCTGGGCGCGCGTCTTGACCCGCTCGGCGACCTCGAGCAGCGACGCATAGTCGTTGGCGGTGTTGATCACGAAGGCGAACGGCAGGCCTTCGCCAGTGCCTGGTAGCGAGGGCAGGTTGAAGCCGAAGATCTGCAGGCCGCTGATGCCCTCAAGCTTGGCCTGCACCAGCGGTAGCAGCTCCATCTGGGTGCGCTCGCGCTCATTCCAGGGCTTGAGCAAAAAGCCGCCGATGCCCGACTGCACGCCATTGAAGCCGTTGATCTGGAACGAAGAGTAATACTCGGGGAAGTCCTTGAAGATCGTGATGAACTCATCGGTATAGCTGTTCAGGTAGTCGAGGTTGGTCGGCTGTGGCGCGGTAGCCATCATGAAGATGACGCCCTGGTCTTCATCTGGCGCCAGTTCATTCTTGGTGAACATCAGGAACACCGGAATCAGGCACAGCACGATCAGCGCAAATACCAGCACCACCGGCCGTGTGTTGAGGGTGCGATGGAGGATTTTCTGGTAACGCTGCTTGAGCCGCTCGAACAGCACATCCAGGCGATGCGCCAGGCCCGTGGGATTTTGCTCGTGGCGCAGGAGCAAGGCGCACATCATCGGCGACAGGGTCAGGGCGACGATGCCGGAGATCACCACGGCGCCGGCCAGGGTCAGGGCGAACTCCTTGAACAGCGCGCCGGTCAGCCCCTCCAGAAAGCCGATAGGGGCGTACACCGCGGCCAGGGTGATGGTCATCGAGACCACCGGCATGGCGATCTCCCTGGCGCCTTCCAGGGCCGCTTCGTACGGCGATTTACCTTCTTCGATATGACGGTGGATGTTCTCCACCACGACAATGGCGTCATCGACCACCAGGCCGATGGCCAGCACCATCGCCAGCAGGGTCAGCAGGTTCAGTGAGTAGCCCATCAACTGCATGAAGAACAATACGCCGATCATCGACAGCGGAATGGTGACCACCGGGATCAGCACCGAGCGCAAGGCGCCGAGGAACAGGAAAACCACGACGATGACGATCAGCACCGCTTCGACCAGGGTTTTTACCACTTCGTTGATCGACGCCTGGATGAACAGTGTGGCGTCGTAGGCAATCGAGGACTTCAGGTTCGGCGGCAACTGGCTTTCAAGCTCGGGCATGAGCTTGCGCACCTCCTTGATCACCTCCAGCGGGTTGGCCGCCGGGGTAGCCTTGATGCCGATGTACACCGATGGCGTGCCGTCGAAGGAGCTGACCGTGTCGTAGTTCTCCGCGCCCATCTCGACCCGCGCCACATCGCCGAGCAGCACCCGGCTGTCGCCGCTGGTCTTGAGCGGGATCTTGGCGAAGGCTTCGGCGCTCTTCAGTTCAGTGGTGGCGTTGATGCTGGTGACGATGTATTCACCCTTGAGCTCGCCCGCCGCGGAAAGGAAGTTGTAGCCGCGCACCGCCTGGGTCACGTCATTGGCGCTCAGGCCGTAGCCTGCCAGCTTCACCGGGTCGATCCACAGGCGCATGGCGAACAGCTGGTTGCCGAGGATCTCGGCCTCGGCCATGCCGGGCAGGGTCGCAAGCTTGGGCTGGATCACCCGTGACAGGTAATCGGTGATTTGCGGGTTGCTCAGCTCGCTGCTGTAGAAGCTGATGTACATCAGCGCCGAGGCGTCGGCGGCTTCCTTGCTCAGCACCGGGTCTTCGGCATCCTGGGGCAGCTTGTTCTTGACCTCGTTGGCCTTGGCCAGCAGCTCGGTGAACAGACGGTCGCTGTCTGAACCGATGCGTGCATAGATCGAGATCACCGAGAAGTTCTGCCGGCTCACCGAGGTCATGTAATCGATGCCTTCGGCGCTGGCCAGGCTCTGCTGCAGCGGTTGGGTGATGTAGCCCTGGATGGTCTCGGCGTTGGCCCCGGGGTAGGCGGTGGTCACCGTGATCAGGGCGTTTTCCATCTGCGGATATTGGCGGATCGGTAACTTGCTCCAGGCCTGGAAGCCCAGCAGCACGATCAGCAGGCTGACCACGCTGGCCAGCACCGGGCGGCGAATGAACGGATCGGTAAAGGCCATGGCGGTTCCTTGATCAGTTGCTGCGCGGCTGGCGGGTGGGGGCTTGCAGGGTCTTGTCCGGGCTGATGCTGATCGGCGCGCCCTGGGTGAGTTTCAGTTGGCCGGCGGTGACCACCGTTTCACCGGCCTTGAGCCCTTTGCTGATCACCACCAGGCCATCGCGGCGTTCACCGGTTTCCACGAAACGGCGCTCGGCGATCAGTGTCGCCTGGCCTTCGGGGGTGGCCTGTGGCTTGGCGTCCTCGGCCTTCTCGGGCTTTTTCGCCACGGCGACGTACACCGAGTTGCCGTAGAGCGTATAGGTGACCGCGCTTTCCGGCACCACCACCTGTAGCTGCGGATCGGGCAGCAGCACCTGCAGGCTGGTGAACATGCCGGGCAGCAGCTTGCCGTCGGGGTTGGCCAGGGTGGCGCGGACCTGCACGTTGCGGGTGCTGTCCTCAACCTTGGGGTTGATGGCGCTGAGGGTGCCGGGGAAGTTCTCCTGTGGGTAGGCGGCGACGTTGACCAGCACCTGCTGGCCAATGCTCAGCTTGGGAATCGACTGCTCGGGGACAAAGAAGTCGACGTAGAGGCTGCTCAGGTCCTGCAGGGTCGCGATGACTGTGCCGCTGGCCAGGTAGTCGCCGACGTCCACCTGGCGGATGCCGATGGTGCCGCTGAACGGTGCGTTGATGCTCTTTTTCGCCAGTGCGGCCTTGAGTTGTTCGACCACCGCCTTGGTGCGCTTGAACTGTGCGCTCAAGCGATCGAACTCGCCCTTGGAAATGGCCTGGCTGCCGACCAGCTGGCTGCCGCGGCTGTAATCGACCTGGGCCAGGCCCAGGTCGGCCAGGGCGGTACCCAGCAGCGCGGTTTCGACATCGCTGTCCAGTTGCAGCAACAGCTGGCCCTTGCTGACCTGCTGCCCGGACTCGAACTGCAGGGCCTTGACCGTGCCGGCGATCTCCAGGCTCAGGTCGACCCCTTGCAGGGCCTTGAGGCTGCCCACTGCCGGCAAGCGGTTCTGCCAGGCGCGTTCGCTGGCCTCGGTCGCCGCCACGTTGATCGGTGGCTTGGGGGCCGCGAACATCTGGATCTGCTGATAGATGGCAAAGGCTTTGTAGCCCCCCAGGATCAGCACGAGCAGCAGGACAACACCCAACATGATCAGCATGCGGCGGCGCAGCATAGTCCAGTTCCTTGGAGACGAATTGTGGTTCGCTTGGCACGACGACGGGCGTCCCTGCCCACGTGCGATGTAGCCGAATATTACTCTGTTGACCGGGCCTGGGAAGCCTGTGTTCCCGGCTATTTTCAGGCCAGGTGCAGGTGGTTGTCCCAGAGCCCCGAGGGCAGTTGCAGCGGCTGGCCGATCAGCTCGTTTTTACGGCAGTCGTACAGGCGGCAACGGCCCTGTCCGGAGGTCACGACAAAACCGTCGGCCACGGCGACGACGCCGGCGCAATCGGGCATCGGGGCGTCCAGGCGTACCTGGGCGCTGTCCAGGTCCCAGATGAACAAGCGGTTGGCCCGTGGTGCGGTCAGCGCCACCAGGCGCAGCTCATTGTGAACGGCGACGCTGGCGGTGTAGTGGGCCATCGACTGCAACTGCTGCTCGGGCACCGGGAAGGCTTCGAATGCCTGGCCCGGACGTTTGATCGCCAGCAGTTCGGCCGTCTCGTGGCTGGCGCCCATGAACTGTTGGCCGGCGACGATGGTGCCGTCGGCGGCAATCGCCAGGTGGCGCACACTGTTCATCTGCTGGCCGAGTACCTCTTTGCTCAGCAGGGTACCGTCGCGCTGCATCAGCACCAGGCTTGGCTGCATGGCATCGAGGTTCATCTCCACCCGGCTTTCGGCCTCGGTGCGGATACCGCCGTTGGCCACCACCAGGGTCTCGCCGTCGGGCATCCACGACACCTGGTGCGGGCCGATGCCGTGGGTCGGGATTTCACCGCTGTGCTGCAGACGTTCGCCGTCGAACCGATACACCCCGAGCACGCCACGACCGGGGTCGGTGGTGTCGTTCTCGGTGGCATAAAGCCATTCACCGCTCTTGTGGATCACCGCGTGGCCGTAGAAGTGCCGGTTCGGCTGCGAGGTGATGGTCTGCAGCAAGCGGCCATCGCGCAGGTCGATCAGGTAGCTCTCGGTGCCGGGGCGGCGGGCGACGAACAGGGCAATCGGCTGCTCGGGGTGGTTGATGATGTCGTGGCAACGCTGGCCCACCAGGGTGGCGAATACCTGGGTACCGTCCAGGCGGTAGCCGACGGCATAGTGCTTGCCGTCGCCATCGTCACGCGCCGAGAGCAGCAGCGGGGCGCTGCTCTTGTTGCGAAACAGGGCCCAGCCGCCGAGGGTGAGGGCGCTGAGCACAACGCTACCGAGTTTGAGAGCCTGGCGTCGCAACATGATCAGTCACCGTCGTTGGCATTGAAGCCCAGCTGGATGCCCAACGCCTTGGCCAGCTCGCCTTCGTGCAGGCGGTGGACGACGTTGAGGCTGTCGTAAATGGCATTCAGTTGCTGGCGACCGGCTTCGTCGTCGAGCAACTCACCCAGGGTTTTCTGGTTGATGGCCAGCAGCTTGATCGCATTGGCGTAGGCGGCGTCGATCTTGTCGGCCAGGGCCTGCTGATCCTTGCCCAGCAGGCCACGCAGGCCTTTGTTGTCGACCCCGACCCAGACGGTCTGGGCCGCGTTCAGGCTGGCTTCCAGGCTTTTCAGCGAGGAGTGGCTGCGCCAGGCTTCGGCCTGCAGCGGCTGCGGGATGCCCTTGCTCAAGCGGCCCATCGGCGCGCCGAGCTTTTTCTTCAGGGTGTCCAGGGCGGTGACCTGGGCGCGCAGCAGGTCGGCAATGGCTTCGTGGGAGTCGGCATAGCGCTGGTTGGGGAACTTGGTCATCTGCGCCAGCATGCCATCGGTGCTGTTCCAGCCTTTGAGGATTTCTTCGGCCAGGGTCTTCTGGTGTTCGCCGATGGCCACCAGCAGCGGGCAGTAACGGGCTTTCTGTTCGGCGTTGGCGGCGTCCGGCTTGCTGTCGAAGAGGATGTACTCGTAAGCCGACAGGCCGCGCACGACGACACTGGATTTGCCCAGGGTTTCGGCATCGACCGGCGTGTCGGCATTGATCAGTTGCTCGACCTGACGACCGACCAGGTTCTTCTTGTCGGGCCAGAACTGCACCTGCCAGGCGCGGTTGCCTTCCGCCAGCGGGCCAATCAACAGCGGCTGCAGCTCGGCCCAGGCTTTTTGCGCATGGAGGAAGTCGGCGCGGGCAGTGGCCAGGTCCGCTTTGCCTTCACAGAAAGCCAGGGCACTGACGGCCAGTTGGCGGTCGGCTTCGACCCAGCGGCTGTAGGTCGGCAGGATCACCTGTTGGGCGATCGCCGCCGAGGTCAGCGCTTGCGGGTCTTGCGGCGAGCAGGCGCCGAGGGCGAGGGCGGCAAGGCTGGTGAACAACAGTTTGGGACGGAACATGCCCGGCTCCTTTGCTTAAAGTGAATTCAGAAAGGCCAGCAACGCGGCGCGCTGCTCGGCATTGAAGGTCAGTACGTGCTGCTTGGCCGCCTCGGCCTCGCCGCCGTGCCAGAGCACGGCTTCGAGCAGGTCGCGGGCGCGGCCATCATGAAGAAACTGGGTGTGACCGCTGACGGTCTGGTTCAAACCGATGCCCCACAGCGGCGGGGTGCGCCAGTCCTGCCCGCTGGCGGCGAACTCGGTGCGGTTATCCGCCAGGCCCGGGCCCATGTCGTGCAGCAGCAGGTCGCTGTAGGGGCGGATCAGCTGGCTGGCCAGCTCCGGCTCGGCGGCGTCGCTGGCGGTGGTGAACTGTGGCGTGTGGCAGCGTTGGCAACCGGCCTGGTGGAACAGGTTCTTGCCGGCCAGGACCTGGGTTGAATCGACGTCCTTGCGCACCGGCACCGCCAGGTTACGGGTGTAGAACAGCACCAGGCGCAGGATGTTGTCGCTGACTTCCTGCTCGCCATTGGCGCCGTTACCGTTGGCGGCGTTGAGGCAGTCGGTTTGCGCCGGGGTGCAATCGTCCATCGGCCGCAGACTGGTGGTCAGGCCCATGTCACCGGAAAAGGCGTGGACATTCTGCTGATTGAGGTTTGGCTGCCCGGCCTTCCAGCCAAAGCGGCCGACTACGGTCTGGCCCAGGGCATCGTCCCAGACCCGGTTGGCGCGGCCACGGATGCCATCGCCATTAACGTCATCGGGGTCGGCGTTGGCCAGGATTGCCGCCTCAGGGATGGCTTCGAGCAGGCCCAGGCCGATCATCGGCGGGGCGACCCGGGCGGAGAAACGGGTGTCCGGGTGCATCGGGCCGTAGCCCAGCTGGCTGATCTGCAACCGCGGCGTGCGCAGCTCCACGTGGGTACCGTCCTTGAAGGTTACGGTGTGCGCATCGTATTCAACGCGCACCTTGCCTTCGGGGGCGACACCGGGCACTGCCATGTCCTGCAACTGACCGCCATACACAGGCTCCGGGACGATGCCCAGTTGCTCGATGACCTTGGCGTACTGTGGTTGGTCAGGGATCGACAGGCGCACCAGCATCGACACCGAGTTGGCCGCGTTGGGCCCGGGCGGATGGCCGCGACCGTCCTTGATGTGGCAGTTCTGGCAGGCATTGGTATTGAACAGCGGGCCCAGGCCGTCGCGGGCAGTGGTGGTTGACGGCGCAATCACCCAGGGGCTGCGGAAAAAGCTGTTGCCGACGCTGAAGTCCAGGCGCCGGCTTGGCGGCAGGTTGGCCGAAGGCATGGAGTAGGCGTTCTGGTCGCGCTTGTTCACCGTGGCCTTGCCACCGGCCAGCGCCTCACCGGGCTCGGCCTGGGTGAAATGCGGGGCATCGTCGCAACCGGCCAGGAACAGGGCCAGAAGCAGGGGGCTGAGGCGGGAAAGCAACGAGGACATCAATAATCCTGGGGCTTGGGCAAAAAACCGGCGTGCAAGCTTAGCAGGCTCAGGGAAATTGAATAAGAGGGATTTGCGTTTGCTGGATGAAATCTATCGCGGGGCAAGCCAGCTCCTACAGTGGGAGCGGGCTTGCCCCGCGATAATGCGCATAAAAAAGACGACCCGAAGGCCGCCTTTGTTAACCGCTACTGAATCAGAACTCGTGATCAGCGCTGTCTGGCGCCAGGTTGGCAATCCCCAGCTTGCTTGCGGCCTGTTCGATCGCACCGGTCTGTTTGACCAGGGCGGCGATGGCGTCACGCACGATCTGGTTGCCGGCAGCGTTGTCGGCCGCGATCAGCTGGTCGTAGTGCTCGCCTTTGGCGGCGTGGTCGACCATGACCTGGATCTTGGCTTCGGTCGCTTCCAGGTCGGCCTTGAGGGTGGTGTCGGTAGCTGCGTCGACCTTGGCCACCAGCGACGACAGGCTTGGCCCAGTCAGCTTGGTGCCGTCGGTGCGGGTGTATTCGCCCAGGTAGACGTTGCGGATGCCCTTGGCGTCGTAGAAGTGCGAGTTGTGGGTGTTGTCGCTGAAGCAGTCTTGCTCGTCTTCAGGCGAGTTGGCTTCCAGGGAAACTTTCATGCGCTCGCCAGCCAGTTCGCCCAGCGACAGGCTGCCCATGCCGAACAGCATCTTGCGCAGGCCGTCGTTGACAGGCTCGGCTTCGAGGGTGGCGCGGTAGTTGGTGGCGACGTTCGGCGCCCAGTTGCCGACCATTTCTTCGAGGTCATTGACCAGCAGTTGGGTTACGGCTTTCAGGTAGGCGCGACGGCGTTCGTTGTGGCCGCCGGTAGCGCCCTTGCCTTCCAGGTAGTCGGAGGCAGGACGGGCGCCAGCGCCTGGGCCGGTGCCATTCAGGTCCTGGCCCCAGAGCAGGAATTCGATGGCGTGGTAGCCGGTGGCGACGTTGGCTTCGGAGCCGCCCAGTTCGTTCAGGCTGGCCAGTTTCTCCGGGGTGATGTCCTTGACGTCAATCTTGTCTTCGCCGACCTGCACTTGCAGGTTGGCGATGATGTTGGCGGTCGCGCCAGGGTTGCCCAGGGCGTGCTCGTAGCTCTTATCGACGTAATCGATCAGGCCTTCGTCCAGCGGCCAGGCGTTCACCTGACCTTCCCAGTCGTCGATGATGGTGTTGCCGAAGCGGAACACTTCACTCTGCAGGTACGGCACGCGTGCGGCGACCCAGGCGGCCTTGGCGGCGTTCAGGGTTTCGTCGTTGGGCTTGGCGAGGAAGGCGTCGATGGCGGTTTGCAGGGTCTTGGCGGTGCTCAGCGAGTCGCTGTAGACGGCATGGACCATGTCGGCGTAATGCTTGACCACGGCCTTGGCTGCTGCCTCGTCAACGGCGCCAGCAGGTGCGGCAGCCGAGGTGGTGGCGGCCGGAGTTTGCGGTGCGGCGGCCTTGTCCTTGTCCTTGCTGTCGCCGCAACCGGCGAGAGAGATGGCAATGGCCAACAGACTGGCGGTGGCCAGAGGCATACGAATCATGGCGAATTCCTGCGTCGAGAGGTTGGACAAGCGTACCGGGGCACGCAAAACTGCAACATAATGCGAAAGATTTGCATTTTGTGTAAAGGGGCAGTCACGTAAATATTCAAATGCGTGTTTTTGTCACTTCTGGCGATGCGGACGGGGGTTATTACAGAATCGAAACCTGGTTGCGCTGCGCCTGTTTCAGGAACGCGGTCAACTCCCGGGCTGGCAGTGGTTTGCTGTAGTGATAGCCCTGACCTTCATGGCAACCTTGGGCAATGATGTAGGCCTCCTGTTCAGCCGTCTCCACGCCCTCGGCGATCACCTGCATGCCCAGGCTCTTGCCCAGCTGAATGATGGCGCGAACGATGGTGGCATCGTCGTCGTCATCGAGCAGGTCCTGGACGAAGCTCTTGTCGATCTTGATCTTGTCCAGCGGCAGCGATTTCAGGTAGCTGAGCGAGGAGTAGCCGGTACCGAAGTCGTCAATGGCGATCAGCGCCCCGGAGCGGCGCAGGCTCAGCAGGTGCTGGGCGGCGGTGCTGATGTCTTCCATCAGGCCGGTTTCGGTGACCTCCAGCTCCAGGCTGCGCGGTGGCAGGCGGTAGATCTGCAGCAGGTTGTTGACCACCCGCGGCAGCTCGTTGTGGTGCAGTTGCACGGTCGACAGGTTGACCGCCATGCGCAGTTCGCTGAAGCCCTGGTCATGCCAGTCGCGCAGTTGCCGGCAGGCCTGGTCGAGTACCCACTCGCCGATGGTGATGATGTTGCCGTTCTGCTCGGCCAGAGGGATGAACTGGTCGGGCGGGACCATGCCCAGCTCCGGATGCTGCCAGCGCAGCAGCGCCTCGACGCCGACCACGCGGTGGTCGCGGTAGCTGATCTGCGGTTGATAGACCAGAAACAGCTGGTTGCGCGGCAGGGCTTCGCGCAGGTCTTTTTCCAGCTCGCGACGGCGGCGCATCTCGCTGTCGACGCTGGCGATGTAGAACTGGTAGCGGTTGCGTGAGCGGGCCTTGGCCAGGGTCATGGTCTGCTCGGCTTTTTGCAGCAGCTTCTCGGTGCTGTCGCCGTCTTCGGGGAACAGGGTGATGCCGATGGTGGCGCGCAGGCGGATTTCCTGATGGTCGAGCGCGAACGGCGCCTCGAGGTCATCGAGAATGCTCTGGGCCAGTTCTGCCGCTTCGTAGGGCTGCTCGATATCGGCCTGGACCAGGGCGAACTGGTCGCCACCCAGGCGTGCCAGGGCGCCAAGCCGGCCACTGTGGGCGCGCAGGCGATCGGCCAGGGCCAGCAGCAACTGGTCGCCGGCCTGGTAGCTGAATTGCTCGTTGATGCTCTTGAAGTCATCCAGGCCGACACACAGCACTGCCACCCGGCGTTGCAGGCGACCGGCGTCGATCAGGATCTTGTCCAGTTGCTGCTGTAATTGCTGGCGATTGGGCAGGCCGGTGAGAAAGTCGTATTGGGCCATGCGCAGCAGGCTGTTCTCGGCCTCGTGACGCAGGTGGGTGTTGCGCTCGATCGACGCCAGCAATTGGTTGGCGGTATTGACCCACAAGCCCAGCTCGTTCTTTTCGTGGCCCTTGATCAGCGGCAACTGATGCTGGCTGGGGCGGTCGGGGTTGATCTGGGTGAGGTGCTCGATGATCTTCGACAGCGGCTTGGTCAGCATCCAGTGATAGACCAGGTACAGCACCAGGCCCATGGCCAGGGCGCGCAGCACACCGGAAATGAAGATGATCACCGAACTGACCAGAAAGCCCTCGCCATAGGACGCGGTGTCGAGGGTGATGCTCAGGTCGCCGTAATATTCGCTGTAGGGGCCACGGCCGACCAGTTGGGTGGTGAAGCTGCGTTCCTGGCCGAGAATCAGGTCGGTCAACCAGCGGCTGGAGACTTCCTGCAGCGGGCGGGATTTTTCCGCCAGCATGGTTTCATTGGGATGGCCGATGGCGGCCATGCGCACGGACTCGTCCTGGAACAAGCCCTCCATGACCTGCATGCCCATTTCCTTGTCCAGGCTGTACACCGCCTGGGTTGAAGGATCACGGAACATGTCGAGGATCCGTTGGGCGTCATTGGCGACGGCCTGGCGGGTCTTGTAGGCATCGAAGACGATCTGCGCACAACTGAGAACTACACCGACGACCAACGCCGAGAGCAGTACTACCCTGAGCAACTTGACCGATAAGCTGTTCTTGAGTTCCAGCTTCAATGGGGTTTCCTTAATCCATGCGCATGGCATCATTTTGCCATCAAACTTGGCAATCCACTATCGGCCGTCAACAGGACTTCTCCAGCTCCGTGAGGGTGCATTTTTGCCCCTGGAGCAGGTTGGGTGCCTGCCGTCACTGTATCGGTTGCCCGGCCTTGCGACTTTAATCCGTGGGAAAGAGTTTCCCAACGTTTGATGTTAGCGTGCTCTGCGTGCGCGGCAAGATGCACGGCGCGGGAATAGGATGAAAAATGTTGCAGCATCGGCGCCCATAAAAAAGCCCACCGCTAGGGTGGGCTTCTCGGTCGCTCGATACCGGATCACGCGTATCGATCAGCAGCCGTCTCAGGCAGTGAAGGTCTTGCCTTCGAACTGCTCGGCAACGAACTTCCAGTTGACCAGGTTCCAGAACGCCTCGACGTACTTCGGACGCAGGTTGCGGTAGTCGATGTAGTAGGCGTGTTCCCAGACGTCGCAGGTCAGCAGCGGGGTATCGCCGCTGGTCAGCGGGTTGCCGGCGCCGATGGTGCTGGCCAGGGCCAGGGAACCGTCGGCTTTTTTCACCAGCCAGCCCCAACCGGAACCGAAGGTGCCGACCGACGTCTTGGTGAACTCTTCCTTGAACTTGTCGAAGGAGCCGAACGCGGCGTTGATGGCTTCAGCCAGGGCGCCGGTTGGTTGGCCGCCGGCGTTTGGCGCCAGGCAGTTCCAGTAGAAGGTGTGGTTCCAGACCTGAGCGGCGTTGTTGAAGATACCGCCCGAGGAGGTCTTGACGATCTCTTCCAGGGTCTTGCCTTCGAACTCGGTGCCAGGCACCAGGTTGTTCAGGTTCACGACATAGGTGTTGTGGTGCTTGTCGTGGTGGTATTCCAGGGTTTCCTTGGAAATGTGCGGCTGCAGGGCGTCGTGGGCGTAAGGCAGCGGCGGCAATTCAAAAGCCATGGTGATTCTCCTAATCAGGTCTGTTGCGGTGAGCGCAAGGCCGATCACGGGCGGCCGGTGTGCGTCGGCGAGTCTGTACTCTTTGCGACGCAAGGGCTGGATCATAGCACCGGGCCCGGTGCTTAACCACGCAACAAGTGTACGGGAAAGAGGTTCCAGAGCCTTTGCCGGTGCCGGACGAGCGGCGCCTCAGGTAAAGATCAGCTGCGCCGCCACGGCAAACATCATCACCGCCACCATCAGGTCGAGCAGCCGCCAGGTCCCAGGCCGCGCCAGCCACGGGGCCAGCCAGGCGGCGCCCAGGGCCAGGGTGAAGAACCACAGCAGCGAGGCGCTGGCGGCGCCGGCCACGTAGGCGCCGGGCACGGTTTGCTGGGCGCCCAGTGAGCCGATCAGCAACACGGTGTCGAGGTACACATGCGGGTTGAGCAAGGTCACCGCCAGGGCACTGAGCAGCACTGCCCGGCGCGAGCGCAGGCCCTGGCCTTCGCCTTGCTGCAGGCTTTGTTGCGAGCAGGCCCGCAACAAAGCCTTGCCGCCGTACCAGAGCAGAAATACTGCACCGCCCCAGCGTGCCACGGCCAGCAGGGTCGGGTTCTGCGCCAGTACCGTGGCCAGGCCGAACACTCCGGCCGCCACCAGGATGGCGTCGCAGACCACGCACAGCGCCGCCACCGGCAGGTGATGTTCACGGCGCAGGCTTTGCGCCAGGACAAAGGCGTTTTGCGTGCCGATCGCCATGATCAGGCCGAAGGCGACCAGCAGGCCGTTCAGGTAGCTTTGCCACATAGGGAGGACTCCACGGACGCCCGCAGGGCGCGGGCGCAAATACAAAGAAGATGCTGGCCATTGTGGGGATGTCATCTGTATAAGAAAAACAAATAAAGCTGATCAGGCATTAGGAAAAATAATGTTCGATTACAAACTGCTTTCTGCCCTCGCTGCCGTCATCGAGCAGGCCGGTTTCGAGCGTGCCGCCCAGGTGCTGGGCCTGTCGCAGTCGGCGATTTCCCAGCGCATCAAGTTGCTTGAAGCGCGGGTCGGCCAGCCGGTGCTGGTGCGCGCCAACCCGCCAAGCCCCACCGATGTTGGCCGGCGCTTGCTCAACCATGTGCAGCAGGTGCGCCTGCTTGAACGCGACCTGCAGAGCCAGGTGCCGGCGCTGGACGAGGAGGGTATGCCGGAGCGTTTGCGCATTGCCCTGAACGCCGACAGCCTGGCGACCTGGTGGGCCGCTGCGGCGGGTGAGTTCTGCGCTGACCAGCAGGTGCTGCTGGACCTGGTGGTGGAAGACCAGGAAGTCGGCCTCAAGCGCATGCGAGCCGGTGAAGTGGCCGCCTGCTTGTGCGGCAGCGAACGGCCGGTGGCGGGGGCCCGCCG
>NZ_JH650757.1:225326-236657 GCF_000259195.1 Pseudomonas donghuensis
CTGTTGCTTGGTGCTATGCGCTACCGTGCCCTGGCCAGCCCGGCGTTCATGGCCCGCTACTTTCCTTCGGGCTTTGATGCCGGCCGTTTGTCGCGTACCCCGGCGCTGGTGTTCGGGCCGGATGATTTTCTCCAGCACCGTTACCTGGCGTCCCTGGGTATTGAGGACGGTTTCCTACATCACCTGTGTCCGTCGTCCGAGGGCTTTTTGCGCATGACCGAAGCGGGCCTGGGCTGGGGCCTGGTGCCGGAACTGCAGGTACGCGACCAACTGGCCAGCGGGCGTCTGGTAGAAATATCGGCGGATAAACCCATCGACGTGCCCTTGTACTGGCATCATTGGCGCAATGGCGGGCAGTTGCTTGGCCAGCTGACGGAACACCTGCGCCTCACGGCCGGGCAATGGCTGGTGCCCTTGTAGGCACGGGCGGCGTCAGCAGTATCTGAAAAACCTGTTTTAGGCGGAGTGCTACATGCGAATTCTGGTCACCGGCGCGAGCGGCTTCATCGGCGGGCGCTTTGCGCGCTTTGCCTTGGAGCAGGGCTTTGACGTTCGGGTCAACGGCCGCCGCGCCGAAGGCGTCGAGCACCTGGTGCGACGCGGCGCGCAGTTCATCCCGGGTGACCTCAACGACCCGGACCTGGCCCGGCGCCTGTGCCAGGGCGTCGAAGCCGTGGTGCATTGCGCGGGTGCCGTGGGCAACTGGGGGCGCTATCAGGATTTCTACCAGGGCAACGTGGTGGTGACTGAAAACGTGGTGGAAGCATGCCTTAAAGAGCATGTGCGGCGGCTGGTGCACTTGTCTTCGCCGTCGATCTGTTTCAATGGCCGCTCGCAGTTGGGCATCACTGAAGAGCAGGTGCCGCGGCGCTTCCATAACCATTACGGGGCAACCAAGCAGCTGGCCGAGCAGAAGGTCTTCGGCGCTCAGGAGTTCGGCCTCGAAGTGCTGGCCCTGCGTCCACATTTTGTCACTGGCGCTGGCGACGTGAGCATCTTCCCGCGCTTGTTGCAGATGCAGCGCAAGCGGCGTTTGGCAATCATCGGCAATGGTTTGAACAAGGTCGACTTCACCAGCGTGCAGAACCTCAACGAGGCGTTGGTCAGTGCCTTGCTCGCCGACGAGGCCGCGCTGGGCCAGGCCTACAACATCAGCAATGGCCACCCGTTGCCATTGTGGGATGTGGTCAATTATGTAATGCGACAAATGCACCTGCCGCAGGTCACCCGTTACCGTTCCTACGGCCTGGCCTACAGCCTGGCGGCCTTGAACGAAGGTGCCTGCCTGCTCTGGCCTGGCCGTCCGCAACCGACCCTGTCGCGCTTGGGTACGCAGGTGATGAGCAAGGACTTCACGCTCGACATCAGCCGCGCCCGGCAGTTTCTTGATTACCGCCCCAGCGTCAGCCTGTGGTCGGCACTGGATGAGTTCTGTGGCTGGTGGAAAGCCCAGGACCTTCCGTCCTGCAAGGACTGAACCGGACCAGGGCTTTGCGGTCGATCAGTGCGCTGATCAGGCTTTATACTACTGACCATTTGCTATCACCGTGGTTGAAGGGATCCCATGCGTAACGATGCTCCAGATGATTTCGATAACGTGCCGACCTTGAGTGCCGGTAGCCGTGATGACGATGATTTCGTCCCGGTAGCGGGTGTGCGTCGTGGCGGGCCGGCAGCTTCGCGTGCTCAGCCCAAGGCCGCGAGCAGCGGCCCGTTGTGGGCATTGCTCGGCGCCTCGTTCATTGCTCTGGCTGGCCTTGGCTGGTGGAGCTTCCAACAGATTTCCCTGATGGAGCAGCAACTGGTTGCCACCCAGGAGAGTTTCGCCCGCATCAGTGAAGACGCGGCGGGACGCCTGCAGGCGATCAGCGGCAAGGTTGCGGCCAGCGAGACCAGTGTCAGCACCGACAGCGAAGCCCTGAAGCTGCAGATCAGGCAGCTGCAGGCGAGCCTGGCCGAGCAGGGCAAGCAACAGCAGGGTGTGGCCGGGCAGACCGGCGATCTGGGCAAGCGACTGGAGCAGGTGTTGGCTCAGGCCAGCGAGCAGCAGGCGGCCAATGCCAAGTTGCAGGAGCAGTTGCAGGCACAGCTCAAGCGGGTAAATGACGAGTTGGCGGCATTGAAGACGGCCCAGGTCGATGGCGGCAAGCTCGATGGTGAGCTCAAGAGCCTGAGCGCAGATGTGGCGACGCTGAAGAAACAGGGCAACCCGGCGGCGGCGATCCAGCGCCTGGAGCAGGATCTGATCGTGCTCAAGAGCGAACAGGAGAACCGCCCGGCGCCTGCGGCCAGTGGCGGTGCGTCAACGGCGGAGTTCGATGCGTTTCGTGGCCAGGTGACTCGAAACATCAATACCTTGCAAAGCCAGGTGCAGAACCTGCAACAGCAGATCAATACCCGGCCTTGAGGGCCTCATCGCGGGACAAGCCCGCTCCCACAGAGATCACCACTGTTCCTGTGGGAGCGGGCTTGCCCCGCGATGCGTTCAGCACCTACATCCGCGGATAATCGATGTAACCCACCGGCCCCTTGGCGTAGAAGGTCTCCGGGTGCGGCTCGTTCAGCGGTGCATCGGCTGCCAGGCGGGCTGGCAGGTCCGGGTTGGCAATGAACGGAATACCGAAGGCCACCGCATCGGCTTTACCACTGGCCAGCGAAGCGTTGGCGCTGGTCTTGGTGAAGCGCTCGTTGACGATGTACGGGCCGCCAAAAGCCTGCTTGATCAGCGCGCCAATGCTGTCGTCGGCTTCTTTCTCTCGCGAGCAGATAAAGGCAATGCCGCGCTTGCCCAGTTCCCGGGCAACATAAGTAAAGGTTTCGGCACGGTTGGCATCGCCCATGTCATGGGAATCGGCCCGTGGCGCCAGGTGCACGCCGACCCGTTGTGCGCCCCAGACGTCGATCACGGCGTCGGTCACTTCCAGCAGCAGCCGTGCACGGTTTTCCAGCGAACCACCGTACTGGTCGTTGCGCTGGTTGGTGCTGCTCTGCAGGAACTGGTCGATCAGGTAACCATTCGCCGCATGCACTTCGACGCCGTCGAAACCGGCCGCCTTGGCGTTCTCGGCACCGGTGCGGTAGGCCTCGACGATATCGGCGATTTCTGCGCTTTCCAGTGCCCGTGGCGTCGGGTAGTCGGCCAGTGGGCGCACCAGGCTGACATGGCCTTTGGGCTGGATTGCACTCGGTGCCACCGGGGTTTCGCCGTTGAGGTAGCTCGGGTGCGAGATGCGCCCCACATGCCACAGCTGCAGGAAGATCCGCCCGCCGGCGCCATGCACCGCCTTGGTGACGTTGGTCCAGCCGCGCACCTGATCGTTGGACCAGATCCCCGGGGTGTCCGGGTAGCCGACGCCCATGGGCGTTACCGAAGTGGCTTCGCTGAGGATCAGCCCGGCACTGGCCCGTTGTACGTAGTACTCGGCCATCAGCGCGTTGGGTACCCGGCCTTCATCGGCGCGGCAGCGGGTCAGCGGGGCCATGATGATGCGGTTCGGCAGTTTGAGGTCGCCGAGGGTGATCGGATCGAAAAGAGTCGTCATAAATACCTCAAGGCCTATCAGTGAGTGGCAGGTGCCAGTTCGGCTTTGTTACCGCCCTGGCTGAAAGTGATCAGGGTGACGATCAACGCCAGCACCGCCAGCGCTGCGGCGGCCAGGGGCACGCGGGTCAGGCCCAGGCCCTGGGCGATGACAGTGCCGCCAACCCAGGCGCCCAGGGCATTGCCCAGGTTGAAAGCGCCGATGTTCAGGGTCGAGACCAGGTTCGGGGCGGCCTTGCCGAAGGTCACCACGTTGACCTGCAGGGCGGGGACCGCGGCAAAGGCTGCAGTGGCCCAGAGGAACAGGGTGATTTCTGCCGGGATCAGGGCGACGCTGGTCCAGCTCAATACGGTGGACACCACCGCCATGCTGGCGAACACGCCGATCAGGGTGGCGCCCAGGCGTTTGTCGGCGAGCTTGCCGCCGAGGATGTTGCCCAGGGTCAGGCCCAGGCCGATCAGCAGCAGGGTCCAGGTCACGCCCCGTGGCGAAACGCCGGTGACGTCACCGAGCAGCGGTGCGACATAGGTGAACAGGGCGAACATCGAGGCCGAGAACAGCACGGTCATCGACAGCGACAGCCAGATGCCGGCGCCTTTGAGCGCGGCAAGTTCAGCGCGCATGTCGAGAGCCTCTTCGTCATGCCGGAACGGCAGGAAGCGGATCAGACCGATCAGTGCGACGACGCCGATCACCGTCACTGCCCAGAAGGTCGAGCGCCAGCCGTATTCCTGGCCCAGCGCGGTACCCAGCGGCACACCCAGCACGTTCGCCAGGGTCAGGCCGGTGAACATCAAGGCGACCGCCGAAGCACGGCGGTTGGCCGGCACCAGGCTGGCGGCCACCACCGAACCGATACCGAAGAAGGCACCATGGCACAGGGCGGTCACCACCCGGGCAAACATCAGCAGGTTGTAGTCGCTGGCCACCGCACATAGCAGGTTGCCGACGATGAACACGCCCATCAGCGCGATCAGCGCCGCTTTACGTGGCAGGCGCGAGGTGGCCAGGGCCATGAACGGCGCACCGATGGCCACGCCCAGGGCGTAGCCGGTGACCAGCCAGCCGGCACCGGGAATCGATACACCCAGGTCTGCCGCCACATCCGGCAACAGACCCATGATGACGAACTCGGTGGTACCGATGGCGAAGGCGCTGAGCGCCAGGATTATCAGCGAAAGGGGCATTGCAAGGTCCTTGTCAGAGCTCTTGGCTCATCTGCTTGAGGAACGCCTGGATGGTGTCCTCGTTGCGTTTGAAAAAATGCCATTGGCCAATCTTCTGGCTGCTGATCAGGCCGGCGCGCTGCAAGGTCGCCAGGTGGGCGGAGACGGTCGACTGCGACAGGCCGCAGCGTTGATCGATCTGCCCGGCACACACACCGTGTTCGGTGCTGTGGTGCTGGTCGGGAAACTGCGCGTCGGGGTCCTTCAGCCAGTTGAGGATTTCTCGCCGTACTGGGTGGGCCAGGGCTTTTATTATTTCGTCGAGATCGAGAGGCATGGTTGGGCTCGTGGTGTGTGTAGCGGTATATCGCGATGGGGCGAAATATAAATCGGTATTTCGCGATATACAAATATGATGTGGTTCTGAGCTCAGCGTAAATCGCTATATCGGGTTATAACGATATAGATGGCGGGGTGCTAGAATCCCAGTCCATGAACTACCTCGCACACCTTCACCTCGGCGGTCAGCAGCCCGAGCAATTGCTCGGCAGCCTTTATGGCGATTTTGTCAAAGGGCCGCTGCAGGGGCGCTTCGCCCCGTCACTGGAGGCAGCGATCCGCCTGCACCGGCAGATCGACGTCTACACCGACAGCCATCCACTGGTGCTGGCGGCGCTGGCGCGTTTCCCGCAGCAGCGGCGGCGTTATGCCGGGATCATCCTCGATGTGTTTTTCGACCATTGCCTGGCCTTGCACTGGCAGGACTATGCCGAGCAGCCGCTGGGCCAGTTCACTGACCGCGTGTACCGGGTGCTGGCCGCAGAACCGGCCT
This sequence comes from Pseudomonas donghuensis, assembly GCF_000259195.1. Classification (GTDB taxonomy): domain Bacteria; phylum Pseudomonadota; class Gammaproteobacteria; order Pseudomonadales; family Pseudomonadaceae; genus Aquipseudomonas; species Aquipseudomonas donghuensis. The sequence goes on from NZ_JH650757.1 coordinate 230,867, forward strand.
TGCCCGGGCGCCTGGCACAGATAGCACCGTACATGGCGGCCGATGACTGGCTCGGGTCTTACCGCGAGTTCGCGGTACTTGAACCGGTGTTTCGCGGGATTGCCCGGCGCCTGTCGCGGCCCGAAGGCCTGGACGGCGCGGTGGAGGAGGTGGCGGCGCTGTACCAGCCGTTGCTGGATGACTTTCGCAATTTCTATCCGCAGTTGCAGCGCTTTGCCCGCGCCAATACCTAGGCAGCCCTGGCCCGGCGTTGCGCCTGGGCAGCCGGCTCGCAACCGAACAATGCCTGCTGGATCGCCTGCTGCGCCTTGAAGGCCAGGGCGGCGCGTTCTTCACCGGTACTGGCAATTGGCGCCAGCAAATGGATCTCGACCTCGGCGCAGTCATTGCTGAACAGGCGCAGCAGGTGCGAGAGCAGATCATCGTCACCAATAAACGGCGCGATCGAATCGGCTTGTCCACTGCGCAGGTAGCGCAGGGCTACCGGCTGCAGCGGTGTCTGCGTGTCGATGGCGCTGGCCAGCAGGCGGCCGTGAAAGGTGCGCAGGCTGCGCCCGTCAGTGGTGGTGCCTTCGGGGAAGATCAGCAGCGGGCAATCCTGTTGCAGGTGCTGGCTGATCTGTTTGCGCAGCAGTTGGCTGTCGTTGCCGCCACGCCGGATGAACAGGGTACCGGCCTTGTGTGCCAGCCAGCCGGCCACCGGCCAGGTACGCACTTCGGCCTTGGACAAAAACGACAGCGGTGCAAGCATGCCCAGCAAAGGAATATCCGTCCAGGACACGTGGTTGCTGACCCACAGCATCGGCTGGCGTGGCAGTTGGCCCACCACTCGCACCTTGAACGGCAGGGCATTGCTCAGTTTGCCCATGAACAGTTGCGACCAACGCTGGCGGCGCTCGGTCGAGGCCGGCACGCGCAGGCGTTCATAAAGGCTGAACAGGGCTGCCATGGCCAGGCCGAACAGCACCACCAGCAGCACCCGGGCTACGCGTGCATAGACGCGCAGGCGCTGCATCAGACCGCCGCCTTGAAGTGACGGGCATAACGCGGGCACAGTTCGTCGCGCTTGAGCAGGATGAACACGTCGGCGACCTGGAAGTCTTCGTCCCAGCATGGCTCGCCACAGATCTTCGCCCCCAGGCGCATGTAGGCCTTGAGCAGCGGCGGCATTTCGGCGATGACGTTGTTCGGCAGGGCCAGGCTCGGCAGTGGCTTCTTCGGTTCGGCGCGCAGGTGCTCGGTGCACAGGTAGCGTTCGCGCAGGCGCTGCATGATCGCGTGGGCCTGTACACCGCCGTCCTGCATGGGAATGCTGGCGCAGCCCATCAGGTAGCTGTAGCGGCCTTCGTTGAGTACTTCGGCCAGTTCCGCCCAGAGCACGGCGATGGTGCCGCCGTTGCGGTAGGCCGGATCGACGCAGGTGCGACCCAGTTCGAGAATCGGCCCTTGCAGGTGGCCGAGGCCGTGCAGGCTGAATTCCTCTTCGCTGTAAAAGCGCCCCAGGCTGTTGGCGGCCTGGTGGTCGAGCAGACGAGTGGTGGCGACCAGGCGCCCGCTAGTGAGATCGCGCACGCCGATGTGGCGGCAATGAATGTCGTAGTCATCCATGTCCAGGCCCAGTTCGGCGCCTTTGAGTTTGGCCTTGAATTCACCGCTGAATACGCTGAAACGAAGGGCCTGTGCTTCCTGCAGGGCTGCCGGGCCGACCAGGCGTTCGGCTTGCAGACGGCGTTCAGTGCTGTTGTCGCCAGAGCGAGCGATCCGAGTCATTGCGTGTCTCCATAAGCCAGCCATGGGGTTGCGGCCGGTCGACTTTGTTGTGCAAGCTCAGCCTAGGTAGATGCGGTGTCACCCCCGTGAATGTTTGGTGATGCTTGTATGACAGCCCCCTCAAGGAGCGCTTCGATGGCCTGGCTGCAACGACTCAACGATCGACACAGACAACCCCTTGCGGCCACGCTGGCCGATACCTATTCCAGCCTGCTGGCACGCCTGGGTGCGGTTAGCCCGTTCGACCTGGCGGTGCTCGGTGGGCGGGCGATGAGCACCCCGGGCCTGGCCTTCCTGGTCGGCTACCAGGCGGCGCTGCGGGTGCTGTGGCCCAGTGCGCCGCAGAGCCTTGGTGCCCTGTGCGCCAGTGAGCGGCGCAGCGTGCGCCCGGCGGACATGCAGGTGCGTCTGGATGATTTGCGCCTGAGCGGCAGCAAGGACTTTGTCACTGCCGGGCTCGATGCCGAGTGGCTGCTGGTGGCGGCGCGCTGCGAAGCGCAGGGGCAGCCAGTAGAACTGAGCCTGGCGGTGGTCTACGCCGGTGAACCGGGCGTGCGCCTCGAATCGCTGCCGGCCTTGCCGTTGATGCCGGAAGTCGGCCATGCCCGCCTGCATCTGCAAGGAGCGTTGTGCGAGCGCTTGGCGGGGGACGGCTGGGATGCCTACGTCAAACCCTTCCGCTCGCTGGAAGATCTTTATGTGCTCAGTGCCCTGTGTGCCTGGCTCTATGGCGTCGGCCAGGAAACGGGCTGGCCGCAAAACCTGCAATTGCGCCTGATCAGTCTGCTCGGCGCGTGCGCTGAAAGCACTCGCCAGTGCGCCGACACCTCGGCCAGCCATTTGCTGCTGGGCGGTCTGTTTGCCCAGTTCAACAGCTTGAAAGATGAACTCAATCAGGCACTGCTGGCAAGCCCAGGCGAGTGGGCAAGCCTGTGGCAACGCGATCAGGGCCTGCTGGAGATCGCCAGTGCGGCCCGCGCCAAACGCCTGGCCAAGGCCTGGGCCGCCGCCGGATTGTCATGAAACGCTGGCAGGCTGGGCGAACCCTGGCCTTGAGTAAGCGGCATGCGCAACGCGGTGTGGTGGATGCTGGCTGTTTTCGCCTTCAGCAAGGCCGTTTCGGCCGAGGAGTACTGGCCAGTACCTGATTGGACGGTGGCGAACGATGCCAACCGAAGCGCCTGGCAGGCGGTTGAACGCTATGCCTTCGCCCCACGCGATGACCAGCAACGTCAGGGCGTGCGCAGCGACGCGCTGCTGGTGATCGCCGACGGGCGCATTGTCTATGAGCACTATGCCGCGCCCAGCACCGCTAAAACCGCGCACCTGACCTGGTCGATCAGCAAGAGCGTGCTGGCGACCCTGCTGGGTGTCGCCCACGCCGAGGGCCGCTTTGACCTGCAGGATCCGGTTGCGCGTTTCTACGCGCCGATGCGTGCCCACCCCCACGTGCGCATCCAAGATCTGCTGCACTGGGCCAGCGGCCTGGACTGGCAGGAAGATTACGAATACGCGCCGCTCAAGTCCTCGGTAGTGGCCATGCTCTACACTCGCGGGCGCGGCGATATGGCCGGCTACACGGCGGCCAGGCCCGAGGCGGCCAGCCCTGGGCAACGCTTTCTCTATTCCAGCGGTGACAGTAACGTGCTGGCGGCGGCCTTGCGCGGCATGGTCGGCGATGCGGGATATGCGCAGTACCCCTGGCACGCCTTGTTTGAACCGCTGGGGATTGCCAGTGCGGTCTGGGAGCGTGACGCCAGTGCCACCTTGGTGGGTTCTTCCTATCTGTACATGAGTGCTCGCGACCTGGCGCGCGTTGGCCTGTTGATGCTGCGCGAAGGTCGTTGGCAAACGCGACAATTGCTGTCCAGCGCTTGGGTCGACTTCAATCGCCAGCCGTTCCTGCAAGCCACGGCCCAACCCGGTGAAGCCAACCCGGGCGGGCACTGGTGGCTTAATCAACCTTTGCCCGGCAGCCCGCCACCCTGGCCGGATGCGCCAGCTGACACGTATGCAGCCCTGGGGCATTGGGGCCAGGCACTGTATGTGCTGCCGGCGCGCAAGCTGCTGATCGTTCGCTACGCCGATGACCGCGACGCCAGCTTTGCCCATAACGAGTTGCTCAAGCGGGTACTGGCAGCAGTCGACAAGGTGCGGCCATGACGCGCGTGTTGCTGGTACTGGCGCTGCTGGCCGGCGGTTGGGCCTGGTACGAACGCCAGGCGCTGGCGGATTTCCCCGGCATCCTCAGTGCCTACTCGGCCAAGGAGTACTGTTCGTGCCGCTATGTCATGAATTTCGACGAACATTATTGTCGGGGCTATGTGCGCCAATACCTGCCGTTGAGTCGCCTGGATGAAGACGCGCAGCAGCGGCTGGTCAGCGCTGCCGGCCTGGGGGTCGAGAATCGTGCGCAGTGGCAGGGCCCGCGCGAGGGCTGTCGCTTGCTGCCGTGAAGGCAGCCGGGTAAGGTTGACGACCATTGTGTTACAGGATTTCACATGTTCAGTCTGTCGCGTCTTCTGCTTGCCCTGCTGGTCGTTCTCAGTCTCCCTGCCCAGGCCAACTGGCACCTGGACGGCGAATCGTCACGCCTGTCATTTGTCTCCAGCAAGAACGGTGACACCGCTGAGGTGCATCGTTTCCTCGTTCTGCATGGCAAGGTCGATCGCAAGGGCGCCGCCGAGCTGCAGGTCGAGATGGACTCCAACAACAGCGGCGTGCCGCTGCGTGACGAACGCATGCGCAAGGAACTGTTCGAGTTCGCCAAGTTCCCCGAAGCCAAGGTCAGCGCGCAGATCGACCTGCGCCCGATCAACGACCTGGCCAATGGCGCCCAGGTGGAACTGCGCCTGCCGCTGACTGTCAGCCTGCATGGCAAGCAGCACAACTACAGCGCCCTGCTGCTGGCCACCCGCCTGGATGACCGGCGCTTTCAGGTGGTGACCCTGGAACCGTTGATGTTGCGCGCCGATGATTTCGATCTGCTCCCCGGCCTTGCCACCTTGCGCAAGCTGGCCGGGCTCAAGTCCATCAGCCCGTCGGTGCCGGTGGCCGCGGTGCTGATCTTCACGGCGCGTTGAGATGGCCGGACCGGTCTTTCCCTGGCGCGATGGCAATCAGTTCGAGCTATTGATCGACGGTCCGCAGTTTTTCCCGCGCATGCTCACCGCAATCGTGCGCGCCGAGTATCAGGTGGACCTGGAACTGTACCTGGTCGAAGCCGGCGCTTGCGCCGAAACCATGGTCCAGGCCTTGGTGCAGGCCGCCGAGCGCGGCGTGCAGGTGCGTTGCCTGTTCGATGATTATGGTTCGCTGGCCTTCACCTTGAGCCTGCGCCAGCGTCTGTTGGCTGCGGGTGTGGAGCTGCGCTGGTACAACCGCCTGCGCTGGCGTCGTGGCTTTCGCAACCTGTATCGCGATCATCGCAAGCTGCTGCTGGTCGACCAGAAGTGGGCGGTGGTGGGCGGTACTGGCGTCACTGACCAGTTCTGGACGCCAACCGAAGACGTCAGCGAATGGCACGAAGTGATGGTGCAGATGCAGGGCCCGCTGGTGGCCGACTGGCAGATGCTGTTCGACCGCCAGTGGCGCGCCAACCTGCGCCGTACCGCCTGGCGGCCGCCGACGCACTTTGGCCTGCCACGTTTGCCGCGAGTGCCGGTGAGTGGTGCGGGCATGGGCCGGGTGGCCTATGCCGACGCCCGCCAGCACCGGGATATCCTGCAGTCGCTGGTGCGCGCCCTGAACAGCGGCCAGCGGCGCATCTGGCTGGCCACGCCGTATTTCTTGCCGACCTGGAAGGTCCGCCGCTCTCTACGCCGCGCGGCCTCCCGGGGGGTCGATGTACGTTTGCTGCTGACCGGGCCGCGAACCGATCACCCGTCGGTGCGTTATGCCGGCCATCGCTATTACCCGCGGCTGTTGCGCGCCGGGGTGAAAATTTTCGAATACCAGCCGTGTTTCCTGCACCTGAAAATGGTGTTGGTGGATGACTGGGTCAGCATCGGCTCCCGCCACC
>NZ_JH650757.1:236667-241738 GCF_000259195.1 Pseudomonas donghuensis
CCCAGCCGTGTTTCCTGCACCTGAAAATGGTGTTGGTGGATGACTGGGTCAGCATCGGCTCGTGCAACTTCGATCACTGGAACCTGCGCTTCAACCTTGAGGCCAATGTCGAAGCCATTGACCCACCCCTGACCGCCGACGTGGCGGCGAGCTTTGAGCGCGACTTTGCCCGGAGCCTGACTATCGACCTGGCCCACTGGCATGCGCGGCCGTTGTGGAAGCGCGTGCAGCAACGCTTGTGGGGCTGGCTCGACCGGCTGGTGGTCAACCTGCTCGACCGGCGTGATTGAGCCTGTCGCACGTTGGCGGTCTATGGTGTCTTTATCTTTCCACCGCACTTGAAGGAGTTGATGACATGGCTGCGAAGAAGATTCTGATGCTGGTTGGCGACTACGTTGAAGATTACGAAGTGATGGTGCCGTTCCAGGCCCTGCAGATGGTTGGCCATACCGTGCACGCGGTGTGTCCGGGCAAAAACGCCGGGCAGACGGTGCGCACGGCGATCCACGATTTCGAAGGCGACCAGACCTACAGTGAAAAGCCCGGGCATAATTTTGCCCTGAACTTTGATTTTGCCAAGGTTCAGGCTGACGACTACGACGCGCTGCTGATTCCAGGAGGCCGGGCACCGGAGTATCTGCGTTTGAACGAGCAGGTGCTGGCGCTGGTCAAGGCGATCGATCAGGCCGGCAAACCCATTGCCGCGGTGTGTCATGGCGCACAACTGCTGGCGGCGGCTGGCGTATTGGAAGGCCGCGAATGCAGCGCTTATCCGGCTTGCGCGCCGGAAGTACGCCTGGCCGGTGGCCAGTATGTCGAGATCGCCGTCGACCAGGCTCACGTGCAGGGTAATCTGGCTTCGGCTCCGGCGTGGCCGGCACACCCTGCATGGCTGGCGGCGTTCCTGCAGTTGCTGGGCACTCGCATTACCCTGTGAACAAAGGTGCTGGCCGAAATACGAGCGCTTCGCGCTCGATCGCCGGCAAGGCCGGCTCCCACAGGTCAGGTGCATGAAGAGCCATTGTGGGAGCTGGCTTGCCAGCGATGAGGCCGGTACAGGCAATAAAAAAGCGGCAGGGGAATAATCCCCCTGCCGCTTTTTCATATCAGCAAACCCCGAGGCTTACTTCACTTCCACCGCCAGGCTTTCAGCGATCTTGTGCTGCCAGATCGCAGGGCCAGTGATGTGTACCGACTCGCCGTTGCTGTCGACCGCGACGGTGACCGGCATGTCCTTGACCTCGAACTCGTAGATCGCTTCCATGCCCAGTTCGGCAAAGGCCAGGACCTTGGACTTCTTGATCGCCTGGGCCACCAGGTAGGCAGCGCCGCCGACGGCCATCAGGTACACGGCCTTGTTGTCCTTGATCGCTTCGATGGCGGTCGGGCCGCGCTCGGATTTGCCGATCATGCCCAACAGGCCGGTCTGCTCGAGGATCTGACGGGTGAACTTGTCCATCCGCGTCGCGGTGGTCGGGCCGGCCGGGCCAACCACTTCGTCACCGACCGGATCAACCGGGCCAACGTAGTAGATGAAGCGACCCTTGAGGTCGACTGGCAGTTCTTCGCCCTTGTTGAGCATCTCGACCATGCGCTTGTGCGCAGCGTCGCGACCGGTGAGCATCTTGCCGTTGAGCAGGATGGTCTCGCCCGGCTTCCAGCTCTGCACGTCTTCCGGGGTCAGGGTGTCGAGGTTGACACGGCGGGCCGATGGGCCGGCTTCCCAGACGATTTCCGGGTAGGCGTCCAGCGATGGCGCTTCCAGGTCAGCCGGGCCGGAACCGTCGAGCACGAAGTGGGCGTGACGGGTGGCGGCGCAGTTGGGGATCATGCACACCGGCAAGGAGGCGGCGTGGGTCGGGTAGTCCATGATCTTGACGTCGAGCACGGTGGTCAGGCCGCCCAGGCCCTGGGCGCCGATGCCCAGCTGGTTGACCTTGTCGAACAGCTCCAGGCGGATCTCTTCGATGCGGTTCTGCGGGCCACGGGCCTTGAGCTCGTGGATGTCGATGGATTCCATCAACACTTCCTTGGCCATTACCGCGGCTTTCTCGGCGGTACCGCCGATGCCGATGCCGAGCATGCCCGGAGGGCACCAGCCAGCACCCATGGTCGGAACGGTCTTGAGTACCCAGTCGACGATCGAGTCGGACGGGTTGAGCATGGCCATTTTCGACTTGTTCTCGGAGCCGCCGCCCTTGGCCGCCACGTCCACTTCCACGGTATTGCCCGGGACGATGGAGTAGTGGATGACCGCAGGGGTGTTGTCCTTGGTGTTTTTACGGCTACCCGCCGGGTCGGCCAGGATGGATGCACGCAGGACGTTTTCCGGCAGGTTGTAGGCGCGGCGCACGCCTTCGTTGATCATGTCGTCCAGGCTCATGGTCGCGCCGTCCCAGCGCACGTCCATACCGACGCGCACGAACACGGTGACGATACCGGTGTCCTGGCAGATCGGCCGGTGGCCGGTGGCGCACATGCGCGAGTTGATCAGGATCTGGGCGATGGAATCGCGCGCAGCTGGCGACTCTTCACGCAGATAGGCCTCATGCATGGCCTGGATGAAATCAACGGGGTGGTAGTACGAAATGAACTGCAGGGCGTCGGCAACGCTCTGAATCAGGTCGTCTTGCTTGATCACGGTCATGCAGCGCGCTCCTCTTAAAGACGGGAACATTCATTAAGGTATTCCGACGCGGACTGGCCGAGGTGTCGAAACGACCTTCAACAGGCGCCAACGCAAGGCTGTCGGCGCAAAAAAGGCGCGGCAGTATAGCGCGCATCCGCCGCCGGTACACGTACCAAAGGTCCCCACCAAGGTCGGCAGTGGCCGGGCACTGTTCTTGCCTGAGCGCTGACCAGGGTCGATTTGTGCAACCATGGCAATTATTCTTCGCACACCCTAAAGTGGCGGTTGGCCATGCCCCATTCCTCTGCCTTGGCCAGAGCACGGTGAGTCACCAGTGACCGAAACAGCGCTGCAGAAGCTTCTCCTCAATCGCTTCCTCATGGCGGCTGGCACCTATCTGCTGGTGCTGGCGCTACTCTGGGTGGCACTCTTGAGCGGCCATCTGCAAGCCTCCCTGACGGTTTTGCTGCTGGGCAGCAGCCTGTTGCTCGTGTGCCAGTCGCTGCTCGGTTGGGTGTTCGCCAGCGGTCGCAACCTGCGCTTTAACGACCCGAGCCTGACCGAGTTCCAGGTGCTGCTGGCGATCGCCTGGCAGACCTGGCTGTTGGCTCAGCTTGACCAGGGGCGCGGCACTTTCCTGATGTTCTACCCCTTGATCCTGATGTTCGGCCTGTTTCACCTGAGCGGGCGGGTGTTTGTACGCTGCGCGCTGCTGGTGTTGTGCAGCTTCCTCGGCCTGATCGCCTGGGAGGCCTGGCAAGCGCCGCATTTCGACGGGTCGCTGTTGGCATTGCAGGCCAGTGCCTTGTTGGTGGTGCTGTGCTGGTTGTGCCTGTATGCCCGTTATGTGCAGGCCGCGCGTCAGCGCATGCGCCAGCGGCGCTATGCCCTGCAGGCCCATCAGGACACCTTGCGCGGCATGATGCGCCAGCTCGAAGACCTGGTGGCCACCGATGAACTGACCGGCTTGTTCAATCGTCGGCACTTTCTGGGCCTGGCCACCCGCGAGCTGGAGCGCATGGGCGCTGACAGTTGCCATGGCCTGGCACTGATCGACCTCGATCACTTCAAACGCATCAATGATGTGTATGGCCACGCCGCCGGCGATCAGGTATTGCAAGCCTTCGCCTCGATCGCCAGCGACTGTCTGGGCGACACTGCGGTACTGGCCCGTTACGGTGGCGAAGAGTTCGTGTTGCTGCTGCCTGACTGCACCGACGCGCAACTGGCCACCTGTTGCGAGCGGCTGCGCAGGGCGTTTGCCCTGGCCCAGCCGCCAGCGGTTGGATTGCGGGTCGAGCCTTTGAGCCTGTCGGCGGGGTTGACCCTGTTGTGCGCAGGCGACGATCTCGATGACGCTCTGCAGCGTGCAGATCAGGCCTTGTACCGGGCCAAGCGCAGCGGGCGCAACCGCTGCCTGGCCGCCTGGGAGGCCGTCGATGCCTGAGTTGCGGGTGGGTGAGCGAAAGTGGACGGTGGCACCGGGCAGCAACCTGCTCAATGCCTTGAATGATGTCGGGCTGGCGGTGCCTTACAGTTGCCGTGCCGGCAGCTGTCACGCCTGCCTGGTGCGCTGCCTGCAAGGCCAGCCGGGGGATGCCCGGCCCGAGGCCCTGGCGGCGGACAAACGCCAGCTGGGCTGGCGCCTGTCGTGCCAGTGCAGCGTCGAGGAAGACTTGCAGGTGGCCTTGTTCGACCCGCTCCAGGATGGGGTGCCGGCCCAGGTCAGCGGCCTCGACTGGCTGAGCCCGACGGTGCTGCGCTTGCGTCTTGAGCCACACAGACCGTTGCGCTATCAGGCCGGCCAGCACCTGGTGTTATGGAGCCCGAGTGGGGTCGCCCGGCCCTATTCTTTGGCCAGCGTGCCGGGGGAGGAGGGCATTCTGGAATTTCATCTCGATTGCCGGCAACCCGGTGCGTTCTGTGATGCCGCGCGGCAACTGAGTATCGGTGCAACGCTGCGCCTGGGCGAGCTGCGCGGCGGAGCCTTGCATTACGACCCGGACTGGCAGGAACGCCCGCTGTGGCTGCTGGCCGCCGGCACCGGCCTGGCGCCGCTGTGGGGGATTCTGCGCGAGGCCTTGCGCCAGGAGCATCACGGGCCGATTCGCTTGCTGCATCTGGCCCACGACGAGCAGGAGCATTATCTGGCGCAGGCACTGACGGCACTGGCCAGTCGGCATCCGCAGTTGCAGGTCGAGCTGCTGACCCCGGCCCAGTTGCCCCAGGCCCTGGCGGCGTTACGCCTGCAGTCGCGCCAGACCGTGGCCCTGGCGTGTGGCTCGGCGGCCAGTGTCGAGCAGTTTTCCCGGTGCATGTTTCTCGCTGGCCTGCCGCGCAACCAGTTGTTTGCCGATGTTTTCATCGGTCACGCTTGATTTCTTGTTGAGGCTGCGGGCTTATCCCCCGAAAAAAGGTTCTTCACGGAATCCTGGGGGGCTA
>NZ_JH650757.1:242471-339746 GCF_000259195.1 Pseudomonas donghuensis
TGGATAAGCTCGCAACCAACCCCACCCCAAGGCTCATAGTCCCCGAAATGTCGTGAAGAACCCAAAAAAGCCCCGCAGCACAGGCTGCGGGGCTTTGTTCAGCAGTGTCCGAGCATCAGACCAGCGAATCACCGACGTGCAGGATCTTCATGCCGTTGGTGCCACCGATGGTGTGGTAGCTGTCGCCTTTGGTCAGGATCGCCCAGTCACCTGGCTCGACCGCGCCGCGCTGCAGCAGCTCGTCGACTGCCGCCTGGCTGACTTTCTCGGCCGGCAGGGCTGCCGGGTCGAACGCTACCGGGTACACACCACGGAACATCGCGGCGCGGGCCAGGGTGGCGCGGTGCGGCGAGAAGGCGTAGATCGGCACCGAAGAACGCAGGCGCGACATGATCAGCGGGGTGTAGCCACTTTCGGTGAGGGCGATGATCGCCTTGACGCCAGGGAAGTGGTTGGCAGTGTACATGGCCGCCAGGGCGATGCTTTCGTCGCAGCGCTCGAAGCGGGTGTGCAGACGGTGGCTGGACTTCTGGCTGGTCGGGTGCTTTTCGGCGCCCAGGCAGATGCGGGCCATGGCCTGTACGGCTTCGATCGGGTAGGCGCCGGCGGCACTTTCGGCCGACAGCATCACCGCGTCGGTGTTGTCCAGCACGGCGTTGGCCACGTCGGAGACTTCGGCACGGGTTGGCATCGGGTTCTGGATCATCGACTCCATCATCTGGGTCGCAACGATCACCGCCTTGTTGTTGCGGCGGGCGTGCTGGATGATCTTCTTCTGGATCGCGATCAGCTCGGCATCGCCGATTTCCACGCCCAGGTCGCCACGGGCAACCATGACCGCGTCACTGGCGGTGATCAGGCCGTCGAGGGTCTCGTCATCGGCGACCGCTTCGGCGCGCTCGATCTTGGCCACCAGCCAGGCGCTGCCGCCGGCTTCGTCGCGCAGGCGACGGGCGTATTCCATGTCGGAGGCATCGCGCGGGAAGGAAACGGCCAGGTAGTCCAGGTCCATTTCGGCTGCCAGCTTGATGTCGGCCTTGTCTTTTTCGGTCAGGGCCGGAGCAGTCAGGCCGCCGCCGCGACGGTTGATGCCTTTGTGGTCGGACAGCGGGCCGCCGATCAGTACTTCGCAGTGCAGGGCATCGGCAGTGGCGCTGGTTACGCGCATGACCACGCGGCCGTCGTCGAGCAGCAGTTCGTCACCGACGCCGCAGTCCTTGACCAGGTCCGGATAGTCGATGCCGACGATTTCCTGGGTGCCTTCGGTCAGCGGGTGGGCGGTGGAGAAGGTGAAGCGGTCACCGACCTTGAGCTCGATACGCTTGTTGCTGAACTTGGCGATACGGATCTTCGGCCCTTGCAGGTCGCCGAGCAGCGCCACGTGGCGGCCCAGGCGGGCGGCGATTTCGCGGATCAGGCGCGCGCGAGCCTTGTGCTCGTCAGGCGTGCCGTGGGAGAAGTTCAGGCGAGCGACATCCAGGCCGGCAAGGATCAGTTGCTCGATCACTTCCGGCGAGTTGCTGGCGGGGCCAAGGGTGGCGACGATTTTGGTACGGCGGATGGTCATGCACAGACTCCTATAGTGAAGCGCAGCGAAAGGCTACTCCGGAAAATTGCTGTAGTCATTGTTCCTTTGCACTACCTGCCGGTTAGCGGGGGTGGCGTTTGAACGGGGAGTGCTAACCCCGAGAGCGGCGCCAATCCTGTGGGAGCTGGCTTGCCAGCGATCGGCCAGCACGGTCTACAGATTTTCCAGCCAAAGCCGATACACTGCTCAATACAGGAGATCCCCATGCGAGCCTTGATCGTTTTAGCCTTGGCGACCAGCGTCGTCGGCTGCACCCGCTGGTCGATGGACCATCATTTGAACAACGCCTACCGCGCCTATGACCGCGGCAACTGCGAGCAGGCGATGCTGGAGCTGTCCCAGGTCGAGCGCACCAGCCGTGCCCGACCGTTCATCCAGCCGGAAGTGTCGCTGCTGCGTGGCCAGTGCCTGGAGCGGCAGAAGCTGTTCGTCGATGCGGCGCAGACCTACCAGTTCATTCTCCAGCGCTACCCGCAGAGCGAATATGCCTTCCGTGCCCGCGCGCGGCTGCAGACCCTCGAGCAACTGGGCCACTACCGCACTGGCGAAGCCGCGATTGCCCGACCGGCAACGACCACGCCTTGGCGTTAATACTAAAGTCAGCAAGTCTGATTGTGACGTGCGGGTCAGGGTGCGCTAATCTTGTTGCTGAGATGAATGAAAAACAGCAGCTCTAGCGCGGCCCTGCTAAAAGGGTCTTCGACAGCGATCCCGACCATGTTTGACGAGCGCCGCATCGAGCGTCACCAGCTCCCTTATTTTCTCAAAGTCTTCAACCGCTTCACCGACCAGCCCATCGGCTACCTGGGCAATGTGTCGGAAGACGGCCTGATGCTGATCAGCCAGTTGCCGATGCTGGTCGGCCCGGATTTCGAGTTGCAACTCAAAGTTCCGGGCCGCGATGGCGCCGTGCACCCGATCAACCTCACCGCCAGTTGCCTGTGGAGCCATGAAGACCAGACGCCCGGGCATTACGACTCGGGCTTCATGCTGTTGCAGGCACCACGTGACTACGAGCTGTTGGTGCGCGCCCTGCGCAACTATTTCAGCTTCCATCCATTGAACGCCTCGGCCTGACACTGGCCCTGGCGGGCTGCTGGCCCTAGACTCTGGTCGATCTTCTGTTCAGGACGACCCCGTGAGCTCCAGCATTTTCTGGCACGACTACGAAACCACCGGCATCAACCCGCGCAACGACCGGCCCTTGCAGGTTGCCGGGGTGCGCACCGACCTCGAGCTCAATGAGATCGAGGCGCCGATCAACTTCTATTGCCAGCCCAGCGACGACATCCTGCCGCACCCCAAGGCTTGCCTGGTCACCGGCATCACCCCGCAGCAACTGGCCAGCCAGGGCTTGAGCGAAGCCGAGTTCATGACCCGGGTACATGCCGAACTGGCACGTCCGGGCACCTGTGGCGCCGGCTACAACAGCCTGCGCTTCGATGATGAAGTCACTCGTTACAGCCTGTATCGCAACTTCTTTGATCCTTACGCCCGCGAGGGGCGGGGCGCCACCAGCCGCTGGGACCTGATCGACATCGTCCGCGCCGCCTATGCTCTGCGCCCGGACGGGATTGAATGGCCGCAACAGGACGGGCGCACCAGTTTGCGCCTGGAGTTGCTCACCGCCGCCAACGGCATCGACCATGGTCAGGCACACGAAGCGTTGTCGGACGTGCGCGCGACAATTGCACTTGCGCGATTGATCCGACAGAAACAACCCAAGCTCTATGACTGGTTGTTTCAACTGCGCAGCAAGCAGAAAGTCCTCGACCAGATTCGATTGTTACAGCCGCTGGTGCATATTTCCGGTCGTTTTTCGGCGGCACGTAATTATCTGGGGGTGGTATTACCCCTGGCCTGGCATCCGCGTAATCGCAATGCCTTGATCGTCTGTGACCTGCATCTGGATGCGCAGCCCTTGATCGATGAGGATGCTGATTCACTGCGTCAGCGTTTATACACACGTCGCGAGGAAATGCCTGACGGACAATTGCCGGTACCGCTGAAATTAATCCACATCAATCGCTGCCCGGTAGTCGCCCCCTTAAGTGTATTGCGTGGGGAAGATCAGCAGCGGCTGGAACTGGATATGTCTGTTTATCAGGCGCGCGCTGCCAGCCTGATTGCCACGGCAGGGCAATGGCAAGACAAATTGCCAGTAATCTACAGCGCCGAGGAGTTTGCCCCCAGCGAAGATCCGGAACAGCAGTTGTATGATGGCTTTCTTGGCGACCGTGATCGTCGGTTATGCGAGCAAGTGCGCAGTGTCGATCCACAGCAGTTGGGGCAGGGCCAGTGGATGTTTGATGATGAACGTTTACCGGAACTGTTGTTTCGCTATCGTGCGCGTAATTTCAACGAAACCTTGAATGCCGAGGAGCGCCAGCGCTGGCAGACCTTTTGCCAGCAACGCCTGAGTGATCCGTTGATGGGGGCACCCAATACCCTCGGTGATTTCGAGCGGGCCTTGCAGGACTGTTGGGCAGAGGCCGATGCCCAGCAGCAGGCGCTGCTTGGTCAGTGGCGCAGCCATGTGCAGGCATTGAAGTTGCAATTGGGAATGTAAGCAATCGTTGAAAATAAAAAACGCCAGCTAAGCTGGCGTTTTTTTAGCGAGTAACACAAGGTTACCAGCGGGCCAATTAACCCAGCAGGGTTGCCCAGCCTTCAACCACATCGCCACCCCATTTGGCTTTCCATTCTTTCAGGGTTTTGTGGTTGCCGCCTTTGGTTTCGATGACTTCGCCGTTGTGCGGGTTTTTGTATTGCTTGACCTTGCGCGCACGCTTGGTGCCGGTGGTTTTTACTGCGCCGCGTGGGGCTTTGCTCAGTTTGGCTTCTGGATCCAGCAGCGCAATGATGTCACGCAGGGACTTCGAATATTCGCCCATCAGTGCGCGCAGTTTGCCTTCGAACTCAAGCTCGGTTTTCAGCTTGTCGTCTTGCGACAGGTTCTGCAAACGCGCCTGCAGTTCTTTGATGGCTTCTTCGGTGGCGCGATATTCGTTGATCAGGGACATGAGGCGTTCCTTGGAAATGAAGGTTTTCTGAGAGACAGTGCGGCAATAATAATCAGACGTCCTCGCCAAGTAAACATTAAAACAGGCAATTAGCTCAAGGAGTTGTTAATCACGGCGATAGATTAGGTTAAGAAAAATTTACAAACTAATACGCTGCTTCAAAAGTTAACTTAAATCTGTGCCCGGTGCTGCGCCGGCGCCGGCCGCCTGCAGCGACGGCGGGTCAGTCGGCGGGCCGCCAGCAATGAGTACTGCAGTTTTGCCGGGCACTCGCTAGAATGTGCGCCTTTGCGAAAGTTTCTGGAGTCCACTTCATGCGCACCTACCGGCTGGTGATTGCCTGCCCCGACCGCGTTGGCATTGTCGCCAAAGTCAGTAATTTCCTGGCGTCCAACAACGGCTGGATCAACGAAGCCAACCATCACTCCGATGAGCAGAGCGGCTGGTTCTTCATGCGTCACGAAATCCGCGCCGAGACCCTGCCGTTTGGCATCGAGGCGTTCCGCGAAGCCTTCGCACCGATCGCCGAAGAGTTCTCGATGGTCTGGCGTATCACCGATACCGACCAGAAGAAGCGTGTGGTGCTGATGGCCAGCCGTGAGTCCCATTGCCTGGCCGACCTGCTGCACCGCTGGCACGCCAAAGAGCTCGACTGCGACATTCCCTGCGTGATCTCCAACCATGACGACCTGCGCAGCATGGTCGAGTGGCACGGCATCCCGTTCTTCCATGTCCCGGTCGACCCGCAGGACAAACAACCGGCTTTTGCCGAGGTCTCGCGCCTGGTCAAGGCGCACGGTGCCGATGTCGTGGTGCTGGCGCGCTACATGCAGATCCTGCCGCCACAGCTGTGCCAGGAGTACGCTCAGCAGGTGATCAACATCCACCACAGCTTCCTGCCATCGTTTGTCGGCGCCAAGCCGTACCACCAGGCTTCGCTGCGTGGGGTCAAGCTGATCGGCGCTACCTGCCACTACGTCACCGAAGAACTCGATGCCGGCCCGATCATCGAGCAGGACGTGGTCCGTGTCAGCCATAGCGACAGCATCGAAGACATGGTCCGCTTCGGCCGTGATGTCGAGAAGATGGTCCTGGCCCGTGGCCTGCGCTACCACCTGGAAGACCGCGTGCTGGTGCACGGCAACAAGACCGTGGTGTTCAACTAAGCGTCAGTGCAGGAGGTTGCTCCATGGCCGATCCCCTCGACAAGGCAACCTCCAAGGCCCCGCCAACCCTCGGCGAGGGCTGCCTGAGCCGCTACGACCCGGATGCGCTGGACAGCGACGATGGCACCGATTTTCCGGGTGCCGCCGAGCTCTGGGAGCAGCTCAAGCCGGTTAGCGACGACCCCGCGCCTGGCTGAGCCGCAAGCGCTCCAGCAGCGGCCGGCCCAACAGGCAGAGAAACACCGGGCCACCGGCGAGCAGATAGAAGTAATAGGTCACCAACCGCCAGATCAGGATTGCCGCCGCCGCCGTGGAGGTCCCCACCAACGGTGAAAGCAACGCGGCCGAGGTCATCTCGGCGGCCCCCGCGCCCCCCGGCAGCAGGCTGAACTGCCCCGCGCTGAGCGACAGCATCTGCACCAGAAAGCTCGGTATCCACTGCAAGTCGACGCCCAGCCCGCGCAGCGCCAGGTACAGCACGCTGTAACGTAATCCCCAATGCACGCAAGTCAGGGCAAACACCAGCGCCAGGGTGCGTTTGGGCAGGCGCCAGGTGTCGCCGAAGGCACGAAAGAAGTGCAGCAGCTTGCGCGTCCAGCGCCGGCGTCTCTGGGCGGGCACCTTGAGCCTGCGCAGCAGCCGGCCATTGAGGCGCAGCAGCGTGCGGCGGTAGCACATCAGCCCGAGCAAAGCGCCGCAGGCTGTGAACATCAACAGCGCACTGGCGAGCAACATGCCTTCCAGGCTGCGGTTGAGGCTGTGGAACAGTGCGTAGCCGGCGATCCCCAGCATGGCGCAGAAAAAGAACAGCAAGTCGTTGAGCTGGTCGGCGGCGAACGCCGCGCTGCTGCGCGCAGGGCCAATGCGCTCGCGGGCCAGCAAGGCCATCAGGGCCAGCGGCCCGCCGCTGCCGCCAGGCGTGGTGCAAATGGCAAATTCAGTGGCCATGATCACCCCCAGGCTGCGCAAGCGCCCCAGCGCCGCGCCCTGGCTGCCGAGCAGCAAACGCAGGCGGATGGCATTGATGATCCAGCACAGCACGATCATCGCGAACAGGCCAAGCAGCAACGGTGGCGCGAAGCCACGCAGACGCGGCACCAGTTCGCTGCCGCCCAGCAAGGTCGGCACCAGCACTGCCATGATCAGCGCCAGGAGCAGCCAGAGCAGGCGGTTCACCGGCCGTGCCTGCTGGCCAGCCAGGCGGACTTGGTCATCGGCTCGCGGCCCTGGCGCAGCAGGCGTTTCAAGGTCTGTAGCCAGTAACGGCGGGACAAGCCATGGCGCATGTCCACCGGGTGCAGGCCCAGGCGTATGACCGGGGCATTGCCCAGGCGCGCTTCACGTACATCGCAGAGCACTTTCGACAGGCCGCGCCGCCAGCTGCTGCGGGCACTCCAGACCAGACCAGGCGCCGGGAGCGGGGTGAAGTCGGGTAGTCGGTAGAGGTGCTGTGGATCGCTGGTGTAACTCAATGGCAGGCTGCACAGTGCCTGACGGGTGCCGTCGCTCATCAGCCAGGCCGGGGCGACGAAACCTGACAGCGGCCAGGCATAACGCTGGAACAGCGCGATGCCGGCTTCCAGGCGCTCGCGGGCCTGGGCCTGGTCAAGGCAGTAGAACTCACCTTCCCGGGTGTAGATCCGGCGCATGAAGTAGTCCCGTGGCGAACGCGGCGGCGGGCTGTCATCAAGGTGAAAATAGCCATGCAGTGCCATCTCGTCGCCACGCTGCAGGCGCCGTTCGAGCATCAGGCGAAAGCCGGGCGCCTGCTCCAGGGCGTTGCGCTTGTGAAAGTCCGGCACCACCAGCCAGGTCATGGGGATATCGCCCAGGGCATCCACCGCTTCGACGAAGGGTTGGTAGTCAGGCCAGGTTTGCGGCGCAACATCATGCAGCACCAGCAGCAGGCTTGGTCGATCGGTGTACTCAGGCATGGATGCGCACCGGCATCGGGTGGCCCAGCACTGCCCGGTAATGCTCCAGCAAGCCATTGACCACAGTGTCCCAAGCGTAATATTGCTCGACATGGGCACGCGCCTGCAGGCCCATCTGCCGGGCACCGGCTTCGAACACCTCCCTGACCGTGCGGGCCATGGCCTGGCCATCGTTGGGTGTACACAGGCGGCCGCACTGGTCGTTGACGATTTCGCTGAAGGCCCCGGCGGCCACGGCTATGACCGGGATGGCGCTGGCCATGGCTTCGAGGATCACCAGGCCGAAGGTTTCCTGGTCGCCGGCGTGCAGCAAGGCATCGGCGCTGGCCAGCAGGCGGGCGACTTCGCTGGCCGGGCAGAAGTGATCGATGACACTGACATTGGCCGGCACATGGGTCGGCATATGCGAACCGACCAGCAGCAGATGATAGTGCTTGCCCAGGCGTTTCATGCAGTCGAGCAGCACCGGCAGGTTCTTCTCCCGCGAGCCGCGGCCGGCGAATACCAGCAGCCGCGTGGAATCGGCGATACCCAGTTGCTGGCGCAACGACAGGTCGCGGTTCTGCGGGTTGAAGGTCGCCAGGTCGACGCCCAGGCGCTGCACATGAACATTATCGATACCCAGGCCGCGCAGCTTGTTGGCCATCACCTGGCTCGGCGCCAGGACCCGGTCGAAGTTGCCGTAGAGCTTGCTGACATAGGCCTCGACATTTGGCGTGAACCAGTTGCCCATGCGGTTGCTGACCAGCAGCGGCAGGTCGGAGTGGTAGAAGCCGATCACCGGCACATCGAGCTGGCGGCGGGCATCCAGCGCCGCCCAGGCGGTCAGGTAAGGGTCGCCGACTTCGATCAGATTGGGCTGAAGATCCTGCAGGATATTGCGCCAGGGCGCCAGGCGCAGAGGAAAGCGGTAGCCGTTGCCAAACGGCAGGGCCGGTGCCGGCACCTTGTAGATGCCGTTTTCGTGACTGGCACTGGCGCCGGGGATCAACAGGCTGTGACGGACGCCGGGGGTAAGGCCCAGACGGCGGTGTTTGGCATCAAGATAGGTTCGTACGCCGCCGCTGGCAGGGGCGTAGAACATGGTGATGTCCGCGATGTGCACGATCAGCATCCCTCCGAGATCGTCTCCAAAGTGTGTCGCCAGGCAGCTTTTCGCCACTGGAGACGCGCCCTAAGGTTGACCTCTATGAAGGATAGTTTGTTCGACTGGGTTCAGCAGCGGTCAGCTACAAGCTGCAAGCGGCAAGAAAAAGCAGAGCGCACATGGCACCGCTTCTTCTTGCCGCTTCAAGCTTGCCGCTCAAGTTCAGATACGGAAGCTGCCCACCAGTTGTTTCAGGCGGCTGGCCTGCTGCTCCAGGTCGGCGCAGGCGCGCAGGGTCGACTGCAGGTTCTCGACCCCTTCCTGGTTGAGCATGTTGATTTCATTGATGTCCATGTTGATCGAATCGACCACGGCCGTCTGTTCCTCGGTAGCGGTGGCCACCGACTGGTTCATGCCGTCGATCTCGCCGATGCGCAGGGTCACGCTGCCCAGGCGCTCGCCGGCCTGGTTGGCGATCTCGACGCTGTCCTGGCTGTGGCGCTGGCTCTGGCCCATGGTGTCGACCGACTCGCGGGCACCGACCTGCAGCTCCTCGATCATGTTCTGCACCTGTTGCGCCGATTCCTGGGTGCGGTGCGCCAGGTTGCGTACTTCATCGGCGACCACGGCAAACCCGCGCCCGGCTTCACCGGCCCGTGCCGCCTCGATAGCCGCGTTGAGCGCCAGCAGGTTGGTCTGTTGCGAGATGCTGGTGATCACTTCGAGGATCTGACCGATGTTCACGGTCTTGCTGTTGAGCGTCTCGATGTGGGCGCTGGAGGTGCAGATCAGGTCCGACAGGCGGTTCATCGCCTGGATGCTGCGATCGACCACTTGCTGGCCTTCTTCGGCCAGGTGGCGTGCCGAGCTTGCCTGTTGCGAGGCTTGCGCGGCGTTGTGGGCGATTTCCTGGGCGGCGGCACCCAACTGGTTGATCGCCGCAGCGACGCTGTTGGTGCGGTTGGACTGCTCGTCGGAGTTGACCATCGATGAGTTGGAGGCGCTGACCACCCGCAAGGCTACTTCGTTGACCTGTTCGGTGGCCGAGGACACTTCGCGGATCGAGCCATGAATACGCTCGACGAAGCGGTTGAAGGCGGTACCGAGGATGCCGAATTCGTCGTGGTTGTGAATGGCCAGGCGTTTGGTCAGGTCGCCTTCACCTTCGGCGATGTCTTCCATGGCGCGGGTCATGGTGTGCAGCGGTTGCATCAGCACACGGATCAACAGGCCGAGCAGGGCAATGATGATGACTACCGCCACCAGGGTTGCAATCACCGCAGAGGTGCGGAACTCGCTCAGCATCGAGTAGGCCTCGTCCTTGTCTACCGACAGGCCGATGTACCAGTTGGCCGAAGGCAGGCCCTTGACCGGGGCGAAGCTGAGGATCCGGGTCTTGCCATCGAGCTGGACTTCGCTCGGTTCCTTGCTGATGCGCGGGGTGTTCTGCGGGAACAGGTCCGACAGCGACTTCATCACCAGGTTCTTGTCCGGGTGCACGAGGATCTTGCCCTGATCGTTGATCAAGAACGCATAGCCCATGCCGCCGAAGTTCAGCGAGTTGATGATTTCGGTCAGGCCGTCCAGGGCCAGGTCGCCACCGACCACGCCGACATTGCGCGCAGCGGTCGCCACCACCGAGATGACCATCTTGCCGGTGCTGACATCAATATAAGGTTCGGTCAGGATCGGCCCGTTGGCCGCCATGCCGTCCTTGTACCAGGGGCGCACGCGAGGGTCGTAGCCGTCCGGCATCTTGGTTTGCGGGCGAATGGTGAACCCGCCGTTGACGTCACCCAGGTAAATTGTCAGGAAACTTGAGACCAATGCCTGTTGGCCGAGCAGGGTGCCGATCTTGTCAGCCTCGGGAAACGCGGCGATGTTTTGTGCAACGTTTTGTACCAGCAGAATACGACCGTCAAACAGGTTCTTGATATTGGTCGAAGTGGTTTCGCCCATTTCCTCAAGATAGTTTTCCAGATCCTCGCGAATGGCATTACGCTGCAAGAAATCGTTGTACAAGGTAAACAGGGTAAAGGCGATCATGACGATCAGTGAGGCGGCCAATAGGATCTTGTGGCTGAATCGGAGGCTTTTGTTCATAACGTGTCGGTCCGCTAAGGTCTTGTTGTCCGGGTCGTTCGCACAAAGAACAGCGTGAAAGCAGTGCAGGTCCCAATTCCTTGTCGGGCTATTCCTGTCTTCTGGTGGTCTGTCGCCATTTAATATCGGCCGTTTCCAGCCAAAGCTTTAAACAGAGGGTGAAAAAACATGCCTGACTCTTCGCAATTCGTGCTCGGCGCCGACCTTGCCGGACAGCCGGTGGCCCAGGCCATGCGCCTGGCCAACCGCCACGGTCTGGTGGCCGGGGCCACCGGTACCGGCAAGACCGTGACCCTGCAACATATGGCTGAAGCCTTCAGTGACGCGGGCGTAGCGGTGTTTGCCGCCGACGTCAAAGGCGACTTGTGCGGCCTGGGCGCAGTAGGCAACCCGCAAGGCAAGGTGGCCGAGCGCATTGCCGGCATGCCCTGGCTGGGGCACCGGCCTCAGGCGTATCCGGTCAGCTTGTGGGACATTCACGGTCAGTCCGGTCATCCATTGCGTACCACCCTCAGTGAAATGGGCCCGTTGCTCCTGGGCAACCTGCTGGAACTGACCGACAGTCAGCAGGCGGCACTGTATGCCGCGTTCAAGGTTGCCGACCGCGACGGCCTGTTGCTGCTGGACATCAAGGACCTCAAGGCGCTGCTGGCACATTTGAAGGACAACCCGCAGCTACTCGGTGAAGACATTGCGCTGATGACCACAGGTTCCAGCCAGGCCCTGTTGCGGCGCCTGGCAACCCTGGAGCAGCAGGGCGCCGAGGCGTTGTTCGGCGAGCCCGCCTTGCAGCTGGAAGACATCCTGCAACCGGATGCCGATGGCCGCGGGCGTATTCACCTGCTCGATGCCAGCCGCCTGGTGCATGAGGCGCCCAAGGTCTATGCGACCTTCCTGCTCTGGCTGCTGGCCGAGCTGTTCGAGCAATTGCCCGAGCGCGGCGATGCCGACAAACCGTTGCTGGCGTTGTTTTTCGATGAAGCGCACCTGCTGTTCAATGGTACGCCCAAGGCCCTGCAGGACCGACTGGAACAGGTGGTGCGGCTGATTCGTTCCAAGGGCGTAGGGGTGTACTTCGTCACCCAGTCGCCGAGCGATCTGCCCGATGATGTCCTGGCGCAGTTGGGCCTGCGGGTCCAGCATGGCCTGCGAGCGTTCACTGCCAAGGAGCAAAAGTCCCTCAAGGCCGTGGCCGATGGCTTCCGTCCTAACCCGCAGTTCGACACCCTGAGTGTGCTGACCGAACTGGGCATCGGTGAGGCGTTGGTCGGAACCCTGCAGGAAAAGGGCACGCCGGGCATGGTCCAGCGCGTGCTGATCGCGCCGCCGCAGTCGCGTATCGGGCCGCTGAGCGCTGCTGAGCGGGCGGCGCTGATTGCCGCGTCGCCACTGGCCGGGCGCTATGACAAACCGGTGGACCGTGAGTCGGCCTATGAAATGCTCAACGCCCGTAAAGGCGGCGCGGCCGGGCCTGAACAAGCGCCGGCAGCGGCTGAGGAGAGCTTTGCCGACAAGGCCGGTGAGTTCCTCCAGAGCGCGGCGGGGCAGGCGATCAAGTCGGCGGTACGCCAGGCGGCCAACCAGTTCGGGCGCCAACTGGTGCGTGGCCTGATGGGCTCGTTGCTTGGTAGCAGCAAGCGCCGCTGATTCTGCCAGGTATAAAAAAGGCGCCCTTGGGGCGCCTTTTTTTGTGCGGGTGTCTTAGCCGATGGCTTTGGTCGCCAGCCAGAACAATCCAGCCGCCAGGCCCATCGAGGCTGGCAGGGTCAGGACCCAGGCCAGCAGGATGGTCTTGACGGTGCCGCTTTGCAGGCCGCTCTTGTTCGCCACCATGGTCCCGGCTACACCCGACGACAACACGTGGGTGGTCGAAACCGGCAGGCTGAAGATGTTGGCCATGCCGATGGCGCAGGCTGCGGTGATCTGTGCCGACATGCCCTGGGCGTAGGTCATGCCCTGCTTGCCGATCTTCTCGCCGATGGTCAGCACCACGCGCTTCCAGCCGACCATGGTACCCAGGCCCAGGGCCAGGGCGACCGCGAGGATGACCCAGAACGGGGCATATTCGGTGGTGGCGGTCAGGTCTTTACGCAGTTTTTCCAGGTCGGCCTTCTCGCGCGCTTGCAGGCCCGGCAACTTGCCGACCTTCTTCGCGGTGTCGTCCAGACAGAGCAGGTAGCGACGGACTTCGACGCGTTTTTCCGCCGACAGCGAGTGGTAGTCGGCTACGCCGTTGAGCGATTGCTGCAGGGCCTTGATGGTCGGCTCGGTCTGCTGCGGGTTGCAGCTGAACTGCTCCGGCAGGTCGCCATCTTTGGCTTTGCCCAGGGCCAGGAATTCACCCAGGGTCGCTTCGTTGCGCTGGTAGAACTGGCTCAGGTGCAGAGTGGCGTCGCGGGTCCGCTCGATCTGGTAGGTGGTGCTGTTCAGGTCGAGAACGAACTGGGCCGGGACGATACCGATCAGCACCAGCATGATCAGGCCGATACCCTTCTGGCCGTCGTTGGAGCCGTGCACGAAGCTGACGCCCATGGCCGAAATGACCAGCACCAGGCGGTTCCAGAACGGTGGGTGCTTCTTGTCGTCAAGCTTGCGGCGCTGTTCCGGGGTCTTGTGCATCTTCGACAGCGGGCGCCACCATTTAAGGCCGATCAGCACCAGGGCCGCCACAGCAAAGCCGGCCATGGGCGACAGTACCAGGGACATGGCGATGTCGATTGCCTTCTGCCAGTTGACCCCGTCACCCAACGGAATGTCGTTGAGCAGGGCGTTGGCCAGGCCCACGCCGAGGATCGAGCCGATCAGCGTGTGCGAGCTGGACGCCGGGATCCCGAAGTACCAGGTGCCCAGGTTCCAGGTGATGGCGGCGGCCAATAGAGAGAAGACCATCGCCAGGCCGTGGCCGGTGTTCACGTTGATCAGCAGTTCGACCGGCAGCAGGTGAACGATGGCATATGCCACGCCGACACCGCCCAATAGAACGCCGAGGAAGTTGAACACGCCGGAGAAGAACACGGCCAGGTGCGGCGGCATGGCTTTGGTATAGATGACTGTAGCTACCGCGTTAGCGGTGTCATGAAAGCCATTGATGAACTCGAAGGCGAGTACGAAGGTCAGAGCGAGCAGCAAGCTCACCAGTACCCAGGCATCAAGTCCGCTGAATAAATCGATCATGAAGGAATTCTGACCCGGTCATAAGGGGGCGCGATTATGCCAGAAATCCCCGGTAATCGATGCCCCTGCTGCTGACCGCTCGACGACTTTTCTACCCCCGTGCCTGACCCGTTGAGTCGGCGATGCTTCGCTTAACGTCGGCTAAAATTCGAAAAAATCGAGAAAAATTAGATATTTGAGAACGTTCTGTTCTGTCAGAAAGAAATCAAACGACCGTATGAAATTTGTGAAATTCCGTTACGGCATGCGCATGCAAGCGCAAAAATCCGTTGCATTACGTTCAGGTAAAAGCTCCCCGGCATGCCGTTGAGCGGCATGTTCCAGTCGCCTGTAACTGCGGCTCAGGGCGCCTGGTCCTTGAGTTCTTTCTCGATTTTTTCCAGCTCCTGAGCAAAGGCCTGGTCAAGCACGCTTGCGCGTTTTCGCCAGGGTTTGCGTTCCGGGTCGGGTTGCGCGGCATAAGTGGTCACTTCACCGCCATAGACGTCCTTGTAACGTTGTTCCTGGCGCTCTAGTTCCGCGCGCAGTTCATCTTTGGTCACAGTACTACCTGTAGTGTGGATATAAACCCTGGCGATTACGTGGGCAAATAGTGCGCGGGGCGCAACATGCACACGGCTACGCTGCCAGAGCGGCATAACTGTCGCAGCAACAGTAGGTTGTGATGATGCAAGCGAATGTGAACAACGGCTATTCACGTGAGTGGCACTTGCAACAATCCAGTTGTGTCTACCTGGGCAGACGCGGATTGGATCCGCACTATCCCTGCCCGAGGGCAGGGATACGAAGTTTTATTATAGCAAGCAGTTTGTCTGACAGTAGCACGCGCTAGGGTTGATAAGAGCACCCGCTTTGTTACCACGTTATGAATGTAGTCAGACGTCCGAGTATTAAATTCGAGCCGAGGGTAAAGAAAAAGTTCGCCGGCTACAAAGCCCCGCATTGTACGGAGGGAAGAAAAACGGCCTCGCTTCGTGGGCAAGGCCGTGCCTGGGACTTCTACGGTGGGTACCTGACCAGTCTCTCCAAGAAGCCACATGGTGGCGGTAGAAAGGTATAAGCAATTGAGGGTAGCGGTCAATTGCGATTATCGGTCGATGGTTCGATAATCGCCCTAGTGACCGTGTTGCCGAGGCTAGCCATGACAGAAGAAACCACGCCCAAAGGGCCAGGATTGAACGACAACGTGCGTAGCTCGTTTGCGTCCCTGGCGCCGCCCATCGTCGCCTCGCCGGCCAAGCGTATCCAGGCCTTCACCGGCGACCCCGACTTCATGACCTCACTGGCCCGGGGCCTGGCAGTGGTGCAGGCCTTCCAGGAGCGCAAGCGCCACCTGACCATCGCGCAGATCAGCCATCGCACGGAAATTCCCCGGGCAGCGGTGCGCCGTTGCCTGCATACCTTGATCAAGCTGGGCTACGCCACTACCGACGGGCGCACTTATTCGTTGCTGCCCAAGGTGCTGACCCTTGGCCATGCCTATCTGTCGTCGACACCCCTGGCGGTGTCGGCACAGCCGTATCTGGACCGCATGAGCGATCAGTTGCATGAGGCCTGCAACATGGCCACCCTGGAAGGCGACGACATTCTCTACATCGCCCGTTCCGCCACCGTGCAGCGCTTGATTTCGGTCGACCTGTCGGTTGGCGGACGGCTGCCGGCCTATTGCACCTCCATGGGTCGCATCCTGCTGGCGGCGCTGGACGACGCGACCTTGCACGAATACCTGGAGCATGCCGACCTGCAGGCCAAGACCAGCCGCACCATTCACGACCCGGTGGCCCTGCTCGAATGCCTGCAACTGGTTCGCCAGCAAGGCTGGTGCGTGGTCGATCAGGAGCTCGAGCAAGGCTTGCGCTCGATCGCCGTGCCGGTCTATGACGCCTCCGGCCAGGTGCTGGCGGCGCTCAACGTCAGCACCCATGCCGGGCGGGTCAGTCGCACCGAGCTTGAGCAGCGCTTTCTGCCGATCATGCTCGCCGCCAGCCGCGACCTCAGCGCGCAACTGTTCGCCTGAACGTTCCTGTTCGATAAACGCACAGAGATGCGTTTATCGAATTGCGCCGCGCCCGCCTGCTTATTAATGTCCCTCGCAGCGGTCAGCCTGCCTTGACCGCCCATAATAATGAGTGAGAGGCAAACGCCCCATGACCGACTTCCTGTCCCCGCACGGCTTGCACCTGTCCTACGCTGGACTGCGCGGCAGCTGATCCAGTTTTCCGAACCTGTTCCTGTTCGCCTGTGCCGTTCATGCGCGCACCCGCACACTCGCGCGCTTCTTCTGGATAAAAATAATGAATAGTCCTCAAGCTGCTGTCGGAAACTGCCTTGATGTGCAGTCCTTTATCAATAGCCAACCATTGTCACGCTACCAGTGGCGGGTGGTGATCCTGTGCTTCCTGATTGTCTTCCTCGACGGCCTCGACACCGCCGCCATGGGTTTTATCGCCCCGGCCCTGTCCCAGGATTGGGGCATCGACCGGGCCAGCCTGGGGCCGGTGATGAGTGCCGCGCTGATCGGCATGGTCTTCGGGGCGCTGGGTTCCGGGCCGCTGGCCGACCGCTTCGGGCGCAAGGTGGTACTGGTGGGGGCGGTGGTGCTGTTTGGCGCCTTCAGCCTGGCTTCGGCCTACAGCAGCAACGTTGACCAGTTGCTGGTGCTGCGCTTTCTGACCGGGTTGGGCCTGGGGGCGGGCATGCCCAATGCCACGACCCTGCTGTCCGAGTACACCCCGGAGCGGCACAAGTCACTGCTGGTAACCAGCATGTTCTGTGGCTTCAACCTGGGCATGGCCGGTGGCGGTTTCATTTCCGCCAAGCTGATTCCGGCGTTTGGCTGGCACAGCCTGCTGCTGATCGGCGGCCTGTTGCCGTTGGTGCTGGCCGTCGTGCTGGTGTTCTGGCTGCCGGAGTCGGCGCGCTACCTGGTGGTCCGCAACCGGGGCACCGACAAGGTGCGCAAGACTCTCTCCCCGATCGAGCCGGCCATCGTCGGCCAGGCGTCGAGCTTCAGTGTGCCGGAGCAGAAGACGGTAAAAGCC
Organism: Pseudomonas donghuensis; assembly: GCF_000259195.1. Lineage (GTDB taxonomy): Bacteria > Pseudomonadota > Gammaproteobacteria > Pseudomonadales > Pseudomonadaceae > Aquipseudomonas > Aquipseudomonas donghuensis. Next base: position 259,588 of record NZ_JH650757.1, read on the forward strand.
CGCAACGTGTTTGCGGTGATCTTCTCCGGTACCTACAGCACCGGCACCCTGCTGTTGTGGCTGACCTATTTCATGGGCCTGGTGATTGTCTACCTGCTGACCAGCTGGCTGCCAACGCTGATGCGTGACAGTGGCGCGAGCATGGAGCAGGCCGCCTTTATCGGTGCGCTGTTCCAGTTTGGTGGTGTGCTCAGTGCCGTGGGCGTGGGCTGGGCCATGGACCGCTACAACCCGCACAAAGTTATCGGCACGTTCTATCTGCTGGCCGGGGTGTTTGCCTACGCGGTAGGGCAAAGCCTGGGCAACATCACCGTACTGGCGACCCTGGTGCTGGTTGCCGGTATGTGCGTCAACGGTGCGCAATCGGCGATGCCGTCGCTGGCAGCGCGTTTCTACCCCACTCAGGGGCGCGCCACCGGTGTGTCGTGGATGCTCGGTATCGGCCGCTTCGGGGCGATCCTTGGGGCGTGGATGGGCGCGACGCTGCTGGGCCTGGGCTGGAACTTCGAGCAGGTGCTGACTGCACTGGTGATCCCGGCCGCGCTGGCCACCACGGCGGTGATCATCAAGGGCATGGTCAGCCATGCCGATGCCACCTGATATCGGCTCCCACCAGGGTTCTTAGCAAGATAACAATCGGTTCGATAATCGAACGATTAGTCGATTATCGGATTGAACCGCCCCCAGGCCCACCTTAATCTGAACCCACACCCGGCGCCGCCCAAGGCGTCTTGAAACCGACCCCGACTCAGCATATCCAGGAGTCTGCAATGGCTGAAATCCTCTCGCTCCACGACGCCGTGAAGCAGTTCGTCAACGACGGTGACAGCGTCGCCCTCGAAGGCTTCACCCACTTGATTCCGACTGCCGCTGGGCATGAAATCATTCGTCAGGGCAAGAAAGATCTGACTCTGGTACGCATGACACCTGACCTGATCTACGATCAGCTGATCGGTGCCGGTTGCGCCCGCAAGCTGATCTTCTCCTGGGGCGGCAACCCGGGTGTCGGCTCCCTCCATCGCCTGCGCGACGCTGTTGAAAAGCAGTGGCCGCAGGCGATGGAAATCGAAGAGCACAGCCACGCGGACCTGGCCAACGCCTACGTTGCCGGCGCCTCCGGCCTGCCGTTCGCGGTGCTGCGTGCCTACGCCGGTTCCGACCTGCCGAAGGTCAACCCGCTGATCAAGAGCGTCACTTGCCCGTTCACCGGCGAAGTGCTCGCCGCCGTGCCTTCGGTGCGCCCGGACGTCACCGTGATCCACGCGCAAAAGGCCGACCGCAAGGGCAATGTGCTGCTCTGGGGCATCCTTGGCGTGCAGAAGGAAGCGGCATTGGCGGCCAAGCGCTGCATCGTCACCGTCGAAGAGATCGTCGATGACCTCCAGGCACCGATGAACGCCTGCGTGCTGCCGACCTGGGCGCTGTCTGCGGTATGCCTGGTGCCGGGGGGCGCGCATCCATCCTATGCCCATGGTTACTACGAGCGTGACAACCGCTTCTACCAGGCTTGGGACCCGATTGCCCGCAACCGCGAAAGCTTCACGGCCTGGATCGACCAGTACATTCGCGGCACCGCCGACTTCACTGAATTCAAGGCAAAACTGGCCAGCGCTGCGGAGGTTGCACAATGAGCTACTCCACCAATGAAATGATGACCGTTGCCGCAGCCCGTCGCCTGCGCAATGGCGCGGTATGTTTCGTCGGCATCGGCCTGCCGTCCAAGGCCGCCAACCTGGCGCGCCTGACCTCGTCGCCCGACGTGGTGCTGATCTACGAATCCGGCCCGATCGGTGCCAAGCCGAGCGTGCTGCCGCTGTCGATCGGTGACGGCGAGCTGGCCGAAACCGCCGACACCGTGGTGCCGACCGGTGAAATCTTTCGCTACTGGCTGCAGGGCGGGCGCATCGACGTGGGCTTCCTCGGCGCTGCCCAGGTCGACCGTTTCGGCAACATCAACACCACCGTGGTCGGTGACTACCACCAGCCAAAAGTGCGCCTGCCCGGTGCCGGTGGCGCGCCGGAGATCGCCGGTTCCGCCAAGCAGGTGCTGATCATCCTCAAGCAATCGAACCGCGCATTTGTCGACAAGCTCGACTTCATCACTTCGGTCGGCCATGGCGAAGGCGGCGATTCGCGCAAGCGCCTGGGCCTGCCGGGTGAAGGGCCGGTCGGGATCATCACCGACCTGTGCATCATGGAGCCCGAAGCCGGCACCCATGAGTTCGTCGTCACCTCGATCCACCCGGGCGTGACCCGCGAACAGATCGTTGCCGCCACCGGCTGGGCCATCCGCTTTGCCGACGACGTGCAGATTACCGCCGAGCCGAGCGCAGTCGAGCTCAACGCCCTGCGTGACCTCGAAGCGCGCACCGCCAGCGCCCACGGCCAAGCGCCAGGAGAAGCCTGATGCGTGACGTATTTATCTGCGACGCCATTCGCACCCCGATTGGCCGCTTCGGCGGCGCCCTGGCCGGCGTGCGCGCCGATGACCTGGCGGCGGTGCCGCTCAAGGCGCTGATCGAACGCAACCCGCAGGTGCAGTGGGCGCAGCTCGATGAAGTGTTCCTCGGTTGCGCCAACCAGGCCGGTGAAGACAACCGCAACGTCGCGCGCATGGCGCTGCTGCTGGCGGGTTTGCCAGAAAGCGTGCCCGGGGTGACCCTCAACCGCCTCTGCGCCTCGGGCATGGACGCGGTGGGCACGGCCTTTCGCGCCATCGCCAGCGGTGAAATGGAGCTGGCGATTGCCGGTGGCGTCGAGTCGATGTCCCGTGCGCCGTTCGTCATGGGTAAGGCTGACAATGCCTATTCGCGCACCATGAAGCTGGAGGACACCACCATCGGCTGGCGCTTCATCAACCCGCTGATGAAGGCTCAGTACGGGGTTGATGCGATGCCGCAGACCGCCGACAACGTCGCCGATGACTACCAGGTATCACGTGCCGATCAGGACGCCTTCGCCCTGCGCAGCCAGCAGCGTACCGCCGCGGCCCAGGCTGCGGGCTTCTTCGCCGAGGAGATCGTGCCGGTGCGCATCGCCCATAAAAAGGGCGAGACCGTGGTCGAGCACGACGAGCACCCGCGCGCCGACACCACCCTTGAAGCCCTGGCCCGGCTCAAGCCGGTCAACGGCCCGGACAAGACCGTCACCGCCGGCAACGCCTCAGGGGTCAACGACGGCGCTGCAGCGCTGCTCCTGGCCTCGGCCGAGGCCGTGAAAAAGCATGGCCTGACCCCGCGGGCGCGGGTGCTGGGCATGGCCAGTGCCGGCGTTGCGCCACGGGTCATGGGCATCGGCCCGGTACCGGCGGTGCGCAAGCTGACCGAGCGCCTGGGCGTGGCGGTGGCCGATTTCGATGTCATCGAACTCAACGAAGCCTTTGCCAGCCAGGGCCTGGCCGTGTTGCGCGAACTCGGCCTGGCCGACGATGCACCGCAGGTCAACCCCAACGGTGGTGCCATTGCCCTCGGTCATCCGCTGGGCATGAGCGGCGCGCGTTTGATCCTCACCGCCTTGCACCAACTGGAGAAATCCGGCGGGCGCAAAGGCCTGGCGACCATGTGTGTCGGCGTCGGCCAGGGCCTGGCCCTGGCCATCGAGCGGGTGTAAAACAATGACCCCGAGCCGCCGGCCTCCACGCAAGGTTGGCGGTCTGGGGTGATTGTTCTGTGGATCGTGGATGTTACTGGGTGTATCTAGACTCTCTGTAGTTCCAAGAGAAAGTAGCCATGACTTCAGCCTATTTGAAGCAACGACCGGGCAATCAGCTGTTCGATGCCTATTTCACCGCGCCAGCCATGCGCGAGATCTTCTGCGACCGTGGCCGGGTGCAGGGCATGCTCGATTTCGAAGCGGCCCTGGCCCGTGCCGAAGCGGCCACCGGGGTCATCCCTCAGGTGGCCGTGGCAGCGATCGAAACCGCCTGCCATGCCGAGCGCTACGACTTTGCCGCGCTGGCCGAAGCCATTGCCGTGGCCGGCAACTCGGCCATTCCGCTGGTCAAGGCGCTGGGCAAGGTGATTGCCAGTGGCGTGCCGGAGGCCGAGCGTTATGTGCACCTGGGCGCCACCAGCCAGGATGCCATGGACACCGGCCTGGTACTGCAACTGAGGGCGGCACTGGCGTTGATCGAAACGGATCTGGCGCGCCTGGCCGATGCCCTGGCTCGCCAAGCCCTGACCTACGCTGAGACGCCCTTGGCCGGTCGCACCTGGCTGCAACATGCCACGCCGGTCACCTTGGGCATGAAGATCGCAGGCTGGCTAGGCGCGTTGAGCCGCCACCGCGAGCGCCTGCAGGAGCTCAAGCCACGCGTGCTGACCCTGCAGTTTGGCGGCGCCTCCGGTACCCTGGCGGCGCTGGGCGACAAGGCGCTGCCGGTGGCTCAAGCCTTGGCCGCAGAGCTGAAGCTGACGCTGCCCGAGCAGCCCTGGCACACCCAGCGCGATCGCCTGGTGGAGTTCGCTTCGGTGCTGGGCATGATTGCCGGCAGCCTTGGCAAACTGGGCCGCGATGTCAGCCTGCTGATGCAGACTGAGGCAGCCGAGGTGTTCGAGCCGTCGGCGCCAGGCAAAGGCGGTTCTTCGACCATGCCGCACAAGCGCAACCCGGTCGGCGCCGCCGTGTTGATCGGTGCTGCCACCCGCGTGCCGGGCCTGCTCGCCACGCTGTTTGCCGCCATGCCCCAGGAGCACGAGCGCAGCCTCGGCCTGTGGCATGCCGAATGGGAAACCCTGCCGGAGATCTGCTGCCTGGTGTCCGGTGCATTGCGCCAGGCACAGATCATCGCCGACGGCCTGGAAGTGGACGCCGAGCGCATGCGTCGCAACCTCGACCTGACCCAAGGGCTGGTCCTGGCCGAAGCTGTCAGTGTGGTGCTGGCCCAACGCCTGGGCCGTGACCGCGCCCACCATTTGCTGGAAACCTGCTGCCAGCGTGCCGTAGCCGAACAGCGCCAGCTGCGGGCCGTGCTTGGCGACGAGCCGCAGGTCAGCGCTGAACTTTCGCCCGACGAACTCGATCGTCTGCTCGATCCAGCCCACTACCTTGGCCAGGCCCGAGCCTGGGTCGAGCGAGCGCTGGCTGAACATCACCGCATCAATGCCTGAAGGAGGCTGCAGTGGCACAGGTACAACTCGCCGATGGCGTACTCAACTATCAATTTGAAGGCCCGGAACACCTGCCGGTGCTGGTGCTGTCCAACTCCCTGGGCACCGACCTGCACATGTGGGACACCCAGGTACCGGCCCTGACCGCGCATTTTCGCGTGCTGCGCTATGACACCCGCGGCCATGGCGGCTCGCTGGTCACCCAGGGGCCGTACAGCATCGAGCAACTGGGGCAGGATGTGCTGGCCCTGCTCGATGCCTTGCACATTGAACAGGCGCATTTCTGCGGCCTGTCCATGGGCGGGCTGATCGGCCAGTGGCTGGGGATCAATGCCGGTCACCGGCTCAAGCGCCTGATCGTCTGCAACACTGCGGCCAAGATCGGCACGCTGGAAACCTGGAACCCGCGCATCGAGATGGTCCTGCGTGATCAACAAGCGGCGATGGTTGGCCTGCGTGATGCGTCGATCGAGCGCTGGTTCACCCCGGGTTATGCCGCGGGCAACCCCGAGCAGGCCAAGCGGATTACCGATATGCTCGCCGCCACTTCGCCTGAGGGTTATGCGGCTAACTGCGGGGCAGTGCGCGATGCTGATTTCCGTGATCAGTTGGGCGAGATCAAGGTGCCGCTGCTGGTGATTTCCGGCACTCACGATGCGGTCACGCCGCCGTCGGGCGGGCGCTTCATCCAGGAGAACGTGGCGGGCGCCGAATACGCCGAGTTCCATGCCGCACACCTGTCCAACGTTGAAGTCGGTGCGCCGTTCAGCCGCCGGGTGATCGATTTTCTGCTGGCCCGTGAGGAATGACCGTGGACGAGAAACAACGTTATGAGGCCGGCATGCAGGTGCGCCGCGCGGTGCTTGGCGACGCCCATGTCGACCGCAGCCTGAACAACCTGAGCGAGTTCAATAGCGAGTTCCAGGAAATGATCACTCGCCACGCCTGGGGTGATATCTGGACCCGTCCGGGCCTGCCCCGGCATACCCGCAGCCTGATCACCATCGCCATGCTGATCGGCATGAACCGCAACGAGGAGCTGAAACTGCACCTGCGCGCGGCGGCCAACAATGGCGTGACCCGTGAAGAGATCAAGGAAGTGCTGATGCAGAGCGCGATCTACTGCGGCATCCCGGCGGCCAATGCGACCTTCCACCTGGCCGAGTCGGTGTGGGATGAGTTGGGGGTTGAGTCCAGGGGCTGACCTTCAGGGCTTCATCGCTGACAAGCCAGCCATACCTGTGGGAGCTGGCTTGCCAGCGATGGGCTGCAAAGCAGCCCCAATCAGACCGCCGCCTTCTTCTGCCGAATTGCCACCGGTCCGACAGTGTCTTCAATGGCTTTTTTCAGCTCCAGGCGCATGCCCAGCAAGAACCCCAGTTCCGCCACCACGAACAACGGCCCGATGACCAGGCCCATCAGGTCATCGACAAACGCCGGCTTGCGCCCTTCATAGTGGTGGCCGACAAACTGGATCACCCAGCCGATCACGAACAGCGCCAGCCCCGCACCCAGCCACAGCAGGGTGCTGTGCATCGCCAACGCCTGCCCGGCCCACAGGCACAAACCGAGCAATACCGCCATCAGCAGGCCCAGGCGTTGATCCAGGCGCAGGTAGAACCCGCTGCTAACCAGCGCTACCAGCAACGCCGGCGACACCCAGACGCCACCCAGGTCGACCCCCGGTCGTGACAGCAAAACGGTCACCGCCACGACAATCAGCGGAATACCGATAAAATGGGTGACGATGTTGCGCGGGTCGCGGTGGTAGGCGGCGTATTGACTCAGGTGTTCGACCAGGTTTTTCATTGTTGTTCCTCCTGTAGGTGGCTTGAGCATGTCCTACAGATTTCCGCCTGTCTGTCGCCTAGCCGACAGAGTTCACCTGCGAGGCGCTATGCGCGAAACCCTGCTGCAAGGTCATTGGTTCCAGGCATTGCCTCCCCGCTTTCAGGATAGCCTGTTAGCGCTGGCCCGGCAGCGCGAGCTGGCGGCCGGGCAATACCTGTTCCAGCGCGGTGATGCGCCGTGCGGGCTGTATGCGCTGCTCGACGGGGCGATGCGCGTGGGGGCGGTGGCTACCGATGGCAAAGAGGCGCTGTTGACCCTGATCGAAGCGCCGCACTGGTTCGGCGAGATCAGCCTGTTCGACGGCCAGCCGCGTACCCACGACGCCCAGGCGCTAGGGCCGACCCGGCTGTTGTGGATACCCCAGGCGCCGTTACTCAACCTGCTCGAACAACAGCCACGGCACTGGCGCGATGTGGCCTTGCTGATGAGCCATAAACTGCGCGTGGTGTTTGTCGCCCTCGAGCAGCAGAGCCTGTTGGCCGCCGCGCCAAGGGTGGCCCATCGGCTGCTGCAGATCGCCGCCGGTTATGGCGAGTTGCGGGGCAGCCGGCGCGTGCTGCAACTGTCCCAGGAGCAGTTGGCGCTGATGCTCTCGCTGTCGCGCCAGACCACCAATCAGATCCTCAAGTCGCTGCAGCAGGAGGGCGCCTTGCGCCTGGGCTATGGCGAGATCGAAATCCTCGACCTCGCACGCCTGCAGGTGCTGGCTAGTCCGCCTGGAACGGTGACTGACTGAGGATGACCCCGGTCTGCTCGACGTACTTTTGCCATTCGCCCAGCAGCGCCTGCAATTTTGCCGGTTGTGCCTGGGCCAGGTCGTTGATTTCCCCCGGGTCGCTGGCCAGGTCGTAGAGCTGCCAGGTGGCCGGGCCGACCGGGCCGGGGATGTAAACAGCTTTCCAGTGGCCCTGGCGAATCGCCCGGCGGCCGAACAGTTCCCAGCCGGTGACGGTGTTTTCGTCGTGCACCTGCTCGGTCTCGCCCGACAGGTAGCCCAGCCAGGACTTGCCGCGCAGCGGCGCCACGTCACGGCCGCGCCAACGCTTGCCGGGGTGGCGCACGCCGGCAAGATCAAGCAGGGTCGGGGTGATATCCATCACCGTGCTGAACTGATGGCTGATCTGGCCCTGGCGCGCTAGCGCCGGGTAATGCACCAGCGCCGGCACGCGAATCCCGCCCTCGCTGGTGAAGGCCTTGTACAGCCGCGACGGTGCGGTGGCAGCCTGCGCCCAGTGCGGGCCGTACCAGACGTAGGAGTTGGCCCGGCCGATGTTCTCCAGGCTGTTGTCGTAGTGCTGGTCGAGGTAGCTGGCCAGTTGCGGGCCGAACTTGGGGAAGGCTTCGAGCAGCGCGCCTTCGGCGCCGTTATCGGACATGAACAGCACCAGGGTGTTGTCGAGCAGGCCCTGGTTGCGCAGATAGTCCAGCACCCGGCCAATGTTCCAGTCCATGCGCTCGACCATCGCCGCGTACACCTCCATCGCCCGCGCCGAACGCTGGCGTTGTTCATCGCTGAGACTGTGCCAGTGGTTGTCCACCGGATGGGCCTGGGTATCGGCGCCGATCAGGCCCAGCTGGCGCAGTTTTTCCAGGCGCTCCTGGCGCAGCACTTCGGGGCCGGCGTCGTAGCGGCCCTGGTAGCGCGCCACCACCTCGGCGGGCGCCTGCAACGGCCAGTGCGGCGCCGAGAAGGGCAGGTAGGCGAAGAATGGCCGGCTCTGGTCGCGCTCCTTGAGGTACTGCAGCAGCTTGTCGCCGAAGGCATCGGAGGAATAGAAATCCTTGGGCAGCTCTTCGATAAAGGCCTGGTCTTCGATGTACAGCGCTGGCGTCGATTTGAGCAGGCCTGGGGTCTGATCGTCGTAGGTCGGTTCAAAGCCATAGTGGTTGGCCGCGCCGGGCAGCAGGGCGAAGGAGCGTTCAAAGCCGCGGGCCTGGGGCGCCAGCTCGGCGGTCAGGCCCAGGTGCCATTTGCCGCTCATCAGGGTCTGGTAACCGGCATCGCGCAACAGCTCTGGCAAGGCCACCACGCGGTCGTTGAGGTAGCCTTCGTAGCCCGGCTTGCCGATCAGCTCCGGGGTCAGCGCTTCGGCCATGGTACCGATGCCAGCGATATGGTGGTCGGTACCGGTCAGCAGCATCGAGCGGGTCGGCGAGCAGGTCGGCGCAGTATGAAAATCGGTCAGGCGCAGGCCGGCAGTGGCCAGCTTGTCGAGGTTCGGCGTGGCGATTTCACCGCCGAAGGCGCCGAGGTCGGAGAAGCCCAAGTCGTCGGCAACGATGACCAGAAAGTTGGGGCGTTGGCTCATGGTCGGTTCTCAGTAGGCAAGGTAGGTCAAAGGCAGGTCGCGGATCTGTTCCAGCGCCGGCGGCAGATAGCGTTCGTCGGCGGTCAGTTCGTGCAGCAGGTCTTCGCGCAGACGGTGGAAGGCGTAACTGCCGCGTTGGCGCGGGTGCGCCAGGTCGATGTCGACGATGCGCTTGATCCGCCCGGGGCGCGGCTCCAGGACCACCACGCGGTCGGCGAGAAACAGCGCTTCTTCGACATCGTGGGTCACCAGCAGGGTGGTAATGCGTGCCCGCTCGCGAATCGCCAGCAGCTCGTCCTGCATCTGCTGGCGGGTCAGCGCGTCGAGGGCGCCGAAGGGTTCATCGAGCAACAAGATACGCGGGCTGGCCACCAGGCCACGGGCAATCGCCACACGCTGGGCCATGCCGCCGGAGAGCTGGTGCGGGTAGGCCTGGCTGAAGTCTTGCAGGCCCACCAGGGCGATGTACTGGTCGATGCGTTGCTGGCGCTGCTCGCTGTTCAGCGGCGCGTTGACCAGGCCCAGGGCGATGTTTTGCGCCACGCTCAGCCAGGGGAACAGACGGTGCTCCTGAAAGACGATGCCGCGTTCGCTGCCGATGCCATTGAGCGGCTGGCCGTCGATCAGGATCTGCCCCTGGTAGTCGTTGTCCAGGCCGATCAGCAGGCGCAGCAGGGTGGATTTACCGCAGCCACTGGCGCCGACGATGGCGACGAACTCACCGTCGGCGATTTGCAGGTTGAAGTCGCGGATGGCTTCCAGCTCACCGCCGGCCACGGCGAAGTGTTTGCCGACCTGATTGAAACTGACCAGGGCAGGGGCGATGGCGTTCATGCTCGTCTCCAGCGCGTGGCGCGCAATTCGAGGTGTTGTCCGAGGGCACCCAGGAGTGCGCCGGTAAGGCCGACCAGGAGCATCCCGGCCATGATGATGTCCATGCGCAGCAACTGCTGGGCGCCGATCATCAGGCTGCCGATACCGCCGCCCGAGGGCATGAAGTACTCGGCGCCGATGGTGCCCAGCCAGGCGTAGATCAGGCCGATGCGCAGGCCGGCGAAAATCCCCGGCGCCGCTCCCGGTAGTACCAGCCGGCGCAGACGCTGGGCCAGGTTGAGGTGCAGCACGCGGGCGGCTTCTTCCAGTTGTGGCGAGCGGTTGGCCACGGCCCGTTGGGTGGCGATGAACAACGGGAAGAACGCCGCCAGGCCAACGAATACCCACTTGGCCAGCTCACCGAGACCGAACCAGGCGGTCAGCAGCGGTACCCAGGCGAAGATCGCGATCTGCCGTAAGCCGGCCAGGCTCGGCCCGAACAGGCGTTCGGCGGGCGTCGACAGCCCAAGCCACAGGCCCAGGGCAAAACCCAGGCTGCCACCGAGCAGCAGGCCGCCCAAGGCCCGACCGACACTGATCGCCAGGGCGCCGCTGAGCGAGCCGTCGAGCAGGCCGTTGCCGGTAGTCTCCAGGACCTGCAGCGGGGCGACCAGAATCTGTGTGTCGACCCAGTTCAACTGGTTGGCCAACTGCCACAGCGCCAGCAGTGCCAAGGGCAGCAGCAAGGCCTGCAGGCGCTGGCCACCGTGCAAGCGCGACACCCGCAGTTCGGCGCTGGACGGGTGCGGCCAGTGCACCAGACGCCGCTCGAGCCAGCTCAGGCCACGGTCCATGACAAAACCCAGCAGGCCAATGACCAGGATGCAGACAAACACGATGTCGAGCATGAACAACTGCCGGGCCCAGACCATCAGGTAACCGATGCCTTCACTGGAGGCCAGCAGTTCCACCGCCAGCAACGATGTCCAGCCGGTGGCCAGGGCCAGGCGCACGCCGGCGAGAAAGGCCGGCAGCGCCGCCGGCACAATCAGTTTGCTGATCAGCAGGCGCGGCGGCAGGCGCAACACCGTGGTCGCTTCGCGCAGCCGTGGCTGGGCATCGCGCACGCCCACCAGGGTATGCAGGGTTACCGGCACGATGATCGCCTTGACCAGCACCACCAGCTTGAGCACCTCGCCGATGCCGAACAGCACCATGAACAGCGGCACCCAGGCCAGGGTCGGGATCTGCGCCAGGGCATTGAAGGTTGGCAGTACCAGGCGTTCGGCGCGACGGCTGAAACCCAGCCAGGCACCGAGCAGGGCGCCACTGGCAACTCCCAGCAACAGGCCCAGGGCCAGGCGTTGCAGGCTGATCGCCAGGTGCGTCCACAGTTCGCCCCGGGCCAGCTCCACAGCGCTCTGCCAGACCAGGCTCGGCGCTGGCAGTATCTGTTCGCTCATCCACAGGTTGCGGCTGGCCAGCCACCACCATGCGGCCAGCAACAGGGGCAGATACCAGGCCTGCAGGCGACGCAGGGGCAGGCCGTCGAACAGTCGCATGCGGCCTGGCGGGCTGGCCAGTGGCAGGCTGGAAAGTGAAGCTCGGGCCATGGAAACCTCTGCGAGTTGAAATTTGCTTATTCTTAAATTGAATTACAGCTTTGAATATCAATTCGTTTAGGTGATAAGAATCTGCATTTAAAGCTGCTGTCACAACGCGCAGCCAATGCATTCGAAGCATATTTTTCTTGTGCCTGATGCATGGCGCGCTGGAACGCCCGTAGAACGGCTTTTATGCTTACAAGTTATTAAAATGTAATTTATTAGTATTTATTTACTGGTCTGGGTTGTCGGTAGCGTGGCCGCACCATTACAAGGAGTCGCGTGCCATGAACCTGTCGATCAACCGTGTGTTCAATCTGTTTGCCGTTCCCGCCCTGGCCGCGGTGGTCGGCTGGCTGCCGCCGGCCCAGGCTGGCGAGGTCAGGGAAATCCGCATCGCCGTGCCCGACCTGAGCGCCGGCACCCAGCATTCCGGCGGCGGTGTGACCGACGTACTGCGCGACCAGCAATTGCTGGAAAAAGCCTTCGCCGCCGATGGCATCAGCATCCAGTGGAACTACTTCAAGGGCGCGGGCCCGGTGATCAACGAGGCATTCGCCAACGGTCAGGTCGACTTTGCCTACCTCGGCGACCTGGCGGCGATCATCGGCAAGGCCAATGGCCTCGACACCCGTCTGCTGGCCGCCACCGGTCGCGGCATCAAGCACTACCTGGGGGTGGCGCCGGGCAGCAACATCAAGACCCTGCAAGACCTCAAGGGCAAACGCGTGGCGGTGTTTCGCGGCACCGCCACCCAGCTGTCGTTCGACGCCGCCCTGGCCAGCCAGGGCCTGAGCGAGAAGGACCTGAAAGTCATCAACCTGGATTTCAACGCGGCGATCGCCGCCCTGGCTGCCAGGCAGATCGACGCCACCTGGGGCTCGACCGGCATCAGCGCCCTCAAGCAACGCGGCCTGGCCGAGTTGCCCTTGAGTACCCGTGACTTGGGCGGCGCCGGCAATGTGCAGGCCGTGCTGGTGGGCTCCGGGCGCTTTGTCGACGAGCATCCGGAACTGGTGGAAAAACTCCTCGCTACCCAGGAAAAGGCCGTGCACTGGCTGACCCGGGACGACAACAAGGAGGCGTACATCCAGCTGGTCTCGGGGCTGGCCAGTTACCCGCCAGCGATCCTTCAGCAGGACCTGCAGCACGAGCAATTGAGCAAGATCTTCCCTTCGACCCTGGATGCCGACTTCCTGGCCAAATTGCAGGCGTCGGTGGACTTGGCCGCCGAGCAGCGGTTGATTCGCAAACCGTTCAACGTCGAGCAGTGGCTGGCGCCCCAGGCTATCCGGCCAGCACCTGCACCTCTGGCTGCCGATCGAGGCTGATCAGGGTTTCGATCATTGCCCGGGCGGCGGGCGAAAGGCGATAACCGCTGCGGCTGACGATACCGCAGCGGGCATTGAGGCTGTCGAGGTTGGCCGGCAGGTTGCGCCAGTGCAGGCGTATCAGGCGGCCCTGTTCGATGTCCTCGGCAAAGGCTTCTTCGGTGCCGATACCAATGGCGTCGGTGCCCAGCACGATCTTCACCAGGGTCGGCAGGTGCTCGGTCTGCACCTGCGGGGCGAAGTCGGTCTTGCCGCTGAGGTTGGCCAGCAGCTTGCGCACCCCCGGCGGGATCAGGGTGGTGGCCAGCGGGTAGTCGAACATGTCGTTGGTCGACAGGCTGTCCTTGGCCAGCAGCGGGTGCCCCGGACGGCAGAAGAACAGGCCGCGGCGCGGGCTCAGCGGCTGGGTCTGGAAGTTCGGGTCGGCCTCGAAATGACGGATGTCGGCGACGAAGAACTCGATCTCTTCTCGACTCAGCGCGCGGCTGAGTTTTTCCCAGTTATCCACGTCGAAGCAGGTGCGCACCTTGGGGTGGGCGCCGAGAAAGCGTGCCACCGCCTGCGGCACCAGGTGCACCGCAGGCGCCGGGCCGCAGCCGAAGCGCAGCTCGCCGGCATCGAGCTTGGTCATCTGCTGCACTTCGCTGTTCAGCTGTGCTGCGCCTTGCACCAGGCGCAGGGCGTGCTGCAGCACCACCTGGCCTTCGGGCGTGGGGCGCAGGTCCTTGTTGGCGCGATCGATCAGCACGCAGCCGAACTCCTGTTCCAGGCCCTGGATGCTGCGGCTGAAAGCCGGCTGGGTGATGCCCATGGCATCGGCGGCGCGGACAAAACTGCGGTGTTCAGTGAGGGCGATGAAGTAACGCAGTTGGCGAAGATCCATATGCTTTCCCGGCATTCCAAAAATACGGCGAAGGTATTTGCCGCCGCGCAGGCTCAGGTTTTAAATGCAAGCTCTTATTCCGTCAATGAAGCATCTGTTTATTTGTTAGAGCTTATTTGCATATCAATAGAGCAGAGGTTTCAACGCCGCTTCGCGCAACCTAGCCAGATGAGGGTCAAACCATGAGCAATGCCGCACGTGCTGTAGCACCTGTCACCCACGCGCTGGATATCCACCCGGTGGCCGGGCGCATCGGTGCCGAAATTCGCGGGGTCCAGTTGAGCGCCGACCTTGAGCCCGCCGTGATCGAAGCCATCCAGGCCGCCCTGGTGCAACACAAGGTGGTGTTCTTCCGCGCCCAGACCCACCTCGATGACCAGGGCCAGGAAGCCTTCGCCCACCTGCTCGGTGAGCCGATCGCCCACCCGACCGTGCCAGTGCGCGAAGGCACGCGTTACCTGCTCGAACTCGATGGCGGCGAAGGGCGCCGGGCCAATTCCTGGCACACCGACGTGACCTTCGTCGATGCCTACCCCAAGGCGTCGATCCTGCGCTCGGTGGTGGCGCCCGCATCGGGTGGCGACACGGTGTGGGCCAATACCGCCACGGCTTATCAGGACCTCTCTGCAGAACTGCGGGCCCTGGCTGACCAGCTCTGGGCGGTGCACAGCAACGAGTACGACTACGCCGCAGCCAAGCCCGATGTGAGCCTGGAACAACTGGAAAACTACCGGAAGATCTTCACATCGACGGTGTACGAAACCGAGCATCCGGTAGTGCGTGTGCACCCGGTCAGCGGTGAGAAGAACCTTTTGCTCGGGCACTTCGTCAAACGCATCAAGGGCTACTCGCAGAGCGACTCGGCGCACCTGTTCAACCTGCTGCAAAGCCATGTCACGCGCCTGGAGAACACCGTGCGCTGGCGTTGGCAGGCCGGTGACGTGGCGATCTGGGACAACCGCGCGACCCAGCACTATGCGGTCGATGACTACGGCACCCAGGGCCGCGTGGTGCGCCGGGTGACCTTGCAGGGCGATGTACCGGTGGGGGTGGCCGGGCAGCGGAGCCGCACCACACGCGGGGCTTGAAGTAATCGCGGGGCAAGCCCGCTCCTACAGTCCAGGTGTTGTGCACAGCGGACATTGTGGGAGCCGGCGTTGCCGGCGATGGGCTGCGTAGCAGCCCCAAGGCAGAGGTTTCAGAGAATACTGATCGGGTAACTGATGATCAGCCGGTTCTCATCAAAGGTATTGGTGCTGTAGTCCCGGCGCATGGTCGAGTTACGCCATTTGACCGACAGGCTCTTCAACGTCCCGGACTGGATCACATAGGCCAGCTCCGATTCCCGCGCCCATTCCTTGCCATCGGTAATGGCGCCGGTGTGCACGTTGTCGCCGCTGATGTAGCGGTTCATCAAGGTCAGCCCGGGCACGCCGAGGCCGGCGAAGTTGTAGTCGTACCGCAACTGCCAGGAGCGTTCCTGGGCGTTGTCGAAGCTTGAGTTGTAGCTGTCGTTGGCCAGGGTGCCGCCACTGGTGCCGTTGACCCGCATCCAGGCATCGTCGCCGCTGACTTTCTGCAGGCCGAGGTAGAAGGTGTTGGCGCCGTATTTGGCCGAGAGCAGCGCCGAGGCGGTGCGGTTGTCCAGCTTGCCGGCGCGTTCGGCGCCGTCTTCCTTGCCGATGAAGTAGCCGAGGTTGGCGCCCAGGGTCCAGTCGCCCACAGGCTGGCTGTGCACCAGGTTGATGTACTGTTGGTTGTAGATGTCTTTGAGCTCGGCATTCCACAAACCGATCATCGTGCGCTTGTCGTTGAAGCTGTATTCGCCACCGGCAAAGTTGAAGCGGTCGGAGGTGAAGGCCGCCCGGCCGTTCATCGACATGTCTTCCATGCTCGCGTCATTGCGTGGGCTGTTACCGCGAAACTGCCCGGCATACAGGGTCAAGCCGGCGATCTCCTGCGAGGTGATCTGCCCGCCGCGGAAGGTCTGCGGCAGCGAGCGGCCGTCGTCCGAGCGCAGGATCGGCAGCACCGGCATCCATTCGCCAACTTTCAGTTCGGTGTTGGCGATCTTCGCTTTCAGCGCTACGCCCAGGCGCCCGAAGTCATCGGCTGGGCGCCCGTCATCGTGTACCGGCAACAAATGCGTACCCTTCGTGCCCTTGCCGCCATCGAGCTTGACCGAGTACAGGCCCAACACATCGACACCGAAGCCGACCAGGCCTTGGGTAAAGCCGGAGCGGGCGTCGAGGATGAAACTCTGGGTCCATTCCTCGGCCTTGCCCTGGGGGTTGGCCGGGTCGACGAAGTTGCGGTTGATGTAGAAGTTGCGCAGGTTGAGGCTGGCCTTGGCGTCCTCGACAAAGCCGCCTTCGGCCGCCAGGGCGGGCAGGGTGCAAGTCATGGCCAGCAAGCCGGGAAGCAGGTGTCGTGCGGGTGTGGTCATCGTTTGATGTCTCTTGTTTTTATGTAAGCCGAAGCCATCCGCTGCGACGGTTGGAGGTCACAGGCCGGGCTACGATCTTTTGGGGGTACGCTTTGGAAAAGCTGCGAAGCGATGGTGCGGCGGCGGGCGGGGATGAATCAATTCGTTGCAGGCGGAATTGGGCGATAATCGAACGGTAACTGGTTGGTTAATTCATCATCGTGGGGCAAGCCCGCTCCTACAGGCGATTGCATAAAAAAGCCCACCGCAAGGGTGGGCTCTTTCACAACGCAAACACTCAGCCTTTCGGCGTCTGGGCCGCAGCCTGCTGCTGCGCCTGACCGGTCTGCTCGTACCAGCCGCCACCGAGGGCCTTGTACAGGTTGACCTCGCTGACCAACTGCGACAGGCGATCACTGATCAACGACTGCTGGGTGTTGAACAGCTGACGCTGGGCGTCGAGGAAGGTCAGGTTGCTGTCGATACCGATGCGGTAGCGACGCTCGGCCAGACGGTAGTAGTCCTGGTTGGCGGCAACCAGGTCACGTTGGGCCTGCAACTGCTGATTGAAGGTCTGGCGCGCGGCGAGGCCATCGGAGACTTCCTGGAAGGCGGTCTGGATGGTTTTCTCGTACTTGGCGACGTTGATGTCCTTCTGGATCTTCGAGTAGTCGAGGCTGGCACGCAGGGCACCGGCATTGAAGATCGGCAGGTTGATCTGCGGCTGGAACAGCCAGGTGCCCGAGCCACCCTTGAACAGGCCGCCCATGTCCGGGCTCAGGGTCCCGGCGTTGGCGGTCAGGCTGATGCTCGGGAAGAACGCCGCGCGGGCCGCGCCAATGTTGGCATTGGCAGCCTTGAGCAGGTGTTCGGCTTCCTGGATGTCCGGCCGGCGTTGCAGCAGGTCGGACGGCAGGCCCGCCGGCACTTCGGCCAACAGGTCGCTGTCAAGATTCTGCGCCGCCGGCAGGTTGGCCGGCACGCCGGTGCCGAGCAGCACGGTCAGGCTGTTGAGGTCCTGGGCAACCTGGCGCTGGAACTGCGCCAGCTTGACCCGCGCACCTTCAACCGACGTGCGTGCCTGGCTCAGGTCCAGGGCCGAAGCGACCCCCACTTCATTGCTACGCAAGGTCAGCTGGTAGCTTTCCTCGTAGGTCTTGAGGGTCTCTTCGGTGAGCTTGAGCAGCGCCTGGTCGGCCTGCCAGGTGAAGTAGGCGTTGGCCACACTGGCCACCAGGCTGATCTGCGTCGAGCGCCGCGCTTCTTCGCTGGACAGGTAGATCTCCAGCTGTTGCTCGGTCAGGCTGCGCACCCGGCCGAACAGGTCGAGCTCGTAGGCGCTGACCCCAAGGGTCGCCGAGTACTGGCTGCTGATACTCGATTCGCCGGTTTGCGACATGTTCGCCGGCATCCGCTGACGGCTGCCGCTGCCATTGGCCGAGACCGCCGGAAACAGATCGGCCCGCTGAATGCGGTACTGCGCCCGGTAGGCATCGATGTTCAGCGCCGCGACCTTGAGGTCGCGGTTGTTGACCAGCGCGGTCTGGATCAACTGCTGCAGCGCCGGGTCATGGAAGAACTGACGCCAGCCCTGTTCGGCGGCGGCCACCTCGGCCGACTCGGTCGGCGAGTAGGCAGGGCCTTGCGGCCACTGCGCGGCCACCGGCGATTCCGGGGTCTGGTAGTCAGGGATCAGCGAGCAGCCGCCAAGAATGAAAGCGGTTACTGCCAGGGACAACAGGGACTTACTCATTGCCCGGCCTCATAGCGTGGAGTTTCAGGGGTGGCGTCCTCTTCGGGCTTCTTGCTACCGAACAGCGACGACACGCTTACAAAGAACAATGGCACCCAGAAGATTGCCAGTACGGTGGCGGTCAGCATGCCGCCGATAACCCCGGTACCGATGGCGTGCTGGCTGCCCGAGCCTGCGCCACTGGAGATGGCCAACGGCACCACGCCGAGGATGAACGCCAGCGAGGTCATGATGATTGGCCGCAGACGCATCCGGCAGGCTTCGATGGCCGCATCCATCAGGCTGCGGCCCTGCTCGTGCAGTTCCTTGGCGAATTCGACGATCAGGATCGCGTTTTTCGCCGCCAGGCCGATGGTGGTCAACAGCCCCACCTGGAAGTACACGTCGTTGGACAACCCGCGCAGGCTGGTGGCCAGCAGCGCACCGATGATCCCCAGCGGCACCACGAGCATGACCGCGATCGGAATCGACCAGCTTTCATACAGCGCCGCCAGACACAGGAACACCATCAGCAGCGACAGGGCGTACAGCGCTGGCGCCTGGGAGCCGGACAGCCGCTCCTCGTACGACAGGCCCGTCCAGGAGTAACCGATACCCGCCGGCAGTTGCGCGGCCAGGCGCTCGACCTCGAGCATGGCTTCACCGGTACTGTAGCCAGGGGCTGGCGCACCGAGGATTTCCATGGCTTCTACGCCGTTGTAACGCGACAGCTTCGGTGCCCCGTAGATCCACTCGCCCTTGGCGAAGGATGAGAACGGCACCATCTCGCCAGCGGCGTTGCGCACGTACCACTTCTGCAGGTCTTCCGGGCTCATCCGCGCACCGGCTTCACCCTGGATGTAAACCTTCTTGACCCGGCCGCGGTCGATGAAGTCGTTGACGTAGCTGGCACCCAGGGCAATCGACAGGGTGCTGTTGATGTCGGCGATGGTCACGCCCAGGGCACTGGCGCGCTCGTCGTCGACGGTCAGCTGGTACTGCGGCTCATCGTTCAGGCCGTTCGGGCGTACTGCCGAAAGGATCTTGCTCTGTGCGGCCATGCCGAGGAACTGGTTGCGCGCTTGCATCAGTTTTTCATGGCCGACACCGGCACGGTCTTGCAGGAACACGTCAAAACCGGTGGCGTTACCCAGCTCCAGTACCGCCGGTGGGGCGAAGGCGAACACCATCGCATCGCGGAAGCTGAAGAAGTGCTGCTGGGCACGGTTCGCCAGGTTGAACACGTTGTTCTCGGCAGAGCGCTCGCCCCATGGCTTGAGCATGATGAAGGCCATGCCCGAGCTCTGGCCACGACCGGCGAAGTTGAAGCCGTTGACGGTGAACACCGAGGCAACGGTATCGGCTTCCTTGTCGAGCAGGTAGCTGCGCATTTCGTCGATCACCACCTGGGTGCGCTCGGCACTGGAACCGGCCGGGGTCTGCACCTGGGCGAACAGTACGCCCTGGTCTTCTTCAGGCAGGAACGCCGTCGGAATGCGGGTGAACAGCCAGATCATGCCGACCACGATCAGCAGGTAGGCCAGCAGGTACGGGGCCTTGTGCCGCAGCATGTTGCCGACGCCGCGCTCGTAGCTACGCACGCTGCGGTCGAAGTTGCGGTTGAACCAGCCGAAGAAGCCGCGCTTGGCAACGTGGTGCTCGCCCTTGGCAATCGGCTTGAGCATGGTCGCACACAGCGCCGGGGTGAAGATCAGGGCCACCAGTACCGACAGGGCCATGGCCGAGACGATGGTGATCGAGAACTGTTTGTAGATCACGCCGGTGGAGCCGCCGAAGAAGGCCATGGGCAGCAGTACCGCCGACAGCACCAGGGCGATACCGACCAGGGCGCCCTGGATCTGGCCCATGGACTTCTTGGTCGCTTCTTTGGGCGATAGCCCCTCTTCGGCCATCACCCGCTCGACGTTCTCCACCACGACGATGGCGTCGTCCACCAGCAAGCCGATGGCCAGCACCATGCCGAACATGGTCAGGGTGTTGATGCTGAAGCCCGCCGCGGCAAGGATGCCGAAGGTACCCAGCAATACCACCGGTACGGTCATGGTGGTGATGATGGTGGCGCGGAAGTTCTGCAGGAACAGGTACATCACCAGGAACACCAGCACGATCGCTTCGATCAGGGTGTGGATTACCCCGCTGATCGACTCGGTCACGACCGGAGTGGTGTCATACGGGAACACCGCCTTCATGCCTTCCGGGAAGAACGGCTCCAGGTCGGTGATGGTCTGGCGCAGGGCCTTGGCGGTATCCAGGGCGTTGGCGCCAGTGGCCAGTTTTACCGCAAGGCCGGAGGCCGGCTTGCCGTTGAACTGGGCGCTGATCGCGTAGTTCTCACCACCCAGGCCGACCTTGGCGACATCGCCCAGGCGCACCTGGGAGCCGTCACGGTTGACCTTGAGCAGAATCTTTTCGAACTGCTCGGCGGTTTGCAGGCGGGTCTTGCCGATGATCGTGGCGTTGAGCTGGGTGCCTGGCAGGGCAGGCAGGCCGCCGAGCTGGCCGGAGGACACCTGGACGTTCTGCGCGGCCACGGCGGTACGCACGTCGACCGGGGTCAGCTGATACTTGTTCAGCTTGGCCGGGTCGAGCCAGATACGCATGGCGTACTGGGCACCGAACACCTGGAAGTCACCGACACCGGCAGTCCGCGAGATCGGGTCCTGCATGTTGGAGACGATGTAGTTGGCCAGGTCATCCTTGGACATGCTGCCGTCTTCGGATACCAGGCCGATCACCAGCAGGAAGTTCTTCACCGCCTTGGTCACGCGGATACCCTGCTGTTGCACTTCTTGCGGCAGCAGCGGGGTGGCCAGGTTCAGCTTGTTCTGCACCTGGACCTGCGCAGTGTCTGGGTTGGTGCCCTGCTCGAAGGTCGCGGTAATGGTCATGCTGCCGTCGGAGTTACTTTCCGACGACACATAACGCAGGTTGTCGATACCGTTGAGCTGCTGCTCGATCACCTGCACCACGGTGTCCTGCACGGTCTGCGCCGAAGCGCCCGGGTAGGTCACGGCGATGGCGATGGCCGGTGGCGCGATGCTCGGGTACTGGTTGATCGGCAATTTGAGGATCGACAAGGCGCCGACCAGCATGATCACCAAGGCGATCACCCAGGCAAAGATCGGGCGATCGATAAAAAATCTCGACATGGTTTATTCCCCTTTGGCCCCTGCAATCGCTGCATTGGCCTGGGTTGGCTGGGCAGGCTTGACGTTGGTGGCTGCGCTGGCCTTGACCTCGATGCCCGGCTTGACGAACTGCAGGCCTTCGGTGATCAGGCGGTCGCCCGGGTTCAGGCCTTCCTCGATCAGCCAGTCGCTACCGACGGTACGGCTGGCCTTGAGCTGGCGCAGCTCGACCTTGTTGTCCTGATTGACGACCAGCGCGGTCGGCTGGCCCTTGAGGTCGCGGGTCACGCCCTGTTGCGGGGCGAGGATGGCCGCGCTGTTGACCCCGGCAGCCAGGCGCGCATGAACGAACATGCCCGGCAGCAGGTTGTGCTCAGGGTTGGGGAACACCGCACGCAGGGTCACGGAGCCGGTGGTCTGGTCGACCGAGACTTCGGAGAACTCCAGTCGGCCTTCCTTGCTGTAGGTGCTGCCGTCTTCCAGGGTCAGGGTGACCTTGGCGGCGTTGTCGCCGACCTTCTGCAGTTGGCCGCTTTCCAGCTCGCGGCGCAGCTTGAGCAGCTCGGCCGAGGACTGGGTGACGTCGACGTAGATCGGGTCGAGCTGCTGGATCACCGCCATGGCATCGGCCTGGCCGTTGTTGACCAGTGCGCCTTCAGTGACCGAAGAACGGCCAATGCGCCCGCTCAGCGGCGCCAGCACCTTGGTGTAGCGCAGGTCGATCTGGGCGCTGCGCAGCGAGGCTTCGGCCTGCAAACGTTTGGCTTGCGCGTCGTCGTATTCCTGGCGGCTGACAGCCTGTTCGCTGACCAGTTGCTTATAGCGCTCGGACAGCGAGCGGGTCGATTGCAGGTTGGCCTGGGCGCTGGCCAGGGTCGCCTCGTACACCGACGGGTCGATCTGGTACAGCTGCTGACCTTCCTTGACCTCGGTGCCCTCTTTGAACAGGCGCTTGAGAATGATGCCGTTGACCTGTGGTCGAACCTCGGCAATGCGGTACGCGGTGGTACGGCCAGGGAGGTCGGACGTCAGGGTATAGGCCTGGGTTTGCAGGGTTACGACGCCGACCTGAGGAGCTTGCGCCGCGGGCGCCGCCTCTTCCTTTTTACAGCCGCTGAGCAGTGTTGCCAGGGCGACGGCGGAAACCAGAGCGGTAACAGCTGGCTTGAATTGCATGAAGATCCTCGGGTCGCAAGAGCTGAAGACGCTCAAGAATAATGGAAAGGGTGCGCTATAAAAAATGCTGTCGGGTGGATTAATAGCTTGCTAAGGAATATACTTACATTCATGGTTGTTTGTAAATACCTCGCAGGCGACACATTCAGCCGATGCGAGCCCCCAAATTAATACAGCCGGTAACAGCCTGCAGAGGCTGACCCGGCCCGACTCCCAGGCACCCAGCGTGCGTGCCTGGGCCTGATGAGGTTGTACTGCCATGGTCCGTCGAACCAAAGAAGAAGCCCAGGAAACCCGCGCCCAGATTCTCGAGGCGGCGGAAAAGGCCTTCTATAAGCGCGGGGTAGCGCGTACCACCCTGGCCGATATTGCCAAAGAGGCCGGGGTGACCCGCGGCGCCATCTACTGGCACTTCAACGACAAGGCCGAACTGGTGCAGGCCATGCTCGACAGCCTGCACGAGCCGCTGGACGCCCTGGCCCGGGCCAGTGAAAGCGAGGATGAAGTCGACCCGCTCGGCTGCATGCGCAAGCTGCTGGTACGGTTGATGCACCAGATGGTGCTCGATCCGAAGACCCGGCGAATCAATGAAATTCTGCATCACAAATGCGAGTTCACCGATGATAGGTGCGAGATCCGCCAGCAACGGCAGGCCTCGACGATCGATTGTCATGCCCATATCGCGTTGTCGCTGGGCAATGCAGTCAAGCGCGGGCAACTGCCCGCCGACGTGGACCCGGAACGCGCGGCACTGGCCATCTATGCCTATATAGACGGGCTGATTCGCCGCTGGCTACTGCTGCCCGGCAGCTTTGACCTGCTGAACCAGGCCGAGCTGTGGATCGATACCGGGCTGGATATGCTGCGCTTGAGCCCTGCCTTGCGCAAATGACACTTTGTGAAGCTTTGTGATCATTTGTTTCTACGCCAGTTATAAGCGTCTTACTGACGGCCGCGCAATTGTCTGTCAGGCAAAGCCAGCGCCGCCGTCAGCCCCAGCAATGAAACCGTCGCACTGCCCAGCAACAGGTTGCGAAAGGTCAGCAACAACTCGGCCTGCATCGCCGCGGTCGGTTCACCGGCCTGCAGGCTGCCGAGCAGGGCATCGCCGGCCAGGCTCAAGCCGCCCTGGGCGAGCATCGCCAGCAGCAGGGTGGACATGATGGCCACGCCCATGGCCCCGCCGAGCGAGCGGAACAGGTTGGTGGTGCTGGTGGCCACGCCGATATCCCGTGGTTCCACCGCACTCTGGGTCGCTACCAGCGAAGTGGGGAACTGCAGGCCCGAGGCAATCCCGGTCAAGACCATGAACATGCCACTGAACCAGGCCGCTTGCGGCGGGCTGAAGGCCATACCGACGATGGCAAACGGCATCAGCAGCGCACCGCCGAGAATCTGTGGCTTATAGCGCCCGGTGAGGGAGGTCAGGCGGCCACCGCAATACGCACCGATCGGCAGGCCGATGGCCAGCGGCAGCAAATGCAAGGCAGCGCTGTCGGCACCGGCGCCGGTGATGCTCTGATAGCGCAGCGGCATCAGCATGGTCAGGGAAATGGCCTGGAAGCTGGCGAAGAAGATCGTGCACCAGCATAGGGTGGCGGTGCGATTGGCGAACAATTTCAGCGGCAGCAGCGGCTCGGCGACGCGCTGTTCATGAAGCACGAACAGCAGCAAGCCGATCAGTGCACAACCGAGCAGGCTGGCAACTTGCGCAGAGTCCCAGGGTTGCCCCTGGCCGATCAGGGTGATGCCCAGCAGCAGGCTGCCCAGGCCAAGAATCAGCAGCGCGGCGCCGAGGTAATCGACCTGCGCCTTGTGCGTTGGTACCAGCAGGCTGCGCAGGGCGCGGCGGGTCACCCACCAGGCGGTCAGGCCCAGGGGCAGGTTGAGCCAGAACACCCAGCGCCATGACAGGTATTCGGTGAGCATTCCGCCGAGCACCGGCCCGGCGACACTGGCCAGGGCATACATGCTGCTGAAGTAGCCCTGATAGCGACCGCGTTCGCGCGGCGGCACGAAGTCGCCGATGATCGCCTGGCTGACCGAGACCATGCCACCGGCGCCGATACCCTGCAGTACCCGCGCCAGCACCAGTTGCTCCATGTTCTGTGCCAGTGCGCAGAAGATCGAAGCCAGGGTGAACAGCGCGGTACCGGTGAGGATCATCCGCCGCCGGCCATACAGGTCGCCGAGCTTGCCGTAGATCGGCACGGCCACGGTCATGGCCACCATGTAACCGGAAATCACCCAGGCCAGCAGGCCGACATCGTTGAACTGCGCCGAAATCGCCGGCATCGACACGGCGACGATGGTCTGGTCCAGCGCGCCAAGAAAGATCGCCAGCATCAGTGCGACGAGCACGCTGCGCAGCACCGGTTGCGGAGTGTTCAGTTGAGTCACGGGCCAGCTCTGAGGCAGGTGAAGCCCGCAGCCGGTAGCGGCGGGCGCAAGTGCTGACCAGTCTACTCGATAGCTTGCTAAGCGTCCTCCTCGATCGGCTCGTAAGGCAGGCCGACGTAGTTTTCCGCCAATACTGTACGACCGGCTTCGGAACTGACGTAGTACTCAAGCTCGGTTTGCTGGATACGCTGGCTGAAGGCATCGCTGTCGGGAAAGCGGTGCAGGAGCGAAGTCATCCACCAGGAAAACCGCTCGGCCTTCCAGATACGCCGCAGGCAGATTTGCGAGTAGCGCTCCAGCAGGTCGCTACGGCCTTCGGCGTAGACCTTGCGCAGGATGTTGTACAGGGTACTGACATCACTGGCCGCCAGGTTCAGGCCCTTGGCGCCGGTGGGCGGGACGATATGCGCGGCGTCGCCAAGCAGGAACAACGTGCCGTATTGCATGGGTTCGACCACGAAGCTGCGCAGCGGCGCGATGCTTTTCTCGATCGACGGACCGGTCACCAGGCGCTCGGCCAGATCAGCCGGCAAGCGCGACTTGAGCTCGCTCCAGAAGCGCTCATCGGACCAGTCCTCGACCTTCTCTTCAGCACCCACCTGCACGTAGTAACGGGTGCGGGTCGGCGAGCGCATGCTGCACAGGGCGAAGCCGCGCTCGTGGCGGGCATACACCAGCTCATCACTGACCGGCGGAGTATCGGCCAGCACGCCGAGCCAGCCGAACGGGTAGACCCGTTCGAAAATCTTCAGTGCCTGGGCGGGAATCGATTGCCGGGCGATGCCGTGGTAGCCGTCGCAGCCGGCAATGTAGTCGCAGTCCAGGCGCTGGATTTCGCCGTTCTTTTCAAAGGTCAGGTAAGGGCGCTCGGATTTCAGGTCATGCAGGCGAACGTTGTCGGCCTGATAGACAGTGACGGCGCCGCAGGCTTGGCGTGCGGCCATCAAATCCCGGGTGACTTCGGTCTGACCATAAATCATTACGCCTTTGCCGCCGGTCAGCGCCTTGAGGTCGATGTGTTCGCGACGCCCGTCGAAGGCCAGTTCGAAACCGCTGTGGGGCAGGCCCTCGGCGTCCATGCGCGCGCCAACCCCGGCTTCGCGCAGCAACTCGACCATGCCCTGTTCCAGCACCCCGGCGCGGATGCGCCCGAGTACGTAGTCGGCGCTCTGGCGCTCGATGATGATGTTGGCGATCCCGGCCTTGTGCAGCAACTGGCCGAGCAGCAGACCGGAAGGGCCGGCACCGATAATTGCGACTTGAGTCTTCATTGTTGTTATCCCAGGCAAGCTTCAGGGCAAGGCCAAAAGCAGCTTATGATTGTTGTGCTTGCATTTTTCGCTTTGAAATGCGAGCGAAGAAGGGATAAAAACGGCATGAAGCAGGACTTTTCACCAATCAGTGCGATTATCGGGCATTGCCCTGGAGCGAGTTGATCAATGAGCAAGGCATCGATCCCGGTGTTCAAGCTGTACGGCGAGCAGTTGCAGTGGCCGACCCCGGACCTGCTGCACTGCGAGTCGATTCCGGCGCGCAGCCGATTGCATGATTGGGAAATCGAACCGCATCGGCATGCCGATCTGTGCCAGTTGCTGTTTCTCTATGAGGGGCAGGCCGAGATCGAAGTGGAAGGCCAGGTGCGGCGCCTGGAGCAGGCGGCGATCCAGGTGGTGCCGGCCCTGTGCGTGCATGGTTTTCGCTTTTCCAGCGACGTCGATGGTTACGTGGTCACCCTGGCGGCGCCCCTGGTGAGCCTGTTGCACACCCAACTGGCCGGAGCGCCAGCGGCCCTGGCCCAGGCCGGCACCTACCTGGCAGGCGCCGACCGCACCTACCTGTACAGCCTGTTCAGTGCCTTGCAGCAGGAGTACCAGCAGGACCAACCCGGGCGCGACTTGCAACTGCGCTCATTGATCAACCTGCTGGTGGTGTGGATCAGCCGTCAATGCTTGCAGCGCCATGGCCAGGGGCTGGCGGTGGCCCGCGGGCGTGAATATCTGCAACGCTTCAATAAACTGGTCGAGCAGCAGTTTCGTCTGCAGCCAAGCGTCGAGGCGCTGGCCCATGAGGTGGGGATTTCGGTGGCGCACCTGAACAGTATCTGTCGTGAGCTGGCCGGGCAGTCGGCCTTGCAGATCATCCATCAACGCTTGCTACTCGAGGCCAAGCGCGAACTGATTTACACCAGCCTGAGCATCAAGCAACTGGCCGACAGCCTGGGTTTTGTTGACCCTGCCTATTTTTCGCGGTTCTTCCGCCGCCTGACGGGCAAGGCCCCCAGTGACTTTCGTCACCAGGCCCCAGGCCAACCTACTTGAGTGCGCTCAGCGTCGCGGTGTGCGGCACGCAGTGAGCCAGGCTGCAACTGGCGGCGGAGTAGGGTTGGTTGCGGATCTGTTCGACCCGGTAGGCTGCGGCGGCATACAGCCCGACCACAGCGGCCATGGCACAGATAACGGCGCATTTTCTGGATTTGATGCCCATGCTGCTCACCTCCTGCAAACCACCTACAGGTGCTACTCAAAGCATAGGTCAGCTGGGCCAGGTATGCCCGGCCTAGAGCAGGTCCCGATCCCAGATCGGTTCGGCGGTAAAGCGCTCGGCGAGAAAGTCGAGCATGCTGCGCAGGGTCGCCGGCATGTGTTTGCGTGAGGTGTACACGGCGTTGAGGTTCAGCTCCCGTGGCTTGGCCTGGGGTAACAGGCGAATCAGCTCACCACTGCGTAGGGCGTCGGCGGCCTGATAAGTCGGCAGCATCGCCACACCGGCGCCGGCCAAGGCCGCCCGTTGCAGGGTCATGGCTTCGTTGGCGCTGATGTTGCCCTGCACCGGCACCGACACCACCTCGCCCTCGACGTCGAAATGCCAGAGGCTGCGGCCGAAGTAGGAGTGGGTCAGGCAGTTGTGCTGGCTGAGCTCCTGCACGTGCTGCGGCGCCGGGTGCTGGCGCAGGTAGGCAGGGGATGCGCAGATCACCGAGCGGCATACGGTCAGGCGCCGGGCAATCAGGTTGGGGTCCAGGTCGTTGCTGGTGCGGATGGCCAGGTCGATGCGCTCATCCACCAGGTTCACCGTGCGGTCGAGCATCTGCAGGTCGATTTTTACCCCGGGGTAGCGTTTGACGTAGTCGGCCACCGCGTCCATCAGCTGCGCCTGGCCGAACGAAGTGCTGACGCTGATGCGCAACTCGCCGCGCGGGGCATCGTTCGGGGTGCCGACGGCCGCTTGCAGGTCGCCGGCAAGCTCGAGCATCTGCCGGCAGCGTGGCAGGGTTTCCTGGCCGGCGGCGGTCAGGCTCAGGCGGCGCGTGGTGCGCTGCATCAGGCGTGCGCCAACCCAGTCCTCAAGCTCGGCCAGATAGCGCGAAACGACCGGGCGGGAAAGTTCCAGGTGGTCGGCGGCGGCCGATTGGCTACCCAGGTCGACCACGCTGACGAAGACTCGCATTGCTGTCAGACGATCCATGATTTGCACGCTTTCAGAAACAAACTAATCCTAAGCATCGCATTTTTTGTGACGGATCGTGCAACTAAGCTGTTGTTCATCGCCCACTTCACAGGAATCGCCTTGATGCCTCGTTCGTTCTCCCTGCGTCGCCTGCTGCTGGCTTTCGCCACCCTTGGGGCCATGGCCCAGGCTTCGGCCGCCGAACCGCTGAACCTGGATGTCTACAACCCGGGTACCAACGCCCTGTTCCCGGTCAGCTCAGTGATTGTCAGCGGCAAGCATGACGCCATCCTGGTCGATGCCCAGTTCGGCAAGGCGCAGGCTGAGCAGTTGCTGGCCAAACTGCAATCGAGCGGCAAGCAATTGACCACCATCTACATCAGCCACGGTGACCCGGACTACTACTTCGGCCTGCAGACCCTGACCGATGCTTATCCCAAGGCCAAGGTCGTGGCCTCGGCGGCAACCGTTGCCCATATCAAGCAGACCATGGACGGCAAGCTGGCCTATTGGGGCCCGCAGATGGGCGCCGATAAACCGGCGAAGCTGGTCGTGCCGCAGGTGTTGCAAGGCAATGAACTGAAGCTCGAAGGCCAGCGCCTGCAAGTGGTCGGCCTCGACGGCCCGCAGCCGGACCGCAGTTTTGTCTGGATTCCATCGATCAAGGCGGTGGTCGGTGGTGTGGTGGTCGCCGAGAACCTGCACGTGTGGATGGCCGACACGCAGTCGGCGCAATCGCACCAGGACTGGCTGGCGACCCTCACGCGGATCGAGCAGCTCAAGCCCGACACCGTGATCCCTGGCCATTACCTGGGCCAGAGCAGCCGTTCGCTCAAGGCGGTGCAGTTCACCGCAGACTATATCCGCGCCTTCGACGAAGAAACCGCCAAGGCGGGCAATGCCGCCGATCTGATCGCGGCAATGAAAAAACGTTACCCGGACCTGGGTGAAGAGAGCTCGCTGGAGCTCAGCGCCAAGGTCGCCAAGGGCGAGATGAAGTGGTAAGCGTCATTCAATCCTGACTGGAGATTTCCCATGAGCAAGATCGCAATCATCGGTGCTACCGGCCGTGCTGGTAGCCAGTTGCTGGAAGAAGCCCTGCGCCGCGGCCATCGCGTTACCGCCATTGCCCGCGACATCTCGAAACTGCAGGGGCGCGAAGGGGTGAACGCCGTAGCGCTGGACGTCAGCGACGCCGCCGCCCTGGAACAGGCCGTCGCGGGGCATGACGTGGTGCTCAGCGCCGCGCACTTTTCCAGCATCAAACCGCAGGCCATCATCGAGCCGGTGAAGCGTGCCGGGGTCAAGCGCCTGTTGGTGGTGGGCGGGGCGGGCAGCCTGCTGCTGCCGTCGGGGCACAAGGTCATCGACAGCCCGGATTTTCCCGAGGCCTACAAGGCTGAAGCTACCGCCGGTGGTCACTACCTCGACATCCTGCGCCAGGAAAAGGAACTGGACTGGACCTTCCTGTCACCTTCGGCCGAATTCGTCGAAGGTGCCCGCAGCGGCGCTTACAAATTGGGCAAGGATCACCTGTTGATCGGTGCCGATGGCAAGAGCTGGATCAGCTTTGCCGACTACGCCATTGCCATGCTCGATGAAGTGGAGACGCCGGCGCACTCGCGCCAGCGTTTCACGGTCGGTTACTGAGGGGCCTGGGCCTGCTCGCACAACCACGCGAGCAGCTCCAGCAACGCCGCTGAAGCCGAGCCTTGTGGCCGCACAAGGTAATAGGCCTGGCCGGTGCTGACCTTGAGCGGGAACGGCGTCACCAGCCGCCCGCACTTGAGGTCATCAGCGATCAGCGACCAGTCGCCGATGGCCACACCGGTACCCTGGGAAGCCATCGACATGGCCATGTCCAGGGTTTCGAAATGCTGGCCCTTGCCTTGCCGGGGCAGGCTCGCCCCGGCGGCATCGAACCAGGCATGCCAGTCGCGTTGATCGCGAGTCGGGTGCAGGAGCATGTGCAGGTCCAGATCCGCGACCTGCTGCAAGGGCAGGGCGCCGTTCAGCAGTTGCGGCGCGCACACCGGCGTCAGTTGTTCATCGAACAGCTTCAGGGTCTGCAGGCCATGGTTGGGCCGGGCGCCATAGACCACCGCCGCGTCGAACACTTCCCGACGAAAATCCACCCCATGCTGCACCGTGGTGGTCAGCTCCACCGGCACATCCGGGCGCAGCGCCTGCCATTCCATCAGGCGCGGCAGCAGCCAGCGCATCACGCAGGTCGGTGCCTTGAGCTGCAAGGTGGTGCTACGCGCACCCACCTGCTGCACCCCTTCCTCGATCAAGGTGAACACCTGCTGCACCCGCGGCAGCCAGTCCTGGCCTTCGCGGGTCAGGCTCAGGCCACGGGCCTGGCGCAGAAACAGCGGATAACCGAGGTGGTCCTCCAGCCCGGCAATTTGCCGGCTCACCGCGCCTTGGGTGATGTGCAGCAGTTGCGCGGCGCGGGTGAAGTTGCAGCACTGGGCGGTGACTAGAAAGGTGTGCAGGGCAGGCAGTGGAGGCAGGCGTTTCATCGGCTTGAGCCATGATTTGAGAACATGGCTAGTATGAGCTTTTTTGCATTGTGCAGGTAGCTGTCGGGCGGTCCAATACAGCCTGTTTCCCGAACAATGACAGGCAGACGATCATGGCGACTTGCGGCGAAGTACTGGTCAAACTCCTTGAAGGCTATGGCGTAGACCATGTCTTTGGCATTCCCGGCGTGCATACAGTGGAACTCTATCGCGGGCTGGCAAGCTCGCGCATCCGGCACATCACCCCGCGCCATGAGCAAGGCGCCGGCTTCATGGCTGACGGCTATGCGCGTACCCGTGGCAAGCCAGGCGTGTGCTTTATTATCACCGGCCCGGGCATGACCAACATCACCACCGCCATGGGCCAGGCCTATGCTGATTCGATTCCGATGCTGGTGATCTCCAGCGTGCAGTCGCGCGACCAGTTGGGCGGCGGGCGCGGCAAACTGCATGAGTTGCCGGCGCAGAGCAACCTGGTGGCCGGTGTAGCTGCGTTTTCCCACACCCTGATGAGCGCCGATGACCTGCCGTCGGTACTGGCCCGTGCCTTTGCCGTGTTCGACGGCGCGCGTCCGCGCCCGGTGCATATCGAAATTCCGCTGGACGTGCTGATCGAGGACGCCGATCACCTGCTGGCCTGCGCCCCGGTGCGTATCGCCCGCGCCGGGGCCGCCCCCGCGCCAGTGGCACAAATGGCCGCCATGCTGGCGGCTGCCCGCCGGCCGCTGATCCTCGCCGGTGGTGGCGCCATCGAGGCCAGCGCCGCGTTGACCCGCCTGGCCGAGTACCTGCAGGCGCCGGTAGCGCTGACTATCAATGCCAAGGGTGTGCTGCCGGCCTGCCACCCGCTGCAGATCGGCTCGACCCAGTCGCTGGTGGCCACCCGTGCCCTGGTCGCCGAGGCCGATGTGGTGCTGGCGATCGGTACCGAGCTTGCCGAGACCGACTACGACGTGACCTTCAAGGGCGGCTTCGAGATCCCGGGCGAGCTGCTGCGCATCGATATCGACCCCGACCAGACCGTGCGCAACTATCCGCCGAAAGTCGCCCTGGTTGCCGATTCGACCCTCGCCACCCAGGCCTTGCTGGTGGCCCTGGCCGAGCAACCGGCACCAGTGCGCGGCGCCGAGTGGGGCGCGGCCCGTGCCGCGCGCTTGCGTGGAGTGCTGGAGGCCGATCGCGACCTGCCGATGCGCAGCCAGACGCGCATGCTCACCACCCTTGTCGAAACCCTGACGGGTGCCGTGCTGGTCGGTGATTCGACGCAACCGGTGTACACCGGCAACCTGACCCTGGACATGGACCAGCCGCGGCGCTGGTTCAACGCTTCGACCGGTTATGGCACCCTGGGGTACGCGCTGCCGGCGGCCATGGGCGCCTGGTTGGGCAGCGCTGAAGCGCCGGCCGATCGCGCGCCGGTGGTGTGCCTGATCGGCGACGGCGGTTTGCAATTCACCCTGCCGGAACTGGCCAGTGCCCGCGAGGCGCAGGTGCCGCTGATCGTGCTGCTGTGGAACAACCAGGGCTACGAAGAGATCAAGCGCTACATGGTCAACCGCGCCATCGAGCCGGTCGGCGTCGACATCTACACCCCTGATTTCATCGGCGTGGCCAAGGCCCTGGGCTGCAGCGCCGAGTCGGTCGGCGATGTCGCACAACTGCGCGAAGCATTGCGCCAGGCGTGCGATCGCCAAGGCCCGAGCCTGATCGAAATCGACCAGGCCACCTGGATGCGGGCGGTGCCCGCATGATCAAGCTGCCTGGTGTCTATATCGAAGGTGTCTGGCAGCATGGCCCCCAGGTGCTGACGGTGATCAACCCGAGCAATGAACAGGTGTTGGCCGAGGTAGCCGGTGGCGACGCGGCGGCGGTCGAGCGGGCGACGCTGGTGGCCCGCGCGGCATTTGTTCAATGGTCTACGTCCAGCGGGCCGACCCGTGCGGCCATCCTGCGGGCCATTGCCGAGGGCGTCGAAGCGCGCCGCGAGCGCCTGGTGCAGTTGCAAGCGAGCAACAATGGCAAGCCGCTGGCTGAAGCCCACATCGATGTCGATGATGTCGTCGCCACCTTCCGTTATTACGCGGAGCTGGCGGACAACCTCGGGCGCGATCGCTCGGTGGCGCTGCCCAGCGAGGATTTTGTCGCCCGGGTGCGCCGCGAGCCGTGCGGGGTGGTGGGTCTGATCGTGCCGTGGAACTTCCCCATGGTCACCACCGCCTGGAAGCTCGCGCCGGCCCTGGCGGCAGGCTGCTGCGTGGTGCTCAAGCCTTCGGAAATCACGCCATTGGCCGAGCTGGAACTGGCGGCGATCATCGCCGAAGCGGGGCTGCCGGACGGGGTGTTCAACCTGGTCTGTGGTACCGGGCAGGCAGTGGGCGCGCCGTTGGCGGCCGATCCGCGAATTGCCAAGATTTCCTTCACCGGCAGCAATGCGGTAGGGGTGCAGGTCATGCAGCGCGCGGCGCAGACGATCAAGGGCGTGAGCCTGGAACTGGGCGGCAAGTCGTCGTTGCTGGTGCTGGACGACGCCGACCTTGAGCTTGCGGTGGAGCTGGCCTGCCTGGGCGGTTTCTTCAATGCCGGGCAGATGTGTTCGGCCACCAGCCGGGTACTGGTCGCCCAAGCCCTGTACCCGGCATTTATCGATGCGCTGAAGGCCCGGGCCGAAGCGATCCGCGTGGGCGAGCCGTTCAGCGGCGAAAGCGAAATGGGCCCGTTGGTCAATCAGGCTCAGTACCAGCGGGTACAAGCGCATATTGCGGCGGGCCTGCAAGCGGGTGCGCAGCTGCTCTGTGGTGGCTCACGGCCGGCAGAGCTGCCTTGTGGTTATTTCGTCAGCCCCACGGTGTTTACCGAGGTGCCGTTGGACAGTGCTCTGTGGCGTGAGGAGATCTTCGGTCCGGTGCTGTGCGTACGTGCGTTTGCCACTGAAGCCGAGGCGCTGGCACTGGCCAATGACACTGAGTTCGGCCTGGTGGCCAGCGTGCTCAGCCGTGATTTGCAAGCCGCCGAGCGGATTGCCAATGCCTTGCAGGCGGGGGTGGTGTGGATCAACGCACCGCAGGTGATCTTCCCGCAGACGGCCTGGGGTGGGTACAAACAGAGCAGCCTGGGTCGGGAGCTGGGACCTTGGGGCTTGAGTGCGTTTCAGGAGATCAAGCACGTGGTCAGGGCGGTGTAGGCCTCATCGCGGGTCAAGCCCGCTCCCACAGGTTCGATGCTATGCCCTGTGGGAGCGGGCTTGACCCGCGATAGCTATCTAGAGCGCACTGCGCAACCTGGCCAAATCCCGCACCGGCGGCGCCCCATACAAGCGGCTGTACTCCCGGCTGAACTGCGACGGGCTTTCATAGCCCACCCGATAGCCCGCCACCGCTGCTTCAAGCCCGTCGTTGAGCATCAGCCGCCGCGCTTCCTGCAGGCGCAACTGCTTCTGGTACTGCAACGGGCTCATTGAGGTCACTGCCTTGAAGCGGTGATGCAGGGTCGAGGTACTGAGGTTGACCTCGCGCGCCAGGTCATCAATGCGCAGCGGCCGATGAAAGTGCTGGTTGAGCCATTCGATGGCCTGGCACACCCGGTGGGTCTGGCTGTTGGCCATGGCAATTTCGTACAGCCGGTAACCCTGCGGGCCGCGTAGCAACCGATAGAGAATCTCGCGCTGGATCAGCGGTGCGAGGATCGGGATGTCCTTCGGCGAGTCGAGCAGGCGAATCAGGCGCAGCAGGGCATCGAGCAACAGCGGGTCGGTACGCTCCACATACAGCCCACGGCCCGACGGCAAAGCCGGCACACCGAGGGGGCCGGCATCGGCCAGCAGGTTGTTGATCTGCGCCGGGTCGATGTTCAGGCGTACGCCCAGGCTGGGGTTTTCCGGGCTGGCCTCCAGCAATACGCCACTGATCGGCAGCGCCACCGACACCACCATGTAATGCAGCGGGTCGTAGACATAGCGCTCGTCACCCAGGCATACCTCCTTGCTGCCATGGGCCAGGATGCACAACGCAGGCTCCGCCAGGGCGGGCATCGAGCGCACGCTTTCTTCATAGCGCACCAGAAACAGGTCCTCGACCGCCGACTCGACGCCAGACTGACGGGGGGCGTGGTGCTGGATGAGGTCGGCCAGCTCCTGGCGCTGTTGCTCCAGGGCGGGGTCGAGGATCAGGCGGTCAGGGTCGATGGCGGGCATGGGGACGATTCCAGGGAGAACGACTGCAGGATAGGTTTGTGCAAGCCACGGCGCTAGTCGAAAGCTGCCGCCCGCTTGCCTGATCCTGCAGGGCGCGCAGGATCAGGCAAGCGCTCGACAGGAATCGCCTAACCGCCGCGCGGGCGTGTGGCCTAACCTGTGCAGCCTGGCAATTTCATCTGGCTGCACATGGAGAAACGCTCATGACCTCGACACATTCGGTCACCCACCTCGCATTTATCCGGGCCAGCAGCGGTCGTTCAGAAGAACTCGGCGCGCGCCTGCGTGATCTGCTGGAACCGTCGCGCCAGGCTCCCGGCTGCCTGAAATTCAGCCTGCAACGCTCCCAGGCCGACGCCGACCTGTGGCTGCTCAGCGGTTTCTGGCGCGATCAGCAATCGATGAGCGGCTACTTCGCGTCACCGACTCTTGAGCTGTTCGGCGAGCTGGTGCAGGCGCGGGTAGTCGACAGCCTCGACCTGCATACCTTCGGCTCGCCTTGCGCAGGTTAGAATGGCGGCTTCTGGCAATTGATGTGGACTCGAGGCACATGGCACGTAAAGAATTTTCCCGGTTCGAAGCAGTATCGGCAGCCGTACGCGGCGACGACGGCTACCACGCCGCCATCGCCGTCAAAGGCCTGGGGGCCTCCGGGGCGCCGCGTTTTCACAAGGTCCTGGTAGAGCAGACCTTCAACACCGCCCTGGCTGCTGATGAAGCGGCCTGCGCCGAACTTGAGCGCCTGCAGGGCGTCGATGACGACGCCGAGCTGGTCTGGTAACTCAGCCGTTGACCTGCGGGCGGGCCATCTTGAACAGGTTGCCCAGTTCGAAGTAATCCGCCGGGCCGCCGCCACGCAGGATCGGCTGGCCCGCAGCGGTGTCATAGATGCCGTCCTTGAGCAGATGCTCGGCGATATGCACGGCCACCACCTCACCCAGCACCAGCCAGCTCGGCACCAGCGCTTGGTCGGCACGCTGCAGCTGGATGATCTGGGTCACCTTGCATTCGAACGACACCGGGCTCTCTTGCACCCGCGGCACGGCAATCACTTTTGACGCCACCGGGGTCAGACCGCTCAGGGTGAACTCATCGACCTGCGGCGCAACTGCCGCGCAGCTCTGGTTCATGGCCTCGGCCAGCGGCAGGGTGGCCAGGTTCCAGGCGAACTCGCCGGTTTGCTCGATGTTGTTCAGGCTGTCTTTGCGCCCGACGCTTGCGAAACCGATGATCGGTGGAATGTAGTTGAAGGCGTTGAAGAAGCTGTAGGGCGCCAGGTTCAGGCGACCTTCGGCGTCCTGGGAGGAAATCCAGCCAATCGGGCGTGGGCCGACGATGGCATTGAACGGATCGTGGGGCAGGCCGTGGCCTTTTGCCGGTTCGTAGTAATACATCTGCGCTGGCCCGAAGGCCTTCCCTGTGAGTAGGCCGCTAGTGTGCCAAGGCTTTGCCTTGCTGAAAATGACTAAGCCCGGCCGAAGCCGGGCTGACTGCGTCACATCAGCGCTTAACTGATGCGGTGGACCTGGGTGCGATCGAAGCCGTCTTCGGCGAATTTGGCGCCGCCGGTGCGATCGAAGCCGTCTTCTGCATAGGTAGCCGACTGGCTTTTCACGGCGCTGAAGTTGTGGCTGTTGGTACGGTCGAAGCCGTCTTCGGCGAATGCGTTGGCAGCCAGTACCGAGAAGGCCAGGGTCAGGATCAGTTTGTTTTTCATGGTCGTTGCTCCGAGGTGCTGAGGGGTTGTTTGTTTCTATGGGTGTAATGCTACGCTGATAAAATTGATTAAAAAGCGCAAAAAATAACGTATAAGAATCTAAAAAATAGATGTATGTGGCGACAGTTCGCCCTCATCACCGGCAAGGCCATGCACGGACCTGTGGGAGCTGGCCTTGCCAGCGATGCAGGCGATGCGGTCTACGCTATGAGTGAAGATTGAGGGTGTGGGATTAATTGCGGGTTAAAGCGCCATAAACAAAAAAAGGGGGCAATCCGCTGGCGGATGCCCCCTTTTTTCTGCCGATGACTGGGATCAGTCAGTGGTGATCCGCGAATGCGTGCGGGTGTCCTTCATGAACACATACACCAGCAACGAGCAGGCGATACAGGCAGTCACGTACCAGTAGAAACCGCTCTCCATGCCGATGCTCTTGAACCATAGCGCCACGTACTCAGCGGTACCGCCGAAGATCGACACGGTCAGGGCGTACGGCAGGCCAACGCCCAAGGCGCGGATTTCGGTAGGGAACAACTCGGCTTTGACCACGGCGTTGATCGAGGTGTAGCCGCTGACGATGATCAGCGCCGCCATGATCAGGAAGAACGCGCCCCACCAGGTCTGGATGGTGTGCAGGGTGGTCAGGATCGGTACGGTGCACAGGGTGCCCAATACGCCGAAGGCGATCAGGATCGGGCGCCGGCCGATCTTGTCGGAGAGGCTGCCGATGATCGGTTGCAGGCACATGAACAGGAACAGGGTGGCCGCCGAAATGGTGGTCGAGTCGGTGATGCTCATGCCCACCGTGTTCACCAGGTACTTCTGCATGTAGGTGGTGTAGGTGTAGAAGGCCAGGGTGCCGCCCATGGTCAGGCCGACCACGGTGGCCAGCTCTTTCGGATGGCGCATCAGGGTGCGCATCAGGCTTTCCTTGGACTTTTCCTTCTTGGTGAAGGAGGCGGTTTCTTCCATGCCGCGGCGCAGGTACAGGGCGACCACTGCGCACAGGGCGCCGATCACGAAAGGTACGCGCCAGCCCCAGGCATACAGTTGTTCGGTGGTCAGGGTCTGCTGCAGGATGATCAGCACCGCCAGGGCGATGAGCTGGCCGGAAATCAGCGTCACGTACTGGAAGCTGGAGAAGAAGCCACGGCGCTCCTTGGTGGCCATCTCGCTGAGGTAGGTGGCCGAGGTGCCATATTCGCCACCCACCGACAGGCCTTGCATCAGGCGGGCGATGACCAGCAGCACCGGTGCGGCGACGCCGATGGTTTCATACCCTGGGGTCAGGGCGATGACCAGCGAGCCTGCGCACATCAGCAATACCGAGGCCATCAGCGCAGCCTTGCGGCCTTTGCGGTCGGCGTAGATACCCATCAGCCAGCCGCCGATCGGGCGCATCAAAAAGCCCACGGCGAAGATCGCGGCGGTGTTGAGCAGTTGTGCGGTGGTGTCGCCGGCGGGGAAGAAGGCTTTGGCGAAATACAGGGAAAACGCGGCGTAAACGTACCAGTCGTACCATTCGACCATGTTGCCGATCGAACCGCTGAAAATCGACTTGAGTCGGCTTCGGGTGGTTTTTACCGCG
The DNA here is from genome assembly GCF_000259195.1 of Pseudomonas donghuensis. Taxonomy (GTDB): domain Bacteria; phylum Pseudomonadota; class Gammaproteobacteria; order Pseudomonadales; family Pseudomonadaceae; genus Aquipseudomonas; species Aquipseudomonas donghuensis. Next base: position 297,835 of record NZ_JH650757.1, read on the forward strand.
GCGGGCGCAATGGCCGCCCCGGTTGGCAGGGTGGTGGAGTTATCCATCGAAGGGACCTTCATAGTTGTTTTTGTGGAGCGCGCCGAAACGCAGCCTGCCAGGGCTATAGCAGAAGCTGTGCCAGATGCTGGAGGCCCGGTCTAGAAGGGTTGTACGGATATGATGAGCGGAAATCCGCCTATTCAAATGAGTGGGTCGGCAAAAATCCGCTTATGGCGACCCGTTGGGTCGATCAGGTAGGCCCGAGAAAATCTTCGCGCAGCAGGCCGTGGCGCTGCATCTTCTCGTTGAGGGTGCGCCGCGGCAGTTGCAGCTCTTCCATCACGGCCTTGATCTCGCCCTTGTGCCGGCTCAGGGCGGCGCGCAGGCACTGGGCTTCGAAGGCTTCCTGCTGGGCGGCCAGCGATTGCCCGGCTTCGATTTCTGCTGCTGCCGGCTCGCCCAGCCCCAGGGCATGACGTTCGGCGGCGTTGGCCAGTTCACGAACGTTGCCCGGCCAGTCGTGACCGAGCAGCTTGCCCAACTGCGCGCCACTGAGTACCGGCGCGCTGCGGCCGACGCGCTCGGCGGCCAGGCGGGCAAAGTGGCTGAACAGCAGCGGGATGTCTTCGCGGCGGTCGCGCAACGGCGCCAGGCGCAATTCGGCAACGTTCAAGCGATACGCCAGGTCTTCGCGAAAGCGCCCGGCCCGGGCTGCTTCGAGCAGGTCGGGTTTGGTCGCGGCGATGATCCGCAGGTCGACGCTGATGCTCTGGTTGGCGCCCAGGCGTTCGAGTTTCTGCTCCTGTAACACGCGCAGCAGCTTGGCCTGCTGGGCCAGTGGCATGCTTTCGATCTCGTCGAGGAACACCGTGCCGCCATTGGCGTATTCGAGCTTGCCGATGCGCTTGCCCTGGGCACCGGTGAAGGCGCCGCTTTCATGGCCGAACAGCTCGGCCTCGAACAACTGCTCGGGGATCGCCGCGCAGTTGAGGGCAACGAAGGGCTTGCCGGCGCGCGGGCCGAAGTCATGCAGGCAGCGTGCGACCTGCTCCTTGCCGCTGCCGGTTTCGCCACGAATCAGCACGTTGACCGGCAGGTTGGCCAGGTCCAGTACCTGCTTGCGCAAGTGCTGCATGCCCTGGGACACGCCCAGCAGGTTCGCCTCCAGGCGCGCCTTGAGGTCGGCCTGTTCATGCAGGCGGCGGTTCTCCAGCACCAGCTGGCGTTTTTCCAGGGCCCGGCGCAGGCTGCCGAGCAGCGCTTCGGGGCTGAAGGGTTTTTCCAGAAAGTCGTAGGCACCATTGCGCATGGCCTCGACTGCCATCGGCACATCGCCGTGACCGGTGAGCAGGATCACCGGCAGGTCGGCATCACTGGCCTGCAGTCGCTCGAGCAACTGCAGGCCGTCCATGCCGGGCATGCGCACGTCACTGAGGATCACCCCGGGGAAGTGCATCGGCAGTTGCTGCAGGCAGTCTTCGGCACGGCTGAACAGTTGCACGTTGAAGCCGGACAGGCTCAGCCATTGCTCCACGGCTGTGCGGATGCTGGCTTCATCGTCGACGACCATCACTGAGTTCAACATGCGGGTTCCGGGTCCATAGGCAAGGTCAGGCTGAAACGGGCGCCGCCGGGCTGGTTTTCGACCTGCAGGCGGCCGCCGGCTTCGTGAATGATGCCATAGGAAATCGCCAGGCCCAGGCCCAAGCCTTCGCCCACCGGCTTGGTGGTGAAGAACGGGTCGAAGACACTGGCCAGGTGTTCGGCAGGGATACCGCCGCCGCTGTCGAGCACGCTCAGGCGCCAGTGCTCCTGTTCGGCATCGATGCGCACCTCAAGGCGTTTGTAGCTCTTTTCGGCCATGGCATCCAGGGCGTTGCGCAGCAGGTTGATCAGCACTTGCTCAAGGCGTATTGCATCGCCGCGTACCCAGGCCGGGCGGGCCAGGTACAGGGCGACGCTGACGTCCTCGGCGCGAATGCGCGCCTCGAGCAGTTGCAGCGCCTGGTCGACCACGGTGGCCAGGTCCAGGCGTTCGCGCAGGCCGCTGGGGCTGTTGCGGGCGAAGGTTTTCAGGTGCCCGGTGAGGGCCGCCATGCGCGTGAGCATCTGCTCCAGCGGCTCCAGGGCCTGGCGTGCTTCATCCAGGCGTTGGTTATCGAGCAGCAGGCGCAGGGTTGCCAGCTGCATGCGCTGGGTGGTCAGCGGCTGGTTGATCTCGTGGGCCAGCGCCGCGGACATCTGCCCAAGCGCCGCCAGCTTGGCCGATTGCACCAGGCCCTCCTGGGCGGTGCGCAGGTCGCGGGTGCGGGCTTCGACCAGGCGTTCGAGTTCTTCACGGCTGCGCTGGCGCAAGCGTGCCAGGCGCAAGCGCTGGCTGATGAACAACAAGGCGAAGACCAGGCTCAACCACACTGCGGCGGCAGCCAGCGCGGCGTTGCGACCGTCTTCGCTGACCTGCGGCTTGCGCAGCAGGTGCAGGGTCCAGCCCTCGGCCTCCAGTGGCAGGCTTTCCCACAAGTAGTCGGTGTTGCCCTCCGGGCCCTGCACACGCATCAGGTGGCTGTTGGTGTCGAAGCTGCTGAGGATATGGTGCTGTAGCGGCACCAGCGGTTGCTTGTCGTACTGGCGGGTGGCGGCAAGCTCGGCGCGGTCGGCGCTGGTCAGCGGTTGCAGCTCGCGGTAGCGCCAGCCGTCCTGGTTGGCGATGAAGATGATCCCGCGGGCGTCGCTGACCAACAGGATATCGCTGCCCTGGCGCCACTCGCGCTCAAGCTCGGGGAACTCCAGCTTGACCACCATGGCACCGAGGAAGCGGCTGTTTTCATCCTGCACCGCGCTGGACAAGAAATACCCCGGCACGCCGCTGGTCACGCCGACCGCATAGAAGCGGCCGCTGCCCTGGCTGCGGGTTTGTTTGAAATACGGCCGGAAACCATAGTTGGAGCCAACATAGGTGCTGGGCAGGCGCCAGTTGCTGGCGGCCACGGCCAGGCCGGTGCGGTCGAGCAGCTCGAGGGTCGAGGAATTGGCCGCACCGTTGATGCGCTCCAGCTTGCGGTTCAGGGCATCCTGCACCGGGCCTGCAACCGGGCCGCGCAAGGCGCTGATCAGTTCCGGGTCGAGGGCCAGCACCGCCGGCAGGGCGCGGTAACGTTCGATCAGGGTGTGCAGCGAGTTGGCATACAGCCCCAACTGCTCACTGGCCCGACGGGCATCCTCGACCATCGACTGACGCTTGGCGTGGTGCATGGCCCAGCCTGCGGTCAACAGCGTGCCGGCGAGGATGAAGAACAGAATCAGGCCCAGACGCAGGGCGCGAAAGGAAGAAGGCATGGTGCAAGTCCCGGCAGTGGGGAAGGCCTCCTGGCCTTCCCTTGGAGCATGGCAACGTTGTTACAGCAGCTCGAAGCTCTGTTGTTGCACGGCCTGCGAGTCGAGGCCGACCTGGACCCGGAACTCACCCGGCTCGGCTGCCCATTGCAGTTGGCCGTTGTAGAACTTCAGGTCGTCGGCCTTGATGGTGAAGTGCAGGGTGCGTTCCTCGCCGGCCTTGAGCATGACTTTGTGGAAGTTCTTCAGCTCCTTGATCGGGCGGCTCATGGACGCTGTCACATCCTGCAGGTACAGCTGCACCACGGTCTCGCCGTCACGCTTGCCGGTGTTCTTGACCACGATGCTGGCGTCCAGGTCCTGGCCCTGTTTCACGGTTTTGCTCGACAGGCTCAGGTTCGAGAGGCTGAAGTCGCTGTAGCTCAGGCCGTAGCCGAAGGGGTACAGCGGGCCGTTCGGCTCTTCAAAGTACTGCGAGGTGTAGTTGCCTGGCTTGCCCGGGGTGAAGGGGCGGCCGATGCTCAGGTGGTTGTAGTACATCGGGATCTGCCCGACCGAACGCGGGAAGGTGATGGCCAGCTTGCCCGACGGGTTGTAGTCGCCGAACAGCACATCGGCGATGGCGTTGCCGCCTTCGGTGCCGCTGAACCAGGTCTCCAGGATGGCATCGGCCTGTTCGCGCTCCCAGGCCAGCGACAGCGGCCGGCCGTTCATCAGCACCAGCACCAGCGGTTTGCCGGTGGCTTTCAGGGCCTTGATCAGCTCGCGCTGGGCTGCGGGGATTTCCAGGGTGGTGCGGCTGGACGATTCGTGGGACATGCCACGCGACTCGCCGATCACCGCGACCACCACGTCGGACTGCTTGGCGGCCTTGACCGCTTCGTCGATCAGCACCGCGGCAGGGCGTGGGTCGTCGACGATTTCCGGGGCATCGAAGTTGAGGAAGTTCAGGTAATCGAGGATGGCCTTGTCGTGGGTGACGTTGGAGCCCTTGGCGTAGATGACCTTGGCCTTGTCACCGAGGACCTGGCGCATGCCTTCGCGCACGGTGATCGACTGATGCGGGCGGCCGGCGGCGGCCCAACTGCCCATCATGTCGATCGGGGCATCGGCCAGCGGGCCGACCAGGGCGATGGTGCCGGCTTTTTTCAGTGGCAGGGTCTGCTTGCGGTTTTCCAGCAGGACCAGGCTGCGGCGTGCCACGTCACGGGCTTCGGCACGGTGCAGGCGGCTGTCGGCATAGGTATCGGCCGGGTCGTCGCTGGCCTTGCCGATACGCCGGTACGGGTCTTCGAACAGGCCCATGTCGTATTTGGCACCGAGCACTTCGCGCACGGCGTTGTCGATATCGGCCTGGTCGACTTCACCGGCCTTGAGCAGGCTGGCCAGTTCTTCGCCGTACAGCGAGTCGTTCATGCTCAGGTCGATGCCGGCCTTGATTGCAAGCTTGGCGGCTTCGCGGCCATCGCGGGCAACGCCGTGGCGCACCAGTTCGGTGATTGCCCCGTGGTCGCTGACGGTCACGCCCTTGAAGCCCCAGTCCTTGCGCAGCAGGTCGTTCATCAACCAGGTGTTGGAGGTGGCCGGCACGCCGTTGATCGAGTTCAGCGCAACCATCACTCCGCCGGCACCGGCATCGATGGCGGCGCGGTAGGGCGGCAGGTAGTCGTTGAACATCTTGGTCGGGCTCATGTCGACCGTGTTGTAGTCGCGGCCGCCTTCCACCGCGCCGTACAGGGCGAAGTGCTTGACCGCGGCCATCAGGCTGGTCGGTGCGGCCGGGCTCTGGCCCTGGAAGGACTCGACCATCACTTTGGAAATGCGCGAGACCAGGTAGGTGTCTTCGCCAAAGCCTTCGCTGGTGCGGCCCCAGCGTGGGTCACGGGCGATGTCGACCATCGGCGCGAAGGTCATGTCGATGCCGTCTGAGGCCGCTTCAAGGGCGGACACCCGGCCGACCTTGGCAATCGCGTCCATGTCCCAGCTGGCGGCCAGGCCCAGGCTGATCGGGAAGATCGTGCGGTGGCCGTGGATCACGTCGTAGGCGAAGAACATCGGGATCTTCAGCCGGCTCTTGGCGGCGGCGTCCTGCATCGGCCGGTTTTCCGCACGGGTGATCGAGTTGAAGGTACCGCCGATACGTCCGGCGGCAATTTCCTTGCGGATCATTTCGCGGGGCATTTCCGGGCCGATGCTGATCAGGCGCAACTGACCGATCTTTTCATCCAGGGTCATCTGCTTGATCAGGTTGGCGATGAACGCCTGCTTGTCCTGCAGCGGGGCGGCAGAGGTATCGGCATAGGCCGACTGACTGGCCAGGCTGACAACCAGACCCAGCAAACACAGCTTGTTCATGAATTCTGTTCTCAAGGCTTACGGCAGTGTTCACGGTGATACTGCCCAGCCGAAGTTGGGGAAGCGGCTATTGTTGTAGTTTGCTGGGGCATCTTTTAGCCGATTGGGCGATTCCGATCCAGCGGCGACGACGGATTATGCCTCAAGTCCGGTGCATCACGGCGATCGAGGAGCGTAGCAACATGCAGGTAATTCATTACAAGGGCGTACGCCTGTGGTTGCTGCTGATGCTTGGCAGCCTGCTGGCCGGTTGCGGGATCAACAACATCCCCAACTATGACGAGCAGGTAAAAGCCGCCTGGGCCCAGGTGCAGAACCAGTATCAGCGCCGCGCCGACCTGATTCCCAATCTGGTCGAAACGGTCAAAGGCTACGCCAAGCAGGAGCAGGAAACCCTGACCGCGGTCATAGAAGCCCGGGCCAAGGCGACCTCGATCCAGGTCGATGCCAGCACCCTGGACGATCCCGAGAAGTTGCGCCAGTTCCAGCAGGCCCAGTCGCAGCTGACCGGGGCGCTGAGCCGCTTGATGGTGGTGTCCGAGCGCTACCCGGACCTCAAGTCCAACCAGAACTTCCTCGCCCTGCAGTCGCAGCTTGAAGGTACCGAGAACCGTATCGCCGTGGCGCGCAAGGACTTCATCGCCGCCGTGCAGCGCTACAACACCGAGATCCGTACCTTCCCTGGGCGCATCTGGCACAGCGTGATGTACAGCGACATGCCGATCCGGGAGAACTTCGAGGCCACTAGCGCCGATGCCGACAAAGCGCCTGAAGTGAAATTCTGATGCGGCTGTTCACGCTCGGGCTGTTGTTGGCGCTGTTGTTGACTACGCCGCTGCGCGCCGAGTTGAGCTTTCCGGCGCTGAGCGGGCGGGTGGTGGACAACGCCGGCCTGCTCGACGGTGCCAGCCGCAGCCAGCTCGACAGCATGCTCAAGGCCCATGAACAGGGCACTGGCGAGCAGGTCGTGGTGGTGACCCTGGCGGATTTGCAGGGGCAGAGCATCGAAGACTACGGCTATCAGCTCGGCCGCCACTGGGGCATCGGCCAGAAGGGCAAGGACAACGGCGCACTGTTGATCGTCGCCCCTCAGGAACGCAAGCTGCGCATCGAAGTCGGCTACGGCCTGGAAGAGCGCCTGACGGATGCGCAGTCCTCGGTGATCATCAATCGCATCATCACCCCGGCGTTTCGCCGTGGCGAATACAGCCAGGGCATTGTCCAGGGTACGGCGGCGATCCTTCAGGTACTCGGCGGCAACCCGTTGGCCGAACCGTCACGGGCGTTGGGCAATGATGCCGAAGACGGGGCGCCGGCCTGGGCCATCGGCTTGTTCATCCTGTTGATCGTTGTCGTGTTCGCCCTGCAGTCGCTTGGTCTCGGTAGTAGCGGGCGCGGCGGCATGGGCGGCGGTTTCGGCGGTGGCTACGGCGGCGGTGGCTTTGGCGGCGGCGGGGGAGGCGGTGGGGGCTTCAGCGGTGGCGGGGGCGGCTTTGGCGGTGGTGGGTCGTCGGGTGGCTGGTAAATGATCAACAACGAGAACCGCAGCACATGACTTTGCTTACTGAACATCAACAGCACCAGGTCGCTGAAGCCATTGCCCGGGTCGAGCGTCACACCGACGCCGAACTGGTCACGGTGTTGGCCAGCCGTGCCGACGACTACGCCTATATCCCGTTGCTGTGGGCAAGCCTGCTGGCCCTGGTGGTGCCAGGCATCATTCATTACCTGAGCGGCTGGATGAGCGTGCACAGTTTGCTGATCGTGCAGTGGCTGACGTTTATTGCCCTGTGCCTGCTGTTCCGCATCCCGGCCCTGACCACCCGCCTGATCCCCCGTTCGGTGCGCCACTGGCGTGCGGCGAACCTGGCCCGGCGGCAGTTTCTCGAGCAGAACCTGCACCATACCGTGGGCGGTACCGGCATGCTGATCTTTGTCAGCGAGGCCGAGCGCTATGTCGAAATCCTCGTCGATGAGGGCATATCCCGGCACCTGGACAACCAGGTCTGGGAGGCCATCGTCAGGCGCTTTACCCAGCAGGTGCGCCAGGGCCAGACGTTGCAGGGCTTTGTCAGCTGTATCGAGGCCTGCGGCGAGCTGCTCAGTACCCACGTGCCGCTGACCCACGAGCGCAACGAGCTGCCCAATCGCCTGGTGGTGCTCGGTTAGCCGCGGCGGCGGTCGACAAAAGCTGTGCAGGGAAAGCGCATCCACGTAAAATTCCCGGCACTGCGCCTACCTGCGCCCCCTCCGCAACCCGAGGCACCCTTTCCCGATGTCCGATTCCTCCACCGCCCAGGCCGCGCCGGATGCGCGTGCGCAGTTTCTGAGCCTGCTCGCCACCAGCCTGGAACAGAACGCCCTGATCAAGCTGGTGCTGGCGCGCCCTGTCGGCAACGAAGAAACCCTGCAGCGCATCATCGCCAAGCCGCTGACGGTCAAGGGCCAGGCTTGCGTGTCGTTCGTCTACCGCTACAAGACCCGCGACATCACCCGCAACCTGGGCAACGACGAAGCGCTGGCGCTGGTCGACGAGTTGCTCCCGGCCTCGTTTCGCAACGCCCACCTGCTTAGCCTCAGCGACGAAGCGCAGCTGGAATTCAGCAAGAAGGGCAAGCCGATGCTCCACCGCAGCGCCGTGCAGCAGGCGCGCCAGGTGCCGGCCGGTGAGCATGACCGGGAGAAGAAGCGCTACCTGGAACTGAGCCGGCCGTTCTTGCAGGACCTGGGCGTGACCGACAAGCAACAAGCGTTGATCCCGGCGATGTCGCGCAAGTGGAAGCAGATCAACAAGTTCATCGAAGTGTTCTCCCACGCCCTGAATTCGGCGCCGCTGGCCGCCGACCAAGCGCTGCGGGTGGCCGACTTCGGCTCGGGCAAGGGCTACCTGACCTTCGCCATCCACGACTACCTGCGCCATACCCTGCAGCGTGAAGCGCAGGTGACCGGCGTCGAGCTGCGCGCGGACATGGTCGAGCTGTGCAATGCCGCGGCCTCGCGCCTGGAGCATCCGGGCCTGGTGTTCGAATGCGGTGATGTACGCAGCGTGGTGCCCAGCGCCATCGAGGTGATGATCGCCCTGCATGCCTGCGACATCGCCACCGATTACGCGATCCACACCGGCATCCGCTGCGGCGCGGCGATCATCATGTGCTCGCCGTGTTGCCACAAGCAGATTCGCCCGCAACTGCACAGCCCGGGCCTGCTCAAGCCGATGCTGCAGTACGGATTGCACCTGGGCCAGCAGGCCGAAATGCTCACCGACAGCTTGCGCGCGTTGTACCTGGAAGCCTGTGGCTACGAGACCAAGGTGTTCGAGTTCATTTCGTTGGAGCACACCAACAAGAACAAGATGATCCTGGCGGTCAAGCGCCAGGCGCCGGTTGAGGCGTCAGCGCTGCTGGAGAAGATCCAGCAGCTCAAGGCGTTCTATGGGGTCAAGGAGCATTGCCTGGAAACCTTGCTGCGGGCCGATGGCTTGATCCCTGCCTGATAGCATCGCGGGGCAAGCCCGCTCCCACAGAGATCATCACCATCCTGTGGGAGCGGGCTTGACCCGCGATAGCGTCAGCCCAGCCCCCGCACAGGCGCAGGATGCACCCGCGTCTTGCGCCCCAGCACCACTGTCGCAATCACCCCGGCGGCAAACACCCAGGTAATCGGCTCGACCTGTTCGCCAAAGAACAACGCCGACAAGGCGATGGTGAAGAAGATCTGCAGCAACTGGATCTGGCTCACCCGGGCAATGCCGCCCAAGGCCAGCCCGGCGTACCAGGCAAAGAAGCCGATGAACTGCGAGAACAGCGACACGTAGCCGAAGGCCCACCAGGCTTTTGCACTCACCGGCCCCTGATGCTGCAAGGCCAGGTAGAGCACCGGCCCGAGCAACAGCGGTGCCGACAGCACCAGCGCCCAGCAGATCACCTGCCAGCCGCCCATTTCCCGCGCCAGGCGGCCGCCTTCGGCATAACCCAGGCCGCCCACGGCAATCGCTGCGAGCATCAGCAGGTCACCGGCCTGGATCTGCCCGGCGCCCATGATCATCGCGTAGGCCAGCACCAGCGCACTGCCCAATGCCGCGCAGGCCCAGAAAGCCTTCGACGGTCGCTCATGGGACAGCCAGGCGGCGTACACCGCCACGCATAAGGGCTGCAGGCCGTTAACCAGCGCGCCGTGGGACGCCGGCACGCTTTGCATCGCCCAGGCCGAGAGCACCGGAAACCCCAGGATCACCCCCAGCGCCACCAGGCTCAGGCCCTTGATCTGTGCCCAGGTCGGCCATTTTTCCCGACGCCAGAGCAGCAGCGCCGCTGCCGGAATCGCCGCCAGCAACGCACGGCCCAGGCCATTGAGCAAGGGGTGCAGTTCCTGCACGACGATGCGGGTCATGGGCAGGGTCAGGCTGAAAATAATCACACCGAGAAGGCCAAGGACCATCCCGGTGTTTTCGCGGCTGGACATACAGGACGCCTGTGGCAGAGAAGTCCACTCATTGAGCCACAGGCGCGGCGGATGATCTTGTTACAGTTGCTAACAAGTTCATCCGTACAGTTGCGTCAGAAGAAACGGGTGATGCTGACCTTGGCATTCCGGCCCTGGCTGTAGGCATATTCGCCACTGAGCTCGGAGCGGTAGTCCTTGTTGAACAGGTTATCCACCGTCAGGTTGACCTCGGTGCCTTTGAGGTAAGGCTGCTGCGGCTTCCAGTTGGCGAACAGGCCGTGCAGCTGATAGTCGTCGTTGGCGTAGTGGTCGTAGTAGCGGTCACCCAGGGCACTGGCCGGGCCTTCACGGTAGTTGTCGCTCGGCAGGCGGTCGGTCTTGCGTACGAACTGCGCCTGCCAGCCGACCTTGGCGTCCCAGCCGGGGATCTTCACCCCCAGGGTGGTGATCCATTTCGGCGCCGGAATGTCCTTGGCCCAGACGTCCGGCCCCCAGGGGTTGGTGTAGGCGCCTTCATGGCGGCCGGTCATCCACGAGTAGGACACCGAGCCGAACAGGTAGGTCGAGTCGTAGAAGCTTTCGACCTCGAAGCCCTTGATGGTCACGCCCTTGAGGTTACGGTAATTGGACATCAAGCCTTTACCGCAGGCATCGGAGATGTTTTCGCCCTTGGCCAGTTGTGCTTCACAGCCGATACCGGTGGCCTTGAAGATCTCGTCCTTGATTTCATTGCGAAACAGCGTGGTGCGGATCTGCATGCTGTCGTCGGCAGTGAAAACGTTGGCAAAGTCGGTAACGTTACCGGCTCGCAGGGCGGTGATGCGTTCCGGGTCGAGGTTGCGGCTGCTGGCGGTGCGACTGCCCAGGCCCTGGACTTCGTACTGTTCATCCAGCACCGGTGCGCGCCAGGTCTTGCTGTAATCGGCAAAGAAGGCGGTGTTGGCGGTGGCTTTCCAGAACAGCGACAGGCGCGGTGACCAGCCGGTGTAGGTTTTCTCGCTGTAGTCGTGGCCGTTTGCGACAACGTTGTAATACGGCGCCTGGTTTGGCTTACCTTTGTTGGCGACATGGTCGTAGCGCAGCGACGGGGTGATGGTCACATCACCAAGGGTGATGGCGTCCTGGATGAAGTAACCCTGGCTGTCGACGGTGCCGCTGGGCATGAAGTACGGCTGGTAATGGCCGTTGTTGTATTTGGGGATCTCGTAGCTTTTGCCGGGCATCCACATCTGCGTGTCACGGTCGTGGTGACGGATCTGCAAGCCACTGGTGAAGGCGTGTTCCAGCGGGCCGGTGGCGAACAGGCTGGTGTTGCGTACATCGAGCATCTGGTCCTGGTACTCGGTGTCCATCTTGCGCCCGCCGGTGGACGGCTGGAAGAACGCGGTGGCGTCACGCTCGTCGGTCTGCAGGGTGTCGGACTCCGAATACTTAACCTGCAGGTCGATCAGCGGGTTGTTCACTGGCTGGTACTTGTAGGTGGTCGACCAGGTGGTGTCGGTGGTCGTGCGGTTGGCCAGGAAGCGCTTGAGGGCATTCTTGTAGCCGAACCGGTTGATGTCCGACTGGGTCGGCGGGGTCGGATAGGCGGTGGAGGAGAACGGCGCCCAGCGCTCACTCTCCGAGCGCGACCAGGAGAACCCCAGGCTGTGTTCGTCGTTGAAGTGCAGGTTGGCCTTGAGCAGCGCGCCGTCCAGGTCCAGGGCACTGTTGGGCAGGCGCTGGGGGTTGATCGGGTAGCGGCCTTCGGGGTCGGGCAGGGTGCCGGCCAGCTTCATGTCGTCGCCGTCGCGCTTGGTCAGGTACACCAGGGCGTCCATGCGGCCATCGTCGGTGCGGCCGAATAACGCCGAGCTGTAGACCTGCTGATGGTCGTTGCTGGCGTAACCATACTTGAGCATGGCGCCGCTGTTGCGCCCGTCCTGGAGCAGGTCGGGGGCGTCCTTGGTGGTCATGTTGACGCTGCCGCCGAAGCCGCCGTTGCCGGTGTAGATCGAGTGCGGGCCCTTTTCCACCTCGATGTTCTTGATCAGCTCCGGCTCGATGAAGACGGTGCCTTGCTGGTAGCGCTCGAAGCCGCTCTTGGTCGCGCCATCGACGGTCATCGGCACGTCTTCGGCATCACCCAGGCCCCAGATATTGATGGTCTGGCCGCCGGGTTTGGCCGAGCCGCCCATGTTCACCCCGGGCAGGGTCGAGAGCACGCTGGGGATGTTGCTCGGCTGGTAGCGGTCGATGTCTTCCTGGGTCAGGGTCGAGCGGCCGACGGTGCTCGGGTCGACCTGCTGGCCGTCGCCTACCACGCTTACCGCGCCGAGCTGGATGCTGTTGTCGGCGGTGGCGTCGTCTTCGCGCAGGCGCACCACATAGGTGTTGCCGACCTTGACCAGGGCAAAGCGGCTGTTGTGCAGCAACTGGCTGATCGCCTCGAGCGGTTCGTAAGCACCTTGCAGGGCCGGGGCCTGGACGCTGTTGAGCAAGGATTCGTCAAACAGCAGCTGCAGTTTGGCCTGCTGCGCCAGTTGGCTCAGCGACGCTGCCAGCGGCTGCGCCGGCAGGTTCAGTTGCAATGGTGCGGCCTGGGCCTGCAGGCTCAGGGCCAGGCACGCGGCCAGCAGTGAAGGACGAACAGACAACGGCTTGAACGGAGCAAACGCACGCAAGATGAAACCCCCCAATATGGCAACAAAGGCCAGAAAAGGCCTGCAGTGATTACGCAGACGGGAGGAAGACGCAGGGCTGCGGAAAACCCTCATATGCGAATGAAAAATATTCTCAAATTACTCTTTGCGTTCGATCCGCAGGCGGCCGTCGGCCAGGTTTACCGCCTTGATCGGCAGCAGCGCCGGCAGGGCGTTGAGCACGGCATCCGGGTCATTGACGTCGAGGTTGCCCGAGACTTTGTAGCGGCCCAGCGCCGGGTCGGCGAGCAGCACCGGCGCCGAGCGGTACAGCGACAGCTCATCGATCAGGCTGGCCAGCTCGCGGTTGCGAAAGCTCACATGGCCGCTGCGCCAGTCGGCCACCTCCTGAGTACTGAGGTTCTGGACGTTGAGGCTGCCGCGGGCCAGGTCGTAGATGGCCCGTTGGCCGGCGCTCAACAGCACTGGCGGGCGATTCTCGCCGGGGGTTTCCAGGGCCACCTGGCCGTGGGCGACGCTGAGCACCAGCTCCTGCTGGCCGCGGCGCAGATCGAACCCGGTGCCGACCACCCGTACCCGCGCATTGCCGGCATCGATGAACAGCGGGCGCTCCTTGTCGGCGGCCACGTCGATGTACAACTGGCCCTGGTCGAGGCGAATCAGCCGGCGCTCGTTGTCGAAGCTCAGGCTCAGCCGGGTGCGGGCGTTGACCTCCAGCTGGCTGCCATCCGGCAGGGCCAGGTGCTGCGGGCGTTCGCTTTGCACGGCCAGTTGTTGCTGATGATGGCGGCTCGGCAGGCCGAGGTTGGCCGCCAGCACGGCGCACACCAGCCCGGCGGCCACGGCCAGCGCCGGACGCCAGCGCAGCGGTTTGCGGCTGGGCAGGGCGACCGGTTTGTTCAGGCTCTTGAGCGCGGCCAGGTCATCCCAGAGTTGTTCGAACTGGGCATAGGCGCGGGCATGCTCGGGGTGCTGCAACCACTGGGCGAAGGCCCTGCGTGATTCGCGCGAGCGGTCGTTGCGGTTACGGGTAAACCAGCTGGCCGCCTGGGCATCGATGCTGCGCTTATCGATTTCAGGAGTGGGGGTCATTCTGGCTGCTCCATGCCGTTGTCACTGTCCAGACGTTGCTTGCAATGCAGCAGGGCCGCGGCGATGTGCTTTTCCACCATGCTCACGGAAATGCCCATGCGCGCGCTGATCTGCGCCTGCGTCAAACCTTCGAAGCGGTGCAGCATAAGGGCTTCGCGGCGGCGCGGCGAGAGTTCGGCGAGGACAAGTTTCAATTGTTCCAGGTGTTGTTGCTGCTGGGCATGCTTGAGCGGGTCGCTGCTGGTGTCGGCCGGTGTCTGTTCGCTGGCCTGGGCTTGTTCGTCGAGCACACTGTGACGCACCTTCTGCCGGCGCCAGTGATCGCTGAGCAGGTTGCGTGCCATCTGGAACAGGAACGCCCGTGGTTGCTCGACCTGCGCGCGGTCGCGATAGCCCAGCCACTGGGTGAACACGTCCTGGGTCATGTCTGCGGCATCGTTGGCATTGTCCATGCGCTTGCGCAAAAAATGCAGGATATCGGCATAGAACCCGCGACAGGTTTCGTGGGTAAAAGGGTCGGGTTTGGGGCGCGGCATGCAAGCTTTCCAGGACGGACCGGAGAGAAAGGTTGCAAATGGTATCGATAATAATTGCTATTTACCATGCCTGTTTTTGTCGCCCATCAACGCCGCTTGCGGATTGGAACCGGTACCGGGACGTCCAGCCCGGGCGCGCCCAGCGGGTGGCTGCTGGCGTCGAAAAAGTACAGTGGCAGCTCGGGCATGTCGGCAAAACGCTGCAGGTAGTGCTGCTTCTGGCTGATGATCGAGGCGTCGCTCAACGGCCGGATGGCGATGGCCAGGTGCGTCGGGCGCGCCTGCTTGAGCGCCTCCAGCAGATGGCGGTCAGTGCTGTCCAGGTGCTGGCCGAAGATGCACAGCCCGCCCCGGTGCCCCGCCAGCTCACCGAGGGCCCAACTGAGGTAGTCGGAACTGCGGATGGCCTTGAGCTTGTCGTCGCTGCTGCTCTCGTTGACGAACAGCGGCACATCGCCCGGGGTGTTGACGGCAAAGCCATCGAGCAACTGGCTGTCGGTGGCACTGCGCTGGCGGGTGCTGCCATCCTGCTGCTTGAGCAAGTGCAGGCCGCCGTGCAGGTACAGCAGGCGTGTGCCGGGGCTGCGGGTGCGGCGGATATCGAAGTCGCCGTCTTCATCGAACAACTGCTGAAAGCCTTCCGGTGCCTGGCTGGCGGCCCAATGGCAGATCAGGTCGTAGTTGCTTGAGTAGACGCTCTGGTAATTGCCCAGCTCGCGGTTGATCAGCAGTAACGTCTGGCTCGGCAGCATGCGCCAAGGGATGTGCACACTGCGAATGGCATGGATCAGCGCTTCCTTGATCGCGTAGTAGCGGTTCAGCGGCGCCGACGCGCTGATCGCCAGCGCGGCGTTGATCCGTACCGTAGTGTTCAGGGCACTGAGCACCGGTTCGAACAGCTCGCTGCCCAGCGACTTGAACAGCGCCTGGTCAGTCAGGCTCAGGGGTTTGTGCCGCACCCGCTGGGCTTCTTCGAACAGCGAAAAATACGTGAAGGGTCGCCACAGCGCACGGCTGGCGCCGTTGCCCAGCAGCAGGCCGCTGCACGGCTGACTGGCGTTCAGGTCTGGCCAGGGGTGGAGGCTGGCGTCGAGGTCGGCGTGGGGCATCGGGCATCTCTGTGGCAGGGCAGGCAATCGCCGGCGACTTTAGCATGCAACCGGTCTGTCATCAGCGTTGGCGACTATGCTGGATTCGCTGTGCACCAAAGGAAGGCTGAAAATGTTGAACGCAATTGGACGTGTGTGTTGCCTGGCGTTGTTGCCGCTGGCGGGGCTTGCCGAAGCCGGGCAGGGCGCCGAGTTGGCCAGGGCTCAGGATATTCCCTACCCGGCGGTGATCGCCCATCGCGGCGCGTCTTATGATGCGCCGGAGTCCACGGCACCGGCCTACCGGCTGGCGCGCGAGTTGGGCGCCGACTACCTGGAGCTGGACCTGCAGCGCTCCAGCGATGGTGTACTGGTTGCCGTGCACGATGACAACCTGCTGCGTACCAGTGATGTTGCCGAGCGCTTTCCCGAGCGCAAGAACAGCCCGGTCAGCGCCTTCACCCTGGCCGAACTCAAGTCGCTGGATGTCGGCAGCTGGTTCAACAAGGCTTACCCCGAACGTGCCCGAGCAAGCTTCAAGGGCCTGAAGATCCAGACCCTCGATGAGGTCATGGCCATCGCCGCGGCTAACCCGCAACACCAGCCGGGCTTGTACATCGAGACCAAGGTGCCAGGCCTGTTTCCCGGCATCGAAGCTGACCTGAAGAACAGCTTGCAGGCCAAGGGCTGGCTCGCGCGGCCGGGCAAGGTGGTATTGCAGAGCTTCGACCGTAGCAGCCTGGCGCTGCTGCACCAGCACATGCCCCAGGTGCCCAAGGTGCTGTTGCTGTGGATCGGCAAGGGCAGCATGGAACCGGCCTCGCAGCAGACCTTTGCCGAGTCCGGCGAGCGCGACAAGGCGGCGTTCTATGCGCGCCAACAACCCAAAGACAAGGCCGAATTCGAGCGCTGGCTGGATTACGCCAAGGCCGATGGGGCCATCGGCACCGGACCTTCAGCAGCGCTGACCGAGGGCGGTGCCCAGAGTTACGCCGACCTGGTGCAGCCGTGGATGAACCAGCTGACGCACGACAAGGGCCTGTTGGTGCACGTGTACACCGTCGATGAGCCGGTGGATTTTCGCAAGGTGCTGGACGCGGGCGTGGACGGCATCTTCAGCAATCGCAGCGGCCAACTGCTGCGTTACCTGGCCCGGCCCAGTGCCCGCAGCGAGGCGCAGATTCTGCGCGCCGAGGGTTATTGACAGGCGGGCTGGCGCTGCGCGCCTGCCGTAGACTTCGCGCCTTGCACGGACTTTCAGGACACTGCCTCGATGACCTTTTCACTGCTGCTGGCGGTAATCGCTTCCGGTTTTATCTACGGCATTACTCCGGGGCCCGGCGTGCTGGCGGTACTCGGCATTGGCGCTGCGCGCGGCCGACGCGCCGGGGCGGGGTTTCTCTGCGGTCATTTGCTGGGGGATGTGCTGTGGTGCAGCACGGCATTGGTGGCCATCGTCGGCGCACGGCAGATCGGCAACTCGGTGTTCGACATTCTCGGCGTGCTCAGTGGCCTGTACCTGTTCTGGCTGGGCATGCGTGCCCTGCGTAGCCGCCCGGGCAATGGCGAGGGCGAGCAGGGGCCGGTACGCAAACCGTTCTGGCACGGTGTGGTGTTCGGCCTGACCAATCCCAAGGCCTATCCGGTGGCCGTGGCCACGTTCACCGCCTTGCTTTCCAGTCGCGCCGAAACGCTGGACTGGTCAATGCTGCCGGCGCTGATCGCCTTGAGTTTTGTCGGTGGCCTGCTGGCTTATGCGATTCTCGTCGGTGTGGTCGGTGCCCGCCATGTGCGTACCCTGTACACCCGTTACGAGCTGTGGATCACCCGGGCGTGCGGGGTGATGTTCATCGGCTTTGCCGTCAATGCCCTGGCCCACGCCTTGCCTGGCCTGTTGCCGCGCAACAGCTGAGGGCTGGCAGAAGGCTATACCGATATGTGAGAATGATATGAATTCCTATTCATGTCATTCTCGCACGCCGGACCTTCATGACTTCGCTCTCCACGCCCTGGACCGCTGCTGCCCCGGCCTTGCAGGCGGTCGTCCACGATCTGCTGGCCAACTATAGCGACCTGCGCCGCTACCTGAGTGGGCGCTTGCGCAATCCGGATGATGCCGCCGACATTGCCCAGTCAAGCTTTGCCCAGGCCTACGCCCATGCCTTGAACGCCCCGGTGCTCAACGCCCGGGCCCTGCTGTTTCAGGCGGCGCGTAACCTGTGCATCGATCAGTACCGGCGACGCAGCAACGAGCTGGCGGCGCTGGAAGACTGGCTGACCCGGGCCGATGCGCTGAGCCCGAGCGTTGAAGAAATCATCATCGCCCGCGAGCAGCTGCAGCAGTTGATCGAGCGTATCGAACGCATGCCGCGCCTGCGCCGTGAAGTGTTCGTCCGCGTGCGCCTGCACGGCCAGCCCCATCGCCAGGTGTGTGCCGAGCTGGAACTGTCGGCCAAGGCAGTGGAGCTGCACATCGCCCGGGCGGTGTTCGATTTGTCCGAACTGAGCCTGGCGGCGCGGCATGCCTGAGTCTTCGCCGGTATCAACGCGCAAGGTGCAGCAGGCCCTGACCTACCTGGCCGCACTCAATAGTGACGACCCCGGACGGGTACAGCAGGCGCGTGGGCAACTGGAGCGCTGGCGCGGTAAAAGCAACGAGCACGAAAAGGCCTGGCAAGAGGCCGAACAACGCTGGCAACTGGTGCATCGGTTGACCCCGCAACTGCGCCCGGCAGTGGCGCCGGAGCCGCTCAACCTCAGCCGTCGGCGCCTGCTGCGTCAGGGCGGCGGCCTGCTGCTGGCGGTGGTGGGGGCCAGTTGGCTGGGCTGGTTGTGGCGGCGTACGCCGCAGTTCGATCGCCTGCTGCAAACCGTGCATGCCGAACCGCCACGCGGCGAAACCCTGCCCGATGGTAGCCAGTTGCTGCTGGCCGCCGAAACCAGCCTGCGCGTCGAGTACAGCAACGGTCTGCGCCAGGTGCGCCTGCTGCATGGCCACGTCTATTTCGACGTGGCGCGCGAGCGCTTGCGACCGTTTGTGATCAGCACCCGGCTGGGCGAAGTGCAGGTGCTGGGCACGGCGTTCAGTGTCAGCGATCGCGGTGCTGAGATTCAGGTCGCGGTGGCGCGCGGGCGGGTCGAGGTGCGTGGCTTGCGTGACGGCTCGCAGGTGTTGCAGGCCGGTGAGCGGATCAGCCTCGATGCGCAAGGCCGATTGCTCCGGCTCAGGTCCGATCCGCATGCCGCGCCGGATATCCAGCATTGGCAGCGCGGTTGGTGGTCGTTCACCGAGACGCCGCTGGCCGAGGTGATTGCCGAGGTCAACGCATATGCGCTGCAACCGGTAGTGCTGGAGCCCGCCGCGGCACGCCTGCAACTGACCGGCAGCTTCCCCAGCGACCAGCCGGAACTGCTGCTGCAGACGCTGCCGAAAGTCCTTCCGGTGAGCCTGGTTCAGCAGGGGCAGCAGCGCACCCTGCGATTGCGCTGAAAAAGTTTTGAGGGGTAACGGCGAAGTGGCCCGTCTTCATCGCTGAACTCACCTCTGCAAGGACAGATCATGTCGCTTCCCCATGCCCGCCCGGCACCCCCTGCGGCTTTCCCCGGTACCCTGCGTCGGCTGGTGCTGGCCTGTGCCCTGGGCAGCGCCAGCCTGTTGCCACTGACTGGCGTTCACGCCGCCGCCCTGGCTGCTGACGCGCCGGCCCTGAGCTTGAACCTGCCGGGTCAGTCCCTGGAAGCCGCAGTGCATGCCCTGGCCCGTGAAGCCGGGGTGGCTATCGCTGCCGACAGCCAATTGCTGGCGGGTCGCAGCGCACCGGCATTGCAGGGCCAGTTCACCTTGCAGCAGGCCTTGCAGCGCGTGCTGGCCAACACTGGCTTGGTCGCCAGTGAAGAGAACGGTGTGATCATCCTGCGCAGCCTGAACAGCGACGGCGCCCTGACCCTCGGTGAGCTGAACATCAATGCCAGCAGCAATCCCGATGGCCTGCCCGAGGCCTACAGTGGCGGCCAGGTCGCCCGCGGCGCACGCTTGGGCATGCTGGGTAATCGCGATGTGATGGAGACACCGTTCAACGTCACTTCCTACACCGCCCAGCACATGGAAAACCAGCAAAGCGGCACGGTTGGCGCGGTGCTGCGCAACGATCCGTCGATCCGCTTCAGCACCGGCGAAGGTCACGCCTACGAGAACTTCATGATCCGTGGCTACTCCCTTGACTCCACCGAGCTTGCGCTAAACGGGTTGTACGGCCTGGCCCCGGATGGCCATGTGCCGACCGAGTTCCTTGAGCGGGTGGAAGTGCTCAAAGGCCCCGGTGCCTTGCTCAATGGCATGGCACCCAACGGCGGTGTCGGCGGGGTGATCAACCTGGTGCCCAAGCGCGCCGGCGAAGCGCCGCTGACCCGCCTGACCAGCAGCTACGTGTCCGACGGTTATGTCGCTGAACACATCGATCTGAGCCGTCGCCTGGGCGACGAGCAACGCTTGGGCATTCGCTTCAACGGTGTATATGGCAGCGGCGAAACCGGCGTCGACCAGCAATCCAAGGACCGCACCCTGGCATCGTTGGGCATGGACTATCGCGGCGACGGCTGGAAGCTTGAACTGGATGCCTATGAGAGCCACGAAAAACTTGAGGACGGCAGCCCGATGATGGCCGGCTTCAGCAAACTGGGCCATGTCACCAAGGCGCCGAAACCGGACACCAACATCCTCGATGGCATTTCCGCCAAGCAAATCAGCAAGGCCGTGGTGCTGCGCGGTGAATACGACCTCAACGACGACTGGACCGCCTACGCCAGCGTCGGCAGCGCCCGCACCCGCTACAAGGGTTTTCTCAACGGCACCCGGGTGATCGTCACCGGTGCCAACGGCGATGCCAGCGGCGAGACCTATAACCAGGCGGGCTACACCCATAGCCTGTCCACCGAAGCCGGGGTGCGTGGCAACTTCGTCACCGGCCCGGTCAACCACCAGGTGGTATTGAGCACCACCTTGCTGCATCAGGACATCGGCCGCGCCGCCACGGTGACCGGCAAGAAGTACGTGACCAACATCTACCATCCAGGCAAGCCGATCATTGCCGGTGACATCGGTTCCAGCGACAAGACCGGCGATAACACCCTGTCCAGCTTCGCCGTCGCCGACACCCTGGGCTTTATCGACGACAAAGTACTGCTGACCCTCGGGGTACGCTCGCAACGAGTGCGGCAGAAGATGAGCAAGCCGGCCTATGACGAGCGCGCCCTGACCCCGGCCCTGGGCCTGGTGCTCAAGCCCTGGGATGCGCCGGTGTCGCTGTACGCCAACTACATCGAGGGCCTGACCCAGGGCGGCATGGTCACCGACCTTGCCGCCGCCAACTACGGCGAGCAGTTCGCCCCGTACAAGGCCAAGCAGATGGAGGCCGGGGTCAAGTGGGACCTGGGCGATTTCACCCACACCCTCAGCGTGTTCCAGATCGAGAAGCCGAGCATGCTCCTGGACCGTGCCAGCAACCGTTACACCGACGATGGCGAGCAGCGTAACCGCGGCGTGGAATGGAACCTGTTCGGCGCGCTGACCCCGAGCGTGCGCCTGCTTGGTGGCGTCACCTACACCCGTGCCGAACTGACTCGCACCGCCGGCGGTACCTTCGATGGCAACACCGCCCGGGGTGTGCCGGCCTGGTCGGCCAACCTCGGCGCCGAATGGGACACCCCCTGGGTCCCGGGCCTGACCCTGACCGCACTGGGCATCCACAGCAGCTCGCAGTACCTCGACAGTGCCAACGACCTGAAGATCCCGCAGTGGACCCGCTACGACCTTGGCGGTCGCTACAGCACGCGCATCCTCAGCAAGGATATAGTGCTGCGTGCAAGCCTTGAGAACGTCGAGAACCGCGCCTACTGGGCCGGGGTGTTCAACGACGGCTATGCCACGGTCAGCGAGCCACGCACGCTGAAACTTTCCGCCAGCATCGACTTCTGAGGTGAACATGCGGACTTTCAGTCAGTGGAGCTGCGCCGTGGCGCTGGCCCTGTGTGTGAGTGGCAACGCGATGGCGAACGCCGACAGGCCTCTGCAACCGGGGCAAACCGTCAGCGCCAGCGTTGCCCAGGGGCAACAACCGGTCTGGAGCTTGCAGCTCAAGGCCGGCGACCTGGTCCAGGGCCGGCTGCAGGGCGATGTCAGCCTGCGCCTGCTCGATGCCCGGGGCCAACCGCTGCGGCTGTTGATCGATGGTCAGGACCAGCCGCGCGAGTTCATCTTCATCGCCGAGCGCGATGGCGCCTACGGCCTGCGTGCCGAGGTGCTGGCCAACCGGCCGCAGGCAACCTACGCGTTGAGTCTGAAACAGGTGATTGCGGCCAGCGAGCAGCAGCGCCGCGCCGTACCGTTGCCGAGCCCGACCCTGCGTGCGCTGCAACAACAGTTGGCCCGGGGGGCGAGCACCGATGCGTTCTGGAAGGCGCGTCAGCAACAGGGCACGCCCATGGTCGAAGCCGTGGCGGACAAGCCGGGCATGAGCCTGGTGACCTTCCTCTGGCGCGGTGCCGAGCACAATGTGCGGGTGTTCGGCGCGCCCTCGGGCAATCACGATGAGCTGCAACGTCTCGGCGACAGTGACGTGTGGTTTCGCAGCTATCTGCTGCCTTCGTCTGCACGCTTGAGCTATCAACTGGCCCCGGACGTACCGGCGTCGGATGATCGGCGGATGATCCTCGCCAGCACCCGGCGTGACCCGCTGAACCCGAACAGCTTTGCTGATGGCAGTGGCGACCCGTACCTGTCGCGCTCGCGCCTGGAACTGCCGGCTGCGCCCGCGCAACCCTGGGTGGCCGAGCGCAAGGATATTGCCCGTGGCAGCCTGGAGCGCAAGGTGCTGAGCAGCACCTTGCTGGGCAACCAACGCGATGTCTACCTGTACCGCCCGGCACAGTGGCAGGCGGGGGCTGAGGGGCAGGGCCTGCTGGTGCTGTTCGATGCGCACGCCTATACGCGCCAGGTGCCGACCCCGACCATTCTCGACAACCTGATCGCCGATGGCTTGATCCCGCCAACCGCGGCCTTGATCATCGCCAACCCCAGCGACCTCAGCCGCCAGCAGGAGCTGCCGCCGAACCCGCAGTTTGCTCGTTTCATGGCTGAAGAACTGATGCCCTGGGCACGCCAGCAAGGCCTGGCGGCAGCGGCGCAGCGCACCGTGGTCGCGGGCTCCAGCTACGGAGGCCTGGCCTCGGCCTACATGGGCCTCAAGCACCCGGAACTGTTCGGCAATGTGCTGAGCCTGTCCGGTTCCTATTGGTGGGGGCAAGAAGGTGAAGAGCCAGGCTGGCTTACCCGCGAGTACGTCAAGGCGCCCAAGCAACCACTGCGCTTCTACTTGCAGTCGGGCTTGTTCGAAGGGCCGAAAATCCTCGACACCAACCGCCATTTGCGTGATGTATTGCTGGCCAAGGGATACCCGGTGGAGCAGGTCGAGTACCCGGCCGGGCATGATTACTTGCAATGGCGGGGCAGCTTGCCGTGTGGCTTGATCAGCTTGATCGGCAAGGCTGCGCAACTGCCGAAAACCTGTCAGCCAGGCTGACAACGGGGCTGCTTTGCAGCCCATCGCCGGCAAGGCCGGCTCCCACAATGGCTCTGCATGCACCGAACTTGTGGGAGCTGGCCTTGCCAGTGCTAGAGCGTTTGTTCCTTGCGACTGCGATTGCGCCACAACCGATACGCCCTGATCCCCGAACGCACCGAACCAAACAGCAAGCCGTTCTCCATCTCCCGTGCGATCCCCGAACGCACCAGCATGCGCAAAAAGCGTCCGCGCGCCCGGGCGATGCCGAAGTAGATACCGCGGGCTTTCAAGGTGTCGCGCACCTCGCGCAGGGCCGCAATGCCGCTGACATCGATCGAGCTGACCGCCTCGGCATCGAACAGCACCGCGCGCGGTTGCTCCTCGCGATGCACCGCCTCGAGCAAACGCATTTTGAAGTAGTCGGCATTGAAAAACAGGATCGCGTCGTCAAAGCGGTACACCACCAGCCCTTGTACCGTGCGCGCCTCCTTGTAGCGGCGGATGTCGACCTGGCCTTCGATGCCCGGCACCCAGCCGAGCACCGCATCGGTGGGCTGGTAGATGCTGTAGAGCAGGCGCAGGATCGCCAGGGTCACGGCGATGATGATGCCCGGCAGCACGCCGACCCCGAGCACGCCGACGGTGGTCAGCACGCACAGCCAGAACTCGAAGCGGCTGAGCGTGTAGATCTTTTTCAGCGACTGCACATCGATCAGCCCCCAGCCGGCCATCAGCAGTACCGCGCCCAACGCCGCTTGCGGAATCCACGCCATGGGCGTGGTGAAGGCCAGCAATATCAGGGCGATGACCAGGGCGGCGATGATCCCTACCAACTGGCTTTTGCCGCCGACCATGTCGTTGACCGCGGTGCGCGAGTCGGCGCCGCTGATGGCAAAGCCCTGGGAAACCCCGGCGGCAATGTTGGTGACCCCCAGGGCCAGGAACTCATGGTTGGCGTTGATCGCATAACCATGACGGGCAGCAAAGCTGCGGGCGGTAAGCATGGCGCTGCAAAAGCTGACCGTGGCGATACCCAGGGCATCACGCAGCAGGCTTTTCATTTCTTCCAGATTGGTGTGCGGCCAGGCCAGTTCCGGCATGCCGGCCGGCACCGGGCCGAGAACCGCCACGCCAAAACGGTCCAGACCAAACAGCCCGACCACCAGGGTTGCCACCGCCACTGTCACCAGCGCCGCCGGCAGGCGTGGGTAGCGGCGCGGCAGCCAGATCAGCAAGCCCAGCCCGGCGACGCCGATCACCAGGGTCAGCCAGTGGATTTCCCCCAGGCGCTGTAGCAGGTTGATCAGGCTGAGAATGAAGCCGTTGCCCTCGATCTGGAACCCCACCACCTTGCCCAGTTGCCCGGCCAGCAGGCTCAGGCCGATACCGTTGAGGTAACCGATGAGGATCGGCCGCGAGAAAAAACTGGCAATGAACCCGGCCCGCGCCAGCCCGGCACCGATCAGCATCAAACCGACCAGGATGGTGACAATCACCGACAATTGCGCCAGCCGCGCCGGGTCGCCCAAGGCCAACGGCGCGATCGCCCCGGCGACCATGGCGCAGGTGGCGGCATCCGGGCCGACCATCAACTGCCGCGAGCTGCCGATCAGGGCATAGACCATCATCGGCAGGATGCATGCATACAAGCCGTACTGCGGCGGCAGGCCGACGATCTGCGCATAGGCAATGGCGATAGGGATCTGGATCGCGGCCACCGACAAGCCGGCCTGCAGGTCATGGCGAAACCATTCACGGCGGTACTGCAACAGATTGGCCAGGCCAGGCAGCCAGCGGGAGAGAAACATGCACGGATCCTTTCGAGTGTTTCGCGGTGGGCTATTAAAGCGCAGCGCGTAGAGCCTGGGCAGGGCGTCAAATCAAAAACACCGCTGTTAAGTCTGGTGCAAGCCGTGGAAAATGCCGCCCGAATATTTGGATCAGTGAATGGAAGCCGATGGAACGCATACTCAATAGCTGGAAAAAACCTGCAGGCCTGCTGTGCCTGGCCTGGTGCTGCACCGCCCAGGGCATGGGCGACATCTTTGGCGATGGCACTGGCAATGTCGATGGCATGCTGACCCTGGGGGCCACGGTGTACGTGCCCTTCATGCTCACCGGGGCAACCACCTTCGGGCCAACCATGGCCTCCGATGGGACTTCCGACAGCGATGGCAAGCGGGTGCTTGCGCAAGCCCGCGACGATGCCGCGGCGTTCATTGCCAGCGACGGGGCTTACCGGGGTGTCTATCTGCAATCGGCACTGCACTGGTTGCGCAGCAAGGGGCATGCAACAGGGGCAACGGACAGCGAGCTGGCCCAGCAAATACTGGTGTTGGCGGTGGTTGAGGCGAAGGGCAATTAGCAAAATAGCCACCAGGGCGGTGGCCAAGGTCTCAGCTGCGCTGGAACCTGGAAGAAGCTGGAGCGGGTGAAGGGAATCGAACCCTCGTTATCAGCTTGGGAAGCTGGAGTAATGCCATTATACGACACCCGCTTTCAGGGCTGACTTTGTACCAGAACTTCGCCGCGATTTGAAGCTCTTTGTTGCTGCAGAGCCATCGGCCGGTGGCCGCTAGCGCAAGGTCGTGCATCTTCTTTCTGGCCTTTGGGGCCGTTGATGCAGGAGGCTGCGCTACCGGTCACCGTGTCGCTCAGATAGCCAGTGCATGGTGCTCCTGGGTGTAGCTGTAACGGGGACGCGATTCTTTCAGCGCAGGCTTGAGGAAACCCAGCAGCACTTCACGGGTGTCGCGGCAGGCGGCCTTGTGTTCCATGTCGAGGAAATGGCCGGTGGCGCGGATCTCGCGAAAGTGGCTGTTGCGCACATGCTGACCGAACTGGCGGGCATCCTCGGTGGTGGTGTATTCGTCCCACTCGCCATTCATGAACAGTACCGGAATGTCGATCACCCGCGCCGCCCGCAGGGCGTTGCCCAGGTCGTGGTCGAGTACCTGGTTGATGTGAAAGTGCATCTGCGCGTATTCGTGGTTGTCCAGGCTGCTGACGTGCCGGTAGTTGAAGCGCTTGAACAGCGACGGCAGGTGCTTGCCGATGGTGTCGTTGACCAGGTTGCCGACCTGATAACGGTCGCAGGCGCTCAGGTACTGGCAGCCGCGTTCGAGGTAGTCGCGCATCGGTTCGTTGATTACCGGCGAGAACGAACTGACCACCGCCTTTTCGATGCGCCGTGGTTTGTGCGCCAGGGCCAGCAGGGTGCAGGCGCCGCCCCAGGAGAAGGACATGACGTGATCGGCGCCAAAGTGGTCGATCAGCTCCAGAAGGATCTGCCCTTCGGTTTCCTTGGTCAGCAAATGCTCATTGCGGTTGTGGGGCTTGGACTTGCCGGCGTAGGGCTGGTCATACAACACCACGTTGAATTGCGGGTGCAGGTTGCGCACCGTCTGGGCAAAGGAGGCCGTCGTGGCCAGCGAACCATTGATCAGGATGATCGTCTTCTCAGCGGCGTCTGCTCGATAGAACTCCGTGTAAACCCGATACTGACCTTGTATATCAAGCACAGCGATTTCTGGCCTCATGTCGTCGACTCCTGGCGCAAAAAAGGGTGTTCGCACATGCAAGGATGCGCGTTCTTTATGACAGGTAGGCATACGCCTTGAAGAAGCTGAGGGCCCTGGTCGATCCCTGTGGCACGCGGGTCGACCGGTATTGTTCTAGGAGGGCAATCTGCCGGACGCCAATGCTTCGAGGCATGGGTCGCCGGCAAAAAGGTGTCTTGGACTACAACTGTGACTGGTGAGTCACAAGCAGACCGACGATTGGATTCAAGCAGGCACTCAGCCAACCCGCAAGTGCCTTTGGGGTAATTGGCGAAAATTTTCCGCCAGGCGGTCGCAGGCTCAGATTGCCTGGATTTCTTCGGGATAGAGCGCCCGGTACTGGCCGGGCTGCAGGTTCGGGTCCAGTTGCAACGGGCCCATGCGTTCGCGGTGCAGGCGCAGCACCTTGTTGTCGAAGTGGCCGAACATGCGCTTGACCTGGTGGTAGCGCCCCTCGACGATGCTCAGGCGTGCGCTGCGCGGGCCCAGCAAGGTCAGTTCGGCGGGCAGGGTGGTGAGGTCTTCGAAGGCGAAGTAGAAACCCTGGCGGAACTTGTCGATGTAGTGTTCGCCAATCTCCTGCTCGGTCTCGACGTAGTAGACCTTGGGCAGTTTGGTCTGTGGCTGGGTCAGGCGCCGCGACCACAGGCCGTCGTTGGTCAGCAGCATCAGCCCGGTGGTGTTGAAGTCCAGGCGCCCGGCGATATGCAGGTCCTGGGTGTCGGGCTGGTCGATCAACTCGATCACGGTGGGGTGCTGCGGGTCCTGGGTGGCACTGACGCAGCCCTGGGGCTTGTGCAGCATCAGGTAGCGCAGCGGGCGCCCGGCCTGCAGCAGTTGCTCGTCGACCTCGATACGGCTGAACTCGCGCACGTCCAAGCGCGGATCGCTGACGCACTGGCCATCCACGCGCACGCGCCGTTCCACCAGCAGCAGGCGAACGTGCTGGCGGCTGAAGCAGGGCAGGTTGCTGAGGAATCGATCGAGACGCATACAAAGCCAGGCGCAGGGCGCGACAGTTTAACCTTCGGGCGCGGCCTTGGCTGCCTGCAATTGCGCCTCGACCTTGGCGCAGCGTGGGCACAGGCAGGCCTGGTTGCGCAGCTCGCAGGGCAGGGCTTGGAGCACCTTGGGGTCGATGCTCACGCCATAGCACCAGCAGGCCTGGGCGGCCGTGCGCGGGTCGGCCAGGCTGCAATCGTTGCTGGCGCCACAGGCGGGGCAGCGGCGGGTGTCATTCATGGTCAAGGCTGTTCATGGTCGGATCGGGGCATCTCGCTGCAGACGCGGTTGCGTCCACTCTGTTTGGCCCGGTAAAGGGCATGATCGGCACGGGCGATCAGGCTGTGCAGGGTATCGTCGGCCTGCAGGTTGCTCAAGCCGATACTGGCGGTCAGATGGATCGGCTGCCCGGCATAAGTAAAGGCCAGTGCTTCGGTCTTGCTGCGAATCTTCTCGGCGACGGCCAGGGCGCTGTGGCTGTCGGTGTCCTTGAGCAGCACGATAAATTCCTCACCACCCCAGCGGCAGATGATATCAGCATGGCGCAGGCAGTCTTCCAGCACCTGGGCGAACTGGCACAGTACTTCGTCGCCGGCCAGATGGCCATGGGTGTCATTGAGCGCCTTGAAGTGGTCGAGGTCGATCAGCAGGGCGATCAGCGGCTTGGGTTCGCGCTGGGCTTCCTGCAGCGCTTGCGCGGCCAGCAGGTCGAAGCCGCGGCGGTTGGGCAGGCCGGTGAGGCTGTCGAGGGTGGCCAGGGTTTCGATGTTGTCCTGATGGCGCTTGACCATGGCATTGAGCAGCGACAGCACCACCAGGGTGATCATCGCGCAGATCGCCAGGTTCAGGTACAGCGACTGGCGTATGGCGTCCATGGCGCCGTCTTCGCGCTTGTCAACGAACAGGAACCAGTTCAGCTCCGGTACCAGGCGCACATTGAGGAAATGGCTGTGGCCGTCGCTGCTGCGGTACTCATGACTGCCGCTGACCGGGGTGGGCATCTGCTTGAGCAGGTTGTGCAAACCGTCCAGCTCGGTCAGCGACTGGCCAGACCGGGCGCCATGGGGGCCGCCGCTGGAGCCGGTCAGCACCACGCGGCCATGGCGGTCGACGAAGAACACCCGGCGCTGGTAGCGCTGTTGGTAATCATCGATCAGGCGAATCACCGCTTCGACCGTCAGGCCGATACCGGCAACGCCAATGAACTTGCCGTCGTAGTCGAACACCCGATAGTTGATGAACACCGTGAGGCGATCCTGGTTGGCCATGTCGAGGTCGACGTTGATCTCGTAGGGCGTGTTCAGGGTCAGCACCCGTTGGTACCAGGCATCGCGGGGCGCCTGCGGGTCGATCTTCTTCAGCACGCCCTTGGCCTGGTAGTAGACGCCGGTAGTGTTTGAGACGAAGAACGCCGTGTAGGCGTGGTGCTGACGCATGACCTCGTTCAGGTAGCGGTTCACCTGAGCAGGGTCCCGTTCGCCGGCCAGCGCCCAGTCACGCAGAAAGGTGTCGTGGGCCATCATCGAGGAGACCAGGATCGGCCGCACCAGGTCCTTCTGGATTTCCGAATACACCGTATCGGAGGTCAGCGGCAGTTCGGTGTTGACGATGTTGTCGCGGATCGAGCTACGCGAGGCGAAGTAACTCAGCAGGGACGTCGCCAAAAAGCCGCAGGCGAGCAAGAGCAGTAATGTCAGGATCAGCGAGCGCTGCGAAAACAGGGCGGAACGAGGCGGCATGACATTCCCGGTCTGTGGGCCAATGGCCTTCATTCTAGTGGTCTGGCAGAAAAATAACTTTACGATTTTTAAGGGTATCGGCCTTGTATCAATTTATTGCAGCAATGGCACCGGACCTGTTTTTGGCAGTCTTATTTCATGTCGATGCACGCTTGCCGATCGACGCCGACCAGCGCCGCTGGGATGGGCAGTTTCGCGGTCCAGGAGGCCGCCATGAATCGCCGACTTTTGCTGATTGTAGTGCTGGGTTTGCTGACTACCGCTTGTGTCCCTTATGGAGGTCACGGTTATTACCGCACTGAAATCTATACCGCCGATAGCTACGGCTATCCGGGTTACTACCGGCCGTCCTATCCCTACAATCGTGGTTATTACGTAGCTCCGCAGCCGCGCTACTACGTGGCACCACCCCCGCGTTACTACGCGCCACCACCGCATTACTACCGTCCTGCACCCCACGGCTATTACCGGGAAACTCCGCATAACTACTACAAGCCGTATCCGGGCCGCGGCCATGACCGCTACCGCCAGGGTTCGTCACGCCACGAGCGCAACCGTGACGGCTGGCCGGATCGCAACTGGCGCCGCTGAGGCGCCGTTCAGGCCAGGTCCGCCAAGGGGTGACGTCCTTCCCACGCCTTGCTGAAATGCGCGTCGACCACCGCCGTTGGCACTTGGGCGATATCCGCCCAGTGCCAGCGCGGTTTCTGGTCTTTGTCGATCAGCCGTGCGCGCACCCCTTCGCTGAACTCCGGATGCTGGCAGCAGTTGAGGCTCATGGTGTATTCCATCTGGAACACCTGGGCCAGTGACAGATGGCGGGCGCGCTGGATCTGCTCCCACACCAGGTGTGCAGTCAACGGGCAGCCTTCGAGCATGGTCTGCGCGGCCTTGGCCAACAGCGGGTCGGCGTGGTTGCGCAACTGGGCGATGGCGCGCCAGGCGCACACTGGGTCGGCGACATCGAGCAGGGCGTCGATCTGCTGGCGCCTGGGCAGCCACTGGGGTTCGGGCCGTTCAGCCTGGGCGCCATGCTGCTGCGCCTTGAGCAGGCTGTTGAGCTGCAGGGCGGTCTGCTCCTGCCAGTTCAGTTGCAGCAGGTCATCGAGCAGTTCTTCCTGCTGGCTTTCGCCCAGCAGACGGTCCGCCAGGCCCAGGTCCAGGGCATCGCTGGCGTTGATCGGTGCGCCGGTCAGGCCCAGGAACAAGCCCAGCTTGCCGGGCAAGCGGGACAGGAACCAGCTGCCACCGACATCCGGGTACAGGCCGATGCTGATTTCCGGCATGGCCAGGCGGCTGCTTGGCGTTACCACGCGCACATTGGCGCCTTGCAACAGGCCCATGCCGCCGCCCAGCACGTGGCCATGGCCCCAGCAGATCAGCGGTTTGGGGTAGGTATGCAGGTGGTAATCGAAGCGATACTCGGCGCTAAAGAATTGCGCCGCCAGGGGCGGTACCCGGCCGGGATGGTCGCTGCAGGCCTGGGCCAGGCTGCGCACCTCACCGCCGGCACAAAAGGCTTTGGCGCCACTGCCGCGCAGCAGTACGCAGACGATGTCCGGGTCATCGGCCCAGGCCTTGAGCTGTTCATCGAGTACCTCGATCATTGGCAGCGACAAGGCATTGAGGGTTTGCGGCGCATTGAGCGTGGCGACACCGATGCGCGCGCCGTCGACGCCGGTGAGTTCTTCGCACTGTACTGCAGCCATGGGCGACCTCGTGGTTGATCCGCACAAGTATGGCCGCTGCTGGTGATTTCGGCGGTCGCCGGTCGGATCGATTGACAAGCGCAGGCAGCTTTCCTAGTGTCGCGCCATTGTTTTACGGACCCGACCATGACTGACGACGACCGCATCAAACTTGAACCGAGCTGGAAAGAGGCCCTGCGCGCCGAATTCGACCAGCCCTACATGCACCAGCTGCGCGAATTCCTGCGTGAGGAACACGCCGCCGGCAAAGAGATCTACCCGCCAGGCCCGCTGATTTTCAACGCCCTCAACTCCACGCCGCTGGACCAGGTCAAGGTGGTGATCCTCGGCCAGGACCCGTACCACGGCCCGGGCCAGGCCCATGGCCTGTGCTTCTCGGTGCAGCCGGGGGTGGCGCCGCCGCCGTCGCTGGTGAACATCTACAAAGAGTTGCAGCGTGACCTGAACATCGAGATCCCCAAGCACGGCTGCCTGCAGTCCTGGGCCGAGCAGGGTGTCTTGCTGCTCAACACCACCATGACCGTCGAGCGTGCCAATGCCGCGTCCCACGCCAACAGGGGCTGGCAGTTCTTCACCGACCGCATCATCGAGGTGGTCAGCGAACACCAGCCCAACAGCGTGTTCCTGCTCTGGGGTGCCCATGCGCAGAGCAAGCAGAAGCTGATCGATGCCACCAAGCACCTGGTGCTCAAGTCGGTGCATCCATCGCCGTTGTCGGCCTACCGGGGCTTTCTCGGTTGTGGGCATTTCAGCCAGGCCAACCGCTTCCTCGAGCAGCGCGGGCTGACCCCGATCGACTGGCGTTTGCCGCCGGTTTGAGGCCGGGTACCTAGCATTTTTGTCAGTTTCGGCCGATTTGAAATAGGCATCTAATACTTCCAGGTTTTCCACGGCAGCCGGCGACTAGCGGGCTGCCACGGTCCTCTTCTCTGGAAGGAGCTGTCGCCATGGCTCACGATGCTGATGATCCTGTAAATCCCCGGGAACGCTACGCAGCGCCGGTCATCCCGGCCGCAATGGAGCTGACGGACGATGACCTATTGGGGCATTTGGTCCGCAAGGAAGATCAGCTACGCCCATTGGACATCAGGATCGAGGAGATCTGGGCTGATTACAGTGCCGCTCCTCCGAACGTGGATACGAAAGTTGAGTTTCTCTGGCGAAGCAATGTGGTTGAAACATTTACCTTCACTCAGCCAGTGATTCCGGAAGATGTGATCCCGGTTGTCTGCAAGATGCCCTCGGAGTACATGGCGGCGCCTGGCCCCGCCCGGGTCGAGTACCGCGTTACGGTATCGTTTAACCCGTCCACTTCTCACGCAACGCACCTGTTCATCGATAAGCAGGCGCCCAATGGCGACGAAGAAGGTACACCCCTGCAGTTTGACCAGGAAGTCCTGATCAGCGGCGTTACCGAGGATTATCTCAGCCGGCACGACACGGTCGATGCCCGGGTCGAGCCTTGGCCAGATATCAGGGGGGGCGACCTGCTGACCTACTACTGGGAAAAGTTGCCCGTTATCGATACGGATGAGCAATCACGCGAACTGCCCTATGCCGGTGAGTTGCGCATCACCGATGTCAATGCGCCGATCATCGTGCAATACGATGCGATGCTGGTCCGTGAGAGCGGTTCAGGCCCGCATGAAGCCTACTATCGCCTGGAAGATCGAACCGGTAACCGCGGGCCAAAATCCGAGGTCCAGCCAATTGAGGTAGTGCTGGATGAATTGCCGGGCGACCTGCCTGACCCTCGGGTGCCCAGGTTCGATATCGATGGGCTGATTGACCTGGAAGATGCCCGCGCAGGTGTCGAGGTTCACATCGACGTCATCAGCGATGCACAGCAAGGCGATCAGGTTCAGGTCTACTGGCGTAGTTTGGCGCTTCGCCTTATCACCATTGCCGAGAACCAGCAGTGGCCTTTGAGGGCCCCGGTCAGTTGGGCAATCCTCGCGGCGGGAGGCTTTGCTGCACCTTTTGTTGATCGGGTGCACTATACCTGGCGACGTGGCGGGGCTTCGCTCACTTCTACGACCCTATGGGTGGACGTCGACCTGACGGTGGCCGGTCCGCCTCCGGGTCCAGGCCCGGTCAACCCCTTGTTGCTACCGGCTGTGGTCAAGGGCCTGACAGCCGATGATGTACTCACAGGCGCCGATGCCGGGCAGGACGCGCGCGTCGAGATCCTTCTATACGACAACCCGCAAGACGGCCAGGTGCTGGAATTGTTCTGGGGGAGCCATCCGCAGGCGGTAGATCGCTACGAGGTGAAGGCTGAGGATGTCGGCGGGCAATTGATCGTGCTGAGCGTTCCTTGGGCGATTATCCATAGTGTCGGCAATTCACCTGCCCTGCCGATGCAGTACACCACTTTCAACGGGGTTAACCGGCAACGGTCGCCCATTACATCCGTGCGTGTCGAGGTGCGAGTCATCGAAGGCCTGGCACCCGCCACTTTCCCAGACGCCGATCGAAACCAGTGGATCAACTGCAGCAACGAACCGTGGCTGGGCGTGCGGGTTGAAATTCCGAAAGACTCGCAATTTCAGGTAGATGACAAAATTACCCTGCACTGGGAAGGCGACTACGGCCAGATAGGCAATAACCCTATTCCCGGGACCCAGGCAAGTTTCGAACATGTGCTGACGCGTGAGGATCTTGAGTCCGAGCAGGGTTACATCTTTACCGTGCTGCCCTACGACCCGTTGATCAAGTTGGCAGCACGGGAGGACGGGCGTGGCGGCGGGAATGTCCGTTACCGACTTGATAAGGCTGACGGAAGCGGTGCGGGCAACTCTGGATTAGCGCGCGCGCGACTCTCTGTCCTCGATCTGAGCACGGGTTTGTACTGTGATCCGGAAACTTGAACAGTGTTGTGCATGAGGTTTTGTTCAGCACGGTGAAGTGCTGAACACCCGTACTTAGGGTGACGTTCTGCTTTTAACAATGTTTGGCTTTGTTACCACTTGGCTGCTGGACGGCAGAGTGGCGGCTGGGGCCGACGGTGTGGTGCTGATGGTGTTCCAAATCTATTTATATTTTCAGGAGATACCAAGATGACCAAGTTTGAAACGACAACCAATGTATCGGCCGCAAAAGCCAAAACGCGGGCCCCGAAGCCTAGAAACTTTCGAAACTTGTATAATCCGCCGGTGCCTATTAACACAGAGCCGAATATTCCCGGGGGGCAAATTAATTTACTGCGAACACCGAAAATTCCAGAAGGGCTCAAGGTGGAAATTCCGGCTTTCCCTACCGTGGGGCCGCCTACATCGATCGATACGGTAACCGTTTATATTAACGAAAGGTCGGTTTATACCTTTGATAAACCTGTGCCCCATGCAGACTCGAACCCCACTCCCGTGACGCTACAAGACCCGGTGCTTGAGTCACACGGTGAGAAAATTGTCTATTTTGAAGTCGTCAACTCCAGAAACCCCAATAAGGGGGCTTCGCAGAGTCTTAGGGTAACAGTAGACAGGCTCAATCCGACTCATGGTGGTTTCCCGGACGCCATCATTCTTCCGCTGGATCTGGAGGATGCTACGGTGACGCCCGAGTATCTGGAAGCGCACGACAATAAGTTAGTGTTGCAGATTCCAGGCTACCTTGACCCGCAAGTGGGTGACTATTGGGCAATCCTCTTTGGCGATGAGCAGTCCCAACCCAATAAGGGTGGGGTGGTCAGCGAAAGACCTATCATTGTAGAAATGACAAAGGACGAGCTGCTCCTTGCCGGGCCTGGCCTCAAGCGGGTGACCTATATACTGGAAGACCGGGCCGGCAATCCGACTAGCCTGGCGCACCGCCAGCAAGTGTTCGTCATCCTTGAGCCAACACCCATCGACTTGCTGGCACCCAGGGTGGATGCTGCGCCCATTGATATTGTCGAGGCACGTGAGGGCGTACTGATTGAAGTGGATGGATATACCAATGCGCTGGCGGGTGATTTGGTGCGCGTCTACTGGAATAATAATTATGTGGATCAGATTACTCTGCCGCCTACCCCCAATTGGCCTTTACCGTTTACCGCACCGTGGGCAGTTATCTCCAGTGGGGTCGAGGGGACCGCGCATACGGCCCAGGTGCGCTATGAAGTCATCCGTACCAAGACCTATCCCTCCCCAGTACTGGACGTGGAAGTAGATCTGGAGTTGATTGGGCCACCTAATCCAGACGAACCCGAGCCGGTCAACCCGACGTTGGATGTGCCGCTACTGACCTCGTCGACGGATGAGCTGAATCTTTTGCGTCCAGAGGATGAAGGCCAGCCTGCCGATGTCAGTTTTGCTCTTTATGACCCTGCGCAAATGGGAGAGGTTATTCGGCTTTATTTCGGTACAGAAAGTCTGTTGGTGGCCGAATACACAGTGAAGGACACAGACAATCCCGGTGACTCGATCCCGTTGCAAATCAGCTGGGACGATATTGTCACTGTTGGTAATGGAACAGACATTCCGCTGTTCTACAAAATTTTTGCCAATGCCACTACCACCAATTATCAGTCGTCGGGTAGTCAGTTGGTGGATGTCAGTGCCATTCCATTGGCAGAGGTCAACGAGCCAACGTTAACCGTGAAATATCCCGGCGCTATTGCTTGCGAGGACGCGCCGTGGAATGGTGTAACTGCCAAGATTGTTGATGCTCAAAATCTTCAAGTAGGCGACACCGTTACGGTGTACTGGATAGGTCTGGAAGGCTTTGTTGACAAGCTGCCTGTCGAATCGACGCGTTCGTCATTTTCACGGGAGGTGCTCAATCAGAACGAAATTGATACTGGGGTAAACCTTACTATCCCGTGGGTTCCCTGCATGGAGCCGCTGCGCAGCGGATATGTCGAGTTATATTGGATTCAGGAACGTGGTGGCCAGGCTATCGGCCGTTCTCCAGTGAAATCTTACGATTACTATGGCGAACAGGGGACCGGGCTTTGCCCAGGAAGGCCATAAGCTGAGTGTTTGATAACGAATGAAGCCGAGCAATGCTCGGCTTCATTTTTCTATATGGGCGCGACACTGCCTGTTGATTGCGCCTACTTCTTATGAGGAATATTCCTACATAAGATTCTGTCAGAAGTTTCTATTCTGCGCTCCGAACAAACGGGGCTTGAACTAGTTGGCTCTGTTTAATCCGGAACTGAATAGTCTCAATGCTGCGGAGTAGAATCTCATGACCAAGCCAAGCATCTTCAAACCCTCGGCGCTTTCGTGCGCCCTGCAGGCAGCCCTTGTCGCCCCCTTGGTGATGGCATCGGCTCAGGCCCTGGCTATCACCAAGGTTGTCGAAAGCAACCAGACCTTTACCGCTACCTCGGGGACGCCGTCCTACAACTATCGCGTATTGGAAAATGCCACTCTGAATGTACAGGGTGCGCGTACCGAGCACATTCAAGTGCGCAAGGGCCAACTGAACATCGAAGGTGGCACCGTCACTGCCGGCGGCTCGAACAACGCTGTTGCCCTGGTGAGCAGTACCGCCCGTATCGCCAACGCACGTATCGATAGCGCCCAGGGCAACGGCCTGACGATTGGTCGATTGCTCGATGGTTCGGCAACCGGTTCTGAGGTCCAGGTCCAGAGCAGCGAAATCAACGGTGGCCGATTTGGTGCAACCCTCAGCGCCTATAGCAATCTGTCGCTCAAAGACTCGAGCCTGACCGGTGCTACGGCTGATGGTCTGTTGATGATCGGCGGCCAGGCCCAGGTGCACAACAGCGTGATCAAGGGCGCCGAGAGCGGTGTACGTTTGTCTCATGAATACTATGGCTCTGAAGCCAACGAGCAGGCCCCGACGTTGCTCCTGGACAATAGCAAAGTGATCGGGGGGACTGGAGCGGCCCTGGTGGTGGACTCTGCAACTACCGCCCGTATCGACGTGCTCAATGGTTCGAGCCTGGAAGGCGCCAACGGCAACTTGCTTGAGCTCAAGAACGCCGGCTCGGCGGATATGCAGGTCAGCCGCAGCACCCTGGCCGGTAACATCCTGGTTGGTGAAGGCAGCACTGCAAATCTGGACTTGAGCAACGCCAGCCTGGAAGGTGACGTGATCGTCGCCGCGGGCGGCGCGGCGCAACTGAGCCTGAACGATCAATCGCTGTTCAAGGGGCGCCTGGAAAACGTCGACGCATTGGCGCTCAATGGCGACAGCACCTGGGCGCTGATTGGCGACAGCCAGGTTGAGCAGTTGAGCCTGCAGGGCGGTCATGTGCAATTCGGCGAGCCTGGCCAGTTCTATCGCCTTGACCTGGGAGAGTTGTCTGGCAACGGCACCTTTCATATGTCGGCTGACTTCGCCACTGGCGAAGCCGACCTGCTCAATGTCAGCGGCCAGGCCAACGGTCAGCACACCCTCGCCATCAGTGCCAGTGGTCACGACCCGGCTAACGTTGAACGGATCACCGTGGTCACTACCGGCGGCGGCGACGCCGAATTTAGCCTGTTGAACGGTCCTGTAGACCTAGGTGCGTTTTCCTACGGCTTGACCAAGGAAGGCAACGACTGGCACCTGGACACTGAGAAAAAGGTCATCAGCCCAGGCACCCGTTCGGTCCTGGCGCTGTTCAATACCGCACCAACCGTGTGGTACGGCGAGCTGTCGTCGCTGCGTACCCGCATGGGCGAGTTGCGCTACAACGAAGGTAAAAGCGGCGCCTGGGGCCGGGCTTATGGCAGCAAGTACAACGTTGCCGAGTCGTCTGGCACCGCCTACAAGCAAACCCAGCAGGGCTTTACCCTGGGTGCCGATGCCCAGGTGGGCGACAGCCAATGGCTGGTCGGTGTGCTGGCCGGTCATAGCAAGTCCGACCTGGACCTGAGCCGTGGTACCAGCGGTACGGTCGACAGCTACTACGCCGGTGCCTACACCACCTGGCTGGATCAGGACAGCGGTTACTACTTCGACGCCGTGGCCAAGGTCAACCGCTTCGACAACAAGTCCAAGGTAGCCATGAGCGACGGTAGCCAGGCCAAGGGCAACTACAAGACCAACGGTGTGGGGGCGTCGGCCGAGTTCGGTCGCCACATCAAGCTCGATGACGGCTACTTCGTTGAACCCTTCGCCCAGGTGTCGGCGGTGAGCATCCAGGGCGCGTCCTATGACCTGGACAGCGGCCTGAAGGCAGAAGGCGACCGGACCACCTCGGTGCTTGGCAAGGCCGGTGCCACGGTGGGTCGCAACTTTGATCTGGGTGAGGGCCGCTTTGCCCAGCCATACCTGCGGGCTGCGGCGGTGCATGAGTTCGCCAAGAACAACCAGGTCAAGGTCAACGACAACGTGTTCAACAATGACCTGTCAGGCTCGCGTGCCGAGGTCGGTGCCGGTATCGCCGTGTCGCTGTCCGAGCGCCTGCAGCTGCATGCCGATATCGACTACAGCAACGGCGACAAGATCGAGAAGCCGTTCGGTGCCAACGTCGGGGTGCGTTTCACCTGGTAAGCGCGTAAAGAAGAAGAGGAAGCCTTGGCTTCCTCTTTTTTTGTTTCAGTCGCAGCGTTTGTCCCAATGCCTGAACAACGGCTCGGCCAGAAACAGCACGAACAGCAAACGCATCACCTGCAGCGCCGTGACCAGCGGTACCGACAGTTGCAAGGTTTCGGCGGTCAGGCTCATTTCGGCGATGCCGCCGGGCATCATGCCCAGGGTCAACGAGCGCAAGTCGAGGTTGGTCATGACGCTGAGCACGCAGGCGGCGATACCGGCGATCAGCATGGTCAAGGCCGTGGCGATCAAGGTGCGCCCGAGAAACGACGGCGCCCGGCGAAAGAACGCGCGGTTGAAGTGGCAGCCCAGGCCGCTGCCGATCAGCCATTGGCCGATCTGGCTGGCGCCGTCGGGCAGGGCAACCTGCAGGTTGGCGCTGACACTGGCCACCGCCGCCACCAGCAACGGCCCGAACAGCCACGGGTTGGGTTGTTTCAAGCGCTGCCAACCCAGGGCCAGCAACACGCCCAGCGGGCAGATCACTACCAGCCAGCTCCAGTTGACGCTGCCGGTGTGGGTCAACGGCACGCCATTGCCGAGCAAAAACTTGAACAGCGCCGGCACGCACAGCACCACCGCCAGTACCCGCAAACTCTGCGCTGCCGCCACCTGGCTGAGCACCGCGCCGTTGCGGGCGCCGAGGTTGACCATCTCCCCGGAGCCGCCGGGCATGCTGGAAAAGAACGCCGTGGCGCGGTCTTCACCAGTACGGCGCAGCAACCACACCCCGACCACACTGGAGACGCTGGTGATCAGTGCCCCGCAGAAAATCAAACCGAAGTTGCTCGCCACCTGCTCGACCACCGCCGGGGTGAAGTGCAGGCCGATACCGATGCCGATGATCCACTGCCCGCATTTGCGCCCACCGGGGATCTCGCTCAGTTGCCAGGGCGTCAGGCAACGCACCAGGATGATCGCCAGCAACGAGCCGACCATCCATGGCAGTGGCCAGCCGACCCTGCTGGCGAGGTAACCGCCAGCCAAGCCGACCAGGCCGGTGGCCCAGTACAGTTTCAGGCGCCCATCAGACATCGGCCAGGGCACGGCGCTGAAGGCTGCGCTTGCGCCAGATGCGCAGCAGCGGCAGGAGCATCATGGCGATGGTCAGGCCCCACACGCTGACGCTGATGGGGCTCGACCAGAGGATGTCCAGGGCGCCGTTGGAGATCGACAGCGCACGGCGCAGGTTCTGCTCCATCAGCCCACCGAGGATGAAGCCGAGGAGGATCGGCGACAGTGGGAAGTCCAGCTTGCGCAGGATGTAGCCGAAGATGCCGATGCCGATCATCAGGAACAGGTCGAAGGTGGTGGCATGCACTGCGTACACACCGATCGCGGTGATGATCGCGATCACCGGCACCAGTGCCCAGTTCGGCACGGCGAGGATGCGGGTGAAGATGCGGATCATCGGGATGTTGAGGATCACCAGCATGATGTTGGCGATAAACAACGAGGCGATCAGGCCCCAGACGATGTCTGGCTGCTGTTCGAACAGCATTGGCCCCGGGGTGATGTTGTACAGGGTCAGGGCACCGATCATCACCGCCGTGGTGCCCGAACCCGGTACGCCGAGGGTCAGCATCGGTACCAGGGCGCCGCAGCAGGAAGCACCGATGGCGGTTTCCGGCGCCGCCAGGCCGCGTTTGTCACCCTTGCCGAAGGTGCCGCTGGCACCGGCAATGCGCTTCTCGGTCATGTAGGCCACGGCGCTGGCCAGGGTTGCGCCGGCACCGGGCAACACGCCCATGATGAAACCGAGCAGGCCGCAGCGAATGTTGACCAGGAACACCGAGGCCGCTTCCTTGAAGTTGAACAGCATGCGTCCGGTGGCTTTCACCGCTTCGTGGCCGTGATGGGTTTTTTCCAGCAGCAGGAGGATCTCGCTGATGGAGAACAGGCCCAGGACCAGCACCACGAACTGGATGCCGTCGGCGAGGTGCACGCTGTCACCGGTAAAACGGTACACGCCGCTGTTGGCGTCGATGCCGACGCTGGAGAGAAACAGCCCGATCAGCGCCGCGATGAAGGTCTTCAACGGCCGGTCACCGGCCATGCCGCCGAGGCAGACAATGGCGAACACCATCAGCACGAAATATTCCGCCGGGCCAAAGGCGATCGCCCATTTCGCCAATAGCGGTGCGAACAGCACCATGCCACAGGTAGCGATTAAGGCGCCGATGAACGAGCTCCAGGCCGACAGCGACAGCGCCACTCCGGCCAGGCCCTGGCGGGCCATGGGGTAGCCGTCGAGGGTGGTCATTACCGTCGAGGCTTCACCGGGGATGTTGAGCAGGATCGAGCTGATCCGCCCACCGTATTCGCAGCCCAGGTACACCGCTGCCAGCAGGATCAGCGCCGACTCCGGCGGCAGGCCGAGGGCAAAGGCAATCGGGATCAGCAGCGCCACGCCGTTGATCGGGCCCAGGCCCGGCAACAGGCCGACCACGGTGCCGATCAGTGTGCCGGTGAGGGCAGTAACCAGGTTGTAGGGGCTCAGGGCGACGCCGAAGCCCTGGCCGAGATAGCCAAGCGTATCCATGTCAGTTCTCCAGAACGTCGAGCAGGCCGAGGGGCAGGGGCACATCCATCACACGGTCGAACAGCCAGTACAGGGCGATGCTCATCAGGCCGATGATCACCACGCTGGGCAGCCAGCGTCCGCCATACAGGCGCGCCATCGGCACGCCGATGAGGATGCTGCTGACAATGAAGCCCAGCGGCTCGAAGGTAGCGGCGAAGACCAGCAGCAAGGCGACGCAGAGGCCGATCTTGTTCAGGGTTTCGCGGTCCAGTTCGGGCTCGTCATCCTTGCGGACGATGGGCGTGGGGCGAAAGGCCAGGTACACAAGGCCCGCAGCCATCAGGCCGAGCATCAGCAAGGGATAGGCGCGTGGCCCGACCGGTTCGTAGGAAAAAGCTGCCTGGTAGGGCCAGGCCATCACTGCCAGGGCGGCGCACACCGCCAGCAAAAACAGGGCGAAGAGGCGTTGCAGGATCATTGGGGAATCCTCTTTTCGCGGGGCAAGCCCGCTCCCACAGGTCAACGCTGCGTCTGTGGGAGCGGGCTTGCCCCGCGATGCGTTCGA
The DNA here is from genome assembly GCF_000259195.1 of Pseudomonas donghuensis. Classification (GTDB taxonomy): domain Bacteria; phylum Pseudomonadota; class Gammaproteobacteria; order Pseudomonadales; family Pseudomonadaceae; genus Aquipseudomonas; species Aquipseudomonas donghuensis. Next base: position 339,443 of record NZ_JH650757.1, read on the forward strand.
AAGGGGAGAGGCTTACTGAATCAAGCCAAATTCCTTGGCCAGGGCCTTGTAGTCAGCCACCTGTTTCTTCACGTAGGTGTCCAGCTCGGCGCCGGTCATGGCGAAAGGGAACAGCTCGCGCTGGTCGCGCAGCTTGGCGAACTCTTCCGAGGCCAGCAGCTTGTCGAACGAGGCTTTCCACCAGTCGTACTCTTCATCGGTCACTTTCGGCCCGAGGTAGAAACCGCGCACCACCGGCCAGACGATGTCATAGCCCTGTTCCTTGGCGGTGGGGATGTTCTTCATTTCCGGCTCCTCCAGGCGG
>NZ_JH650757.1:339763-396421 GCF_000259195.1 Pseudomonas donghuensis
CGAGCAGGCGCATGTCTCCGCTCTGGATGTGCGGCATGGAGTCGGAGATATCGGTACTGCCGACCTGAATATGGCCGCCGAGCAGCGCCGTGGCGATTTCGCCGCCGCCTTCCAGGGCTACATAGCGCAGGTCGCGCGGGTTGATCCCGGCGGCCTTGGCGATCAGCGCGGTCTGCATCCAGTCCTGGCTGCCGACGGTACCGCCGGAGCCGATCACCACCTTGCTCGGGTCTTTTTTCAGGGCTGCGACCAGATCGTCGAGGGTCTTGTAGGGCGAATCGCTTTTCACTGCGATGGCACCGTAACTGGTGCCCACCGCCGCCAGCCAGCGCACGGCGTTCTCGTCGAAGCGGCCGAACTTGCCTTGTGCCAGGTTCAGCAGCGAACCACTGGACCAGGCCACCAGGGTGCCGGCATCGGCCGGACGCTGGGCGACCACAGCGTTATAGGCCACCGCGCCGACACCACCGGGCATGTAGGTGACGCGCATCGGCTTGCTGAGGATCTTCTCGTTGATCAGGGCGCTTTGCACCAGCTTGCAGGTCAGGTCGAAGCCACCGCCGGGCGAGGCCGGGGCGATGCATTCGGGGCGTTTCGGTTCTGCGGCCAGGACGTTACCGGCAAGCAGCAGGCAACCGGTGGCGAGGGCAATACGGCGCAGTGAAAAAGTCATCGTCTATCTCCGTGAGCATTATTGTTGTCGGGGATTACCACAGCGCAAGGCTGTAACTCACCAGCAGTCGCACTTCGTCGGCATCGCGGGCGAAGTTGGAACGGAAGGTGGCGTTGCGCAGGCGCACGGCGACGTTTTTCAGGGCGCCACTTTGCACCACGTACTTGAACTCGGTGTTGCGTTCCCACTCCTTGCCCTCACCGCCATCGGCCAGGCTGACATTATCGCCGCTGATGTAGCGGGTCATGAAGGTCAGGCCGGGGATGCCCAGCTTGGTGAAGTCATAGTCGTAACGAGCCTGCCAGGAGCGCTCGTCGGCGCCGGCAAAGTCGTTGATCTGCACGAAGTTGACCAGGTACGGGTCGGCGCCATCGACATAGGGGAAGGCCGTGTCGCCGGACAGGTGCTGGTAGCCGGCGCTGAGCTTGTGGCCATTGAGGCCGTAGCTGAGCATGCCGTTGAGCGCGGTGTTGTCGATGTTGCCGCCGCGAGCCTGGCCCTGGTCGTCACTGAAGGCCATGCGCAGGTCGGCGCCGAAGGTCCCCGGGCCCCAGGGCTGGGAGGCGATCATGCCGACGAAGTGCTGACGGTAGACATCGTCGAGCTGGGCCCAATGATAGCTGCCGGTGATCTTGTCGGTGAATTTGTAGTCCAGGCCGGCCATGTCGAAATGGTTACCGGCGACGGTGCCGAGAAAGCGGCTGTTCTTGTTGTTGAGGGCAATGTCTTCGTTGTTGGTGCTGTCGCGGTCACGGGCTTTTTCCAGGCGCCCGCCGGTGAAGGTCAGGTTCTTGATCTCGCCCGAGGTCAGCAGGCCGCCCTCGAAGGTCTGCGGCAGGATGCGCCCGTCGTTGGGCTGCAGGGTGGGCAGTTCCGGGATCAGGGTGCCGACCTTCAATTCGGTCTCGGAGAGTTTCACCTTGCCGGTCAGGCCGAGCTTGGAGTACTCGTCGGCGGCGCGGCCATCGTCATGGGTCGGCAGCAGGCCGGTGCCGGTGCGGTCGGGGCTGGAGTCGAGCTTGATACCAAGCATCCCCAGGGCATCAAGGCCAAAGCCTACAGTACCTTCGGTATAACCTGACTCGAAGTTGAGCATGAAGCCCTGGGCCCACTCGTCCCGTTTGGACTGCTGGGCGCTGGTACCGTCGCGAAAGTCGCGGTTGAAGTACATGTTGCGGGTTTCGAAGCTCGCCTTGCTGTCATCGAAGAAGGCGGCCTGGCTCAACGGGGCGACGCCGGCAAGGGCGAGGGCGCTGGCAACTGCGGTCTGGCGGGAAGGGCGTCGGGTAGGCGCGTACGCCTGCGGCTGCATGGACAGCATCGTGGAGTGACTCCGTTATTGTTCTTATTAGTTCGGACCTTGGGTCCGGTTTTACGGCAAGCAGAGTGAGCCGTGAGAGGATGCTAGGACGTGAACCTTTCGCTAACCTTTCAGCAGCTTTTGATTGCTGCGAAGGCTTCACAGGCGGGCTGTCGGCTGTACACTCCGCGCCATTGAACGCGACGCAAAGGGGAGAGATCGATGCGTGTGCTGCTCGTCGAAGACCATCTGCAACTGGCCGAAAGCGTGGCCCAGGCCCTGAAAAGCACCGGTCTGACCGTGGATGTGCTGCATGATGGCGTGGCCGCCGACCTGGCCCTGGCCAGCGAGGAATACGCCGTGGCGGTGCTCGATGTCGGCCTGCCGCGCATGGACGGTTTCGAGGTGCTGGCGCGCCTGCGCGCCCGCGGCAAAACCGTGCCGGTGCTGATGCTGACCGCGCGCAGCGACGTCAAGGACCGGGTCCATGGCCTGAACCTGGGCGCCGACGATTACCTGGCCAAACCCTTCGAACTGACCGAGCTGGAAGCGCGGGTCAAGGCCCTGTTGCGCCGCAGCGTCCTCGGTGGCGAGCGCCAGCAGCGCTGCGGGCCGCTGGTCTATGACCTCGATACCCGGCGTTTCACCCTCGGCGAAGAGCTGCTGACCCTGACCTCCCGCGAGCAGGCCGTGCTCGAAGCGCTGATCGCCCGGCCCGGGCGGGTGATGAGCAAGGAGCAACTGGCCGCCCAGGTGTTCGGCCTGGATGAAGAAGCCAGCGCCGACGCCATCGAAATCTACGTGCACCGCCTGCGCAAGAAGCTCGATGGCCATCCTGTGGCCATCGTTACCTTCAGGGGGCTCGGCTACCTGCTCGAGCATAAAGATGCGTGACAGCGGCAGCCTGCGCGGGCGGCTGCTGTGGAACCTGGCGATCCTGCTGGTGGTGCTGATGCTGGCCAGCGGCCTGAGCGCCTACTGGAACGGTCGCGAAGCCGCCGATACCGCCTACGACCGTACCTTGCTGGCCTCGGCGCGGACCATTGCCGCCGGCCTGTCGCAGCGCGACGGCACCCTCAGCGCCGATGTGCCTTATGTGGCCCTGGACACCTTCGCCTACGACAGCGCCGGGCGCATCTACTACCAGGTCAACGATATTCATCAGCGCTTGATCTCAGGCTACGAAAACCTGCCGGCACCGCCGCCCAATACCCCGCGCACTGACGACTACCCGGCCCTGGCACGCTTCTACAACGCCCGCTACCTGGGCCAGGACGTGCGTGTGGTCAGCCTGCTCAAGGCGGTCAGCGAGCCGAACATGAACGGCATGGCCGAAATCCGCGTGGCCGAAACCGAAGAAGCGCGGGTGCGCATGGCCCGCAGCCTGATGGCCGATACGTTGCTGCGCTTGGGCATGCTCGCCCTTGGCGCCCTGATGCTGGTGTGGTTTGCCGTCAGCGCTGCCCTGCGCCCGCTGGAGCGCTTGCGCAGTGCCGTGGAAGAACGTCAGCCCGATGACTTGCGGGCCTTGCCGGTGGTTCAGGTGCAGCGCGAACTGAGCCCGTTGGTACGCGCGCTGAACCACTTTACCGAACGCCTGCGCGGTCAGTTCGAGCGGCAGGCGCAGTTCATTGCCGAAGCCGCCCATGAGCTGCGCACGCCCCTGGCGGCACTCAAGGCACGGGTCGAATTGGGTTTGCGCTCGAATGAGCCGCAGGTCTGGCGCGAAACCCTGGAGTCCGCTGCGCAAGGCACCGATCGCCTGACCCATCTGGCCAACCAGTTGCTATCGCTGGCGCGGGTCGAGAACGGCGCGCGGGCGATTGCCGAGGGCGGCGCGCAACGCCTGGACCTCAGCCAGCTGGCCCGTGAACTGGGCATGGCCATGGCGCCGCTGGCCCATGCCCGTGGCGTGGCCCTGGCGCTGGAGGCCGAGGTGCCGGTGTGGGTGCGCGGCGAGCCAACGCTGCTCAACGAGCTGCTCAGCAACCTGGTCGACAATGCCCTGGCCCATACACCCAAGGGCGGCAATGTGATCCTGCGGGTCAGCGCCCCCGGCATTCTTGAGGTTGAAGACGACGGCCCGGGCATTCCTGAGCACGAGCGGGAAAAAGTCTTCGAGCGTTTCTACCGGCGCAGTGCCCAGGGTACCGGCCTGGGCCTGGCGATTGTCGGCGAGATCTGCCGCGCGCATTTGGCGCAGATCAGCCTGCATGATGGCGAGCGTGGTGGCTTGAAGGTACGGGTCAGCTTCAGCGCCGACTAGCGGAACATCGCCTTGGCGTCGAGCAGGTCGCTGGCCTGCAACTCGGTGCCGGTGGGCAGGCGCAGATGGCGGTAGGCGGGCAGGGCGGCCAGTGGTCGTTCCTTGCTGTTGCTGCTGAGCACCTGGGCGATCTGCACGATATCGACGTAATCGACCTTGTCGGTGCCGCGGTCCAGGTCCTGGATCAACCCGGGCAGGTGCACCAGTTGCTCGGGGAACTCCCACACGCTGAGGATCTTGTCGCCCAGTGCCGGATGGATCTGCTCGATCACATAGTTCAGGCTGACCGGGTCGGAAAGCAGCTCGTTGTGCTCTTCGGCATACAGCAGGATCGGCAATACACCAATCTGGTGAACCAGCCCGGCCAGTGCCGCCTGGTCCGGCTTGAGCTGGGTGAAGCGCAAGCACAGTTCATAGCTGATGCCGGCTACTTCCAGGCTTTTCGCCCAGATCTCGCGCATTTTTTGTTCAACGACATCGGAGCGGGCGTGGAAGATCTGTTCGATCACCAGGCCGATCGCCAGGTTGCAGCTGTAGTTGATGCCCAGGCGGGTGATGGCCGTGTGCAGGTCGGTGACCTCGGTGGCGGCGCGCAGCAAGGGGCTGTTGACCACCTTGATCAGGCGCGCCGAGAGCGCCGCATCGCGGCCGATCACCTTGCTCAGGGTGCTGACGCTGATCTCGCTGTCTTCGGCGGCTTCGCGAATGCTCAAGGCCACTTCCGGTAGGGTTGGCAGCACCAGGTCATCGTTGTCGATGGCGCTCAGCAGGTGGGCCTGGATCATCTCGGCCATCTTGTTCATGGTGATTCTCTACCGCAATTGAGGAGTGCCCCGCCCATAAAGGGCGGGAGCAGGCTCAGCGCTGGATTTCGCGATCGCGATCCAGTTCGTAAGGGAGCGTCAGCAGCGCCAGGCGCGGGCCTTCGGGGCTGCCCAGGTGCAGGTTGTCGTCTTGCACGGCATCGGCGCTCAGCACGGCCAGCAGTTCGCTGCCCTGCTCGCTGCGGGCGGCCAGCACCACTTCACCGACAGAGGAGTTATGGGTTGGCGAGAACACTTCGATCCCGGGCTCCGGCAGGCTGCCCTCGGCCAGGGCCAGGCGGTACTGGCGGCGCTTGAGCTTGCCCAGGTACTGCATGCGCGCGACGATTTCCTGGCCGGTATAGCAGCCTTTCTTGAAGCTGACGCCACCAACGGCTTGCAGGTTGATCATCTGCGGGATGAACAGTTCGCGGGTTTGCGGCATGACCTGGCCAATGCCGGCACGGATCTGGCCGAGCAGCCAGTCGTTGAGGTCGGCGTTGGCAAGCTTGGCGGCCAGTTGGGCTTGCACCGCTTCGGCCTGCTCGGCAGGTACCCACAACTCGACACGAGCGGCCGATACCGCGATGGCGATCAGGCCGTTGTGACGACTGACGGCGTCGGTCTGCGTCGGCACTTCCAGGCCCAGGGCCTGCAGGGCAGCTTCACCGTCGTGCAGGCCGAAGCGCACCCAGGCGGCACTGTCGTCGGTCAGCTTGGCCTTGGAGAACACCGCGTACTTCTTGAGGTCGGCCAGTTGCGGCTCGAGCAGTTCGCGGGTCATCGCCAGCAGGTAGCCATCACCCTCGGCAAGGATGCGAAAGCTCGACTGCATGCGGCCTTTGACCATGCAGCGGGCGCCGAGGCTGGCGGTATGGTCGTTGAGGTAACTGATATTGCAGGTCAATTGGCCTTGCAGGAACTTGCCGGCGTCCGAGCCGCGGACGGCGAGAACGCCTTCGTGGGAAAGGGTGCAGTAAAAAGCGGAGTCGGCCATGGTTTATCGCAAGGTGATAGGACTGGGGCCCATGATAGAGCGCTGTCGGCAAAATAGGTAGTTGAGTGCAGGCCTCTGTCATTATTTGCTCACATGTCCGGACCAACGTCGCGTGTCCCTCGGGCGCGGGCTCTGTATACTGGCGGCCTATTTTAGGAGGGCTTCATGGTCGAACAATCTGAACTCAACCGGCTCTTTTGGCACAGCCGCCGCGGCATGCTTGAGCTCGATGTATTGCTGGTCCCGTTCAGCGCGGAGGTCTACCCAACCCTGAGCGAGGCCGATCGTGAGTTGTACAAGCGCCTGCTGAGCTGCGAAGACCAGGACATGTTCGGCTGGTTCATGGAGCGCAGCGAGTCCGAAGACCCGGAGCTGCAACGCATGGTTCGCATCATCCTGGACCGTGTCCAGCCCAAGTGAGCGCTTCGAATGTCGCTGGCAGGGCTCAAGGGTTCTGCTGGCGGCTTACCTCGCCAGTCTGCTGCTAGCCCTGTTGGCGCTTGGCCTGCTGCAGGTGCCACTGTGGTTGCGCCTGGTAGCCATTGCCCTGTGCCTGTTACACGCGCTGTGGACTATTCCCCGGCGCATTCTGCTGACCCACCCCCAGGCCATTACCGCACTGCGTCGCGATGCTCACGGCTGGCAGTTGTTCAGCCGCGCCCAGGGCTGGCAGGCGGTGCAGCTCAAGCCCGACAGCCTGGCCTTGCCCGGGTGGGTGGTGCTGCGCTTTCGCAGGGACGGGCGGCGTTTAACCGAAGGCCAGTGCATCGCCTTTGACGCGCTGGAGCCGGTGCAGCACCGGCGCCTGCGTTTGCGCCTGAAGTTCAGTCGGCGTAGGTGGGCGGCTGCAGGATAGTGTCATGGGCCTCACTGAGCATGCCCGGGTAATCCAGGGTGTAGTGCAGGCCACGGCTTTCCTTGCGCTGCATGGCTGAGCGAATCATCAGCTCGGCAACCTGGGCCAGGTTGCGCAGCTCGATCAGGTCGCGGCTGACCTTGTAGTTGCTGTAGAACTCGTCGATTTCGTCGAGCAGCAGGCGCACTCGGTGTTCGGCACGCTGCAGGCGCTTGTTAGTGCGCACGATACCCACGTAGTCCCACATGAAGCGCCGCAGTTCGTCCCAGTTGTGGGCGATGATCACGTCTTCGTCCGAGTCGGTTACCTGGCTTGCGTCCCAGCACGGCAGCGCCTGCGGCATCTCGACTTGGTCCAGGCGGGCGACGATGTCGTTGGCGGCCGAGCGCCCGTAAACGAAGCATTCGAGCAGCGAGTTGCTGGCCATGCGGTTGGCGCCGTGCAGGCCGGTGAAGCTGGTTTCGCCGATGGCGTACAGGCCCGGCACGTCGGTCAGGCCTTGTTCGTCGACCATCACCCCGCCGCAGGTGTAATGGGCGGCCGGCACCACCGGGATCGGCTGGCGGGTGATGTCGATGCCGAAGGTCAGGCAGCGCTCGTAAACGGTGGGGAAGTGGCTTTTGACGAACTCGGCCGGTTTGTGGCTGATGTCCAGGTAGACGCAGTCCACCCCCAGGCGCTTCATTTCATGGTCGATGGCGCGGGCGACGATATCGCGCGGGGCCAGTTCTTCACGGGGGTCGAAGCGCGGCATGAACCGCTCGCCGTTGGGCAACGTGAGCAGGCCGCCTTCACCACGCAGGGCCTCGGTGATCAAAAAGCTCTTGGCCTGCGGGTGATACAGGCAGGTCGGGTGGAATTGATTGAATTCAAGGTTGGCCACCCGGCAACCGGCGCGCCAGGCCATGGCAATGCCATCGCCGCAGGCACCGTCGGGGTTGCTGGTGTACAGGTAGACCTTGGCCGCGCCGCCGGTCGCCAGCACGGTGAAACGGGCACCGAAGGTGTCGACTTCGCCGGTATTGCGGTCCAGTACATAGGCCCCCAGGCAGCGATCGCCGTCCTGGCCCAGACGCCGCTCGGTGATCAGGTCGACTGCCACCCGCTGCTCCAGCAGCTCGATGTTCGGGCGCAGTTGTGCTTGTGCCAGCAGGGTAGTGAAGATCGCCGCACCCGTGGCATCGGCGGCGTGGATGATGCGTCGATGGCTGTGGCCGCCTTCGCGGGTCAGATGAAATTCAAAACCGCTTTCTTCGTCGCCGGCGTGTTCGTCACGGGTGAAGGGCACGCCCTGGTCAATCAGCCACTGAATCGCTTCGCGGCTATGCTCAACGGTGAAGCGCACGGCGTCTTCATGGCACAAGCCGCCGCCGGCATTGAGGGTGTCCTCGACGTGGGACTGCACCGTGTCGGTATCGTCCAGTACCGCGGCCACGCCGCCCTGGGCCCAGAAGGTCGAGCCATTGGCGAGGTCGCCCTTGCTGAGCACGGCGACGCGCAGGTGGCCGGGAAGGGTCAGGGCCAGGCTGAGGCCGGCGGCACCGCTGCCGATCACGAGAACATCATGTTGGAATTGTTGGCTCATGTCAGGACACTAGTATCTGAAGGGGGGGATCGGCACAATAGTCAGGCGCTTATGGCATTGTGAAACTATCGTGAATCTGGACCGGCTGCCTTTATAGCAGTCACAAGGCCCTGATTTCCAATGGCGCTTGCACAGTCCTGGTAGCCTTTTGTGGGAACTTTCCGTGATGTATGGATATCCATAGAAGGCTGCCCGCACGCCATAATGCCGCGGCGACGCACGACAGGCGCCCCATGAAGGCACTGTTTGCGTATTCGAGACCCGATTATCGACGCAGGCGGCCGTGACCGCGCTGCGTTTTTCGTGCGAGCCGACCAAGGGCCGCAGGAAACTTGCTTGGAGGGGAGAACTTTTGCGCAAAGCCCGAGTCTATGGTTGCAAGCCTGAACGGTGGCGGGTGCGACGCTCCTTCGAGTTCACTGAGGAGTGTTCATGCTAACCCAGGAAGAGGATCAGCAGCTTGTCGAGCGCGTGCAGCGTGGCGACAGGCGAGCGTTCGATCTGTTGGTGCTGAAGTATCAGCACAAGATTCTCGGGTTGATCGTGCGTTTTGTCCACGACACCCATGAAGCCCAGGATGTGGCGCAAGAAGCTTTCATCAAGGCTTACCGCGCGCTTGGTAATTTTCGCGGTGACAGCGCCTTTTATACCTGGCTGTACCGTATTGCTATCAACACGGCAAAGAACTACCTGGTGTCCCGCGGTCGGCGGCCACCGGACAGTGATGTAAGTTCCGAGGATGCGGAATTTTACGACGGCGATCACGGCCTCAAGGATCTGGAGTCCCCCGAGCGCGCGTTGTTGCGAGATGAGATCGAAGGCACCGTCCATCGGACCATCCAGCAGCTGCCAGAAGATTTGCGTACGGCGTTAACTTTACGTGAATTCGATGGTCTGAGTTACGAGGACATTGCGAGCGTCATGCAGTGTCCGGTGGGTACCGTGCGCTCTCGAATCTTCCGCGCTCGGGAGGCCATAGACAAAGCCCTGCAGCCGTTGTTGCAGGAAACCTGAGACAGCGGCGACAGCCAAGAGAGGAACCGCCATGAGTCGTGAAGCTTTGCAGGAATCGCTGTCCGCGGTGATGGATAACGAAGCGGACGAGCTGGAGTTACGTCGGGTATTGAATGCCGTCGACGATCCTGAAACCCGTGCTACCTGGTCGCGTTACCAGGTTGCCCGTGCAGCCATGCACAAGGAGCTGGTGCTGCCACGGCTGGATATCGCCTCGGCCGTATCCGCCGCCCTGGCCGATGAAGCCGCTCCTGCCAAGGTCAGCCGTGGCCCGTGGCGCAGCCTGGGCCGCCTGGCCGTCGCCGCTTCGGTGACTGTCGCGGTACTGGCCGGCGTTCGTCTGTACAACCAGGATGAGATCAGTGGTGCCCAGCTGGCTGCCCAGCAACCGGCCCAGCAAGGTCTGAGCCTGCCACAGGCGCAAGGCCCGGCCGTATTGGCAGGCTATAGTGAGAATGCAGAACAGCCGGGCCCGATGGCCAATGGCGTGCTGCAAGGGCAAACCGGCTGGCATGACCAGCGTCTGCCTGGCTACCTGCGTCAGCATGCTCAGGAAGCAGCCCTCAAGGGTACCGAGAGCGCTCTGCCGTATGCACGTGCAGCCAGCCTGGAAAATCGTTAAGTAAGGAGGATCATGCGCGCGCTACCTCTCATACCGCTGCTGCTTGGTGGCTGGTTGACGGTGCCGGCCCTTGCCGCCAACTCCTCGCCGCAGGCAAGTGACTGGCTCAAACGTCTGGCCCAGGCCGAGCAACAGCAGAGTTATCAGGGTACTTTCGTTTACGAGCGTAACGGTAGTTTCTCCACCCACGACATCTGGCATCGCGTCCAGGACGGCAAGGTCAGCGAGCGGTTGTTGCAGCTCGACGGCTCAGCCCAGGAAGTCGTGCGTGTCGATGGCCATACCCAGTGCGTAAGCGGGGCCCTGGTCCCGGGTGTGGCCAACACCCCGGAAGCGGCGGCGCGAGTGCTTGACCCTTTGAGGTTGATGAGCTGGTACGACCTCGGGGTCGCCGGCAAGTCCAGGGTGGCAGACCGCGAAGCGGTCATCGTCACCCTTACCCCGCGTGATCAACACCGCTATGCCTTCGAGCTGCACCTGGATCGCCAGACCGGGCTGCCGCTCAAGTCGTTGATGCTCGATGATGGTGGACGTTTGCTCGAACGCTTCCAGTTCACCCGTCTGGACACCCGTGACGCGCCATCCGACGATCAGCTCAAAGCCAGCGATATCTGCAAGCCGGTCGCGCAACTGACCGCTCAGGCCGCGCAGCCTGCCACCGGTTGGCGTTCGGACTGGCTACCCCCGGGCTTTGAACTGATCAACAGTTCGGTGCGCAAGGATCCGCAAAGCAAGAACGCCGTCAGCAGCCTGATGTTCGACGATGGCCTGGCGCGCTTCTCGGTGTTCGTCGAAGCCCTGGACAAAGGCACTGCCGCTGATATCCGCACGCAACTGGGGCCGACCGTTGCCGTCTCGCGGCGCCTGACCACGCCCAAGGGCGAAATGATGGTCACCGTGGTGGGCGAGATCCCTATCGGTACTGCCGAACGCATTGCGCTGTCCATGCGCGCCCAGGATGCCCAGGCAAAAAAATGAGGCGCAGGCAATGAGGCTGACAAGGCGAGGATTGCTTGGCTGACATGATTGGCAAGCTTTGCAGTTTGCAAAAACTCCAGAATTTTTCTATAGGTCAGTCCTTTCGGGGGCTGGCCTTTCCTGCTTCTGCAGGTCCCTACTGCTAACCACGCTCGTTGTGACGGGAGCCGTATGTCAATACCACGCTTGAAAACCTACCTATCGTTGTTCGCCGCCGTGTTCATGCTCGGTCAGGTGCTCACCGCCCAGGCCGAAGCCCTGCCGGACTTCACCACCCTGGTCGAGCAGGCGTCGCCTGCGGTAGTGAACATCAGTACCAAGCAGAAACTGCCTAACCGCACGTACGCGGCGGGCCAGGTGCCAGATCTTGAAGGCCTGCCGCCGATGTTCCGCGAATTCTTCGAGCGCAACATGCCGCAAGCCCCGCGTTCGCCGCGCGGCGACCGTCAGCGCGAAGCGCAATCGCTGGGTTCGGGTTTCATCATCTCCAGTGACGGTTATGTGCTGACCAACAACCACGTGGTTGCCGACGCCGACGAAATCATCGTCCGCCTGTCGGACCGCAGCGAGTTGCAAGCCAAGCTGGTCGGCACCGACCCGCGCACCGACGTAGCCCTGCTCAAGGTCGAAGGCAAGGACCTGCCGACCGTCAAGCTGGGTGATTCCGAGAAGCTCAAGGTCGGTGAGTGGGTGCTGGCCATCGGTTCGCCGTTCGGTTTCGATCATTCGGTGACCAAAGGTATCGTCAGTGCCAAGGGCCGTACCCTGCCCAACGACACCTACGTGCCGTTCATCCAGACCGACGTGGCGATCAACCCGGGTAACTCTGGTGGCCCGCTGTTCAACATGAACGGTGAGGTGGTCGGTATCAACTCGCAGATCTTCACCCGTTCCGGCGGCTTCATGGGCCTGTCCTTCGCCATTCCGATCGACGTGGCGCTGGATGTTTCCAACCAGTTGAAGAAAGACGGCAAGGTCAGCCGCGGCTGGCTGGGCGTGGTGATCCAGGAGGTCAACAAGGACCTGGCCGAGTCCTTCGGCCTCGACAAGCCGGCCGGTGCCCTGGTGGCCCAGGTCCTGGAAGACGGCCCGGCGGCCAAGGGTGGCCTGCAGGTCGGTGACGTGATCCTGAGCATGAACGGTCAGCCAATCGTCATGTCCGCCGACCTGCCGCACCTGATCGGTGGTCTCAAGGATGGTGCCAAGGCCAAGCTGGACATCATTCGCAACGGCAAGCGCCAGTCCCTGGATGTGACCATCGGCGCACTGCCGGATGATGACGCCGAAGTCAGCACCAACCTCAACGGCGGTGTCGAGCGCAGCAGCAACCGTCTGGGCGTATCGGTGTCCGACCTGACCGCCGAGCAGAAGAAGGCCCTTGAACTCAAGGGCGGCGTGGTCATCAAGGAAGTCCAGGAAGGTCCGGCGGCGCTGATCGGCCTGCGTCCGGGCGATGTCATCAGCCACCTGAACAACCAGGCGATCCTTTCGGCCAAGCAGTTCACCGAAATTGCCAAGGAACTGCCGAAGAACCGTTCGGTGTCCATGCGTGTCCTGCGTCAGGGGCGCGCCAGCTTCATCACCTTCAAACTGGCTGAATAAGTCGGGTTGAACAAAAAAGGGCAGCCTCGGCTGCCCTTTTTGCTGGGCGCCGCCCCAGGCCCCCGCAGGTTTTCCTGGCTCATTTGCGGGTCAGGTTGCCAGCATGCAAGCATTTCCCACAGCTCCCGTGCCCACAGTTCACGTGACGCCAACGTCAAGCTTCAGGTACAATTCCCGGCTATTTTTCGGTGGGCGTCCGGCCCGCAGCCTTTTTGAGTGTTGATCCGTGAGTGATTTGAGTCATATCCGCAATTTCTCCATCATCGCCCACATTGACCATGGCAAGTCGACCCTGGCCGACCGCTTCATTCAGATGTGCGGTGGCCTGACTGCGCGTGAGATGGAAGCCCAGGTACTCGATTCCATGGACCTGGAGCGTGAGCGCGGTATCACCATCAAAGCCCACAGCGTCACCCTGCACTACAAGGCGCAGGACGGCAAAACCTACCAGCTGAACTTCATCGACACCCCCGGCCACGTTGACTTCACCTACGAAGTCAGCCGCTCGCTGGCAGCCTGTGAAGGTGCCTTGCTGGTGGTCGATGCCGGCCAGGGCGTAGAAGCCCAGTCGGTCGCCAACTGCTATACCGCCATCGAGCAGGGCCTTGAGGTCATGCCGGTGCTGAACAAGATGGACCTGCCCCAGGCCGACCCGGACAAGGTCAAGGACGAGATCGAGAAGATCATCGGCATTGACGCCACCGACGCCGTGGCCTGCAGCGCCAAGAGCGGCATGGGCGTGGACGAGGTGCTCGAGCGCCTGGTGCACACCATTCCAGCCCCTACCGGTGACATCGAGGCGCCGCTGCAGGCGCTGATCATCGACTCCTGGTTCGACAACTACCTGGGCGTCGTCTCCCTAGTGCGCGTCCGTCACGGCCGGGTGAAGAAGGGCGACAAGATCCTGGTCAAGTCCACCGGCAAGATCCACCTGGTCGACAGCGTCGGTGTGTTCACCCCCAAGCACACCCAGACCGCCGACCTCAAAGCCGGTGAAGTAGGCTTCATCATCGCCAGCATCAAGGACATTCACGGTGCGCCGGTGGGTGACACCCTGACCCTGAGCACGACCCCCGAGGTCGAGGTGCTGCCCGGTTTCAAACGTATTCAACCGCAAGTCTATGCCGGCCTGTTTCCCGTCAGTTCCGATGATTTCGAAGATTTTCGTGATGCATTGCAGAAACTGACCCTGAACGACTCGTCGCTGCAGTACCTGCCGGAAAGCTCCGATGCCCTGGGCTTCGGCTTCCGTTGCGGCTTCCTCGGCATGCTGCACATGGAGATCATCCAGGAGCGCCTGGAGCGCGAATACGACCTGGACCTGATCACCACCGCGCCAAGCGTAATCTTCGAGGTCAAGCTCAAGACCGGCGAAACCATCTACGTCGACAACCCGTCGAAACTGCCGGATGTGTCCTCGGTCGAAGACTTCCGTGAGCCGATCGTTTCGGCCACCATCCTGGTGCCGCAGGAGCACCTGGGTAACGTCATTACCCTGTGCATCGAGAAGCGTGGTGTGCAGCGCGACATGCAGTTCCTCGGTTCGCAGGTGCAAGTACGCTACGATCTGCCGATGAACGAAGTGGTACTGGACTTCTTCGACCGTCTGAAGTCCACCAGCCGCGGTTATGCTTCGCTGGACTACCATTTCGACCGCTACCAGTCGGCTAACCTGGTCAAGCTTGACGTACTGATCAACGGTGACAAGGTCGACGCCCTGGCGCTGATCGTGCACCGCGACAATGCGCACTACAAGGGCCGCGCATTAACCGAGAAGATGAAGGAACTGATTCCTCGGCAGATGTTCGATGTGGCAATCCAGGCCGCCATTGGCGGGCAGATTGTTGCGCGTACCACTGTCAAGGCGCTCAGAAAGAACGTACTGGCCAAATGCTACGGTGGCGACGTTAGCCGTAAGCGCAAGCTGTTGGAGAAGCAGAAGGCCGGTAAGAAACGCATGAAACAGGTCGGCAACGTGGAAATCCCACAAGAAGCCTTCCTCGCCGTGCTCAGGTTGGATAGTTAGGTCCTATGTCGCTAAATTTCCCGCTGTTGCTTGTCATCGCCGTTGCCGTCTGCGGTCTGTTGGCCCTGGTCGATCTGCTGTTCCTGGCCCCGCGCCGGCGTTCGGCAATCGCCAACTATCAGGGCAGCGTCAGCCAGCCTGAAATGGCAGTGGTCGAGCGTCTGAACAAGGAACCGTTGCTGGTCGAGTACGGTAAATCGTTCTTCCCGGTGCTGTTCATTGTCCTGGTGCTGCGTTCGTTCCTGATCGAACCGTTCCAGATCCCTTCGGGGTCGATGAAGCCGACCCTGGAAGTGGGCGATTTCATCCTGGTGAACAAGTTCTCCTACGGGATTCGCCTGCCGGTGATCGACAAGAAGGTCATCGAGGTGGGTGACCCGCAGCGCGGCGATGTCATGGTGTTCCGCTACCCGAGCGATCCGAACGTCAATTACATCAAGCGGGTGGTTGGCCTGCCGGGCGACCAGATTCGCTACACCAGCGACAAGAAGCTGACCGTCAACGGTCAGGCGATTGCCGAGCAACTGGTCGGCACTGAGCCTGGGACCCTGGGCAGCGCCGAGCTGTACAAGGAAAAACTGGGCGAAGCCGAGCACCTGATCCGCAAGGAAATGAGCCGCTATCGCATGCCGCCTGACCAGCAATGGACAGTCCCGGCCGGCCATTACTTCATGATGGGCGACAACCGCGACAACTCCAACGACAGCCGTTACTGGGATGACCCGAGCATTCCCAAGGCACTGCACGGCATGGTTCCGGACAAGAACATCGTCGGCAAGGCCTTTGCGGTCTGGATGAGCTGGCCAGAGCCTAAACTGAGCCACTTCCCGAACCTGTCGCGGGTCGGGTTGATCAAGTAACACCACAACGGCGCTGTCCTGGGACAGCGCCGAATGCGTTTCTGGCATAGGCTGTGTTCAGGGATCTCGCGATTCCACCGAGCATCGCGGCCAGCGAGCATGAGCCAAACAGTCTTTCAGGATGTTGATTTGAACAACGCGTTAAATCCGACGGTAGCCCCGATGGCGGCGTACCGAGCTGTAAAGTGTGAGCCTGGTGCCCTGGCGCGCGGGCTGAATTTCGACCACGAACTGCGCGTGGGTACACTGTGAGCGTTTCCTTGAGCCGCCTCGAGCGCCAGCTCGGTTATACCTTCAAGAACCAGGAGCTGATGCTGCTGGCCCTGACGCACCGCAGTTTTGCCGGGCGTAACAACGAACGCCTCGAGTTTCTCGGCGATGCGATCCTCAACTTCGTCGCCGGTGAAGCGCTGTTCGAGCGTTTCCCCCAGGCCCGCGAAGGCCAGCTGTCGCGCTTGCGGGCGCGTCTGGTCAAGGGCGAGACCCTGGCGGTACTGGCCCGTGGCTTTGACTTGGGCGAATACCTGCGCCTGGGCTCGGGCGAGCTGAAAAGCGGCGGTTTCCGCCGCGAGTCGATCCTTGCCGATGCCCTGGAGGCGCTGATTGGCGCCATCTACCTGGACTCGGACATGCAAACCGCCCGCGAGCGGGTGCTGGCATGGCTGGCAGGCGAATTCGAAAGCCTGACCCTGGTCGATACCAACAAGGACCCGAAAACCCGTCTGCAGGAATTCTTGCAGTCGCGGGCCTGCGAACTGCCGCGCTACGAAGTGGTGGATATTCAAGGTGAACCCCATTGCCGGACGTTTTTCGTCGAATGCGAAGTGACCCTTTTGACTGAAAAAAGCCGAGGGCAAGGCGTCAGCCGGCGTATCGCCGAGCAAGTCGCGGCCGCCGCAGCACTGATCGCCCTGGGCGTGGAGAATGGCAATGACTGATACCAACACTACCCGCTGCGGCTATGTCGCCATTGTCGGCCGCCCGAACGTGGGCAAGTCGACCCTGCTCAACCACATCCTCGGGCAAAAGCTCGCGATCACCTCGCGCAAGCCGCAGACCACTCGCCACAACATGCTAGGGATCAAGACCGAAGGTGATGTCCAGGCGATCTACGTCGATACCCCGGGCATGCACAAGAGCAACGAAAAGGCGCTCAACCGCTACATGAACAAGACCGCCTCGGCCGCCCTCAAGGACGTCGACGTGGTGATCTTCGTCGTTGACCGCACCAAGTGGACCGACGAAGACCAACTGGTGCTCGAGCGTGTGCAGTACGTGCAGGGGCCGGTGATCCTGGCGATCAACAAGACCGACCGGATCGAAGAGAAAGCCGACCTGATCCCGCACCTGCAGTGGCTGCAGGAACAACTGCCAAACGCTGAAATCGTGCCGATTTCGGCCCAGCAGGGGCACAACCTCGACGCCCTTGAAGGGCTGATCGCCAAGCACCTGCCGGAAAACGATCACTTCTTCCCGGAAGACCAGATCACCGACCGCAGCAGCCGCTTCCTGGCCGCCGAACTGGTGCGCGAGAAGATCATGCGTCAGCTCGGCGCGGAGCTGCCATACCAGATCACCGTGGAAATCGAAGAGTTCAAGCAGCAGGGCAAGATCCTGCACATCCATGCGCTGATCCTGGTCGAGCGTGACGGCCAGAAGAAGATCATCATTGGCGACAAGGGCGAGCGGATCAAACGCATCGGCTCCGAGGCGCGCAAGGACATGGAAGTGCTGTTCGACGCCAAGGTCATGCTCAACCTCTGGGTCAAGGTCAAGGGTGGCTGGTCCGACGACGAACGCGCCCTGCGTTCGCTGGGCTACGGCGACCTCTGATTGCTCCAGGCCCGGTAGCGTTCGCTGCCGGGTCGAACCTCTTCTGAAGCGCCGCTCATGGAACTGCCAGTTGGCCAACCGGCCTATGTGCTGCACAGCCGGGCCTACCGTGAAACCAGTGCGCTGGTGGATTTCCTCACCCCGCAAGGGCGCCTGCGCGCCGTCATGCGCCGTGCCCGTGGCAAGGCCGGCAGCCAGGTGCGCCCCTTCGTCCCCCTGGAAGTCGAGTTTCGCGGCCGCGGCGAGCTGAAAAACGTCGGCCGTCTGGACAGCGTCGGCGTGGCCGCCTGGCTGCATGGCGATGCGCTGTTCAGCGGGTTGTACCTCAACGAGCTGCTGATTCGCCTGCTGCCGGCTGAAGACCCGCATCCGGTGGTGTTCGAGCACTATGCGGCGACCTTGCAGGCCCTGGCGGCGGGACGGCCGTTGGAGCCACTGCTAAGGGCGTTCGAATGGCGCCTGCTGGACGAGCTGGGCTATGCCTTTGCGCTCGATCAGGACATCAACGGTGATCCGCTGGTGGTCGATGGCCTGTACCGCTTGCAGGTCGATGCCGGGCTTGAGCGGGTCTACCTGTTGCAGCCGGGGCTGTTCAACGGTGCCGAGCTGTTGGCCATGGCCGATGCCGACTGGGAAATTCCTGGCGCCCTGAGCGCGGCCAAGCGCCTGATGCGCCAGGCCCTGGCCGTGCATCTGGGCGGTCGGCCGCTGGTCAGTCGCGAACTGTTTCGCAAGCGCTGAACAACGTCGTATGCTGTGGGGCTCAATCTTCAGGAGAGCCTCTTCGTGACTCAAAGCAACCGCATGCTGCTCGGCGTGAACATCGACCACGTGGCGACCCTGCGCCAGGCGCGTGGCACCCGCTACCCGGACCCGGTGAAAGCCGCGCTGGACGCCGAAGAGGCCGGTGCCGATGGCATTACCGTGCACCTGCGCGAAGACCGCCGGCACATCCAGGAGCGCGACGTGCTGCTGCTCAAGGACGTGCTGCAGACGCGCATGAACTTCGAAATGGGCGTCACCGAAGAAATGATGGCGTTCGCCGAACGCATTCGCCCGGCGCATATCTGCCTGGTACCGGAAACCCGTCAGGAGCTGACCACCGAAGGCGGCCTGGATGTCGCTGGCCAGGAGGCGCGGATCAAGGCCGCAGTCGAGCGCCTGTCGCGCCTGGGCTCGGAAGTGTCCTTGTTCATCGATGCCGACGAGCGTCAGATCGAAGCCTCGCGCCGTGTCGGTGCGCCGGCCATCGAGCTGCACACCGGCCGTTATGCCGATGCGCAAACCCCCGGCGAAGTGGCCGAAGAGCTCAAGCGCGTGGCCGATGGCGTAGCCTTTGGCCTGGGCCAGGGGCTGATCGTCAATGCCGGTCATGGCTTGCATTACCACAACGTTGAGGCAGTGGCGGCGATCAAGGGTATCAATGAACTGAACATCGGCCATGCGCTGGTGGCTCATGCACTGTTCGTCGGCTTCAAGTCGGCGGTGGCAGAGATGAAGGCGTTGATCCTGGCGGCCAGTCGGCACTAACAGATTCGACGCCCATCCTGTGGGAGCTGGCTTGCCAGCGATCGAGCGCGTAGCGGTCGCCTAATAGGCAGTGGATGTGCTGCCTGTACTGGCCTCATCGCTGGCAAGCCAGCTCCCACACGATTGGGTGTAGGTCCATTTATTCGGTAGTATCGGCAAACACCAGGCTGAACCGCGTCACCCCCTGCAGTTCGCTGTGCACCTCAACCCGTCCGCCATGCACCTGCATGATCGAGCGCACGATCGCCAGCCCCAGCCCCGTCCCGCCTTCCAGGCGTGAGCGCCCCGAACCCACGCGGTAAAAGCGTTCGAACAGATGCTGCAAATGCGCCTGGGCAATGCCCGGCCCGTGATTAACCACCGACACCCACACCGAACCGTCCCGGCGTTCTATGCCAATGTTGATCGGCTGCCCCTCATCGCCATGACGGATCGCATTGCTGAGCAAGTTGGACAGCGCCCGCTGCACCATCAACCGCTCACCCATCACCGTGCCCCAGCCCTGCACATGCAAGGTAATGCCCTTTTGCTCGGCATTGCATTCGAACAGTTCGCACACCCGCTGCACCTCGTCGGCCAGCACCACCGGTTTGAGCGGCACCTGCGCCTGCGGCTGGCTGACCTGGGCGAGGAACAGCATGTCGTTGATGATGCGGTTCAGCCGGGTCAGTTCCTCGATGCTGTTCTCCAGCGCTTCGCGGTACTCGTCGTTGGAGCGCTCGCGGGTCAGGGTGACCTGGGCCTTGCCCATCAGGTTGCCGATGGGGGTGCGCAGTTCATGGGCAAGGTCGTCGGAAAATTGCGACAGCCGCTGCACGCCGTCGTCCAGGCGGTCGAGCATGATGTTGATTCCGCCCGCCAGGTCACCCAGCTCTTGCGGCAGGCCGGCTTCCGGCAGGCGGTGGCTGAGGGTTTGCGCCGAGACCTGTTCGGCAACCCGGCGAAAGCGGCGCAATGGCAGCAGACCGCGCTGGACCAGCTTCCAGGCGCCCAGGCCAATCAGCAACAGCAGCAGCGGCAAGGCCCAGAGGGTCGAGCCCAGATAGGCCTGGAGCAGGGCATGGTCGTCGGCACGGTTGACCGTCAGCAGCACCCGCACCAGGGTGCCGTCCTGCAGGCGCATCAGCCGCGAAGCGGTCAGCAGATGGTCGCCATCCTGATCGCGCCACGGGCTGAAGCTTAGCTGCGGGCCGCTCTCAATCTGCAGCAAGGCGCTGGCTTCCAGGGCCGGGCCCAGGGTCAGCAAGGCCGAATGGCGGCCGGTCAGGGCAATCACGCTCAGGCTCAGGTTGTCGTGGCCCATGATCACATCCAGCAGCGGATGCACCGGTGTGCGCAGGTCGGCGGCTTTCAGGTCAATCGTCAGGCTATGCTCGATCTGCACCATCTTGTTGGCCAGGTGCTTGCGTGCCCGGCTGTCCAGCTCGTGGTCGAGGGCAAATACCGCCAGGCAAGCGAGCAGCAGCACCAGTGCCGCGCCCATCAGGCTGACGCTCAGGCCCAGGCGCAGCGACAGGCGCGCAGGTTTCATTCGCGAGCCTCAAGCACATAACCGACGCCGCGCAGGGTGTGGATCAGCTTGTCGTCGAACGGGTCGTCGATTTTCGCCCGCAGGCGGCGGATCGACACTTCCACCACGTTGGTGTCGCAGTCGAAGTTCATGTCCCAGACCAGCGAAATGATCTGCGTGCGCGACAGCACCTCACCGCTCTGGCGCATCAGCAGGTGCAGCAGGGCGAACTCCTTGGCGGTCAGGTCGATGCGCTGGCCGTTGCGGTAGGCGCGATGGCGGCTAGGGTCCAGCTCGAGGTCGGCGACCTTGAGCGTATTCGGTTGCAGTGCCTGGTCGTTGCGCCGCAGCAGGCTGCGGATGCGCGCCAGCAGCTCGGGGAATTCGAAAGGTTTGAGCAGGTAGTCGTCGGCACCCAGGTCCAGGCCCTTGACCCGGTCGGCCAGCCGGCCGTGGGCCGTGAGCATCATGATCCGCGTACTGGATTCTGCACGCAGGCGCTGCAGTACGGTCCAACCATCGAGCTCGGGCAGGTTGACGTCGAGAATGACCAGGTCATAAGCCTGCTGGCGAGCCAGGTGCAGGCCGTCGGCACCGGTGTGGGCGCAATCGACGATGTAACCGTTCTCGCGCAGGCCCTGTTGCAGGTATTCGGCAGTGCGCAGTTCGTCCTCGACAATCAGTAGACGCATGGGGTGACTCGTTGGTAGTGAAAGACGCTGATTCTCAACCCTATAGTTACTGCAAGGTCAAGCGGTGAAGTGCATCGAGCGGCGGATACTAAGCCATCCGGGCGCACGGTTTACCTGGATTACAGATTTGTAATACTTGAGTCATCCTGGCGATAAACCCCGATTACTAGAGTGCGGGCTCCGATCAAGGCGCAGGAGTCCGCCATGTTTTGCACCCTCGACAGGCCAGGCACAGGCCCAGGCCGAATAGTGCTGGCCCTGCTGTTGCTGGCCTTGCCGTCGCTGGCCCTGGCGCAAGCGCGCGTACTGACCCTGGAGTCGGCCCTGCAGGCGGCCCGCGACAACAACCCCGAGCTTGCCGCGGCGCGCTGGGGCATCGACATTGCCGCAGGCGAACGGCGCCAGGCCGGCGTGTTGCCAAACCCGGCGCTGAGTTGGGAGGTGGAAGATACCCGCAAGGGTTCGCAAACCACCACCGTCGGTGTCAGCCAGCTGTTCGAGCTGGGCGGCAAACGCGGTGCGCGCCTGGACGTTGCCGACCGCGATGCGCAGCTTGCAGCGCTGGAACTGGAGCGCCAGGGCAACGCGCTGCGTGCCGATGTCATTGGCGCCTTCCAGGCCGCTGCCCAGGCCCAGGAAGGTTTGCAACTGGCCGAGCAGTCACTGCGCTTGAGCGAGCGCGCACTGCAGGTGGTGCAAGGCCGGGTCAAGGCCGGCAGCGCCTCGCCGGTCGAGGCAACCCGTGCCCAGGTGCAGTTGTCCGAGGTGCGCCTGGAGCAGGGCCGGGCTGAACAGAGGTTGACCATTGCCTACCAGCAACTGGCAGCGCTGACCGGCGCGCCAATGGCCCCGTTCAGCCGGGTCGACGGCGGCCTGGGCGCTGACAGCTCTCTTCCAAGTCGCACACTGTTGCTCGATCGCCTGGAGCAGACCGCCGATCTGCGTCTGGCCCGTCTGCAGATCGACCAGCGCGAAGCGGCCCTGGGTCTGGCCCGCAGCCAGCGCATCCCCGACCTGACCGTCAGCGTTGGCAGCCAGTACAGCGAAACCGACCGTGAGCGCATCAATGTGGTCGGCCTTTCGGTCCCGATCCCCTTGTTCGACCGCAACCAGGGCAACGTCCTCGCCGCCGCCCGGCGCGCCGACCAGGCCCGCGATCAGCGCAATGGCGCCGAACTGCGCCTGCGCAGCGAAGTGGTCCAGGCCCTGACCCAGTGGAGCACGGCGGCCCAGGAAGTGCAGACCTTCGAACGCTCGATCCTGCCCTCGGCGCAGCAGGCGCTGGATGCCGCCACCCGTGGCTTCGAGCGCGGCAAGTTTGCTTTTCTCGATGTCCTCGATGCTCAGCGCACCCTGGTGGCGGCACGCCTGCAATACCTGCAGGCCCAGGCCCAGAGCAGCGAGGCGCGGGTTCGCCTGGAGCGGATCTTTGGCGACCTGAGCCTCGCCACTCGTTGAACGCGACCTTCACCTGACTATTTGCTGAGGAACCTGCATGAACAAGAAGTCCACCACGCTGCTGGTCGCGGCCCTGCTGCTCGGCCTGGGCCTGGGTGTGCTGCTGGCGCGCCAGGGCGGCCCGGTTGCCGCCGCCCCCGCATCCGCTCACGCCCATACCGAAGGCGATCACGAGGAAGAACAACATGGCGAGTCGGAAAAAACTGAAGACGGTCATGAGGAAGAGGGCGCGCTGACCCTCAGTCAGGAGCAGATCGACCTGGCCGGCATCGAGCTGGCTGCCGTCGGCCCGCGCCAGTTGCAACGCAGCCTGTCGCTGCCGGGCGAGATCCGTTTCGACGAAGACCGCACCGCGCACCTGGTGCCGCGCGCTGCCGGGGTGGTCGAGTCCGTCGCTGTGGTGCTTGGCCAGCAGGTCAAAGCCGGTGACCTGCTGGCAGTGATCGCCAGCCCGCAGATCTCCGAGCAGCGCAGTGAACTGGCGGCCAGCCAGCGTCGCCTGGAATTGGCGCGCAGCAGCTACCAGCGCGAGAAGGACCTGTGGCAGGAGGGCATCTCCGCCGAGCAGGATTACCAGCAGGCCCGCCAGGCCCTGCAGGAGGCGGAAATTGCCCAGGCCAACGCCCGGCAGAAGATCAGCGCCCTGAGCGGCAGCGTGGTCCTGGCTGGCGGCAACCGCTATGAGTTGCGTGCACCCTTTGCCGGGCAGATCGTCGAGAAGCACCTGGTGCCGGGCGAGGTGGTCAACGAAACCAGCGCGGCCTTCACCCTCTCGGACCTGTCGCGGGTCTGGGCGAGCTTCGGCGTGGCCCCCCGTGACCTGCCCAAGGTGCGCGCCGGCATGCCGGTGACCCTTGTCGCCAGTGAGCTGGGCGAGCAGGTCAGCGGCACGGTTACCCACGTGGGCAGCCTGCTCGGCGAGCAGACCCGTACCGCCACCGTGCGCGTCACCCTCGACAACCCACGAGGCGCTTGGCGCCCGGGCCTGTTCGTTGCCGTGCAGGTGCCCACAGAGCAGTACACCGCCGCCCTGAGCGTACCGGACCAGGCCCTGCAGACCCTGGAAGAAAAGCCCACGGTGTTCGTGCGCAGCGCCGCGGGCTTCATCGCCCAAACGGTGGAGCCGGGGGCCAGCGCCAACGGTTTTGTCGAGATCCGCAAAGGCCTGCAAGCCGGCCAGCAGGTCGCGGCGCAGGGCAGCTTCATCCTCAAGTCGGAGCTGGGCAAGGCCAGCGCCGAACACGCCCACTGACCGGGAACCTCACATGTTCGAACGCCTCATACAATTTGCCATCGAGCAGCGCCTGATGGTGCTGCTGGCGGTGCTGCTGATGGCCGGGCTGGGGGTTGCCAGCTACCAGAAGCTGCCGATCGATGCCGTGCCGGACATCACCAACGTCCAGGTGCAGATCAACACCCAGGCCGCGGGCTTTTCGCCGCTGGAAACCGAGCAACGCATCACCTTCGCCATCGAAACCGCGATGGCCGGCCTGCCGGGGCTGGAACAGACCCGTTCGCTGTCGCGTTCGGGGCTGTCGCAGGTGACGGTGATCTTCGAGGAGGGCACCGACCTGTTCTTCGCCCGGCAACTGGTCAACGAGCGCCTGCAGCAGGCTCGCGAGCAACTGCCTGAAGGCGTTGAAGCGGCCATGGGGCCAATCTCCACCGGCCTTGGCGAGATCTTCCTGTGGACGGTCGAAGCCGCCGACGATGCGCGCAAGGCCGATGGCAGCCCCTACACGCCGACCGACCTGCGCGAGATCCAGGACTGGATCATCAAGCCGCAACTGCGCAATGTGCGCGGGGTGGCGGAGATCAACACCATCGGTGGTTTCGCCAAGGAATACCAGATTGCCCCGGACCCCAAACGGCTGGCGTCCTACAAGCTGACCCTGAGCGATCTGCTCACCGCCCTTGAGCGCAACAACGCCAACGTCGGTGCCGGTTACATCGAGCGCCGTGGCGAGCAGTTGCTGATTCGCGCCCCGGGGCAACTGGCCGGCATCGATGACATTGCCAATATCGTCCTGGCCAACGTCGACGGCACGCCGATCCGCGTGCGCAACGTCGCCGAGGTCGGTATCGGCCGTGAACTGCGCAGCGGCGCGGCGACCGAGAACGGCCGCGAAGTGGTGCTCGGCACGGTGTTCATGCTGATCGGCGAGAACAGCCGCACGGTATCCCGGGCGGTGGCGCAAAAGCTGGTGGAGATCAACCGCTCGCTGCCTGAAGGGGTGAGTGCGGTCACTGTTTACGACCGCACCAACCTGGTCGACAAGGCCATTGCCACGGTGAAGAAGAACCTGATCGAAGGGGCGATCCTGGTCATCGTCATTCTGTTCCTGTTCCTTGGCAACATCCGCGCGGCGCTGATCACCGCCATGGTCATTCCGCTGTCGATGCTGTTCACCTTCACCGGCATGTTCAGCAACAAGGTCAGTGCCAACCTGATGAGCCTGGGCGCATTGGACTTCGGCATCATCGTCGATGGCGCGGTGGTGATCGTCGAAAACGCCATTCGCCGCCTGGCCCATGCCCAGCAACATCACGGCCGCCTGCTGACCCGCTCCGAGCGCCTGCACGAGGTGTTCAATGCCGCCCGCGAAGCGCGCCGGCCGCTGATTTTCGGCCAGTTGATCATCATGGTGGTGTACCTGCCGATCTTTGCCCTGAGCGGGGTCGAGGGCAAGATGTTCCACCCGATGGCGTTTACCGTGGTGATCGCCTTGCTCGGCGCCATGCTGCTGTCGGTGACCTTCGTGCCCGCGGCCATCGCGTTGTTTGTGACCGGCAAGGTCAAGGAAGATGAAAACCTGCTGATGCGCAGCGCCAAGCGTGGTTATGCGCCGCTGCTCAAATGGGTCATGGGCCATCGGCCGCTGGCCTTTGCCCTCGCCGCTATGACTGTGCTGCTTTCGGGCATGCTGGCCAGCCGCATGGGCAGCGAGTTCGTGCCGAGCCTGAGTGAGGGCGACTTTGCCCTGCAGGCCCTGCGCGTACCCGGCACCAGCCTGAGCCAGTCGGTGCAGTTGCAGCAGCGCCTGGAGCAGAGCGTGCTCAGCCAGGTGCCGGAGGTAGAACGGGTGTTTGCCCGCACCGGTACGGCCGAGATCGCCTCGGACCCGATGCCGCCAAACATTTCCGACAGCTATGTGATGCTCAAACCTAAGGATCAATGGCCCGACCCGAGCAAGAGCCGCGAGCAACTGATCGCCGATATCCAGCGCGCCAGCGCGCGGGTGCCGGGCAGCAACTATGAGCTGTCGCAGCCGATCCAGTTGCGCTTCAACGAGCTGATCTCCGGGGTGCGCAGTGATGTCGCGGTGAAGGTGTTCGGCGATGACATGGCAGTGCTCAACAGCACCGCGGCGAAGATCGCCAGTACCTTGCAGGCGGTGCCGGGGGCGTCGGAAGTGAAGGTCGAGCAGACCTCCGGCCTGCCAGTGCTGACCATCGACGTCGACCGGGACAAAGCGGCGCGTTATGGCCTCAACGTTGGCGACGTGCAGGACACCATTGCCGTGGCCGTGGGTGGGCGCCAGGCTGGAACCCTGTATGAAGGCGATCGGCGTTTCGACATGGTCGTGCGCTTGTCCGATAACCTTCGGACCGACATCGACGGTTTGTCGCAACTGCTGGTTCCGGTACCGGCCTGCACGGGCAGCGGCGGCCAGATCGGCTTTATTACCCTCGCCGATGTCGCCAGCCTTGAGCTGGTGCAGGGGCCCAACCAGGTCAGCCGTGAGGACGGCAAGCGCCTGGTGGTGGTCAGCGCCAACGTGCGCGGCCGCGATATCGGTTCGTTCGTCGACGAGGCGGCGGCGCGCATCGATAGCCAGGTGAGCATCCCGGCCGGTTACTGGACCCGCTGGGGCGGGCAGTTCGAGCAGTTGCAGTCGGCGGCGCAGCGTCTGCAGGTGGTGGTGCCGGTGGCCTTGCTGCTGGTCTTTGGTCTGCTGTTCATGATGTTCAACAACCTCAAGGACGGGTTGCTGGTGTTCACCGGTATTCCTTTCGCCCTGACTGGCGGGGTGGTTGCCCTGTGGCTGCGGGATATCCCCCTGTCGATCTCGGCAGGCGTGGGGTTTATTGCCTTGTCCGGGGTCGCGGTGCTCAACGGCCTGGTGATGATTGCCTTTATCCGCGGCCTGCGCGAGCAGGGGCGTTCGCTGCATCAGGCCATCGACGAAGGTGCACTGACGCGCTTGCGGCCGGTGTTGATGACCGCGTTGGTGGCCTCCCTTGGCTTTATCCCCATGGCCCTGGCCACCGGCACCGGCGCCGAAGTGCAGCGGCCGCTGGCCACCGTGGTGATTGGCGGCATCCTTTCATCAACGGCGTTGACCCTGCTGGTACTGCCCGCGCTGTATTACTGGGCTCACCGCAAAGACGAGGAGGAGGTCGTATCTGAGGTGACGAAACTGTAATTCGCCGCTCATCTTCGGGTTATTCAGCCCTTGTCAGGATACCCATGGCGCCCGCATTGCGGGCGCCTTGCGTATTTCTGCGAAAAATCAGGAGTTGAAGATGGGGAACAAATCCACAGCCTGTTTGACCGGCGCCCTGGCCCTGGCCAGTTGTGCGACCGCCAGTGCCGTCAGCCAGCCCGAGGGCGGGGGCTTTATCGAAGACAGCAGCCTGACGGTGCTCAGCCGTAACTTCTATTTCAACCGCGACTACCGTAAAGGCGAACAGTCGCCCACCGGCAAGGCGGGCTACGCCGAAGCCTGGGCCCAGGCCTTTATCGCCCGCTTCGAGTCGGGCTATACCGAGGGCACGGTCGGTTTTGGCCTGGATGCCCACGGCATGCTCGCGCTCAAGCTCGACAGCGGCGATGGCCGCAGCGGCGGGCGCAGTTCGTTCGACATGTTGCCGGTGGACCGCAATGGCGATACCGCCAGCAACTTCAGCAAGCTGGGCGGTGCGATCAAGGCGCGCTTGTTCGACACCGAGCTCAAGTTTGGTGACGTGTTCCCGACCACGCCGGTGGTGCATTTCGGCGACTCGCGCCTGTTGCCGGAAAGCTTCACCGGCTGGACCCTGGAGAACACCAGCCTGGCGGGCCTGAAAGTGCAGGGCGGGCGCTTGCACGCCATGAGCCAGCCGCTGTCGAGCAACAACCGCGACGGCTTCGTAACCTTTTACGCCGGCCCCGTCGATTCGCCCTGGCTGGGCTACTTCGGTGGCGATTACCAGGCCAGCGACAACCTCAGCCTGAGCCTCTACAGCAGCCGTTTGAAGGACGCCTGGGATCAGTACTACGCCGGTATCAGCTACAAGTACCCGATCACCGACGAGCTGACCGGTTTCACCAGTTTCAACTACTACAAGGCCAAGGATGAAGGCCAGCAACTGCTGGGCAAATTCGACAACGATATCTGGAGTGCCCGCGTCGGCGTGAGCTATGGCGCCCATACCCTGGCCCTGTCGCACCAGCGCAACCAGGGCGACAACGATTTCGATTACCTGCGCCAGTCCGACTCGATTTACCTCGACAACTCGATCCAGTACAGCGACTTCAACTCGCCGAAAGAGCGCTCGTGGATGTTGCGCTATGACCTCGACATGGCCGCCTATGGCGTACCGGGCCTGTCGTTCATGAGCCGTTACGGACGTGGCAGCGGCATCGATTACTCCGATGCCAATGGCGTGTACATGCGCCGCGATGCCGAGGGTAATCCGCTGACCGGGCAGAAGCGTTGGGAGCGCGATATCGAAGCGAAGTACGTGGTGCAGTCCGGCAGTCTCAAGGACTTGTCGCTGCGTGTGCGTCAGGCCACGACCCGGGCCTCGGCCTTCGAATCGGACCTCGATGAAGTACGCCTGATTGTCGAGTATCCGCTGACCCTGCTGTAGGGCGAATCTTGCAGCACTGTAATGTGCGGCTCACCTTGGCGTTAGCTTGCCCTGCGTAAGATTGAACTGTCCTGAAATTCAATCACGAGGTGAGCAACATGAGCCTGAACAAGTATGTGCTGATGGCTGTATTGGCCCTGGGCAGCAGCGCGGCGCTGGCTGAAGGCGGAGCGGAGCGGTCGAAGCAATTCTGGGAAAACTTCCGCCTCAGCCAGGAACAGATTCACGGCAAGAAGGACCAGGCGCTGGCCGCGTCCGACTCGCAAAAGCGTGACACGGCGACCAAGCAGGTCGCCAAGGAGTAGCTCCATTCACCTTGGAAGCTCCCCGCTCCTTTGGAAAAGGTGAATTTTTGGCGCCCATTTGGGCGCCTGTTTTATTTGCGTGCCACCAGCACCGCGCGCCGTGGTGCCGGCAGGCCTTCGAGGGTGCGGCTATGGTCGTTGGGGTCGAGGAAGTCGCTGAGCGACTGGTAGCGCATCCACTCGGTGCTGCGCTGCTCTTCGACGCTGGTGGTGCTGACATCGACGCAACGCACATCGCTGAACCCGGCGCGGCGCAACCAGCGTTCCAGGGCTGGCACCGACGGCAGGAACCAGACGTTGCGCATTTGTGCGTAGCGATCTTCCGGCACCAGCACCTGATTTTCATCGCCTTCGATCACCAGGGTTTCCAGCACCAGTTCGCCGCCCTTGACCAGGCAGTCCTTGAGCGCCAGCAGGTGCTCGATGGGCGAGCGGCGATGGTAGAACACGCCCATGGAGAACACCGTGTCGAAGCCTTCGAGGTTGGCCGGCAGGTCTTCGAGGGCAAACGGCAGGTGCCAGGCCGGTAGCTCCGGCAGGTAGCGCTGCACGGCCTGGAACTGGCAGAAGAACAGCCAGTTGGGGTCGACACCGATGACGCTGTTGGCCCCGGCGCCGAGCATGCGCCACTGGTAGTAGCCGTTGCCGCAACCGACATCCAGCACCCGCTTGCCCTTGAGGTCCAGGTGCGGGGCGACCCGCGACCACTTCCAGTCCGAGCGCCATTCGGTATCGACGTGCACGCCGAACAGGTCGAACGGCCCCTTGCGCCACGGTGACAGGCCCATCAGGGCCTGCTGCATGCGCGCTCGGGTGTTGTCATCGCAGTCGCAATCCAGATTGAGGCCGTTTTGCAGGTCGATGTGCGTAGGCACCAGTGCCGGCAGGGCGTCGAGTGCAGCCTGCCAGCGTTCCAGGTCGCCATGACTTTTTTCCATCTTGGCGTCGAGTTGCGCTTGCAGGCCTTGCGCCCATTGCGCCAGGGGGGTGCCCGCCAAGCGGCGGACCAGGGGGGACAGATCAATCATGGCAGGGCAATCAACGAGGCAAAGTTTAGGCATTGGAACCAGGGCACGACCTTGGAGAAACCGGCCGCCAGCAGGCGTTCGCGGTGCTCTTCAAGGCTGTCGGGTTTCATCACGTTCTCGATGGCGCTGCGCTTCTGGGCAATTTCCAGTTCGCTGTAGCCATTGGCGCGCTTGAAGGCCACGTGCAGGTCGGTGAGCAGCGCGTGTTCATCGGCATCTTCAAAGCGCAGCTTCTCCGAAAGGATCAGCGCACCGCCCGGCAGCAGCGCCTGGCGAATACGCGTGAGCAGTTCCAGGCGTTGTTCGGGGGCAATGAACTGCAGGGTGAAGTTCATCGCCACCACCGAGGCCGGCTGGAACTCAAGGGCAAGGATGTCGCCTTCGATCACCTCGACCGGCAACAGCTCCTGGAACATCGAGTCCTGGGCATTGAGGTACTGCCGGCAGCGCTCGACCATGGCCGCCGAGTTGTCGATGGCAATCACCCGGCAACCCTCGCTACGCACATGCCGGCGCAGGGCCTGGGTCACGGCACCGAGCGAGCTGCCCAGGTCGTACAGGGCAGTGTTGGGCTGGGCGAACTGGGCGGCGAGCACGCCGAGGTTCTCGACAATGGTCGGGTAACCGGGCACCGAACGCTTGATCATGTCCGGGAACACCCGCACCACGTCTTCGTTGAAGGCGAAGTCGGGCACCTGGCCAAGGGGCTGGGCGAATAGGCGGTCGGGTTCTTTGCTCACGGGGGCAATCCAGGCGTTGGGCGGTAAAGGGCCGGCATTTTAGCCAAACTGGCCGCAGGATGCATGGCCCGCTGACCAGCGCGGCCTACTTGACCGTGATTGCGCAATCGAAGGTCTGCACCGGGCGCACTTCCGGGGCCCAGGGTTGCTGGTAGACCAACAGCAGATGGCTTTCACCGGCGGCCTGGGCCTGGAAACGCCACAGCGATTGCCCGGCGCTACCGACGATGCCGGCATCTTCCGGGTGGCTGTAGACCTCGGGGCCAAGGCTACGCAGGATGCCCGCGGCCGGGTTCTGTAGCAGCCAGCGATAGCCGGTACTGGGGTTGCTGGGCAGGGTCAGGGTCAGGGTCTGGCCCAACTGCAGATGTACAGGGCACTGGCTGGCCTTTTCCAGCACCACATTCTCGTGCCGGCCTGGTGTTTGTGAACAGGCTGCCAGGAGTGACAGGCCAAGGACCAACAGCTTGCATTTGGTGTTCATCGACAATTCTGTCCGTCAGGTTGGTATTGGCTTTCAGGAAAGCCTGCCCTCTGCAGGGCACTTCACAGCGGGATTAGTTTGAAGGTCCCCGCCGAGTCGGCGTTTTAACAGGGACGTGGTCATGAGCAGTACACAGATCAATTTTGACACATTGCAGACTGAGGCTGAGCACCTGCCTGGCAATCTCATTCAGGCAATGGCGGAACGCGATGGCCCCGACGAGGGTGGGTTGACGCTGACACGAGAGCATATTGTCACCCTTAACCAGTATGCCAACTATACCTTCCAGCTTCCTGTTACCAAGGATGCAGTGATTCGCTGGTTGGGCTATTCCACCATCAAAGAGCCGGACCTGATGCCGGACAAGATGGAGGCGATGCACAAGCAGTTACAGAAACACGGACGCCGTTGGACAGTACTTGCCGACAATAGCAAGAAGCTTGGCTTCGAGTTGGCGGCCAGTGCCAATGGCATCAATACCACTGGCGACGAGATATTGGTCATTCTCGAAAACAGCCGTGCGCTGGGCAAGCGCAGGGACGCGTGGGAAACCATCAAGTTCGACAAGGCGATCAGCCTGGGGACAGAAGACCGCCACAGGGTTCTCGACCTGGTGGACTACATGGAGATACTGCGCGAAGACGTGGACCTGTTTTCTCGGCGTGTGGGCGCTGTCCGGGAAGAGACTGAACAGTTTCGCGATACCGCGCGTGAACAGCTGATCCCCTTGGTCGCGGTAAAAACCCAGGCGATCAAACGTCAGAAGGCGAGCGGGGCAGTACAGCAGCTGCGTGAAGATCTCGCCGAGCTGGACAATGAAATCAAAAAACTTGAAGCCGAGTATGACCAGTATGTCAAAGCCGCGCTGAGTGGCCTGGCTGCGGGGCCGCTGGGCGCGGCTATAACCGGCGGCATCTATGGCAGCAAGGCGGCGAAAGTCCGCAAGGAACGTAACAAGCTGCAGGGCCAGCGCGGTGAACTCAGCCAGAAACTCAAGGCGGCCGTTCACCTGGAAGGGCTGGTGGAAGACCTCGGCACTCAAATGGGACAGCTGGATACTCGACTCAGGGATGTGGTGACAGCCGCCTCTCACCTGCAATCGGCCTGGCAGTTGATCGGGGTGTACATCGATACATCGATTGAGCACCTCCAGCGTATCGAATCCAATCAGGAGTTGTTCAAGTTTGCGATATTTTTCAAACGCTTCATTGGGCAATGGAAAGACATTGAGAAGTTTGCCCAGCATATGAATCGTGTCTTTGATGACGCCGCAGCCGCCAAATAAGGATATAACGTAATGAATGATAATGTTGTCGCTTTGAGTGCTTCGCTTAATGTCCCGAATATGGACAAGATTCTCTCGGTCGTGTCGGCATACTCGGCGTTTTGGGAGCAACGTAGATTTGGCTTTCTGCCATTGCTGCATGAATCAGTTGAACGGCACTACAAAGGGATGCAACGGTACGTTGATGGCTTGGCTAAAAATTCGGAAGTGCTGGCGGTCACCATAAAGTCATACCAGCTTGATGAGCTGATTGACGATTTTCGAGAGGCCTCGGGAGACCCTGAAGAAGAGGAGTTCTTCCTGGAGGAACTGCAGATCTCAAAAAATAAGATCGCTGCAGAACTGGATGTCGTGGTCTCTGGGGTGATGACCGCTACAAAGTCCATCGCCAGCCTGCCGGTTTATGATGCGAGCCGCGACCAGGCCAGTTACCTGGAGACTCAGGAGCGCCTGGCCAGCAGGCTACAGGCGCTAACCGATACGCTCAACGGTAAACGCGAAAACCTTGCCGAGCTGGAAAAAGCCATCGGTGTGTTTGAGGCCAATGGCATCGAGCAGCTGTTCCAAGGCAAATTGCCAACGGTTGAACAGCTTCAGGGGCTGGTCGCTCAGGGCGCCACAACGGCCGGCGCTGCCGTAGCGGTCGAGCAGGCACTGGAGGCGCTGGGCAAACTGATGGAGGGCGTGCAGCAAGGCATGCAGTATTCACGGCTGCAAGACCAGCGTCGGGCGCTGCGCACGGAAGTAAACGAACTGATCGCTGAACAACGCGAAAAGGAGCAACGAGCGACTCAAGTGAAGGGCTATCTGCAAGCCCTGGTGGAGTATTCCGTGCTGAAACCAAAGCGCCTGGAATGGCTGGCTGAAAAGCAGAAGATTCATGTGCAACTGGAGACAGTGGCCAGTCAACTACGCAGGATAGAACTGGACAGTTTTGAGGGCGCGCAGGCGTTCAATCAGTTGCTGAAACAATTGCTTGCCTATGTTCAACATATAGTTTTCCAGTTCCGTCGAGCCTTTTAATCATTGCCGTGTCTCAGTGCGCCACCCATTGTTAGTTAAACCGGGTGGCGCGCTGAATGGCGAGCAGGAGAGCGCTAATGATGACTGCAAATGGAATGCTGGATAAAAACTGGCAAGTACAAGCTTCACGTCTTCCCGGCGCGTTGTTGAG
This sequence comes from Pseudomonas donghuensis, assembly GCF_000259195.1. GTDB lineage: Bacteria > Pseudomonadota > Gammaproteobacteria > Pseudomonadales > Pseudomonadaceae > Aquipseudomonas > Aquipseudomonas donghuensis. The sequence goes on from NZ_JH650757.1 coordinate 373,241, forward strand.
CGCCATGGCGTCAGGGCAGGACACCGGTGCCCTGAGTTTGTCGCCAACACACGTGCGTGACCTCAATGAGTATGTCGCCTATACACGGGGATTGCCCAACTCACCGGCTGGCATTTATCAGTGGATGGGTGGAGGGCAGGCGAACCCTTGGACATTGATTCTCAGCGCGTTGATGTCCTCGAACCCTGAGCTGAATGGTAACGCCATGCTGACATTCTCTCGCCAGGTGAAACAGCATGCCAACGGCTGGGAGGTGTTGTATGGGAAAAACCTGCAGCTGACCCATACGTTGGTCACTGTCGCCAGCAACATCAACCGTTCAGGGGAGGTCATTCTGGATGTGTGCGCACAAACCAAGGCATTGGGTAAGCAACGTGAGGCCTGGGATGCTTTGCTGGGCGGTGAGGCGCTGGCGCTTAGTGTGGCCGATAGGCAAATTGTGTCGTCCTTGCCCATGTACGTGAATGCACTCAAGGAGCAATTGAAGGGATACGCCCGCGAGGTCGAGCGTGTGCGCATCGAGGCCACTCGGTTTCGCGATGAGGCTCGGATACAGGTCATTCCTGCGGCGACGAGAAAGGTCAATGAAATTGGCAAGTTGGTAAAACCAGCGACCCAGGGCGGTATCGCGGGGATTCTCGGGCAGATACTGCAATCACGTTTCCTGGAACTCTCAGGAAAACTGCGGAAACTGGAACAACTGCTCAGAGCCGTGGTGACGGCTTCGTCTCATGTTCATTCAGCCTGGCAAAGCCTCACTGCTTACATCGATGCGTCGAGTAATCAGCTGCAGCTCGTTACCTCAGGCCAGCAACTGGCCCGGTTTGCGATCTACTTCGGGCGGTTCCTGGGGCTATGGAAGACAATTGAACAAAGCGCGGTGCAGATGAACCGCACGCTGACCCGGTATCAGCCGTGAGCGTTAGGTAGCCGTACTCGAGCAGGTTGACGCGGGCTCTCAGAGCCCGCGTCTTCCAGAACCCCTTCAGGTGAACAACACCTTCGCCACATCACTGAAGCGCTTGGCGAAGTGCACGCTCAAGCCTTCCTTGAGGTAATCCGGCAACTCCTCGAAGTCTCCCCGGTTGGCTTCCGGCAGGATCAGCTCGAAGATCTTCTGCCGCCGCGCGGCAATGACCTTCTCGCGCACCCCGCCAATCGGCAGGACCTTGCCGGTCAGGGTCAACTCGCCGGTCATGGCCACGCCTTTCTTCGGCGCCTGGTCGCGAGCCAGCGACAGCAACGCACTGGCCATGGTCACCCCGGCGCTGGGGCCGTCCTTGGGTGTGGCGCCTTCGGGCACGTGCAGGTGTATGAAAGCTTCATTGAAGTAGCTTGGATCACCGCCGTATCGCTTGAGGTTGGCGCTGACATAGCTGTAGGCGATTTCGGCAGACTCCTTCATCACATCACCCAACTGACCGGTCAGCTTGAAGCCGCGGTTGAGGGTGTGGATGCGCGTCGCTTCGATCGGCAAGGTGGCGCCGCCCATGCTGGTCCAGGCAAGACCGGTGATCACACCCTTGCCGGAGAGCACCTGTTCGCTGCGAAACACCGGCATGCCCAGTGAGGCTTCGAGGTCCTTGGGGCCGATCTTGATCTTTTTCTCGGGGTCCTCGAGCAGTTGCACTACCGCCTTGCGCACCAGCTTGCCCAGCTGTTTTTCCAGCTGGCGTACACCGGCTTCGCGGGCATAGCCCTCGATCACCGTGCGTAGGGCGCTGTCACTGATGCTCAGGCTGGTCTTGGCCACCCCGGCTTTTTGCAACTGCTTGGGCCACAGGTGGCGCTTGGCGATGGCCAGCTTTTCTTCAGTGATGTAGCCGGACAGGCGAATCACTTCCATGCGGTCGAGCAATGGTCCGGGGATTGAGTCCAGCGTGTTGGCGGTACACACGAACAGCACCTTGGACAGGTCCAGGCGCAGGTCCAGGTAGTGGTCGAGGAAGTCGACGTTCTGCTCGGGGTCGAGGGTTTCCAGCAGCGCCGAGGCCGGGTCGCCCTGGTAGCTCTGGCCCATCTTGTCGATCTCGTCGAGCATGATCACCGGGTTCATCACCTCGACGTCCTTCAGTGCCTGCACCAGCTTGCCCGGCTGGGCACCGATGTAGGTCCGGCGATGGCCCTTGATCTCGGCCTCGTCGCGCATGCCGCCGACGCTGAAGCGATAGAACGGCCGGCCCAGGGATTCGGCGATGGACTTGCCAATGCTGGTCTTGCCGACGCCTGGCGGGCCTACCAACAGCACGATGGAACCGCTGATCTCGCCCTTGTAGGCGCCAACGGCGAGGAACTCGAGGATGCGTTCCTTGATGTCACCCAGGCCGGCGTGATGCTGGTCGAGCACCTTGCGCGCGTGCTTGAGGTCGAGTTTGTCCTTGCCGTACACGCCCCAGGGCAGGGCGGTGGCCCAGTCCAGGTAGTTGCGGGTGACGGCGTATTCGGGCGAGCCGGTTTCGAGGATCGACAGCTTGCCCAGCTCTTCGTCGATGCGCTTTTGCGCGGCGGCGGGCAGGGTCTTGCCTTGCAGGCGCTGCTCGAACTGTTCGAGGTCGGCGCTGCGGTCGTCCTTGGTCAGGCCCAGCTCCTGCTGGATGACCTTGAGCTGCTCCTTGAGGAAGAACTCGCGCTGGTGCTCGCCAATCTGCCGATTCACTTGCGCAGAGATCTCGTTCTGCAGGTGCGCGACTTCGACTTCCTTGCGCAGCATCGGCAGGACCTTTTCCATGCGCTTGAGCATGGGCACGCAGTCGAGCACCTCCTGCAACTGGTTGCCGGTGGCCGAGGTCAGCGCGGCGGCAAAGTCGGTCAAGGGCGATGGGTCGTTGGGGCTGAAGCGGTTCAGGTAGTTCTTCAGCTCTTCGCTGTACAGCGGGTTGAGCGGCAGCAGCTCCTTGATCGCGTTGATCAGGGCCATGCCGTAGGCCTTGATCTCGTCGGTCGGCTCGCTGGGTTGATGCGGGTACTCGACCTCGACCAGGTACGGCGGGCGATGATGCTTGAGCCAGGTGCGGATACGTACCCGGGTCAGGCCCTGGGCGACGAACTGCAGCTTGCCGTTTTCGCGGCTGGCATGGTGAACCTTGACCAGGGTGCCGTACAGCGGCAGGGCCGAGGTGTCGAAATGACGATGGTCTTCTGGCGGCGAGTCCATGAAGAACAGGGCCAGGGAGTGATGCGGGGTCTTGGCTACCAGATCCAGGGTTTCGGCCCAGGGTTCTTCATTGACGATCACCGGCAACACTTGCGCGGGGAAGAACGGGCGGTTGTGGATCGGGATGATATAGACCTTGTCCGGCAACTGTTGGCCCGGCAAGGCAAGGTTTCGGCCGCTGTGTTCGGAGGCTTCGAGATGCTCGACTTCGGCGGTTTCCTCGGGACGTTCCGGTAGATCCTGCTGATCGCTCATGGCGCACCTGCTCAATGACTATGGTGCTTAGATGGGGCGGGTGGAGGAAAGATTCAAGCTTCAAGCTTCAAGCTACAAGCCGCAAGTGGGGAGCGCGGTGCTTGCAGCTTGAAGCTTGCAGCTAGCAGCTAAGGTCTACTCAGCCAATTTGTAAGCGATGACGTAATCGCCCATCTTGGTGCCCAGCGAGCCGTGACCACCGGCGGTCACCAGCACGTACTGCTTGCCGTCCTTGCCGGTGTAGGTCATCGGCGTGGCCTGGCCACCGGCCGGCAGGCGCGATTTCCACAGCTCCTTGCCGGTGTTGGTGTCATAGGCACGCAGGTACTGGTCCAGGGTGCCGCTGAGGAAGCCCAGGCCGCCAGCGGTGACGATCGAGCCGCCCATGCTTGGCACGCCAATCGGCAGGCCGATCGGGATCGGCGAGCTGTCACGGCTGGTGCCGTTTTTGTGCTTCCACACCACCTGGTTGGTGGTCAGGTCGATGCCGGCCACGTAGCCCCAGGCTGGCGCCTGGCATGGCACGCCCAGAGGCGACATGAACGGGTGCATGATCACCGCGTAGGGTGCGCCGGTGTTCGGCTGCACACCGCTGGTTTCGCTCTCGCGCTTGCTGCCGGCGGCGACATCGGCGCGCGGCACCATCTTCGAGACGAAGGCCATGTAGTTCGGGCTGGTGAACAGCAACTGACGCACCGGGTCGACCGAGACGCTGCCCCAGTTGAACACGCCGACGTTACCCGGGTAGACCAGGCTGCCCTGTAGCGATGGCGGGGTGTACTGGCCTTCGTAGCGCAGTTCGCGGAACTGGATGCGGCAGAGCATCTGGTCGAACGGGCTGGCGCCCCACATGGCCTGTTCGGTCAGCTCCGGGCCGAGCAGGTTGAGGTCCGAGCGGGCCTGGGTTGGCGCGGTGCGGTCGCCTTCGACGGCACCTTGTGGTACCGGGATTTCGCGGATCGGTACGATCGGCGTACCGTCGCGACGGTCGAGCACGTACAGGCTGCCCTGCTTGGTCGGGGCGATCAGCGCAGGCTTCACGCCGTCGGCGGTTTTCAGGTCAAGCAGGGTTGGCTGGCTGCCGACGTCCATGTCCCACAGGTCGTGGTGGGTGAACTGGTAGTTCCAGCGTACCTTGCCGTTGGCCAGGTCCAGGGCGACGATACCGGCGCTGTACTTCTCGGCGCCCGGGGTGCGGTCAGCGCCCCACTGGTCCGGGGTCTGGTTGCCCAGCGGCAGGAAGACCATGCCCAGCTTCTCGTCGACACTGGCCAGCGACCACATGTTTGCCGAGTTGCGGCTGTAGGTCTTGCCGGGTGCCAGCGGTGCGGTGTCGTCGGGGTTGTTGCTGTCCCAGTTCCACACCAGGCGACCGTCGTGCACGTCGTAGGCGCGGATCACGCCGGACGGTTCGTTGGTCGACTCGTTGTCGGTAACATGGCCGCCGATGATTACCAGTTCGCGGGTGATCGCAGCAGGCGAGGTGGAGTAGTAACCGCCAGCAGTGAACGGGCCGATGCCGGTGGTGAGGTCGATCACACCCTGGTTGCCGAAACCTTCACAGACCTTGCCAGTGTCGGCGTTCAGGGCGATCAGGCGGGCGTCGGCGGTCGGCAGGTAAAGGCGGCGCGGGCAGGCGACGGCAACGGCCTGGCCGGCGTCGCTGATTTTGGGGGCCGGGCTGCCGTCGGCATTGACGTAGTTGTTCTCGTCGTAATACGACACACCACGGCAGGTCATGTGGGCGAAGCCCTTGAAGCCTACCGGGCTCTTGATCTGCGGGTCGAAACGCCAGATCTCCGCACCGGTGTCCGGGTCCAGGGCCAGCACCTTGCTGTGGGCGGTGCAGGCATACAGCTTGCCGTTGACCTTCAGCGGGGTGTTCTGGTTGGTCAGCTCGACCGGGTCGTTGTCGGTTGGCAGGTCGCCAGTGCGGATGCGCCAGGCTTCCTGTAGCTTGTGCACGTTCTGCGGGGTGATCTGGCGTAGCGGCGAGTAGCGGTCGCCGAATTCGGTGCGGCCATAGGCCTGCCACTCGCCATCAGGCATTTGCGGCGCGGTGCTGCTCATCTCGGCGCTTTCGCGGCCCAGCTCGCCCTTGACTTCACCCGGGTGGGTGAACTGGCTGGCCACCGCCGTGGCACCGGACAGCGCCACGGCCAGGCTCAGCAGGCCGATGTTGGCCTTGGACGGGTTGCCCAGCAGTGGGCGGCGCGCCCACGGCAGCAGCAACACTACGCCCAGGGCGAACCACAGGGCCAGGCGCGGCACCAGTTGCCACCAGTCCAGGCCCACTTCCCACAATGCCCACAGGGTGCTGCCCAGCAGCACCAGGCCATACAGACCCAGGGCGTTGCGGCGCAGGGCCAGCAGCAGGATGCCGGACAGGGCGAAGCCGATACCGGCGATCAGGTAATACAGCGAACCGCCCAACTGGCTCAGTTTGATACCGCCAGCCAGCAGGGCCAGGCCCATCAGCAACAGCAGCACACCGATCAGTCGCGGCAGCCAGCGGGTTCTACTCAAGGCACCATCAGTGCTCATCGTGTGTTCTCCGTTAGGTGAAAAGGGGGGTTAGAAACTGCTCTGGATCTTGATCCCGCCGATCAGTGCGTCATCGACCTGGCTCACGCCACCGGGATGGCGGATGTACTGCAGGTTCGGGCGCACGGTCAGCCAGTCGGCCAGGTGGATGCCGTAATACAGCTCGGCGCTGTACTCGGTGTCCTGGATCGGACGGAACAGGGGATCGTTGTAGTCGCTGACGCCGCGAGCCTGATTGATGGCCTGGGCGTTCTTGCGGTAGGCAGGGTTGACGTGCACGCGTGCCAGGGCGAAACCGATGTCGTCCTTGGCGCGGGCATCGAAGGGCCCCTTGTACACCACACCTGCCTGAACATAGTTGTCGATGGCATTGGTCTTCTTGTCGTGCAGCGTGGCGTTGGCGAATACGCTCAACCCTCGCGAGTGGTCTGATGCCAGCGACGTCACCTGTTGCTGGGCACCGAGCCAGAAGCCGTGCTTGCTCGAACTGCTGCGATAAGCCTGGCCGCTCAGTGCTGCCGGTTGTTCGTTGCTGTCCTTGTAGACATCGCTTGCCTTGGCATTACTGTAGTAGTAACCGGCGCGATATTCCCCTTTCAGGCCGTTAACCGCCGGGCTCCAGACCAGTTCGACCGGAATCACCGCGCCCTGGGTACCGCTGCCGCTGAGCTTGAAACCGTTGCCGCGATCGAGGTTGGAGGGGTTCTGCTCATAGGCGCCGATTTGCGCGTACAGCTCTGGGGTCAGGTTGTACTTGACCCGCAGCGCCCACTGGCTGACTGGCCAGTTGTACCAGATGTCACCGACCCAGTTGCCCACCTGGGAGCCGCAGAACGCCAGGTTCTGAAAGTCGCACGGGAAGCTGTTGAAGTCCTCGCCCTGGCCGAAACGGCCGAATTTCACATCCAGCGCGCCGTCGAAATACTTCTGCTTGATCCACATCTGGGTCAGCCGCCAGGTCTGGCCACGGCCCCAGATTTCCTGGGCCGAGGTAAAGCCACCGACCCGTGGGTCATTGATGCGGTCGTTGCTGATGTTGTCGCCGTGGCGCTGGGTAACGGTCAACTGAAACTCGGCGTCGTGCCAGCCGAGGATCTTCTGCAGGTCCAGGTGGCTGCCGAGGGCGAACTGGCCGCTGTAGCGCGCGGTTTCGTCATCGTCGTAGCCACCATGCAGGTTGGCGCCCATCTCGCCGGTGTAACCGAGGGTGAAGTCGTAGCCGCGTTCAGCCAGCTCCGTGCGGGTGCCGCCCCAGTCGCCAAGCATCCATGGCGAGTCGCTGGCGAACATCGCCGCGGCCTGGGCGCAAGGCGCGAGGCTGGCGATGGCCAGACCCGAAAGCAGTGTCCGGGTGGCGGGGGAAAAGCGGAAACGATCATTCTGAGGCATGAGATAGCGCTATCTTTTGATTATTGAAAAAACGGCAAGGCCACCGAGTTCCGAGGATCATCGGCGATAAGGCTGCAGGGAAATAAACTGAAGCGGTTCAGCTTGCGGCGGGGAGGATATAGCTGAACTTGTAAGAAAAAAAGTCAATTCAGCAAGAGTCACCGTTGCCGGATCGGTAACAGTCCGGCTGAGGCAGGTGACACTGATCCCTTGTGGGAGCCGGCTTTGCCGGCGATGAGGCTGGCACAATCAGCACATCAGGCGCTGACTGGGCGCAGACCAATACGACCAATACGACCAATCGCCGGCAAGGCCGGCTCCCTCGGGATGGGTGTTGACTTAGAAGGTGGTACGCAGGCCAACCTCGACACTACGCCCTGGTGCCGGGGCGATGTCGCGCAGGATCGAGCTTGAGTAGCGCACGGTCTGGTCAGTGAGGTTCTCGCCGCGGACAGAGGCCAGCCACTGGCTCTGGCCGATGTCGAAGCGGTAACCCACGCTGGCGCCGAGGGTGGTGTAACCGTCGGTGCTGGTCTCATTGGCCGGTTTTTTGTGCTGGGCGCTGGCGTGTTGCACATCCACCCGTGCCTGCCAGCGGTCCAGTTCCCACAGCAGGCCGCTGTTCAGGCGCAGCGGGGCGATGCGCGGCAGGTCTTCGCCAGTGTCGAGGTTCTTGGCCCGGGTGTAGTCGCCGGACAGTTCCAGAGCAAAGCTGCCGTAGCGGTTTTGCGCCAATTGCCAGCGGTCCTGGGCCTCGATGCCGTAGAAGCGCGCGCGAACCCCGTGGTAGAGGTATTCGGGCACATCGCCGCCGTGGTCATGATCATGGTCGTGATCGTGCTCTTCATCGCCGTGATCATGGTCGTGGTCATGGCCTTCGCGCAGGTTGCCGCTGGCCAGCAGGCCGATGTAGTTGCGGAAATGACTGTAGAACACGCCGACGCTGCCCTTGTGCGTGCCATTGTCGAAGCGCAAGGCCAGGTCGCTGGAGATGGCTTTCTCCTTGCTCAGGTTCGGATCGCCGACCTCGTAGGTGCCGGTGGCGACGTGGGCGCCGTTGGCGTACAGCTCATAGAAGGTCGGTGCGCGCTCGGTGTAGCCCAAGGTTGCGGCCAGGGACCAGACCGGGGTCAGCTCGTAGACTGCGCCAGACGACAGGCTGGCGGCGGTGAAGCTGCTCGAGCGATCGGCCTCGGCAAAGCGCTCGCTGCCCTTGCTGTCGGGTTCGACCCGGGTGTGTTCCAGGCGTCCGCCCAGGCTCAGGTTCAGGCGTTCGGTGGCTTGCCACTGCTCGAGCATGAACAGCGCCAGGCTGTTGGTGTCGGTCTGCGGTACAAAGGCTTCTTCGCCGAGGGCGGAAAACTCGTTGCGGCTGACCTGGGCGCCAATCACCCCTTCGACCGGCCCCAACGGTTGGTGCCGGGCCTCGACCCGCGCCTCGTAGCCCTTGTTCTTGAACGTGGTGTGCACCTCGCCGCTCTCAAGCTCGCGGTGCTGGTAGTCGGTGTAGCCGAGGTCGACCTTCACCGAACTGAACGGGCCGTCGAGGTCGCGCAGTTCCGAGGCGAAGCCGTAATGATCTTGCTGCATGTCCAGGCGTACGCCCGGCTCGGCCACCGAACCGTAATTGGAGTCGTAGCGGCTGTAGGAAAGGCCGGCGTAGCCGTGATCCCAATGATAGGAACCGCCCAGCGCGCCACCGTCCTGGCGACCGTCGCTGTTTTCCAGGCGATGCTTGCTGCCCGGTTCGTCGGCGTCGCGCACTTTCGAGCTGCGGGCGTAACCGGGAATACGCAGGTCATTGAACTGGCGGCTGTTGGCGTCCAGGTGCAGGGCGAAGCGGCCGTCACCCGCTTCCAGCTTGCCGGCGCTGCTGCGGGTGGTGTCGGCGCCGCCGTAGCGCAACTCACCGGCACCGTGAATGCCGTCGATGGGCGAGGTCGGGATGCGGTTGTCGAAGCTGTTGACTACCCCGCCAATAGCGTTGCCACCGTAGAGCAGGGCCGCCGGGCCGCGGACGATTTCGATGCGTTCAACGGTGGCCGGGTCCAGCGGCACGGCGTGGTCATAGGACAGCGACGAAGCATCCAGAGCGCCGACGCCGTTGCGCAGGATGCGGATCCGGTCGCCGTCCAGGCCGCGGATCACCGGGCGGCTGGCGCCGGGGCCGAACCAGGTCGAGGCAACACCGGGCTGGTTGTTCAGGGTCTGGCCGAGGCTGCCTTTCTGTTGCAGGGTCAGGTCGTCGCCGTCGAGCACGGTGCTGGGCGCGGCCAGTTCACTGTTACCCAACGGGTTGGCGGTGATCACCTGAGGTTGCAGCTCGACGGCTTGGCTCAAGGGTGAAGCCAGCCAGAGCGCGGCGGCGAGGGGGGAGAGGCGCAGGGGTAAGTGACGCATGGAGGGAAGGGGTCCTTGGCAGTGTTATAGTATTGATACAGTATAACATTACCGTTAAAGATAAAACGCCCATGCGCTGGCTAGAGCCTTTGCCCACACTAGAATGTCTGTAAGCAGCACCTTGAATGCGAAAAGTCTGAAGACTTGCAGCCGTGCCTCGGCTAAGGTGCGCACCTTTCGTTGGCTGGAGCACAGGCATGACCGCCGCTAATCAGAACCCGCTGCATGGCGTGACCCTGGAGCAGATCCTTACCGCGCTGGTAGCGCACTACCAATGGGACGGCCTGGCTCAGCGCATCGATATCCGCTGCTTCAAGAGCGACCCGAGCATCAAGTCGAGCCTGACCTTTTTGCGCAAGACGCCCTGGGCCCGGGAGAAGGTCGAGCGCCTGTACCTGAAAATGCAACGCGGCCGCTGAGCCGGTGAGCCGGCGCAGGCTGTTCATCGCCCTGGCCGCGTGCCTGGGCTGGAGCGCGCTGGCGATCCAGATGTACCTGCTGTTGCTGGCGCGCTGGCAAGAGCAGGCCAGCTTGCTGGGCGGCCTGGTGACGTTGTTCAGTTTTTTCACCGTGCTCAGCAACACCCTGGTCGCCGTAGTGCTCAGTCACGCGGCATTCGGCCGCGACTCGCCGCTGCGCCGCTTTTTTCTCGCGCCCTGGATCAGTTCCGGGATTGCCGCGAGCATTATTCTCGTGGGCCTCGCCTACAGCCTGTTGTTGCGTCACCTGTGGCACCCGCAGGGCTGGCAATGGCTGGCGGACGAGCTGCTGCACGACGTCATGCCGCTGCTGTTCGTGGCTTATTGGTGGTGTTGTGTAGAAAAGGGCAGCCTGCGTTTCAGGCATCTGCTGGCCTGGCTGCTGTACCCGGCGGGGTATTTTGCCTACACGCTGCTGCGTGGGCATGTGATAGGGGTCTATCCCTACCCGTTCATCGATGTTGCCGAATTGGGTTACGCGCAGGTGCTGCTCAATGCGCTGTCGATCCTGGGCGGATTTGTCGCCATCAGCCTGCTGTTGCTCGGCCTCGATCATTGGCAGGGCGGGCGCCTGGCCAAGGCCAGGACGCAACCCTGAGGTAGCCTGTTACTCGTCGTCGTGCGGGTCGAGGCGCCAGTAGGCGACAGCCTTGATCAGCTCTTCCTTCACGCCTTTTTCATCGACCAGCAAACGCTTGGCCTGGCGCGTCAGCGATTTCTCCAGAGCGACCCAGGTGTACAACTGACCGCCTGGCAGCGACAGCCCCTTGATGACCTCAAGCAAGGCCTGCTGGTGGCGTTGCACCCAGATGACCTCGACTTGCGCTGCGCTCGGCAGCGGTTGTTGTTCCCGGGCATCTTCGATTTCTATCAGCGCCAGTACCTTGCGCCCGGCCGGCAACTCTTCCAGGCGTCGGGCAATGGCCGGGATGGCGGTTTCATCACCGATCAGCAGGTAGCTGTCGAAGATGTCCGGGACCACCATCGATGCACGAGGCCCGGCGATGTTGAGTACCTGGCCGACCTGCGCCTGGGCCGCCCAGGTCGAGGCAGGGCCGTCGCCGTGCAGGACAAAGTCGATATCCATTTCGCCGTTCGTCAGATCAATGCGCCGTGGCGTGTATTCGCGCATGGTCGGGCGCACGCCATCGCGGCTGAAATCGAGGTTGTCGAGCGCAGCCTGCTCTTGTTCCGAGCAGGCAAACATCAACTTGACGTGATCGTCGCTACCGACGCTGGTAAAGCCTTGCAGCTCCGGCCCGCCGACGGTGATGCGGCGCATGCGCGGGGTCAGCTCGGTGACCCGCAGCACGTTCAGGCGACGGTGTTTGATCTCGTGGTTGACGCGGTGAATGGTGGTGTTTTCGCTAACAGTCATTCGGCTTTCTCCGTTGAGGTCGCAATAGGCCCTGCGACGATGGCTTTGGCGGTGTCGTTCAGTAGCGTACGGACCCGCTCGATTTCCGTTGGGTTCCAGCGCCCGCTATGCATTTGCAGGGCATGACGCAGGTTGTGCACGGCTTCGTGGATTTCTGCCGGGCGATCGTGGCCACGCAACGAGCGTTTGCTGACTTCAATGCGCATGCGCACGCCGTCCAGGGCAATAGCTTGGTCCGCGAGGGATTTCTGGCCCGCTGCAGTGATGCCGTAAAGACGCTTGCTGCCTTGGGTTTTGCCGCTGATCAGCTCGGCTTCTTCCAGAAAATTAAGGGTCGGGTAGATCACCCCGGGGCTGGGGCTGTAGCTGCCATCGAAAAGGGTTTCGATCTGGCGGATCAGGTCATAGCCATGGCAAGGCTGCTCGGCCAGCATCGACAACAGCAGCAATTTCAGGTCGCCGGGGGCAAAGACGCGGGGGCCGCGGTCGCCACGTTCGCGGCCGTGACGACGCTCGAAGCCGTCGTGCCGCTCGCCATGCTCGCGGTGATGGGAATGATGGTCACGCATTGGGTGTCTCCGTTTGGGTTAGATGTATCTTCAGATATTACTCAAGATATATCTTAAATCAAGCGGGAGAATAGGAATATTTCTCATGAAGTAAAGGCGGTAACCGGAAAAACGCGTAGGAACTCTTAAGGTTTTTCTTACAGAACTCTCGGATTGCCTTGATCTACACGCGCGCAAGTCATCCCTAAGATTCGCCACGTTTTCTTCATCCGTGAGTATTTCACCGTGGCACCTTCCATTTTTTTCATCGGGCTGCTCTGGGGCCTGTCATTTTTTGCCCAGGCCAATTTCTCGCTTACCCAGACTGCACGTGAGCACAGTGTGCGGCATGAGCTGGACACCAACCTCGATCGTCTGGTCGAGCGTGCACACCAACTGATCGGCGTGCCCTATCGCTGGGGCGGCATGTCGGTAAAGGGCGGGTTCGATTGCAGCGGCCTGCTGGTCTACCTGTTTCGCCATGAGGCCGATATCAAGATACCGCGCACCACGACGGCCATGCTCCAGTCCGCTGCCCGGACCATCAGGCAGAGCCAGCTCAAGCGCGGTGATGCAGTATTCTTCAATCGCAACGGCCAGGGCCGGATCGGCCACGTTGGCCTGTATATCGGCGAAGGGCGTTTCATCCACGCCCCCCGCGCCGGCAAGAACATCCGTATCGATTCGCTGCGCAACATCTACTGGAGCAAAAGCTTCATGACCGCCAAGCGCTTTCACGGTGGCTAGCGCTGCACCATCCGCGGCGGTTTGCACAGGGTGTGACTGCCAGGCTCCAGGTACGGCATCAGGAGCGGCGCCATGCCCTTGAGCACCTGCACCGGCAGCGCCGAGGTAAAGCGGAAGGATTCCGCCGCTCTGCCGGGCACGAAGGCGGTGAGGGTGCCGAAGTGGTTTTCGCCGAGGAAAAACACAAAGGTCGCGGTGCGGTTCAACGAGCGTGAGCCAATCAGCCGTCCGCCGGCACCGAAGCTTTCGATGCGGTTGTCACCGGTGCCGGTCTTGCCGCCCATCACCAGCGGGGTGCCGTCGGCCAGTTTGAAGCTGCCCGACACCCGCCGCGCGGTACCGGCATCCACCACTTGCGAGAGGGCGCCGCGCAGAGCCCGGGCGACTTCTACCGAGAGCACCCGTTGGCCGAGGTCGGGGTCGCTGGTCAAGCGGGTTTCGTAAGGGGTATCGGCAGCAAAGTGCAGGGTATCGATGCGCAGCACCGGCAGGCGCACGCCATCGTTCTGGATGATGCCGATCAACTCGGCGAGGGCTGCCGGACGGTCGCCGGAGCTGCCGATGGCTGTGGCCAGCGATGGCACCAGGTGGTCAAAGGGGTAGCCGACGCGTTTCCAGCGTTGATGGATATCGAGGAAGGCTTCGATCTCCACCAGGGTGCGAATGCGGCTGTCGCGCGCACCCTTGTGTCGGCTTTTGAACAGCCAGCCATAGACTTCCTGGCGCTCGAAGTGGCTGGCATCGGCCGCTTGCTGGAAGGTGGCGCTGGGGTGTTGCAGCAGGTAGCCGAGCAGCCACAAATCCAACGGATGGACCTTGGCGATAAAGCCCTGGTCGGGCAGGTCGTAAGCGCCGGGCCGGTAGGCTTCGTACAGATCTTGCAGACGTTTCTCGGTAACGGTGTTCTGCTTGGTGGCCGGGGTCTTGTTTTCGATCCGGTCTTTTTTCAGGTGCGCCTGGACGAAGGCGTTGAAGGTGGCCTGGTCGGCCTCCGGAAACAGATAACGGTGCACCGCGGCCAAGCGGATCGGCGTGACCCGCAGGCTGTCGAGGAAGGTATCCAGACGCTGTTGCGACGTTTTGCGCTGGTACTTCTTCCAGAACCTGCGCATGTAATCGGTGCCTTCCTTGTCGGCAAAGCGTGCCAGGTATTCCTGGCGGCGCGGCTCGGCATCGTCCTTGAGCAGGCTGGCGCTATTACCCGGCTGCTGATAGGTGCTGTAACGCACCAGGTCGCGCATCAGACGAATGAACGGCAGGTTGATCGATTCACGCAGGGCGTCCTTGAGCGTCGGAATGCGGCCGTTGTCTTCCTTGCGAAAGTTGTTGAACACATGCAGGCCACCGCCGGTGAAAAAGGCTTCTCCGGGGCTGGCGGAGTACTTGCGCTCCAGCGCGGCGTTGAGCATGGCGCTGAGGTCGCGGTCCTTGTTCTGGATCAGGTAGTCGATGGCCCAGCGGGTGATGAAGTCCAATTCGGCCACCGGGACTTTCTTAAGCTCCGCAGCCGGGGTGTTGGCGTACTTGTCGTGCAGTTCGCCGATGATTTCCAGGTAGCTGGTCAGTACCCGCAGCTTGGCGGTCGAGCCCAGTTCCAGCTTGCTGCCTTCGTTGATGTCGAACGGTTGGTCGGTGCTGTCGGTCTGCACCCGCACCCTTGAGCCGTCGGCAGTGCGCTCGAGCAGGGTGAAGCTGTAGCGCACCTGGGTGGTACTGGTCGGGGTCAACAGGCGTTCGCCGAACAGGCCCATTTTTTCTGCAAAGGCCGGGTCGGCCAGGTCTTTCAGGTACTGACTGACCTGGCCCTGCAAGTCCGATTGCAGGGTGCTGGTGGCCGACAGATCGAGACGGTCCAGGTCGTACAGCGGTCGGCCGAGGGCCGAAGACAGACGGCTGCGGGCAACGCTGATGCCCTTGTTGGTGACGATCGGCTGAATGGTCGGCTGGGCCACCCAGTCGCGGTAAATGGTCTTGCTGGACAGGGCGGCATCGGCCAATGGCTTGTCGATGATGTTGCTGGCCGAGAGGACGCGGATATGGCTGTCGGTCAGCAGCGCCAGCTCGGCACGGCCCTTGGATAAAAAGTGCGAGGGCCGGCGCTGGGCGATCATCAGCGACAGCACCTGGCGCAGGGCCAGACCACGGGCAGCCAGGCTTTGCGGATCACTTGCGGTGGACGACAGAGCCTGGTTGACCTGAGCAAAATCGGCGCCGTACCAGACCCGCAGGCCTTCGGCCATGCCATGCACTTCACCATGCCCGGGTACCGCCGACAGCGGCACGCTGTTGAGGTAATCGCGCACGATGCGCTGGCGTGCTTCCAGTGTCTGCGGGCCGCCTTGATAAGCGCGCACGCTGGCGGAAATCATCTGGCGGATCTTCTCGCTCCCCGAGGCCGTCAGGCCGTCGGGCGAATGCCGGTACTTTTCCAACTGGGTCGCCAGGGTGCTGCCGCCCGCCGACTGGCCGGGCAGGGCCAGGTACTTGGCGACCTGGGTGTAGGCCGCCTTGGCAAAGCGCGGCCAATCCACGGCAGGGTTGTTCAGCGGGTCGTTGGGATCAAGCAGGTCGCGGTTCTCGATGAACAGCAGGCTGTGGACGATGATGGGTGGAATCGAGGCGAAGTCCGGGTACAGGTATTGCGGATAGTGGAACTGATACAGCGCATCGCCTTTGCAGTCGGTGATCGACAGACCGGCCTGGATCTTCTCGGCGTACGGTACGAAAAAACCGTGGTCAACATAGTCCATAAGCGCAGGCGAAAAGCGCGTCTGCTCGTTGATCACGTAGTCACGCTTCAGCAGGCGCGGTAGGAATTCACCCAGTGAGCTGTAGCCCAGGCGCTTGTCGAACGGGCCGTCGCCGGGGTAGCGGATGGCATCGCTGGGGCCTGGCTGCATGGAATAACTGAGGGTCGCGGCAAATTGGCTGAATTCCCGTGATTGCAGGCGCGAGGTGTGCATTTCGGCGGTGGCGGCATACCCCAGGGCGATCAGGGCGAGCAGCAGCACCAACCACAACAGCCGCCACCACAGACGGCGCTGGCGTGGGCTTTTCGGCAATGGCGAAGGATCGAGGTGTTCAGAGGGAGTTTCCGTACTGTCTGCTTCCGATTGCCACAATGCGCCCATAGTCTTCAGCTCGGCTACGTATTTTCGTCTTGCTTGCCTGAAGCTTAGACGGTGGCCGGGTTTGGTGAAAAATTTGTAGTCATATGGCAGGGATTTCCCAAAACCGTGTCAGAAATGCGCCTTTGGTGGAGCTTGAATTGCCCCGTTTTGGTGCTATGTTAGCCGCCTTGTTTCCTGCAGTGGTAAAAAGCACGGGGAATGCCCCTCCGTAGAAGCGGTTTTTGCCGAGAGTTCTCGCCAAATAACGGGCTTTATATAGTGAAATACCCTGCAGGGGCCTTTCTATACTGCTCGCCCCTTTCGCTCTGCCGGTTTTGCACACCCGGCAGACGGGGCCGCTCACAAGGCGGTGCCCGGCGAGGCAGCGCATCCAGCCTATCGGCGGTGCCAGGCCTGCACGAATGGTCATATCCAATAACAAAATGAGGTTGTATTTCTATGCCAGTCGGCAACCACCCTTCTCATGGTGAGACCGCCCAAGGCGGCCCACTCAAGCGAGAACTCGGCGAACGCCACATTCGCCTGATGGCGCTGGGCGCCTGTATCGGTGTCGGCCTGTTCCTGGGTTCGGCCAAGGCCATCGAAATGGCCGGGCCAGCTATCATGCTGTCCTACATCATCGGCGGCCTGGCGATCCTGGTGATCATGCGCGCCCTTGGCGAAATGGCCGTGCACAACCCGGTAGCCGGCTCCTTCAGCCGCTACGCCCAAGACTACCTCGGCCCGTTGGCGGGTTTCCTCACCGGCTGGAACTACTGGTTCCTGTGGCTGGTGACCTGCGTGGCGGAAATCACCGCAGTGGCCATCTACATGGGCATCTGGTTCCCGGAAGTGCCGCGCTGGATCTGGGCCCTGGCAGCCCTGGGCAGCATGGGCGCGATCAACCTGATCGCGGTCAAGGCCTTTGGTGAGTTCGAGTTCTGGTTCGCCCTGATCAAGATCGTCACCATCATCGCCATGGTGTTGGGTGGCGTCGGCATCATCGCCTTCGGTTTTGGCAACGACGGCGTGGCCATGGGCATCTCCAACCTCTGGAGCAACGGTGGCTTCATGCCCAATGGCGTGACCGGCGTGCTGATGTCGCTGCAAATGGTGATGTTCGCCTACCTGGGCGTCGAGATGATCGGCCTGACCGCCGGTGAAGCGCGCAACCCGCAAAAGACCATTCCGCAGGCCATCGGCTCGGTGTTCTGGCGCATCCTGCTGTTCTACGTCGGTGCATTGTTCGTGATCCTGTCGATCTACCCGTGGAACGAAATCGGCAGCCAGGGCAGCCCGTTCGTGATGACCTTCGAGCGTCTGGGCATCAAGACCGCTGCGGGTATCATCAACTTCGTGGTGATCACCGCTGCACTGTCGTCGTGCAACGGCGGCATCTTCAGTACCGGGCGCATGCTTTATAGCCTGGCGCAGAACGGTCAGGCGCCGGCCACCTTCGCTCGTACCTCGAGCAACGGCGTACCGCGCAATGCCCTGCTGCTGTCGATCGCAGCCTTGCTGCTGGGCGTGCTGGCCAACTACCTGGTACCAGAGAAAGTCTTCGTCTGGGTCACTGCCATTGCCACCTTCGGTGCGATCTGGACCTGGGTGATGATCCTGCTGGCCCAGCTGAAGTTCCGCGCCGGCCTGAGCAACGCCGAGCGTGCCGCCCTGAAATACCGCATGTGGCTGTGGCCGCTGAGCTCCTACCTGGCGCTGGCGTTCCTGATCCTGGTGGTCGGCCTGATGGCATATTTCGAGGAAACCCGCGTGGCCCTGTACATCGGCCCGGCGTTCCTGGTAATGCTGACGGTGCTGTTCTACGTGTTCAAGCTGTCACCAAGCACCATGGAGCAGCGTGCCGCAGGTTCGGCGTCCTGATCTTCCCGCGATAAGTGAAAAGCCCGTATCTATGGATACGGGCTTTTTTTTGCCTGCGGTTATCAGGTGGCAACCGCACGCATCGGCTGGGTCAGGCGTTTATTGAAGTCCAGCCAGGCACCGAGCAGGGCCATGATTGCGACGCCCACCAGCGCGGTGAAGATCTGCATGGCAAAGGCATCGCCGGCCATGGCATTGATCATGTCCGCCAAGGGCGCCAGCAGTACCCCCAGGCAAAACACTTCAAGCGAGTAGCGGCCCATGCGGCAGGTTTGCTGCGCCAGCCAGTTCTGCGTCCAGCCGCTGCCCGGCAGCAGCTTGGCCGTGACGTAGGCCAGGGCCAGGAAGTGCAGCAGGCGCACCGGCGACAGATCGGTCTTGCTGATCGGGTAGAGCAGGGTGTTGAGACTGGCCGGCATCAGTTCATCGTGAAGCTCTGGCCAGCGCCAGGACAGGGTAACGATGCCAGCCGCCAGCGAATAGGCGGCTGCCGCCAGAAACAGCGGTTGGCGCCGCAACGGCCGGGTTTGCGGCGGCCGAGCCCGTTGCCCGTAAAGCGCCGCGGCGCCGCCGAGCACAAACAGGAACTGCCAGGTAACCGGGTTGAAGTACCACACGCCATCGGAAAAATTCGCCAGGTTCCAGCCGAGTCCGGGCGCCACCAGGTACACCGCCATCGACACACCAACCACGGCCAGGGTGTTGCGCATCAGCAGCGGCAGCAGCAGAGACAAACCGGCCAGCAGCACGATGTACAGCGGTAGCGGGTCCATCAGGTTGGGTTTGAAGCGCAGCAACAGCTCGTCTGTCAGCGCTTGCTGGGGGTTGGTGATGAAATGCACCAGGCCCATTTCCTCAACCAGGTCGCGGGTCTGCACGTGGCTGTTGGCAAAGAACACGATGCCCATCAGCATCGCCAGCAGAAAGATATGCACCACATACAGCACCCAGGTACGCCGCAGGATCTTCACGCAGGCGATCAGGTAACCGTCTCGCTGCAGGACTTTGCCATAGGCCAGTACTGCGGCGTAGCCGGCGAGAAATACGAAGACTTCAGCGGCATCGCTAAAGCCGATGTTACGCAGGGTGACCTGGCCTAAAGGGTTGTGGGGGACGTGATCCCAGAAAATGAAGATCAACGCCAGGCCTCGAAAAAAATCGATGCGCGGGTCGCGTCCGTTAAACATGGCAGCGGGCTCTTGAACAGTGGGTTTAGTAATGACCGGCGGACGACGGCAATCGCTCGCGCCGCACCTCGGGCGGGGGGCAGGGTGGCGGTAATCGTTGGCAATTGCAAAGGGGGCTTATTACTGAATGTCTCTATTCGCCCGTTGCGCGGCAGACCGTTGATCGAAAATCACCCGTACCTGTCAGTTTGGGTAGTAGACGAATTTCGGCTTACGTGGCCTGCTTGGATTCAGCCGCAACAGCCATCGAGGCGCGACGCGCAATGGCCAACGTATGGAAAGGATTTTCCACCTATGCCGTGATCGGTATTGCCAATACCCTGGTCCATTGGCAGCTTTTTTTCGTGCTCAGGGTAGCGTTCGAGTTCAGCCAGGCCTTGAGTAATTTTCTGGCGTTTTGCGTGGCGGCGACGCTGTCCTTTTACGTCAATACCCTCTACACCTTCGTCGTCCCGCCCTCGATCGGGCGCTATCTGTTGTTCATGTCCTGCCTGGGAGGTGTCAGCCTGGCAGTGGGGTGGCTGGGCGACCACTGGCGGCTGCACGGGATGATCACAGTCGTGAGCTTTTCCCTGATCAGCCTGACCTGCGGCTTCTTGCTGTCCAAGTGGGTGGTCTTTCACAGGTCCGAGCCATGAAGGTTTCACTGATCGTGCCAGTGTTCAACGAAGAGCAGGCCGTCAGCCTGTTTTACCAGGCGGTGCGTCAGGAGACCTCGTTGCAAGCCCACTGCATCGAAATCGTGTTCATCAACGATGGCAGCAGCGACGGCACGGCTGAAGTCGCCCGCTCCATCGCCCTGGCCGACAGTGACGTGGTGTTGATCAACTTCTCGCGTAACTTCGGCAAGGAACCGGCCCTGTTCGCCGGCCTGGAATATGCCAGCGGCGATGCCGTGGTACCCATGGATGTCGACCTGCAAGATCCGGTTGAAGTGATATCGCAACTGATCGAGCAATGGTGCAAGGGCGCTGATGTGGTATTGGCCAAACGCCGGGATCGCTCCAGCGATGGTTACCTGAAACGCCGCAGTGCCTCGCTGTTCTATCGCCTGCTCAATCGCATCGCCTATACCCATATAGAAGAAAACGTCGGCGATTTCCGCTTGATGGACCGCAAGGTGGTGGACGTAATCAAGACCCTGCCAGAACAGCAACTGTTCATGAAGGGCGTGCTGTCGTGGGCAGGGTTCAACGTTGCCATTGTTGAATACGACCGTGCGCCGAGGGCTGTGGGCCGCAGCAAGTTCAACGCTTGGCGGCTATGGAACCTGGCGCTGGACGGCATTACCTCGTTCAGCACCTTGCCCTTGCGCCTGTGGAGTTACCTCGGCGCGTGCATCTCGTTGCTGGCGTTGCTGTATGCCGGTTACCTGGTGCTGGACAAGATCCTGTTTGGCAATGATGTGCCCGGGTATCCGTCCTTGATGACAGCCATTCTATTCCTCGGCGGGGTGCAACTGATCGGCATCGGCATATTGGGGGAATACATCGGCCGAATTTACATGGAGGCCAAACATCGGCCCCGCTACGTGGTGAAAGAGATCGTGAAGGCCAATGTCACGACCTATCGAAAGGAGACCAAGCGTGCAGGGGAATGAGCGGGCGTTAAGTCAGAGCCACGTGCTGTTGTTTTTTGTCGTTCTGTCCTTTGTTTACGTGTTCCCCATTGTTCGCGCCGATTATGCCTATGTGGATGATAATTGGCGGGCATTGCTCCAGGCTCAGGACGCCTGGCGCAACCAAGGCAGGATCTTGCTTGAGGGTCTGTACCGGGCGCTGACCTTCAGCGAGGCAACGATCAATATTTTCCCGCTGCCCTTGTTGATCAGCGTTTTTGCCCTGGCCTTGGCGATGGCGCGCCTGACCTTCTGGCTGTTTCCGCGTCCCGGGATTACCAGCTGCCTGGTGATCCTGCCGGTGTTATGCAACCCGTTTTTCCTCGGCAACCTGACCTACCAATATGATGGTCCAGGGATGGTGCTGGCGCTGGTCGCGGTCATTTGTGCAATCACCTGCCGGATTGAGCGGCGCTCTGTTCGCGGGTTGCTGGCGGCCCTGTTGATTGCCGTCGCGCTGAGCCTCTATCAGTTGACCATCAGCCTGTTTATCGGCTTGTGTATTGTCGAGTATGTCCGTGGCGTAAAAGACAAGGTTGCGGTCCAGGCATTGCTGGTGACGCTCGTGGAGCGTGTCGTGCAATTGATAGTCGGCGGCCTCATCTATTTTTTTACCGCTTACCAACTGGCTATCGATACGCGGGGCAACCCCCTGCCTTTTGATCAGCAGTGGTTCGAAGTGGTGTGGCAGAAGTTCTGCTTCTCCATGCAGATGCTGGGCTTGCTGACAGCGTCTGCCGGCAATGGAGTCGCGGTTGCCCTGCTACTGGGCGCAAGTGCCGGGTTTGTTTTGCTGATGAGCAATATCCCTCAGATGCAAGGGCGGCTATCAGGCAAGCTTGGTGTTGCACTGCTTTACCTGCTCGGCCTGGTGGTGCTGGTCTGCAGCGTGCCGGGCATGATGCTGTTTGTCGCCGAGCCCAACCTTGAGGCCAGAAACTTCATCGGCTTTGCGGCAGTCCTGGTGTTGCTGTTTTTTCTCAATCACGAGTTGTTTGGGCGGGTCTGGCCGGGATTGCGCTGGTTGTTGATCATGCCAACGCTGTTCATGTTTGCATTCAGCTATGCCTACGGGCAGGTCATCATTGCCAAGAAAGAGCTCGAGTCAGCCATGGCGCATTACATTGCCAATGACCTGGTATCGCGAAGTGAGCTACGCAGCGTAACCAAGTACTACTACCTGAGGGCGCCCGGTGACGGTAACTGGTTGCCTAGAGGTCACGGCGCCATGACCCAAATGCCGCTCCTGAGATACATTCTGAGTGGCTCCAACTCAGTGTTGCACGCTCAGTTTTTCCCGCGCTTGGGGATCAACAATGTCATCGGCGGTGAGCATTCGGTCTTTGCTCAACTGGCGGCGTCAGGACGCGTGGGGGCACCGTTGGTGGACAACAGGTTTTATTCGATCTACGTGGCCGGTGCGCAGGGCTTCATTGTCATGAAGCCCATACAGGAAGATGAAAACTACAATCAGCACTGGCCCGCTGTCCCCTAGCGCATTGCCGGTCCTCAGGCCGCAGCCACCTCCTGTGGCTCGAAACTGTCCGCCCGGGCCATCTGCCACATCCGCGAATAGAATTCGCCATTGACCTCGCCGCTGAGCAATTCCCCCGGTTTGAGGAACACGTGCATCTGCGAGAACAGCTTGATCTCGGTGGCCGAGATGCGCCGCACCAGGTGCTTGGCTTCCAGTTGCGAGGGGTGATCGAGGCCGGCGGCGGCGAGCATTTCGGCCAGGGCCTTGAGGGTGTTGTGGTGGAAGTTGAGCACCCGCTGGGCCTTGTCGGGTACCACCAGGGCGCGCTGGCGCAGCGGGTCCTGGGTGGCGACGCCGGTCGGGCATTTGTTGGTGTGGCAGCTTTGCGACTGGATGCAGCCGATGGCAAACATGAAGCCACGCGCCGAGTTGGCCCAGTCGGCGCCGATGGCCAGGACGCTGGCGATGTCGAAGGCGCTGACGATCTTGCCGCTGGCGCCAAGCTTGATCTTGTCGCGCAAATTCAGACCCACCAGGGTGTTGTGCACGAACAGCAGGCCTTCGCGCAGCGGCACGCCGATATGGTCGGTGAACTCGACCGGCGCGGCACCGGTGCCGCCTTCCTTGCCGTCGACGACGATGAAGTCGGGGAGGATGCCGGTTTCCAGCATGGCCTTGGCAATACCCATGAACTCCCACGGGTGACCGAGGCAGAACTTGAAGCCCACCGGCTTGCCGCCGGACAGCTCGCGCAACTGGGCGACGAACTGCATCATCTCGATCGGGGTGGAAAACGCGCTGTGACGCGACGGCGAGATGCAGTCTTCACCCATCATCACCCCGCGGGTTTCGGCGATCTCGCGGGTGACCTTGTGCTTGGGCAGGATGCCGCCATGGCCGGGTTTGGCGCCCTGGCTCATCTTGATCTCGATCATCCGCACCTGCGGGTTGCGCGCTTGTTCGGCGAAGCGCTCGGGGTCAAAGCGCCCGTCCGAGGTGCGGCAGCCGAAGGAG
>NZ_JH650757.1:396439-415075 GCF_000259195.1 Pseudomonas donghuensis
GTCGCCGCCGTGCTCGCGGTGATAGGGGCTGATGCTGCCCTCACCGGTGTCGTGAGCGAAGTTGCCCAGCTTGGCGCCCTGGTTCAGGGCGCGAATGGCATTGGCGCTGAGCGAACCGAAGCTCATGGCCGAGATGTTGAACACCGACGCCGAGTACGGCTGTGTGCACTGCGGGCCGCCGACGCTCACCCGAAAGCTCGACGGGTCGCTCAGCGGCGCCGGGCGCATGGAGTGGCCGATGAACTCGAAACCGGACTGATAGACATCGATCAGGGTGCCGAAGGGTTTGTCCGATGCTTCGTTCTTGGCCCGCGCATACACCAGTGAGCGCTGCGCCCGGGAAAACGGCAGGGCATCGCTATCGGCTTCCAGCAGGTATTGGCGGATTTCCGGGCGAATGCCTTCGACCAGGTAGCGAATGTTGCCCAGGATCGGGTAGTTGCGCCGTACCGCGTGACGGCTTTGCAGCAGGTCGCCCAGGCCAATCAGGCTGAGCACGGCGGTCACCAGGGTGAACGGCCACAGCCATTCGTGGTGGAGGAAGGGCAGGCTGGCCAGGGTGAACAGCACACAGGCAGCGAAGAAGGCGTAGCGGCTGAGAAGTGACAGGCTCATACGGTTTCCTTGCGATGGCACGGTCAGGCTCAGGGCCTGGACAAACCCCGACCTTAGCCCGGTTGGGGTTTCCAGCGCCAGCCCGCAGCTCACGTCACCAGGGCGGCATCGCGGATCAGGCGGTCGCGCCACTCCCCGTGCTGCGCCCGTTCATCGTCGCCGCTGAACTGAACCTTGCCGGCAATCAGTGTCGCGACCGGCACACCGTCCAGATAGAGCAGGCGATTGCCACTGACGGCGGGTACCTTGTTGCCTGGCAGCAGGGTGCCGACCAGGTTCAGCGGGTCGCTGGCGCTGACCGCGACCAGGCTGGCATCCAGCGGCCGCCGGCGTACTTCACGCAGCAGCGCCACGGCCTCGGGCAAGGCGAACTGCTCGCCGGCCAGGCCGCTGATAAAGCGCCCGCCACGGATCTCGCCACGGGCCTCCAGGCGGTGGTAGCAGCGCAGCAGCTCGCGCCAGCTGGGCAGCCAGTCGGCCTCGCGTTCGAGCAAGCGCCAGCAGATCACGCCGTAGCGGCGCAACAAGGTACGGGCAATGTGTTCGAGGTCGTCGTCACGCTTGTCCCCGGGCTTGCGCAGCAGGGCCCAGCGCCCGGCGTCTTGCATGCCGCCAAACAACGGCCCGCGACCGCGTCGATGGCTGCGGCCCTGGCGTTTGCTGGCCGGGGTGATCAGGGCGCGCAGGCCAGCGAAGCTGTCGGCGCTGATCAACCCGGCGGCCACCAGCTCCTGCAGGGCGCTTTCCAGTTCGCTGGGCAGCAAGTGGGCGTCGTGCACCAGTTCGTCGAAGAACAAGGCGCCGTATTCGCTCAGCACGCTGTGCACGCGCTGGGCACGCAGGCTTAGCGCGCTGCTGTCCAGCGCCGGGCTCAGGGCGCGCCACAAGCCCAGGCGGGTACGTGGTAACAGCACCAGCGGCGTGCTGCGCAGCGTGCTGCTCGCGGCACTCGGGGCCAGGCGCGCCCAGGCGTATTTACCGGCGCGGCAGGCTTCGTCGAGCCAGCGCGGGCTGTAGTCCTTGAGCCGGGTGGGCAGCAGGTCGCTTTCCCAGGCCGCTGCAGCCGCGGGATAGCCTTCGAACTGGTCGAGCACGGCACTCAGCGCCGCCTGGCCTTGCAGGCGAGTGGTGGGCGACAGGTGCTGCCAGTCGAACAGAAAGCGCATGAAGTCCTGCAGGCTGACCGGCTCGATTTCCCGGCGCAGGCGCTTGATGGTGTAGCGATGAATGCGCGCCAGCAGGAGCCGCTCGCACCATTGCAGCGCTTGCTGGCCCGGCTGCTGGCTCGGCTGAAAGTACCCGCGCATCACGTAGCCTTCGCCTTCCAGGCGGGCCAGGGCTTGCTCGATGGCGCTGGCTGACAGGTGCAGCGGGGCGGCAATCTGCTCGCTGGTCAGCGGGCCGAAACCGCTCAGGCGCGCGCGCAGCAGCTCGACCAGCGCCGCCTCTGCGTCCATGGCTTGATCAAAGCCGGGCAGCGCCGCGACCTCGGGTGTCAGGGCCGCCTGCGGGTACAGGGGGCGCAGCAGCACCAGGCGTTCGCGGGCCAGCCACAATGCTTGATCGCTGGCCAGTTGCAGGCGGCAGGCGCGGCCTTCCTTGGCCAGTGCCGCCAGCCAGGCCTGCCAGCCGTGATTGGCCTCGGCTTCGGCCTGGCTGATACAGGCTAGGCTCATCAAGGCTTCATGCATTTCATCGCCGCGGGTGGGTGTGGGCCAGGCTTCGGCTTGCACGGCGGCGATGGCTTGCGGGTCCAGTGCGCCCAGGTCATCGCTGCTCTGTGCCTCGTTCCAGCGCCGGTTGAGCACGGCCTGGGTGCGCCGTTCTTCCAGCGGTGCATCATCCAGAAAGGTATAGGGCCGGGCGTTGAGAATGGCCGAAGCCAGCGGCGAGGGGGCCGGCAGGTCACGGGCAACCAGGGTGATCCGGCCTTGCTCGATACGCCGCAGCAGCGCCAGCCAGCCTTCGCTGTCCATCGCCTCGTGCAAGCAGTCGTCGAGGGTCTGCTCGACCAGTGGGTGATCGGGAATCTGCCGTTCGCCGGCGAGGTTTTCCAGGCAGGCGATCTGGTCGGGGAACACTGCGGCAATCAGGTCTTCGCTTTTCATCCGCTGGATCTGCGGCGCCACCTTGCGCCCGCCGACAAAGCGCGGCAGGGCCAGTGCGGTGCCGGCGTTCCAGCGCCAGCGCACGCCGAACAGCGGCGCATCGAGCAGGGCCTGGATCAGGATCGGCTCGGCGCTGTTGCTGTGCAGGTACCGCCAGACCTCTTCCAGGGCAAAACTGTGGCTGGCCGACAGCGACAGGACAATCGCGTCTTCGCTGGCCGCAGCCTGCAGTTCGAAGTTGAAGGTGCGGCAGAAACGCTTGCGCAGGGCCAGGCCCCAGGCGCGGTTGATGCGGCTGCCGAACGGCGAATGGATGATCAGCTGGGTGCCGCCGGACTCGTCGAAAAAACGCTCCATCACCAGGGTTTGCTGCGAGGGCAGGGCGCCGAGCACCAGGCGGGTGCGGGCCAGGTATTCAAGCAGCTGTTCGGCGCTGTCCAGGCCCAGGCCCAATTCTGCCGTGAGCCAGTCGAGCAGCGGTTGCCGCTGGCCATCGGTATCGCTCAGGCGCTGGTCGATCTCGCCTTGCAGGCGTGCAACGCCCGCGGACAGCTCATCACTGCGCCCCGGCGCTTCGCCGAGCCAGAACGGGATGCTCGGCGGCAGGCCCTTGGCGTCCTCGACCCGCACCCGGCCGCTTTCCACCCGCAGGATGCGGTAGGAGGCATTGCCCAGCTGGAAGATATCGCCGGCGATGCTTTCTACCGCGAAGTCTTCGTTGACGCTGCCGATGTTCAGGCCCTGAGGTTCGAGCAGCACGCTGTAGTCGGCGTTATCGGGGATGGTGCCGCCGCTGGTCAATGCCGTCAGTTGGCTGCCACGGCGCCCGCGCAGGGTGCCATTGAGCGCATCGCGGTGCAGATAGGCACTGCGGATGCCCTGGCGGCCATTGAAGCCTTCGCCGAGCATGCGCAACAGCGCCTGGTAATGGCCTTGATCCAGTTCGGCATAGGGCATGGCCCGACGCAGGCAGTCGAACAACGCTTGCTCGTGCCACTCCTGGCTGCTGACTTCGGCGACGATCTGTTGCGCCAATACGTCCAGCGGGGCTTTTGGCACATGCAAGTGGTCCAGCTCGCCGCGGCGCACGCAGTCGAGCAGGGCTGCGCATTCGATCAGGTCATCGCGCGACAGCGGGAACAGCCGGCCTTTGGGGGTGCCTTCGAGCTGATGCCCGGAGCGCCCGACCCTTTGCAAAAACGTGGCAATCGAGCCGGGCGAGCCGATCTGGCAGACCAGCTCGATTTCACCGATATCGATGCCCAGCTCCAGCGAGGCCGTGGCCACCAGTACCTGGAGCTCACCGCGCTTGAGTCGTTGCTCGGCGTCCAGGCGGTGTTCCTTGGCCATGCTGCCGTGGTGCGCAGCCACTGCGTCACGGCCCAGGCGTTCGCTCAAATGACGGGTCAGGCGCTCGGCCAGGCGCCGGGTGTTGACGAACACCAACGTGGTGCGATGCTCGCGGGCCAGGGCCGCCAAGCGGTCGTAAACCCGCTCCCAGACATCGCTGGCCATCACCGCCCCGAGCGGCACCGGCGGCACTTCCAGGCCCAGGTCGCGGGGGCGGGCATGGCCGATATCGACGATGGCGCAGTCGCGCGCCTGGCCCACCAGAAACTGTGCCACCCGCTCAACCGGGCGTTGCGTGGCTGACAGGCCGATGCGCCGCAGTGGCCGCTGGCACAGTGCCTCAAGGCGCTCCAGGCTCAGGGCCAGGTGACTGCCGCGCTTGTTGCCGGCCAGGGCATGGATCTCGTCGACGATCACCGTGTGCACGCTGGCCAGGCCCAGGCGCCCGGAGGCCGAGCCGAGCAACACATACAGCGATTCGGGGGTGGTGACCAGAATGTGCGGCGCCTGGCGGCGCATGGCCGTGCGTTCTTTCTGCGGGGTATCACCGCTGCGCACCGCCGTGCGGATTTCCAGCGACGCGTGGCCTTGTTCGGTCAGGACCGCGTTGATTCCGGCCAACGGCGCCTGCAGGTTGATCTGGATATCATTGGACAGCGCTTTGAGCGGCGAGACGTAGACCACCTGGGTCTGGTCCGGCAGATTTCCACTGGCCAGGCCCTGTTCGAACAGCTCGTCGAGGATCGCCAGGAAGGCCGTCAGGGTCTTGCCTGAACCGGTAGGCGCTGCGACCAGCAAGGATTGCCCGCTGCGAATCAACGGCCAGGCCCGGGCCTGGGCGGCGGTTACCGTCGGGAACTGGCGCTGGAACCAGGTGCGGACCGCGGGGTGGAAAGCGTCCAGTTCCGGGTGCTTGCGGGCGGGGAGGTTCATGGGCTGTTTATGCGGCCATTGATGCGGGGTTGCAAGGGGCGTTCGTCAGACTGGCGTGTGGGAACAGCTGGCTGGAGTGGGAGCGGAATGCACCACCTCTGTTGGAGCGGGCTTGCCCCACGATGCAGTCGCACAGGCCAACCTGATCGCGGGGCAAGCCCGCTCCAACATTGAAAGGCCCTCGCCAACATGTGATCCTTGCGCGCTTTCCCGTCCATGAGCGTCCCATGAGCAAAACCATTCGCATCGCCGCCGCCCTTCTGCTCGACCCGCAAGGCCGTACCCTGTTGGTGCGCAAGCGCGGCACCCAGGCGTTCATGCAGCCTGGGGGCAAGATCGAGGCCGACGAGCAGCCGGTCAATGCCCTGGCTCGCGAGCTGTTCGAAGAGCTGGGCCTGGCGATCGAGCCGCAGGACGCCGAGTTTCTCGGCCAGTTCAGTGCCCCGGCGGCCAACGAGCCGGGTTTTGTCGTCCAGGCCGACCTTTTCAAGGTGCACTCCGCCATGCCGGTCGAGCCTGCCGCTGAAATCGAAGAGGTGGTGTGGGTGTCGGCACGCAAGCCGTTGACCCTTGAGCTGGCCCCGCTCACACGGGACTTGATTCTGCCCCTGTACCGGCAGTTAACTACAACCCCTGTCTGATCCCACTTGCAAAGGAATGCCGATGATCCCTACTCACGAATGGTTGCTGTTTATCGGCGCCGCGCTGTTGATGGTCCTGACCCCGGGGCCGAACATGATTTATTTGATTTCCCGTTCGATCTGCCAGGGCCGCACGGCCGGGGTAACCTCGTTGCTCGGGGTGGTGGGCGGTTTTCTGGTGCACATGAGCGCCGCAGCCATTGGCCTGACCGCCTTGTTCATGGCCGTGCCGCTGGCCTACGACCTGCTCAAGTGGGCCGGTGCCGGCTACTTGATGTGGCTGGCCTGGCAGGCAGTCAAGCCCGGTGCCCGCTCGCCGTTCGAGCCCCGTGAACTGGCCCCGGACTCCCCGCGCAAGCTGGTGCTGATGGGCTTTCTGACCAGCGTACTGAACCCCAAGGTGGCGGTGTTCTACCTTTCGGTGCTGCCGCAGTTCATCTCGCCGGAAAACGGTTCGGTGCTGGCGCAGAGCCTGGCCCTGGGCCTGACCCAGATCGCCGTGAGCTTCTCGGTCAACTTGCTGATCGCCCTGTTCGCCGCCGGCATTGCCGGCTGGTTCGTGCGTTATCCGCTGTGGTTGATGCTGCAGCGTTACGTCATGGGCTTCGTCCTGGCTGGCCTGGCGCTGCGCCTGGTGCAGGAGCAACGCCGGGTCGCGTGAGGCTCACCGTACTGCGCTGACGCCGTCGAGGGTGGAGAACGAGGTGTCCTTGGCGGTCAGCAAAAAGTCGCGCATGTACGGCGCATCGAGCATGTCGCTGCGCACTGCCGCGTACAGCGTGGCAAACAGGCCCTTTTCACCCAGGCGCTTGGCCTTCACGTAGCCGCGTGAGCTGTACTCGTGCAGGGCCCAGTGCGGCATGCCGCAGACCCCGCGACCGCTGGCCACCAGTTGCATCATCATCACCGTCAGCTCCGCCGTGCGCACCTGCGCCGGCTCCACGTCGGCCGGCTCCAGGAAGCGGGTGAAGATGTCCAGGCGGTCGCGTTCCACCGGGTAGGTGATCAGTGTTTCCGTGGCCAGGTCCTGCGGCACCATGTACGGCTTCTGGGCCAGGGGGTGCTGGTTGGCCACGGCGAGCATGGCTTCGTAGGTGAACAGCGGCACGTAGGTGATGCCGCTGAGCTCCAGCGGGTCGGAGGTCACCACCAGGTCCAGGTCCCCGCGGGCCAGGGCTGGCAACGGCGCAAAGGCAAAGCCCGAGGCCAGGTCCAGCTCGACTTCCGGCCAGGCATCGCGGAACTGGTCGATGGTCGGCATCAGCCACTGGAAGCAGCTGTGGCATTCGATGGCCATGTGCAGGCGCCCGGCGGTACCACCGGCCAGGCGCGCGATGTCGCGCTCGGCGCCGCGCAGCAGCGGCAGGGTGGCATCGGCCAGTTGCAGCAGGCGCAGCCCGGCGCTGGTGAAGCGGATTGGCTTGGTCTTGCGCATGAACAGCGGCATGCCCAGGCGTTCTTCCAGCTCCTTGAACTGATGGGACAGCGCCGACTGGGTCAGGTGCAGGCGCTCGGCGGCCTCGACCAGGCTGTCGGCTTCGCGCAGGGCGTGCAGGGTTTTCAGGTGGCGAATTTCCAGCACCGGGGGGCTCCATGAATAAACTTTGAGATGAACACGAATTTATTGAGTTTGTCTCATGTTGCTCTGGCTGTCGACAATAGCGTCATCTTTTACAGGGAGGACGTTTTCTCATGGCATTGGCCCACAACCTTGGTTTCCCGCGCATCGGCGCTGACCGCGAACTGAAAAAAGCGCAAGAAGCCTACTGGAAAGGCGATCTCGACCAGGCTGGCCTGGAGGCTGTTGGCCGCGAACTGCGCGCCCGCCACTGGCAGTTGCAGAAGGACGCCGGGATCGAGCTGCTGCCGGTCGGCGATTTTGCCTGGTACGACCAGGTACTGACCCACTCGCTGACCTTCGGGGCGATCCCCGAGCGCTTTGCCCAGGTCACGGGCGCCAATGGCCTGCCGACCCTCGACACCTTGTTCGCCATGGCGCGCGGTGCCAGTACCTGCTGCGGCGCCAGCCACGGCCAGACGCAATATGCGCAAGAGCTGACCAAGTGGTTCGATACCAACTACCACTACTTGGTCCCGGAATTCAGCGCCGACCAGCGCTTTTTGCTCAGTTGGGAGCAGCTGTTCGAAGAAGTTGCCGAAGCCCAGGCCCTCGGCCACGCGGTCAAGCCGGTGCTGATCGGCCCGCTGACCTACCTGTGGCTGGGCAAGGCCAAGGGCGGCGAGTTCGACAAGCTCGACCTGCTCGAGCGCCTGTTGCCGGTCTATGGTGAAATCCTCAGCCGCCTGTCCCGCCAGGGCGTGGAGTGGGTGCAGATCGATGAGCCGATCCTTGGCCTGGACCTGCCGCAGGAATGGAAGAATGCCTTCGAGCGGGCCTATCACATCCTCCAGTACTCACCCCTGAAGAAGCTGGTTGCCACCTACTTCAGCGGCCTGGAAGACAACCTCGGCCTGGCCGTCGGCCTGCCGGTGGATGGCCTGCATATCGACCTGGTGCGCGCAGCGGAGCAACTGCCAGCGGTGCTTGATCGCCTGCCGACCTATAAAGTGCTGTCGCTGGGCGTGGTCAACGGCCGCAACGTCTGGCGCTGCGACCTGGACAAGGCCCTGGAGCAACTGCAGCAAGCCCAGCAACGCTTTGGTGCCAACCTTTGGGTAGCCGGTTCCTGCTCGCTGTTGCACAGCCCGGTGGACCTCGGTCGTGAAGACAAGCTCGACGCCGAACTGAAAGGCTGGCTGGCCTTTGCCGTGCAGAAGTGCGAAGAAATCGCCGTGCTGGCCAAGGCCCTGGATGCCCCGCACCTGCCGCAGGTGCAAAACGCCCTGAGCAACAGCCGCGCGGTACAGCAGAGCCGTGTTGAGTCGCCGCGCATTCACAAGCCGCAGGTCCAGGCCCGTCTGGCCGCCGTGACCGCCGCCGACAGCCAGCGCCAGTCAGCCTTTGCCCAGCGGATCGAAGCCCAGCGCCAGCGCCTGCAACTGCCGGCGTTCCCGACCACCACCATTGGCTCTTTCCCACAGACCTCGGCGATTCGCCTGGCGCGTCAGGCCTACAAGCAGGGCAAACTCTCGGCCAACGACTACACCGATGCCATGCACAGCGAGATCCGTCATGCCGTGCAGGTGCAGGAGCGCCTGGGCCTGGACGTGCTGGTGCACGGCGAAGCCGAGCGCAACGACATGGTCGAGTACTTTGCCGAGCAACTGGACGGTTACGCCTTCACCCGCTTTGGCTGGGTCCAGAGCTATGGTTCGCGCTGCGTGAAACCGGCGATCATCTACGGTGACCTGAGCCGCCCGCAGGCCATGACCGTGGCCTGGATCGAATACGCCCAGGGCCTGACCAGCAAGGTCATCAAAGGCATGTTGACCGGCCCGGTAACCATGCTGATGTGGTCGTTCCCGCGTGAAGACGTGTCGCGCAAGGTTCAGGCCGAACAACTGGCCCTGGCCATCCGTGACGAAGTGCAGGACCTGGAAGCCGCTGGCATCAAGATCGTGCAGATCGACGAAGCCGCGTTCCGTGAAGGCCTGCCGCTGCGCCGGGCGCAATGGCAGGCGTACCTGGATTGGGCGGTGGAGGCCTTCCGCCTGTGCTCCAGTGGTGTGCGCGATGAAACCCAGATCCACACCCACATGTGCTACAGCGAGTTCAATGACGTGATCGAAGCGATCGCGGCGATGGACGCCGACGTCATCACCATCGAGACCTCGCGCTCGGACATGGAGCTGCTGGACGCCTTCGAAGCCTTCGACTACCCCAACGACATCGGGCCGGGCGTCTACGACATCCACTCGCCACGGGTGCCGGACACTGGCGAAATGGTCAAGCTGATGAGCAAGGCGGTCAAGCGTATCCCGGCCGAGCGCCTGTGGGTCAACCCGGACTGCGGCCTGAAGACCCGCGCCTGGCCGGAGACGGAAGCTGCGCTGGTGAACATGGTGGCGGCGGCGCGGCAATTGCGTAGCGAGCTGGCGTGAGAGATGCAGCGGCGAGCCCTCTGGCTCGCCGTTGCAGTTAGAGATTACAGATCGGCGAAGTACCGGTTTGCGGTTTGCTGGTTTATTGCGCCACGCCAGATGTCGTCCGGCGTGCTACTGGCACTTGCCTGGGCTTGCTGCCACTGCGGCCCCTTCTTGCGGTCCACCGCCCGTTTGAGATGGGCGGCACTGAAGTTGTCGAACGGTGTATCCAGGCCACGGTAATGGAAGTGGGCGTACCACAGCACAGGCTCGCCGGCAGATTTCAAGTCACGAATCTCGTACTCCTGCAGGTAATCACGGGCTTTGAGCATCTGGCGCTCTCCCAGTTTGCGAATGCTGATCTGCTGCTGATCATCGAGGTAAGCAAGATGGCCTTCATTGGGGCGAGGGCTGTCCTTTATCTGCACAATGCGCAGCTGGATGCCATCCAGGCGCAATTGTGCCGCCTGGGTGCGCAGTGCTTGCGTATCCGTCGCGTTGCCGCCTAGCGCTTCGATTCGCGTTGCACAGCTTTCAAGCTCATTGGCCTTGGCGATCATCATGTCTTCAAGGTCCGCCGGCAGGGTGTCTGATCTGATATAGCCACGCACCCGCAGACGGAAACTGTCCAGCCCTTGGATCAGTTGTGTAGCGGTCTGCTTGAGGTTGCGCAGTTCATGAGGTCGTGCCGATGTCGCAAGCGCCTGTGGCCGCCAGCGTTCACCCGCAGGCTCAAAATGCCTGACGGCACTGCCGTCGGCGTCACGCACCGTAATCCGTTCTGGAGCATTGTTTTGGGCAGGGGTGTAATCACCGATGTAAAAGCGGTTGTCCTCTGCCTGGAACAGTCGCGGGCGACTGTTTTGCCTGCGATCAGGGCGTAGGCCGGGCAAGCGCTGGATTGCCTTGTCGGCCTGCTGGATCAGTTTGTCGAGGTTGTCGTACAGCCTCTCCAGGTAGTGTTCGTCAAACAACTCGGGAAAGCTGGCGCGGGTGC
This sequence comes from Pseudomonas donghuensis, assembly GCF_000259195.1. Taxonomy (GTDB): domain Bacteria; phylum Pseudomonadota; class Gammaproteobacteria; order Pseudomonadales; family Pseudomonadaceae; genus Aquipseudomonas; species Aquipseudomonas donghuensis. The sequence goes on from NZ_JH650757.1 coordinate 407,068, forward strand.
TTTGCAGTTCAAGTGTGTACTGGCGGTAGATGCGTTGGGCTGCGGTTTGGATCGTTCGACGTTGAGCTGCACTGCTTTGTACTTCTGACAATTCCGACAAGGTCCCGTGCATCATCTTCACTTCGTCCTCAATGGTTCGTAGTCGCCCTGTGTAGAAATCCGCGATGACTGAGGTATTGGCGTATTTTTGCGCCAGGACCATCAGGTGCGAGGTGTTGTGGAAGGTGAAGAACGCGTCATTGAGGCGTCTCTCCAGCCGCTGGTACGCGTGTCTGAGGAGCTCGTGACTTGCGAACTCCTGCAGGTACTCTGCCGTGCCTTCAAAGCGTCCTCCCAGGCTTGAGAGGCTTTCCGTGAACTGGCTATTGGCTTCATTCAATCGTGTGTCGAATAGGACGGGGTCGCCTTCGAGACGTTGAGCGGCCTGGATGCGGTCGGAAAACTCGGACTTGATGTCCGCCAGCCGTCTCCTGAAATCTGCTGCGCGGTTTCTTATTTGAGGTTGAGTTGGAGCAGTCGCCAATGGGAACCAGGTGTCGAGTTCCCGCTTTTGCTCAAGCATCTGCTGCTTGCCATCCACGACCCTCAGCGATTTGCTGCGCAGTTCCCGCAACAGGGGGGCTCGATCAACAAGATCGTTCAGGTCCTGCAGCTGTATGCGAATCGTCAGTGATTCATAGAGGCTGCGCAACGTCTCCTCCCTGGACAGGGTGATCAAATTCAGCGTTCGATCACATATAACTCTGGCTGTACGTGCCTTTTGCGTTAGGGCCCTTTGCTTTTCCGCCTTGAGACTGATTTTTTGTAACTCATCCCAGGTGTTATAAGCCTTTTTCGCCGCTGCTATATCTGCCTGGCAGTTTGCTTTCATTGTCGCCAGTGAAGCCTGCCGGGCTTGTAGGCTGGCGTTCTCGAACACCTCGAAACTAGCGTTGGTGCGTGCCAATGCGGTTTGAAGCCGAGCTTCCTCCTTCAGGGACTCTACCGTCAGCATGCGTTGGCGACGATAGTGGCGGTCCACCCAGGTGCGAGGCAGTCGCTCGCGAATGGCGGTTGGCCAATAGGGCTCCAACACATCGACCATATGTCCGAGTATCTGCCCGCCACCCGAACCGCCGCCACGCAGGTGCACGCCATACAGCGAGAAATGGGTGTCCCATTGGCCGTTTTCATTGAGCGCGATGTTTTTCCGCCAGGTCTTGAACTGGGTGCCGCGCAGACGCCAGGTGTGTTCCGTCTCCAGCCATTCCACCTGGCAGGGGCGGTCGCCCACCAGGATGAAATCACCCTCGGCGTGTTGGTAGATGCCTTTGTATTTGCCGCGGCGGCCCGGCTCGATCCCGGCCAGCGACAACGGCGCCTGATATTCATAGCCTTCAAAGCGCGACAGGCGTCGGGCGCTGCTGGCGCCGCTGGGCGCAAAGCCCGCCGCCGGGCCTGCCTGCAACAGCTGCAGTTGGCGCTGACGGGTAAGCTGGCGGGCGTTCAGGGCCTTGAGGGGCAGGCTTGGCGCCAGGTCGATGGCAGCATCGACGAACGCCAGCAGTACCTGTTGCAACGCCTCCAGCGCCTTGTACACCTCATCCTGGCGCAACGCGCTGACCAGCCGGGCACTGGACTCGAAGAAGTCGTAGACGCTGATGACGGTCCCGATCACCGGAATGAAGCCCAGGGCCATCTTGATGTAGTTGAAGATCATGCCGCTCTGGTAGGCGAAGTTTTCCAGCCACAGGTCGCGGTTCGAGCGCGAGGTCGCGCGATGGGCTTCGAGTATCCGGCCACCCTGGGCGTCGAGCAGGTGCTGGGCCAGTGAGGTGGTCGAGGGCCAGGCCGTGCCCAGGCCGATAATGCCGTCGAAGCGATGTTCGATAGCCTGGCGCATCCGCGAGCGGTGGGCATCCGGATTGCCCAATAAGGCGCGCCCGGCCAGGTAGTCGATTTCGCCGCTTTGCTTGCTCAGTTCATACAAGCCCAAGCGGGCGTCTTTCAGGCTGCTGTACTGGCGCACCAGGCGGGTGGGGTGGTCGGGACGGTAGAGCAGGGTGATGCCGCTGTTCTGGTCGCTGACAAAGGTCACCCCGGACAGCGTAGTGCCGTAGCTGTCGGTATCCTTGCCTCCTGCAGTCAGGCGAGCGGGGATCAGGCGTATGTTGTGACCGTCAGCCAGGTAGGCCGCCGCGCTGTCGGCGTCGATGGCGATGTTGAAAATCGTCTGGCCCCTGTCGTCCAGTTCGCCCTTGGCCCTGGCCTGGACACTGTGCAGCTTGAGCATCTGGCGAAAAGGCTCGCCCAGGCATTGGCGCCGGTAGGCCCGGGGGAACGCGCTTTCGTGAGTGCCGCGATACACCTCGATGATCTTGTCTTCATATTGCTGGGACAGGTCAAGGTCGATGGCCAGGCCGCTCAGGTAGTTGGTATTGATGCTGTCCTTGAGCTGTTGAGCAAGCACCTGATTCGATGTCTTGAGCTTCAGCTTGAGAAAACTCAGGCGCTCTTTCATGGCCTCGTCGATGTTGTCCAGCAACAGGGTATCCAGCGCCAGGTCGACCCATTTGTTGCTGGGTCTGAGCGTCGGCTTGGTGGCAATGCCCTGGGGGCTGGTGCTATCGACCACAATGGGCACCCACGAGGCGCTCTCTGGCAGATAGAGGGTGATGGGGCTGTCATCATAGTCGGGGAAGTCTTGCTTCAGGCGTTGGCTGATGAGCTGGCGGCAGAACAGTTCGCGGTGGGGCAGGTCGCGGGCGACCAGGGCCTGGGCGCGGTGCATGGCGGCGATGAAACCGAGGGTACCGGCCTTGAGCGTTGCGCGATCGCTGGCCGACAGCTTGTCCAGCCAGTCCAGGGAAATACCCGTCAACGTGGCACTGGTTTCCTGTGCCTGGATCAGCTTGAACGCGTACTCGCGTGCGGCGTGGCGGGGCACTTGCAGGCGCCGGGCCAGTGCTTCGTTCACCGCCGCGGGCGATTGCTCGGTGGTCAGCGCGGCCTTGGCCTGGCTCAAGTGATGGGCCAGAACCACGGCCAGGACATCGCCGGTCACCGGGCTCAGGCTCAGTGACTGCCCGTTCGGGTCGTTGATGGCGAAGCAGCGGGCAAGTTCCGCTTGGTTGGCGCAGCGCAGCAGCCCGCCGGCTTCACCCGGCCAGTACACCAGCAGGCTCTGCGGGTTGTCATCGTCCTGCAGGGTCACTACCAGGCAATCGTGGAGCGTGGTGCTGGTACGGGTTTCGACGCCATCAACCATTGATGTCGAATCGAGCACTGGATGCGCCGCGACAAGGCTGGAGCCCAGGCGGGGGAAAGTGTCGGGCTGATCGAGAAGGCTTTCGAGCCACCTCAATTCCTCGTTATCGATTTGCCCAAGCAGGTTCTGGAAGCGGGCATGGGCGCGCAAGCCCTGGTGATGAGCCGTGAGCAGCGCAGCACTGGCGGCGGGGGATTCGTCGGTGTGCCAGGTGTCGGCCTTCAGTTGTTGCTCGATGGCCTCTTCAGCCTCTTGGCAGGCCGCACTCAGCGCATTCTGATGGTCCTTGAGCGTTTGCAGGTCGGTTTCGGCAATGGGGGTCATCAGGGCCTGTTGGGCGCTGATCTGTTGCAGGCGGATGGAGTAGGGAATGTCGAGGTTCAAGCTGCCAAAGTCGTAGAACGAACGCTGCGGCGCGTCCTCGCTGTCGGTTGATTCAATGGCAGGCGGCAGGCTGAAGACACTTGGATTGCGCTGTTGGCTATCGACCCAGTGGACCATCGACAGCGCAAGCTCGCCAAACTGGCGGATATCGGCCCCGGGTTTGGAGTCCAGCGCGCTCAAGCGTTCATTAAGCAGGCTGTTGAACAGTGGGGTGAAACCGGCCGAAAGGTTTTCATGGCTTTCATAGCTGATGCTGGAGGCGGTGGTGCCGAGGGTTGTTTCCAGATCCGTCGGCGATGCATGGCTAGTGAAGCCGCTGTCGGGGCGATACAGCATCAGGTGCGATTCGCCTTCGATCTTGAACAGCAGCGCCCCCGGTACTATCTGTTCGTCTCTCGAAACGGTCTGGATCTCGATACCGTGCTGGCTATGCCATTCAGGGTTGTCGAGCACGCCATTGACCGCGCGCTGCTGTTGCGTATCGAATTGGCCGGTTGCCAGCGCCACATCCCAACAGGCCTTGAGCACCTCCAGGTACTGGTTCTGGGCATGGATGCGGCGGCTGACGGCGGTGTCCGAGGCTCGCGCTTGCCAGTAATGATCCCATTGCCGCCGGAGCGCTGCGGGAAGGTCCAGCTGCGCAAGCCTGGCGAGCAGTTGCGTGGGTGTCAGGCGCAAGGTCGGATGATCGGGCCCAGGTCCCGTCACCTGGGCGTGCTGGTCGAGGTCGGCGGGCGGCTGGGGATACTGGCGCGTGTGTACTGCCAGGGCGACCAGGCTGACATCGCTGTCGTGCATAGCGGAGATGCGAAATCGCAGGGCAGTGTTCAGCGGGTCGACTCCCAGCTGTTGGCGTACCAGATCCTGGAGTGCCTGGTACACGCCGGGGGCTTGTGCAAGCAAAGTGGCGAAGGTATCGCGATGATCTTTCCAGCGCTTGCTGGCATCGAGCAGCAAGGTGCTGTCGCGGGGTTTGGCTGGAATGAAATCTATAGGGGAAAAGGTCAGGGGTTCGAAGGTTTCTGGCGAGTCGCTCATGGCAGTATCCCGAATGTGAAGTGATGCCGGGAGTGGCGTTCACATTGGGCGCGAGGTTGAGCCGGTGGGTGCGGTACATAAGTAGGGCGGATTGCCGTCGGGCGGCATTCATCAAATTGTCATGCAAGTGTGGCAGCGCGCTTGAACGAACTTCATCAGACTTGCGCTCTACTGGGGATTTGCATTCTGGTGTTTTGCTCATGCGTTTTTTTTGGTTTTTATTCGTTGTTCTTTTTGCCCAAGGTGTTCAAGCGGCATCGCGTTGTGACGTCAATGTGCCGGTCCAGCGCGCCGAGCTGAAGCAGGTCAGCCTGGCTTATCAAAGCATCGGTCGTGAATCGGACCCGGCCCTTCTGCTGGTCATGGGCTTGGGCGGGCAACTGATCCACTGGCCGGATGAAGTGGTGGTCGCGCTCTGTCAGCAGGGCTTTCGGGTGATCCGCTACGACAACCGCGATGTCGGCCTGTCCAGCTGGAACCAGGCGCCCGACGACGCCAACCTGGCCTTCGAACTGCTGCGCTACAAGCTCGGCCTGCCGGTGGCCGCGCCTTACACCCTGAGCGACATGGCCGAAGACGGTCTGGGGCTGATGGATGCCCTGCAGGTGCGGCGCTTTCATGTCATGGGCGTGAGCATGGGCGGGATGATCGCCCAGCACCTGGCGGCGCAGGCGCCGGAGCGGGTCGAGAGCCTGACCTTGATCATGTCCAGCTCCGGTGCCCAGGGCTTGCCGGCACCGAGCCCGGCGCTGGTGCAGTTGCTGGCCCGGCGTGGCGCGCCGAATCGCGAGGTGGCACTTGAGCAGCAGGCCGACCTGCTGGCGGCCCTGGGTAGCCCCGAGGTCGAGGATGACCGCCAGGCGCTGCTCGAACAGGCAGCGATTGCCTATGACCGCGCCTTCAATCCCGAGGGGGTCAAGCGCCAGATCATGGCGATCCTGGCCGAGCAAAGCCGCGTCCAGTTACTCAACAACCTGCGCCTGCCAACCCTGGTGGTGCACGGCACCGCCGACCCGCTGCTGCCGGTGATGCACGGTGTGCACCTGGCAGCACATATCAAGGGCAGCCAGTTGCAGCTGATCCCAGGCTTGGCCCATCGCTTTCAGGAGCAGTTCAAAGGGCCGTTGCTGGGTGCGGTGTTGCCCTATCTGAAGACGCAACGGCTGGCCGATACCCATCTGGCGGTGTACTGATCGCGGGGCAAGCCCGCTCCTACAGGACCGGCATGCACCGGATTTTGTGGGAGCCGGTCTTGCCGGCGATGGGCTACGAAGTAGCCCCCAAGCGCTTTAATGCAGCCTTACCCAGACACCCACCAGCACCGTCGCCGCCACCAGCCAGGCCACGGCCGCCAGGGCCAGCGACGCCTCCAGGCGCAGGCGATCGACCAGCAGGTACAACGCCGCCAGGTAGACGAAGTAGGGGATGATCGACCACATGCCGAACAGGATGGTGGTCTTCAAATCGTCCAGTGACCGGCCCTTGCCGACGATGTAGTGGGCGATCAGGGCGAAGGTCGGGAACAGCGGCACCAGGCCGGCAATATAGTAGTTGCGCGTTTTCGCCAGGGCGGCAAGGATCACCACCACGGCAGCGCCCAGGCAGGCTTTGAGTATCAGGTCCACGTGTCATTCCGTCTCAGCACCGGGTTAGCCCAGGCCATACTTTTTCACTTTGTCGAACAGCGTGGTCTTGGCCATGCCCAGCTCCTGGCTGGCCTGGCTGAGGTTGCCGCCGGTACGCTGCAGGGCATCGCTGAGCAGGTTGCGCTCGAACGCCTCGACCGCTTCGGCAAAGCCCAGGCCCTGGTTGGCGCTGGCCCCGGCCTTTTTGAACGCCGGCAAGCCCAGCGCGTAGCGTTCAGCGACGTTGCGCAATTCGCGCACGTTGCCTGGCCAGTCGTGCGCCATCAGCCGCGACAGGGTCTGACTGTCCAGTTGCGGGGTTTCCCGGTCGAAGCGCAGGGACGATTGCTGCAGGAAGTGCTCGAACAGTTGCAGGATGTCTTCGCGGCGCTCGCGCAGGGGCGGCAGCTCCAGGGTCACCACGTTGAGGCGGTAGTACAGGTCGCTACGGAACTGCCCGCTGTGGCCCAGGGCGTTGAGGTCGGACTTGGTGGCGGCGATCACCCGGCAGTCCACGGCAATGCTCTGGTTCGAGCCCAGGCGCTCCAGGGTGCGTTCCTGCAGTACCCGCAGCAGCTTGATCTGCAGGTTGAGCGGCATGCTTTCGACTTCGTCGAGGAACAGGGTGCCGCCGTTGGCGTGCTCGATCTTGCCGATCCGGCGTTTGCCGGCACCGGTGAAGGCGTTGGCCTCGTGGCCAAAGATCTCGCTCTCGAACAGGTTCTCCGGCAGGCCGCCGCAGTTGAGCGCCACGAACGGCGCGCCCTGGCGGCGGCTGAAATCGTGCAGGCAGCGGGCGACCAGTTCCTTGCCGGTGCCGGTCTCGCCTTCAATCAGTACGTTGGCTGAAGTATCGGCGACGTTGGCAATCAGTTCGCGCAGGTTCTGCATGGCTGGCGAGCGGCCAATGATCCGCCCTTCAAGGGTGCTTTGCCCGGCCAGTTGGCGGCGCAGGGCGAACACTTCACGGGACAGGCCACGTTGCTCCAGCGCACGACGCACCACTTCGACCAGGCGTTCCGGGGCGAAGGGCTTTTCCATGAAGTCGTAGGCGCCGTTGCGCATGGCGCCGACCGCCATGTCGATATCGCCGTGGCCGGTGATCAGTACCACCGGCAGGCTGCGGTCGCGGGCCTTGAGGCGGCTGAGCAGTTCCAGGCCATCGATGCCGGGCAGGCGGATATCGCTGACGACGATGCCGGCGAAGTCATCACCGATGCGCTGCAGGGCTTCTTCGGCGCTGCCGACGCCTTCGCAGGCGATGTCTTCCAGGGCCAGCGCCTGCTGGCAGCCGAGCAGCACATGCGGGTCGTCTTCGACGATCAGGACGGTAAGGGGCGCTTGGTTCATAGGGACTCGGCTGATTCTGTGGGGGCATTGACCAGCGGCAGGCTGAGCACGAACGCGGTACCGCCGCTGGCGGGGTGTTCGACGCTGAGGCTGCCCCTGGCGGCGGCGGCGAGGCTGGCAGACAGGGTCAGGCCCAGGCCCAGGCCGTGCTCTCCCGGTTTGGTGGTGAAAAACGGTTCGAACAGGTGCTTGCGCGTTTCGTCATCGATGCCGTGACCGTTGTCGCGCACCCGCAGTCGGTACTTGTCACCCTGCAACTCGCCCTCCAGCCACAACTGCGGCATGGGTTGCGCGGCCATGGCATCAAGGGCGTTGCCGATCAGGTTGACCAGGATCTGCTCCAGGCGGGGCTGGTCGATGGGCA
>NZ_JH650757.1:415085-478262 GCF_000259195.1 Pseudomonas donghuensis
ACTGCGGCATGGGTTGCGCGGCCATGGCATCAAGGGCGTTGCCGATCAGGTTGACCAGGATCTGCTCCAGGCGGGTCTGGTCGATGGCCAGCGTCGGGTCCGCGTAATTGCTGTGCAACTGCAAGTGGCAGCCGGCGATGCGGTTGCCCAGCACCTGCAGGCTGGCCTCGACGGCCTTGCTCAGGGAGGCCTTGCCGCTGTCTTCACCGCGGCGGGCGAAGGAGCGCAGGCTGGCAGTGATACGGCCCATGCGGTCGATCAGGTCGTTCATGGTGCGCAGGTTGGTGCTGACGGTTTCCAGCGCGCCGCGTTCGAGGAAGCGAACGCTGTTGCCTGACAAGGTGCGCAGGGCGGCCAGCGGCTGGTTCAGTTCATGGGCGATGCTGGTCGACATCTGGCCGATGGCTGCCAACTTGCCGGCCTGGACCAGTTCATCCTGGGCGTGGCGCAAAGTCTGTTCGGCATGCCGGCGTTCGCGGATCTGGCCCTTGAGGCGTTCGTTGCTGGCGCGCAGGTCGGCAGTGCGTTCGGCGATCTTGCGTTCCAGTTGGCTGTTGGCCTCTTCCAGTGCTTCACGGGCGGCCAGGCGGGTGGCGATCACCTTGCGCCGTTCGTTCCAGGCGATCAGCAAGATCGCGAGCAAGGCCAAGGCAACGCCGACCAGAATGCCCTGGACCATGGATTCGCGGCGCAGGTCCTGCAAGGGCGTGAGCAAGGTAAAGTGCCAGGGCGTGTCGCTCAGGCGCCGGGTTTGCGCCAGATAAGCCACTTCGCGGCGGCCATCGCCGAGTTCGGCATTGGCCGGGAAGCTCAGCTTCTCGACACCGTCGGCGATTTTTTCCCGCGACAGCGGTTGCAGTTCATTCAGCGGCCACCAGTAATATTGCAGGCTGCGGGCCAGGCGTTCCTTGATTTCCGGGGTCAGCGGGCGCACCGACTTGAGTCGCCGCGCCGGGTCGCTGGAGAGGATGATGATGCCGTTCTCGTCGCTGACAAAGGCCTCGAGGCGGGCCCGCTGCCAGCGTTCTTCCATGGCTTCCAGGCGCACCTTGATCACCGCCACGCCAATGATCTTGCCGTGTTCTTCCAGGCCGTGGGCAAGGAAATAGCCAGGCTCCCCGGTGGTGCTGCCAATGCCATAGAAGCGCCCGGGCTGACCGCGTACGGCATCCTGGAAATAGGCGCGGAACGACAGGTCTTCGCCGAGGAAACTGTCGATATCGCGCCAGTTGCTGGTGGCCTGGACCCGGCCGCTGGTGTCCAGGACAAAGATCGCCCGACTGCGGCTGCGCCGGTTCAGGCCTTCGAGGTATTCGTTGACCGCCTGGCGGTGTTCGCCGTCGGGTTCGGTCAGCAGGCTGGAAACGCTGCTTTCCAGTTCCAGCAAGCTTGGCAGGTAGGTGTACTTGCTGATTTCGCTCTCGACCGCGCGCGCGTGCAGCTCGAGCTGGCGCTCGCCGTTTTCGCTCAAGGTGCGGATGCCGTTGTGTTCGCTGATCATGAAGCCGGCCACACCCAGGCCGATCATCAGCAGGATGATCAGTGGCGGTAACAGCAGTTGGCGGATCAGACGGGGTTTCACGGCAAGGGCAGGCTTGGCAGGGCGAAAGAGCGTAGGGTCGCATTTCATCACAGTAGCCTTGGTACGACCAGCACGCTCTGCCGGCGTGCACCGGACAGAGCGTGATGATCACCTCAGTGTTGCAGGATCTTGCTGAGGAAGTGCTGGGTACGCTGGTCGCGTACGCTCTGGTCACCAAAGAATTCTTCCTTGGTGCAGTCTTCGATGATGCTGCCCTTGTCCATGAAGATCACCCGATTGGCGACCTTGCGGGCAAAGCCCATTTCGTGGGTCACGCACATCATGGTCATGCCTTCGTGAGCCAGTTCGACCATTACGTCGAGTACTTCGCTGACCATTTCCGGGTCCAGTGCCGAGGTCGGTTCGTCGAACAGCATGACGATCGGGTCCATCGACAGGGCGCGGGCGATGGCCACACGCTGCTGCTGGCCACCGGACAGTTGCCCCGGGTGCTTCTTGGCGTGTGCACTGAGGCCGACGCGCTCAAGCAGGGCCAGGCCCTTCTTGGTTGCTTCGGCTTCACTGCGGCCCAACACCTTGCGCTGGGCAATGGTCAGGTTCTCGGTGATGGTCAGGTGCGGGAACAGCTCGAAGTGCTGGAACACCATGCCGACCCGCGAGCGCAGCTGCGGCAGGTTGGTCTTGGGGTCGGCAATCGAGGTGCCATCGACGACGATGTCACCCTTCTGGAAGGGCTCCAGGGCGTTGACGCACTTGATCAGGGTCGATTTGCCCGAGCCCGACGGGCCGCAGACCACGACCACTTCGCCTTTCTTGACCTCGGTGTTGCAGTCGGTCAGAACCTGGAAGTCCCCGTACCACTTGTTGACGTTCTTGATGGAGATCATACGGTTATCCTTTTCTGCAGACGCTTGACCAGGAAGGAAGCGGAGAAGCTGATGACGAAGTACACGGCGCCGGCGAAGACCAGGAACTCATTGGAGCGCCCGATGATGTCGCCACTGGCCCGTGCCGAGTTGAGGAAGTCGACCAGGCCGACGGTGTACACCAGCGAGGTGTCCTGGAACAGGATGATGCTCTGCTGCAGCAGCAGCGGGGTCATCTTGCGGAACGCCTGGGGCAGGATGATCAGGCGCATGGTCTGGCCATAGGTCATGCCCAGGGCTTGGGCTGCGCCCATCTGGCCCTTGGAGATCGACTGCACGCCGGCACGGACGATTTCACAGAAATACGCCGCCTCGAACATCATGAACGCCACGACGCAGGAGGTGAAGGCCCCGACCGGGGTGTCTTCGCCGGTGATCCAGCGCAGTACGAACGGCACCGCCAGGTAGAACCAGGTGATGACCAGCAGCAGCGGAATGGAACGGAAGTAGTTGACGTAGGCGCCAGCAACGTTCGACAGCAGCTTGCTCGACGACAGGCGCATCAGCGCCAGGAGGGTACCGAGCACGATACCGCCGACCACACCCATGACCATCAGTTGCAGGGTCATGACCATGCCGTTCCACAGGCCCGGCAGGGCAGGGATGATTCCACTGAAGTCCATTATTTGCCCCCCACGGAGATCAGGCCAGGCACGGCGACTTTCTTCTCGACCATGCGCATCAGCAGCATCAGGCCCATGTTCAGGGTGAAGTAAATCAGGGTGGCCAGGGTGAAGGCTTCAAACAGGTTGGCCGAGAACTCGGCGGTCTGCTTGGTTTGCGCCAGCAGTTCCATCAGGCCGATCAGCGAGGCCACCGAGGAGTTCTTGAACACGTTCAAAAATTCCGAGGTCAGCGGCGGAATGATGATCCGGTAGGCTTGCGGCAGCAGCACGTTCCAGTACACCTGCGGCAGGCTGAAGCCCATGGCGCGGGCGGCGGCTTCCTGGCCGCGGGGCAGCGCCTGGATACCGGTACGCACCTGCTCGCAGACGCGGGCGGCGGTGAACAGGCCCAGGCAGACGACCACGCTGATCAGCGCCGAGGTGGTCGGGTTGAGGTCCTGCTTGTACCACTCCTGCAAGTTCTCGGGCAGCAGGTCCGGTACCAAGAAGTACCAGATGAACAGCTGCACCAGCAGCGGTACGTTACGAAAGAGTTCCACGTAGGCGGTGGCAATGCCCGACACCAGACGGTTCGGTACGGTGCGCATGACGCCGAGTACCGAACCCAGCAGCAATGCGATGATCCAGGCGGCGATGGCAATGGCGATGGTCCAGCCCAGGCCGGTGAGGTACCAGTCCAGATAGGTTTCGCTGCCCACGCCGGTGGACTTGAAGAATACGCCCCAGTCCCAGTTGTAATTCATCGGGATCTCCCCTCAGATCAGTTATTTCACGGGCACCTTCGAGCATCCGGGGGCGCAGGGCGCCCTCGGATGAAAGGTTAGACACTAACTAGCTGGGGATCAGGACTTCTTTTCGTCTGCAGCTTTGTCGGTAGGATTGGCGATCAACGCCTTGAGCTCGTCGCTCATCGGGAACTGCAGGTTCAGGCCTTTAGGCGGGACTGGCTGGTTGAACCACTTGTCGTAGATCTTGTTGATCTCGCCCGACTTGTAGAGGTTGACGATGGCCTTGTCGACCGCAGCCTTGAACGCCGGGTCTTCCTTGCGGACCATGCAGCCGTAGATTTCATAGGACTGCGGCGTACCGACGATGGCCCAGCCCTTCGGGTTCTTGGCCTTGGCCATTTCACCGGCGAGCAGCGCGTCGTCCATCATGAAAGCCACGGCGCGGCCGGACTCAAGCATCTGGAACGACTCGCCATGGTCCTTGGCCGAGATGACGTTCATCTTCATCTGCTTGTCGGCGTTCATGGCCTTGAGGATGCGCTCGGAAGTGGTACCGGCGGTGGTCACCACGTTCTTGCCGGCCAGGTCCGGGAAGTCCTTGTACTTGGCGTTTTCCGGCTTGCCGTCTTCGGCCTTGGTCAGCAGGCGAGTACCGACTTCGAAGATGCCGACCGAGAAGGCCACTTGCTGCTGGCGCTCGACGTTGTTGGTGGTCGAGCCACACTCGACGTCAACGGTGCCGTTCTGGACCAGCGGGATACGGGTCTGGGAGGTAACGAGGTTGTATTTGACTTGCAGGTCCGGCTTGTTCAGGTCCTTTTTCAGGGACTCGACGATTGCCAGTTGGATGTCATGGGAGTAACCGACGGGTTTGCCCGAAGCGTCGGCGATGTAGGAGAACGGAATGGAAGCGTCACGGTGCCCCAGGGTAATGGTGCCCGACTCGTTGATCTTTTTCAGGGTGCCGGTCAGTTCGGCAGCGAAGGCTGGCGTGCTGATCAAAGCGGCCGCAACAGCGGCGCCCAACAGATGGGGAACGATACGCATCAAAATTTCCTCGACGTTGTTTTTTTTATGGAGCCGTTGGCGGGCTCTTTCGTTCAGCGAACACTGCAGTGAAGCGTTTTGCGCATTCGGGTACTGAGTGTAGAGCATGACTCGTGCCAAGCCCTGATTTCGATCATAACGCCATGAAAAAACGGGGGATTAATCTTTTTTGACGATTTGCGGGAGGTAGGATTCGTCCGGATGGCCGAATGCGGCGGGGTTTGGCGTTCGGAAAACCGAATGATGAGCCGCGTTCCAGGGCAAGCCTGCTCCCAGTGTAGGAGCGGGCTTGCCCCGCGATGTGGGTCAGCAGCTAGGCAGCTTGTACGCGTGCGCGGTTCAGTTCCAGGCGCTGAAGGTACTCCTGCAAAGCCTGCTGCTCTGTAGCGGTCGTGAACAGGCCCAGCTTGCTCCGGCGCCAGAGGATGTCGTCGGCATTCACCGCCCATTCTTCGCTGCACAGGTAGTCCACCTCACGGCTGAACAGGCCGCCACCAATGGCCTCGCCCAGGTCCTGCGGGCCCTGCACGCCTTCGAGCAAGCGCCAGACGCGGCTGCCGTAGGTGCGTGCCCAACGCTTGGCGATCTCGGCCGGCAGCCAGCCGCAGCGGGCCAGGATGGCGTCGACCAGCGCTTGCGGGGTGCTCATGTCTTCACCGCCCGGTAGTGGCGCGGTAGCCGTCCAGCTGCCGCGCATCTGCGGGAAGAACGGTGCCAGCTCGCTCATCGCCGACTCGGCCAGTTTGCGGTAGGTGGTCAGCTTGCCGCCGAACACCGACAGCAGCGGTGCTTCGCCAGTGCTGGCCGACAGCGCCAGGGTGTAATCGCGAGTGACGGCCGACGGGTTGTCGGACTCGTCGTTGCACAGCGGACGAACACCGGAATAGGTGTGCAGGATATCGGCGCGGCTGAGCTGGTGATTGAAGTGTTCGTTGACCACTTTCAGCAGGTAATCGGTCTCGCCCTCGGTGATTGCCACTTTGGCCGGGTCGCCGGTGTATTCGCGGTCGGTGGTGCCGATCAGGGTGAAGCGTTCCAGGTACGGAATGGCGAAGACGATACGCTGGTCTTCGTTTTGCAGGATGTAGGCATGTTCGCCGTCGTACAACTTGGGCACGATCAGGTGGCTGCCCTGGATCAGGCGAATGCCGTAGGGCGCGTCGAGCTTCAGGTCATCCTGGATGAACTTGGCTACCCACGGGCCAGCAGCGTTGACCAGCGCGCGAGCACGGATCGATTGCTGGCTGCCGTCGGCGTTTTCCAGTTGCACGTTCCATACACCATCGACCCGATGGGCGCTGACGCAACGGGTACGGGTGCGGATGTCGGCGCCTTTTTCACGGGCGGCCATGGCATTGAGCACCACCAGGCGGGCATCGTCGACAGCACAGTCGGCATATTCGAAACCGCGGGTGATTGCCGGCTTGAGCGGATTGCCCGGGCCGAAACGCAAGCTGCGCGAAGCACCGAGCTGCTTGCGCTTGCCCAGGTGATCGTAAAGGAACAGGCCGGCGCGGATCATCCATGCCGGACGCAGGTGCGGGCGGTGCGGCAGCACGAAGCGCATCGGCTTGACGATGTGCGGCGCCTTGGCCAGCAGCACTTCACGCTCGGCCAGGGCTTCGCGCACCAAGCGGAATTCGTAATGTTCCAGGTAGCGCAGGCCGCCGTGGATCAGCTTGCTGCTGGCTGAGGATGTGTGGCTGGCCAGGTCGTCCTTTTCGCAAAGGAACACGTGAAGACCGCGTCCGGCTGCATCGGCGGCAATCCCCACGCCGTTGATGCCGCCGCCGATTACGGCGAGGTCATAAATGTCGGCAAGGGCGGGCGATGACAAGCTGGATTGGGACACGGGTGGCCTCCTGAAGGTCTTTCCGACATCGAATCTGAACATCGATGTTCACTTTCGAAAATACTAGCGCAACAAAATGCTGCTCGCCAGTCACTTTCCATAGAAAATACTGATCAGATGACAAATAAATGAAAAATAACGAACATTCGAGCTGCCATCGTCGCGATGGCAGCTTGTGGCCGCTCAGACCACTTCGAGGCGGATCTTGTACTGGTTGAGTAACTGGGTGAGGGCGGGCACTGGCGCCTGGTCGGTCACCAGGCAGTCGATCAGGCTGATAGAGCCCAGGCGCACCATAGCGTTACGGCCGAACTTGCTTGAGTCGGCGGCGAGGATGACCTGGCGGGCATTGGCGATGATCGCCTGGGATACCCGTACTTCCTGGTAGTCGAAATCCAGCAGGCTGCCGTCTTCATCGATGCCGCTGATGCCGACGAGGGCGAAATCGACCTTGAACTGGTTGATGAAGTCGACACTGGCCTGGCCGACCACGCCACCGTCACGGCGCACATTGCCGCCGGCCAGCAGCACTTCGAAATCATCCTTGGCACTGAGGATCGAGGCCACGTGCAGGTTGTTGGTGATGATCTTCAGGTGGTTGTGGTTGAGCAGGGCGCGGGCGATGGATTCGGTGGTGGTGCCGATGTTGATGAACAGCGAGGCGTGGTCGGGAATCTGCGCGGCGATCGCTTCGGCGATGCGCTGCTTCTCGTCGCGCATCTGGTCGGCGCGCATGGCGTAGGCGGTGTTTTCGATACTGGAGTCGTAAGCCGCGCCACCGTGGTAGCGACGCAGCAGATTAACTTCTGCCAGTTGGTTGATGTCTCGACGGATGGTTTGCGGGGTAACGACGAACAACTGCGCCATTTCTTCGATACTGACATAGCCGCGTTCGCGAACCAGTTCGAGGATTTGTTGTTGGCGAGGGGGCAGATTCATGGGCGGTCCTTTTGGGCAGCCGGGAAAATTGCGCCATGAAAACAGCTCAAGCTGCAAGCTGCAAGCCACAAGATGATTCGCGGCCTACAGGCTTGCAGCTTGTAGCTTACAGCTTGTTTCTACTGCTCACTCGTCGTGTGGTTCCCAATCGCGGGTGCGATCCACTGCTTTCAGCCAGCCGGCGTACAGCTTCTCTTTCTGCACTTCATCCAGTTGCGGGTTGAACTCGCGCTCGATGATTGCCTTGCCGCGCAGTTCATCCAGGCTGCTCCAGAAACCACAGGCCAGGCCCGCCAGGTAGGCAGCGCCGAGGGCAGTGGTTTCACGCATTTGCGGGCGTTCGACGCAGGTGCCGAGGATGTCGGCCTGGAACTGCATGAGGAAGTTGTTGGCGACGGCGCCACCATCCACCCGCAGCTCGCTCAGGCGTTGGCCGCAGTCCTGTTGCATGGCGTCGAGCACGTCGCGGGTCTGGTAGGCGATCGACTCCAGCGCCGCGCGGATGATGTGATCGACCTTGACCCCGCGGGTCAGGCCAAACAGTGCGCCACGGGCATAGGGGTCCCAGTACGGTGCGCCAAGGCCGGTGAAGGCCGGTACCAGGTACACGCCGTTGCTGTCTTTGACCTTGCTGGCGAAGTATTCGGTGTCGTGGGCGTCGTTGACGATCTTCAGTTCGTCACGCAGCCACTGCACGGTGGAACCGCCGTTGAAAACGGCGCCTTCCAGGGCGTAGGCCACTTCGCCGCGAGGGCCGCAGGCGATGGTGGTGAGCAGGCCGTGGGAAGATTTGACCGCCTTGTCGCCGGTGTTCATCAGCAAGAAGCAGCCGGTGCCGTAGGTGTTCTTGGCCTGGCCCGGTTCCACGCACATCTGGCCGAACAGCGCGGCTTGCTGGTCGCCAGCGATACCGGCAATGGCGATACCGCTCTTGGTGCGGCCGTAGACTTCCGAGGAGCTGCGCACCTGGGGCAGCATCTGCCGCGGGATGTTCAGCACTTCAAGCATCTTCTCGTCCCACTCCAGGGTGTGGATGTTGAAGAGCATGGTGCGCGAGGCGTTGGTGTAGTCGGTGACGTGGACCTTGCCACCGGAGAATTTCCAGATCAGCCAGCTGTCGACAGTGCCGAACAGCAGGTCGCCACGCTCGGCGCGCTCACGGGCGCCTTCGACGTTGTCGAGGATCCACTTGAGCTTGGTGCCGGAGAAGTACGGGTCGGTGACCAGACCGGTGGTTTCGCGGATGTAGTCCTGCAGGCCGTCACGCTTGAGCTGTTCGCAGATCTCGGTGCTGCGCCGGCATTGCCAGACGATGGCGTTGTACACCGGGCGGCCGGTTTCCTTGTCCCAGACCACGGTGGTTTCACGCTGGTTGGTGATACCGATGGCTGCTACCTGGTCGTGACTCAGGCCTGCCTGGGCCAGGGCTTCGACCATGGTCGCGCTCTGGGTGGCGAAGATTTCCATGGGGTCGTGCTCGACCCAGCCGGCTTGTGGGTAATGCTGTGCGAATTCGCGTTGCGAGGTGCCAACCACGTTGGCGTCACGGTCGAAAATGATGGCCCGCGAACTGGTCGTGCCCTGGTCCAGGGCAATGATGTAGTTCTTGTTCTGGGTGTCTGTCATGTCGTTGGCCTTGCACTTAATAGGGTGGAGATCAGGGCGGGGCGAGCCTGGCTCGCCACTGCAGGCATCAGGACGCCTGGGTCTTGCCCTGAGGGTTGGCGTCGGTCTGGGCGCTTTCGCTCTCGGCAACCGGCAGGTTGCGGGCGATCACGCCGCGGTACAGGGCGGCCCCAAGGCTCGCTCCTATGATCGGCGCAAAAATCGGAATCAGGAAATAGGGAATATCACGACCGCCAGTAAAGGCGACTTCGCCCCAGCCGGCGAGGAAGGTCATCAGCTTGGGCCCGAAATCCCGTGCCGGGTTCATCGCAAAGCCGGTCAGCGGGCCCATGGCGCTGCCGATCACGGCAATCAGCAGGCCGATCAGCAGGGGCGCCATGGCGCCGCGCGGCAGGCCGTTGTTGTCATCGGTCAAGGCCATGATCACCGCCATCAGTACGGCGGTGATGATCACTTCGACCAAAAAGGCCTGGCCAGTGGACAGCGCCGGGTGCGGGTAGGTGGAGAACACCGAGGCCAATTCGAGGCTGGCCTGGCTGCCACGGATCATTTCATGGGCCTGTTCGAAATCGAAGAACAGGTTGCTGTATAGCGTGTAAACCAACGCTGCGCCACAGAAGGCGCCGGCAATCTGGGCGACGATGTAGAACGGCAGTTTGTGCTTCTCGAAACCGGCGAACAGGCACAGGGCGATGCTCACGGCCGGGTTCAGGTGCGCACCGGAAACCCCGGCGGTGAGGTAGATCGCCATGCTCACGCCGACGCCCCAGATGATGCTGATTTCCCACAGGCCAAAGCTGGCACCCGCCACCTTGAGCGCAGCGACGCAGCCGGTGCCGAAAAAGATCAGCAGCGCAGTGCCGAGAAATTCGGCCATGCACTGGCTTGAAAGTGTTGGTTGTCTCAGAGCAGTCGTCATTCGTTACCTCGGTTCTTGTTGTTGTGAGGCGCAGTGAGCGCTCGACAAAAGCCCGACAGAAATCCCCATTTCGGTCGGGCGGCGGCAGAAAATGCACCTTATCGGGGCATGACTATATTCATAATCGAAAAAATATAGACAAGAAACGCTTATGTCAAAGGTCGAAAGTGAACCACCATTCACAATCTGACTATTGGTGACGGTGATGGGCGTTGGTTGCGCTTGGGGTTTTGCCCTAAAGTAGCCAGCGAAATGGCATTCACCCTACTGTCTGGAGCCCTGTATGACCCCCGCCCTGGATCTGCTGAAAAAGGTTCGCGCCGAACACCACATCCACAGTTACGAACATGATCCCAAGGCAGCATCCTACGGGCTGGAAGCGGCGGAGAAGCTCAACCTTGAGCCTGCGCGGGTGTTCAAGACCTTGCTGGCCAGTAGCGAAAAGGGCGAGTTGCTGGTGGCGGTGGTGCCGGTGGTCGGTAGCCTGGACCTGAAGGGCCTGGCCCATGCTGCCGGGGTGAAGAAATGCGAGATGGCGGATCCGGCGGCGGCTCAGCGTTCGACCGGTTACCTGCTGGGCGGAATCAGCCCGCTGGGGCAGAAGAAGCGCTTGCGCACTTTCATTGACGAAACCGCTGAATCCTTTGAAACAATTTTCGTCAGTGCTGGCCGCCGAGGGCTGGAAGTCGAACTGGCGGCTGCGCTGCTGGCCGAGCATACCCAGGGCAAATTCGCCGCCATTGGCCGTGACTGACATCTGTATGTTCAAAATCGGTTGATTCTGTCTCTGTCGGTCTTTGCCGCTTGGCGGGCATGCTCTGTGGCCCGCCATCGAGAGATCTGTCCCATGCAGCTTGAGTTCCATCAGGTCGATGCCTTCAGCGACCGTCCCTTTGCCGGCAACCCGGCCATGGTCTATCGCCTGGAGCGCTGGCTCGCCGATGAGTTGATGCAACAGATTGCCGCCGAACACAACCTGGCCGAGACTGCGTTCGTCGTTCCCCATGCCGAAGGCTGGCAGATTCGCTGGTTCACCCCGACCACTGAAGTGCCGCTGTGTGGCCACGCGACCCTGGCCAGTGCTCATGTGTTGCTGGAGGTCTATAAAGAGCCGAGTGAGCGGCTGCTGTTCCAGAGTAAATCCGGCCCGCTGAGCGTAAGCCGCGAAGGCGGGCGTTTGCAGCTGGATTTCCCGCGGGTCGAGCCGCAGCCCTTGAATGACCGGGTGCCGGTGGCTCAAGCCCTGGGCTGCCCGGTGCTGGAAGTCTGGAAAACCAACGAACTGCTGGTGCGGGTTGAGTCCGAGCAGGTGTTGCGTGCCTGTACGCCGGACATGGCGGCGCTGGCGCAATTACCGGGGCTCGGGGTGATCGTCACTGCGCCCGGTATCGAGCACGATTTTGTCTCGCGTTATTTCGCACCGGGAATCGGTATTCCCGAGGATCCGGTGACAGGTTCTACCCATTGCAGCCTGATCCCGTACTGGGCGCAGCGTCTGGGCAAGCGCGAGCTGCGGGCGTTTCAGTGTTCGAGTCGCGGCGGGGAGTTGTTCTGCCGGCTGGAGGGGGAGCGGGTGAAGATTGCTGGGTATGCCAGGCTGGTGGCCAGTGGGACTTTGATGCTTTGAAAGCATCGCGGGGCAAGCCAGCGCCTACATTGACCTTTGTAGGAGCGGGCTTGCCCCGCGATTGGCCCTGCATCAGACCGTCGAGCTGTACCGGCGAACGCCGTTCTCCGGCACCGGCAACTGCGCCGCCACGCTGCCCGGTACGGCAAACACCACCAGGTGGTCCGCCGCCACTTCAATCCCTACTTCGGCACCGACCTGATGGTCGTTGTGGCTTGGGAAGATCGCTTCCAGCTGGCTGCCGGTAGGCAGTTGCAGGCGATACAGGGTCGCGGCACCGAGGAAGCTCTTGCCCACGATCAACGCCTTCAGTTCGCTGTGCGGCGCATGGATGATGTCATCCGGGCGCAGCAACACGTCCACGGCGCTGCCAGGCGTCAGGGTGTAGGCACGGTTGCCGCGCAGCTCACCGAGTTCGGTGCGTACCGATTCAGGGCTGGTCAACTGGCCGCGAATGAAATAGCCCTGGCCAATGAAACTGGCCACGAATGGTGTCAGCGGTTCGTGGTAGAGGTTGTAGGGGGTGTCCCATTGCTCCAGACGACCTTCCTTGAATACACCGACGTGATCGCTGACGGCAAAGGCCTCTTCCTGATCGTGAGTGACCAGGATCGCGCTGGTGCCACGGCTTTTGAGAATGTCGCGCACTTCATGGCTCAGGCGCCGGCGCAGCTCCACATCAAGGTTGGAGAACGGTTCGTCGAGCAGCAGCAATTGCGGCTCGGGAGCCAGCGCGCGGGCCAGGGCCACACGCTGCTGCTGGCCGCCGGAAAGCTCGTGGGGGTAGCGTTTGCCCAGGCCGCCGAGCTTGACCAGCTCAAGCATCTCTTCGACCACCTGGCGTTGCTGAGGATGCTTGCCGATGCCGAAGGCGATGTTCTCGGCCACGGTCAGGTGCGGGAACAGCGCGTAGTCCTGGAACACCATGCCGATCCGGCGTTTCTCCGGGGCCAGGGTGAACCCGGCCCTGGAGATGACCTCGCCACCCAGCTGGATCTCGCCTTCGTGCACCGGCTCGAAACCGGCAATGGCGCGCAGGGTGGTGGTCTTGCCGCACCCCGAGGAGCCCAGCAGGCAACCGATGTCGCCGGCGTTCAGGTGCAGGTTGAGGTTCTGGACGATGCGCTGCTCGCCATAGCCACAGGCGAGCTCGCGCAGGTTAAGCAGTAAAGGTTGACTCATGCGTGGTGATAGGCCGGTTCAACAAGAAATTCGAGAAGCGCCTTCTGTGCATGCAAGCGGTTTTCGGCCTGGTCCCAGGCGACCGAACGGGGGTCGTCGAGCAGGTCCAGGCTGATTTCCTCGCCGCGGTGGGCGGGCAGGCAGTGCATGAACAGGGCATCGGGTGCTGCCAGGTCGAGCAGTTCGCGGGTTACCTGGTAAGGCGCGAACAAGGCCAGACGCCGTGCAGTTTCCTCTTCCTGACCCATGGAAGTCCAGACATCGGTGCTCACCAGGTGGGCGCCCTGCACCGCAGCCTTGGGTTCACGGAAGATCTGTACGCGGTCACCGGCCTGGGCCAGGAACTGCGCATTGGGCTCGAATTCGGCCGGGCAGGCGATGCGCAGCTGGAAGTCGAACTGGATGGCCGCCTCTATATAGCTGTTGCACATGTTGTTGCCATCGCCGATCCAGGCCACGGTCTTGCCCTGGATGGCGCCGCGGTGTTCGAGGAAGGTCTGCATGTCGGCCAGCAACTGGCACGGGTGCAGGTCGTCGGACAGGCCGTTGATGACGGGCACCCGCGAGTTGGCGGCGAATTCGGTCAGGGTGCTGTGGGCAAAGGTACGAATCATCACCGCATCGAGCATGCGCGACATGACGATGGCGCAGTCGCCGATCGGTTCGCCACGGCCCAGCTGGGTGTCCCGTGGCGAGAGGAAGATGGCCTGGCCACCGAGCTGGATCATGCCGGCTTCGAACGACAGGCGAGTGCGGGTCGAGGATTTTTCGAAGATCATCCCCAGCACGCGGTTTTTCAGCGGTTCGAACAGTACGCCGCGGTTACGCAGGTCCTTCAGCTCGATACCTCGACGGATCACACTGAGCAGTTCGTCGGGTGTGAAATCCATCAGGGAGAGAAAGTGCCTAGCGCTCATGTTTGACTACCTTTTTGCAACAGACCGCAGATCAGCCATACCGGTTTTTCAAAACAACGGAAGTGACCTGCGGCGAAAGCCGCACGGGGCGACGAATTAGGGGAAGACGCAATACTATAATTAAATGTCGCGTCATACCAAGAGGGGGTTTCGTCGCCGATGTTTCAGGCAGTGTCGTAACCCATTGGACAGAAGCTTTTTTTATACGTTACACAAGGGTTTTACACTGCCTGCCTGCGCCTTGGCAAACCGGGCGGCGGGCCGGTTGCGAATCGCTACGCCTGATGCCCGAAGATTCACGTGACAAACCTCGCTGGTACGTGCGCCGGGCCAGGCTCATAGTCAGTTCATCCCAGACACCCAAGCAAGAGGTGGCCATGAACAAGACCCTGCATCACCGTGCCTGTCATCTGTGTGAAGCCATCTGCGGCTTGACCCTGGAAATCACCCACCAGCCCGATGTCGTCCCGCGCATCACCTCGATCAAGGGTGACCCCGAGGACCGCTTCAGCCGCGGCCACATCTGCCCCAAGGCGGTGGCCTTGCAGGATATCCAGAATGACCCGGACCGCCTGCGGGCGCCGCACAAGCGTGTCGGTGACAGCTGGCAGGCGATCAGTTGGGAAGAGGCCTTCGAACTGGCCGCGCAAAAGCTCTGGGCCATCCAGCAGGCCCACGGGCAAAACGCCGTGGCGGTGTATCAAGGCAACCCGAGCGTGCACAACTACGGGCTGATGACCCACAGCAACTACTTCCTCGGCCTGCTCAAGACCCGTAACCGCTTCTCTGCCACCTCGGTGGACCAACTGCCGCATCACCTGACCAGCTACCTGATGTACGGCCATGGCCTGTTGCTGCCGATCCCGGACATCGACAACACCGCGTTCATGCTGATCCTGGGCGGCAACCCGCTGGCCTCCAACGGCAGCATCATGACCGTGCCGGATGTCGAGAAGCGTCTCAAGGCAATCCAGGCCCGTGGTGGCAAGCTGGTGGTGGTCGATCCGCGCCGCAGCGAGACGGCGGCCATGGCGGATCAGCATCTGTTCATTCGCCCCGGCGGCGACGCCGCGTTGCTGTGTGGCCTGCTCAATACGTTGTTTGCCGAAGGCTTGACCCGCCAACCGAGCCTGCCGGTGGAGGGCCTGGGCGAGGTGCAAGCGGCGATCGCGCCGTTCACGCCCGAGGCCATGAGCCCGCTGTGCGGCGTCCAGGCGCAGGTAATTCGCCAGTTGGCCCGGGACTTTGCCGCCGCCGACAAGGCAGTCTGTTACGGGCGCATGGGCATCTCGACCCAGGCCTTCGGCACCTTGTGCCATTGGCTGGTGCAGCTGATCAACCTGGTCAGCGGCAACCTCGACCGCGTGGGGGGTGCCCTGTGTACCGAACCCGCGGTGGATCTGGTGGCCAGTACTTCGGGTGGTCATTTCAATGCCTGGCAGAGCCGGGTCTCGGGGCTGCCCGAGTACGGCGGCGAATTGCCGGTGGCGGCCCTGGCCGAAGAGATGCTAGTCGAAGGTGAGGGGCAGGTTCGCGCGCTGGTGACGGTCGCGGGCAACCCGGTGCTGTCCACGCCCAATGGCCGGCAGTTGGAGCGGGCCCTGGACGGCCTTGAGTTCATGCTCAGCATCGACCTGTACATCAACGAGACCACCCGTTACGCCGACCTGATCCTGCCGTCCACCTCGGCACTGGAAAATGATCACTACGACACCACCTTCAACCTGTTGGCAGTACGCAACGTGAGCCGCTTCAACCGGGCTGTCCTGCCCAAACCCGAAGGCGCCTTGCATGACTGGGAGATCTTCGTCGGCCTGGCCAAGGCTTTTGCCGCCCGCAGTAACAAGCCGTTGAAGCCGACCCTGGCGCCGGCGCAGATGATTGATATCGGCCTGCGCCAGGGCCGATACGGTGAAGCCTCGGCGTTCAAACTGTCGCTTGAGACCCTCGACCAGCACCCCCATGGCATCGACCTGGGGCCGCTGCAGCCCAACCTTGCCGCGCGCTTGAAGACGCCTAACCAACGGATTCAAGCCGCACCGCGGGAGATGCTCGGCGACCTGCAGCGCTTTGCCGGGCAACAGCCGCTGGCGGCGGATCAACTGCTGCTGATCGGTCGTCGCCATGTACGCAGCAATAATTCCTGGATGCATAACTACCACCGCCTGGTCAAAGGCAAGCCGCGCCATCAACTGCTGATGCACCCGGATGACCTGGCCGGTCGCCACTTGCAGGACGGCCAACGGGTGCGGGTCAGCTCGCGGGTAGGCGAAATCGAGGTCGAGGTGCAGGCCAGCAGCGACATGATGCCGGGGGTGGTCAGCTTGCCCCATGGCTTTGGCCATGCCCGTGCCGGAGTGCGCCTGGAGATCGCCCAGGCGCACCCCGGCGCCAGTGCCAACGACCTCACCGATGAGCGCCAGTTCGATGCAGTGTCGGGCAACGCGGCGCTCAATGGCGTGCCAGTGCAGGTGGTTGCGGCCTGATATCGGCAAGGCCGAGCGTCCTGCTTGGCTTTCCGATACAATGCGTCACCGTGCCGACAACCAGGTCGGAAAGTTCAGCCGCGAGGTGCTTCATGGATATTATCGAAACAATCAAAGAGCAGATTGCCAACAACACCATTCTGCTTTACATGAAAGGCTCGCCGAATGCCCCGCAGTGCGGCTTTTCGGCCAAGGCGGCGCAAGCCGTGATGGGCTGCGGCGAGAAATTCGCTTACGTGGATATCCTGCAGAATCCGGAAATCCGCGCCAACCTGCCAAAGTACGCTAACTGGCCAACCTTCCCGCAACTGTGGGTTGCTGGCGAGCTGGTCGGCGGTTCCGACATCATGGCTGAAATGTTTGCCAACGGCGAACTGCAGACCCTGATCAAGGAAGCTGCAGCCAAGGCCGCTGACAAGGCCTGATTCCAGGTTTGGTCAAAAAAAAGCCCCGCAATGCGGGGCTTTTTTTGCCTGTAGGGCAGGGGGGGAACTTACTCGCCCATCTGCGACTGCAGGTAGTTCTCCAGGGTGATCTTGTCGATCAGGCTCAACTGGGTTTCCAGCCAGTCGATGTGCTCTTCCTCGGCTTCGAGGATGTCTTCGAGCAGTTCACGGCTGCCGAAGTCGCCGACGGTCTCGCAGTGGGCGATGGCGGCCTTGAGGTCGACCAGGCCTTTTTGCTCGATCTTCAGGTCGCACTCAAGCATTTCCTTGGTGTGCTCACCAATCAGCAACTTGCCCAGGTCCTGGACGTTGGGGATGCCTTCGAGGAACAGAATACGCTTGATCAGTTTGTCAGCGTGTTTCATCTCTTCGATGGATTCTTTGTACTCGTGCTTGCCGAGCTTCTCCAGGCCCCAGTCTTCGTACATGCGGGCATGCAGGAAGTATTGGTTGATTGCGACCAGCTCGTTTCCGAGGATCTTGTTGAGATGCTGGATGACGCTAACGTCGCCTTTCATGATGGGGTCCTGCCCTGTAAGTGTGTCTATCAAGGCAAGTCTGAGCTTCGCAACTTCTACTGTCAAACCTAAGTTATTGAATAATAAATGAAAATTAATCGGAATAAGAATGTTTGTGTTCCGCGTTAAACCCCTAACTACTTGAATTACAGGCATAAAAAAACCGGACACTGGGTCCGGTTCTTGGAATTCGCTGAATTATGCTGCCGTAAATTCTACAGGATAGGGCAGGGCAGCCTGGCTGACCTGAAGCTCGGTGAGGGTTTCGCGCACTACCTGCTTGGCCAGGCAGGCACATTTGCCACACTGGCTTGCCACGTTGGTGGCGCTTCTGACTTCCTTGTAGCTGCAGCATCCTTCATAGATCGCATCGCGGATCTGTCCGTCGGTCACACCAACACAAAGACACACATACATAGGGCTGGCCATCGCTGGTTAAGGCTCAATTCGAAGAAGCTTAATGTTAATGAGAATGCTTGTCAAAGCTCTTTCTGCAGGGCGCGGACTAGAGCGACCAACGGCTGATTGTCGAGCGTTCGGACTGAAACTCGGCGAGCGGCTCCGGGCGGTGTATGATGGTCGGCCATTTCGATGCCAGGCCGGTGCATGCTGGCCTGTGCAAGATGATTCCACCCCATCAGGAGATATCGCATGAGCGTACTCGTTGGCAAAAATGCCCCGGACTTCACCGTTCCAGCTGTTCTGGGCAACGGCGAAATCGTCGACAGCTTCAACCTGGCTTCGGCCATCAAAGGCAAGTACGGCCTGGTGTTCTTCTACCCGCTGGACTTCACCTTCGTCTGCCCGTCCGAGCTGATCGCTCTGGACCACCGCATGGCTGAATTCAAGGCGCGCAACGTTGAAGTGATCGCCGTGTCGATCGACTCGCACTTCACCCACAACGCCTGGCGCAACACCCCGATCAATGCCGGCGGCATCGGTCAGGTCCAGTACATCATGGCTGCTGACATGAAGCACGACATCGCCAAGGCCTACGACGTAGAGTCCGAAGGCGGCGTGGCTTTCCGTGGCGCCTTCCTGATCGACGACAAGGGCGTTGTCCGCTCGCAAATCGTCAACGACCTGCCACTGGGCCGTAACATGGACGAGCTGCTGCGTCTGGTCGACGCCCTGCAGTTCCACGAAGAGCACGGCGAAGTCTGCCCTGCCAACTGGAAAAAAGGCGACAAGGGCATGACCGCTTCGCCAGAAGGCGTTGCTGCTTACCTGAGCGAGAACGCTGGCAAGCTGTAATTGCCAGGTATAAAAAAACCGGCCTGATGGCCGGTTTTTTTATGCCTGTAGGAGCGGGCTTGCCCCAGCGTCAGTCGTTGAAGTCCTGCCAGCCGCCCATTTCTTTCCAGCGGTTGACGATGCCGCAGAACAGCTCGGCAGTCTTCTCGGTGTCGTAACGCGCCGAGTGCGCCTCACGGCCATCGAAGTCGATGTCGGCGCTCTGGCAGGCCCGCGCCAGCACGGTCTGGCCATAGGCAAGGCCGGCCAGGGTGGCGGTGTCGAAGCTTGAGAACGGATGAAACGGGTTGCGCTTCATGTCGTGGCGGGCCACGGCGGCATTGAGGAAGCCCAGGTCGAAGCTGCTGTTGTGACCGACCAGGATCGCCCGTTTGCAGCCATTGGCCTTGAGCGCCTTGCGCACGCCACGGAAGATGTCGGTCAGGGCCGACTCTTCGCTGACGGCCATGCGCAGCGGGTGGTCGAGCTTGATTCCGGTGAACTCCAGGGCGGCCTGCTCGATGTTGGCGCCTTCGAACGGCTCGACGCGGAAGAAATAGGTGTGTTCCGGGAACAGGAAACCTTTTTCGTCCATGCCGATGGTGACTGCGGCGATCTCCAGCAGGGCGTCGGTCGCGCAATTGAAACCGCCGGTTTCAACGTCGACCACTACCGGCAGGTAACCGCGAAAGCGCTCAGCCATTGGGTGGCGTGGACCGCCACCATGACCTTCCTGGTCGTCTTCGTACTGATCTTCGCTCACGCAGTTTCCTCCAGCAGGCGCCAGCGCAGTTGCTCACCGGCGCGCAGCGGGATAACGGTCTGCTCGCCGAACGGCAAGCTGCTTGGGGCGGTCCAGCTGTCGCGGACCAGGGTAATCGTATCGGTGTTGGCCGGCAGGCCGTAGAAGGCCGGGCCGTGCAGGCTGGCGAAGCCTTCGAGCTTGTCCAGCGCATTGCGTTGTTCGAACGCTTCGGCGTACATCTCGATCGCGGCATAGGCGGTGTAGCAGCCGGCACAGCCACAGGCCGCTTCCTTGGCGTGCTGGGCGTGCGGAGCCGAGTCGGTGCCGAGGAAGAACTTGCTGCTACCGCTGGTGGCGGCGTCCAGCAAGGCCACCTGGTGGGTGTTGCGCTTGAGGATCGGCAGGCAATAGAAGTGCGGACGAATACCGCCCACCAGCATGTGGTTGCGGTTGTACAGCAGGTGCTGGGCAGTGATGGTCGCGCCAACGTTGGCCGGGGCCTCGTTGACGAACTGCACGGCGTCGCTGGTGGTGATGTGTTCAAACACCACCTTGAGGGTCGGGAAGCGCTCGACCACACGGCGCAGGTGCTCGTCGATGAACAGCTTCTCGCGGTCGAACACGTCGATCTCGCTGCGGGTCACTTCACCGTGCACCAACAGCGGCATGCCGACCTCGGCCATGGCTTCAAGCACCGGGAAGATCTTGTCGACACTGGTCACGCCGGAATCGGAGTTGGTCGTCGCGCCAGCCGGATACAGCTTGGCGGCATGGACAAAACCGGTGGCCTTGGCCGCGCGGATTTCCTCGGGCTGGGTACGGTCGGTGAGGTACAGCACCATCAACGGCTCGAAACGGCTGCCGGCAGGGCGTGCAGCGAGGATGCGCTCGCGGTAGGCACCGGCTTCGGCGGCGTTGCGCACCGGTGGCACCAGGTTGGGCATGATGATTGCGCGGGCAAAGGTGCGCGCAACGTCGCCGACGGTATGCGGCAGTACAGCGCCATCACGAAGATGGATGTGCCAGTCGTCGGGACGCAGGAGGGTCAGGCGGTCGGACATTGGGGATTCCAGGCGGGTCGAACTCAAGGTCAATGCTACCGGAAAAGCCGGTTGCGAGCACTCGCTATCAAGTTTTGCCGCGCCCGACCGATAGCGTGCAGGTATACCGTGAAAATCTGTGGAGCCGCCCGTGCGCCAGCGTTATCTAGCCCTGCTCAGTGTGTTTGCCAGCATGCCCGCCATGGCACTCACCTTCCAGACCCGTCTGGAGAACATCGAGTGGAAGGTCGAAGGCGATCAGTTCGAATGTCGGCTGGTTCAACCCATTGCCGATTTCGGCAGCGGCGAGTTCGTCCGTCGCGCCGGCGAGCAGGCGACTTTCCAGCTGCGTTCAAGCAACAATGTGCTCGGCACAGGCTCCGCCACCCTGCTGGCGGCGGCCGCGCCGTGGCAGCCCGGTCGCGGCGATATCAACCTGGGGGCGGTGCGCATGGCTCGCAGTGGCGTGCTCTTCACCAGCTCCCAGGGCCAGGCCAGCCGCCTTATCAACGGTTTGCTCGATGGTCGCAGCACCGTGGTGCGCAACTATGCCGGTGAAGCCGGGCGGACCATGGAAGTGCGGGTGTTGCCAGTCAAGTTCAACAAGGCCTACGGCGATTATCAGGCCTGTGCGGCAAAGCTCTTACCGATGAACTATGACCAGGTGCGCCAGGCGCAGGTTGGCTTCCCTGGCGGGGGCATCGACCTGGATGCCGATGCCAGGGCACGCCTGGATGTGATCCTCGACTTTCTCAAGGCGGACCCTTCGGTCAACCATATCGAACTCGATGGTCACTCCGACAACAGCGGTAACCGCCTGACCAACCGCGACCTGTCACGGCGCCGGGCGCTGGCGGTGATGGAGTACCTCAAGGCCCATGGCATTCCCGAAGAGCAGATCACCGTGCGCTTCCATGGCGAGCGCTATCCGCTGGCGCGCAACAACAGCGCGACCAACCGCGCACGCAACCGGCGGGTGAACATTCAGCTTGATCGGGTAACGCCGGTCGAAAAACCGCTGGAAAAACCGCTCGAGCCTGCCGTCAAAGCACCAGCCGCACCGGCTGCGGCGACAGAGGCCAGCAAGCCGGTCAGCAAGTCCTGAGCTGCGACAGTCCGTCGCGCTCTCGACAGTTCCTGTCGCTTTGTCGTCACAAGCTGTCGCCCCACTGTAAATTTTGTCGCAAGGTCGGTAGAATCAACGGCTTTCCGTACAACCCCGTGGAGTGATGGCATGGCGGACGTAAAAAAGGTCGTACTGGCGTATTCCGGCGGCCTTGATACTTCGGTGATTCTCAAGTGGCTGCAGGATACCTACAACTGTGAAGTGGTGACCTTCACCGCTGACCTGGGACAGGGCGAAGAGGTCGAACCGGCCCGCGCCAAGGCTCAGGCCATGGGCGTCAAGGAAATCTACATCGACGACCTGCGCGAAGAATTCGTACGCGACTTCGTGTTCCCGATGTTCCGCGCCAACACCGTCTATGAAGGCGAGTACCTGCTGGGTACTTCCATCGCTCGTCCACTGATCGCCAAGCGCCTGATCGAAATCGCCAACGAAACCGGCGCCGATGCCATTTCCCATGGCGCCACCGGTAAAGGCAACGACCAGGTACGTTTCGAGCTGGGTGCCTATGCGCTCAAGCCAGGCGTCAAGGTTATTGCGCCATGGCGTGAATGGGACCTGCTGTCCCGTGAAAAGCTGATGGACTACGCCGAGAAGCACGGTATCCCGATCGAGCGTCATGGCAAGAAGAAGTCGCCGTACTCGATGGACGCCAACCTGCTGCACATCTCGTATGAAGGCGGCGTGCTGGAAGACACCTGGACCGAGCACGAAGAAGACATGTGGCGCTGGACCAAGTCGCCAGAAAACGCCCCGGACGTTCCGACCTACCTGGAACTGACCTACCGCAACGGCGATATCGTTGCCCTGGACGGCGTTGAAATGTCGCCTGCCACGGTGCTGGCCACCCTCAACCGCATCGGCGGCGAGAATGGCATCGGTCGCCTGGACATCGTCGAGAACCGTTACGTCGGCATGAAGTCCCGCGGCTGCTACGAAACCCCAGGCGGCACCATCATGCTGCGCGCCCACCGGGCGATCGAATCGATCACTCTGGACCGCGAAGTCGCTCACCTCAAGGATGAGCTGATGGCCAAGTACGCCAGCCTGATCTACACCGGCTACTGGTGGAGCCCTGAGCGTCTGATGCTGCAACAGATGATCGATGCGTCCCAGGTCAATGTGAACGGTGTCGTGCGCCTGAAACTGTACAAGGGCAACGTCATCGTCACCGGCCGCAAGTCGGACGATTCGCTGTTTGACGCCAACATTGCCACCTTCGAAGAAGATGGCGGTGCGTACAACCAGGCTGACGCAGCGGGCTTCATCAAGCTCAACGCCCTGCGCATGCGCATTGCTGCCAACAAGGGCCGCAAGCTGGTCTGACGCTTGTTACCCCAGAAAACCCCGGCGTGCCGGGGTTTTTTTTGCCTGTTGGTTGCGTGCAGCACTACGCTTTGCTCAATGATTGCCTCATCAGGGTGATTTGCGCGCCCGTGTCGAGGTTGCTCAAGATCCACTTGTTACAAGGCAATCGTGTGGGCTTTAGTGCTTGCAGTACGAAGTACTCTATTAACTCGCTTGCAGCCGGGCCGCGGAATGCGATAGTCACTGTGCTCAGCTCGGACATGTCCGCAAGCACATGCCGTGTTTCAACTTCTTTAACTGGCGTGCTTGGTAAATCAATGTCGGCGACTTCGTGGGTGGGCGGTTCAACCTGGAGGGGGATGTGTGCAGGAGCAGGCGCCGCGGCTGCAGTGAGTTCATTTATTTCGGGGGAATAAAGGGACTTGTAATTGAAATTCAAAGTAAGAAAGAACAATACCGTCAGGAAGAACGGAAAGCCGACCAGAAACCAGGTGTAAATACCTTGGCTATCCTCCCCCAGGAATGGCAGAGAGGCCAGCGCTGATGCTTCGATGATGCCAGCAAAAATCGCAATGATCGTCAGTGGGCTTTTCGGCTCGACTTTACTCATGCAGTTACCCTTGCGCTTGGTGAGTCCGCTCCTATGTTTCCGCAGGTTTAGCATGCTCGGCACAGCCTCGGGCAGCATGGCTCACTTCTCGGGTGGGTAATCTACCCATGAATCATGTAAGGCGGTTTTACATGGCTGAATATTATTGTTTTTATCAAACAGATCTATAGGACTTTTCCTTCAGCTATTAAGGCCGAGTTTCATAGGCGGTTTCTTTGTCTAGTGCTACCTTTATTCAGGAAGTGTGAGGCTGTCAGCACTGTGGTTCGAGTGTTGGTTCTTTAGGGATTTTGGTTTTGCTGGCTTGTAGGATAATTCTCTAAAGCCCGTAGGTTGCGTCCTTGTATGCATTTGCTTGTTAACGGCGCAATACAATATGTCGTACAACTAGGCTATTGTGCGAGCTCAAAATAATAGAACAGCGAACAATTGGATTTTGCTCATGAATAAAGTCCTGATCGTGGATGATCATCCGGTCATTCGCCTGGCTGTACGCATATTGATGGAGCGGCATGGTTATGAAGTCATTGCCGAGACAGATAACGGTGTGGACGCATTGCAGCTGGCGCGCGAGCATGGTCCTGATATCGTCATCCTGGACATCGGTATCCCCAAGCTTGACGGCCTTGAAGTGATCGCCAGGTTGACCGCCAACAATGCCAGCATCAAGGTGCTGGTGCTGACCTCGCAGGCGCCCGGGCATTTTTCCATGCGCTGCATGCAAACGGGGGCTGCGGGCTATGTCTGCAAACAGCAGGATCTCACCGAACTGCTCAGTGCCATAAAGGCAGTGCTTTCCGGTTACAGCTACTTCCCCAACCAGGCGTTGCATTCCGTGCGCTCGAACCTGGGTGGCTCGAGCGAGGCGGACATGGTCGAGCGCTTGTCGGGCCGGGAGATGATGGTCTTGCAGCAGCTTGCCCGCGGCAAGACCAACAAGGAGATCGCCGACGGCATGTTCCTCAGCAACAAGACGGTCAGTACCTACAAGACGCGTTTGTTGCTCAAGCTCAATGCTCGCTCACTGGTCGATCTGATCGAGCTGGCCCAGCGTAACGGCCTGGTTTGATACACCCAGAAACAACAAAGCCTCCATCAAGGAGGCTTTTGTGCTTTTACGGCATCATCCCTTCAGAGGTCGAAGTCGTAGTCAGCCAGCTGCTTCTGCAAGCGACGTTCTTCCAGCAGGTTGTCGATGGTGCGGCGTTTGCTCAGGTTGGTTTTCGCCACTTCAACCGGTACATCGTCATCTGCTTCTTCAGTGGCGATGTCATCATCTATAACCAGGTCTTCTTTATCGGTGCTCATAAGTCACTCCAAGCCAAGAGGGCCATTGGCGCACCTTATAGCGAGAATTTCTGAGCGGGTAAAAAAGATTTTTTCAATCGGTTGAGCAGTGTTTTCACTATCTTCTCAATCGTCCGAGGTTTTGTGCTTGTACTCGCACAAATCTTCGATCCGGCAACTCCCGCAGCGGGGTTTGCGCGCCTGGCACACATAGCGTCCATGCAGGATCAGCCAGTGGTGGGCGTCCAGCAGGTAAGCCTTGGGCACGAACTTCATCAGGGCCTTTTCAACCTCCAGGACGGTCTTGCCCGGCGCAATTCCAGTACGGTTGCTGACCCGGAAGATATGCGTATCGACGGCCATGGCCAGTTGCCGAAAGGCTGTGTTGAGTACCACGTTGGCGGTCTTGCGGCCAACCCCGGGCAGGGCCTCCAGCGCTTCGCGGGTTTCCGGCACCCGGCTTTCGTGCTGTTCGATGAGCAGGCGGCAGGTTTCGATGACGTTTTTCGCCTTGCTGTTGTACAGGCCGATGGTCTTGATGTATTCGGACAGGCCTTCGACGCCCAGGGCGTAGATCGCTTCCGGGGTATTGGCGACCGGGTACAGCCTGGCCGTGGCTTTGTTCACACTGACATCGGTTGCCTGGGCCGAGAGGATCACCGCAATCAGCAGTTCGAACGGGCTGCTGTAGGCCAACTCGGTTTTCGGCTCAGGGTTGTCTTCGTGCAGCCTGCGAAAGATCTCCAGGCGTTTGGCGGCATTCATGGGGTCAACGCTTTCCTTGACGACGTGTAGGGGCTGGCCGTCGGCAAACCCGGTTGTAAAGGGCCAGCATCAGGCCCAAAAGTATCAGCGCACCGGGCAACAGGCTGGCCAGGCGCAGGTTGGCAAACTCGCCAAGCCCTTGCCTGAACAGCCCCATGGCCATGCACAACAAAGCGAAACCGCCCAGTGTGGCCGCCGCCGTACGCCAACGGCCGCTGGCGCCCTGGGCGAACTCGAATACCAGGCATTGTACGGCGATCAGTGCCGAATAGGGGCCCAGCGCCAGCGACAGTGGCAGGGCCCAGGCGCGCAGGGCCAACTCCAGGCAGGTGACCAGCAAGGCGGCCAGCAGCACGCTGGCGATCAGGCTGGCGCTTGCATCCAGCACTTTGTGCAGGGGCGTCATGCACAGCCGGTGCAGGCCGATGATCAACAGGCTGAGCAGCGCAATGGCACTTGCCTGCGCTAACGTCTGTGTGGCCCCCAGCAAGGGCGCCAGGCTTATGGCCGCGAGCCACTGTCTATTCATTGGCGCCCCCTGTCAGCAGTTGCTGGCGATGCTCGTCGAAATAGCGCAGGGCATCATGGGTGGCCTGAATGACTGCCCGGGAGGTGACGGTGGCGCCGGCCAGTTGATCGAACTGACCGCTATCGCGCTTGAGCGCCCAGGCGGTATCGGCAATGGTGTGCCGGCTGCTGCCGACAAAACCTTGCAGCCAGGTGTTGCCGGGTTCGACCAGCTTGCCGCCCAGGCCAGGGGTTTCCTGTTGTTGCAACACCTTTACGCCGATCAGGCGGCCGCTGTCATCGATGGCAATCAACAAGTCCAGCGGGCCGCCATAGCCCTGCGCCTGGCTGTGCAGCACGACCGCGCGGGGCTGCCCCTGCAAGGTCGCCAGATAGCCTGCGAGCAGGCGGCTGTGATCCAGGGGCGCGGCCCCCAGGCGCAGGGGGTGTTGTAGCGGCTGGTTGTCGTAGTGCTGTTCGGGCAGCACGCTGAGCCAGCGTTGGGTCTTGAGCTGCTGCTCGGCGTCCGTGATGCGCTGGGCGGTGAGCTGGTGCCAGAGTACTGTGCCGCCCACGGCCAGCACGGCAAGGGCCAGCAACAGCGCCGTGGAGCGTATCGACGTGGTGTTCATTGCGCTTGCGCCTGCCCGCGCTCTGCCCAGCGCTCCAGCGTGGGAACACAGAGATTCATCAACAAGACCGCGAATGCGGCACCGTCCGGATAGCTGCCCCAGGTTCGAATCAGGTAAATGAGCACGCCCGCGCCGATACCGAACAGCAGCTTGGCTTTTGGGCTTTTCGGCCCTGACACCGGCTCGGTGACGATGAAAAACGCCGCCAGCATGGTCGAGCCAGACAGCAGATGCAGCAGCGGCGAGCCATTGGAGTCCGAGCCCGAGCCGTTCCAGCACACCAGGCTGATCAGCAGCAAGCTGGCCAACAGGCCGACCGGGGCATGCCAGCTGATGACCTTGCGCTGTAACAGCAGCAAGCCGCCGAGTACAAAGGCCAGGTTGACCGCTTCGCTGCCCCGGCCGCCAAAGTGGCCGAAGCCGGGATGGCTGGCGAACAGCTCATCCATGGTCAGGCTGCGGTTGTTGCGCAGGCCGTCCAGTACCGTGGCTTGCGCCCAGGCATCCGGCTGGTTGCCGGGACCAAGGCCGAATACCTGCTGCAGCGTATCTGCCAGCCCCAGTACCTGGGTGACCGGCCACTGGGTCATATGTTGTGGAAACGACAGCAGCACCAGCACATAGCCGACCATCGCCGGGTTGAACAGGTTCTTGCCGACACCGCCGTAGAGTTGCTTGCCCAGGACAATGGCGCTGCTGGCGGCAATCATTGGCAGCCACCAGGGGGTGTAGGCCGGCAGTGCCGCCGTCAGCAGGACGGCAGTGACCAGGGCGCTGCCATCATTCAGGGCGGGTCGGATCGGCCGGTGTTGCAGTTTCAGCAGTAGCGCTTCACTTGCCAGTGCCGCGCTGGCGCACAGCAGCAGGTTCAAGAGCAGCCCCCAGCCGTGTAGCCACAGCAGGGTCAGCAACCCTGGCGCGCAGGCCAGCAGCACCAGGCCCATGGTGCTGCGCAGGCGTTCGCTGTTATCAGTCGCGGCCATGGTCGGCTGCCGGTTGTAGTGTTTGCAGGCGCGTATGGGCCTGTTGCGCTTCGCGCTCAAGCTCCGCCAGCTGTGCTTGCTGGGTCTCGCTCGGGGTATCGCCAAAGGCCGCCCTGGCCTTGCTCAATTGCGCCCGGCTCATGGCCGCGGCGATTTTGGCCTGCTTGAGGGCGGCATCGGCGGCCGCGGCTTTCTGTGCCTTGACGCGTTCGATGGCCGCCTTGATCGGGTCGTCGACCGCCGCGCTTGGGGTGGCCGCGGTGGGGTTGGCTGCCCGCTGGCTGCGGGCCAGGCGTTCGGCCTGCTTGCGTGCTTCTTCGCGTTGCAGGCGGTTGTTGCGCTGCTCAAAACGGCGCCGGGCATGGTTGCGCTTATGGCTGCGGGCTGCGAGTGTTTCGGCATCCTGGGCCAGGCCGCCGACAATCGCCACGATGTTGCTGCTGGCCGTCAATGGCAGCAGGTCGATGCAGTCCACCGGGCAAGGCGCCACGCACAGGTCGCAGCCGGTGCATTCGGCGCTGATCACCGTGTGCATCAGCTTGGCCGCGCCGACAATGGCGTCCACCGGGCAGGCCTGGATGCATTTGGTACAGCCAATGCATTCGGCTTCGCGAATGAATGCGACCTGCGCCGGAGCTCTGCCGCGCTCGGGGTCCAGTTCGATCACCGGCACTTCCAGCAACCTGGCCAGGGCGGCGATGGTCTCGCGGCCTCCGGGTGGGCATTTGTTGATCGCTTCGCCCGCAGCCAGGCCTTCGGCATAAGGCTTGCAGCCTGGGTGGCCACACTTGCCGCATTGGGTCTGCGGCAGCAGGGCGTCGATGCGTTGAATCAGACTCATGGGTTGAATAATCCGTTAAAGCCGAGAAACGCCATGGCCATCACGCCGGCGCCAATCAGTTCGATCGGCAGGCCGCGAAATGCCTCTGGGATGTCGTCGTTGTCGCTGCGTTGGCGCAGGTCTGCGAACAGGCTCAAGGCCAGCCAGAAGCCCAGGCCGCCACCCAGGCTCCAGGCCAGGGTTTGCGCGATGCCAAAACCGTTTTCGCTGGCCTGCAGGCTCAAGCCTAGCAGCGCTACGTTGGCCAGCAGCAAGGGCTGCAAGCCGTCAAAGGGCAGGGCGGGCAGCAGGCGTGTCAGCAGAGTGAGCAGCGGCTTGATCAGCAGCACGCACAGCGGCAGGAACACGAACAGGCGCAGGTACTCAAGCTGCAGGGGCAGCAGCGCCAGGCGGTAGATCAGTTGCCCAAGGCCGACTACCAAAACCAGCAGCACCAGGGTTGCCAGCCCCAGTGCATGCACCTGGCGCCGATCCTGATCGGTAGCGCTGCGCAGCAGTGGGTCGATGGCCAGTCCCTGGTGCAGGACCAGGTTGTTGATCAGCGCGGCGCTGACCAGGGCCAGAAAGAATTCGCTCATGAGGGGGCCGAATGCTGAGGCTGTCCGCCATTATCCGGCAATGACGCGAGGATGAGAACGCCCCGGCCGCAATCGGCCGGGGCGTGAACCTTACTTGATGCGCTGGCCCGGCTTGGCGCCGCTGTCAGGGCTGAGCAGGTAGATCTCTTCGCCGCCAGGGCCGGCTGCCATGACCATGCCTTCGGAGATGCCAAAGCGCATTTTGCGCGGTTTGAGGTTGGCGATCATCATGGTCAGGCGACCTTCGAGCTTGGCTGGGTCCGGGTAGGCCGACTTGATGCCGGAGAACACGTTGCGTTGTTCGTCGCCGATGTCCAGGGTCAGGCGCAGCAGCTTGTCAGCACCTTCCACGGCTTCGGCCTTGAGGATCAGCGCGACCCGCAGGTCGACAGCGGCAAAGGTGTCGAAGTCGATCTCGGCCGACAGCGGGTCCTTGGCCAGTTCGCCATTACCGGTGACGACGCTGGTCTGGCTGGCCGCCAGGTCTTCCTTGGAGGCCGCGGTCATGGCTTCGACCTTGGCTGGGTCGATACGGCTCATCAGCGCCTTGAACGGGTTGAGCTGGTGATTGCTCAGGCGGGTCTGATGGTCGGCCCAGGTCAGCGGGGCGACGTTGAGGAACGCCTCGGCGTCGGCGGCCAGCACGGGCAGTACCGGTTTGAGGAAGATCACCAGCTGGCGGAACAGGTTGATGCCCTGGGCGCAGATCGCCTGGACTTCGTCCTGCTTGCCTTCCTGCTTGGCCAGCGACCATGGCGCCTTGTCGGCGATCCAGGCGTTGGCGCGGTCGGCCAGGCCCATGATCTCGCGCATGGCGCGGGCAAAGTCGCGGCCTTCGTACGCTTCGGCAATGCCCGGAGCGGCGGCAAGGAAGGCTTCGGTCAGCTCTGGTGCGGCGTCGCCGTCAACCATGACGCCGTCGTTACCCTTGTGGATGAAACCGGCGCAGCGGCTGGCGATGTTGACCACCTTGCCGACCAGGTCGGAGTTGACCTTCTGGATGAAGTCTTCCAGGTTCAGGTCGAGGTCGTCGACGCCGCGGCCAAGCTTGGAGGCGTAGTAGTAGCGCAGGTACTCCGGCGCCAGGTGATCCAGGTAGGTGCGGGCCTTGATGAAGGTGCCGCGCGACTTGGACATCTTCGAGCCGTTGACGGTCAGGTAGCCGTGCACGTTGATACCGGTCGGCTTGCGGTAGCCGGCGCCTTCGAGCATGGCGGGCCAGAACAGGGCATGGAAGTTGACGATGTCCTTGCCGATGAAGTGGTACAGCTCGGCTTTCGAGTCCTTGCTCCAGAACGCGTCGAAGTCCAGCTCCGGGCGGCGGGCGCAGAGGTTCTTGAAACTGGCCATGTAGCCGATCGGTGCGTCCAGCCAGACGTAGAAGTACTTGCCCGGCTCATCGGGGATCTCGAAGCCAAAGTACGGCGCATCACGGGAGATGTCCCATTCCTGCAGGCCGGCATCCAGCCATTCGGCGATCTTGTTGGCCACCGCGTCCTGCAGGGTGCCGCTGCGGGTCCACTGCTGGAGCATGGCCTGGAAGTCCGGCAGCTTGAAGAAGAAGTGCTGCGAGTCCTTGAGCACCGGCGTGGCGCCGGAGATCGCCGACTTGGGGTTCTTCAGCTCGGTTGGCGCGTAGGTGGCGCCGCATTTTTCGCAGTTGTCGCCGTACTGGTCTTCAGTCGCGCACTTGGGGCAGGTGCCCTTGATGAAGCGGTCGGCCAGGAACATTTTTTTGTCCGGGTCGAAGTACTGGGTGATCGAACGGGTAGCGATGTGCCCGGCGTCACGCAGCTTGAGGTAGATCTGGCTCGACAGTTCGCGGTTTTCTTCGGCGTGGGTCGAGTGGAAGTTGTCGAACTCGACCAGGAAGTCGGCGAAATCCCCGCTGTGCTCGGCCTGGACGGCGGCAATCAGCTGCTCGGGGGTGATGCCTTCTTTCTCGGCGCGCAGCATGATGGCCGAACCGTGGGCGTCGTCCGCGCAGACATAAATGCACTGGTTGCCGCGAAGCTTCTGGAAGCGCACCCACATGTCTGTCTGGATGTACTCGAGCATATGGCCAAGGTGAATGGAACCATTGGCATAGGGCAGGGCGCTGGTGACGAGAATCTGACGTGGCTCGGACATGGGGGCTCGGCTACTTTTTTCGGCTACTTGAGATGAAACGGTGATCGGCCACTATAAAACGCCGGGAAATATATTTCACCCCATGGACGTATCTGAACAGGTATGACGGGTTAGCATAGTGGCCTGTTTTGCTCAGTCTTTATAACGGGAGTCTCCATGAGTGCCGTCACTCGCGCAGCCGTCGAAGCCGTACTTCGCCAGTACACCGACCCTTACCTGAACCAGGACCCGGTCAGCGCCGGCTGTGTCCAGGCCATCGATATCCAGGGCGATCGCGTCAGCGTGCAACTGCAACTGGGTTATGCCGCCGGTCTGTTCAAGAACGGCTGGGCGCAGGTTCTGCAAACGGCTGTCGAAGGTCTCGACGGGGTGGCTTCGGCGCAGGTCGAGATCACCTGCGTGATCGCCGCACACAAGGCCCAGGCGCAGATTCCGGGCCTGGCCAACGTCAAGAACATCATTGCCGTGGCGTCGGGCAAGGGCGGCGTCGGCAAGTCGACCACCGCCGCCAACCTGGCCCTGGCCCTGGCCCGTGAAGGTGCGCGGGTGGGGATTCTCGATGCTGATATCTATGGCCCGAGTCAGGGCGTGATGTTCGGTATCGCCGAAGGCACGCGGCCCCAGATCCGCGAACAGAAGTGGTTCGTGCCGCTCAAGGCCCATGGTGTCGAGGTCATGTCCATGGCCTTTCTGACCGACGACAACACGCCGATGGTCTGGCGCGGGCCGATGGTCTCCGGGGCGCTGCTGCAGCTGGTGACGCAAACGGCCTGGGACGACCTCGATTACCTGGTCATCGATATGCCGCCGGGCACTGGCGATATCCAGCTGACCCTGGCGCAGAAAGTCCCGGTGGCTGGCTCGGTCATCGTCACCACGCCGCAGGACCTGGCGCTGCTCGATGCCAAAAAGGGTGTGGAGATGTTCCGCAAGGTCAACATCCCGGTGCTGGGTGTGGTCGAGAACATGGCCGTGCACATCTGCTCCAACTGCGGTCATGCCGAGCATCTGTTCGGTGAGGGCGGCGGCGAGAAGCTGGCGGCCCAGTACGGTGTCGAGCTGCTGGCATCGCTGCCGTTGTCGATGCTGATCCGCGAGCAGGCCGACAGCGGCAAGCCGACGGCGATTGCCGAGCCGGAAAGCCAGATTGCCATGGTCTATCAGGAGCTGGCCCGTCAGGTCGGGGCGCGGATCGTGCTGCAGGAAGCAGCGGCGCCGACGATGCCGAATATCACTATCAGCGAAGATTGAGGTGATGCTATCGCTGGCAAGCCAGCTCCCACAGGTTCTGCATGCACTGGACCTTGTGGGAGCTGGCTTGCCAGCGATGGGCCACCAGACAGCCTAAAATCAAGGCATAAAAAAAGCCCCACCTGTTAAGGGCGGGGCTTTTTTCAAGCTGTAAAGCGGAAGTTAGATAACTTCTACTTCTTCAGCCTGCATGCCTTTCTGACCGCGGGTAGCGATGAAAGAGACCGCTTGGCCTTCTTTCAGGCTCTTGAAGCCGTCAGCCTTGATGGCTTTGAAGTGTACGAACAGGTCGTCACCGGATTGTGGGGTGATGAAGCCGAAGCCTTTTTCATCGTTGAACCACTTAACGGTACCGGTTTGGCGATTGGACATGGTCTGTCTCCTTGGACAAAGTTAACTACGACTCAGGAAACGCCCTGGCCGAGACTGAGTGCAAAGAGGCAGAAAATTCATGAAGATGGGTTGATCGAAATCTTGCATCAGGTAGATATTCTCAGTGACACGTGCAGCACAGTGGCGTCACCTTAACCCTTTTTCCAGAACGTGCCAATGGTCTTGTGAAGCTTTCTCATAATTCATGACTGACGGTGCTTCAGGCCCCCGCGCAGGCCCCGTCATACGTGGATCCGACGGTTGATGTCGCATGGAACTTTGAACCCGGCGCCGGGCCCGGTAAGATGCCGCACAGAATTTTTTCACCACGCAATTTCAGGACACCCCGCCATGAGCATCAAATCGGACAAGTGGATTCGCCGCATGGCGCTGGAACACGGCATGATCGAGCCTTTCGTCGAGCGCCAGGTGCGCGGTGAGAGCGACAACCGGCTGATCTCCTTCGGCGTCTCCAGCTACGGCTACGACGTGCGCTGCGCCGACGAGTTCAAGGTGTTCACCAACATCAACTCGGCGACCGTCGATCCGAAAAACTTTGATGCCGGCAGCTTTGTCGACGTCAAGAGCGACGTCTGCATCATCCCGCCGAACTCCTTCGCCCTGGCCCGCACCGTCGAATACTTCCGTATCCCGCGTAACGTGCTGACCATCTGCCTGGGCAAGAGCACCTACGCCCGCTGCGGCATCATCGTCAACGTCACCCCGCTTGAACCGGAGTGGGAAGGCCACGTGACCCTGGAGTTCTCCAACACCACCACGCTGCCGGCAAAGATCTACGCCAACGAAGGTGTGGCGCAGATGCTCTTCCTCGAATCCGATGAAGAATGTGAAGTGTCCTACAAGGATCGTGGCGGCAAATACCAGGGCCAGCGCGGCGTTACCTTGCCACGCACCTGAGGCGACAAAGCGAGGGAATTCCTCGCCCCCGGCACACTCCAATGAGTTGAACTGTTCCGCTCGGCAACACGCCAGGCGGACGTCAACCAGGAGCAACCCATGAAACTCGACCCGACCATCAGTGCCAAGCTGGCCGTGCTGCAGCCCAACAGCGTTGGGGTGCTGGCCTGGTCGTTGCTGGCACATCCGCACCCGCATAGCGTGCAGGCGGGCGGCGTGCCCGGTCAGCCTGACCCGGACACCCCCGATTCACCGCAACCGGGTGAACATCCGCCGATGGAGCCGGGCGAGCCGACCTTGCCCGACGAGCCGCCACCAGCGCCGATCGCCTGACCCCTACTTGAGGTTGCCGCTCAGGAACTGACGCAAGCGCTCGCTTTTCGGATTGCCCAGCACCTCTTCCGGCGGCCCTTGTTCCTCCACCAGGCCCTGGTGAAGGAACATCACCTGGCTCGCCACTTTGCGCGCGAAGGCCATTTCGTGGGTGACCATGATCATGGTCCGGCCTTCTTCGGCCAGGCCCTGAATCACCCGCAGCACTTCGCCGACCAGCTCCGGGTCGAGGGCCGAGGTCGGTTCGTCGAACAGCATGACTTCCGGCTCCATGGCCAGCGCCCGGGCAATCGCCACCCGTTGCTGCTGGCCGCCGGAGAGGAACGCCGGGAACTGATCCGCCACCCGCGGCGCCAGACCGACCTTGTCCAGGTAGCGGCGGGCGCGTTCTTCGGCCTCGTGCTTGCTTACCCCCAGTACCCGCCGCGGCGCCATGGCGATGTTGTCGAGTACGCTCAGGTGGCTCCACAGGTTGAAGTGCTGGAACACCATGGCCAGGCGCGTGCGCAGGCGCTGCAGCTCGTCCGGGTCGGTGACATGCAGGCCATGATGGTCGTGGGTCATGTGCACCGGCTTGCCGTCGAGGGTCATGCTGCCCTCGTTGGGTTGTTCGAGGAAGTTGATGCAGCGCAGGAAGGTACTCTTGCCCGAGCCGCTGGCGCCGATCAGACAGATCACGTCGCCGGTCTTGGCCTTGAGCGAAACGCCCTTGAGCACGTGATGCTCGCCGTAGCGTTTGTGCAGGTCTTCGATGGTCAGTTTGTACATGCGCAGGCTCTAAAGGTAAGGGTTCAAGGCGACAACAGGTAGCCGCTGCGATAGGCCTGGTTGCCTGCCACATGGGCAACGACCATACCGGCGGTGGCCATGCGCCGCAGCGAGCGGGCATAAAGCAGGCCGGGCTGGGTATTGCGCACCGGGGTTACCCGGTCGCTGAGCGGATCGATGACTTCAGCGATCAGCTCATTGGCTTGCAGGTACTGGCCCGGTTTGGCGTGAAACACCAGCAAGCCGCCCAGGGGCGTCGCCACAGGCTCCACACCGGCCAGCGGCGTTGCCGGGTAGCTCAGGGCGGGCAGGGCGGCGGGCTCGCCTTCAATGGCGCCGTAGCGGGTCAGGTAATCGAGGATTGCTGCGCAGTCCTGTTCCGCCAGTGGATGGCTGACATCGCCCTGGCCACGCAATTCGACGGTCACCGAGAAGCTGCCCTGGGGGATCGGGAACTGCTTGGCGAAACGCTGCTGCAATTGCCACCAGACCAGGGTAAAGCACTCATCGAAGGACTGGCCGCCCGAGTCGGTGGCCAGCAGGCTGGCCTGGGCTCCCAGGTAACGTGACAACGGCTCGACCTGTGGCCAGGCCTCCGGGGTGGTGTACAGGTGTGCCACGGCCTCGAAATCGCAGTGCAGGTCGAGCACCATCTCGGCATCGCAGGCCAGGCGTTGCAGGGTCAGGCGCTGGGATTGCAGCGGGGTGTGGGCGACATGGGCGTCCAGGGCGCGGCGCAGGCTTTCGCGAATCAGCGCGATGTTGTGCTGCGGGTCCTGGCTCAGGTGATCGGCGACCTGGTCGCCGACCTGGTCGCTCAGGTCGACGAAGTGGCGGTTGAAGTTTTCCCCGCTCTGCAGCTCATAACGGCCCAGTGGTACATCCATCAGCACCTGTTCCAGGCCCACCGGGTTGGCAATTGGCACCAGCACGATCTCGCGGCGCAGCAAGCCCTGGTCCTCAAGCTCAGCCAGGCGTTGCTTGAGGTGCCAGGCCACCAGCATGCCGGGCAGTTCATCGGCGTGCAGCGAGGCCTGAATGTAGATCTTGCCGGCTTGCGGGGGGCCGAAGTGGAAGCTGTGGATCTGCCGGGCAATGCCTGGAACCGGCGCCAGAATGTCGTGAGTCGAGTGATGCATATCAGTCCTAGTGTGTCGGTCCTAGAAAAGCCAGCCAGCGACGTTCGGCGAGGCGGAACAAGCCTACCAGGGCGAAGGTCACGCACAGGTAGATGGCCGCAGCGATGCTGAACGACTGAAAAGTCAGAAACGTGGCCGAGTTGGCGTCACGGGCGACCTTGAGGATGTCCGGCACGGTGGCGGTGAAGGCCACTGTGGTGGAATGCAGCATCAGGATCACTTCGTTGCTGTAGTAGGGCAGCGAGCGGCGCAGCGCCGACGGCATGATGATATAAGCATAAAGTCTCCAGCCGCGCAGGCCGTAGGCCTTGGCTGCCTCGACTTCACCATGGTTCATGCTGCGGATCGCCCCGGCGAAAATCTCCGTGGTGTAGGCGCAGGTGTTGAGGGCAAAGGCGAGGATGGTGCAGTTCATCGCGTCGCGAAAGAAGCTGTCGAGCAGCGGTTGGGCGCGCACCGCTTCCAGGCTGTAGATCCCCGTGTAGCAGATCAGCAACTGGATATACAACGGCGTGCCGCGAAACAGGTAGGTGTAGAACTGGACCGGCCAGCGAATCCAGAAGCGCGGCGACACCCGGGCTATCGACAGCGGGATCGACACCACGAAACCGATGGCCAGCGATGCGGTCAGCAGCCACATGGTCATGGCCAGGCCAGTGATGTGGGTGCCGTCGGTGTAGAGGAAGGCGCGCCAGTATTCCTGCAAGAGTTCGATCATCGGATGGCCTCCCGGGTGCCGACGTTATAGCGCCGTT
This sequence comes from Pseudomonas donghuensis, assembly GCF_000259195.1. Classification (GTDB taxonomy): domain Bacteria; phylum Pseudomonadota; class Gammaproteobacteria; order Pseudomonadales; family Pseudomonadaceae; genus Aquipseudomonas; species Aquipseudomonas donghuensis. The sequence goes on from NZ_JH650757.1 coordinate 451,789, forward strand.
CCAGCCAGCGCAGGGCGACGTTCGAGGCGCTGGTGATCAACAGATAGATGAAGGCGGCGACCACCAGGAAGTAGAACAGCTGGTAGCTGCTCTTGCCGGCGTCCTGGGCGGCCTTGACCAGGTCGGCCAGGCCGATGATCGACACCAGGGCGGTGGCCTTGAGCATCACCATCCAGTTGTTGCCGATGCCTGGCAGGGCGAAGCGCATCATTTGCGGAAAGACCACGAAGCGGAAACGTTGCAGGCGTTTGAGCCCATAGGCGGTGGCTGCTTCGACCTGGCCGCGGGGCACGGCGAGGATGGCGCCGCGGAAGGTCTCGGTGAAATAGGCGCCGTAGATGAAGCCCAGGGTGATGACCCCGGCGGCGAATGGATCGATCTCGATGTATTCCCATTCCATGGTGTCGGTCAGGGTGGTCAGCCAGGTTTGCAGGCTGTAGAAAATCAGCAGCATCAGCACCAGGTCGGGCACGCCGCGAATCAGCGTGGTGTAGGCCTGGGCGATCAGGCGTAGCGGGCGCACTGGCGAGAGTTTGGCACTGGCACCGAGCAGGCCCAGGCCAACGCTGACCAGCAGCGACATGAAGGACAGTTTGATGGTCATCCAGGTGCCCTGCAGCAGCAAGGGGCCGAAACCCTTCAAGCTGAATGCCGAGAGCCCCAGAAATTGCAGCAGGTCTTCGAACATGAACCGAACCTATGCCAGTAGACGCGAACAGGTGGGAACCGGCATGGCCGGTTCCCACATGGGTTATTTGCCGCTGTAGAGGTTCAGGTCACCGAAGTGTTTTTTCTGGATTTGGGCATAGGTGCCGTCGTCGTGTAACGCTTTGATACCTTTGTCCAGGAGCGCCTTGAGCTCAGTGTTACCTTTTTTGATACCGATGGCGGTCTTGGATGGCAGCAATTCGCTGTCGACCGGCTCGCTGACTTCGTAGTCGGCGCCTTTGGGCGACTTGAGAAAGCCCAGCTCAGCCTGGAGCATGTCCTGGATCGAGGCATCCAGGCGCCCGGAGGTCAGGTCTGCGTAGACCTGGTCCTGGTTCTGGTAGGCCTGGGTCTTGACCCCGGCCTTGTCCAGCACGGCTTTGGCGTAGGCTTCCTGGATAGTGCCCTGCTCGTAGCCGACGGTCTTGCCCTTGAGCGAGGCCGGGTCGGCGGTCAGGCCGGAACCTTTCTTGAACACCAGGCTGGTGGGACCGGAGAACAGCTCATTGGAGAAATCGATGACTTTCTCCCGCGCCGGGGTAACGGTCATCGACGAGATTACACCATCGAACTTGTTGGCCTTGAGCCCTGGAATCATGCCGTCGAAGTCGCTTTCCACCCACTTGCACTTGACCTTGAGCTCAGCACAGATGGCATTGCCCAGGTCGATGTCGAAGCCCACCAGGGTACCGTCGGCGGCCTTCGATTCGAATGGTGCATAAGACGGATCAACGCCGAAGCGCAGCTCCTTGTATTCCTTGGCCAGGGTATTCCCCGCAGCCAGACACAACGCGAGTGCGGAAAGCGTCAGCCATGCTTTTTTCATTGTGTGTCCTTGGATTCGCAAAGTGTTGGGGTGGCACAAAGCCGTTACCGGTCGATGCCAGACAACACAGTGATAGCAAGTTTCACACCATATTCCAGCCGGCCCCCACAATGGATCGGTGTATGCATGATCCTGTGGGAGCTGGCTTTGCCAGCGATGGGCTGTAGCGCGGCGCTTTTAGTAGCGCGCATCCACCGGTTTGCCACCGTTGGGCCAATCCTTGACCTTGTCCGGGAAGTCCGGCCGTGGTTGCTGCGAGAACCAGGCCGCGACATCCACCGCCTCCTGATCACTCAAGCCACCCTGGCCCAATGGGAACTTCTCGTGGAAGCCAATCGGCATGTTGCGTTTGACGAATGCTGCGGCGGTATAGGTGCGGGCCATGCCGGCGCCGATGTTGAACGACTGCTCGCCCCACAGTGGCGGGTACACCAGGCTGCCGTCTTCACGGGCCAGGCCCTCGCCATTGCTGCCATGGCACACCGCACATTGTTCGGCATACACCTGCTTGCCGTTGTCCAGGTCCGGCTTGATCGCGGTATCGATCTTGCCGACCCCGCGTCCGGCCACTTTGTCGCCCGGCAGGGTGTTCATCTTCATCCAGTCGAAGTAGGCCACCATCGCCTGCATGTCCGCTGATTGCGGCGGTAGCGGTTTACCATTCATCGAACGACGGAAGCAGCCGTTGATGCGCTCTTCGAGGGTGACTTCCTTGCCCGCCCGCGGTGCGTAGCTGGGGAAGAATGCCGAGACGCCGACAAACGGCGAACCATCGGCCACGGTGCCGGCGTTGAGGTGGCAACTGGTGCAGTTCAGCGCGTTACCGACGTTGTTCGGCAGCAACTCGCGGGTTTGCAGGTGCAGGCGCATGCCACGGATGACCTGGTCGGCGTTGGCGGCAGCCAGCAGGTTGGCCAGGCGAGGGGTTTCAAATGCCGTCGAGTCGGTGGTCTGCGGGTTGAGTTGCTCACGCAGTGTCTTCACCTGCTTGGCAGTGATCGGCGAGCTGTTGTTGCCCCAGCGATTGCGCACGAAACTCAGGATCTCGGCGATCTCTTCATCGGCCAGGCGCGCAAACCCCGGCATGGTGTAGACCCGCGAATGGGTGGCGGTCTGCGCGGTCTCCCAGCCGGTGAGGGTGATGTGCAGCAAGGAGGTCGGATTGGCCGAGGCGATGCTCGGGTTGCCGGCCAATGGCGGGAACAGGCCCTTGACCCCGCGCCCGTCGGGGCGGTGGCAGTCGCTGCAGAACTGGGTGTAGCCCAGGCCGCCACGGCTGCTGAACAGGTCATCCGGTGCTGCAGCTGCCAGCGGGATGTCCGGCATCGGCAGGTCGTCCTTGCCCGGCGGCAGGGACTTCAGGTAGCTGGCGATGGCAATCAGGTCGCCATCACTGAAGTGCTGGGTACTGTGATGGATCACGTCGGCCATGTTGCCCGACACCGTGGCGAAGCGGTTCTGCCCGGTCTTGAGCAGTTGCACGGTGTCGTCGACGGTCCACAGGTTGCGCAGGCTCAGGGCGCGCCAGTGCTCAACGGTTTCGCCGGCGAGGAAGTGCTTGCCGCTGCGACCGGCGTCGCTCATGGCTTTTTCCTGGAAGGCGATGCCGCGTGGGGTGTGGCAGGCACCACAATGACCCAGGCCTTGCACCAGGTAGGCACCACGATTGAGCACCTCATCCTTGTTGGGGTCGGGCTCGAAGGGCTGGGTGTCGACGAAGGCGAAGTTCCACAACGACAAGCCCCAGCGCATGTTGAACGGCCAGCTCATGTCCGCTTCCTGGTTGGTCTGGCTGATCGGCGTCACACCGTGCATCAGGTAGGCATAAAGGGCGCGCATGTCCTCTTCGCTCATTTTCGCGTAGGACGGGTAGGGCATTGCCGGGTAGAGGTTGGTACCGTCCGGGGTAACACCTTCGCGCATGGCCTTGTCGAACTGTTCAAAACTGTAGCGGCCGATACCGGTGTCTGGATCGGGGGTGATGTTGCTCGAATAGATGGTGCCCATGGGCGTTTGCAGTTGCAGGCCGCCGGCCATTTGCGGCGCTTGCGGGGCGGTGTGGCAGGCGATGCAGTCGCCCAGTTGGGCGATGTACTTGCCGCGGGCAAGCAGTTCGGGGTCGGCCGCCGCTGCCGGGGGCGGCTCACTGGCGAGTGCACAGAACGACAACACGGTCGTGGCCACCAGGGCCAGACTGGAGAAGGCAGATGCCATTGCATTATTCCTTTAATCACCTGGCGTGGGGTGGTCCCCTGGGCGCAGGGCTGCAATCGTTTTTATGGTTCATCAGGCAGAGGCTGGTAACGAAACCGGCCTCAGTTTCGTTGTAATGGATTTGGTGGCGGGGGCTGTTGATATGGATCAGCGCAGCCGGCATTGCACCGGCTGCGGGTGGTTGTACCGGGGTTACTTGCCCGGCACCAGGGTCAGGCGCTTGCTGCCATAGGCGCGGTCGAAGTTTTGCGGCTGCACCGGCAGGCTCATGTAGCGGCCTTTGAACCAGGCATCCAGGCCGTCGGCAAAGTGCGGGCTGGCCGGGTTGCCGGACTGGCCGCTGCTGCTTTGCAGTTGCAGCGGTTCGACCTGGCCGAAGTCCACCACCATGCGCAGCGACGGTGCCAGTTGCGCGTTGAAGTCCTTGCCCCAGGCGTAGGGCGCCAGGTTCAGGGTACTGTGGTCACCACCGCTGGCCAGCGGGCCGCGGCTGACGGTATCACCCAGGCCGTGGAAGGTCGGTACCGGCCAGCGGTACTGGTGCAGCTTGCCCCATTGCCAGGCGCGGTGGTCATTGCCCAGTTGCGCTTCGCCGGCGCTGACGGCCGCAGCGAGGCTGCGGGCAAGAATGGTCGGTTTGTCTTCTTTTTGCGCGGTTTTCTGATCGTCCCAGAATGGGCTGTCTTCGCGACCGAGCAGGTGGTCGGCCTGGGCCGAATAGGACAACCGGGCATTGCCGACGAACGCCTGCCAGGCCAGGCTGGATTCGGGGCCCAGCTCGTCGAGGAAGGTCAGTTTTGCGCTTTCCTGCAGGAACAGTTCGTACAGGGCGGCATCTGCCGATGTGCTGCTCAGCCGGCCGTCAAAGGCCATCAGCCGGGTGTAAGCCTCACGGGCCCTGGTCCGCTGATCGGCGGGCAGGGCGTCGATCGCCTGCTTCAGGGGCTGGGCCATGCCGGGCGCTTCGAACATCTTTTTCAGCTTGTCGGCAAACAGCGTGGTCTGGTCGTTCTGCATCAGGATCAGGCTGCGGCTGTCATGTTTGCCATTGCCGGCCAGTTGCGCCAGGCGCTCGGCGCGCTCGGGGTAGTACCAGCTGTTGGACAGCTGCATGCCGTAGCCTTTGGGCACACTGCGCTGGTTGGCATTGCCAAGCCAGCCCTGGGGTGGGTCCTGGTCGTAGGGATGGAGCATCGGGTCGGCGTAACCGTCCCAGTCGTAGCGTCCGTCCCAGCCCGGCGACGGCAGCAGGCCCTGGCCTTCGCGGCGGTTGGGGAAGCGTCCGCTGACTTGCCAGCCGATATTGCTGGCGTCGGCAAAGACGAAGTTCAGCGCCGCGGCGCCGATCTCGCGGGTGTTGTCGAACGCGTGCTCGACTTTCTGCGCCCGCGACAGGTTGAAGAAGGCGTCCAGGCTCTGGTCGCCCTTGAACTCGGGCATGCGCAAGGCCAGGCCCAGGCTTGCATTCTGCGGCTGGCCGAGCAGGGTGCCGTGGCGGGTGTCGTACAGGGTCTCACGCAGCGGGCGCTGGCCCTTGATGAAGAAGGTCTCGTTGCGGGCCTGGGCCGGCAGCCATTTGCCGTCGGCCTGGTACATCAAGCGGTTGCCTTCCTTGCGCAGTTTTTCCAGGAACAGGTCCTGGTTGTCGGCCATCACCGCGCTGGCACTCCAGGCCAGCTTGCCGTTGTAGCCGGACAGCACCAGCGGCAGGCCGGCAATCGACACGCCAGCGGCCTGGTACTTGGGCGAGCGGATCTGCACCGGGCTCATGGCCCAGGCACCGAGGGTATCGCTGGCCATCAGGCTCTTGCCGCTGCGGCTGCGCTGCGGGGCAATCGCCCAGTTGCTGGCGCCGGCCGTGCCGAGCAGGTTGAGCGCGGCCAGTTGCTCGCTGGCCGCGGTCAATGGCGCCAGGCCCGCGAGCTGGCTATTCAGGTTAAGGCCTTTGAGCTTGTCGGTTTCGGCCAGGGCCAGGGGCTCGTCAGGATAGCTGGGCAACAGCCAGGCCAGTTTGTCGGTGCCGACTTTCTGCGCCAGGCCCAGGGCTGCGAGTTCTTCCTGCAGGTTGACCGACTGGCTGAAGGTGTACAGGCAGAAGATCAGCGCCGAGTCCTCGGGCTTCCAGTATTCCGGGCGGTAGCCGCTCTGGGCCAAGGGGGCCGGCAGCTTGTCGCGGTAGCGGAACAGGTAGGCGTTGACGCCGCGGGCATACACCTCGAAGAAACGCTTGAGCCGTGGTGAGGCATCGGCATACAGCTGGTTGGCGCTGGCCTTGAGATTGGCCGCGCGCATCAGGCGGTCGACTTCCAGCACATCGGCGCCGGCCATTTCCGCCAGGCGGCCTTGAGCCAGCAGGCGCATGCCGACCATCTGCCCGATACGGTCGCCGGCGTGGACATAACCCAGGGCGAACAGCGCATCGTGGAAGTTGCTCGATTCGATCAGCGGCATGCCCATGGCGTTGCGGCGTACTGAAACATTCTGCGCCAGGCCCTTGAGCGGCTGCACGCCTGTAGCAGGCAGCACGCTGTCACGCTGGCCGGCCATCTGGCAGCCGCTCAGGCTCAATAGCCCGAGCATCACAGCGGCTACGCCGAACCGGGGGGTAAAAGGGGGAAGGGCTGGCGCGGCCATGATCAGGCTCCTGCAGGGCGTGGCGGTAAAAGGCGCTACGTTAGTGAGCGCGATCACACCATGCAAGCGGGGCGCCGCCTTTATTTTCAGCAGTTGACGAGGCGTCGATCCTGCCGGGAGGGGCTAGCGGCCGCACCTGTGCTGGGCACAAGCGCCGGCCACTGCTACAAGGCCGCTATCAGGCCCCGTGGCACTTCTTGAACTTCTTGCTGCTGCCGCATGGGCACGGATCGTTGCGGCCGACGTCCTTCAGGGCGTTGCGCACCGGCTCCTGGTGGCCGTGGTTGCAGTGCGGGCCGTGTACATGGCCGTGGTCATGGTCGTGATGATCATGATCGTGGTTGCAGTCAGGGCCATGGACATGGGGTTGCTGGGTCATCTTGGGTTACTCCGGAATAAGATCGCCGGGAATTATCTCACCACTGCGCGACAAGTGCAGGTCGCGGGCGAAGAATAATCCGCTGCTCAGTTCACCTTCCAGGCGATAGCGCAGTGGACCTTGGCTGCCTTTGAGCAATTTTGCCAGGGGTTTGACCTGCTGCCAGAGGTTGGTGCGCACCGGGATCTTGAAGGTGCGCCGCGCGTGGGCGCCGACGCTGCGCCAGAGGCTGGCTTCACCTGCGGTCAGCGCCAGGTCGTTGATCAGCACCTTGTAGCTCAGGTAACGGATGAACAGACGGCTGTCGTTGGGGTTGTCGACCTGCACATGGAGCACGAACTCCTGTTGCAGCAGGCGCATCTTTACCGGTTCCACCTTGAGCAGGTGCACCTGCGGGTCTTGATAGTCCGCGTCCAGCCAGCTGGCGCACCCCACCAGTTGCAGGAGCAGAGCGCCAATCAGCAACAGGCGGGCCATCAGGCTCAGCTACCCAGGTAACTGGAGCAGCACTTCTTGAATTTCTGCCCGCTGTTGCACGGGCAGGGGTCGTTGCGCGTGGCCTTGAGGCTGACAGTGGGGTCGATGAAGTACCAGCGGCCCTGGTTCTGTACGAAGGCTGAGCGTTCGCGATGGCAATGCTCGCCGTCGTTGTCGTGCCAGCGGGCGGTGAAGGTTACGAACGCATGTTCAGGCTTGCCGCCGAACACCTCGGCGCTTTCCACCTCAAGGCCCAGCCAGGTGCTTTGCTGGCTCCAGGCCTTGATCGCTTCGCGATCGAGCCCGGCCTGCTGCGCCGGCAGGGTGGTGGCTACCAGGTAGTCGACCAGCCCCAGCACGTAGGCGCTGTAGCGCGAACGCATCAGGGTCTGCGCGTCGGGGGCGGGAAGCCCTGCGTGATAATGCCCGCAACAGGTATCAAGCAGATCGCCGCTACCGCAGGGACAAACCGAGACACTCATTGCTTCACCACCAGTACTTGCCAAAATTTTCCGGGTTGGCCCAGAACTTGGCATTGAGCCAGTCCGGGACCTGTTTGTATTCATGTAGATCATAGGTGAACAGGTTTAGAACCTGCGCATCCCGTTGGAATTTTTCGCTGGCCTGCAGGGCCAGGGCGAAAAAATCGGTTTCCTGCCAGCCGCAGGCGCTCAGGTCGGCCAGTACCGCCACGCGGCTGGCGTTGAGGTTACGGATCCCCCCCAGCAACTGCAGACCGTCACGTTTGGGCAGATGCTCCAGGCAATCGACCAGCAGCGCCAGGTCGAAGCGTTGCGCCGCCAGCTCCCCAGGCAGCGGGCCGGGGCTGGCCACGGCGATTTGCACATGCGGATGGGCCTGGGCGAACGCCTCCAGTGCCGGAAATCGCTCACCTATCAATAGCAGCCGCTGTGGCGCATAGCGATCGAGCAGGGCGGCAAGGGCCTGTTGCGGGGTGCGCTGGGAAAAGCCGTCCATCATCGGGAATCCTCGGTCAGATCGGGCAAGATTAACGGTCTGGCGTCCCTTGGCATAGTGCCGCAGCGCCGCATCATGGCCTATTGCTGGCGGATATCAATGAGGCGGTCTTTACTCCCAGAGCATCGGTTTTGCACCGATTCCCCCTAGGAGATGCAACAAAATGAGCATAGTACGCACAGCATTACCTCTGGTTCTGCTAACCAGCGTGTTGACTGGTTGTGCAGGTTTGCAAAAAACCGACTGGCCGAAGTGTGCTGCCGTCGGGGGTGTAGGCGGCGCAGCCCTGGGCGCCATCGAGAGTTCCAGCTGGGCTGGCTGGGGCGCGTTGCTCGGCGCAGGCATGGCGGCGGGCTATTGCTGGGCCCATGGCGATGGCGACGAAGACGGTGATGGCGTGCCGGACAGCCGCGACAAATGCCCGGGTACCCCGCGAGGGGTACAGGTCGATGCCAACGGTTGTCCGCCAGAACCCGTGGCCGTGGTCGAAGAAGTGGCCGTGGTCAAGGAAGAGGTCATCGTCATCCGCGATGTTCACTTCGAGTTCGACTCCGCCAAACTGACCGCTGCTGACAAGGAGCGCCTCAATACCATTGCCACGCGCTTGAAAAGCGAAGCGGCGAACGCTCGCTTGAGTGTCACCGGCCATACCGACAGCAAAGGCTCTGATACCTACAACCAGAAACTCTCGGAACGCCGTGCCCATTCGGTCACCGAGTACCTGATCGAGAGCGGTGTGCCACGCGCCAGCTTCGTCTCGGTGCAGGGCGCGGGTGAAACCCAGCCGGTTGCCGACAATGCCACCGCCGAGGGTCGGGCACAGAACCGTCGTACGGAAATTCGTATCGAGCGCTGAAACGCCGACGGACCGCGGCCTGCGGCTTGAGAAGTACTGCAGGCCGGTCTTTACTCCTGTGTGACCGGTAGAGGCCGGTGACACAGGAGCAATTCTCATGAGTGTTCTCTCCAAGGCCACACTGCCGGTCCTTCTGGCCGCAAGCCTGCTCTCCGGTTGCGCGACCCACAGCGATGGCAGCGCCCCACTCAATCAAAGGACCTGGCCTATCTGCAGTCTGCTTGGCGGTCTGGTCGGTGGCGGCCTGGGGGCCATCGAAAGTTCTGCCTGGGCAGCTGGCGCCGGTGCTGCCGGTGCGATTGCCGGCGGCTTGATCTGTTATGCCCAGGATGGTGATGAAGACGAAGACGGGGTGTTCGATCGTCGTGACCGTTGCCCCGACACGCCGGCCAATACCCCGGTCAGCCACACCGGTTGCCCGTCGCCGCAGTACCCGGTGAGCCAGAAGGCGCCGGAGCCTGCAGCCACCTCGCAGGTCATCACCCTCAGCGATCAGGGGGCCGTGATGTTCGCCTCTGATTCGGCGCAGTTGACCAGTGCGGCCCAGCAACAATTGCAGGCGCTGGGCAGCAAGCTCAATGGCGCCAATGTGGTCAGCGTCAAGGTCATCGGCCACACCGATAGCCAAGGCTCCGATGCCTACAACCAGGCACTCTCCGAGCGGCGCGCGAGCAGCGTTGCCGAGTACCTGATCAGTCAGGGGCTGGCACCGTCGAAAGTCACCAGCCAGGGGCGCGGCGAGAGCCAGCCCATCGCCGAAAACGACACCGACGCCGGCCGCGCGCAAAATCGCAGGGTGGAACTGCACCTTAATTGATCGAGCCACTGGCACAAGGAGCGTGTCAGCCGTTACTGTTGCAGGCGATGCCGGCGTGGCTGGCATCGCCACCGAAAAATAACAACGGGGGCGCCTATGCAAGGCTTACTGGGGCTGGCCAAGGCCCTGACCGTGGTGTTCTGGTGGGTGGTGCTGGTGAATCTGCTGATTCCCCTGGAGCATCCCTTCCACCTGCTGATCAATGCCGCCGGTGCCGCCCTGCTTGGCCTGCATCTGCTGGAAGTGTTGATGTTCAATGGTTGCTTGCGCACGCGCAGCCATCGTTGGTTCGATCGCTTGCAGATCCTGCTGGTGGGTATTTTTCATGTCCTTTCGATTCCTGCACCCCGCAAGGAAGCTGCTCATGCGTAAATTGATCATTCTGGCTGCGTTGTTCAGCCCCCTGGCCCTGGCCGATGCCATTAGCGTGGCGAGCCATTCGGTGCTGCGCTTGCCGAACAAGTCCAGCGTCGTGCATTTGCAGCGCCTGGAGGTTGCGGATTCCGCCACGTTGTTGCTGCCAGCCAGCCTGGTCGACTTCAAAATCGATGAGTTGCACCTGGGGCATGACGCGCGGATTGCCATCGTGCCGGCCGACACCACCTTGCAGATCGAGGTGAGCCGGGCCAGTTTGGGCGAGGGTAGCCAGATTGTCGCCCATGGTGCGCCGGGGACCTATGAAAAGGCGGCGAAGGCTGGGCGCAACCTGGCGTTGCAGTTGCATGAACTGCAGGCCTCGACGCTGGCCATTGATGCCCGTGGCGGGGCCGGTGCTCCGGGATACGTCGGGCTCGATGGCGCCAACGGCAAGCCGGGAGGTTGCACCTGGGGCCAGGCCAGCCGCGGGGCCAATGGCGACAATGGCGGCAATGGCCATGACGGCGCGCCTGGTGGCCGGGTACGGCTGGCGCTGCCGGCGGATTTCCCGGCCGAGCGCATCGTGGTTCAGGTCGATGGCGGCGCGCCAGGTGTAGCAGGGGCCGCCGGCAAGCCGGGGGCCGGTGGCGCGAGCAAGGGCTGCCTGGTTTACAGCACCGCTGGCGGTGCCGCGGGCAAGCCGGGTGTGGCAGGCCAGCCAGGTTTGCCCGGGGCGGCTGGGGAGTTGATTCTGCAGCGCCTGTAAAAATACACGCCGACCCTGTGGGAGCCGGCCTTGCCGGCGATGGGCTGCGTAGCAGCCCCCCAGGCTTCAATTCACCACAACACTCCACCCGACAACACCACTGCGATCCCCAGCATCAGGTTGATCCCGACCATCCGGCGAATCCTCGCCATGACCGCCGCGCCCGCAGGCCAGTCTTCGGCCTGCACCGCCTTGCGCAGTTCCGGGTACAGCAACGACTGGATACGAAAGAACAGGGCGAACATCGCAATCGCGCCACCGATCATCACCTGAACATGCCGCGGTGTCGTCTCGAAGCTGGCAAAACGGGTATTGATCATGATCACACCGCTGATCGCCAGCACCGCGATCGCGATCCACACCCACACGAAAAAACGCTGAAACACTTCCACCCACAGGCGCAGACGAGCGGGGCCATCCAGGGCTGCAACCGCCGCAGGGCGCAGGATCAGCCAGGCAAAGAACATCCCCCCGACCCACACCAGGGCGGCCAGAACATGCAGGCTATAAGGAAGGGCAAAGATGGGCATGGGGATCTCCATTCGGCGCAAAGGGCAATAGCGGGGTATGATAGCGACCCAACCGAAACACTGAAAATTTATCCAGCCCTTCGGGCGCCCGACACCATGATCAGCAACGAACTCAAAACCACGATTCAGGGCGCCTATTCGCGTTTTCTAGAAGCCAAGAGCCTCAAGCCCCGCTATGGCCAGCGCCTGATGATTGCCGAAGTGGCCAAGGTGCTCGGCGATATCGACTGCGACGACGAAGGTCGGCGCGTCGGTGAACCGGCTGTGGTCGCGGTCGAGGCCGGCACCGGTACCGGCAAGACGGTGGCCTATAGCCTGGCCTCGATTCCTGCGGCCAAGGCGGCCGGCAAGCGCCTGGTAATCGCCACCGCCACGGTTGCCCTGCAGGAGCAGATCGTCTTCAAGGACCTGCCCGACCTGATGCGCAACAGCGGCCTGAATTTCAGCTTCGCCCTGGCCAAGGGCCGGGGCCGCTACCTGTGCCTGTCGAAACTCGACCTGCTGCTGCAGGAAGGCCAGGCACAGTCGGCCACTGCCCAGCTATTCGAAGAAGAAGGCTTCAAGATCGAAGTCGATGAGGCCAGCCAGAAGCTGTTCACCAGCATGATCGAGAAGCTCGCCGGCAACCGCTGGGATGGCGACCGTGACAGCTGGCCCCAGGCCCTGGAAGACCAGGACTGGGCGCGCCTGACCACCGACCATAGCCAGTGCACCGGCCGCCATTGCCCGAACTTCCAGCAGTGCACCTTCTACAAGGCCCGCGAAGGCATGGGCAAGGTCGATGTGATCGTCACCAACCATGACATGGTCCTGGCTGACCTGGCCCTGGGCGGCGGCGCCGTGCTGCCGGACCCGCGCGACACCATTTATGTGTTCGACGAAGGCCACCACCTGCCCGACAAGGCCATCGGCCACTTCGCCCACTACACCCGTTTGCGCTCGACCGCCGACTGGCTCGAGCAAACCGCCAAGAACCTGACCAAACTGCTGGCCCAGCATCCACTGCCCGGCGACCTGGGCAAACTGATCGAGCAGGTGCCGGAGCTGGCCCGCGAGATCAAGGCCCAGCAACAGTTCATGTTCAGTGCCTGCGAGCAGGTCGCCGATTTCCGCCCCGGCGAAGACATGGAAGGCCGCGAGCGGCCCCGTCATCGCTTCGAAGGCGGGGTGGTCCCCGAGCACATGCGCGAGATGGGCATCGAGCTGAAAAAGGGGTTCTCGCGCCTCAACGACCTGTTCACCCGCCTGACCGAGCTGCTCAAGGAAGGCATGGACGGCGAAGTCAACATCGGCATCGCCAGCCATCAGGCCGAGGAGTGGTACCCGTTGTTCGGCAGCCTGTTGATGCGTGCCCAGGGCAACTGGGAACTGTGGACCGCCTTCACCGCCGAGGACCCGGAAGACAGCCCGCCCATGGCCCGCTGGTTGACCCTGGCGGAAAGCGGCGCGCTGTTCGACATCGAGGTCAATGCCAGCCCGATCCTCGCCGCCGAAATGCTCCGGCGCAACCTGTGGAGCGTCGCCCATGGCGCCCTGGTGACCTCGGCCACCCTCACTGCGCTGGGCAAGTTCGATCGTTTCCGCATGCGTGCCGGGCTGCCCAAGACTGCGGTCACCAGCGTCGTGCCAAGCCCCTTCCACCACACCGATGCCGGCGTGCTGCGGGTGCCGGACCTGCGCGCCGACCCGCGCGATGCCGCCGCCCACACTGCGGCGATCATCCGCGACCTGCCGGAGCTGGTGGAAGGTTCGCGCGGTTCGCTGGTGCTGTTTTCTTCGCGCAAGCAGATGCAGGACGTGTTCGACGGCCTGGACCGCGACTGGCGCAAGCAGGTGTTCATCCAGGGCAACCTGTCCAAGCAGGAAACCCTCAACAAGCACAAGGCGCGGGTCGATGGCGGTGATTCCAGCGTGCTGTTCGGCCTGGCCAGTTTCGCCGAAGGCGTCGACCTGCCGGGCGCCTATTGCGAGCACGTGGTGATTGCCAAGATTCCGTTCGCGGTGCCGGATGATCCGGTCGAGGCAGCCCTGGCCGAATGGATCGAGGCCCGGGGCGGCAATCCGTTCATGGAAATCGCCGTGCCGGATGCCTCGCTGCGGCTGATCCAGGCCTGCGGGCGCCTGCTGCGCACCGAAGAGGATCGCGGCACCATCACCCTGCTTGATCGGCGCGTGGTCACCCAGCGCTACGGCAAGGCTATTCTCAATGCGTTGCCACCGTTTCGCAGAGAAATTTCCTGAAACCCGGAGCGCAATGCTCCGGGCGTTGTCTATCACTCAGTTCAAGGCCCTATGGGCCCTCAAGGAGAGCTCCAGCCCTATGATTCGCCGTACCTTGCCTGCCGTATTCGCACTGTTGTTCAGCACGCCGCTGCTGGCCGGGCAACAGACGCTGTTCAGCTTCGTTCGCCCGGCCGCGGTGGTCAATGTGGTGACCGAAGATGCCAGCCTGCCGCAGTACAACGCAGAGCAGACGGCCGAGGGCGAGGTGCTGCGCCGGGTGGTGTTCAACCCGGTGCAACAGCCCAAACTGCGCCTGACTCCGCAGTCCGGTGCCTGGGACTGGTCCAGTGCCACGGCCATGACCTTGCGTCTGCAAAGCGCCATGGACTGGGCGCTGACCGTCGATGTGACGGTACAGAGCAGCGATGGCAAGACCCTCACCAGCCGCATCGACCTGCCGGCGGGCCCGGCGCAAACCGTCTATGTGCCGCTCAAGGCCAGCTCGCCCCTGAGCCAGGGCATGCGTGCCGGGCCGCCGATGCCCTGGGTGCATGAGGGCCAGCGGGTGTTGCTGACCAGCAGCGCCGGCGAGGTCGACCTCAAGCAGGTGGTATCGGTGACCTTGTCGATGAACAAGCCCAATGTCGCCCAGAGCATCCTTATCGAGCGCGTCGGCACTCAGGATGACGACCAGTTGCAGAAGGCCGTGTACTCCGGCTTGATCGATGGCTATGGCCAGTCCACCCGCGGCCGCTGGCCGGAGAAGATTGTCAGCGACGATCAGCTCAAGGCCGCCGCCAGCCGTGAGCAGCAGCAGCTCAAGGGCTGGCTGGGCGAGCGCAGCAAGCTCAAGCTGGACAAGTTCGGCGGCATCAACGAGGGGCCGGCGTTCGAGGCCAAGGGCTTCTTCCGTACTGAAAAACGCGAGGGCCGCTGGTACCTGGTGACGCCGCAAGGGCACCCGTTCTACTCCCTGGGCGTCAACACCGTGGCCGCCGACGGCGGTCGCACCTACGTCGCCGGGCGCGAAGCCATGTTCAGCGCACTGCCGCAACCGGGTGAAGCGCTGGCGCAGTTCTACGGCGAGGGCAACAACAACGACGGCAACGGCTCGGCCCGTGGCCGCAATTTCAACCAGGGGCGCTGGTTCGACTTCTATGCCGCCAATATCGAGCGCAGCCATGGCACACCGTGCACGCCGATGGCAGCCAGCGACAAGGCCCCGGCGGTTGAATGCCCGGTAGCCAGCTTCGACAAGCAACGCTGGCAGGGGCATACCCTCGATCGCCTGCAGGCCTGGGGCTTCAATACCCTGGGCAACTGGAGCGAGCCGACGCTGGGCCAGGCCAGCCGCATGCCCTACACCTTGCCGCTGTCGATCGTCGGTGACTACGCCAGTATCAGCACCGGCATGGACTGGTGGGGCGGCATGCCCGACCCGTTCGACCCACGCTTTGCCATGGCCACCGAGCGTGCGGTGGCGATTGCCGCCCGCGACCACCGCGACGACCCTTGGCTGATCGGTTATTTCGCCGACAACGAACTGGCCTGGGCCGCCCCCGGGGATGACCCCAAGGCCCGTTACGCCCTGGCCTATGGCACTTTGCGCCTGACTACCGACGTGCCGGCCAAGCGCGCCTTCCTCAAGCAGCTGCGCGACAAATACCGCAACCAGGCTGGCCTGTCCAAGGCCTGGGGCATTGACTTGCCGGCCTGGGAGCTGATGGAAGACCCAGGCTTCGAACCGCCGCTGCCAAGCCCTGAGCACCCGGAGATCGAGGCCGACTTCAAGTACTTCCAGAAGGTCTTCGCCGAAACCTATTTCAAGACCATTGCAGACTCGCTGAAATGGCATGCGCCCAATCACCTGTTGCTCGGTGGCCGCTATGCCGTGAGCACCCCGGAAGCGGTCGCCGCTTGTGCCGAGTACTGCGACGTCATCAGCTTCAACTTCTACACGCCCAAACCGCAGGACGGTTACGACTTCAGCCAGCTCAAGGCGCTGGACAAGCCGGTGCTGGTCTCCGAGTTCCAGTTCGGCTCCCGTGATCGCGGCCCGTTCTGGCCGGGGCCGATGGAAGTGGCCAAGGAAGAAGGCAGGGCGCCAGCCTATGCCGGCTTCGTCAAGGCCGCTGTGGATGAGCCGTCGATCGTCGGCGTGCACTGGTTCCAATACCTCGACCAGCCGGCCAGCGGGCGTCTGCTCGATGGCGAGAATGGTCACTTCGGCCTGGTGGGCATTACCGATGTGCCGTTCCAGGGCTTTGTCGACGGTGTGCGCAAAAGCAACCTGCAGGCTCAGGAGCAGATCGGTAAAACCTTCGTCGCCACGCAGAAAACGCCCAAGGCCCCCTGACAGCAGCCGTCTGGCGTGGACCGCCCGGCTTCTGTCTGTTCCCAAATCGTGCGCAGACTGAAACAATGCACACCCTATTGAGAAGCCGGTTTTGCGGGAGTTGCTGGGTGCAGATTCAGGGTCATTACGAGCTTAAGTTCGAAGCAGTGCGTGAAGCCTTTGCGGCGCTGTTCGACGATCCTCAGGAGCGTGGCGCAGCGCTGTGCATCCAGGTCGGTGGCGAGACCGTCATCGACCTCTGGGCCGGTAGCGCCGACAAGGACGGGGCCGAGGCCTGGCACAGCGACACCATCGCCAACCTGTTTTCCTGCACCAAGATGTTCACCGCCGTGACGGCCCTGCAGTTGGTCGGCGAGGGCAAGCTGGCCCTGGACGCGCCTGTGGCGCGTTACTGGCCGGAATTCGCCCAGGCCGACAAGCAATCGATCACCCTGCGCCAGTTGCTCAGCCATCGCGCCGGCGTACCGGCCTTGCGCGAGTTGATGCCGGCCGAAGCCTTCTATGACTGGCAAACCATGGTCCAGGCGCTGGCTGGCGAATCACCCTGGTGGACGCCCGGCACCGCCCACGGTTATGCGGCCATCACCTTTGGCTGGTTGATCGGCGAGTTGATCCGCCGGGCAGATGGCCGCGAGCCAGGCGAGTCGATCGTCGCGCGCACCGCCAGGCCGCTGGGTCTGGACTTTCATATCGGCCTGGCCGAAGAAGAATTCCATCGAGTCGCGCACATCGCCCGCGGCAAAGGCAACATGGGCGATGAAGCGGCCCAGCGCCTGCTCCAGGTAACCCTGCGTGAGCCACAGGCCCTGTCGACCCGGGCCTTCACCAACCCGCCAGGCATGCTCACCAGTACCAACAAGCCAGAGTGGCGCCGGATGCAGCAACCGGCGGCCAATGGCCATGGCAATGCCCGCAGCCTTGCCGGTTTCTATGCTGGCCTGCTGGATGGCAGCCTGCTGGAGTCGGAACTGCTGGATGAACTGACGCGGGAGCACAGCCTCGGCCAGGACCGCACCTTGTTGACCCAGACCCGTTTTGGCCTGGGCTGTATGCTCGATCAGCCACGCGTGGCAAACGCTACCTTTGGTCTGGGCGCGCGCGCCTTCGGCCATCCGGGGGCGGGCGGCTCGGTGGGCTTTGCCGACCCGGAACATGATGTTTCCTTTGGTTTTGTTACCAATACCCTGGGCCCTTATGTGCTCATGGACCCTCGGGCGCAGAAGCTGGTGCGGGTATTGGCCAGCTGCCTTTGATCGGTTGACCCCGGTGTGGCCTGAACCCTTTGGCTATTCTGAAATCCAAAGCCCTGCATTGCTGGGCCAAATTTCTTTCATTTTCATGGTGTATCGCTGATGTCTTCGCATAAATCCTTAGCTCTCGCCCTGTGCCTGGCTGTCACCGGCTGCGCGCAGCATCCTCAGAAACACGGGGCCGCTGATGCCGGTTTCAACTGGTGGCCATTTGGCTCGGACCAGGTCGTCGACAAGGAAGTTAAGGACGTGGTAACTGAAAAAGTGGCCAAGGCCGACGCCAAGTCGGACAGCGCCAGCCGCTGGTGGTGGCCGTTTGGCGAGAACGACAAGAGCAAGGTCGCTGCCGTGCCGAAAATCGACCGCAAGGCGACCCAGGCCTGGCTGGACAGTTACGAGCCGAAGCTGCGCGAAGCCATCAAGGACAGCAAGTTCGAAGTCGAACGCCGTGAAGACGTGTTGGTCGTGACAGTGCCGGTCGACAGCTCCTACAACCCGGACCGTCCGGCCATGCTCCTGCCGGTCACCCTTGGCCCGATCACCCGTGTGGCCAAGGCCATCGAGACCGACAAGCAGACCGCAGTGCTGGTCCTCGGCCATGCCGATAGCAGTGGGGTCGCGGCAGCCAATACCAAGCTCAGCCAGGAGCGCGCCCAGTCGGTGGCCGCCATTTTCCGTCTCAGCGGCCTGGAACGTGATCGCCTGATGCTGCGTGGCATGGGCTCGCAAATGCCGCGCGCGGCCAACGACAGCCTCGAAGGCCGCTCGCTGAACCGCCGCGTCGAGCTGGTGCTGACGCCGCAGAACACCATGGTTGCCTTGCTGGCCAAGTACAAGCAGCCGACCCCGACCCCGGCCGAACTGGTTGCCGTGCAGGATGCCAAAGCCCCAGCCAAGGTCGCGGCTAAGCCGGCTGCCAAGCCTGCGGCCAAGGCCCCGGCGAAAAAAGCCACTGCAGCCAAGAAAGCCGCACCAGCCAAGACCGCGGCCAAGAAGCCTGTCGCCAAGCCAGCAGCGAAAAAGGCTGCGGCACCGGCGGCGAAAAAAGTCGCTGCCAACACCAGCCCTGCGAAGACCAACTGATCGTCAAGGAACGCAGTAATGACCCAATCCCTGGCCGATATGCGCCGCGATTACACCCGTGATGGCCTGACCGAAGCCTTGGCTCCGGAGCAGCCGTTCGCGTTGTTTCGTCAGTGGTTCGATGACGCCCTGAAAACCGAGCAACCGCCGGTGGAAGCCAATGCCATGACCCTGGCAACGGTGGATGGCGATGGTCGTCCGCATTGCCGGATCGTTTTGCTCAAAGGCCTGGATGAGCAAGGTTTTACCTTCTTCACCAACTATGAAAGCGCCAAGGGCCAGCAATTGCTGGTCAATCCCTTTGCGGCCATGACGTTCTTCTGGCCGGCGCTGGAGCGTCAGGTGCGCATCGAGGGCCGGGTGGTCAAGGTCAGCCAGCAGGAATCGGACGAGTACTATCAGGTGCGCCCGCTGGGCAGCCGCCTGGGGGCCTGGGCTTCTCCGCAGAGTCAGGTGATTGCCGACCGTGCCGAGCTCGAAGGCCTGGTAAAGGCCACCGAGCAGCGCTTTAGCGACAACCAGCCGCATTGCCCGGAGCACTGGGGCGGCTATCGCCTGTTGCCCGAGCGTATCGAGTTCTGGCAGGGGCGTGCCAGCCGCCTGCACGACCGCCTCAATTACCGCTTGCAGCAGGGCAACTGGCTGCGTGAGCGCCTCGCGCCTTAATCGGCCTGGTAACCGGCGGCCTCGCGCTCCAGCCAGGCCGCCAGTTCACTGCGTTTGACCTTTTGCGCCTTGGCGCTGTCCAGACGTTGTAGCATGAAGACCTTCTTGCCTTCGTCTTCGCCTGCCAGTGACAAGGCCAGGTCACGGTCCATCCAGCGCTTGATGCGAACGTAGATCCACCAGTGGAAGTAAAGGCCTGCCACGGTGGTGATGACGACGATGAAGTAATCCATGTCTATCCTTGCGCTAGAAGTTTCTACAGGCTGCCCCGATAGAACAGGCTGTACGGAAGCTGAATGGAAGCAATTTTACCGCGCATCTGTCGTGACAGTCGTCAATGCGCGGAGTCTAATGGGCATCTGTCTTACGGAGATCATCCAATGCGTAAATCTGTTCTGCTGGTGGCAAGCTTCACCACAATGTCGCTGCTGCTTGGCGGTTGTGCCTCGAGCCTGACCGGCGATTCGTACTCCCGTGATGAAGCGCGCCGTGTGCAGACCGTGCGCATGGGCACCATCGAGTCGCTGCGGCCGGTGAAAATCGAAGGTACCAAAACCCCGATCGGCGGTGGCGCCGGTGCAATCGTTGGCGGCGTCGCCGGTAGTGCGGTGGGTGGCGGTCGCGGCAGTATCGTTGCCGCCGTGATCGGTGCCGTGGCCGGCGGCCTGGCAGGTTCTGCGGCCGAAGAAGGCCTGACCCGTACCCAGGGCGTGGAAATTACCGTGCGTGAAGACGACGGCAGCATGCGTGCCTACGTGCAGGCGGTGCAACAGAACGAGATTTTCCGCGTCGGTGAGCGTGTGCGGATCATGACCGTCGACGGTACCAGCCGGGTTACTCACTGAAGTTGTGAACCGGCCATTAAAAACCCCGACTCGGCAGCGCCGGTCGGGGTTTTTTATTGCCTTGAGTTTCAGGCCACGGCGGGCTTGCGACTCGACAGCGCGGTGATGCCATAGCCGATCAGTGCGGCGAGGATGGAACCGGTGAGGATCCCCATGCGGTCCATGCCGGCGTATTCGCTGCTGCCCGGGACGAAGGCCAGGGAGCCGACAAACAGGCTCATGGTAAAGCCGATGCCGCAGAGAATCGCGACCCCAAGCACCTGGCCCCAATTGGCGCCTGCGGGCAACGCAGCCATGCCAGCCTTGATCATCACCCAGGCGAAGCCGAATACCCCGAGGGTCTTGCCCACCAGCAGGCCGACGGCGATGCCCATGGGTACGTGATGGGTAAAGCTTTCAAGGCTGACGCCCGCCAGCGACACACCGGCGTTGGCAAAGGCAAACAACGGCAGGATGCCATAGGCGACCCAAGGGTGCAGGGCATGCTCCAGGCTCAGCAGCGGGGAGGGCTCGGCGTTTTTCGTGCGCAGCGGGATGCACAGCGCCAGGGTGACCCCGGCCAGGGTGGCATGCACACCGCTCTTGAGCACGCAGACCCAGAGGATCAGGCCGACCACCATGTACGGGCCGAGCTTGACCACCCCCAGCCGGTTCATCGCGATCAGCACCAGCAGGCAGGCCGCCGCCAGGCCCAGCGACAGGCTCGACAACGTGCCGGAGTAGAACAGGGCGATGACGATGATCGCGCCCAGATCGTCGATGATCGCCAGGGTCATCAAAAACAGCTTGAGCGAAACCGGTACGCGCTTGCCCAGCAGGGCCAGCACGCCGAGGGCGAAGGCGATGTCGGTGGCCATGGGGATGGCCCAGCCAGCCACGGCGGCCGGGTTGTCCTTGTTGAGGAACCAGTAGATCAGTGCCGGTACCACCATGCCGCCGATGGCGGCAGCGCCGGGCAGGACGATCTGCGAGGGCTTGGAGAGGTGGCCGTCGACCACCTCGCGCTTGACCTCAAGGCCGATCAGCAGGAAGAACAAGGCCATCAGGCCGTCGTTGATCCACAACAGCAAGGGTTTGGCAATTTTCAGGGCGCCAATCTGGGCGACCACCGGAACATCCAGCAGGCCGTTGTACAGGTAAGACAGCGGCGAATTGTTGATGATCAGGGCCAGGGCGGCTGCAGCAATCAGTAATAGACCGCTGGCAGCTTCCAACTGAAAGAAACGTGTGAAAGTGCTACGCAGGGGCAAGGGCGCTCTCCATCCTGAAGGTTCTGATAGGGGCACACCCTACCCTGTGGTGATATTCTTTAAAACAAAAACTATATTCTTTTTTGTTATATGCTGTAACCAACTCACGCCCTGCAGCCTAGCAGTTGCAGTCGATAATTCACCGTGGCTGTATCTTTAGTAGTTATCGGAATTTTCCTAACATGTTCTGTTGAACTTCGACTTTTTTGCCCGAGAATCGACCATGACCGATCACCGCCAGTGGGCCCGTGAAGCCATCCGCATTATTGAGGCGGACTTCCAGCGCAGCGCCGATACCCACCTTATCCCGTTGCCCCTGCCAGGCTTTCCCGAGGTCGAGCTGTATTTCAAGGATGAGTCGAGCCACCCCACCGGTAGCCTCAAGCACCGGCTGGCGCGGTCGTTGTTTCTGTATGCCTTGTGCAATGGCTGGTTGCGCCCGGGGGCGCCGGTGATCGAGGCGTCCAGCGGCTCGACAGCAATCTCCGAAGCTTACTTTGCGCGCTTGCTCGGGCTGCCTTTCATTGCCGTGGTACCTGCCAGCACATCGCAGGAGAAGATCGCCCAGATTGCCTTCTACGGTGGCCAGAGCCATCTGGTGCAGGATCCGACGCAGATCTACGCCGAGTCCGAGCGTCTGGCCCGGGAAAGTGGCGGGCACTTCATGGACCAGTTCACCTATGCCGAACGCGCTACCGATTGGCGGGCCAACAACAACATCGCCGAATCGATCTTTGCCCAGATGCGTTTCGAGCAGTTCCCCGAGCCGAGCTGGCTGATCTCCAGCCCGGGTACGGGCGGCACCACCGCCACGTTGGGCCGCTACGTGCGCTATCGCCAGCATGCTACCCGGGTACTGTGCGCCGATGCCGAGCGCTCGGTATTTTTCGACAGCTACAGGACCGGTGACCGTTCCCTGCGCCTGGACTGCGGATCACGTATTGAAGGCATCGGCCGGCCACGGGTGGAGGCTTCGTTTTTGCCACAAGTGATCGATGCCATGGTCAAGGTACCGGACGCCCTGTCACTGGCGGCCATGCATTACCTGGCGCAGCGCCTGGGCCGACGGGTCGGCGGTTCGAGCGGCACCAACCTGATTGGCGCCCTGGCGGCGGCGCAGCAGATGCGCGCAGCAGGGGAGGCCGGCTCGATCGTGGCAATACTGTGTGATGGCGGCGATCGCTATGCCACCACTTACTATGACCAGGAATGGTTGAGCGGGCAGGGGTATCAGTTGGAGGGCTTGATTGAGGCGGTGCAGGCGTGTGTCGAGCGCGGTGAGGCGTTGCCGGCGTCGGTATTGCGCGAGGGTGTTTGAAGGGCGGGCTGCCTTGCAGCCCATCGCTGGCAAGGCCAGCTCCCACAAGGTCCGCTGCGACTCAGACCCCTGTGGGAGCCGGCATTGCCGGCGATTACTGTGTTGCGGTATGAATCAGGCCTGCAAGCCCAGCATGCTGCGCGCCACCGCTTCAGCAATGCGAATCCCGTCAACACCCGCCGACAGGATCCCGCCGGCATAACCTGCGCCTTCACCCGCTGGGAACAGGCCCTTGAGGTTCAGGCTCTGCATGCTGGCATCACGGGTGATGCGCAGCGGCGATGAGGTACGGGTTTCGATACCGGTCAGCACTGCGTCAGGCAGGTTGTAGCCCTTGATCTGCCGATCGAAGGCCGGCAACGCTTCACGAATCGCCTCGATGGCAAAATCAGGCAGGCTCGGTGCCAGGTCGCCAAGGCTGATGCCAGGCTTGTACGAAGGCTCGACACTGCCAATAGCCGTGGAGGGTCGCCCGGCGACAAAGTCACCGACCAGTTGCGCCGGCGCCTGGTAGTTGCTGCCCCCCAGCACATACGCGTGGGCTTCGAGCTTTTCCTGCAGCTCGATACCGGCCAGCGGGCCGTCCGGATAATCTTGCTCAGGGGTGATGCCAACGACGATACCGGAGTTGGCATTGCGCTCGTTACGCGAGTACTGGCTCATGCCGTTGGTCACGACTCGGCCCGGCTCGCTGGTAGCGGCAACCACGGTGCCGCCCGGGCACATGCAGAAGCTGTAGACCGAACGGCCGTTCTTGGCGTGGTGCACCAGCTTGTAGTCGGCAGCGCCCAGTTTCGGGTGGCCGGCGTACTTGCCCAGGCGCGCTTGGTCGATCAGCGATTGCGGGTGCTCGATACGAAAGCCGATCGAGAACGGCTTGGCCTCCATGAACACGCCACGGGCATGCAGCATGCGGAAAGTGTCACGGGCACTGTGGCCCAGGGCCAGGACCACGTGGCGCGAGTGCAGCTGTTCGCCGCTTGCCAGCACCACGCCGTTGAGCTGGCCGTCGTCCATCAGCAGGTCGGTGACCTTTTGCTCGAAGCGTACTTCGCCGCCCAACGCCTGGATCTCGTGGCGCATGTTCTCAACCATGCCGGTCAGGCGGAAGGTGCCGATGTGCGGCTTGCTGACGTAGAGAATCTCATCCGGCGCACCGGCTTTGACGAACTCGTGCAGCACCTTGCGGCCATGGTGCTGCGGGTCCTTGATCTGGCTGTACAGCTTGCCGTCGGAGAAGGTCCCGGCGCCGCCTTCGCCGAACTGCACGTTCGACTCGGGGTTGAGCACGCTTTTGCGCCACAGGCCCCAGGTGTCCTTGGTGCGCTGGCGGACTTCCTTGCCGCGCTCGAGGATGATCGGCTTGAAGCCCATCTGCGCCAACAGCAGGCCGGCGAAAATCCCGCACGGGCCGAAGCCGACGACGATGGGGCGCTCCTGCAGGTCGGCAGGGGCCTGGCCAACCACTTTGTAGCTGACATCCGGGGCGACGTTGACGTTGTGATCGTCGGCGAACTTTTGCAGCAGTTCGGCTTCGTTGCTCGCTTGCAGGTCGATGGTGTAGATGAACAGCAGCTCGCTGTTCTTCTTGCGCGCATCGTAGCTGCGCTTGAACAGGGTGAAGTCCAGCAGTTGCTCGTCGCTGATCCCCAAGCGTTGCACGATGGCCTCGCGCAGGGCTTCATCAGGATGATCCAGCGGCAGCTTCAGTTCGGTGATTCGTAACATGGCAGGGTCCAGTATCCCGGCCATGAACGGCCGGCGGCTTTACACAAACCGCCAAGTATAAGCTGTTCGCCGCCTTTGCAGGCAGGTTAAACGCGTGCGCCGATGATCAGTCGTTGCGCGAGCCACCGTAATAGGCGCAGCCGCGCAGGGTCTGGCCGTCGACCCGCAGTTCGGCCCTCAGGTGTTGCACACTGCCGGTGGCGCTGTCGACGCAGCGTTGTGGGGCGACCCAGAGTTCGACTTTCTGGCCATTGGCTTCGGTATTGAGGCTGAAGCGGCCGTCGGGCAGTTGTTCTTCCAGGTAGGGCACGGCCAGGGACGGTTGACCGACGCGCTCCAGGACCATGCCTTTGCCGCTGGCCTTGAGGCTCCAGTCCGGCTCGTGGCCGCTGGCGCGCAGGGTCAGGCGCTTGAAGTTGGGGTCGCTGCAGGCGCTGCTGGAATGCTCGACGCGGTACAGGCGCTGCACATTGAACTGGCCGTCGTTGCCGCCTTTCTGGCTGGCCGACAGCGTGCCGCGGACGTCGGCGAACAAGGTGCCGGGGGTTGCCGCCAGTGCACTGGCTTCCTGCAGCAGGCCGGTGTTGCCGCTGTCATTGACGGCAAAGCGGCGGGTTTCTTCGCAGGGTTTGAACAGCAGTTGCCCACCCTGGGCGCTCAGTTCGCCCTGCATGCGGGTCTGGCCGGCGGTAGAGGCAGCCTGGGGCTTTTCAGCCAGCATCTGGCAGCCGGCAAACAGCGGCAACACGGCGACAAGCAACAGCGAAGGGGCGGCACGCATCAAGCAAACTCCAGCATCTCGAGCAAAAGGTGCCGCCACGTTACGCAGGCTTGTCGCCGATCACAAGGGTCTAGCCGACCTGGTAGGTCTGGCCGGTTTGCAAACCTTCGACACTCTTGGCATAGGCCAGTGCCACGTCGGCGGCGGGCACTGGTTTGAAACCACGGAAATACGGGGCATAGGCTGGCATGGCCTCGACCAGCACGTTAGGGCTGATGGCGTTGACCCGCAGGCCATGGGGCAATTCGATGGCGGCGGCTTTGACGAAGGCATCCAGGGCACCGTTGACCAAGGCGGCTGAAGTGCCGGTACGAATCGGGTCGCGATTGAGAATGCCGCTGGTGAAGGTAAACGAGCCGCCATCGTTGATGAACTCGCGACCGATCAGCAGCAGGTTGACCTGGCCCATGAGCTTGTCGTTCAGGCCCAGGGCGAAGTGCTCCGCGTTCATTTGCTCCAGGGCTGCAAAAGTCACGTTGCCAGCGGCGCAGACCAGGGCATCGAAGCGGCCGGTCTGTTCGAACAAGCGGCGAATTGAAGCGCTGTCGCTGATGTCCACCTGATAGTCGCCGCTGTTGCGGCCGATGCGCAGCACTTCGTGGCGTTGTTCCAGCTCTTTGGCAACCGCCGAACCGATGGTACCGCTGGCGCCGATCAACAGGATTTTCATGGGGCCCTTCCTCGTGGGTAGTGAAGACAAGGCTCAAGTCTAGGGTGGATTTTTCCGCGGATAAGCGTGCTAATAGGCAACCTTTGGTTTTCATGTGGAAACAATCCATGAGCGACCTCGATGACCTGGCGGCCTTTGCCGTGTTGATGGATGCCGGCAGTTTCACCCTGGCCGCGCAACAACTGGGCTGGAGCAAGGGGCAGCTGTCCAAGCGCATCAGTGCCCTGGAGGCCAGCCATTCGGTGAAATTGCTGCACCGCACGACACGGCGGCTGAGCCTGACGGCTGCGGGCGCCATGTTGCTGCCCCAGGCGCAGGCACTGGTGCGGCAGATGGAAGGGGCGCGGCAGACCCTGGCCATGCTCAAGGACGAACTGGCGGGACCGGTGCGTATCACCGTGCCGGTGTCCTTGGGCGAGACGTTTTTTGAAGGGTTGTTGCTGGAGTTCGCCACGCGCTACCCGGACTTGCAGGTAGAGCTTGAGCTGAACAACGGTTACCGCGACCTGCTGGGTGACGGCTTCGACCTGGCGATTCGAACCGAAGTCCAGGATGACGCACGTCTGGTCGCCCGCCCGGTGCTGGCCATGCAGGAACTTACCTGTGCCAGCCCTGGCTACCTGCAGCGCCATGGGGAACCGAAGGCGCCGAGCGAGTTGAGCGACCATCGCTGTCTGCTCAACAGCCACTACAGCGGCCGTGAAGAGTGGTTGTATCACCAGCAGCACGAACTGTTGCGGGTGCAAGTGGCTGGGAGCTTTT
>NZ_JH650757.1:478272-503710 GCF_000259195.1 Pseudomonas donghuensis
AGAGTGGTTGTATCACCAGCAGCACGAACTGTTGCGGGTGCAAGTGGCTGGCAGCTTTGCCAGCAATCATTACAGCTTGCTGAAGAAGGCGGCGCTGCTGGGCGCGGGGGTTGCCCGCCTGCCGTCGTACATGCTGCATGCGGAGCTCGCTGACGGCCGCTTGCAGTGGTTGCTGCGCGACTATCAGACGCGCAGCGTACCGTTGTTTCTGGTGCACCCCTATCAGGGCGGGATGCCCAGGCGGGTCCAGGTGCTGGCCGATTACCTGCTGGCCTGGTTCCGGCGCAGCAGCCAGGCGCTACGGACCCTTTAGGGCGTTACATCTTGTCGTCGTGCATTTCGTTTTTCATCATCTTGTCGTCCTTGGGCATCTTCTTGTCCATTTTCTTGTCGTCGCTCATGTCCATCTTTTTGTCGTCGGCCATTTTCTTGTCCATTTTCATCTCCTTGTCCATGCTCGCTTCCTTGCTCATGTTCATGTCGTCGGCTGCGTGTACCGCAGGCAGGAAGGCCAGGCTCGAACCCAGGGAGAGGATGAGTGCGGCGGCGCTGAGGGTCTTGTTCATGATGAGACTCCAGTAGTCAGAGGAGGCAAGAGCCAGCGGTTCTGGCTCACCTGCAGCACTAGAGTCCCTTGCCGTGGAGGCGTTACAGCGGGCAAGAAAAAAGGCCCGAAGGCCTTTTCCCAGTTGGAGCATGCAACTTTGGCGATCAACCGCCCAGGTAGGCGTCGCGAACCTTCGGGTCGGTCAGCAACGCTTCACCGGTACCTTCCATCACCACCCGGCCGTTTTCCAGCACATAGGCACGGTCAGCGACTTTCAGCGCCTGGTTGGCGTTCTGTTCGACCAGGAACACCGTCACGCCATCGCGGCGTAGCTGCTCGATGATGTCGAAGATCTGCTGGATGATGATCGGCGCCAAGCCCAACGATGGCTCGTCGAGCAATAGCAGCTTGGGCTTGCTCATCAGTGCACGGCCAATGGCGAGCATCTGCTGTTCGCCGCCGGACATGGTGCCGCCACGCTGGCTGAAGCGCTCCTTCAGGCGCGGGAACAGTTGCAGGACCTTGTCCATCTGCTCCTGGTAATCGCCCTTGCTGGTGAAGAAGCCGCCCATGGCCAGGTTCTCCTCCACGGTCAGGCGGGCGAACACGCGGCGGCCCTCAGGGACCACGGCGATGCTCTTGCGCATGATGTGCGAGGACGACTGGCCGACCAGCTCTTCGCCCAGGTAGCGGATACTGCCGCTGTGGGCCTGCGGCGAGCCGCAGAGGGTCATCAGCAGGGTCGACTTGCCGGCACCGTTGGCGCCGATCAGGGTGACGATCTCGCCCTGGCGGATCTCGACGTTGACGCTGTGCAAGGCCTGGATCTTGCCGTAGAAGGTGGAAACGTTTTCGAACTGCAGCATTTACGCTTCCCCCAGGTAGGCTTTGATCACTTCAGGGTTGTCGCGGATCTGTTCCGGCGTACCGTCGGCCAGGGGCGTGCCCTGGTTGATCACCACGATGTGGTCGGAGATGCTCATCACCAGCTTCATGTCGTGTTCGATCAGCAGCACGGTGACGTTGTGCTCCTCACGCAACACGCTGATCAGCGCCTTGAGGTCTTCGGTCTCCTTCGGGTTCAGGCCCGCCGCCGGTTCGTCGAGCATCAGGATCCGCGGGCGGGTCATCATGCAGCGGGCGATTTCCAGGCGCCGTTGCTGACCATAGGCCAGGGTGCCGGCAGTACGGTTGGCGAACTCGGTGAGGTTGACCTTGTCCAGCCAGAACTGGGCGAAGTCCATGGCTTCGCGCTCGCTGCGGCGAAACCCCGGGGTCTTCAGCAGGCCGGAGAAAAAGTTGGTGTTCAGGTGCCGGTGCTGGGCGATCAGCAGGTTCTCCAGGGCGGTCATCTCTTTGAACAGACGCACGTTCTGGAAGGTCCGCACCACACCCTTGCGGGCGATCTGATGGCCGGCCAGGCCCTGGATCGGCTGGCCGTCGAGCAGGATGCTGCCGGCGCTCGGCTTGTAGAAACCGGTCAGGCAGTTGAACACCGTGGTCTTGCCGGCGCCGTTCGGGCCGATCAACGCCACCACCTGTTTTTCCTTGACGGTCAGGGCCACGCCATTGACCGCCAACAAGCCGCCGAAGCGCATGCTCAGGCCGCTGACTTGCAGAATTTCGCGGCTCATCGACGCAGCTCCATATGTGGACGTTGCATAGGCAGCAGGCCTTGCGGACGCCAGATCATCATCAACACCATCAGCGCACCGAACATCAACATGCGGTATTCGCTGAAGTCACGCATCAGTTCCGGCAGCAGGATCATCACAATGGCCGCGAGGATCACGCCCAGTTGCGAGCCCATGCCGCCGAGCACGACGATGGCCAGGATGATGGCCGACTCGATGAAGGTGAACGACTCCGGTGTCACCAGGCCCTGGCGGGCGGCGAAGAAACTGCCGGCGAACCCGGCGAAGCAGGCACCCAGGGTGAACGCCGAAAGCTTGATCACGGTAGGGTTCAGGCCCAGTGCGCGGCAGGCGATCTCGTCTTCACGCAGGGCTTCCCAGGCGCGACCGATCGGCATGCGCAGCAGCCGGTTGATCACGAACAGCGCCAGCAACGCCAGCAGCAGTGCCACCAGGTAGAGGAAGATCACCTTGTTGATCGAGTTGTACTGCAGGCCGAAGAACTCGTGGAAGGTCTGCATGCCCTCGGCGGCCTTGCGTTCGAAGGTCAGGCCGAAGAAGGTCGGTTTCTCGATGTTGCTGATCCCGTTGGGACCACCGGTCAGGCCGGTGAGGTTACGCAGGAACAGGCGGATGATCTCACCGAAGCCCAGGGTCACGATGGCCAGGTAGTCACCGCGCAAGCGCAACACCGGGAAACCGAGCAGGAAGCCGAAGGTCGCCGACATCAGGCCGGCGATCGGCAGGCAGATCCAGAAGCTCAGGCCGTAGTAGTGCGACAGCAGGGCGTAGCTGTAGGCGCCGACGGCGTAGAAGCCGACATAACCCAGGTCAAGCAGGCCAGCCAGGCCGACCACGATGTTCAGGCCCAGGCCCAGCAACACGTAGATCAGGATCAGGGTGGCGATGTCGACCGCGCCGCGCGAGCCGAAGAACGGCCACACCAGGGCCACGGCGATCAGGCCGAGGATGATGTAGCGCTGGGTCCGCGGCAGGGTCAGGAAGTGGCTGACCTTGGGCGATACCAGCGGGCCCTTGGGCGCTGACTTCATCAGGCCGCTCCACTGCTTGTCGAACAGCACGCGCAGGAACATCAGCACCGAGCAGGCGGCGATGATCGACAGGGTCAGTGGCCCTTGGCCGTGCACTTCCAGGTTGATGCCGACAATGCTGAGTTTCAGGCCAAGTACCGGGAAGGCCACGGCCCAGACCAGCAAGGCGCTGAAAAACGCCGATTTGAGATGTCTGTTCATACTTTTTCAACCTCCGGACGGCCGAGAATGCCGGTCGGACGGAACAACAGCACCAGAACCAAAAGGCCGAACGCCACAACGTCCTTGTACTGGTCACCGAAGATATCGGCGCCAAAGGCTTCAGCCACCCCCAGCACCAGCCCGCCGAGCATGGCGCCCGGAATGCTGCCGATGCCGCCCAATACCGCCGCGGTAAAGGCCTTCAGGCCCACCAGGAAACCGGCGTTGGGGTTGATCACCCCGTACTGCATGCTCAGCAGCACGGCCGCCACCGCCGCCAGGGCGGCACCGATGACGAAGGTCAGGGCGATGATGTTGTTGGTATTGATACCCAACAGGTTGGCCATCTTGATGTCTTCGGCACAGGCCCGGCAGGCCCGGCCCAGACGCGAGCGGGAGATGAACAGGGTCAAACCGGTCATGGCCACCAGGGTGACGATGAAAACCAGGATCTGCATGTAGGAGATCAGCACTTCCTCTGCGCCGCCCGGGCCGAAGGAGATACTTCCAGGGATCAGGTTGGGGATGGACTTGTCCTTGGAGTCCTGGGATAGCAATACGGTGTTTTGCAGGAAAATCGACATGCCGATGGCAGAAATCAGCGGGATCAACCGGTTGCTGTTACGCAACGGACGGTAGGCGACCCGTTCGATACTGTAGCCATAGGCACTGGTAACGACGATCGTCGCGATGAACGCGGCGGTCATCAGCAGCGGCAGTGAATCGATACCCATCATGGCAAGCCCGGCAAGGGCGATGAAGGCCACGTAGGAACCGATCATATAGACCTCGCCATGGGCGAAGTTGATCATTCCAATGATGCCGTAAACCATTGTGTAGCCAATGGCTATCAAGGCATAGGTGCTGCCAATGGTCAGACCATTAACCAGCTGTTGGAAGAAGTGATAGATCTCAGGCATTACAGCGCTCCTAAAAACCTGATACGCATTTCACTGGTGGGGATGCCCCGGCCCGGTCTTGTGGTCTTGGCCACTTCGGCACAGGCAACTGCCAGCGAACCGCTGGTGACGGTTTTAAGATTTTCAGGTGAACCTGCTCCCGGATCGCGGGAATCAGGCCCATGAACCTCGTAAAACAAAGCCCACTGCTCGCACAGTGGGCTTGTAGTCATATAGTCAGACGGGATTACTGAGGAGAAACTTCGGTTTTAGGTTTGCCGAAATGCCATTCGTAGACCACGAATTTGAAGTCTTTCAGGTCGCCCTTGGCGTCGTACGACAGGTCGCCGGTCGGGGTCTTGAAGGTACCGGCGTGGATGGCCGCAGCCACCTTGTCGGAGTCTTCGGACTTGGCGGCCTTGATGCCTTCGGCGATCAGCGTGACAGCCGAGTAGGCCGGGAACACGAACGGGCCGCTAGGGTCTTTGCCGTCGGCCTTGATGGCGTCAACGATGGCCTTGTTCGCAGGGTCGGCGTCGAAGGACTTGGGCAGGGTGACCAGCAGGCCTTCGGAGGCGTTCTGGGCGATTTGCGAGATGGAGTCGTTACCGACACCTTCCGGGCCCATGAACTTGGCTTTCAGGCCTTTTTCCTGGGCTTGGCGCAGGATCAGGCCCAGCTCTGGGTGGTAGCCGCCGTAGTAGACGAAGTCGACGTTGGCTTGCTTGAGCTTCTGGATGATCGAGGAGAAGTCCTTGTCACCGGCGTTCAGGCCTTCGAACACGGCAACCTTGGTGCCTTTGCCTTCCAGGGTCTGCTTGACCGCGGTGGCGATGCCTTCACCGTATTGCTGCTTGTCGTGCAGCACGGCAACCACTTTCGGCTTGACGTGGTCGGCGATGTAGTTGCCGGCGGCAGGGCCCTGGGCGCTGTCCAGGCCGATGGTGCGGAAGACCAGCTTGTAGCCGCGAGCGGTGATTTCCGGGCTGGTGGCAGCCGGGGTAATCATGATCACGCCTTCGTCTTCGTAAATGTCGGAAGCGGGTTGGGTGGAGCTGGAGCACAGGTGGCCGATCACGAACTTGACGCCATCGTTGACCACTTTGTTGGCGACTGCCACGGCCTGTTTAGGGTCGCACGCGTCGTCGTATTCCTTGGCTTCAAGCATCTTGCCGTCGACGCCGCCCTTGGCGTTGATGTCCTTGATGGCTTGTTTGGCGCCAACGAACTGCATGTCGCCGTACTGAGTGACCGGACCGGTTTTCGGGCCGGCGATGCCGATCTTGATGGTATCGGCTGCAAACGAATGGCTGGCAACCCCGGCCAGAACCATTGCGGCAAACAGCTTGGAAATCTGCTTAGTAGCCTTACTCATAGTGCTCCACTCATTCTGTTGTAATTTTTATAGTCCTGGCGGCCAGAGCTTGAGGACCGGATCAGGTTCCATCGGAGGCCACGCCTCGTCACGGACCCGGATAACCCCCGGATTGGCCCTGGCAACTGTACCGGTACAGTGTAGAGCGCTGCTTTGTCGCTTGAAAAGCAGGCCCGCTGGGGCAAAAACCAGGGGTGTCGCCTAATCGACAGAAAGTTACATAAACGCGCCACTGCTTTGCCTGTTTCACTGGCCGAGTCCGGGCATTTACCACCTTGTCGATCAATTACTTATTTTGAAACTGGGTTTTTCTGCAAAAATACCGACCTTTATTGCGGTCGAATTATTTCTGGTAGGAACCCATGACTGATCAACCAAGCACCCTCTATGCCAAATTGCTCGGCGAGACAGCAACAATCGAGTGGAAAGCGCTGGAGCGTTTTTGGGCCAAGGGTGACCTGATTTGGGTCGACCCGAGCCTGGACCTGATCGAAGTTGCGCAGGCAATGGCCGAAAACCGTAGCGAAACCTTTGCTGCATGGCGTAATGCTGGCACTGTCGGCGCGGTCACTACAGAGCAGGCGCTAGACCTTCAGAGCCGCGATCCAGAGATCTGGGCAGTGGTGGTTTCGCCGTTTATCGTGATTCAGGAAAAGACCAACGGCTGATCGCGCGCCAAAATGGTGCGTGAAAATGCACAGCGAGAAGGTTTTGGTGCTCGGGACTGTTCAGCCGGGGTGGCTGTTGGTAACAGTTGAGTGTGCCGAGAGAGTGCGGTAACAGTCTGATCGCGGGGCAAGCCCGCTCCTACAAATGTAGGAGCGGGCTTGCCCCGCGATGCTTTCAATCAGTAATCCACTTTGCCGGTGTGGCTGTTCAACGAGATCACCCGGGTCTTGCCGATACGGTGACGGTAAATCTCCCGCAGGTACTTCACCGCTTTCTTCACGCATTCGCGTGACAGCCGGATGTCATTGATCGAGACGAACTTGCTCTTGTCGTTGATCAGCTCGCGGTACTTCTTCTCGTACATCGGTTTGATCGCATACCAGTTGGTATCGAGAATCTTCGCCGGGTTTTCGAACTCGTTGAGCAGGTCGTCGATGCGGTCTTCGTCGAAGGCCTCGCTGGTGATGAACTCGAGGATGGCGTTGTCCAGGGTATCGTCGAAACGGTACGGATTACGCGCGAAGCAACGCTTGATGAAGGCCACGATCAGGGTCAGGAAGTCGTCCGACAGGCACGGGCTCTTGGCGATCAGAGTGGTCAGCGAGAGGTTGGCCGAGGCGCCGATGACCAGCGCGTAGCGCTTGAGCGTGGTGTTGGGGAACAGGCTGTTGAGGTGCGTCTTGAGCCGGTTCAGGTCCATGTACGACAGCTTGTAGTCCTTGGGCAGCGACACGATCGACACCACCGACGAACAGTTCTTGAAGAAGTGCAGGTCGTGCAGCGCTGCCGCGTCATAGCCGGAGGCCTGGTACTGCTCGAGGGCGGCGCGGTAGCGCCGGGACTCGATCGGCAACAGGCTGATGCCTTCGATCGCCTGGGTCACTTTGTTGAAGTGCGGCAGGTCGATGGAGCGGAAGAACAGGTCGTCGATGTTCAACCGTGGCTGTTCTTTCTCGAACACTTTGAATTTGTCCGAACTTGGCGACGGCTGTTCCGGTACCACCGATTCGGCATAGGCGATGGCCACGGGGCCGGCCAGGCTCATGAACAGGTCGTTGGCATCCAGGCGGATGGTTTCGCCAATGTCGATGCCGGCGCGACGGAAGTAGTTCTGGTCGTAGTCGGTGGTCACCGCCTGGGCGGTGAGGATGTTGAAGATCTGCTGGGAGATGTACTGGTTGGCGTGCTTCTCCATGGCATTGACGTCGATGTTCTGGATGTTGCCGTCATCGTTCTCTTCGGCGTAACGCATGATGTCGTTGGAGATCAGCATCATGGCGTTCCACGGGCGGATACGGCCCATGACGCTGGCTTCGCTGCTGTCTTCATTGTCGAAGTTGTAAGAGAAATCCCATTCCTCTGACAGGTACTTACACAGCAGCCGGCCAGCGTTGATGTGCAGGGCTTCGGACATTTCACTGCGGTGATCGGAAATGTTCGGCAGCACGCAGATGCCGCTGGTGAAGATCGGCTCGAAGACAAACGAATGGCCGCTCTTGCCGTCGTTCTCGTCGGCCGGCTTGGTATCGAAGGTCTTGTTCATGTACGAGTATTGCTGGGCCAGGCCGAACTCCGACGCCATCCCCGAGCCGGTACCACCGCCGGCGCTGAAGATGTAGAAGTACAAGCGCGACTGGTTGGCCTTGATCCCGCAGGAGTCGATCAGGTACGAGTGGATCAGCTTCCAGTCGGCGCTGGAAAAACGGTGGGTTTCCTTGTTGAGGATGATCTTGGCCAGGTACTGGCCGAGAATCGGCGCGTTACCGGCACCCCCGGCATGGACTTCCGAGAGGTCCATGATCTTCATCTTGCTGTAATCGCGGATAAAGCCGCTCTTCTCGCCCTTGCGCGAGAAGCGGATGCGCCCGGCGATGTCCTTGTCCAGGTCACCGAGCATGACCAATGGCTCTACCAGGAATACCGGTTTGGTGCCCTTGTTCTGCACCAGGCGCAGGTTGTTGCGAATCCAGCGTGCCGGGCTGTAGTTCGGTTCGTTGCCCGCGCGGTCTTCGTTGTTGAATTCGTTGAGGTAGAAGGTCCTGGCGTTGTATACAAGTTCTGCGACATCCAGGGCGATGTTCGAGCCACAGCGACCCAGGCCAATCAGGCACACCGAAGGGAACTGCTGGTCCAGGCGCAACTGGGCGTCGTCTTCGACGTGCACGCTGGGCGGGAACACCAGATCGCGCAGGCCGTCGAGGTTGTCGAGGATGCGCTGGATATCGGTTTCGGTGAAATACAGGTACTGCTGCGGGTTAAGCGCCCGCGGGCTGTAGTAACTCGAGCCGGGAGCGCTGTACGCGGGAGTGGATGAAGTCAGCTCGGAAACCGCGTTGGCAGAAGTAGTCTTGGAGGTCATTTTGCGCCATTTGCCTGGGGGTGGGTGGCTGTTCTAGTAGGTAGCATAGAGCCATCACTGGATGAGGTTCGCGACTGTATCAGTGCGCATTTGGCGTGAGCGATAGGGGTTAACCCTAGGCCTTTGTAGGAGTTTTCCTTGCCACGCCTGCAAACTGAATCGTCCGATCAGTCAACTTCTTTAATCTGTCTGGAGCTGTACATGAGCACTGCACGTCCTTCGTTGGGGTTTGCCGGTATCGGTCTGATGGGCTTGCCGATGTGTCGGCGGCTGTTGGCGGCGGGTTATCCGCTGACGGTGTGGAACCGCTCAGCGGACAAATGCGCCGAACTGGTGAAGGCCGGTGCCCGCCAGGTGGCGACCCCGGCCGAGCTGTGCCAGCACGCCGATGTGTTGATGCTGTGCCTGGCCGACACGGCGGTGGTGCGCGAGGTGGTGTTTGGCGAACAGGGCATCGTCGAGGGCGGCAAGGCCGGCCAGTTGCTGGTGGATTTCTCCAGCCTCGAACCGACAGCCACCCGCGAGATGGCCCGCGAGCTGGCAGCGAAGACCGGTATGAGCTGGCTCGATACTCCGGTTTCCGGCGGCACCCCGGGCGCCGAAGCCGGCACCCTGGCGATCATGGCCGGTGGCGCGGTGCCAGACCTTGAGCGGGTACGCCCGGTGCTGCTGACCCTCGGTCAGCGGGTCACGCACATGGGGCCGGTAGGGGCAGGGCAGGTGACCAAGGCTTGCAACCAGATGATCGTTGCCTGCAACGCGCTGGTGATTGCCGAGGTGGTGGCGCTGGCCGAGCAATCGGGAGTCGATGCCAGCCTGATCGCCGAAGCGCTGGCCGGTGGTTTTGCTGATTCAAAGCCGCTGCAGATACTCGCCCCGCAAATGGCCGAAAGCCGCTTCGAGCCGGTCAAGTGGCACGTGCGCACCTTGCTCAAGGACCTCGATAGTGCGGTGAAATTCTCCCGCGAACAGGCTTCGGCGACGCCGATCAGCGGCCTGGCCGCCCAATTGATGCGCTTGCATGGTAGTCAGGGCTATCTGCAAAAAGATCCGGCGACGCTGATTGATCTGTACCGGCATAAGGATTGAAGCTGCTCTGCCTCTGCTGATGGCGCTGGTTGAGCTCGCCAAGGATCGGCCGCAGTTCGCCCAGCGGCACTGGCCGGCTGAGCAGGTAACCCTGGACGAAGTCGCAGCCTTGCTGGGCGAGGAACTGGTACTGCTCGACGCTTTCGACGCCTTCGGTGATCACCTGCAGGTGCAGGGTGTGAGCCATGACGATGATTGCCTGGACGATTTCCATGTCCGGTCGGCAACGTGGCACTTCCTGGATGAACGAGCGATCGATCTTCAGCGTGTCCAGCGGCAGGCGCTTGAGGTAGGCCAGTGACGAGTAGCCAGTGCCAAAGTCATCGATTGACAGCGATACGCCCTGGGCGCGAATGCCCTTGAGCAGGGCGATGGTGTTGTGAATGTTGCCCATCAGCGCGTTTTCGGTGACTTCCAGTTCCAGCTGGCGCGCCGAGATCCCGGCCTGGCGCAGGGCATCCTCGATTTCACGGCCCAGCTCTTCACGGGCCAGGGTCAAGGCCGAGCAGTTGACTGTCACCTTGAGCCCGTCATACCCGTGGCGGATGAGCTGAGCCAGGTCCGCGCAGGCATGGCGCAGCACCCACAGATCAAGTTCGGCGATCAGGCCATTGGCTTCGGCAATACCGATAAAACGGTCCGGGCTGAGCAGGCCGTGCTGTGGATGTTGCCAGCGCACCAGCGCTTCGAGCTTGGCAACCTGACCGCTATGCAGGTCGAAAATCGGCTGATAGTGAATGCGCAGGCCATGCTCTTCCAGCAGGGCAATACGCAGTTCCTCTTCCAGTTGCAGTTCGAGGGTGGCGCGGGTTTTCAGGTTGCTATTGAAGAAGTTCAGGTTGTTGCGCCCGCAGCCCTTGGATTGGTACAGGGCCAGGTCGGCGTTTTTCAGCAGCTCTTCGCAGGTACGGCCGTCGTCGGGGAACACACTGATACCGATGCTGGTGGTCATCACCATGCGCCGCCCGGCCAGGTCGATCGGTTCCTTCATCTTCTGCATGATGCGCTGGGCCAGGTGCCGGGCTTCGTCGCGGCTGTGCAGGGCAGTAAGGATGCAGAACTCATCGCCACCAAACCGGGCGACCACGTCCTGGCTGCGGGTGGCAATCTTGATATGCGCGGCAATCACCTTGAGCAACTCGTCGCCAGCGTCGTGGCCGAGGCTGTCATTGATGCGCTTGAAATGGTCGATGTCGAGAAACATCACCGCCAGCATGCCGTCATTGGCCGTTTGTTCGGCCAGGCGCTCGGCGAATACCTGATTGAAGCCACGACGGTTGACCAGGTTGGTCAGGGCATCGTAATGGGCGGCCTGCTGCAGGGAGACTCGGGCCTGGTCGAGCTGGCTGAGCAGCACGTTGACCCGGCGCAGGTCGTGTTCCTTGCTTTGCAGCTTCTTGTCCGACAGTGCGGCGCTGATGCTGCTGGCGCTGATCAGCAAGGTAATGAAGGCAATGGTCAGGCTCAGTTGCAGGCTATTGTCGCTGACTGGCAGCGACAGCGGGGTATCGGGGGCGATCACCAGGGTCAATGCCGCCATCCCCAATAAATGGGTGCCGACAATGCCTGCAGCCATCAGCACGCTGGCGCCGTACTTCATCAATTGATAGAGGCTGCCGCTGCCATTGCGCAAATAGCGGGCGAACAGCAGTGCCGCGAGGCTGGTGGCGATGGCCGCGGCAACGGAAGCGGCAAACAGGTCGGGACGATAGAACTGCTGGGCGCTGGAGCGCATAGCCGCCATGCCGGCGTAATGCATGGCGATAATCCCCAGGCCGAAGCACACCGCCGCTTGCAGGTAATGGCGCGGCAGCAGCTCCTGGCGGCCCAGGGTATTCATGGCCATCCAGCCGGCCAGCAGCATGATCAGCAGCGAAGCGCCGGTCAGGGCGACGTCATAGTGCACTTCCAGTGGTGTTTGCAGGGCCAGCAGGCTGACGAAGTGCATGGCCCAGATGCCGCCGGCCAGGCAGCAGGCACCGAGCAGGCGCCACCGCCGCTGAGCCGCGGGCAACTCAACGTGGCTCAGGCGCTCGGCCATGTCGAGGGTGGCAAAGCTGCCGGCACAGGCGATCAGGAATGCAAGCAGCACCAGGTAGGGGTTATGCCTGCAATCGAGAAGGATCTTTCCGGTTGCCGGAAGTTCGGCGAGCATTTCTAGCCCCAGCCACTCCATAGCATCCCTCTTAGTCGAGTGTGCACTCGTCCCCCAATAGCCTGCTCGGAGACCGTTCTGCAGGAGTATAGGAACTCGGCATTAGTCCATCCTGATTAATGGCACATTGACTCCTACGATTTGGTCATTGAGGCAATAGCGCCGGGTTCTAAAACTGCAAATGCTTACAATTACCCGGTATCAGTGCGGTCAATGATGGCAGACAGATCGTCGAGGGCCCTCTAGATTCAGCTCGGCGTACTGGAAAGCCCCGAACAATAATAACGAGGGACTGATCGATGCAGAGCTCCACTCAAGCGGCGAACGCCTGGCGAATCCTGTTTCTGTTGTTTCTGGCCAACCTGTTCAACTTCTTCGACCGCACCATTCCCGCCATCATCATCGAGCCGATCCGCCTGGAATGGCATTTGAGCGATTTTCAGATCGGCTTGATCGGGACGGCGTTCACCCTGGTGTATGCGATTGCCGGATTGCCGTTGGGGCGCTTGGCCGATAACGGCTCACGCAGCAAGTTGATGGGCTGGGGGCTGATGGCCTGGAGCGGGCTGACGGCGGTCAACGGCATGGTCGGCAGTTTCTGGAGTTTTTTGCTGGTGCGCATCGGCGTGGGCATTGGTGAAGCCAGTTATGCGCCAGCTGCCAACTCGCTGATTGGCGACCTGTTCCCCGCTGAACGGCGGGCGCGGGCCATGGGCATCTTCATGCTCGGGCTGCCGTTGGGGTTGTTGCTGGCGTTCTTTAGCATCGGCGCCATGGTCCAGGCGTTCGACAGCTGGCGGGCGCCGTTCTTCATCGCGGCGGTGCCAGGGCTGTTGCTGGCGCTGTTCATGTTCATGATTCGCGAACCGGCGCGCGGGGCGGCGGAGCCGGTGGCGATTTCCCAGGCGCCGCTGGACCGGCCGTTGCGCCGGGTCCTGAGTGTGCCGACCTTCTGCTGGTTGGTGCTGGCCGGCCTGACCTTCAATTTCGCCACCTACGCGTGCAACTCGTTCATGGTGCCGATGTTGCAGCGTTACTTCCTGTTGTCGCTGCAGCAGGCAGCGGTGGCCACCGGGGTGATCGTCGGCTTGACCGGCTTGGTGGGCTTGACCCTTGGCGGCTGGATTGCCGACAAGCTGCACCAGCGCTTTGCCAATGGGCGCTTATTGTTTGGCGCCTTGAGCATGCTGATTGCAACCCTGGCCAC
This sequence comes from Pseudomonas donghuensis, assembly GCF_000259195.1. Taxonomy (GTDB): domain Bacteria; phylum Pseudomonadota; class Gammaproteobacteria; order Pseudomonadales; family Pseudomonadaceae; genus Aquipseudomonas; species Aquipseudomonas donghuensis. Next base: position 491,460 of record NZ_JH650757.1, read on the forward strand.
CGCCTGGGCGCTGCATGCCGGGCGGATCGAGATCGGTGTGTTCGTGGCTGTGTTCGGCGTCGGCTGGTTGTTTGCCTACAACTTCTATACCTGCGTCTACACCGCGATTCAGGATGTGGTGCAGCCGCGTCTGCGAGCGACGGCGATGGCGTTGTTCTTTGCCGGGCTTTATCTGCTGGGCGGCGGCCTGGGGCCGGTGGTGGTCGGTGCGCTGTCGGACCATTTTGCCGTGGCGGCGATGCAGGCGGCGGGGCAGGTGCAGATGAGCGAGGCATTCAAGGCTGAAGGCCTGCATGGGGCAATGTACCTGATACCGGTGGCGTTGATGCTGACGCTGGTGTTCCTGCTGCTGGCCTCGCGGTGCTTTAGCCGCGATGCGCAGAGGATGAGGGAAGGGATGCTGGCAGACAGTGAGGGGGGCGCGGGCAAACTTGCGCAGGCCTGAGGGGCCTCATCGCCAGCAAGGCTGGCCCCCACAAGGTTCAATGTTTGCCTGCAATCTGCAGGTTGATAAAGATCCTGTGGGAGCGGGCTTTGCCAGCGATGAAAACGGCGCGGTTTATCCGGCGACCAACACCCGAATTGCTTCCAGGCGCAGCGCCGCTTTCTCCAGCATTGCCAGGCCTTGTTCACGCTGCTTGCGCAGGGCTTCGATTTCGCTGTCGCGTACGGTCGGGTTGACCGCTTGCAGCGCAGTCAGGCGCGCCAGCTCTTCGTCGGTTTCCGCCGCCAGGCGCTGCTGCGCTTGGGCAACACGCTCGGCATGGCGCGGCATGATCTTGGCTTCGCCGCTGTTGATCCGCGGCGCCAGTACGTCGCGCTGGGCCTGGATGAACTTGTTGGCGCTGGCCTTGGGCACGCTTTCGAGCTGGTCGTTGAGGGTTTCGAAGGACACCCGCGAAGCCAGGTCGTTGCCATTGGTGTCGAGCAGGCAGCGCAGGGCGGCCGGTGGCAGGTAACGGCCCAGTTGCAGGGCGCGTGGGGCCACCACTTCACTCACGTACAGCAGTTCCAGCAGCACGGTGCCGGGCTTGAGCGCCTTGTTCTTGATCAGCGCCACCGAGGTGTTGCCCATCGAGCCGGACAGTACCAGGTCCATGCCGCCCTGGACCATCGGATGCTCCCAGGTGATGAACTGCATGTCTTCGCGTGACAGCGCCTGGTTGCGGTCGTAAGTGATGGTCACGCCTTCGTCGTCGCCCAGCGGGAAGCTGGCGTCGAGCATTTTTTCGCTCGGCTTGAGGATCAGGGCGTTTTCCGAGTGGTCTTCGCTGTCGATGCCGAAGGCGTCGAACAGGGTTTCCATGTAGATCGGCAGGGCGAACTGGTCGTCCTGTTCGAGGATCGCCTCGACCAGCTCCTGGCCTTCACCGGCGCCACCGGAGTTGAGTTCGAGCAGACGGTCGCGGCCGCTGTGCAGCTCGGCTTCGAGGCGCTCGCGCTCGGCGCGGGCTTCGTCCACCAGCGCTTGCCATTCGTCATCGTCACCGCTTTCGAGCAGCGGCAGCAGGCGCGGGCCGAACTGATGCTGCAGGGCGTTGCCGGTTGGGCAGGTGTTGAGGAAGGCGTTCAGGGCCTGGTGGTACCACTGGAACAGCCGCTCTTGCGGGCTGTTCTGCAGGTGCGGCACGTGCAGTTCGATAGTGTGCTTCTGGCCGATCCGGTCCAGACGGCCGATACGCTGCTCGAGCAGGTCCGGGTGGGCGGGCAGGTCGAACAGCACCAGGTGATGGGCGAACTGGAAGTTGCGGCCTTCACTGCCGATCTCCGAGCAGATCAGCACCTGGGCGCCGAATTCTTCGTCGGCGAAGTAGGCGGCGGCGCGGTCACGCTCAAGAATGCTCATGCCTTCATGGAACACCGTCGCGGGAATACCGGAACGCACGCGCAGGGCGTCTTCCAGGTCCATGGCGGTTTCGGCGTGGGCGCAGATCACCAGGACCTTGACCCGCTTGAGCATCTTCAGGGTGTCGATCAGCCAGTCGACCCGGGGGTCGAAGCGCCACCAGCGCTCTTCTTCGCTGCCTTCGCCCTGGGACTGGAAGGCCACTTCCGGGTACAGCTCGGCGTGTTCGCCCAGCGGCAGCTCCATGTACTGGTCGGGGTTGGGCAGCGGGTAGGGGTGCAGGTTGCGCTCAGGGAAACCCTGGACGGCGGCGCGAGTGTTGCGAAACAGTACGCGGCCGGTGCCGTGGCGGTCGAGCAGCTCGCGGATCAGGCGGGCGCTGGCCTGGGTGTCGCCATCGTTGACCGCGGCCAGCAGGGCTTCGCCTTCGGCACCGAGGAAACCTTCGATGGTGGCGTGGGCCTGGGGCGACAGGCGGCCTTCGTCGAGCAGTTCCTGTACCGCTTCGGCTACCGGGCGATAGTGTTCGCTTTCGGCGCGGAAGGCGGCCAGGTCGTGGAAACGGTTCGGGTCAAGCAGGCGCAGGCGGGCGAAGTGGCTGTCCTGGCCCAGTTGCTCCGGAGTTGCGGTCAGCAGCAGGACGCCGGGGATGACCTCGGCCAGTTGCTCGACCAGGGCGTACTCGGGGCTGACCTGGTCTTCATGCCAGACCAGGTGGTGCGCCTCGTCGACCACCAGCAGGTCCCAGCCGGCGGCAAACAGCGCGTCCTGCGCCTTCTCGTCTTCTGTCAGCCACTCCAGGGCGACCAGCGCCAGCTGGGCATCCTCGAAGGGGTTGCTGGCGTCGCTTTCGATAAATCGCTCGGCATCGAACAGCGCGACCTCAAGGTTGAAGCGCCGGCGCATTTCCACCAGCCACTGGTGCTGCAGGTTCTCCGGGACCAGGATCAGCACGCGGCTGGCGCGGCCCGACAGCAGCTGGCGATGGATCACCAGGCCCGCTTCGATGGTCTTGCCCAGGCCCACTTCGTCGGCCAGCAGTACCCGCGGAGCGATACGGTCGGCCACTTCCCGGGCGATGTGCAACTGGTGGGCAATCGGTTGTGCGCGGGTGCCACCCAGGCCCCAGAGCGACGACTGCAGCTGACGGCTGGTGTGCTCCAGGGTGTTGTAGCGCAGCGAGAACCACGGCAGCGGGTCGATCTGCCCGGCAAACAGGCGGTCGCTGGCCAGGCGGAACTGGATGAAGTTCGACAGCTGGGTTTCCGGCAGGGTGCGAGCCTGATTCTGGGCATCGAGGCCGTGATAGACCAACAGGCCATCGACGTCCTCGACCTCGCGCACGGTCAGCTTCCAGCCCTCGAAATGAGTAATCTGATCGCCAGGCGAGAAGCGCACCCGGGTCAGGGGCGCATTGCGCAGGGAGTACTGGCGGGTGTCGCCAGTGGCCGGGTAGAGCACGGTCAACAAGCGGCCGTCCTGTGCCAGAACGGTCCCCAGACCTAGCTCGGCTTCGCTGTCGCTGATCCAGCGTTGCCCCGGTTGATACTGCTGCGCCATACTGCCTGACTCCCGCCATGAAAAAGCCGACTATCTTAACGGATAGCTCTGTGCAGACCAAAGAGTCTAGCAACTTCATCGACGAAAACCGCTGTCGCCATTGAGGGCCCGATACAGCCATGCCGATCTCCAACCCGTGGTTCATCCGAACGCTGGCCGTGGCGGGACTGCTACTGCTGGGGGCCTGTGACAAGAAAGCTTTCGAAATACTGGCGCCGATTCCCCCCGGGCAGCTCGAGGCGCTGGGTGTGCAATCGCCCGTCCAGAGCGTGCATTACCGCGACCGCGAAGGTGAAGGCCTGCTGGTGCTCAGCCGCAACGATGACCAGGTCCGTGACGAAGAAACCGATCAGGACGTTGACCGGGTGCAGCTCAGCGCCACGCTCTACGGTCGCCAGGACGATGACAGCTTCAAGCCGCACTGGAAAATCGAAAACGACACTACTTGCGCCGGGCTCGACCTGGATGTCGGCTTTTATACCGATGTCAGTGGCGTCAGCGATCTCAACAACGACGGCCTGGCCGAACTGACGGTTGCCAGCCACGCCTTTTGCGGTGGCGGTGTCGATCCCCTTGAACTGCATGTCGAGCTGCGGGAAGGCCAGGCCAGCTATGCTATCAATGGCCAGTCGCTGATCGCCATCGAGGGCGAGGAGCCTTTTGGCGGTGAGCGTGAAGACAGCCCGTCGCTCAAGAGCGCGCCGCAAGTGTTGCGCGATCACCTCAACGAGGTCTGGAACAAGGTGCTCAAGCGCCCGTGGAGCGAAAGCCAACCCACCCCGGCGGACGAGGCGGACGATCAGTAGCCGGCAATTGTGAAGCGGCCCGCACATTTTACCGGCACTGGCTCAAGGCCCATGGCCATCAGCCGACACACTGGCGACAGGAGATCATCCCATGCTGCCGCCCCTCATCCCGCTCAGCGCTGCACCCGTGACCCAGCAACTGGACCCGGTAAAGCCGACGCCAGATATCAAGCCCGTGGTCCCGGCCCAGCCTACTTCCAGCGACAGTACAATCGACCTCAAGCAGCGTGACCCGGAGCAGGCGGCGATCCTCTTGCGTGAGGAGCAGCGCCGTCAGCACCGCAGGCGCCAGTCGAGCCAGGATGAAGAACTGTACCAACCGCTGCCTGGCGATGAAGTCAACGCCGACAACACCGTACCGGTGGCGCCGTTGATAGGCGAGCAGCCACGCCAGGGGCTGCTGGTGGACATCGAAGTCTGAGGATACAAGCGCTACTGGTCAGCGCCGGCCGCAGCCTTCATCATTGCAGCACTGCAGTCAGCTTTCCGAGCCCACCATGAGCCAAGACGACAACCTGATCGACCTCGGTGCCGAACGTGCACGCCGGGTCCACGACCTCAATGAAAAGCGCCTGAACGAAGTTCGCCAGGCGTTCGAGCAGGCCATGCCGCTGGGCAAGGCGAAGAAGAAGCCCAAGGGCAAACCCAAGAAGCGTTGAAAACTTGATGCAGGTCAAGCCTGTACCCGCCTTGCGCGCCCGCTTCCGGGCGCTATTGACCTCGGTCAATTTCCTTCCCCGAGCCATTCGTTACCTTAAGCCCATCGGACAGGTGCAGGCAAATGGAGGCCGACATGTTCTTCGATAATGTGGTTATCGCTGGAGTGATTACAGTCGGTCTGATGCTGATGTTCTTCGTCGGATTCGGAATTTTCATCTGGAAAGATTCGAACAAGCGCAAAGAGCGCTGATCCTTTCCAGTCACGGGCACGCAAGGCATTTAGGGCGACTTCGGTCGCCCCTTTTTTTTGCCTGTGAAAAAACCTTTAATCAAGCACTGGACTATTAATAGTTAGCTAGCTAATAATTGAGCCCTGAACTTCTCGCTTCATCCTGACTATCTTTACAACACCGTCGTTCAAGGTGCGTCCCGTGCCCATCACGTTGCAGGCCCTGCTGGCGCCAAACACATCCGCTGTGCAATTTGCCCTCAAGACGCTGCTTGGCGGTGGCTTGGCCTTGTGGCTGGCGCTGCGCTGGGGGCTTGAGCAGCCGTCCTGGGCATTGATGACGGCATTCATCGTTGCCCAGCCATTGTCGGGCATGGTGGTGCAGAAGGGCCTGGCGCGGCTGCTGGGCACGCTGGTCGGGACCGTCATGTCGGTGTTGTTCATCAGCGCCTTCGCCCAGACCCCATGGTTGTTTTTGCTGGCCCTGGCCTTGTGGCTGGCGCTGTGTACCGCCTGTTCGACCTTGCTGCGCAGTGCCTGGGCCTATTCGTTCGTGCTTGCCGGTTACACGGTGGCGATCATTGCCTTGCCGGCAATCAACCATCCGCTGCTGGTGTTCGACCAGGCGGTGGCGCGTTGTACCGAAATCTGTCTGGGGATTGTCTGCGCGACGGCCACCAGCGCCTTGCTCTGGCCCATGCGTGTCGAGCAACAATTGAGCGGGCAGGCGCGCCAGGCCTGGCAAAGCGGGCTACAGGCCGCCAGTGCCGCCTTGAGTGGCGAAGAACAGGGGCGCAAGGGGCTGCTGGAGATTCTTGGGCGCATCGTCGCCGTTGACTCCCAGCGCGAGCATGCCTGGTTTGAAGGCAGCCTCGGCCGCCAGCGCGCTCGGGCGATTCGCGGGCTGAGCCAGAAGCTGCTGGTGCTGTTGCGTATTTCCCGCTCGGTGCGTCGGCAATGGCGGCAACTCGATGAGCAACAGGCGCAGCACATGGCCCCTTGGCTTGAGGAGGTCCAGGCGCTGTTGGCCCATCCCGATCAGGCCAGCCTGTTGCTGCTGCGCCAGCGCGTTTGGGATGCAGCCCACGATGAGCGCATCAGCTCGGCCGAACACTACTGCCTGGCGCGCCTGACCTTGCTGCTGGATAACGCCATGGCCGCGACCCAGGCTTTGCGCGGGGTGGAGGAGGGCAAGCCGGCCGCCGATGTGCCCGACGGCCTGGCTGCCCATCGCGATGTGTCGCTGGCCCTGCTGTTCGGCTCGCGCAGCGCCTTGGCATTTTTGGCCATGGCCAGCTTCTGGCTGGCCACTGCCTGGCAGGCGGCTCCCGGTGGGTTGGTGCTGACCTGCGTGGTCTGTAGCTTATTCGCCAGCCGCGAGAACGGCGCGCAGATCGGCATGAGCTTTTTGCGCGGGATCCTGCTGGCGATACCGGTGGCGTTTGTGGTCGGGCAAATCTTGCTGCCGGAGCTCAGCAGTTTTGCCATGCTCTGCCTGGCCATGGGCGTGCCGCTGTTCTTTGGCGCCTTGGGCATGGCCAACCCGAAGATCGGCGCCACCGCGACTTCTTATTGCCTGCATTTTATCGTGCTGGTAGCGCCGCTGAATGTCATGAGCTTCGATGTCGCCAACTTCTTCAATAGCGCCCAGGCCATGCTGATGGGCGTCGGCGCCGCAGTGCTGGCGTTCAAGTTGCTGGTGCTGCGCAACCCGGCCTGGCATGGCAAGCGCCTGCGCGCCGCCACTCAGAGCGACCTGGTGCGCCTGACCCGCCGTGAGCTGCGGGGCGCCGACAGCTGGTTCGGCGGGCGCATGGCCGATCGCTTGCTGCAACTGGCCCGGCATTACAGTGCCTTGCCCGAACATGAGCGCGGGCGCTGGGATGATGGCCTGCACGGCCTGGATATCGGTGACGAACTGCTGCACCTGCGCATGTGCCTGGCGGTTGCCCAAGCGCCGGTGGTCACGGCCGAGCGCCAGTACCTGCAGCAACTTGAAGCGGTATTGGCCAGCGGCCCGGCCCCGGGGCGCGGCCAGTGCCTGGACGCGGCTAGCGAGCAGTTCATCGAGGCGCTGCAACATGTTCCAGGCAGTGACCCGCTGCGCCTGGCCATTGGCGCCGTGCTGCAATTGCAGAAGAGCTGGGGCAAGTGGTGCCGTCGGCAGGAGGAAATCCATGGGCTTGCGTGAATGGGCGCTGGGCGGTGTGCTGCTCAGCCCGTTTCTGGTTTATGTGTTGTTGGCCTTGCTGCTGACCGGCGTGGTGCGCCTGCTGTTGCGTTACACGCCGTTGGGGCGTTGGGTCTGGCATGAGGCGTTGTTCGACTGCGCGCTGTTCGTTTGTATTCTGACCTTGGTGACCCACGTGCTGGGGCCGTTATAAGGAGTGTGACCATGCGTGCTGCTGTACGTATCGCAGTAACCCTGTGCCTGGTGGCGGTGGCCATATTTGCCGGCTGGAAGCTCTGGCAGTACTACATGCTCACGCCCTGGACCCGTGATGCGAAGATTCGTGCCGACGTGGTGATCATCGCCCCGGACGTGTCCGGCTGGGTGCGTGAGCTGAAAGTGCATGACAACCAGCAGGTCAAAGCTGGCGAGCTGCTCATGTCGATCGATCGCGACCGCTTCGAAGCCGCCCTGGACAAGGCCAACGCCGTGGCCGAAACCCGCCAGCAGCAACTGCGTCTGCGTGAACACGAAGCGTCGCGCCGTGCCGCCCTGGGGCCCCAGGCGATCAGCGCCGAACTGCGCGAGAACGCCCAGATCAATGCTGCCGTTGCCCGTGGCGAACTGCGCGAGGCGCAAGCCGAGGTCAAGGTCGCGGCCATCAACCTGGCGCGCAGCCAGGTCAAGGCGCCGCGCAGCGGGCACATCACCAACCTGCGCCTGGCCGAAGGCAACTACGTCAATGCCGGGCAATCGGTGATGGCCTTGGTGGATGACTCGACCTTTTACGTACAAGCCTATTTTGAAGAGACCAAGCTGCCGCGCATTCATGTCGGCGACCCGGTCAAGGTCTGGCTGATGAGCGCTGGCGAGCCGATGCAAGGGCATGTCGAAAGCATCAGCCGCGGCATTACCGACCGCAACGCCAACCCTGACAGCCAGTTGCTCGCCGAAGTTGAACCGACGTTCAACTGGGTGCGCCTGGCCCAGCGCATTCCGGTGCGGATCAAGCTCGATCAGGTGCCGGATGGGGTCAACCTGAGCGCCGGTATGACCGCCAGCGTGCAGGTGCGCGAGGACCAAGTGCAGCATTGAGCGCTTACAGGAACATCCCGCCCGACACTTCCAGGCGCTGACCGGTAATCCAGCCGCCGCCATCGCCCAGCAACAGGGCAACTGCGGCGCCGATATCGTCCGGCAGGCCGACTCGCCCCAGGGCGGTGTTGCCGGCGATGAAGTCATTGACCTCATTGTTATCGCGCACCACGCCACCGCCGAAGTCGGTTTCGATCGCGCCCGGCGCAAGTATGTTGACGCGAATGCCGCGGGCGCCGAGTTCCTTGGCCTGATAGCGGGTCAGCACTTCCATGGCGCCTTTCATCGCGGCATAAGCGGCATAGCCGGGCAGGGCAAAGCGGGTCAGGCCGGTGGAGATGTTGACGATCCGGCCCTGGTCGGCAATCAGCGGCAGCAGGCGCTGGGTCAGGAAAAACGGGCCCTTGAGCTGGATATTGAACAGCTGCTCGAACTGCGCTTCGCTGGTTTCACTGAACGGCGCGTTGATACCGATGCCGGCGTTGTTCACCAGAAAGTCCAAGTGCTGGCGGCCGAATACCTTGTGCAGGGTTTCGCTCAACTGCTGGGCAAAAGCCTCGAAACTGGCGCTGTTACCCACGTCCAGTTGCAACATGGCCGCACGCACGCCGCTGGCCTCGAGGGTTTTAACCAATGCCTGGGCCTCATCAGCCTTGCTGTTGTAGGTACCGATGATGTCGATGCCCTGGGCGGCCAGGTGCAGGGCGGTATTCTTGCCCAGGCCGCGGCTGGCGCCGGTGATCAGTGCGAGTTTGCGGGTCATGGTGTGGTCCTCGTGGTCGAGCCGGTGGCTGAAGTTGGGAGGAGTTTATTGGTCGGTTACTGGCTGATAAATCCATGGAAATCGGAAATACTGATCGGGTAGTCCGAACAGTTGAGCGTTCATCCATGAACAAGCTGGAACTGCTGCGCACCTTTGTACGGGTCAGCGAATTGTCGAGTTTCACCCACGCCGCCGAGAGCCTGGGGCTACCGCGTTCGTCTGTTTCCGAACAGGTTCAGGCCCTGGAAGCGCTGCTCGGCGCGCGCCTGTTCAATCGCACCACGCGGCGGGTGCAGGCCACCCAGGATGGCCTGCAACTGTACGAGCGTAGCAAAGACCTGTTGGCGCGAATGGATGAGCTCGAAGGGCTGTTTCGCACCGATGCGGCAACGCTCAGTGGCCGTTTGCGCATCGATTTTCCGACCTTGGTGGCGCGGCGCATCATTCTGCCGAACTTGCCGCAGTTCATGGACCGCCACCCTGGCCTGACGCTGGAGATCAGCTGCACCGATCGTCAGGTCGACCTGCTACGTGAAGGTTTTGATTGCGTGCTACGCATCGGCACGCTGAGTGACCTGAACCTGGTCGCCCGGCCCCTGGGCAGCCTGCGCATGCTCAATTGCGCCAGCCCCGCGTACCTGGCTCGTTTTGGTACACCGACCAGCCTTGCGGATTTATCCAACCATCGGTTGATTCACTATGTGCAGCATCTGGGGGCGCGCAGCCCGGGCTTTGAGTATGAACAGGACGGCGCGACGCTGTACCAGGCCATGCCCGGGGGCATTACGGTCAACAGCACCGAAGCCTATGAAAGTGTCTGCCTGGCCGGGCTTGGCCTGATTCAGGCGCCGGCTGCCGGGCTGCGCGAATTCCTGGATCGCGGCGAACTGGTGCCGGTACTGCAGGCCTTCAATGCGCCACCGATGCCGGTGTCATTGCTCTACGCCGGGCAATTGCACCTGCCACAACGGGTGCGGGTTTTTATGGAGTGGCTGGCGCAACTGCTTCAGGCTCAACTCGATCCAGTGGCAGGCGGAAGGTAAACAGCGTTCCGGCTTCGGCGCTCGATACCACTTCCATGCACCCGCCGTGGGCCAGGGCAATCTGGTTGGCAATGTACAGGCCCAGGCCAAGACCGGGTTGCGGTGCATCGTCACGTGGTCGTGAAAAGGGCTGGAACAGTTGCGCCATCACCTGCGGGGCAATCGGTTCGCCCTGATTGTGCACACCGAGGACGAACACCCGATCGCGGATGTCCGCCATGACATTCACGGGGCTGTCGGCAGCGCCATGGGTCAGGGCATTGGCAATCAGGTTGGACAGCAACTGGGTGACCCGCTCGCGGTCGCAGTGCATGTTGCCGAGGTTGCCGATGTTCAGGTGTATCAAGCGCTCCGGGTGCACCCGTTGCAGCTCCGAAGCCACGTGGCTGAGGGCTTCGGCCAGGTCCGGGCAGGGCTGGACGTTGATCATGATGCCGTTGCCCAAGCGCCCGCGGGCAAAATCCAGGACATCGCGCACCAACTGGTTGGCGCGTCGTCCGCAGGTCAGGATGTGCTGGGCGATGGCGCGGCTTTTTTCATCCTGCAGGCGCTGGCTGAGCAGTTCGGCGCCTGCGGTAATGGCGAACAGTGGATTGCGCAGGTCGTGGCCGAGCACGGCGATGAACTGTTCACGCAGTTCGGCGATGGCGCGCTCTTCTTCCAGGGCCTGTTCGGTTTGCTGGACGTTCTCTTCGCTTTCAATCTGGATCGACAACAGGCGGGCGAAGGACTCCATCATTGGCTGGATGGCACTGCCCTTGAGCTCGGCGGGCAGAGGGTCAAGGGCGCAGATGGTGCCGAAGAAGCTGCCGTCGGTGCGAAACACCGGCACGGAAATGTAGCTCTCGAACTTGTAGATGCGCGGGGTGTGGTGGTTGCAGTACTGCTCGTCTTCGCTGGCCTTGTCGATCACGATGGTCTGGTGGCTGGCGCGGATCTCGTGGCACAGGGTGGTGATCAGCTCCAGTTCGCCGCCGACTTTCAGGCCAAAGCCCAGTGAGTCGAGCACGGCGCAAGCCGTCCAGCTGCTGTCGGTAACCCGGGCGACCGCCGCGAAGCGCATGCCGGTGGTCTCGCAGATAACCTGCAGGATGGCAGGTACTGCATTGATACGGCTGATCGTGGCGATATCTGAAGTGACGGCGGTGCTCATGAATCATCCACGTTCGCTGACTACTGGAGGGCGTTGAGTAGGTTAAGTCTAGCGAGCAACAGCTGCTTCGGTGAAAAAATCCTTTACCGGATGCGATGAATTTCCATTAACCTTGACCTCGAGTTGCCCGCCAGAGCGCAACCCCTTTCGCCCAGCGTGCCAATCCCCTTTTCAAGTGAGGTTTGACATGCACATCACATCCCAGGACATCTGCGCCGCCGCCGACCAGCTCAAGGGCTTTGTCGGTTTTCACCGCAAGCTTGGCAAGCATATCGTGCGTTTCAGCGAAGACTCGTTCGGCATGGACGTGGCTGACGACAGCATCACCCCCAGCAGCGAGTTTGTCTGGCAGGCCGGTGACGGCGAGATCATGACCTTGAGCCGTGCCTTGATCGAGGTTCTGCTGGCGCAGAATGTCGATGAGCGGCTCAATGTTACCGAGCCGCTGCGAATTTACCTGCGCCGCAAGGATTTGCCGGAGATTGCCGCACAGCGGCGGTTGCGGGCCTGAGGCGAGACCGCACTGGGCGCATCGCTGGCAAGCCCGCTCCCACAGGGGGTGGTGCACGCCGATCTACACTGGGAGTCGGCCTTGCCGGCGGTGCTTTTCAAGCTGACGCTGCCCAGACTGGCGGGATTCGCCCGCTCCAGGGCAGCGACTGTTCCAACTGCCCGGCCAGGCTCAGCAGCAGACGCTCACCCGCTGCACCCGCGGTAAACTGCATACCGAGCGGTAAGCCGCTAGCCGCATCCTGGTACAACGGCACCGACATCGATGGCGTACCGCAAATGTTCGCCAGGGCAGTGAAGGGGGAGTGATTGAATACCCGGTGCATCCAGCCCAGCCCATCGACCTGTTCTTGACCTGCGTTGTAGTCGCCGATGACCGGCGGCAGCTCGCTCAGGGGCGGGCTCAGCAACAGGTC
>NZ_JH650758.1:0-3547 GCF_000259195.1 Pseudomonas donghuensis
TCGTGGAAGGCCTACATGCGTCGGCAGACCAATACCGTGAACTATTCCCGCGAGCTGCCGTTGGCGCAAGGGATTGTGTTCGACTGACGACTGCGTCGGCCCCATCGCCGGCAAGGCCGGCTCCCACAAGGACCGCTGCTCCCTGTGGGAGCTGGCTTGCCAGCGATAAGGGCACCACCGCACAAGAATAAAAGAGGAAGCCGGCCATGCCAGAACTGCGTCAACAATGCCTCTGGGAACACGTCACCCAGCCCGCCGCGCCATCCCGGGTGCTGAACGTCGAGCTCAAGGCCGATGTGTGCATCATCGGCGGCGGTATCACTGGCCTGTCGGCAGCCATCCACCTGCTCGAACAGGGCAAGACGGTGATCCTGCTCGAAGCCTGGAAAATCGGCCACGGTGGTTCCGGGCGCAACGTCGGCCTGGTCAACGCCGGCACCTGGATTCGCCCGGACGACGTTGAAGCGACCCTTGGCCAGAAGCAAGGCAGCCGCCTGAACAAGATATTGGGCGAGGCGCCGGGCGAAGTGTTCGCCACCATCGAACGTCTGGGTATCGACTGCCAGGCCCACAACACCGGCACCCTGCACATGGCCCACAACGCCACCGGCGTTGCCGATCTCGAAGCCCGTCACCAGCAATGGAGCCGGCGTGGCGCCGATGTCGAGCTGCTGACCGGGGCCAAGTGCGAAGAATATTGCGGTACCGACAAGATTTCCGCCGCGCTGCTTGATCGCCGCGCCGGCACCATCAACCCCATGGGTTATACACAGGGCCTGGCCGCTGCGGTCGAGCGTCTGGGTGGGCAGATCTTCCAGCAGTCCGCTGTGCAAGGTCTTGAGCGTGAAGGCAGCAGCTGGCGGGTGAAGACCGCCAAAGGTTCGGTCAGCGCCGACAAGGTGGTGATCTCCACCGGCGCCTACACCGAAGGCGACTGGACCAACCTGCAACGCCAGTTCTTCCGCGGCTACTACTACCAGGTCGCGTCGGTGCCGCTGCAAGGCGCCGCTGCCGACAACGTGCTCAAGCACGGCCAGGGTTCGTGGGATACGCGCACGGTGCTCAGCAGCATCCGTCGCGATGATCAAGGGCGCCTGTTGCTCGGCAGCCTTGGGCGGGTCGACAACAAACCGGCCTGGTTCATCCGCAGCTGGGCCGACCGCATCCAGAACCACTACTTCCCGCAACTGGGCAAGGTCGAGTGGGAAATGCACTGGACCGGCTGCATCGACTTCACCCCGGACCATCTGATGCGCCTGTTCGAGCCTGCGCCGGGTATCGTCGCCGTCACCGGCTATAACGGCCGTGGCAACACCACCGGCACGGTGATCGGCAAAGCCTTTGCCCAGTACCTGCTCTGCGACAACCCGGATGCCTTGCCGATTCCGTTCTCGGCAATGAAACCGGTGTCGGCACCAGCGCTGCGTACCGGCTTCTACGAAACCGGCTTCTCGCTGTATCACGCCGGGCAATGCTTGCGCGTGGTGCTCTGACGGCTACTTGTGCAGCCAGCTGAGAAAACCGCCTTTCTTGATGGCGGCAGGCTTTTGCTCGAGCAGTGACTGGCGGGTTTGCTGGCGGATGCGTTGCAACTTGATCAGTGCGGTCTTGACCTCGGTGCGTTGCTCCAGGCAGCTGCGCACTTCGTCCTTGTCGATGCGGTAGAGAATGCAACTGGTCAGGGTGCGGAACTCGGCAGTGGAATCTTCCGCTTCCAGCAGGCCTTCCACTCCCAAAACCTCGCCCGGGCCCATGCGCCCGGCTTCGAGCTGCTTGTCGCCATCACGAATGCCGACAGACACCACGCCAGTGCCAATCACCAGCAGGTAATCCGAGCTGTCGCCGACGCCGAGGATCACCTGGTCGGCCAGGTATTCCACGGCGGTCATGCGCTGGCTGAGGTTGTCTTTTTCCTCGTTGCTGAGCGAACGGAAGATCCGCACGTCTTCGAGCAGGGCGCGCTGGCGGTTCCACACCTGGCCTTGCTGGGTGTCGCTGTTCCACACCACGCCGGCGGCTTCCAGGTGGCGGTGGGCGAGGTCGAACATATGGTTGCGCACCTCGGTCTTCTGGCTCATGGAGCCGACAAAACCGCTGGCCTCGTACTCCACCGACTCCAGGCTTGAACTCTTGATCGTGGCTTTCGGTGCCGGGCTGGTCAGTAAAGTACGTGTGCCCTGCAGGGTTTTCTCCAGCGCATCGAGCACCCGTCGCGGGCGCACCTTGGCCGGCACCACGACGCTGATGGAGACGCCGTGTACATCGCTGGGCTGGCTGAAATTGAGCAGCTTGGCCTTGGCCGCCACCGAGTTGGGAATCACCGCCATGCTGCCGTTGCCGGTCAACAGGCGGGTGGCGCGCCAGTCGATCTCGATGACCTTGCCTTCGGTGCCGTCAATGCTAATCGAGTCGCCGATCTGGTAGGGGCGGGTGGTGTTCAGCACAATGCCGGAGAACACATCGCTGAGCGTGCTTTGCAGCGCCAGGCCGATGACGATCGCCATCACCCCCGAGGTTGCCAGCAGGCCCTTGACCGGCAGCTGCAGCACGTAGGCCGCTGCGGCGACAATGGCCACCAGGAAAATCACCGCCCCCAGCACATCCTGCAGCAACCGCCCGGTGTGACCGCTACGGGCCACCAGCACCAGGCCGATCACTACCGTGGCGGTACGCGCCGCAAACAGCCACCAGGCGATCCCCAACACCGTTGCCAACAGATTGCGCGGCACATCCTCGACCCAGGGCGCAGGTTGCAGCGGGCTGACCCCGGCGCTGATCAGCACCCAGGTAAACAGCGAAAACGCCAGCAAGCGCGCACCGATGCGCCAGGGCCGGCGATTGGTGGGTATCAGTTGCCAGAGCGTGAGGTCGAGCACGATCAGGGTAATGCCGAGCAACAGCGGGTAACTCTGGACGAATGCGAACATACCGGTCTCGGTGCGGTGGGCTGTTGCCAAGTTAAGAGCAGAATGCGGGCAATTACTACTGGTTGCTGGGGCGATAGTGCAGCGCTTCAGCCAGATGCTCGCGGCCAATGCTTTCCACCTGTTCCAGGTCAGCCAAAGTGCGCGCCACCTTGAGCAGACGGTGGGCGGCGCGCAGCGACAGGGTCAGGCGTTCGCAGGCGCTTTCCAGCCAGGTCTGGTCGGCTGTGGATAACCCGCAATACTGGCGCAAGCCGGGCAGGTCGAGGAAGGCGTTGGCGCAGCCCTGGCGTTGTTGCTGGATGTCGCGGGCGGCGGCGACTTGCGCGGCAATGGTGGCGCTGCTTTCGCCGTGGCGGCTGTTGGGGGAGAGTGCCGTGGCTTCGCGGGCGACGGTCAGGTGCAGGTCGATACGGTCGAGCAAGGGGCCGGAGAGTTTGTTGCGGTAGCGCTGGATCTGTTCGCTGCTGCAGCGGCAACGGCCAGTGGGGTCGCCAAGATATCCACAGGGGCAGGGGTTCATGGCGGCGACCAGCTGGAAGCGCGCCGGAAAGCGGATCTTGTCCTTGGCCCGGGCGATGACGATTTCGCCGGATTCCAGGGGCTCGCGCAGCACCTCCAGC
>NZ_JH650758.1:3561-79421 GCF_000259195.1 Pseudomonas donghuensis
TGGCAGCTCATCGAGAAACAGCACGCCGTGGTGGGCCAGGGTTATTTCCCCGGGCTGCGGTCGGCTGCCACCGCCGACCAGCGCAGCACCTGAGGCCGAATGGTGCGGGTGACGAAACGGCCGCTGCGGCCAGCTGCTCAGTGGTACATGGCTGGCCACCGACTGGATCGCCGCCACCTCCAGCGCTTCGCGTTCATCCAGCGGCGGCAGCAGGCCGGGCAGTCGGCTGGCGAGCAGGGTCTTGCCGGTGCCGGGAGGGCCGCTGAACAGCAGGTTGTGTGCGCCTGCGGCGGCGACCAGCAGCGCGCGCTTGGCAGCTTGCTGGCCCTGCACTTCGTTGAGGTCGGGGTAGGGGCGAATCTGCAGCAGCAAACCGTTGGCGGCGTAAGGGTTGAGCGGGGTCTGGCCGTTGAAGTGGGCGACCAGTTCCAACAGATGGCTGACTGCAAACACTACGAGCCCAGACGCCAGGCAGGCTTCCTCGGCATTTTCCTGCGGTACCACCAGGGCTCGGCCGGCCTCCCGTGCGGCCAATGCGGCGGGTAATACGCCTTGCACCGAGCGGATCGCCCCGGACAGCGCCAGTTCACCCAGGCACTCCACTTCGCCAAGCGCTGCAATCGGGAATTGGCCGTTGGCGGCGAGAATCCCCAGGGCGATGGCCAGGTCGAAGCGCCCGCCATCCTTGGGCAGGTCCGCTGGCGCGAGGTTGAGGGTGATGCGCCGGGCGGGGAATTCCAGGCCGGAATTGAGGATCGCGCTGCGCACCCGATCCTTGCTTTCTTTCACGGTCGCTTCCGGCAGGCCAACCAGGGTCAGCGCCGGCAGACCATTGGCCAGATGCGCTTCAACACTGACTGCCGGGGCCGAAACACCGACCTGGGCACGGCTGTGGACAAGGGCGAGGGACATGAACGCTCCATGATCTAGACGAGGCCGCGTCCTGCGGCTCTGCAAGCGTAGTGGGGTGGAGCGGATCGGGGCGGGGAAGAGTGAGTCAGGTTTTTACCGGCGTGTTTTTGCGAGCGCTTTGCGCTCGATCGCTGGCAAGGCCAGCTCCCACAGGTCCGGCGTACACAGCCCCCTTGTGGGAGCGGCGGGGCGAAGACTCGACTTGACCCGCGATGAGGCCAGCTCAGCCAGCCACGCCATGAGCTCAGGCGCGCACGTAAACCCAGGCCGTCAGGCCAGAGGCCAGGGTCACGGCGACCCGCTTGTAGTCGGCCACTTCATAGGCATCCGCCGCCGCAAGTTCCGCCTCGCTGATCTGCAAGACCATGCCGGCCACGCTGTCCTCGGCATTGCTGCTGGGGGTGACGATCGGGTGGTGGGTCTTGCCGCTGGTGGCCAGGACTTGCGGGTCGGTGATTTCCACCCAGGCCTGGCTGTAACCGAGCATCTGATCAGCCTGGCCGACCAGTTCGCGGCCGAAGTTGGCCAGCTGCACGGCTTTGTCTTGCAGGGTGCCGTAGGAGAACAACAGCACCGGATATTCAGCAGATGGCGTCATCGCAGGCTCACTCGGCGGCAGGCGGGTTCAGGCGTGCTTCCATTTCCGCGACCTTGGCTTCGAGCGCTTCAAGGCGGGCGCGGGTGCGGGCCAGGACGACCATCTGGCTGTCGAATTCTTCCCGGCTGACCAGTTCCAGTTTGCTGAAGCCGCTTTGCAGCAGGGCTTTGAACTGGCTTTCGATTTCGCTGCGAGGCTGCGAGGTATCACCGCTGAACAGGCGCGAGGCCTGGTCGCTCAGGGCATCAAGAAAGGCTTTGGGCGCGAGCATGTTCGGCTGTCCACAGTATGCAATGGGGCGCCAGTGTAACACGCAGTATTCGCGCCCCAATGCTGCACGCTTTTCGCGCATGGCGGCGAAACGCCGCGCACCGTTGTTGTGCATCAAAACGGTGCTGGCGACTGGCCAAGTCGGGCCGGGTAACGTAAGCCCCTGTAATTCTGGGCTTTAACCAATCTGGCAAGCTTTCTGCTAAGACCTTCATGACCCATGCACTGATGCAGTCACCATGACGACGCGTTACAAAGCCAGGCACTGCGCTTAGACTTGAGTCGGGTTTGTTTTCCTGGGGCAAGTCCACCAATTCGGGAGAGAGTTTCATGAAGCTAGTCACTGCCATCATCAAGCCGTTCAAGTTGGACGACGTGCGCGAGTCGTTGTCCGAAATCGGCGTGCAGGGCATCACTGTCACTGAAGTCAAAGGTTTCGGCCGGCAGAAAGGTCACACCGAGCTGTATCGCGGCGCTGAATATGTGGTCGATTTCCTGCCCAAGGTGAAGATCGACGTTGCTATCGACGACAAGGATCTGGACCGGGTCATCGAGGCGATCACCAAGGCGGCCAACACCGGCAAGATCGGTGACGGCAAGATTTTCGTGGTCAATCTGGAGCAGGCGATTCGCATCCGTACCGGCGAAACCGATACCGACGCGATCTAACAAAAAAGCCTCACCAAACCCCAACGCCCCAGGAGATAACAATATGACTCTGCGTCAGTTCGCAGGGCTAGGAGCCCTTTTGTCCCTCGTAATGCCCGGCCTGGCCCTGGCAGAGGAGGCAGCCCCCGTGCTCAACTCCGGCGACACCGCCTGGATGTTGACCGCCACAGCCCTGGTGCTGTTCATGACCATCCCTGGTCTGGCCCTGTTCTACGGCGGTATGGTGCGTTCCAAGAACGTGCTGTCGGTGATGATGCAGTGCTTTGCGATCACCGGCCTGATCAGCGTTCTGTGGGTGGTTTACGGCTATAGCCTGGCGTTCGATACCACGGGTATGGAGCAAGGCGTAGTCAATTTCAATTCCTTCGTTGGCGGTCTGTCCAAGGCGTTCCTTGCCGGCGTGACTCCGGCGAGCCTGACCTCTTCGGCGGCGCTGTTCCCTGAAGCGGTATTCATCACCTTCCAGATGACCTTCGCGATCATCACCCCGGCGCTGATCGTCGGAGCCTTTGCCGAGCGCATGAAGTTCTCGGCGATGCTGATCTTCATGGCCATCTGGTTCACCCTGGTCTATGCGCCGATCGCCCACATGGTCTGGAGCGGTAACGGCGGCCTGATGTGGGACTGGGGCGTGCTCGACTTTGCCGGCGGCACCGTGGTGCACATCAACGCCGGTATCGCCGGCCTGGTGGCCTGCCTGGTGCTGGGCAAGCGCAAGGGCTTCCCGACCACGCCGATGGCCCCGCACAACCTCGGTTACACGCTGATGGGCGCAGCCATGCTGTGGATCGGCTGGTTCGGCTTCAACGCAGGCTCCGCCGCCGCCGCCAACGGCACCGCCGGCATGGCCATGCTGGTCACCCAGATCGCTACCGCGGCAGCGGCACTGGGCTGGATGTTCGCCGAGTGGCTGACCCACGGTAAGCCCAGCGCACTGGGTATCGCCTCGGGCGTGGTAGCCGGTCTCGTGGCCATCACCCCGGCTGCCGGCACCGTCGGGCCGATGGGCGCCCTGGTGATCGGCCTGGTGGCGGGCGTGATCTGCTACTTCTGCGCCACCAGCCTCAAGCGCAAGCTCGGCTATGACGACTCGCTGGACGCCTTCGGCGTGCACGGCATCGGCGGTATCGTCGGTGCAATCCTCACCGGCGTGTTCGCAGCCCCGGCACTGGGCGGCTTCGGCACCGTCGAAGACATCGGCGCGCAAGTCTGGATTCAGGCCAAGGGCGTCGGCTTTACCGTGATCTACACCGCGATCGTCACGTACGTGATTCTCAAGGTGCTGGATCTGGTCATGGGCCTGCGGGTCAACGAAGAAGAAGAGTCGGTCGGTCTCGACCTGGCGCAACACAACGAGCGCGGCTACAACCTGTAACGTCCTCGAAAAAATCTTGCCCGGCTTGCCGGGCATTTTTTTGCCCGGATTTTGCCCGTTCGTTCAAGCGCAAACGGTTTCTTGCCGAGCTTTGATGGCTGCATGTGGCGTGGGTAGAAAACTTACAGCGTTCAGTGAAATTTAGGCACTTTGCTTTTTCTCTGAGCACGCTAGAATGCGCGCCGAAGGGTGCTGACGAGCTGTCCGCAAACTTCCATACCCTTTGCTAGGCTTGCCAATAAGCGAGTCGATCACGCCAGGGTATGCCGGCGCGTTAACGCGCCCGCTCTTTATTTGTACAGACCTCGCCCGTGACGTGGGGTTTGCCCGGTTCTCGCCATTCGTTGTGGCGCAACCACGGCCTGCGGCCAGTCCGCGGACCTTGAATTTTTTCTGGCAGCTGTCGATTTTCGACGTTGCTGGTCTATAACTAATCTGCTTTTCGCAAGTCATGAGGTAGAACATGAGCGACGACGATCTGGAAAATGACGACCTCGAAGTAGGCGACGAAGACGAAACTGATGACGGTCTGGAAGCGGCAGCCGATGATGTGGCTGACGACAGCGGCGACGACAGCCCGGCTCCCGTAGCCAAAGGCAAGAAGTCGGCGGCGGTCTCGGTCGACGAGATGCCGAGCATGGAAGCCAAGCAGAAGGAGCGTGATGCCCTGGCCAAGGCCATGGAAGAGTTTCTCTCCCGTGGTGGCAAGGTGCAGGAAGTGGAGGCCAACGTGGTCGCCGATCCGCCCAAGAAGCCGGACAACAAGTACGGTAGCCGCCCTATCTGAGTGGCCCCGTCAGCAAAAAAGCCCGCCGTCGCTGCGGGCTTTTTTGTGTCTGTAATGGTTGGATCGCCGAAATGTAGGAGCGGGCTTGCCCCGCGATGCGATGTGCGCTGACAGTCCGCAATCGCGGGTCAAGCCCGCTCCCACAGATTTAGCGCCAGCTGTTGAGCAGTTCAGGCAGCTGCGACAGGCGCTGGATCTCCGCGTCAGGGCGGTTCTCAGCCTCCCAGGTCTTACCCTGAGGGTTGAACCAGATCGCCCGCAGGCCGGCGCGCTGGGCCCCGGCAATGTCATCGCCGGGGTGATCGCCGATGTGTACCGCCGCATCAGCGTCGACTTCGCCCTGGCGCAGGGCCTCGAGGAAGGGTTGCGGGTCGGGCTTGCCTATCCCTAGGTCTTCGGCGCACAGGGCAAACTTGAAGTAATCGGCCAGGCCCAGGCGGCGCACATCGGCGTTGCCGTTGGTGACCACGCCCAGCGTGTAGCTGTGACGCAGGATCTCCAGCACCGGCTGCACTTCGGGGAAGATGTCGATCTGGTGGCGGGCGTGGAGGAACACCTCGAAGCCTTCGTTGGCCAGCTCACGGGCCTTGTTCTCGCTGTAGCCGACCTCTTCCAGGGCGCGGAACAGCACGCGCCGGCGCAAGGCGCTGATGCGGTGCTTGAGCCCAGGCTCAGCCTGCACCAGGCGCTCACGGATGGCGTACAGGTGCTCCACGGGTACTGCGCCAAGGTCCGGCGCATTGGCGGCCAGCCAGTCGCGCAGGATGGCCTCGGCGCTGACGATCACCGGCGCGGTGTCCCACAGGGTGTCGTCGAGGTCGAAGGTGATCAGCTTGATGCTCATGAGTCACTGCCCTTACTGCGTTTGGCCCGGGGGTGGGCGCTGTCATACACGGCGGCCAGGTGCTGGAAGTCCAGGTGAGTGTAGATCTGCGTGGTGGCGATGTCGGCATGGCCGAGCATCTCTTGTACGGCGCGCAGGTCCTGGGACGATTCCAGCAGATGGCTGGCGAAGGAGTGTCGCAACATGTGCGGGTGCAGGTTCTGGCCCAGCTCGCGGGCGCCAGCGGCCTGTACTCGCAGCTGAATGGCCCGTGGGCCGAGGCGCCGGCCCTGCTGGCTGACGAACACCGCGCCGTCCTGCGGGCCGCTGCCGGCGCGCAGGGGCAGCCATTGCTCCAGTGCCTCGCGGGCCTTGCGGCCGACCGGCAGCACGCGGGTCTTGCTGCCCTTGCCATGCACCTGTACCAGGCCGTCTGGCAGGTCAAGCTGATCGAGATTGAGGTTGGTCAGCTCCGACAGGCGCAGGCCGGAGGAGTAGAACAGCTCGAGCATGGCCTGGTCGCGGCGGGCGAGAAATTCATCTTCGACCGCGCCTTCCAGCAGTTGCAGGGCTCGGTCGGTGTCGAGGGTCTTGGGCAGGCGCCGCTCGCCCTTGGGCGCCGACAGGCCGTTGGCCGGATCGTGGCTGCAATGGCCTTCGCGGTTGAGGTAGCGGTAGAAACCACGCACTGCCGAAAGCAGGCGGGCAAGGCTGCGTGAAGACTGGCCCTGGTGATGCTGGCGGGCGATCAGTTGGCGCAGATGCTGGATCTGTAGCGCGTTCCAGCTGTCGATGCCGCTCTTGGCGCAGAACGCCAGGACACTCTCCAGGTCACGTCGGTAGGCCAGCTGGGTGTGTTCGGACACCTGGCGCTCGTTGCGCAAGTGCGCGCAGAAGGCCTCCAGCTGGCGCTCCACTAGCGCACCGGACGCAGGGTCTGGGTATGGCGCGGTACTACTCGGCCGAGCACTTCGGCGATGTAGCTGAGGAACAGGGTGCCGACCGTGCTCTTGTAATGCTGCGGGTCGCGGCTACCGATCGCCAGTACGCCGTGCAGGCCCTGATGATTGAGGGTGGCGACGGCGCTGGAGCCGACTTCCTTGCGCTGCTCTTCGCCGAACAGGAAGTCCAGCTCATGATCGCGCAGGTTACCGCTGACCGTCTTGCCGGCACACAACAGGCCGCCAATGGCTTGCTGGGCGTCGGCGCTGTTGACCCAGCGACCGACCGGCGCGGCGGTTTCACCGAACAGGATCAGGCTGACGAAGGGCACCTTGAACTCCTGGCGCAGGCTGTCTTCGACGGCCATGACCACGTTTTCCAGGCTGTCGGCATCGAGCAGGTCGAGGATCAGCCGGCGGGTCTTGTCGAACAGCCGGTCGTTGTCGCGGGCCACGTCCATCAGTTGCGAAAGGCGGTGACGCATCTCGATATTGCGGTCGCGCAGCAGCTTGAGCTGGCGCTCGACCAGCGACACGCTATCGCCACGCTGATGGGGGATGTGCAGCTCGCTGAGCAGCTCGTCGTGCTCGGCAAAGAACGTCGGGTTGTCGCGCAGGTAGGCAACCACGGCCTCAGCCCCGAGGGTGGGCGTCGAGCCCTCGGCACTAAGGTCGCAGGGCTGTTCGGCGGGAGCCTGGGGCTGATCGGTCATGGCTGGTACTCACTCATAGACGAACCTGTCCTTCAAACACGCGTACGGCGGGGCCGGTCATCAGCACCGGTGTGCCCGGGCCTGCCCATTCGATGGACAGGCGCCCACCCGGCAGGTCGATCAACAGCGGTGAGTCCATCCAGCCCTGGCTGATCGCCGCCACGGCTGCGGCGCAGGCGCCGGTTCCGCAGGCCTGGGTTTCGCCAGCGCCACGTTCCCACACCCGCAGTTGCGCGCGGTGGCGGTCGATGACCTGGATGAAGCCGACATTGACCCGCTGCGGGAAGCGCGGGTGATGTTCGATCTGCGGGCCCAGCTCGTGCACCGGGGCGGCGTTGATGTCGTCGACCCGCAGTACCGCATGGGGGTTGCCCATCGATACGGCGAAGAGTTCCACGTTGCGCCCGGCGACCTCGAGCGGGTAACTCAGGGCCTGGGCCGGCGCCTCGAACGGGATCTCGGCCGGCACCAGCCGCGGTGGGCCCATGTCGACGCTGATCTGCCCGTCGTTGCGCACGTCCAGCTCGATGATGCCGCCCTTGGTTTCGACGCGGATGCGTTTTTTCGCGGTCAGGCGCTTGTCCAGCACGAAGCGCGCAAAGCAGCGCGCACCGTTGCCGCACTGTTCGACCTCGGAGCCGTCGGCGTTGAAGATCCGGTAGCGAAAATCCACTTCCGGATTGCTTGGCGCCTCGACGATCAGCAGCTGGTCGAAGCCGATGCCGGTGTGGCGGTCGCCCCATTGCTTGGCGTGCTTGGGCAAAATGTGCGCATGCTGGCTGACCAGGTCGAGGACCATGAAGTCGTTGCCCAGCCCATGCATCTTGGTAAAACGCAGCAGCATGGGGTTACTCCGGCAGCAGGCTTTCGCCGGCGAACAACTCGGCCACGGTTTCGCGACGACGCACTTCGAAGGCCTGGTCACCATCGACCAGCACTTCGGCACAACGACCACGGGTGTTGTAGTTCGAGCTCATGACGAAACCATAGGCGCCCGCCGAGTGCACCGCCAGCAAATCGCCTTCGGCCAGGTTCAGTTCGCGCTCTTTGGCGAGGAAGTCGCCGGTTTCGCAGATCGGCCCGACGATGTCGTAGGTACGGCCTTCACCGGCACGCGGCTGCACGGCGGTGACGTTCATCCAGGCCTGGTACAGGGCTGGGCGGATCAGGTCATTCATCGCCGCATCGACGATGGCGAAATCCTTGTGCTCGGTGTGCTTGAGGTACTCGACCTGGGTCAGCAGCACGCCGGCGTTGGCAACGATGTAGCGGCCCGGCTCGAACACCAGGGCCAGGTCGCGATCACCGACCCGCTCGCGGATGGCCTTGATGTAGTCGCCGGCCAGTGGCGGCTCTTCGTCGCGATAGCGCACGCCGACGCCGCCACCCAGGTCCAGGTGGCGCAGGAGGATGCCGCAGTCGCCGAGGCGGTCGATCAGCGCCAGCAGGCGGTCGAGGGCATCGAGGAAGGGTTCCAGGGTGGTCAGCTGCGAGCCGATATGGCAGTCGACGCCGACCACTTCCAGGTTTGGCAGCTGCGCGGCGCGGATGTACACCTCTTCGGCATCGGCGATGGCGATACCGAACTTGTTTTCTTTCAGGCCCGTGGAGATGTACGGGTGGGTGCCGGCATCGACGTCCGGGTTGACCCGCAACGAAACCGGCGCGCGTACGCCCATTTCGGCAGCCACGACCTGCAGGCGTTCGAGCTCGTCGGTGGATTCGACGTTGAAGCAGTGCACGCCGACTTCCAGGGCGCGGCGCATGTCTTCACGGGTCTTGCCGACGCCGGAGAACACCACGCGATCGGCCCGACCGCCAGCGGCCAGGACACGCTCCAGCTCACCGCCGGAAACGATGTCGAAACCTGCACCCAGGCGGGCCAGCAGGTTCAGCACGCCGAGGTTGGAGTTGGCCTTGACGGCGAAGCACACCAGGTGCGAAACACCCTCCAGGGCATCGGCGTAGCTACGGTACTGGGCCTCGATGTGGGCGCGCGAGTAGACGTAGGTCGGCGTGCCGAAACGTTCGGCGATGGCCGACAGGGCCACGCCTTCCGCGAACAGTTCACCGTCGCGGTAGTTGAAAGCGTCCATGGGTTACCCTTACTGGTGCTTGTGCGATTGCGACTTTTGACCGTCTTTGCTGTCGTCTGGCAGGTACAGCGGGCCCTTCTGGCCGCAGGCGGAGACGAGGCAGGCAACCGCGACGAGCGCCGCGAGGGTGGAGATCAGGCGCTTCATGGCGTAATCCTTTGTAATATGCAGTATTGCGCCCGAGTATACCGAGCGCCCGGCCCCTTGCCTATGCAGGCAGCCCGCCGTCGGGCGGGGTGGTGGCTGCGCTGCCTGGCACAGGTCGGTATCCTTTGCATTCGGCGCGCCGCGCTCGTATCTTGCCCGGCTTGCGTGTGTGCAGACATTTTTGAGGTTCTTGCAATGAGTTTGACCGAAGCGCGTTTTCACGACCTGGTCGACGCGACCCAACAGGCGCTGGAAGACCTGTTCGACGAGACGGACCTGGATCTGGACATGGAGAACTCGGCAGGGGTCCTGACCATCAAGTTCGACAACGGCAGCCAACTGATCTTCAGTCGCCAGGAGCCGCTGCGCCAGCTGTGGCTGGCCGACAAATCCGGTGGTTTCCACTTCGACTACGATGAGTCGAGCGGCAAGTGGACCTGCGAAAAGACCGAAGAGCTGCTCGGTGAGATGCTTGAGCGCATCGTCTGGGAGCGGGTCGGTGAAAAGCTCGACTTCGACGAAATCTGATGAGCAGCGCAGCCAAGCCGGCCAAGCCGCTCTACAGCAATGTCAGCCCGGCAGTGCCGTCGCCGTGCATCAGCACCTGCCGGCTGGATGAGCACAAGGTCTGCATCGGTTGCTTTCGCCATGTCGAGGACATTCGCCAGTGGCGTGCGGCCGACGATGAGCAGCGCCGGCAGATCTGCCGTGAGGCGCTGGCGCGTCGCCAACTGGCCGGGTCGGCATAGACCCTGCGGGTATTGTGTATTTACTTGGCTGTGGTAGTGTCGAACCTGTTTCGGCTGTGCCGAATTCCTGCAAACCCCGCCCTTGGGCGGGGTTTTGCTTTATATCGCCCAGAAAAAGGAGTCTGACCGGATCATGAGCACCAAGCCTTCCATTATCGTCACCCGATTGGACGTACAGCGTCTCGAGCGTCTTATCGAAAGCCTCGATGAGAAGACGCAGGAGTCGCCGGGTGTGCTCGCCTTGCAGGACGAGCTGGACCGCGCCGAACAGGTCGGTCACGAGGAAGTTCCGGCCGGTGTCGTGACCATGAACTCCCGGGTTCATTGCCGCGAAGAAGCCAGCGGCAAGGACTACCACCTGACCCTGGTCTATCCCAAGGACGCCAACGCTGACGAAGGCAAGATCTCCATCCTCGCACCGATCGGCAGTGCACTGCTGGGCCTGTCGGTGGGCGAGAAGATCGACTGGCCGGCGCCGGGTGGCAAGACCCTCAAGCTCGAGCTGCTGGCAGTCGAGTACCAGCCAGAAGCGGCGGGCGACTTCGACCTCTGAGCCTTAAGCCTGCGCCAGGGCCTCGTTGAGCGCCCGCTCCAGTTCACCCTTGTAGCGCAGGTAGAGGATGCTTGAGCCAAGGCCGTCGGCCAGCAGGCCCGACAGGTCAAGGTCGGTGATATAGCAGCGGTAGCGCTCGGCCTCGCGGCGCTGATCGATGATCTCGCGGGCGACCACCGCATACAGTTGGTCGCCATGCTCGAGCTGGGAAAACTCCCGCTGATTGCAGTACAGCGTTACTTGTACGTCGTCGCTGGCGCCAGCTTGTAAAATTGCCTGCACTTCGTAGTACGGCCGGTCGATGGCCTTGACCTCGACCTGGCGCGCTTCCACCTGGCGGACCTTGCCAGGGCCTGACGGCAACAATTGGTAATAAAGAATATCCAGTGAGCCTTGGGCCTGCAGGCTGTCCAGGGGCAGCCGTGCTTCGCGGCGAAACACGATCGATTGCAAAAAGCGCTGCAGGGGCAGCAACAGGCTGTTTTCATCGTGGAACGGCAGGCGTTGCTGCCACAGGGCATTGTGCTCATCGAGCACGTAGACATCGGCGAAGGCCTCTTGCACCCGATAGAACAGTTGGATGCATTGCGGTTGGCCCAAGGGTAGTACCTGCGCCAGGTCCAGCTCCTGCAGGGCGTTGGCGTCCAGGTGCAGGGGGCTGTAATCGCTGCGTTCTTCGCCGAGGTAGCGCAGTACTGCGTCCTGATCGTCGAGGGTCACCAGGTTCACGGCGCCAGGGTGCAGCTCCAGCACATGGGTGTGCTGCTCAACCTGCAACAGGTAGCGATGGTTGAGGTTCTGCGCCAGCAGCCCCTGGGTGGTGGCGAATACGTCTTCGACCCGCAGGGCAATGGCCTGGGCACGGTTGTGGCAGAAGCAGCGCACCCGCAGCCGAGGGATGTGCTCGCTGCCCAGACCATTGAGGTAATCACGCAGGCAGCGCAACAGCGCATGTCCGCCGTCGTAGCGGTGCACCTGCACTTCGTTCCAGCTGTTGAGCGTGACCTGGTCGAGGGTCAGCACCAGGTTTTCGCGCACCCCGGCATAGCTCAGCGAGTCGGTGCGTTCGGTGGTCATCAGGATGTTCAGGTCGCGGTGGTGTTGCAGCGGGTCGACGCCGACGTTGACCAACAGCAGGATCTCGTCGGCCACACTGGGCTGCAGCAGGCGCTGTTCGCTGACCAGCGACAACGGCAGGGCGACGCTCTGTTGCAGGCTGCCGAGCAGGTTGAACAGCTCGTACTCGCTCAGGTCGCTGCTGCCCGGGTGCAGGGCCAGGCGCGTGCTGCTGTCGATCACGCCGTTGCGGTGGGCCCAGGTCAGCAGCTCAAGCAGCTCGCGGCAACGCTTGATCGGAGCAAAATGCTCCCACTCGTGTACGCCCAGGTTGCCGTTGTACAGGCCCCAGTGGTGTTGCCCGGGCTCCTTGCGGTTGGGTGACTGGACCAGGGTCAGGGTATCTTCGGCCAAGTCCGGGGCGATTCCCGGGTTGATGAACTCGACCTTGCCGGCGCGCCGTTCGAAAGCGGCATACAGGCGCCGGCCGAGCACGCTGAGGTCGCGCTGGTCGATGCGGCTGATGGCGTTCTGGCTGCGGGCAAACTGGCAGAGGAAGCGGTAGCTGTAGTTCAGCTCGGCCACCAGCTCGCGGCGCTCGAGCGCCACCTGGCGGACTTTCCACTGGCTGCGGCTGTCGAGCAGCGTCAGTTGACGCTCGTCCCAGCCCCATTCCCGGCTCAGCCGTTGCAGCAGCTCGCGCTGCCAACTGGTGCTGCGCGAGCGGGCCAGGCCGCTGAGCTTCTTGTTGACCTTCAGGTACAGGCTGCGCCGCACCAGCTCCAGCCGCTCACGTTCGCCCCGGCCTTGCAGGTACTGCTCGATGCGCCGGTAGACCATCATGTAGGGGTCGAGCTCGTCGAGGTCGAGGTGATTGCTGAACACCGCCTGCTTGAACTGCAGGCTCAGGCACTGCACCTGTGGGTGTTCACTGGCATAGACCTCGGTCAGCAGCAGCTTGAGCACCGACTTGTAGGGCGACTCAATGCCCTTGAACAGCTGCCAGAGACCGGCGCCGACGAACTCGCCTGGCGGGATGTGCGCCAGGTGGCCGAGGTCGAGGTTGTCTTCGGCACGCACGAAGCGTTTGCACAGCAGGGTCTCGATGTATTGCCGGTAGCGTGTTTCTTCGTAGACCGGTACCAGCCACCACAAGGGCGTGCGCCCGGCGAGCCAGATGGCGGTGCGGTAGAACTCGTCGAGCAGCAGGTAATGCTGGGTGGTGCCGCAGTCGTCGGAACTGAGCTGGCCGTCACGTTCGCCCTGGACGAAGCTCTGCGGCTCGATCAAGAACAGGTGGGCCTCGGCGCCCTGGCTGGCCGCCCAGATTTCCAGCAACAGGCACTTCTTGCGCAACTCCGCCAGCTCGCTTTCGCTGAGGTCGGCGGCGTGGCAGACCCAGACGTCCATGTCGCTTTGCTCGGCCTGGGCCAGGGTGCCCAGGCTGCCCATCAGGTACAGCCCATGAATCGGCTGGGGCGGGTTGCCGCGCCGGGCCTTGTACGAGAACGAGCGGGTCAGGCGCTGGGCTTCGGCCAGCAGTGGGGCATCAGGCTCGAAATTGGCGACGCCCGCCGGTGTGTTGCCGGATACATAACCGGGCAGCAGCGGGTGATTGACGTGCAAGAACAGCGGCAGCAGGGTCAGCACCTGCTGTTGCCGGCTAGACAGCCCGTCCATGGCCCGCCCCAGGCGCCCCTGGTTGAGCGTCAGAAAACGTTGGCGCAGCTGGCTGAGCACCTTGCGGTCAATGCCCTGATCGAGGTCGGGGCGAATTTCGTGGGGGTGGTTCATGGCGAGCTGAAACCGGCCGTCTAGGGAGCAATGGCGAGTTTAAGCTATTTTAATTTTGACGCCATTTTATTAGCGATGGTGTGGAGACGACCGATAGCAAGGCCAGCCCCCACTGTGGGAGCCGGCGTTGCCGGCGATGGACTGCAAGGCAGTCCCGATCAGGCAGGTTCGCCGACATTCAGAATGTTCAGCAACACCTGCACGTTCTCGGCAGCATCGTGACCAAGGCTGGTCAGGTAACCGCCATCGGGCTGGTCAGTGAGCTTTTTCTCGTACAGACGACGCGCTGCAGCGATTACCTCCTTGGAGGCAGTGTTATGAACCTTGATACCTTCCTGGCTGCTATCCAGGTTGAACAAGGCAAGGACTTCCAGCTCGGCAATCAGTTCGGGGGTAAACGACATAGAGACTCCGACTTCCAGACAAGGAGGGCAGCACCGTCGCCGGTGCCTGGTTTTGCAGTGTAGTCAGGGAAATCCTGCTTTGCTTCAGACCTTTTCCGGCGGCAGCTCGGGCAGGGCGCGCAAGGCGGTTTCGTACCATTCGGTGTTGAACGCGCGGTCGTCTTCGAGCATCGCGTCAATCTCGTAGGCCAGCACATGGGCCATGAGGTTGAGGATATCTTCACGCTCGTAACCCACCAGGGTCAACTTGTTGAACGTGGCTTTGGCCGCCGGCGGGTTGTCGCTTTCGATCTGGTTCTCGATCGCTTCGATCAGGGTCGACTCGGCGAACTCTTCTTCGTCGTTGTCGATATCGGTTGGTTCGCTCATGGGCGCTTTCCTCTTTTGGGGTGCCCAGTTTGCCACGAGCCGGGCACCGATGCCTTGCTATCGACAAACTCCATGATGCTGGTCAGTACCCGGCACTTGGGTCTATAACAACCCGGCCAACCCCTTTACGGCCTGGAGGCTGTTTCATGCTCAAGCTTCATGGATTTTCGGTCAGCAACTACTACAACATGGCCAAACTGGCGCTGCTGGAAAAGGGCGTGCCGTTTGAAGAAGTGCTGTTTTTCGGCGGCCAGAGCCCCGAAGCGCTGAAGCTCAGCCCGCGCGGCAAGGTGCCGGTGCTGGAGACCGAAGAGGGCTTTATCAGCGAAACCAACCTGATCCTCGACTACATCGAGCGGACCCAGCCGGGCAAGGCGCTATTGCCTGAAGGGGTTTTTGCCCAGGCCAAGGTGCACGAGCTGGCCAAGGAGATCGAGCTGTACATCGAGCTGCCTGCCCGCGCCTGCTACCCCGAAGCATTTTTCGGCGCACGGGTCGATGACGCCATCAAGGCCAAGGCCAAGGCCGAATTGCTGGCCGGTATCGCCACCCTCAAGCGCAATGGCAAGTTCAGCCCATTTGTGGCCGGCGACAGCCTGACCCTCGCCGACATACTGTTCTGCTTTAGCGTCGACCTGGCCTATGCCGTGGGCAAGAAGGTCTTCGCCATCGACGTGCTGGAAGACTTTCCGCAAGCGCGTGAGCTGTTGGAGCGCTTCAAGCACAACCCGAACGTGCAGAGAATTGCCGCCGACAAGGAAGCGCAGATGCCTGCTTTTCTGGAGATGGTGCGCTCAAGCAAGCCTTGAAGGCCAAGTGCTGCCACCCAGTCAGAACTGGCCGGGCAGCAGCACGCGACAGGGCTTAGCGCGCGGCGAGCAGCGCCTTGCCGCGGGCTACGGCAGCGCGTACTTGCGCAGGCGCAGTACCGCCGATGTGGTCACGGGCGTTGACTGACCCTTCGAGGGTCAGGACGGCGAACACGTCCTGTTCGATCTGGTCGCTGAACTGGCGCAGCTCGTCCAGGCTCATTTCCGCCAGGTCCTTGCCGGTATCGACACCGTACTTCACCGCATGGCCGACGATTTCATGGCAATCACGGAACGGCAGGCCACGGCGTACCAGGTAGTCGGCCAGGTCGGTGGCGGTGCTGAAGCCGCGCAGGGCTGCTTCACGCATGATGGCGTGACGCGGCTTGATCGCCGGGATCATGTCGGCAAAGGCGCGCAGCGAGTCGCGCAGGGTGTCGGCGGCGTCGAACAGCGGCTCCTTGTCTTCCTGGTTGTCCTTGTTGTAGGCCAGTGGCTGGCCTTTCATCAGGGTCAGCAGGCCGGTGAGGGCGCCGAACACGCGGCCGGTCTTGCCGCGCACCAGCTCCGGCACGTCCGGGTTCTTTTTCTGCGGCATGATCGAACTGCCGGTGCAGAAGCGATCAGGCAGGTCGATGAACTGGAACTGGGCGCTGGTCCACAGCACCAACTCTTCGGAGAAGCGCGACAGGTGCATCATCGCCACGCTGGCGGCCGCGCAGAATTCAATGGCGAAGTCGCGATCAGAGACACCGTCGAGCGAGTTGCCGGCTACTGCTTCGAAGCCCAGCAGCTGGCAGGTCAGTTCGCGGTCGATCGGGTAGGTGGTGCCGGCCAGTGCGGCGCTGCCCAGGGGCATGCGGTTGGTGCGCTTGCGGCAGTCGACCAGGCGCTCGTAGTCGCGGCTGAGCATTTCGAACCAGGCCAGCAGGTGGTGGCCGAAGGTCACCGGCTGGGCGGTCTGCAGGTGGGTGAAGCCGGGCATGACGGTTTCGGCTTCGCGCTCGGCCTGCTCCAGCAGGCCCTGCTGCAGGCGGGTGATCTCGGCCAGGATCAGGTCGATTTCGTCACGCAGCCACAGGCGGATATCGGTTGCGACCTGATCGTTGCGGCTGCGGCCGGTGTGCAGCTTTTTACCGGTGATGCCGATGCGGTCGGTCAGGCGTGCCTCGATGTTCATGTGCACGTCTTCAAGGTCGACGCGCCAGTCGAAGTTGCCGGCCTCGATGTCGCCCTGGATGGTCTTCAGGCCGTCGATGATGGTGTCGCGCTCGGCGTCGGTGAGGACGCCGACCTTCGCCAGCATGGTGGCGTGGGCGATCGAACCCATGATGTCGTGGCGGTACAGGCGCTGGTCGAAATTGACGGAGGCGGTGAAGCGGGCGACGAAGGCGTCGACGGGCTCACTGAAGCGGCCGCCCCAGGACTGATTGGTCTTGTCGGTGCTCATGGATTCACTCGTTGAAGGCGTGAACGGAAAAAGTGCTGCCGATCATAGCAGGATTGGCGGCCCTGCCGGAGTGCGGCGGTCGGCGTAAATGCGGGTTTATGTCGCAGCACAGGCCCGCGACAGCGCGCTTGCAACAGGATATTTATCGATTGAACGGCAGTGTTGCGGCAACCGTCTACAGTTGGACAGAGGCTCGGCATGTTTCCTGCCGGGCCAGTGAATCTTTAGCCATCGTGCGAGTCTGAGCGTGGATCGCCGTGACGGTCGTCACCTCACCTGTCTACGCTATCCTTGTGCGAGACTCACGCAGGAATCCAGCGCAATATGAATGTCCTGATCGTTGATGACGAACCCCAAGCCCGGGAACGCCTGAGCCGACTGCTCGGCGAACTGGAGGGCTATACTGTGCTGGAGCCCAGCGCCACCAATGGCGAAGAGGCTCTGGCCCTGATTGACAGCCTCAAGCCCGAGGTCGTCCTGCTCGACATCCGCATGCCGGGGCTCGATGGCCTGCAGGTCGCTGCGCGGCTGTGCGAGCGCGAAGCACCGCCTGCAGTGGTGTTTTGTACCGGTGACCATGAGTTCACCGTCGAATCGTTCAAGGACAGCACCTTGGGCTATGTGCTCAAGCCGGTGCAGCCCGATAGCCTGCGTGACGCCTTGAAAAGGGCCGAACGCCCCAACCGCGTGCAGTTGGCGGCGCTGACCCGGCCGGCGGCCGAGAGTGGCAGCGGGCCGCGCAGCCATATCAGTGCCCGCACGCGCAAAGGCATTGAATTGATCCCCCTCGACCAGGTGATCTATTTCATCGCCGATCATAAATACGTGACCCTGCGGCACGAATCTGGCGAAGTGCTGCTCGACGAGCCACTCAAGGCTCTGGAAGACGAGTTCGGCGAGCGTTTTGTCCGTATTCACCGTAACGCGCTGGTCGCCCGTAACCGCATCGAGCGCTTGCAACGCACGCCGCTTGGGCATTTCCAACTGTTTCTCAAGGGCCTCAATGGCGATGCCCTGATCGTCAGCCGCCGGCATGTGGCCGGTGTACGCAAGATGATGCAGCAACTGTAAGGGCGAGGACTATCGAGCAGTCGAGGGCCAGGGATGGTCGGCACCTAGCATGATTTAGATCTGCTAGCGGTCTGGACTGAGCTGTTATCATCGGGCGAATCTATCTCGTACGGATCGTTCCATGTCCACTCGCGAAATCCGCATTGCCACCCGCAAAAGTGCCCTGGCCCTGTGGCAGGCCGAATATGTCAAAGCCCGTCTGGAGCAGGCCCATCCTGGCCTGGTCGTGACCCTGGTGCCGATGGTCAGCCGTGGCGACAAGTTGCTCGACTCGCCGCTGTCGAAAATCGGCGGCAAGGGCCTGTTCGTCAAGGAACTGGAAACCGCGCTGCTGGAGAACCAGGCCGACATCGCCGTGCATTCGATGAAAGACGTGCCGATGGACTTCCCGGCAGGCCTGGGCCTGTTCTGCATCTGTGAACGCGAAGATCCGCGCGATGCCTTTGTTTCCAACACCTTTGACAGCCTCGAGGCGCTGCCGGCCGGCAGTATCGTCGGTACCTCCAGCCTGCGCCGCCAGGCCCAGTTGCTGAGCCGTCGCCCCGACCTCGAAATCCGCTTCTTGCGTGGCAACGTCAACACCCGCCTGGCCAAGCTCGATGCCGGTGAGTACGACGCCATCATCCTCGCCGCCGCCGGCCTGATCCGTCTGGGGTTTGAAGATCGCATCACCTCCAGTATCAGCGTTGACGACAGCCTGCCCGCAGGCGGCCAGGGCGCAGTGGGCATCGAGTGCCGCAGCGCCGACAGCGAAATCCATGCGCTGCTGGCTCCGTTGCATCACGTCGACACCGCAGACCGGGTTACTGCCGAGCGCGCCCTGAACAAGCACCTCAACGGTGGCTGCCAAGTACCGATTGCCTGTTATGCGGTGCTGGAAGGCGATCAGCTCTGGTTGCGCGGGCTGGTGGGCGAGCCCGCCGGTGGCAAGTTGCTCACCGCCCAGGCCCGCGCGCCGCGCAAGGATGCCGAAGCGCTTGGCATCAAGGTCGCCGAAGACCTGCTCGGGCAAGGTGCCGAGGAAATTCTCAAGGCGGTCTACGGCGAGGCCGGGCATCCGTGAGCCGCTGGCGCCTGCTGCTGACCCGGCCGGCAGAAGAATGCACGGCGCTGGCCCAGACGCTTGCCGAACAGGGGGTGTTCAGCAGCAGCCTGCCGTTGCTGGAAATCGAGCCGCTGGCGCTGACGCCAGCGCAGCTTGGCCAGGTGCAAACGCTCGATCAGTACTGCGCGGTGATTGTCGTCAGCAAGCCAGCTGCGCGCTTGGCTATAGAACAGCTGAATGTGCACTGGCCGCAGCCCCCCGCGCAGGCCTGGTTTACCGTCGGCGCAGCCACTGCGCAGATTCTTGACGACCATGGCCTCAATGTCAGTTATCCAGCCCAAGGCGACGACAGCGAAGCATTGCTGCAGCTGCCGGCGTTGAGCGAAGCGATCAGGCGCTCACAGCCACGGGTGTTGATCATCCGCGGCGAGGGGGGGCGTGAATTGCTCGCTGAGCGCTTGGCCGCATTGGGTGCCCGTGTCGATTACCTTGAGTTGTATCGCCGCTACCTGCCGCATTACCCTGAGGCCACCCTGGCCCGGCGTATTGCCGGGGAACGCCTGAATGGCCTGGTGGTCAGCAGTGGGCAGGGTTTTGAACACTTGCGCGAGCTGGCAGGTGCAGACTGGCCGCAGTTGGTGCAACTACCGTTGTTCGTGCCCAGCCCGCGGGTAGCGGAACTCGCCCGCGCCAGTGGCGCACAGAATGTAGTGGATTGCCGTGGTGCAAGCGCCGCGGCTTTGCTGGCAACATTGCAGGAAACTCCTGCACCAGCCCCCTAAGGCGCTAAGCTGATTGGCGACGTGCCGTAATGCAAAGGATGGATACGTGAGCGAAACTGTCTTGCCCAACGATGAACTGAAGGCCCCAGAGGCTCCTGCACAAACCCCCGTCGAACCGGCCAAGCGGTCCGGCAATGGTCTGGCAATCCTGGCCTTGCTGCTGGGCGCGGCAGGTGTCGCAGTTGGCGGGTGGGGCGTATGGCAGGTTCGCCAGCTCCAGAGCGCCGAGCAGGGCCAGGCACAGAACCTGCAGTCCCTGAGCGAGCAAACCCAGGCCCTGCAGCAGCGTGAACAGCAACTTTCTGCGCAGTTGGCCGTTCTGCCGCCCGCATCCGAACTGGAAGACCGTCGGCGTCTGGTCGCTCAACTGCAGGGTGACCAGCAACGCTTGAGCCAGCGCCTGGAGACCATCCTTGGCGCCAGCCGCAAGGACTGGCGCCTGGCCGAAGCCGAGCATCTGCTGCGCCTGGCCAGCCTGCGCTTGTCCGCCTTGCAGGACATCGTCAGCGCGCGTGAACTGGTCAAGGGCGCTGATGACATCCTCCGTGAACAGAGCGACCCGGGCTCCTTTGCCGCCCGTGAGCAACTGGCCAAGAGCCTGGCTACGCTCAACAGCGTCCAGCAGCCCGATCGCACCGGCTTGTTCCTGAAGCTCGCGGCCCAGCGTGAGCAAGTGCTGCAGCTCAGTGCCCAGACACCGGAATTCAACAGCGATGCCAATGCGCTGGGTGCCTTGACCGCCGATGGCGATGGCGCCAGTCGCTGGTCACAATGGTGGGCGGAGCTGTCCAAGTACTTCCAGATCGAATTTGACGCCGACGAAAACATCCGGCCATTGCTGGCGGGGCAGTCGCTCAACCAGTTGCGCCTGGCCCTGAGCCTGACCATCGAGCAAGCCCAGTGGGCCGCACTCAATGGCGAAGCCAAGGTGTACACCCAGGCCCTGGATGACGCCCGCAGTGTGCTGCTGGCCAACTTCAACGCCGACAACCCACAGAGCAAGGCCATGCTCGATAGCCTCAACGCGCTGGCTGAACAGCCGGTCGCGGTGGTGGTGCCGGACCTGGCGGACAGTATCAGTGCCGTTCAGGCCTACCTGGAACGCCGGCACTTGCCGGTCGAGGAGGCCAAGCCATGAGGCGCGTTTACCTGCTGGCGGTGGTGGCGATTATCGTTGCTGCCGGGCTCGGGATCGCGATTGCCAAGCACAGCGGCTATGTGCAGATCGCCTACGGCAGCTTTCGCTATCAATCGGGCCTGTGGGCAGCGCTGGCGGCCCTGACCGCGATTATCCTGGCCGTGCTGCTGGTGCGCTACCTGGTCGGCCTGGTGCTGACATCCGGCGGGGTGGTCAACCCCTGGTCGCGGCGTAATCGCAGCCGTCGCACCCAACTGGCCATCGAGCAGGGCCAACTGGACCTCGCCGAGGGCCGCTGGGCCAGTGCCCAGCGTCACCTGCACCGGGCTGCCGAAGCCGAGCGTCAACCCTTGCTGTATTACCTCGGTGCCGCGCGTGCAGCCAACGAACTGGGCCGAACCGAAGACAGCGACAACTTGCTCGAGCGCGCCCTGGAGCGTCAGCCCGAGGCGGAGCTGGCCATCGCCCTGAGTCACGCCCAGTTGCAGATGGACCGTGGTGACAGCGATGCGGCCCTGATTACCCTGCAGGCCATGCAAGAGCGCCATCCGCATAACGTTCAGGTACTGCGCCTGTTGCAGCGCCTGTATCGCGAGCGTGGCGACTGGTCGGCGCTGATTCGCCTGCTGCCGGAGCTACGCAAGGACAAGGTGCTGCCGGTGAGTGAACTGGCCGAGTTGGAGCGCCGAGCCTGGGGTGAGAACCTGAGCCTGGCCGCCAGCCGTGAAGGCGATGAACAGACAGCTCGTCAATCCCTTGAGCGCGCCTGGCAGCAGCTTACCGCTGCGCAGCGCCAGGAGCCGCAGTTGGTGCTGGCCTATGCCGAGCAACTGCGCCAGCTGGGTGCAGAGAGCGAAGCCGAACAGGCCCTGCGCACGGCGCTCAAGCGCCAGTACGAAAGCCATCTGGCTCGGCTTTATGGGCTGGTGCGCGGTGGCGACCTGGCACGGCAGCTGCAAACCGCAGAAGGCTGGCTCAAGGAACATCCCGACGATCCCAGTCTGCTCCTGACCCTGGGCCGGCTAAGCCTGCAGAATCGCCTTTGGGGCAAAGCGCGGGATTATCTGGAAAGCAGCCTGCGGGTGCAGCGCAATCCCGAAGCCTGTGCCGAACTTGCCCGGTTGTTGGCCAGCTTGGGTGATGCCGAACGCAGCAATCAGCTATTCCAGGAAGGCCTGGGTATGCTTGATCAGCGGTTGCTGGCGTTGCCACTGCCTGAGGCTGTTCGAGCTTGATGTACCCATGGGCGCACCGCAAATCGCGCGCTCATGGGCTTGAGTCATCTTTCTGCGCCTTGCTGGTAAATTTTCCTGCAAATTGCTAAGCATTTTTCTTGCGGCACTCGGGATGCTTCCCTTGTCGATCAGCGACTTGTCCCGACTGTCTTGCCTTGATACAAGCCGCGCCTTTCCTCTACCGTTATCGCCTGTCTATCCCGCTTCTGGACTCGCCATGCTGTTGGCCCGCTTGCGTACATTGTTCTTTCCGGCGTTGCTGGCATCGGTGCTGGTCCAGGCGGCCGCTTTCTATCTGGAGTTCGGCTTGGGCCTGGTACCATGCCCGTTGTGCTACAGCCAGCGCTTGTTTTTGGGGGCTTTTGCCTTGGTCTGCCTGTGTGCGTTGGTGCATTCGCCGGGGCGTCTCGGCACCCGCGTCTATGCCGCCCTGGCGCTGTTCTGTGCGACAGGCGGGGCATTGCTGGCGGCCCGGCATGTCTGGCTGCAGGGCAATCCGGCGTTGTCGAGCATCGAGTGCCAGCCGGCTTTCGATTACGTGATCGAGAGCATGCCCATGGTCCAGGTGATCAAGGTGATGGTGATCGGCAGTGCTGACTGCGTGCCAATCAACTGGAGCTTCCTGGACCTTACCCTGCCCGAGTGGAGCCTGTTGTCCTTCGTGTTGCTGGCGACTTTGCCGATCGTTCGCCTGCTCGGTCGCGGCTGCCCGCTGTTCAGTCGGGCAGGTAAAAGCTGAGGCGGTTTTTTAACGGTGCAAGCGACCGACGGCAAAGAATGGTCGGATTAAACGCTTGTATGAACATTGTCGTCTGCGTACCTTGAAGGCAAGGGCGCACGGGAATAATCTCCCTGCACGCATACCGAAAACACAGCTGCTCGATGCCGCTCTGCTGACTTCACCTTTGCTCTGCACATTTGCGGCGCGGGGGCAGGGGCATTACCCAGAAGGGAAGAGATCGCCATGCTAGATAGTTGTCAGAATGCTCAGGAACGCTGGGGTGGGGTTCATAAGCTCATTGACCGCTGGTTGGACGAGCGTGCAGAGCTGGTGAAGGCTTTCCGCGAGCTGCGTGATGCCAAGCCGGCCTTTGCCGACAAGGACAAGAGCCGGGACTTCTGTGCGGTGCTGATCGACTACGTGTCAGCCTGGCATTTTGAAGTGAGCGAGCAACTGGTCAGCGAAGCCA
The DNA here is from genome assembly GCF_000259195.1 of Pseudomonas donghuensis. Taxonomy (GTDB): domain Bacteria; phylum Pseudomonadota; class Gammaproteobacteria; order Pseudomonadales; family Pseudomonadaceae; genus Aquipseudomonas; species Aquipseudomonas donghuensis. The sequence goes on from NZ_JH650758.1 coordinate 26,538, forward strand.
AGGCGTTTGGCGACACTCGCGGGCTGGAGCTGGCCAAGCAGATCAGCCCTCGCATCGACGCCATCACCGAAATCGCTTCGGCGTTCAACGATCATTGCGACAAGGGCAACTGTAACGACCCTGAACGTTTCGCGGAAAAGCTAGGCAAGCTCGGCAGCTTGTTGCACGAGCGTTTCGAGCTCGAAGACTGCCTGATCGAAGTGCTGCACACCGCGCACAGCGAAGAAGGCGCGGTCCAGGCCTGACGGTGCTGCCGACCCTCAGTCGGCAACCCCGAGCAACTCGATTTCGAACACCAGTGGCGTATAGGGCGCAATCAGGTCGCCCGCGCCTTCGGCGCCGTAAGCCTGCGCCGAAGGGATCACCAGTCGCCACTTAGATCCTGTCGCCATCTGCGGCAATGCGACTTGCCATCCCTCGATCACACTGTCCAGATTGAACCATTGCGCTTGCTGGTTCTGATCGAACACTGTGCCATCCGGCAACTTGCCAACATAGCGAACCTGGACTTTGCCACCCGCTTTGGGCTTGCTTCCAGTCCCGGCCTGCAACTCGCTGACGAGTATGCCTTCGGCCAGTTCGCGCACTCCGGCTTTAGCCCGTTCAGTGGCCAAGAACCGTTTTTCCGCTGTCAGCAATTGCTCGGTCTGTGCTTGAACCGCAGCGTCGTTGGCCTGGGCATCATGTTCGCCGAGTATTGTCGTCATGCGCTCTTTGCTCAGTGCCAATGGCTTGTTCTGATAAGCCTGGCGCAACCCTTCAATCAAGGCGTCGAGTTGCAGGTCGGGCACTTCCGTACGCAGACGCTCACCCAGGCTGGCGCCCAGGCTGTACGCCAGGTCATGGTCGCTGGCAGGTTTAGTTTCAGGCGCTGCAATTAACGAGGTCGGCAATAGCAACAGGGTAAGGATTAGATAGCGCGGCACAGGCTCGCTCCTGCTTCAGAGGAAATAAAGTATGCCAGCCTTCGCTCGTCACTTCGTGTAAATATCAGCAACACTTTGTGCAGCATCTACACTTGTTTCCAGCTGCAGCGATAACAACTTTGCCCAGGCATGCAACGCGGCGCATTTAATACTGTCAACATGCCCTAGCGGCGGTAGCAGCAGAAGCATAGTATGAGCCGCAATCTCGTCAGCCAGGAGGTAAACCATGTCGGCCAATAAGAAGCCAGTAAGTACGCCGTTGCACCTGCTCCAGCAACTCTCGGGCAGCCTGCTCGATCATTTGGAAAATGCCTGCTCGCAAGCGCTGGCTGATGCTGAAAAACTGCTCGCCAAGTTGGAAAAACAACGGGGCAAGGCGCAGGAAAAACTGCACAAGTCCCGGCTGAAACTGCAGGACGCGGCCAAGGCTGGCAAAGCCAAGGCACAGAACAAGGCCAAGTCGGCTGTGGGCGAACTGGAAAAGTTGCTCGACGAGTTGAAAGACCGTCAATCGCAAACGCGCACCTACATCCTGCAACTCAAGCGTGATGCCCAGGAAAGCCTGAAGCTGGCCCAGGGCGTTGGCAAGGTCAAGGAAGCTGCCGCCAAGGCGCTGACCCTGCGTTCGGCCAAACCTGCCGCCGCCGCTGCGGCCAAGCCCGCCGCCAAACCAGCGGCCAAGACGCCGGCCAAAGCAGCGAGCAAACCTGCTGCCAAGCCAGCGGCCAAGCCCGCTGCTAAAGCTGCCGCTAAACCTGTGGCCAAGCCTGCGGTTAAAGCTGCCGCCAAACCAGCTGCCAAAGCACCCGCCCGTACCGCTGCCGCCAAACCTGCTGCCGCCAAGCCTGTGGCCAAGCCTGCTGCCAAAGCACCTGCCAAGCCTGCTGCCAAAGCGCCTGCCAAACCAGCCGCTAAAACTGCAGCGGCAAAACCTGCAGCCAAGCCTGCGGCCAAACCGGCAGCAGCGAAAGCGCCAGCCAAACCAGCGGCCAAACCTGCTGCGGCAAAACCCGCTGCCAAGCCAGCGGCCAAGCCTGCTGCTGCGAAAGCGCCGGCCAAACCTGCTGCAAAACCTGCAGCCAAGCCAGCCGCTGCCAAACCAGCGCAGCCAGCCGCCGCCAAACCTGCGACTCCAGCAGCACCGGCAGCCCCCGGCAGCCCCAGCCGCTGCCCCGTCGCCTGCACCAGCAGCTTCGGCAGCACCGGCTACTCAGACCCCGTCTTCGGCGTCCTGAGTCGTCAGCATCACGACGCGCAGCGCGTGCAGCGCGTCGTGATGCGCACCGGCGCCTTTGGGTGCCAGCCAGCTTATCCAGTCCAATCCCGTTTCGGGCGTCGCTGCCCAGTCCTTGCAAATACCCTCGAGACGCTCCAGCAGGACGCGTTCAGCCGCTAACTCCAAGCCTTTGACCTGCTCACGCAGACCCGCTAATTGCGCGTCTTGGGAAGCCTTGTCGCGCCAGGCCTGGCGCAGCGTGCGTAACGGTTTCACCACATCGGTTTGCCAGGCATCGGCCAATTCAGCGAGCTGTCGTGCCCGCTGTTCGTTCGGGGCTATGCCGCGCGCACTGAGCCACATGCCGCACAGCAGCAGGCAGACGTCGCCACCCAGGTCCTGCCATTGCAGGCAGGCAGCCTCCACGCCTGGTCGGGCGTAAAGTTGCAGGGCAAAATTCCACAGGTCGGTGTGCATGGTCCCACTCGCGCCAGTTGCCGACGAAGCTGGTAGACTCCGCGGCCATTATGATCAGACTATCGAACCTCACTTTACAGCGTGGTCCGCAGCGCCTGCTAGAAGGCGCCGAGATGACCCTGCACGCCGGTCAGAAAGCCGGCCTCATCGGTGCCAACGGTGCCGGTAAATCCAGCCTGTTCGCCTTGCTGCGTGGCGAGTTGACGCCCGACTCCGGCGACTGTCAGCTGCCGGCGGACTGGCGCATTGCGCACATGCGCCAGGAGGTCGACACCCTCGAGCGCCTGGCGGTTGATTATGTGCTCGACGGTGATGCCCGCTTGCGCAAGGTCCAGGCCGACCTGGCCGCTGCCGAAGCCGCCCACGACGGCACCGCACTGGCACGCCTGCACATCGAACTCGACAGCGCCGACGGTTATACCGCCGACGCTCGGGCGCGCAAGTTGCTGGCGGGCCTGGGCTTTACCAACGAGCAGATGGACCGCCGGGTAGGCGACTTCTCCGGTGGCTGGCGGATGCGCCTTAACCTGGCCCAGGCACTGATGTGCCCGTCCGACCTGCTGTTGCTCGACGAGCCGACCAACCACCTGGATCTGGACGCCATTCTCTGGCTGGAAGACTGGCTCAAGGGCTACCCGGGCACGCTGCTGCTGATTTCCCACGACCGTGACTTTCTCGACGCGGTGGTCGATCATGTCGCCCACGTCGAGCAGTGCAAGCTGACCCTCTACCGCGGCGGCTACACCGCCTTCGAGCGCACTCGCGCCGAGCGCCTGGCGCAGCAGCAACAGGCCTACGAGAAGCAGCAGGCCCAGCGCGCGCACATGGAAAAATACATCGCCCGGTTCAAGGCCCAGGCCACCAAGGCCCGTCAGGCGCAGAGCCGGATCAAGGCCCTGGAGCGCATGGAAGAGCTGTCGGCGGCCCATGTCGATTCACCGTTCGACTTCGTCTTCCGCGAGTCGGAGAAAATCTCCAGCCCGCTGCTCGATCTGTCCGACGGCCGTTTGGGCTATGGCGACAAGACCATCCTCGAGAAGGTCAAGCTGCAGCTCACCCCCGGTGCACGGATCGGCCTGCTTGGCCCCAACGGTGCCGGCAAGTCGACCCTGATCAAGAACCTCGCCGGTGAACTGGAGCCGCTGAGCGGGCGCCTGGTGCGCGGCGAGAACCTGTCGGTGGGCTACTTCGCCCAGCACCAGCTCGACTCGCTGGACAACAAGGCCAGCCCGTTGCTGCACCTGCAACGCCTGGCACCGACCGAGCGCGAGCAGACCCTGCGTGACTTCCTCGGTGGTTTCGACTTCCGTGGCGGGCGCATCGACGAGCCGGTGGTGAATTTCTCCGGTGGCGAAAAAGCCCGTCTGGCCCTGGCCCTGATTGCCTGGGAGCGGCCGAACCTGTTGCTGCTCGACGAACCGACCAACCACCTGGACCTGGAAATGCGCCTGGCGCTGACCATGGCCCTGCAGGAGTTCAGCGGTGCGGTGCTGGTGGTCTCCCACGACCGGCACCTGCTCAAGAGCACCACCGATGATTTCCTCCTGGTAGCCGACGGCAAAGTCGAAACCTTCGACGGCGATCTGGATGATTACACCCGCTGGCTGGTCGAGTACCGTCAGCGCAACGCACCGGTCAGCAGCGCCCCGGTCAATGCCGACAAGACCGACAAGAAGGCCCAGCGCCAGGCGGCGGCAGCCCTGCGCCAGCAGTTGGCACCGCACAAGCGCGAAGCCGACAAGCTTGAACGCGAGTTGGGCAGCGTGCATGAGCAACTGGCCAAGGTCGATGCCAGCCTGGGTGACAGTGCCCTTTATGAGGCGGCGCGCAAGGACGAATTGCGTGACTTGCTGGCCCAGCAGGCCAAGCTCAAGGTCCGTGAAGGGGAGCTGGAAGAAGCCTGGATGGTCGCCCTGGAGACGCTCGAGAGCATGCAGGCGGAGCTGGAGGCGATGTCCTGATGGAATCCTTGCAATGGCCATTGCCGGTGGAATGGATCGCACCGTTCTGGCTGGGTTTGCAGATCCTGCTGATCCTCTCGGCGGCCTTCATCCTGCAGCGCGTGGTTGCACGCTGCCTCAAGCGCCTGGGCGAGCGCTACCCGTTGCCGCCCGAGTTGCTGATGCCGCTGCGTGGTGGCTTGCGCTGGCTGATCATGGGCAGCGCGCTGATCTTCGTGCTCGAGCGCCTGGGCGTTTCTGCCACAGTGCTGTGGACCGCCTTGTCCGGTTTCGTCGCCGTGGCGGCGGTGGCCTTCTTTGCCATGTGGAGCGTGCTGTCGAACCTGCTCTGCGCGGTACTGATCTTTACCGTCGGACCGTTTCGCATCGGTGATGTGGTCGAGTTGGTCGAAACCATCGACAAGCCGGGCGTGAAGGGCCGTGTGGTGGCGATCAACCTGTTGTTCACCACCCTGATCGAGCTGCCGGAAACGGGTGGCGCGCTGGTGCAGGTGCCCAACAGCCAGTTCTTCCAGAAGTCGGTACGACGCTGGCGTGGCGCCGAAGTGCTGCCGCTGGTGAGTGAGAGCAAAACCCCGGGCAATTGATCGGTCGCAGAAAAAAATCGTGGTGATTTTTTCGCCAGGGCACTAGCTTAGAGGTTTGTAACAAGTCAGTGCCGAGGTGCGCGATGTCATTGGAAACGTGGTTGGCATTTTTTGCCGCTTGCTGGGTGATCAGTCTGTCGCCGGGTGCCGGGGCCATTGCCTCGATGTCCTGTGGCCTGCAGTACGGTTTCTGGCGCGGCTACTGGAACGCGCTAGGCCTGCAGCTGGGCCTGGTGCTGCAGATTGCGATCATTGCCGCCGGCGTGGGTGCCATCCTCGCGGCTTCGGCCACTGCCTTCCAGGTCATCAAGTGGTTTGGTGTGGCTTACCTGGTCTACCTGGCGGTTAAGCAGTGGCGTGCGCTGCCGGCTGACATCACCGACGATTCCGCCGTACGACCGATCGGCAAGCCGCTGAGCCTGGTGTTCCGTGGCTTTCTGGTCAACGTCAGCAACCCCAAGGCGCTGATCTTCATGCTCGCGGTGCTGCCGCAGTTCATCAACCCGCATGCCGCGCTGCTGCCGCAGTACCTGATCATTACGCTGACCATGGTCACGGTCGACCTGATGGTCATGGCCGGGTATACCGGGCTCGCTGCCAAGGTGTTGCGCTTGTTGCGTACGCCCAAGCAACAGCGGCGGATGAACCGGACCTTTGCTGGGTTGTTCCTGGGCGCGGCTACGTTGCTGGCGAGTATTCGCCGGGCACCGGTGTAGGAACCTATCGCAGACAAAAAAGGCGACCCGAAGGTCGCCTTTTTTGTGTCTCAACGCAGGATCTGCGCCGGCTCATCAGGCGGCAGGTTGTTGCGCGCTGGCGCACGTTCGTGCCCCGGTACGCTACCACCCAGTTGCTCGGCCATCTGCCGGGCAACGTCCATCCCCAGTTCCTTCGACACCTCACGCACCACCCGTGGGCGGTTCAGGGTCACGCGCACATCCTGGCTGTTGACCAGCTTGGTGTCCTGGCCTTCGCCCATGGCGGTGAACGCCGAGGTGATCTCGTAGGTCTTGGTGTTGATCAGGCTGAAATCGGCCACCAGGCTCAGGCCAAGGATGGCCGAATAGCTATTGGTGTTGTCCAGCGAGGTAATGTCGCGCTGGAAGTCGATATCCGACAAAGTGCCGAACAGCACATAGTCGGCGCCCTTGAAGTTGCCGTTCTTGATGCGCCGGATCACGTCATACACGTCGCCTTTGGCATCGGCGGTGTAGGGCGTGCCCTGAACCAGCTGGAACATCCCGGACTTGAGAATCTCGCCCTTGATGTCGCCAGTGAACTTGCGCAGTTCAGTCTGCTCGATGTAGCTGTCGCGGCTCTCGTACTCGCTGTAGCTCGACGAGCCACTGGCGTGGTACATGCTCGCCTGGCCACTGCTTTGCGCCGAGACCGTGTGGATGTACTGCTCCACACGCTCCTGGTAGGCGAGGTCGGTCACCGCGACCTTGGGGGCCGCTTGCACGCTGAACGCGCAAGCCAGGCCCAGGATGCTCATCCATGCACGCATTGCTTAGCGCTCCGTGGTCTTGCGGATTTCTTTCTCGTCCATCCACTCGGCCAGGCCGCTTTCAACATCGATCAGCTGCAGGCTGAACTTGTAGAACACGTCCTTGTAGTCGCTGCTGCGCTTGACGATCGAGCTGATCGAGCCTTCCAGGCGGTACTTGGCGGCGATCATGTTGCCGGTCTTGGCCACGGTGTTCTTCTTGTACAGGCCGCTCTGGTTCTGCAGCTTGAGCTGGTCGACCTGGCTCTGCATCTGGGTGTTGTCGCTAGCGAAGCGGGCGGTGCCGGACTTCATCAGCTGGGTCTTGATCGAGGTGGTGATCTCGCGGGTATCGATGTACTCGCTGGTCTTGTTCTTCACGTCATAGACCTGCACCACCGGGCGGCCCTGAAGGATGCCGGACTGGGCCAGCGAGCGGGTCATGGATTCGGCGATCATCTGCAGGTCGGTCGAACCGAACTCGTTGGTGACCAGCTCCACGGCCTTGCTGTCGCCATAGCCGATGTTCTTGCCGCCCAGGACTGGCGACGGGGTGCTGCAGCCGCTGACCAGTGCAATGGCGAGGGCGGCGAGGGAGATGCGTGCAATCATGGAAAGGTGCTCCTGCAAAAATGATTACTGAGACTGAACTTCAAGGCGGAAATCGGTGGCCTGCGGCACGGGCGCGATCGCCGGCAACACGCTGGACTGTTTGCCGTACAGGGTCACGGTCTTCCAGCTCTCTTCATCGGCAACCGGGAAACCGTCGTTACCCAGCCAGGCGAAACGGTAGAACAGGGTCTTGTTGCTGGCGCTGGTGTTGTTCAACGACACCTTGACGGTCAGGAAACCGTTCTCGCGCGCAACGCGCATCGGGCCGGTTTCGATGTTCTTCAGGTTGCCCATCTTCACCACCTTGCTGGCGGCGCTGCCAGGCGCTGGTGGTGGCGGGGTTGCGCAACCGGCCAGCAGGGCAGTGACGAGAACGGCGAGCAGTTTGATTCGCATGACGCTTCCTTAAGGTTGTTTGAGGCTGGCGACGGCCTGGGCAGTGGCTTTGGGCTCCACATGCAGGGCAGGGCCGCCGGCGAAGACCTGGTTGCCGACCACGCGCAGGGTGACGACCTGGAACGGCCGGTCGATTTTCACGCTGACCTGACTGCCGCCCAGGCTCGATGGCAGGCTCAGCTGGTGCTCGCCCTGGCGCAGGCGCACACGGGCAACCTGGGTTTCATCGGGCAGGGTGCGCCAGGTGCGGGTGTCGGCGCCTTCGGTGACAGTCGAAGCAATACCCACGGCGAGGCCCGCCAGCGGGTTGACGTCGTTCAGCTGCTTCTGCGCCACGCCACGGGAGATGGCCCGTACGCTGGTACGCAGGATGATCCCCGGCATGTCGTCACGCAGGGCGCGGCGGGACATGGCGGTGGTGCTGTTGAGGGCGGTCAGCTTCAGCTCGCGGTCGTTCAGGTAGATCTCGCTGAAGTGCGCGGTGGAAGTGTCTTCCTTGATTACCGGGAACGACAGCGGAGTGATCACCAGGTTGCCGCTGATAGGCAACGGCAGCGGGATGCGCACGGAGTCGCGGGCCGGGGCCAGGCCACTCTGGATCACGATCAGCACGTCGCTGTCGGTGGTTTTCGCCGCTGGCTTGTCCAGCTCGAGCAGGGCCTGCTCCAGCAGCGGGGTGTTCGGGCGCAGCTCGGCGGCCTTGCGGTAACCCGGTGCAGCCAGACCTTTTTCGCCCAGGGCTTCATACACATAACCGGACAGGTAGTGGCTGAACGCACTCTGGTAGCTGTTCTTCAAACCGACCACTTCCGGGGCGTCGAGGGCGGCCACGGGGTAGCCCTGAAGGTCCTTGTACTCGGTCTTGACCCCTTCTTTCTCGGCTTCTTCCTCGCGCTTGAGGTATTCCTTGTCGCGCAGCTCGGCGATGACCGCTTCGCGCTCGTGGGTCTTCTTGATCTCGGTACGGGCGCCGTCGAAGTCGTTCTGGGCCAGCAGGTTGAGGGCCATCTGCGTGGTCAGCATGACTTTTTCGTAGTCATAGCCTTCGTAGCGACGCACCTTGTCGTTGACCAGGTAGCTGCCGAACTGGCTCAGGTACTTGTCGGTGTCGAGTTTGACCGACTCTTCCCATTTGAACACCACGTCATCGGCACTGCGCCAGGCCAGCTGGCTGCCGGCCAGGTCGCCCTTGGAGCGCAGCAGTTCGCCTTTCTCGAAGTAGTAGAGAAGGTCTTTGTCCTCACCCTTGTTGTTTTTTTCCAGCAGTTGCAGGGCAGCATCGACGTTGCCGCTGCTCAGGTGCTGGTTGGTTTCCTGAAGCTCGCTGTCGTAACTGCGAAAGGCCGAGCAACCAGCCAGTTGGACGGCCGCGACCAGGGTCGCGACGGTGAGGACACGGGATGCCATCTGAATTCTTCTTCCCTGAATTGATGAGAGGCCTGGGGGCGAGACGGCGAGTATCCCTTTGGCATATATCGCCAAATCCTATTAAAACAGGAGCCTAAATTCTTAACCGCTATATAACGGCGCGGCATTATAAACGCATTTGCTGGCTAATTAATGGCGTTTTGCTTTTGGATTTTGTCGTTGTGCCAGCATTCACGTATCGGCCGACGAACGGTTTAGCTTTAATCGGCGGGATGCCCAGGATATTTGTCACAAAATTTTTCAACGATTACGCCGGCAAACCTTGAGCGAACCTCAGTGGAAGTGAACAATGCTTTACCTCGTATTTTCATTTGAGAGTCGCTCATGATTCCCCGTTCCCGCTTACTTGCCTGGCTGCTCTGGCCGGTGCTGGCGCTGAGCAGTGCCACACTGCTGGCCGGCAGCGTCGATGGCGCCGCCAAGGCCCTGCACTTGCTCGATTACATCGGTGCCGACTACCCGGCTACCGTCGAGGCGGGCAAGGTCATCGACGAGGGGGAATACCGCGAGCAGCTCGAGTTCATCGATGTGCTGCAGGGCCTGATCATCGCCTTGCCAGCCCGCCAGGAGCGCCAGGCCCTGGAGCAGGGCGTGGTCAACTTGCGCCAGGCGATCAGCCAGCGTCAGGACGGCCCTGGCGTCGCCCGTCAGGCCCGTCTGCTCGGCGCACAACTGGCGGTGGCCTATGAAGTCAGCCAGGCGCCGATCATTACCCCGGACCCGAGCCGCGGCGCGCCGCTGTACGCCCAGCATTGTTCGGTGTGCCATGGCGATAGCGGTGCCGGTGATGGCCCGGCAGGCCTGGGCCTGACCCCGCCGCCGGCGAACCTGCGCAGCGCCGAACGGCTCGACCGCTTGAGCTTGTTCGACCTGTACAACACCCTTGGCCTGGGTATCGAAGGCACTGACATGCCGTCGTTTGCCGACCAGCTCGATGAGCGCCAGCGCTGGGACCTGGCGACCTATGTCGCCAGCCTCACCGCCGAGCCGGCCAAGGCCAAGGGCGACAAGACCTACAACCTGGCCGACCTGGCTCGCCGGACGCCCGCCGAAGTTGAAGCTGGTGAAGGGCCTGAAGCGCTTGCCCAGTTCCGCGCCCAGCGAGCGCAGCCGCCGCAGGTCCAGCGTGGCCCGGGGCAACTGCTGGACTACACCGCCAGCACTCTGGACAAGAGCCTGGCGGCTTACCAGGCAGGCGATCATGAGCAAGCCTATGACCTGTCGGTAGCGGCCTACCTGGAAGGCTTCGAGCTGGTCGAAAGCTCGCTGGACAACGTCGATGCCAATGTCCGCAAAGACACCGAAAAGTCGTTGATGGCGTACCGTCAGTCATTGCAGGACGGCTTGCCGCTTGAGCACGTGCAGCAGCGCCTGAGTGCGGCCAAGGCCAAGCTCAAGGATGCCGCCGAACTGCTCGGCGGCGATGGCCTGAGCTGGTCGCTGAGCTACATCTCCGGTTTGTTGATCCTGCTGCGCGAGGGTCTGGAGGCAATCCTGGTGTTGGCGGCGATTCTGGCCTTCCTGCGCAATACCGGCCAGCAGTCGGCGGTGCGCAGTGTCAATGTCGGCTGGGGCCTGGCGCTGCTCGCCGGGCTCGCCACCTGGGCGATGGCGGCGTATGTCATCGACGTCAGCGGCGCCCAGCGCGAATTGCTTGAAGGTTGCACGGCGCTGTTTGCCAGCGTCATGGTGCTCTGGCTCGGCGTGTGGATGCACGATCGCCGTCATGCGGCGGCCTGGCAGGACTACATCAAGAGCAGCCTGGTCGGTGGCGGCGGGCGCTTCGGTTTTGCCGTGCTGGCGTTTTTCTCGGTGTACCGCGAGCTGTTCGAAGTGATCCTGTTCTATGAAACCCTTTGGCTGCAGGCCGGCCCTGCTGGCCACAACGCGGTGCTGGCTGGTGGCGCCACGGCGCTGGTGCTGCTGGTGGGGCTGGCCTGGGTGATCCTGCGCGGCTCGGCCAAGCTGCCGCTGGCCCTGTTCTTCAGCATCAACGCGGCGCTGCTGTGCGCCTTGTCGGTGGTGTTTGCCGGGCACGGGGTCAAGGCGCTGCAGGAGGCCGGGGTGTTCGGTACGCGGCCGGTGGCGTTCTTCGACTTCGATTGGCTGGGTATTCACGCCGACGCCTATTCACTGGCCGCGCAAGTAGTGGCCTTGCTGGCCATTGCCATCCTTTACGGGCGCAGCCGCCTGGCCGAGCAGCGTCGCCAACCGGCGGGCTGATTTGAAGCAAAACGGGCGAGCAGGGATACTGTTTGCCCGTTTTTGTTGGAAATCTGTGCCATGCGTGTGTGGATCGATGCCGACGCCTGCCCCAAGGCGGCCAAGGATCAACTGGTCAAGTTTGCCCTCAAGCGTCAGCTGGAAGTGGTGCTGGTGGCTGGCCAGAGCCAGATCAAACCGGCCTTTGCCTGCGTCAGGCTGATCGTCGTGCCCAGTGGGCCGGATGCCGCCGACGACTACCTGGTCGAGCACGCGGTACCGGGCGAGCTGGTGATCTGCAGCGACGTGCCACTGGCCGATCGCCTGGTCAAGAAGGGCGTTGCCTGCCTCGACCCGCGCGGCAAGGAATTTGACGAGCGCAACATGGGTGAACGCCTGGCGGTGCGCAACCTGTTCACCGACCTGCGCGAGCAGGGGCAGGTCGGTGGTGGCCAGGCGCCTTATGGCGACCGCGAGAAGCAGGCGTTTGCCAACGCCCTGGACCGGATCCTGACCCGCCTGGCGCGCCAGGTGCCATAGTCACTGGCTTGGTCGGCCCCCACAGTGGATCTGTGCCTCACTCCAGTGTTCAATCATTCTCGTGGGTCAGTTCCAGCACCCGGTCGATCAGCTTGTAGATGCCGCCAGCGGCTTCGCTGATGCTTTTTGCCAACATGTAGGCCGGGGTGCTGACCAGCTTGCGCTGGGTGTCTTCGACGATGTCATGAACATCGCATTCCTCGTGGGTGCCGCCCATCTTGACGATGGCTGCGCTGGTACCGGCATCGGAGCCGATGGTGCAGACCACGCCGGGCCCGTAGATCTTTGCCGCCAGGGCGGGTGAGATGCAGATCAGGCCGACCGGCTTGCCGGCTTCGGCGAAGGCTTCGGCCAGGGCCAGTACGTCCGGGTGCAGGCTGCAGCCCGCGCCTTCAACGGCAAAGTTCGAGAGATTTTTCGCCGCGCCGAAGCCGCCCGGCACGATCAGCGCGTCGAAGTCCTTGGCGTCGGCCTCGCGCAGGTCCTTGACCTCGCCGCGGGCGATCCGCGCCGATTCCACCAGCACGTTGCGAGTCTCGGGCATTACTTCGCCGGTCAAGTGATTGATCACATGCATCTGGGCAATGTTGGGCGCAAAACACTGCACTTTTGCGCCGCGCTGATCCAGGCGCAGCAGGGTGATCACGCTTTCGTGGATTTCGGCGCCGTCGTACACGCCACAGCCGGAAAGAATCACAGCAATTTTTTTCTGGGTCATGCTCACTACTCCCGATTCGAGGCGCTAAATGTCCTCTAGTTTGGCAGATGTCGCCATAGGGTTTGCGCCATTCCCGGCCTAATCTTGCTGGATAGCCTGGAGATGGATGATCCATGGACCTGATCCTGTTGGCGGTACCGTTTTTCTTCGTTCTGATTGTGGTCGAACTGCTCGCGGATTACTTGCGGGGCATGCGTACCTATCGTCTGGCCGATGCGATCAACAGCCTCAGCGCCGGCGTGTTGTCGACCACCACCGGCCTGCTGACCAAGGGGGTGGGCCTGGTTACCTATGCCCTGGCCTGGGAGCACCTGGCGTTGTTCAAGTTGCCGGGCGAGGCGCTGTGGGTATGGGTGCTGGCGTTTGTTTTCTATGACTTCTGCTATTACTGGCTGCACCGTATGGGCCACGAGCGCAACATCCTCTGGGCCGCCCACTCAGTGCATCACCAGAGCGAGGATTACAACCTGTCCACAGCCCTGCGCCAGACCAGCAGCGGCTTCCTGCTGTCGTGGATCTTCTACTTGCCGATGGCTGTGCTGGGCGTGCCACCGCTGGTGTTCATCACTGTCGCGGCGTTGAACCTTTTGTACCAGTTCTGGGTGCACACCCGGCACATTCCGAAGCTGGGCTGGTTCGAATGGCTGTTCATTACTCCGTCCAATCATCGCGTCCACCATGCGCAGAACCCGCTGTACTTGGATCGCAACTACGGCGGGGTGTTCATTGTCTGGGATCGTCTATTCGGCACCTTCCAGGAAGAGGACGATAACGAGCCGGTGATTTTTGGCGTGACCACGCCGCTGGCCAGCTGGAACCCGCTGTGGGCCAATCTGCAGTTCTATGCCCAGTTGTGGAGTGATGCGCGACGGGCCGAACGCTGGTGGGACAAGCTGCGCATCTGGTTCATGCCCACCGGCTGGCGCCCTGATGACGTGGCCCGGCGGTACCCGCAGGCCAAGCAGGACCTGAGCCGTTTCGAGAAGTTCGAGGTCCCCCTGGCCTGGCCGCAGCAGCTCTACGTCGCGTTGCAGTTCGCGGTGTATGTGGGATTGGGCAGTTACTTGATGGAGCGCGCCGAACAGCTGCCGGTCGCGGCCTTGCTGTTGGGCTGGGGCTTGATGGCTTGGGGCTTGTTCGTGCTGGGTGCGGCGCTGGAGAACCGGCCCTGGGCCTTGAGGCTGGAGTTGCTGCGCCTGGCGGTGAATATCCCGTCCATGGTGCTGGCCGGGTTTACTGGCTTATGGCCGGTCACTGCCCTGGGTTGGATCTTGCTGCTTGGCTATGGTTTGCTCAGCCTGTTCGGCCTCTATGGCAGCCGCTTCCTTGCGCGCAACGCGCGCGGCCTTGAAGCGCCGACGCAGCCACAGGCAGCCGCCGAGCATCAGCAGGCCGCCGAGCACCCATAGCTCGTACTTCTTCACGTTGCCCAGCAGGCCTTCAAGAATGGCGCCGAAGTGATAGGCGGCGGCGCCCAGGGCCAGGGCCCAGATGGCCGCGCCAATGCCGTTGAGCAGCAGGTAACGGCGTGGCGGATAGCCGGACAGGCCAATGGCCACCGGCATGACCGTGCGCAGGCCGTAAACGAAGCGGAAACTCAGGACCCAGATGTCCGGGTGGCGACGAATGTGCTCCAGCGCACGGTCGCCCATCATCTGCCAGCGCGGTTTGCGCGCCAGCAGCTTGCGCCCGTGGCGGCGCCCCATGAAGTACCACAGTTGGTCGCCGGCGTAGCTGCCGAAGAAGGCCACCACGACCACCAGGTTGATATCCATATATCCGCGGAACGCAAGGAAGCCTGCGAGAACCAGGATGGTCTCACCTTCGAAAAACGTACCGAGAAAAAGGGCAAAGTAGCCGAAATCCTGCAGGAATTGTTGGAGCATTTTCTGGGTGCTGGCGAAATGAACGCGCAGCCTAACCCTTCGTGGCCTTTGGGGAAAGTGTCCAAATGTGTCTCGACGTGAACATTTCCTACAAGGACAATGGCTGCGTCCTCAAGTCGCAGGGTTGCCCTTGGCTGTCATACAGGCGTCATAATGGCCGCTTATAACTGTCGCGCTCGCCCGCCTGCGCGGGCTCAGGAGTCTGCCGTGAGCTTTACCCCCGCTAACCGTTTGTTTCCTGCCACCCGTCTGCGTCGCAACCGTCGTGACGACTTTACCCGTCGTCTGGTTCGCGAAAATGTTCTGACTGTCGATGACCTGATCCTCCCGGTATTTGTCCTCGATGGCGTAAACCGCCGCGAAGAGGTCGCCTCGATGCCGGGCGTCGAGCGTTTGTCCATCGACCTGTTGCTCGAAGCTGCGCAAGAGTGGGTAAACCTCGGGATTCCGGCCCTGGCCCTGTTCCCGGTGACCCCGGTGGAGAAGAAGTCCCTGGATGGCGCCGAAGCCTGGAACCCCGACGGTATCGCTCAGCGTGCCACCCGTGCCCTGCGTGAGCGGTTCCCGGAACTGGGGGTGATCACCGACGTTGCCCTGGACCCGTTCACCACCCATGGCCAGGACGGCATTCTCGACGAAGAAGGCTACGTACAGAACGACATCACCGTCGATGCCCTGGTGCGCCAAGCGCTGTCCCATGCCGACGCCGGTGCCCAGGTGGTTGCGCCGTCGGACATGATGGACGGTCGCATCCAGGCCATCCGTGAAGCCCTGGAGCTGGCCGGTCACGTCAACGTGCGGATCATGGCCTACTCGGCCAAATACGCCAGTGCCTACTACGGCCCGTTCCGCGATGCCGTCGGCTCGGCGCTGAACCTGGGCAAGGCCAACAAGGCCTCGTACCAGATGGACCCGGCCAACAGTAACGAAGCCCTGCACGAAGTGGCCGCCGATCTGTCGGAAGGTGCCGATATGGTCATGGTCAAACCGGGTATGCCGTACCTGGATATCCTGCACCGGGTCAAAGACCAGTTCAAAGTGCCGACCTTTGTTTACCAGGTCAGTGGCGAGTACGCCATGCACATGGCGGCGATTCAGAACGGCTGGCTCAGTGAAGGGGTTATCCTTGAGTCCCTCACCGCTTTCAAACGGGCGGGCGCCGATGGCATCCTCACCTATTTCGCTGTTCGCGCTGCTCAATTGATGAGAGGGCAGTAACGCCCTTCAGGAACGCTAGATGAATAACGAAGCACTTACCGACGTTGCAGTGAAAGACGCCCAGCCTGTGCCCGAGCAGATGATCGAGACCCCGCCGCAGCCGGCTGCGGTTGCGGAGCCGGTGGTCGAGGCCCCGGCACCGGCGCCGGTTGTTGCGCCTGCGATCGTCATTCCCGGTCTGGACGACAGCAGCCTGTACATTCACCGCGAATTGTCCCAGCTGCAGTTCAACATCCGCGTGCTGGAACAGGCACTGGATGAGTCCTATCCGCTGCTGGAGCGGCTGAAGTTCCTGCTGATCTTCTCCAGCAACCTGGATGAGTTCTTCGAAATTCGTGTGGCGGGCCTGAAGAAGCAGATCACCTTCGCCCGTGAACAGGCCGGCGCCGACGGCTTGCAGCCGCACCAGGCGCTGGCGCGGATCAGCGAGCTGGTGCACGGCGAAGTCGATCGCCAGTACGCGATCCTCAACGACGTGCTGCTGCCGGAGCTGGAAAAACACCAGATCCGTTTCATCCGCCGGCGTCACTGGAACACCAAGCTCAAGACCTGGGTGCGGCGGTTCTTCCGTGACGAGATTGCCCCGATCATCACCCCGATCGGCCTTGACCCGACCCACCCGTTCCCGTTGCTGGTGAACAAGAGCCTGAACTTCATCGTCGAGCTTGAGGGTGTCGATGCCTTCGGCCGCGATTCGGGCCTGGCGATCATCCCGGCGCCGCGCTTGCTGCCGCGGGTGATCAAGGTGCCGGAAGAGGTCGGTGGGCCTGGCGACAACTATGTGTTCCTGTCGTCGATGATCCACGCCCATGCCGATGACCTGTTCCAGGGCATGAAGGTCAAGGGCTGCTACCAGTTCCGCCTGACCCGTAACGCCGACCTGGCGCTGGACTCCGAAGATGTCGAAGACCTGGCCCGGGCCTTGCGCGGCGAGCTGTTCTCGCGCCGGTATGGTGATGCAGTGCGCCTGGAAGTGGCCGACACCTGCCCCAAGCACCTCTCCGACTACCTGCTCAAGCAGTTCAGCCTGAGCGAGAGCGAGCTGTACCAGGTCAACGGCCCGGTCAACCTGACCCGGCTGTTCAGCATCACCAGCCTGGACAGCCATCCGGAGCTGCAATACACGCCGTTCACCCCGGCGATCCCCAAGCTGTTGCAGAACAGCGAGAACATTTTCAGCGTGGTCAGCAAGCAGGACATTCTGCTGATGCACCCCTTCGAGTCGTTCACCCCGGTGGTCGACCTGCTGCGCCAGGCCGCCAAGGACCCGCACGTTCTGGCTGTGCGCCAGACCCTGTACCGCAGCGGGGCCAACTCGGAGATCGTCGACGCGCTGGTCGACGCCGCGCGTAACGGCAAGGAGGTCACTGCGGTGATCGAGTTGCGTGCGCGTTTCGACGAAGAGTCCAACCTGCAGATGGCCAGCCGCCTGCAGGCCGCCGGTGCGGTGGTGATCTACGGCGTGGTCGGCTTCAAGACCCACGCCAAGATGATGCTGATCCTGCGCCGCGAAGCCGGCGAGATCGTCCGCTATGCGCACCTGGGGACCGGTAACTACCACGCCGGTAATGCCCGCCTGTACACCGACTACAGCCTGCTGACCTCTGACGACGCCCTGTGTGAGGACGTCGGCAAGCTGTTCAGCCAGCTGATCGGCATGGGCAAGACCTTGCGCATGAAGAAGCTGCTGCACGCGCCGTTCACCCTGAAAAAGGGCATGCTCGACATGATCGCGCGCGAAACCCAGTTCGCCCTCGACGGCAAACCTGCGCACATCATCGCCAAGTTCAACTCGCTGACCGATCCGAAGATCATCCGCGCGCTGTACAAGGCCAGCCAGTCAGGGGTGCGTATCGACCTGGTGGTGCGCGGCATGTGCTGCCTGCGCCCGGGCATTGCCGGGGTGTCGCACAACATTCAGGTGCGTTCGATCATCGGCCGCTTCCTCGAGCACACGCGGGTGTTCTACTTCCTCAATGGCGGCGAAGAGCAGATGTTCCTCTCCAGCGCCGACTGGATGGAGCGCAACCTCGACAAGCGCGTCGAGACCTGCTTCCCGGTCGAGGGCAAGAAACTGATCCTGCGGGTGAAAAAGGAACTGGAAGGGTATCTGACCGACAACACCCACGCCTGGATCCTGCAGCCGGATGGCCGCTACGTACGCAGCACGCCAACCGGCAACCAGAACCCGCGCAGTGCCCAGGCCACTCTGCTCGAGCGCCTGAGCAACCCGGTGCTTATCGTACGCTGAGGACGAAGCCGACCCGGGCCAGCCATTCTGCCTCCAGGCCGAAGTCGGCCTGGGTCAGCTGGTTTTCGTCCAGCCAGCCGGCAGGGAACTCGACGTCCAGACTGTCGCCCTTGGCGTGCAGGGTCACCGTGGGCATCTGCTGGGTGCCGCGGATGTGGTGGAACAGGATCGCAAAGCGCAGCAAGACGCACAGGCGGATCAGCTTGACGGCATCGTCGCCAAACTCGGCGAACTTGTCCTTGGGAATGTTGCGTCGATGGCCGCGCACCAGCAGCGCCAGCATCAGTTGGTCTTCACGGGAGAAGCCGGCAAGGTCGGAGTGCTCGATCAGGTAGGCGCCGTGCTTGTGGTAATGATAGTGAGCGATGTCCAGGCCCACTTCATGCACCTTGGCCGCCCAGCCCAGCAGTTCGCGCCAGATGCCATCTTCCAGGTCCCAGGCCTTGGCCACCTGGTCGAAGGCATGCAGGGCCTTGCGCTCGACCCGTGCCGCTTGCCCCTGGTCAACGTGGTAGCGCTCCATCAGCGAGGTCAGGGTGCGTTCACGCACGTCTTCGTGGTGGTGGCGGCCGAGCAGGTCGTAGAGCACGCCTTCGCGCAGGGCGCCGTCGCAGTGGTCCATGCGCTGCAGCTCAAGGGCGTCGAAAATCGCTTCGAGAATCGCCAGGCCCGCCGGGAAGATCGCCCGGCGGTCGGGTTTGACCCCGTCGAAGTCGATCTTGTCGGTTTCCCCCAGCTTGAACAGCTTACGCTTGAGCCAGGCCAGGCCTTCGGCATTGACCTCGCCGCTGCCCATGCCACCGGACTTGAGCGCCAGGCCGATGGCACGAATGGTCCCCGAGGAGCCGATGGCTTCGTCCCAGGTCAGGCGGTGCAGGGCGTTCTCGATGCTCATCAGTTCAAGGCGCGCGGCAGTGTAGGCCTGGGCGTAGCGCGCCGGGGTGATCTTGCCATCGCGGAAATAGCGCTGGGTGTAGCTGACGCAACCCATTTGCAGGCTTTCGCGCAGCAGCGGCTCGAAACGTTGGCCAATGATGAATTCGGTACTGCCGCCGCCAATGTCGGCGACCAGGCGCTTGCCCGGGGTGTCAGCCAGGGTGTGCGAGACACCGAGGTAGATCAGGCGGGCTTCTTCACGGCCAGAGATGACCTCCACCGGATGGCCGAGAATGGCCTCGGCGCGGCGGATGAATTCGCCGCGGTTGCGCGCCTCGCGCAGGGCGTTGGTGCCGACGATGCGCACGGCGCCATCGGGCAGGCCGTTGATCAGCTGGGCAAAGCGCTTGAGGCAGTCCAGGCCGCGTTGCATGGACTCTTCACTGAGCAGGCGCTCTTCGTTGATGCCGGCGGCCAGCTGAACCTTTTCGCCGAGCCGCTCTAGGATGCGGATCTCGCTATGGTGGGCCTTGGCGACCACCATGTGAAAACTGTTGGAGCCCAGGTCTATGGCAGCGATCAAGGACAGATTCTTGGCTGTGGTTTGCGGCATGGTCATGGGTTCTCGGTCGATAACCCGGCAATCCTGCCACGATCCGGCGCTGGCGCCAACGCGCAGCGTATCAAGGCTTGATATGGGGCAGGTTGTGCGGGAAATATGACTTTCCCGTGACAGCAGCGATATGCGCGGTCATGCACAACTATAGTTACACTCAATCGTTCCCGGCTTCCTGTAGTGAGCCGGTGCGGCTATGATGGGCCACGTTTTTTTGCTTACGACCTTGGAGACTTCCATGAGCAGCGATCTTATCAAACACGTCACCGACGCCACCTTCGAAGCCGAAGTCCTGAAGGCTGAAGGCCCGGTGCTGGTCGACTACTGGGCTGAATGGTGCGGCCCTTGCAAAATGATCGCGCCGGTTCTGGACGACATCGCCGCTACCTACCAGGGCAAACTGATCGTCGCCAAGCTGAACATCGACGACAATCAGGAAACCCCGGCCAAGCATGGCGTACGTGGCATCCCGACGCTGATGCTGTTCAAGAATGGCAACGTCGAGGCCACCAAGGTCGGTGCACTGTCGAAATCTCAGCTGGCAGCCTTCCTGGACGCCAATATCTGAGTCAAAAAAGCCCCGCATTCGTCGGGGCTTTTCTTTATCTGGTGACTAGACGCCAGAAAAAGCAGGTGTTACATTCGGCCTCGCACTGTTTCTTCGGTGCCCTCTGCACGCCGTCGCCGACGCATCCCTAATTCGAATCAGTACGCGATCCTGTCGCCTTCTTTGCGGCGCGGCTTCATTAAGCCAGAAGCTTAATTCCCCCTTCTTACATGATTACGTCACTCCCCTTATGAACCTGACTGAACTCAAGCAAAAGCCGATTACCGATCTGCTCGAAATGGCCGAACAGATGGGCATAGAAAATATGGCCCGTTCGCGCAAGCAAGATGTGATTTTCTCCCTGTTGAAAAAGCATGCGAAAAGCGGCGAGGAAATCTCCGGTGACGGCGTGCTGGAGATTCTCCAGGACGGCTTCGGCTTCCTGCGCTCGGCCGATGCCTCGTACCTGGCCGGCCCGGACGACATCTACGTGTCGCCAAGCCAGATCCGTCGCTTCAACTTGCGTACCGGCGACACCATCGTCGGCAAGATCCGCCCGCCAAAAGAAGGCGAGCGTTACTTCGCCCTGCTGAAAGTCGACACCATCAACTTCGACCGGCCGGAAAACGCGAAGAACAAGATCCTGTTCGAAAACCTGACGCCGCTGTTCCCTAACGAGCGCCTGAAGATGGAAGCCGGCAACGGCTCCACCGAAGACCTCACCGGCCGGGTTATCGATCTCTGCGCCCCGATCGGCAAAGGCCAGCGCGGCCTGATCGTCGCTCCGCCAAAAGCGGGCAAGACCATCATGCTGCAGAACATCGCGGCGAACATCACCCGTAACAACCCCGAGTGCCACCTGATCGTCCTGCTGATCGACGAGCGCCCGGAAGAAGTGACCGAAATGCAGCGCACCGTGCGCGGCGAAGTGGTTGCCTCGACCTTCGACGAGCCGCCAACCCGCCACGTGCAGGTTGCCGAAATGGTCATCGAGAAGGCCAAGCGCCTGGTTGAACACAAGAAAGACGTGGTCATCCTGCTCGACTCCATCACCCGTCTGGCCCGTGCCTACAACACCGTGATCCCGAGCTCCGGCAAGGTCCTCACCGGTGGTGTCGATGCCCACGCCCTGGAGAAGCCGAAGCGTTTCTTCGGTGCCGCGCGTAACATCGAAGAAGGCGGTTCGCTGACCATCATCGCCACCGCGCTGGTTGAAACCGGCTCGAAGATGGACGAAGTGATCTACGAAGAGTTCAAGGGCACCGGCAACATGGAGCTGCCCCTGGACCGCAAGATCGCCGAGAAGCGCGTCTTCCCGGCCATCAACATCAACCGTTCGGGTACCCGTCGCGAAGAGCTGCTGACCGCCGACGACGAGCTGCAGCGCATGTGGATCCTGCGCAAGCTGCTGCACCCGATGGATGAAGTCGCCGCCATCGAGTTCCTGGTCGACAAGCTCAAGCAGACCAAGACCAACGACGAGTTCTTCCTGTCGATGAAGCGCAAGTAAACTGTTGCGCTGGGCAAGAGCCGGGGCGACCCGGCTTTTTGCTATCTGTACTTTGGCTATTCTGAGCAGCCGAGTTCGGCGCTACACTCTGCAGCCCGACCGCTACGGCAGCCAATACGAGGCTTTTGCATGCAGTATCGCGATTTGCGCGACTTTATCCGTGGCCTGGAACAGCGCGGCGAACTCAAGCGCATCCAGGTGCCGATCTCTCCAGTCTTGGAAATGACCGAAGTCTGTGACCGCACCCTGCGCGCCAAAGGCCCGGCCCTGCTGTTCGAAAAGCCAACCGGCTTCGACATTCCAGTGCTTGGCAACTTGTTCGGCACCCCGGAACGGGTGGCCATGGGCATGGGCGCCGAGTCGGTCAGCGAACTGCGTGAAATCGGCAAGCTGCTGGCCTTCCTCAAGGAGCCCGAGCCGCCGAAAGGCCTCAAGGACGCCTGGTCGAAGCTGCCGATCTTCAAGAAGGTGGTGTCCATGGCGCCCAAGGTGGTCAAGGATGCGCCATGCCATGAAGTGGTCATCGAAGGCGACGATGTCGACCTCGGCCTGCTGCCGGTGCAGCACTGCTGGCCGGGCGATGTTGCGCCGCTGATCACCTGGGGCCTGACGGTTACCCGCGGGCCTAACAAGGACCGCCAGAACCTGGGCATCTATCGTCAGCAGGTGATCGGCCGTAACAAGGTCATCATGCGCTGGTTGAGCCACCGCGGCGGTGCCCTGGACTATCGCGAATGGTGTGAAAAGCACCCTGGCCAACCCTTCCCGGTGGCCGTGGCCCTGGGCGCGGACCCGGCGACCATCCTCGGCGCCGTGACGCCGGTGCCCGACACCCTCTCCGAGTACGCCTTTGCCGGCCTGCTGCGCGGTAACCGTACCGAGCTGGTCAAGTGCCGTGGCAGCGACCTGCAGGTGCCGGCCACTGCCGAAATCATCCTCGAAGGCGTAATCCATCCGGGCGAAATGGCCCCGGAAGGTCCATACGGCGACCATACGGGTTACTACAACGAAGTCGACAGCTTCCCGGTGTTCACTGTCGAGCGCATCACTCACCGCAGCAAGCCGATCTACCACAGCACCTACACCGGCCGTCCGCCGGATGAGCCAGCGATTCTCGGCGTTGCCTTGAACGAAGTGTTCGTGCCGATCCTGCAGAAGCAGTTCCCGGAGATCACCGACTTCTACCTGCCGCCTGAGGGGTGTTCGTACCGCATGGCGGTGGTGACCATGAAAAAGCAGTATCCAGGCCACGCCAAGCGCGTGATGCTGGGTGTCTGGTCGTTTTTGCGACAGTTCATGTACACCAAGTTCGTTATCGTTACCGACGACGATATCAATGCACGGGACTGGAACGATGTGATCTGGGCGATCACCACGCGCATGGACCCCAAGCGCGATACGGTGATGATCGACAACACACCGATCGATTACCTGGATTTCGCCTCGCCCGTGTCCGGGCTGGGTTCGAAAATGGGCCTGGACGCCACCCACAAGTGGCCGGGTGAAACCACGCGCGAGTGGGGACGGGTCATCGTCAAGGATGAAGCCGTCACCCGGCGGATCGATGAGCTGTGGCATCAGTTGGGAATAGACTAAATGCAGGTAACCTTGCAGCCGTCCGGGGCCGTACTGGCGCTACAACCCGGGGAAAGGATTCTCGATGCGGCGCGGCGCCTGGGCTACGACTGCCCGCAGAGCTGCCGCAACGGTAACTGCCATGTCTGTGCCGCGCTGCTGGTTGAAGGCCGGGTGCGCCAGGATGGCGTTGAACGTGATCATGGCGAACTGTTCACCTGTATCGCCGAGCCCCTGGAGGACTGTGTCTTGTTGTGGGATGGCGTGCTGGCCCTGGGCGAGCTGCCGGTACGGACACTGGCCTGCCAGCTCAGCGAATGTGTTGAAGTCGGCGGCGATGTCTGGCGCGTACGGCTGCGTGCGCCAGCCGGCAAGCCTCCGCGCTACCACGCTGGCCAGTACCTGATGATCGAGCGTGACAGCGGCGACAAGGCCGCTTTCTCGCTGGCCTCGGCGCCACACAGTGGCCGCGACCTCGAGCTGCATGTGCTGGCCCGTGAGAACAGCGCCCTGGAGCTGATTGCCCAGTTGCAGCGCACACGCATGGCGCGAATCGAAATGCCCTTTGGTGACACCCACCTGGCGCAATTGCCTGACGGCCCGCTGGTGCTGATCGCTGCCGGTACCGGCATGGCGCAGATGCACAGCCTGATCGAGCACTGCCGCGCCAGTGGTTTCAAGCACCCGGTGCACTTGTACTGGGGCGTACGTCTGCCGGATGACTTCTACCAGATCGAACACTGGGCCGAATGGCAGCACCTGCCCAACTTGTTCCTGCACAAGGTGGTCAGTGACCTGTGTGGCTGGGAGGGGCGTTGCGGTCTGCTGCACGAGGCCGTCTGTGAGGACATCAGCGACCTGGCGAGTGTGCATGTCTATGCCAGCGGCTCGCCGAACATGATCTATGCCACCCTCGATGCCCTGGTCGATGCCGGCATGGATGCGCATCAAATGCGCGCCGATGTATTTGCTTATGCGCCGCGCAATTGAATGAAGGAATAAGGCACGCTGCAACAGCGTGCCGGTTTAAATAACTGTCGGCACGGCCGTCGGTTATAAGCCACTTATTATTGCCAACACCGAAAATAACTTTCGCTACACTTGAAACAGTGCACCTGTTATCGCACCTGTCCGGCCATTATTGCCGCCGCAGGGCACCGGGGGCTTGTATTCCGGCGCTTATCTGCCGTACGGTAACTCTGTGCACAGTGCTTTGCCTTTATAGTGCGGAGCGTTGTTAATTCATGGGGAAGTGTGGCGACAGCTATGTCGGCGATCGAAACGGTATCTTTGAATGTGACCTATCCGCCGTTGCTTGATTTCGGCGAGCAATTAACCCGCGAGCAACTTGTACATTCGGTCCAGCACACCATGTCCCGGCATCAGGGTGGCCCGGTGTGGTTGTTTGCCTACGGTTCGTTGATCTGGCGTCCGGAGTGCAATGCCGTTGAGCGGCGGCGGGCACGGGTGCACGGTTATCATCGCGGGTTGTATTTGTGGTCCCATGAACATCGCGGCACGCCGGAGTGCCCGGGCCTGGTGTTCGGCCTGGATCGCGGCGGTTCGTGCAGCGGTTTCGCCTACCGCTTGCCGGACGACTGCCTGGAAGAATCGCTGCTGGCCTTGTGGCAACGGGAGATGCCTTACCCGGCCTATCGTCCGCACTGGCTCAATTGTCGTCTTGAGGATGGCAGCAAGGTCCAGGCCCTGGGCTTCGTACTCGAACGCCACTTGCCGTGCTACGCCGGCAACTTGCCGGACACCTTGCTCAGTCAGATCTTTGCCAGTGCCAAGGGCCGTTATGGCACTACCCGCGACTATGTCGAGCAGACCCTCGATGCCCTGCGCAGCCACGCCATGCCCGATCGTAATCTCGAGGCGCGGTTCCGGCGCTGTCATTCACTTCGGGAGGTTTGAGGCGGCAAGACCGGCTCCCACAGTGTCCAGTGTCTACCTTGAAGCGGTGGGCCTGACAAAGTCCCTTGTGGGAGCTGGCTTGCCAGCGATCGAGCGCGAAGCGGTCGCAATCCGCGGCCTTTAGGCCATGGTTACCACCAGCTTGCCCACCGCCTTGCGCTGCCCCAGCATCTCGATAGCCGCACCGGCTTTAGCCAGCGGGAAGGTCTGCGATACCAGCGGCTTGAGTTTGCCCTCGGCGTACCAGGCAAACAGCTGCTGGAAGTTCGCCGCATTGTCAGCCGGCTGGCGCTGGGCAAAGGCGCCCCAGAACACCCCGAGCACCGCTGCGCCCTTGAGCAGCGCCAGGTTTACCGGCAGCTCTGGAATACGCCCGCTGGCAAACCCGACTACCAGCAAGCGACCATTCCAGGCGATCCCGCGCACCGCTTGATCAAACAAGTCACCACCCACCGGGTCGTAGATCACATCAACGCCGTTACCGCCCGTCAGGCGCTTGATCTCGTCCTTGAGGCTGGCTTGGCCGTAGTTGATCAGCTCGTCGGCGCCGGCGGCCTTGGCTACGGCCAGCTTCTCGGCGCTGCTGGCAGCGGCGATCACCCGCGCGCCCATGGCCTTGCCGATTTCTACCGCCGCCAGGCCCACGCCGCCGGAGGCACCCAGTACCAGCAGGGTTTCCCCGGCCTTGAGCTGGCCGCGCTGGCTCAGGGCATGCATCGACGTGCCGTAGGTCATGCCGAAGGCCGCGGCGGTGGTGAAGTCCATCTGCGCCGGGATCGGCAGCACGTTATAGGCCGGCACCGCTACCTGTTCGGCAAAACTGCCCCAACCGGTCAGGGCCATGACCCGATCGCCAACCTTCAGGTTGCCGGCCTTTTCACCCACGGCACTGACCACGCCGGCTGCTTCGCCTCCGGGCGAGAACGGCAGCGGCGGTTGGAACTGGTACTTGCCTTCGATGATCAGGGTGTCGGGAAAGTTGACCCCGGCGGCCTGCACGTCGAGCAGGATCTCATTCTTCTTCGGCACGGGGCTGGCGACTTCTTCCAGAACCAGGTTTTGCGCCGGACCAAGGGCTTTGCACAACACTGCTTTCATCGGGACTATTCCTTTGCGCGTAGTGGCCGATAAGTGTAGGTGGGCGAGGTGCCGGGTCAACGAGCATGGCCCGCCCTGATAGGCCGGCATAAGCCCGGGCTTGGGTTTGACCGGTGCGCTGGGTATGCTGGCGCCAACTGTATGAGGAGCGAATTCGTGAAAGCGTGGATCTTGATGGTACTGGCGCTGATGCTGCCGATGGCGGCCCAGGCCGAGGAAGCCAAGGAAGGGGAGCCGAAGGTCTCCTACATTTCCCTTACCCCGCCTTTTGTCGGCAACTACGCCCTGGATGGCGGGCCGAAACTGCGCGTGTACAAGGCCGACGTGGCCCTGCGGGTCAACAGCGATGCCGCCGCCGCAGCGGTGCGTCATCACGAGCCGCTGATCCGCAATCAGCTGGTGGCCCTGTTCACCCAGCAGAACCTCGAGAGCATGAGCAATGTCGAGGCCAAGGAAAAACTGCGTCAGGAAGCCCTGAAGCAAGTCCAGCAGGTGCTCGAAAACGAAGAAGGCAAGCCGACCGTCGACGACTTGCTGTTCAACAACCTGATCGTTCAGTAATCAGGACGTCAGGCTGCGGCGAAAGCGCGCCAGGGCAATCGCGAAGAAGGCCAGGCCGATCGCGGCAAGTGCCGCAAGGTCCGGCCAGACCACGGGCAACCCGGCGTCGCGGAACAGGATGGCCGCACTGAGGCTGACGAAGTGGGTCGAGGGCGAGCCCTGCATCACCCACTGCAGCCATTGCGGCATGCTATCCAGCGGCGTGCTGCCACCCGAGAGCAACAGCATCGGGATGATCACCGGGATCGCCAGCAGGCCGAACTGCGGGGTCGAGCGCGCCAGCGTGGCGAGGAAGATCCCCAGTGCCGTGCTGGCGAACAGGTAGAGTGCGGTCACCGCCAAAAACAGCCCCAGTGATCCTGCCAGCGGCACCCCCAGCGCCCCTTTGACGATCACTTCCAGCGACACCCAGGTGCACAGCACCACCACCAGGGCGTTGCTGCCGATCTTCGCCAGCATGATTTCCAGGGCGGTCAGCGGCAGCACCAAGAGGTGATCGAGGGTGCCGTGTTCGCGCTCGCGCAGCAGTGCCGTGCCGGTCAGGACGATGGCCAGGATAGTGATGTTGTTGACGATCTGGATCACCGCCAGGAACCAGCCACCCTCAAGGTTGGGGTTGAACAGCGCCCGGGCGCTGAGCAGGGCCGGGCTGCCGGCAGTCGCCGAGCCCTGGTTGGCGTAGTCGAGCAGTTCGCGCTCGACGATCCTGCCGATGTAGCCGGCACCCATGAACGCCTGGCTCATGGCCGTGGCGTCGACGTTGACCTGCAGCTCTGGTGAGCGCCCGGCCAGCAGGTCGGTCTGGAAGTTCACCGGCACGTTGATCACGAAGGTGTACTGGCCGCTGTCCATGGCCTGGTCGAGCTGGTTGTAGGCCAGTGGCACGGCGCGCTGGAACTCCGGCGGTTGCAGGGCTTCGGTGAGCTTGCGCGATACCAGGCTATGGTCTTCGTCGATCACCGCGACGCTGGCGTTGTGCACGCCGATCACCGAACCCGCTGCCGGCATGTAGATCGCCACGCTGAAGGCGTACAGCAAAAACAGCAGCAATACGCTGTCATGGCGCAAGCTGGTCAGCTCCTTCAAACCCAGGCGCAGGGTGTGTGCCAGACGATGCATCAGACCTCCTGCTTCTTCAGCATGGCCAGGCTCAGGCCGGTGAAACCAATAAAGAACCCCAGCAGCGCCAGGCACTGAGGCCAGAGTTCGCGCAGGTCCAGGGCCTTGGTGAAGGTGCCGACGGCGATATCGAGAAAATACCCGGCCGGGAACAACTGGCCCATCAAGGCCGCAGCACCCTCGAGCGAAGAGCGCGGCACGATCAGCCCGGAGAACTGGATGGTCGGCAGGCTGGTGATGATCATGGTGCCGAGGATCGCGGCGATCTGGGTGCGGGTGAACGCCGAGATCAGCAGGCCCAGGCTGGTGGTCGCCAGCAGGTACAGCAAGCCGCCGCAGGCCAGGGCCAGGGCGCTGCCTTTGAATGGCACGCCGAACAGCCAGCGGTTCATCGCCACCAGCAGCGCCAGGTTGATCAGGCTCACCGCCAGGTATGGCGCCTGCTTGCCGAGCAGGAACTCCAGGCGCGTCAGCGGCGTGGCGTAGAAGTTGGTGATCGAGCCCAGTTCCTTCTCGCGCACGATACCCAGCGCGGTGAGCATCGCCGGAATGAAGGCAAGTATCAGCGCCATTACCCCGGGGCCGATGGCATTCACGCTGACCACATCCTGGTTGTAGCGAAAGCGGGTTTCCAGGCGCACCGGGCTTTGCCCTGGCTGAGCCTTGCTGCTCAGCGCCGCCAATTGCTCAAGGTTGGCCTGGTGCACGGCCTCGACATAGTTGCGGCTGGTTTCGGCGCGAAACGGCATGCCGCCATCCAGCCAGGCCGCCACCACTGGCTGGCGCCCGGCGTGCAGGTCGCGGCCGAAGCCTGGCGGAATCTCCAGGGCCAGTTTGATTTCCGAGCGCTGCAGGCGTTTGTGCAACTGCGCGGCATCGTCGATCGGCGTCTGCTCGGCGAAGTAGCGCGAGCCGCGAAAGGCCTCCAGATAGGCACGGCTTTGCGGGCTCTGGTCCTGGTCATACACGGCGAAGGCGAGGTTCTCCACGTCCAGGGAAATGCCATAGCCGAAGATCACCATCATGAACAGGGCGCCGAGCAGGGCAAACGCCAGGCGCACTTTGTCTCGCAGCAGTTCCTTGCCCTCACGGGTGGCGACGGCGAACAGGCGCTTGAGGCTGAAACCTCGGCGCATGTGCAACGGCGTCGCCTGGGCTGGCGTGTCGAGTTGAGCGCTGGCAGTTGGCGCTTCGCCCGCGCCCTGCGCCTGTTCCAGGCAGGTGACGAAGGCGTCTTCCAGGGTCTGGCCGGCAAATTGCTGTTGCAGCGCCGCCGGGGTGTTGCAGGCCAGGACCTTGCCGGCATGCATCAGGGAGATCCGGTCGCAGCGCAGGGCTTCGTTCATGAAGTGGGTGGAGAGGAAAATCGTCACCCCCTGATCCCGCGACAGCTCGATCAGCAGGCGCCAGAAGTCGTCGCGGGCGGCTGGGTCGACGCCTGAGGTGGGTTCGTCGAGGATCAGCACTTCCGGGCGGTGCAACACCGCCACTGCCAATGACAGGCGCTGGCGCAGGCCCAGGGGCAGGGCGCCGGACTGCTGGTCGGCGATGGCGCCAAGATCGAAGCGCTCGATCAACTCGGCGATACGCGGACTGCTCTCGGCCTTGGGCAGGTCGAACAACCGTGCGTGCAGTTCCAGGTTCTGCCGCACGCTGAGTTCGCCATACAAGGAGAAACTCTGCGACATGAAGCCGACCCGCTTGCGCGTCGCCAGGTCCTTGGCGTTCACTGGGCGGCCGAGTAGCGTGGCGCTGCCTTCGCTGGCCGGCATCAGGCCGGTGAGCACCTTCATGGTGGTGGTCTTGCCGCAGCCGTTGGAGCCGAGAAAACCGAAGATTTCGCCTCGGCCGATGGCGAAGCTGACCTTGTTCACGGCGGTGAAATCACCGAAGCGCAGGGTCAGTTCGTGGGCTTCGATGGCGATCTCGGCATCGCCGTTATCATGGGGTGGTATCACCAAGGGTTGTTGGCTGCGCTGGCGGTTGCCCTGGAAGTGGGTGAAGGCGTCATCGAGCTTGTGACTGGCGGTGGCGGCGGCCAGCTCTTCGCTCAAGCCCGCAGCGATCAGTTGGCCGCGATCGAGCATCAGGCAGTGCTCGAACTGTTCGGCCTCTTCCATGTAGGCGGTCGCCACCAGCAAGGTCAGTTGCGGGCGCTCCTGGCGCACCTGTTCGACCAGCTCCCAGAAGCGTCGACGCGACAGCGGGTCGACGCCGGTAGTGGGTTCGTCGAGGATCAGCAAGTCCGGTTCGTGGATCAGCGCGCAACACAGCCCGAGCTTCTGCTTCATGCCGCCAGACAACTTGCCCGCCGGGCGTTCGGCAAAACGCAGCAGGTCGGTGGCCAGCAGCAGGTTGTGCATGCGCTGCTCGCACTCCCTGGCGCCAAGGCCGAACAGGGTGGCGAAGAAGCGGATGTTCTCGCTGATCGACAGCTCGGGGTACAAGTTGTTGCCCAGCCCTTGAGGCATGAAGGCGATGCGCGGGTACAGGCTGTTACGGTGGCGGCGCTGGCGGATCGAGCCGCCGAGCACCTGCAGCTCGCCGCTCTGCAGCTTCTTCACCCCGGCGATCAGCCCGAGCAGGCTCGACTTGCCGGCGCCATCCGGGCCGATCAGGCCGCAACGGGTGCCCGCCGGCAGGCTGAAAGCGATGTCTTGCAGGGCACTCAGCCCAGCGTAGCGGTGGCTGATGCCCTCGGCCTGCAGCGCCAGCGCGCTCATTGCAGGTTGGCCGGCCAGTCCACTTTAGCGGTGCGCACATAGCCGGCGCCCGGCATGCCGGGTTTGGCCTGGGGCACAGCGCTCGGTTCGGTCAGGCGCAGCTTGACCCGGAACACCAGCTTCTGGCGCTCGTCACGGGTTTCCACCTGTTTGGGGGTGAACTGCGCCTTGGCTGCGACGAAGGCAATCTTCGCAGGCATTGCCTGGTCGGGCAGGGCGTCGAGCACGATGCGCGCCTGGTCGCCAACGGTCAGGCGGCCGGTGGTGGAGGCGGGCAGGTAGAGGTTCATGTACTGATCGCTGGGGTCGATCAGCATCAGTACACGACCGCCGGCGCCGAGCACTTCACCCGGTTCGGCCAGGCGTAGCTGGATCACGCCGTTGATCGGCGCGCGCAGGCTGCTGTCGTCGATCTCGCTGGTCAGTTGCGCGACCTGGGCTTCGGCGGCGCCGATGGCGGCCTTGATCGCGGCCAGTTGTGCACGGGCGGCGACGACTGCGGAGTTGCTGGTGTCGTAACGGGCCTGTTGCTGGTCGAGCAGTTGCTGGCTGGCGTATTTGCGCTGGAAGATTTCGCGCACGCGCTTGAGCTCCTGGCTGGCCAGCAGTTGCTCGCTCTGGCGCAGTTGCACGGTGGCCTGGGCGGCGGAGTAGTTTTCCCGGGCGCGCAGCACTTCGGCTTCGGCCTGGCTGCGTTGGGCTTCGAGGGTGCGGGTGTCGATGCGGGCAAGCAACTGGCCCTGTTCGACCGTGTCGCCTTCGTCGACCAGCACTTCGGCCAGGCGCCCGGGGATCTTGCTGGCGATTTGCACTTCGGTGGCTTCGAGCCGGCCATTGCCCATGCTCAAGCCTTCGGGCAGGCGGTCATGCAGGGATTTCCAGTAGCCCAGGCCGCCAGCGGCCAGGAGCAGGGCGATCAAGGCGCCGGCGAAGAGTTTGGGCGTGTGTTGGCTCATCGACATGGTTGGGCATCCTGCTGCATTAACGTCAAATTGTGACGTCGCACCGGTCCTGGTGCGTTGATGTTCGTCAAATGAGCGGCAATCCTACCCTCTTTAACGCAGTGCGAGTACCGCTGCCCATTGTTCGGCGGTTACCGGCATCACCGACAAGCGGCTGCCTTTCTGTACCAGCGGCAGTTCGGCCAGGGCGGTTTGTTGCTTGAGGTAACCCAGTTGCAGGACCTTGCCGAAGGTTTCGACGTGGGCGACGTCCACGGCGCTCCAGGGGTTTTTCTCGTCGTTGGCCTTGGCGTCGAAGTAATGGCTTTGCGGGTCAAGCGCGGTAGGGTCCGGGTAGGCCGCGGCGCTGATCCGGGCGATGCCGGCAATGCCCGGTTCCGGGCAGCTGGAATGGTAGAAAAAGAACTGGTCACCGACCGCCATGGTGCGCAAGAAGTTACGCGCCTGGTAATTGCGCACGCCATCCCAGCGGGCTTCGCCCAGCCGCGCGAGGTCCTTGATCGAGAGTTCGTCGGGCTCGGATTTCATCAGCCAGTAGGCCATGGGTGGTGCTCCAGACAATGTTTGAAATAACCTGTTTCAGGAAACCGACGGTCGGTTGGCGTCAACGTTTGCGTGTCGCCTCAGGTTGTCGGAGAATGCGCGCATTTTAAGCTTGACGCTGCTGCAACAACAAAATCGTTGCTGACAACGTGATCAGTTTGCCTGAGGGGGGCAATCGATGAATCGCAAACCGGATTTGCTCTGGATTCTGGTGTTTCTGTTCGGTTTGGGTGTTGTCACTACCGGCTATGCGCAAAGCCTTTGGGAACGCAAACTCGACGCCCCCTACGAAGTACCGGTCAATCCGCAACAGCGTTGATTGCTTTGCTGGCGCCCATCACGCGGGTGCCAGGTACCAGCCACGGTCCGAGACCGTCCCCTGCAGCGGCACATCCCAACTGGCTTGCGCCAGTCGCTCAACCTTCTGGCATTCATGCGCCAGGCCCAGCAGCAAGGGCTTCTTCCAGGCTTTGCGGCGAGCCTGATAGGCCAGGCTGCGGTCATAGAAGCCGCCGCCCATGCCCAGCCGGCCACCCACTTCGTCAAACCCCACCAGCGGCAGCAGGATCAGGTCCAGCGCCCAGATCGGCCGTTGCCGGGCCAGGCTGATGTGCGGCTCGGGGATGCGGAAACGGTTGG
Organism: Pseudomonas donghuensis; assembly: GCF_000259195.1. Classification (GTDB taxonomy): domain Bacteria; phylum Pseudomonadota; class Gammaproteobacteria; order Pseudomonadales; family Pseudomonadaceae; genus Aquipseudomonas; species Aquipseudomonas donghuensis. Next base: position 59,128 of record NZ_JH650758.1, read on the forward strand.
GCCGCAGCTTCTCGCCGGCGTCGATGCGCTGAAAGACCATCTTGGTTTTTGGCCAGGCGTGCAGCACCGGTAGATAGGTGTGCTTGCCGCGGCGCTGAGCTTCGCGCATCAACAGGCCTGGGTCGATCTCGCAATCGTTGGGCAGGTACAGGGCAATATGTCTGGCCCGGCGAAACAGCGGGTGCTGCGCGAGCTGGCGGTACAGGCCACGGGCTGCCTGACGTTGCTCGGCCGGCGTCAAGGCGCGGCGGGCGTCACGTAGCAGGCGGCGAAGTTGGGGGCGGGTAAGCGGCGCGGTGTCGGTCATGGCACGGGCGGTCCCAGAGAGGGCTGCCACCTGTGGGTGACAGCTCGATTGCCCGCGCAGAAGGGCGGGCAAAGAATTCAGGCTCCCCGACGAACCGCTGTCGGTGTAGCCCTTGAACCCGAAAGTTCAAGGTGGAGATTGCAGGAGGCGTTAAGGCTTTCCGTCAAGCGGACATGCACACCGGCCCCACGTGCAACCCCCGTGGTTGTGCGTATCGGCTCAGGGACATGACCGACTGGCAAGCACTCCAGGGAGTGGCGCAAGTATACCGACACTCAACCCTTTTTTGAATCTTGATCGTCGGCCAATGCCTGATCGACCCGCTCGAGCAGGTCGCGCACCTGTTCACGGGTGGCGCCGCCCGCCGGCACATCCGGACGTTCCTGGTTGTGCAGCAGGTCGTGGGTGATGTTCAGCGCGGCCATCACGGCAATCCGGTCGGCGCCGATGACTTTGCCGCTGCTGCGGATCTCGCGCATCTTGCCGTCCAGGTAGCGCGCGGCGCTGACCAGGTTGCTGCGTTCTTCCGGCGGACAGATGATCGAATACTCTTTGTCGAGGATCTGAACGGTGACGCTATTGCTTGAGCTCATGAGTCTTGCTCCAGGGCCTTGAGTCGCAAAATCATCGATTCGACCTTACGCCGGGCGATTTCATTTTTTTCGATGAGGTGGGCGCGCTCTTCGCGCCAGGATTTTTCCTGAGCTAATAAGAGTGCGTTTTGCCGTTTTAGTTGCTCGACCCGCTCAATCAGCAGTTCGAATCGGCCCATCAGCGCTTGCAGATCGTTCTCTTGCATTGGTTGCCACTCGATTCGGTCGTGCGGGTGGTTGCCCGGTTTATGCCCTGGCCGGCTCGGAGTTGGCCGCGTCGATGGTCTTGGCGCGCCTGCCGGTGCTAGGATACAAGGTCTTCATTCTAGTCATTGCGCCGTCTGGCGCCTAGTTGCCCATGCCCAATACCAATTCGCCGTACACCGCTTTCGCCACCTTGCTCAGCAGCAACGGGCATCCTGTTTCCCCTGCCGAACTGCACGGGCTGTTGCTCGGGCGCAGTTGCGCCGGTGCCGGCTTCGATGCCGAGGCATGGTTGGCCGATGCTGCGCACCTGCTGGAAAACGATCCGGCAGACAACGTTCGTAACGCTTTGATCGGCCTGCAGGAGATGGTCAAGGGCGAACTCGCCGGTGACGATATCACTGTCGTGTTGCTGCTGCCCGGTGATGAAGCGCCATTGGCCGAGCGGGCTGCTGCTCTGGGCGAGTGGTGCAAGGGCTTCCTGTATGGCTTCGGCTTGAACTCGGCTGGCCTGACCCTGAGCGGTGAAGCCAAGGAAGTCCTGCAGGACCTGGATGCGATCTCCCAGGTTCAGGACGCCCTGGAAGAATCCGAAGACGGCGAAAACGACTATATGGAAGTCATGGAATACCTGCGCGTCGCCCCGCTGCTGCTTTACACAGAACTGGCAAAACAGCCGGTCGAGCCTGCGGCCAAACCTTCGCTGCACTGATCAACCAGGACTGCCACTGCCCATGAGCCACATCCCCAAGTCGGAATACGCCCGTCGACGCAAGGCGCTGATGGCGCAGATGGAACCCAACAGCATCGCCATCCTGCCCGCCGCCGCGGTTGCCATCCGCAACCGCGACGTCGAGCATGTGTACCGCCAGGACAGCGACTTCCAGTACCTGAGCGGCTTCCCCGAGCCCGAGGCGGTGATCGCCCTGATCCCCGGGCGCGAGCACGGTGAATACGTGTTGTTCTGCCGCGAGCGCAATCCCGAGCGCGAGCTCTGGGATGGTCTGCGCGCCGGCCAGGAAGGGGCGATCCGCGACTTCGGCGCTGATGATGCCTTCCCTATCACCGATATCGACGACATCCTCCCCGGCCTGATCGAAGGCCGTGACCGGGTGTATTCGGCCATGGGCAGCAACCCCGAGTTCGACCGTCACCTGATGGAGTGGATCAACGTGATCCGTTCCAAGGCGCGCCTCGGCGCCCAGCCGCCGAACGAATTCGTTGCCCTGGATCATCTGCTGCACGACATGCGCCTGTATAAATCGGCGGCGGAAGTGAAGGTGATGCGCGAGGCCGCGGCGATTTCCGCGCGTGCCCATGTCCGGGCGATGCAGGCTTGCCGCGCCGGTTTGCGCGAGTACAGCCTGGAAGCCGAGCTGGACTACGAGTTCCGCAAGGGTGGAGCGAAGATGCCCGCCTACGGCTCGATCGTCGCCGCCGGGCGCAACAGCTGCATTCTGCATTACCAGGAGAACGACGCGCCGCTCAAGGACGGTGACCTGGTGTTGATCGACGCCGGTTGCGAGATCGACTGCTACGCCAGTGACATCACCCGTACCTTCCCGGTCAGCGGGCGTTTTTCGCCGGAGCAGAAGGCGATCTACGAGCTGGTGTTGAAAGCCCAGGAAGCGGCCTTTGCGGTCATCGCCCCGGGCAAGCACTGGAACCACGCCCACGAAGCCACGGTACAAGTGATCACCGAAGGCCTGGTGGAGTTGGGCCTGCTCAAGGGGCAGGTGCAGGAACTGATTGAAAGCGAAGCCTACCGGGCCTTCTACATGCACCGTGCCGGGCACTGGCTGGGTATGGATGTGCACGATGTCGGCGAGTACAAGGTCGGCGGCCAGTGGCGGGTGCTCGAGCCGGGCATGGCCTTGACCGTGGAACCGGGCATCTATATCGGTGCCGATAACCAGAGTGTCGCGAAAAAATGGCGCGGCATCGGTGTGCGAATCGAGGATGACGTAGTGGTAACCAAGCAGGGCTGTGAAATCCTGACCTCAGGCGTACCCAAGACGGTCGCCGAAATCGAAGCCTTGATGGCTGCCGCGCGCAGTGCAGCGGCATGAGCCGGGTCAATCTGGCAATCATTGGCGGCGGCCTGGTCGGCGCCAGCCTGGCCCTGGCCCTGCAGGCCGGGGCCAAGGCGCGTGGCTGGAAGATCCTGCTGATCGAACCCTTTGCTCCCGGTGATAGTTTTCAGCCGAGCTATGACGCACGTTCTTCGGCGTTGTCCTTCGGTACCCGACAAATCTATGAACGTTTAGGGTTGTGGCAACCGATCAGCCGTCGCGCCGAGCCGATCCGCCAGATCCAGGTCTCCGACCGTGGCCGTTTTGGCGCAACGCGCCTGGATGCGTTGGAAGAAGGCGTGCCAGCGCTCGGCTATGTGGTCGAGAACGCCTGGCTCGGTCAGTGCCTGTGGCAGGGCCTGGACGCCGAAGTGGTGAGCTGGCGCTGCCCGGCGGAAGTCACCGCCATGCAGGCGCTGGAGGATGGCTATCGACTGGCGCTCAACGACGACACCACGCTCGAATGCGACCTCGCGGTACTGGCCGATGGTGGCCGTTCCGGCCTGCGCGAGCAACTGGGCATTCATGTCAGCCAGCGGCCGTACAACCAGAGCGCACTGATCGCCAACATCACCCCAAGCGAAGCCCATTGCGGCCAGGCCTTCGAGCGCTTCACCGACGAAGGGCCGATGGCCTTGCTGCCGCTGCCGGAAAACCGCTGCGCGCTGGTCTGGACCCGCGCCGGGATGGACGCCAAGCGCCTTGCCGAGCTGGACGAGCGTAGCTTTCTCAGCGAACTGCAGGACGTGTTTGGCTACCGCCTGGGCACCTTGCGCCAAGTCGGTGCCCGGCACCTCTATCCGTTGTCGCTGATCGAGGCCCAGGAGCAGGTGCGCCCGCACCTGGTGGTACTCGGTAACGCCGCTCACAGCCTGCACCCGATTGCCGGGCAGGGTTTCAACCTGTCACTGCGCGATGTGCAGTCGCTGGCCGAAGGCTTGCTGGCCAATCCCGGCTTGCCAGGTGACTTTGCCACCCTGCAGGCCTACCGCGAGCGCCAGCGCCTGGATCAGGACCTGACCGTGGGCTTCTCCGATCGCGTAACCCGCCTGTTCGGCAGTGCCCAACCGCTGGTGGCGACCGGCCGCAACCTGGGCCTGCTTGGCCTCGACTTGCTGCCCCCGGCCAAACGCTGGTTCGCCCGCCAGGCCATGGGCCTGGGCACCCGTCCGGACCCGCGGAACTGAACATGAGCGACCCGCGCAAACTGGCCCGGCGAGCGCGCAGGCTGCGCTGGCTGCTGAACCTCTACCCGCCGTACCTGGGCGCGGGCATCCGCGTGCTCAGCGTCAGCCCCGACCTGCGCCACATTCGCGTGCGCATGGGCCTGCGCTGGTTCAACCGCAACTACGTCGGCACCCAGTTCGGCGGCAGCCTGTATTCGATGGTCGACCCGTTCTACATGCTCATGCTGATGGAACTGCTCGGGCGTGAGTACATCGTCTGGGACAAGGCCGCCAGCATCGATTTCGTGTCCCCGGGCAAGGGCCCGGTGTTCGCCGAACTGCGCATCGACGATGCCCTGCTTGATGACATCCGCCAGCACACCGCCGGCGGCAAAAAGTACCTGCCACGACTTCAGGTCGATATCCGCGACGCTGCCGGTGAGCTGGTGGCGCGGGTCGACAAAACCCTTTACGTGCGGCTCAAGCCGCAAGCGAGACAGGCTTAAGGCATGGAAATGCGCGCAGATCTGTTGATTGTCGGTGCCGGTATGGTCGGCAGCGCTCTGGCCCTGGCGTTGCAGCACAGCGGCCTGGAAATCCTCTTGCTCGATGGCAGCCCGTTGTCGATCAAGCCCTTTGACCAGCAGTCGGCATTCGAGCCGCGGGTCAGCGCCTTGTCGGCGGCCAGCCAGCGCATCCTCGAGCGCCTGGGCGCCTGGCAGGGGATCGGCGAACGGCGCTTGAGCCCCTACTCGGACATGCGTGTGTGGGACGGCAGCGGCACTGGCCAGATCCATTTCTCGGCCGCCAGCGTGCATGCCGAGGTGCTCGGCCATATCGTCGAGAACCGGGTGGTGCAGGATGGCCTGCTGGAGCGCCTGCACGACAGCGAAATCGGCCTGCTGGCCAATGCCCGCCTGGAGCAGATGCGCCGCTCCGGCGACGACTGGCTGCTGACCCTGGCCGACGGTCGCACCTTGCGTGCGCCGTTGGTGATCGCCGCCGACGGTGCCAACTCGGCGGTGCGCCGCCTGACCGGCTGTGAGACGCGCGAGTGGGATTACCTGCACCACGCCATCGTCACCAGCGTGCGTTGCGCCCAGCCCCATCAAGCGACTGCCTGGCAGCGCTTTACCGACGAGGGGCCGCTGGCGTTCCTGCCATTGCTGCGCGATGGTCAACAGGATTGGTGCTCGATCGTCTGGTCGACCACGCCGGAACAGGCCGAGCACCTGATGGCCTTGAGCGACGAAGCGTTCTGCGCCGAGCTTGAGCGCGCCTTCGAAGGGCGCCTGGGCGGCGTGCTGCAGGCCGACCCACGGGTTTGTGTGCCGCTGCGCCAGCGTCACGCCAAACGCTACGTGGCCGAAGGCCTGGCGTTGATCGGCGATGCTGCACACACCATTCACCCGTTGGCCGGGCAAGGCGTCAACCTTGGCTTTCTCGATGCTGCGGTACTGGCCGAGGAGCTGCAGCACGCCTACGAGCGGGGCGAGCGCCTGGCCGATGTTCGTGTGCTAAGCCGCTTCGAGCGTCGGCGCATGCCGCACAACCTGGCGCTGATGGCGGCGATGGAAGGGTTCGAGCGCCTGTTCCAGGCTGATCCGCTGCCGCTGCGCTGGCTACGCAACAGCGGCCTGAAATGGGTCGAGCAACTGCCTGAAGCCAAAGCCTTGTTCGTGCGCCAAGCCCTGGGCTTGAGCGGTGATCTGCCGGAACTGGCGCGGGCCTGAGGTTTCGCAACATCTGGTAACTCCTCCTTTGTGAGTTCAGTTGAGAAGGCAAATAGGATTAACTACCATTTGCGCCTCTCTTGAACTCCGAGGACCGCACCATGTTGCCACGCAAGCACGTACTGGCCGCTCTGGCTCTGACCCTGTTCGGCACAGCCGCCCAGGCGGCGGACGAGGTGGTGGTGTATTCCTCGCGCATCGACGAGTTGATCAAGCCGGTGTTCGACGCCTACACCAAAGAGACCGGGGTGAAGATCAAGTTCATCACCGACAAGGAAGCGCCGCTGATGCAGCGCATCAAGGCCGAGGGCAAGAACGCCACCGCCGACCTGCTGCTCACCGTCGATGCCGGCAACCTCTGGCAAGCCGAGCAGATGGGCATTCTGCAGCCGATCAAGTCAGACATCATCGACAAGAACATCCCGGCCCAATACCGCGCCTCGTCCCATGACTGGACCGGCCTGAGCCTGCGCGCGCGGACCATCGCCTACTCCACCGACCGGGTCAAGCCCGAAGAGCTGAGCACCTACGAGGCGTTGGCCGACAAGAACTGGGAAGGGCGCCTGTGCCTGCGCACGGCGAAGAAAGTCTATAACCAGTCGCTGACCGCCACCCTGATCGAAACCCACGGCGAGCAGAAGACCGAAGAGATCATCAAGGGCTGGGTCAACAACCTGTCCACTGATGTGTTCTCCGATGACACCGCCTTGCTGCAGGCAATCAACGCCGGCCAGTGCGACGTCGGTATCGTCAACACCTACTACTACGGCCGCCTGCACAAGGAAAACCCCAAGCTGGCAGTCAAGCTGTTCTGGCCTAACCAGGCCGACCGTGGCGTGCACGTCAACCTTTCGGGTATCGGCCTGACCAAATACGCGCCGCATCCTGAGGCGGCGAAGAAGCTGGTCGAATGGATGACCGGTGAACACGCACAGAAGATCTTTGCCGGCGTGAACCAGGAGTTCCCGGCCAACCCGGCAGTGGCACCTTCCGAAGAAGTGGCCGCCTGGGGCACGTTCAAAGCTGACACCATCCCTGTGGAAGTGGCCGGCAAACGCCAGGCCGAAGCCATCCGCCTGATGGATCGGGCTGGCTGGAACTAAGCACAAGGCTATATCCTTTCGGGGCCCTATCGGGCCCCAATCGCTGGCAAGCCAGCTCCCACAGGGATAGCGGTGCTCTCTTTTCACTGTGGGAGCTGGCTTGCCAGCGATCGACCGCAACGCGGTCGCAATCATTCCCATAGAGATTTCACTTTTGGCCCACCCCGCCCAACGCCGTTGGTACCCACTGGTCTTCGCCATCGCCGCCCTGGTGCTGCTGCCGCTGAGCGTGCTGCTGTTGTCCTGGCAGGCGGTCGACATGCAGATCTGGTCGCATCTGCTCGACACCCAGATGAGCCGGCTGCTGGGTAACACCCTGACGTTGATCCTCGGTGTGGGCGTCGGCGTGTCGGTGCTGGGGGTGAGCCTGGCCTGGCTTACCAGCCTGTGCGAGTTCCCCGGGCGGCGCTGGCTCGACTGGGCCCTGATGCTGCCCTTCGCGATTCCGGCCTATGTGTTGGCGTTCGTGTTCGTTGGCCTGCTGGATTTCGCCGGTCCGGTGCAAACCCTGCTGCGCGAGTGGTTCGGGCCCATGCGCTTGCCACGGGTGCGCTCCACCGGCGGGGTGATCACCGTGCTGGTGCTGGTGTTTTACCCGTATGTCTATCTGCTGGCGCGTAACGCCTTCCTGGCTCAGGGCAAAGGCCTGATGGAAGCGGCAAGGGTGCTGGGGCTTTCACCCTTGCAGGCATTCTGGCGGGTCGCCATGCCCATGGCACGGCCGGCCATCGGCGCCGGGGTGGCGCTGGCGTTGATGGAGACCCTGGCGGATTTTGGCGCAGTGTCGGTGTTCAACTTCGACACCTTCACCACCGCCATCTACAAGACCTGGTACGGCTTCTTCAGCCTCTCCAGTGCTGCCCAGCTGGCCAGCCTGCTGTTGTTGGCGGTGATGCTGGTGCTGTACGGCGAGCGTCGTGCCCGTGGCGCCGTGCGCAGTAGCAACGAACGGCCGCGGGGCAAAGCGCTGTATCACTTGCATGGCATCAAGGCGCTGGCCGCCAGCAGTTGGTGCCTGCTGGTATTCGCCTGTGCCTTCGTCGTGCCGATGCTGCAGTTGTTGGTGTGGTTCTGGCAGCGCGGGCGTTTTGATCTCGACGAGCGCTATGCTGGCCTGATCCTGCATACCCTCTATCTGGGCGGCATGGCGGCGCTGATTACCGTCTGTGTTGCCCTGGTGCTGGCGTTTGCCCGGCGACAGGCGCCGACCTCGGGAATTCGTGCAGGCGTTGGCCTGGCCAACCTGGGCTATGCCTTGCCTGGCTCGGTGTTGGCGGTGTCGATCATGCTGGCTTTCAGTTACCTCGATAATCAGGTGGTGGTGCCGTTGTCCAGCTGGCTGGGTGGCGCGGGCAAGCCGCTGCTGCTCGGTAGCCTGTCGGCTTTGCTGCTGGCCTATCTGGTGCGTTTTATCGCTGTGGCCTACGGCCCACTGGAAAACAGCCTGGGGCGGATTCGTCCATCTTTGCCGGAAGCGTCCCGTAGTCTCGGCGTGAGTGGCCCAAGATTGTTTTTCAAGGTGTATCTGCCCTTGCTGGTACCCGGTGCATTGAGCGCGGCGCTGCTGGTGTTCGTCGACGTGCTCAAGGAAATGCCGGCCACCCTGCTGATGCGCCCGTTTGGCTGGGACACGCTGGCGGTACGGGTGTTCGAGATGACCAGTGAGGGCGAGTGGTCGCGGGCTTCGCTGCCGGCGCTGACCCTGGTGCTGGTCGGCCTGTTGCCGGTCATCGGCCTGATTCGACGCTCGGCGCAGCACCCGGGTCAAACGCGCTGAGGGTGTAAGCCTGCGAGCTTGCGGCTACAATGCGCGGCATTCGCTGCGGCCGGTCCTACAGACCGGGTAGCTGCAACGCTGCCAGCCGCCGTAGCCTCGCCACGCCCGGAAGGAGAAACCCATGGGACAGCGTACGCCTCTTTATGACCTGCACTTGGCCCTTGGCGCCAAGATGGTCGATTTTGGCGGTTGGGATATGCCCCTGCATTATGGTTCGCAAGTCGAGGAGCACCATCAGGTGCGCCAGGCCTGCGGCGTATTCGATGTATCCCATATGACCGTGATCGATGTTCGCGGTGCCCAGGCCGGCGTCTGGCTGCAGCATGTGTTGGCCAACGATGTCGATCGTCTGAATGCCACCGGCAAGGCCCTGTACAGCACCATGCTCAACGAGCAGGGCGGGGTTATCGATGACATGATCGTCTACCGCTGCGACGACGGTTACCGGCTGGTGGTCAACGCCTCGACCCGCGACAAGGACCTGGCCTGGCTGCAGGCACGGATGATCGGTTTCGAGGTCGAACTGAGCGAGCGCCCGGAGCTGGCCATCCTGGCCATCCAGGGCCCGCAAGCACGGGAAAAGGTCGCTGAACTGGTGACCGCCGCTCGCGCCGCGCTGATCCGTGAACTCAAGCCCTTCGAAGGCCTGGCCGACGGTGACTGGTTCATCGCCCGCACCGGTTACACCGGTGAGGATGGCCTGGAAATCATCTTCCCGGCGCTACAGGCCCCGGCGTTCTTCAACGACCTGGTCGGCGCCGGCATCGCCCCGAGCGGTCTCGGCGCGCGCGACACCCTGCGCCTGGAAGCGGGGATGAACCTGTATGGCCAGGACATCGACGAAGCCCACACGCCGCTGACCTCGAACCTGGGCTGGAGCATCGCCTGGGAGCCGGCTGAGCGTGATTTCATTGGTCGCAAAGGTTTGCTGAAAGAAATCGAGCATGGCGTCGAGCAGAAACTGGTCGGCCTGGTGCTCGAAGAACGCGGGGTTTTACGCGCGCACCAGGTGGTCCGCGTCGCCGGGATTGGCGAAGGGGAGATCACCAGTGGTAGTTTCTCTCCTACGCTGAGCAAATCCATTGCCCTGGCGCGGGTGCCGATGGCGACCGCCGATCGTGCCGAGGTAGAAATTCGTGGCAAGTGGTACCCGGTGCGGGTGGTCAAGCCGACCTTCGTGCGCCATGGCAAGATCCTGATCTGAACCTATTCTGGCGGGCCAACCGCTGACCCAATCGAGGACAACAATGATGAGCAATATCCCCGCCGACCTGCGTTTTGCCGAAAGCCACGAGTGGGCCCGGCTGGAAGCCGATGGCACCGTGACTGTCGGGATCAGCGACCATGCCCAGGAAGCCCTGGGTGACGTGGTGTTCGTCGAGCTGGCGGAAATTGGCAAGGTCTTCGCTGCCGGCGATGCGGCGGGCGTGGTCGAGTCGGTCAAGGCCGCTTCGGACATCTACGCACCGGTCAGCGGTGAAGTGATCGCAGTCAACGAGGCGCTGGCCGACAGCCCCGAGTCGCTCAACTCCGCGCCCTATGACAGCTGGATCTTCAAGCTCAAGCCAAGCGACAAGGCCGAGCTGGACAAACTGCTCGACGCCGCCGGTTACAAAGCCGCCATCGGCGAATAGTTTCACGCAAGCGGCAATCTCTTCCTAGACTCAATATGCCTCCAGCGCCCGAGGCTTGGTCGAGGAAGAGAGAGCCGCTATGTCCCAGTCGCCGTCCCTGAGCCAACTGCAAGACCGCAATCCTTTCCTGCGTCGCCACCTGGGGCCCGATGCCTCGGAGCAGCAGGCCATGCTCGCCACCCTCGGGGTTGGCAGCCGCCGCGAGCTGATCGAACAGACCGTGCCGCCGGGCATCCGTCTGAACCGGCCGCTGGAGCTTCCTGATGCCCTCGATGAGCAGGCCGCCCTGGCCAGGCTCAAGGGGTATGCCGAGCAGAACCAGGTGTGGACCAGCCTGATCGGCATGGGCTACCACGGTACCGTCACCCCCACTGTCATTTTGCGTAACGTCCTGGAAAACCCGGGCTGGTACACCGCCTATACCCCGTATCAACCGGAAATTGCCCAGGGCCGCCTGGAAGCCTTGCTCAATTTCCAGCAGATGATCATCGACCTCACCGGCCTGGACCTGGCGAACGCCTCGTTACTCGACGAAGCCACCGCTGCGGCGGAAGCCATGGCCCTGGCCAAGCGCGTGGCCAAGTCGAGAAGCAATGTGTTCTTCGCTGATGAACACTGCCACCCGCAAACCCTCTCGGTGCTGCAGACCCGTGCCGAGGGCTTCGGTTTTGAGCTGGTCATCGACGCTGTGGATAACCTCGCCAAGTACCAGGTATTCGGGGCTCTGCTGCAGTACCCCGACACCCATGGCGAAGTGCGCGACCTGCGCCCGCTGGTGACGCAGTTGCATGCCCAGCAGGCGCTGGCTTGCGTAGCGGCCGACCTGCTCAGCCTGGTGATGCTGATGCCGCCGGGCGAGCAGGGCGCCGACGTGGTGCTCGGCTCGTCCCAGCGTTTTGGCGTGCCCATGGGCTTTGGTGGCCCGCATGCGGCGTATTTTGCCTGTCGGGACGAGTTCAAGCGGGCCATGCCCGGGCGCATCATTGGCGTGTCCAAGGATGCCCGCGGCAACACTGCGCTGCGCATGGCCTTGCAGACCCGTGAGCAACACATTCGCCGCGAGAAGGCCAACTCCAACATCTGCACCGCCCAGGTACTGCTGGCCAACATCGCTGCGTTCTATGCGGTGTACCACGGCCCGGAAGGCTTGCAACGCATTGCCCAGCGCGTGCATGCGCTGACCTTCGTCCTCGCTGCGGGCCTGGAGAGCAAGGGCATCAAGCGGCTCAACGAACACTTCTTCGACACCCTGACCCTGGACGTCGGCGGTAGCCAGACGGCAATCATCGAAAGCGCCGAGGCGGCGCAGATCAACCTGCGGATTCTCGGCCGTGGGCAACTGGGCGTGAGCCTCGACGAGACCTGCGATGAAAGCACGGTCATGCGCCTGTTCGATATCTTCCTCGGTGCCGACCATGGCCTGGATATCGCCGCACTGGATGCCCTGGCGCAGCCTGAAGGCATTCCGCCGGCGCTGGTGCGGCGCTCGGCCTTTCTCAGCCACCCGGTATTCAACCTGCACCACAGCGAAACCGAGATGCTGCGTTACCTCAAGCAGCTGGAGAACAAGGACCTGGCGCTGAACCAGTCGATGATCCCGCTGGGTTCGTGCACCATGAAACTTAATGCCAGCAGCGAGATGATTCCGATCACCTGGCCCGGTTTTGCCCTGCTGCACCCCTTTGCGCCGGCTGCACAGGTGCAGGGTTACAAGGCGATGATCGACGAACTGGAAAGCTGGTTGTGTGCGATCACCGGCTTCGATGCCATCTGCATGCAGCCCAACTCTGGCGCCCAGGGCGAGTACGCCGGGCTGATGGCAATCGCCAAGTATCACCGCAGCCGTCACCAGCCCCAGCGCGATATCTGCCTGATCCCGGCCTCGGCCCACGGCACCAACCCGGCCTCCGCACAGATGGCCGGCATGCAGGTGGTGATCGTCGAGTGCGACCAGGCCGGCAACGTCGACCTGGCCGACCTCAAGGCCAAGGCGCAAGCAGCCGGCGAGAAGCTGTCGTGCCTGATGGCCACCTATCCATCGACACACGGCGTGTACGAAGAGGGCATCAGCGAGATCTGCGAAGTTATCCACAAGCACGGCGGCCAGGTGTACATGGACGGTGCCAACCTCAATGCCCAGGTCGGCTTGGCGCGGCCAGCGGATATTGGTGCCGACGTGTCGCACATGAACCTGCACAAGACGTTCTGTATTCCCCATGGCGGCGGTGGCCCGGGCATGGGCCCGATTGGTCTGCGGGCGCACCTGGCGCCTTTTGTGGCCAGCCATCCGGTGGTCCCGCTGCCCGGCCCGGACCCGCAAAACACGGCGGTCAGTGCTGCGCCCTGGGGCAGCGCGAGCATCTTGCCGATCAGCTGGATGTACATCGCCATGATGGGCCCGCAACTGGCCGATGCCAGTGAGGTGGCGATACTGTCGGCCAACTACCTGGCCGAGCAGTTGGGCGGTGCCTTCCCGGTGCTTTATCGCGGCCGGAACGAGCGGGTGGCACATGAGTGCATTCTTGACCTGCGTCCGCTGAAAGCCCTGACCGGCATTTCCGAAGAGGATGTGGCCAAGCGTTTGATGGACTACGGCTTCCATGCACCGACCATGTCATTCCCGGTGCCGGGCACTTTGATGGTCGAACCGACCGAGAGCGAATCCAAGGCCGAACTGGATCGCTTTGTCGAGGCAATGCTGAGCATTCGTGCCGAGATCCGCGAAGTTCAGGAAGGTAACTGGCCGGCAGAAGATAATCCGCTCAAGCATGCGCCGCATACGCTTGAGGATGTGCTGGGCGTGTGGGAGCGGCCCTACAGCATTGCCCAGGGCGTGGCGCCCAGTGCCCATGCGCGGATGCACAAGTACTGGCCGGCGGTGAACCGGGTCGACAACGTGTATGGCGACCGGAATCTGTTCTGTGCCTGTGTGCCGGTGGATGATTACCGCTGAGGCTTTGGTAGGAGGTGGGAGCGGATTCATCCGCTCCCACAGTTTACTCGCTGGCTACCGCGTTCTTGGCCAGGATCGCATTGGCCAGTTCCATGTCACTGACTTTCAGGCCCGGGTTGTCGGTGCGGACTTTCTGCATCGCCGCTTCCAGGTACGGGCCGCGAATCGCGCCTTCGCTGGCGACAAAGCTGCCGGCATCATCCTGGGCAGCCACGACCAGCTTGTGGTCCTTGGAGGTCAGGTAAGAGGACGCGGTGGTGGCGCCGGAAGAGATGACGTTGCGCCAGAAGGTATCGGCCATGGCAGATCCAACCGGCAGGGAGAGCAGGGCAAGGGTTGCGACTGCAAACTTGAAACGCATTAAGGTGACTCCAACTGAGGTGAACTGGGGCCTTTGATTGGGTTTATGTGGATCTAGTTCCCTGGCCAGATAAAGGTTTGGCACCTGCTTCAAGCGATGACGCGAAGCACTTCGGCCTCGGTTGTCTGCCCTGCGGCAACCTTCTCGGCGCCGCTGTGCTTGAGGCTGAGCATGCCCTCATCAAGCGCCAGTCGGCGCAAGGCGAGCAGATCGAGGTCGGGCTCGATTCGAGCTTTGAGTGCATCACTGATGCCCAGCAGTTCGAAGATCGCACTGCGACCGTGATACCCGGTCTGCCGGCATTCACCACAGCCCACCGCTTGATGGCTGTGCATCGGCGCTGTTGGCGCGGCCTTGCAATGGTCACACAGGGTGCGTACCAGGCGCTGGGCCATGACCCCGATCAGGCTGGCTTTAAGCAGATAGGGCGCAATGCCCAGTTCCAGCAAGCGGGTGATAGCGCTGCAGGCATCGTTGGTGTGCAGGGTCGAGAGCACCAGGTGCCCGGTCAGGGCGGCCTGGATCGCCACTTCAGCGGTTTCCAGGTCGCGTATCTCGCCGATCATGATGACATCCGGGTCCTGGCGCAGCAGCGCCCGGGTACCGGCGGCAAAGTCCAGGTTGATGGCCGGTTGTACTTGTAGTTGGTTGAACGCGGGTTCAACCATTTCGATCGGGTCTTCGACGGTACACAGGTTGATCTGCGGGGTGGCCAGGTGCTTGAGGCTGGCGTAAAGGGTGCTGGTCTTGCCCGAGCCGGTGGGCCCGGTGACCAGGATGATGCCGTGGCGCTGGCCGAGCATGGCCAGCCAGCGCTTGAGGTCGGCTGCGCCGAGGCCCAGTTGGGCAAAGTTCTGGTGCAGCAGCTGCGGGTCGAAGACTCTCAACACCAGCTTTTCGCCAAACGTGGTGGGCAGGGTCGACAGCCGTAGCTCGACCTCCTCGCCATCGGGCAGGCGGGTTTTGATCCGGCCATCCTGGGGGCGGCGTTTTTCCGCGACATTCATGCGCCCCAGGCTTTTCAGGCGGCTGACCACCGCCAGGGTCACCGGCGCCGGGAACTGGTAGACCGGGTGCAGCACGCCGTCGATGCGAAAACGCAACTGGCCCTGTTCACGTCGCGGTTCGAGGTGGATATCGCTGGCGCGCTGTTCGAAGGCGTACTGCAACAGCCAGTCAACGATGCTGACGATATGCGCATCGTTGGCTTGAACCTCGTTGGCGCGGCTGCCGACTTCAAGCAATTGTTCAAGATTGCCCGCCGCGATCGGTACCGACTGTTGCTGACTGGCGCCGCTGACCGATTGGGCGACCTGGAAGAACGTCTGGCTGAGCTGGCGGATCTGCACGGGGCTGGCCAGCACCCGCTTGATCGGCCGTTGCAGCGCCTGGGCCAGGTCCGCCTCCCAGGCGCGGACATAGGGCTGCGCGCTGGCCACGGTGACACCGCTGGCATCGGCGGCCACCGCGAAGATGCCGTGACGCCTGGCGAAGGCCGCGGACATCAGGCCGGTGAGCCGGGCAAGGTCGGTCTCCAGGGGATCGATACGCAGGTAAGGCTGGCCAGCCTGCTTTGGCTGCCACTGGCACAAGGCGTCCAGGTCCAGGCATTGGCCGGGATTGCGCAGGTCGGCAAGCTGCTGGCTGGCGATCCATTCGAGCGGGTGCTGGTCGTGCTGCAGCGGTGTGCAGTTGCTGCGATCGACCGCGCTGATGCGTTGTTCGGCGAGCAACTCGGCAAGCAAGGTGTCGAGGTCAAGCCAGCGATCTTCATTGGGGTTGGTCATGCGGGCTTCCTTGCCGCGCCGCCGACAGTGGTGGCCTGAGCAAGGTTAGCCGCTGAGCTGAGCCTTTCGCGAGAACAAGGGTTACCAGGCTTTACCGGGCTGGCTCAACTGCACCTCGGTTACGCAGATCAGGTTGCGCATTTTTTGTGCAATCAGCTCGGCGCGGTGCCAGCTCAGGCCGCTGATGCCGATCTCGACACTGAGCAGGTCATCCTGTTGCTCGACATTCAGCCGATGCGGCACCAGGAACTGCAGGGCAAACAGGTTGAGCACCCGGCACAGGCTGTCGGGCTCGGCCTCTACCTGCAGTTGGTAGCAGACATCACTGTGCGTGTTGCTGGCGGCCCAGACATCGGTGCGCAAGGGTGTGAGGGGGCTGTCCAGCCGTTCGAGAGCGCTCATGGGATTCTCCGAAGAAAGTGGAGAAATTTTTACATGCAGGTCAGGGTATTTCTTCTCTATGATCGTGCAATATTGCCACTTATTGAATAATTCAATTCGTAGCTATCCATTTTGGAGAAATAATCATGCATAGCGAGTTGGACGCCTATGACCGGCGCATCCTGGCCTTGTTGCAGGACGACGCCTCGCTCTCCAGTGCGCAGATCGCCGAGCGCGTGGGCTTGTCGCAATCGCCTTGCTGGCGGCGCATCCAGCGCTTGAAAGAGGAGGGGGTGATTCGCGCCCAAGTGACTCTGCTGGATCGCAAGAAGATCGGCTTGAACACGCAGATTTTCGCCGAGGTCAAACTCAACGCCCACGGGCGCTCCAACTTCACCGAGTTCACCGAGGCGATCCGCGGCTTTCCGGAAGTGCTGGAGTGTTATGTACTGATGGGCGCAGTGGACTTTCTGCTGCGTATTGTCACCCCGGACATCGAAGCCTACGAACGGTTCTTCTTCGAAAAGCTGTCGATGGTGCCGGGGATCCAGGAGGTCAACTCGACCGTGGCCTTGTCCGAAATCAAGTCCACGACGAGTCTGCCGGTACTGCCTTGAGCCTTACTTGCGCAGCAGGTGCTTCCAGCCACGGCTCTGGAACACGGCCATGGCCTGGTGGACGCGGGCTTCGAGCACTTCGTCGCTGATTGGCAGGTTGGCCAGTTCGTGCAACTTGTTCAGCTCGCCGAACAGGCGGTCCAGATCCGGGCTCTCCAGCACCTGGCGGGCGTGGTGCAGCCATGCCAGCAGGCGTTCGATGCGCGGCAGCTGCTCGGCCAGGTCTTCCGGCTGGCGATGGTACAGCGGCAGGTTCAGGGCCTTGGCTTCTTCGGCCAGCAGCACGTTCAGCCAGTTGGCCAGTTGTGCGGCGCCCTGGCGGTCGCCGCGCTTGTTGCGCTCGACGGTCCAGGCGCGGGCCAGCAGCCAGCGCGAGGTCTCCAGAGAGAACTGGCCCCAGCGGGTATCCAGCAACTCTTCGGCGAATTGCTCGGGTGCGGCACGGCGTACGTCTTCATCGTCAATACCGGCCAATACCAGCGGGCGCCAGTCTTCGAGCAGGGCGTCGAGGCTGTTGCGCAGCTCGCGGGTGCTGGCGCGTGGGCCGGCCTGGCCGAGGCTGCTGGCCAGGGCGCGCAGTTCCCAGAGGTTGTCGACCCAGTCCTGCAGCAGGCGCCAGTGGCCGTTGAAACGGTACTGTTCGGCCAGGCGCTGGCTGCTGCCGAGCAACTGCCAGGCCAGTGCGGCGAAGGCGTCGTCGAGGGACATCTGGGCGTTCAGTTCGGCGGCCGGCAGGCTCAGGGCGTAGCTGCCGGCGTCGAGCAGGCGATAACCGCGCTCGGCCTTGCTGATGTCACACGGCATCAGCGGCAACTTGGCCGACAGCTCGGCGGCCAGCTCCAGCAGGGCTTCGGGGGCGCCTTCGCGCAACTCGAGCTCCAGCTCGCAGATTTCTTCCTTGTGCTTGCCGGCAACCACGGTGCCGAGGTCCAGTGCGGCCTCGATCACCACCTTGGCCTTGCCGCGGCCCCAGGCGATTTCTGCGTACTCACGGGTGAAGTCAGTGGTGAACAGCGCCTTGATGGTTTTTTTGTCGACATCGGCCAGTTGCTCCGGCCAGCACTCGGCGTCGAGTTTTTTCAGGTCGAGCTTGGCCTTGGGCAACTGCCATTCGAACTCGTTGCGCTGGGACAGGCCGGCGACGCTCTGGCCGCGGGTCTTGAGGGTCTGGATGACCACATCGCCGTCGCGGCGCAGGCGCAGGGCAACCTTGGCGGCGGCCAGGTCGCGCTCCGGGGTATCGAAGTACTGGTTGAGCAGTTCGCGGCTTTGCCACCCGGACTTGTTGCGCTTGTTCAGCAATGGGTGTTCACGCAGGGCGGCGAGGGTCTCGCGGCTGACCCGCAGTTTGATTTCGGTTTCTTTATGCATTGCTGGGTAATCCAGGCTCGAATGACAGGGAGCGTCTTGGGGGTGCAGTGTACAGGAGTCGGCTCACGGCGGTTTATTCCCGGTGCCGGATGGCCCTATGATGAGCTTCGCCCAAGGAGAAAGCGCATGCCATTGCCATCGCTCAAAGAGCAGTTCGCCGCCCTGATCGCCGCGCCGTCGGTCAGTTGTACCCAGCCTGCTCTGGATCAGTCCAACCGCGCGGTGATCGACCTGCTGGCCGGCTGGCTGGGGGACCTGGGTTTTGCCTGCGACATTCAGCAGGTGAACCCGGGCAAGTTCAACCTGCTGGCAAGCTATGGCAGCGGCCCGGGCGGCCTGGTGCTGGCTGGGCACAGCGACACGGTGCCGTACGACCCCGAGCTGTGGCAGACCGACCCGCTCAAGCTGACCGAGGTCGACGGCCGCTGGGTAGGCTTGGGCAGTTGCGACATGAAGGGCTTTTTTGCCCTGGTCATCGAAGCCGTGCAACCATTGCTTGCCCATGACTTCAAGCAACCGCTGCTGATTCTCGCCACCTGCGACGAAGAAAGCTCGATGGCCGGCGCCCGTGCCCTGGCCGAGGCCGGGCGGCCCCTGGGCCGTGCGGCCGTGATCGGTGAGCCGACCGGGCTCAAGCCGATCCGCCTGCACAAAGGGGTGATGATGGAGCGCATCGACATTCTCGGGCGCAGCGGCCACTCGTCCGACCCGAGCCTGGGCCATAGCGCCCTGGAGGCCATGCACCAGGTCATGAGCGAGCTGATGAACCTGCGCCGGCAATGGCAGAAGGCATTCAACAACGCCCAGTTCAGCGTGCCGCAACCGACGATGAACTTCGGCTGTATTCATGGCGGCGACAACCCCAACCGCATCTGTGGCCAGTGCGCCCTGGAATTCGACCTGCGCCCGCTGCCGGGTATGGACCCGGAGGTGCTGCGCAGTGCCATTCGGCAAAAACTGGCGCCACTGGCCGAGCAGCACCAGGTGCGCATCGACTATGCGCCGCTGTTCCCCGAAGTGCCGCCGTTCGAGCAGGCCGCCGATGCGGAACTGGTACGGGTAGCCGAACGTCTTACCGGTCATCGCGCCGAAGCGGTAGCCTTTGGCACCGAAGCGCCTTATCTTCAGCGCCTGGGTTGCGAGACCCTGGTGCTCGGCCCCGGTGACATCGCCTGTGCCCACCAGCCGGGTGAATACCTTGAAATGTCACGCTTGCAGCCTACTGTGCGTCTATTGCGTGAGTTGATCGAACATTATTGCCTCAGCCCGGTAATTGCCCGCTGAGTTGAACCGTTTTGCAGAGGAGATTGCGCGTGACGCCAAGCCTGTTCCGACGATAACCCTTCGAGCGCTGTGTGCTTTCCCGTTCTTGTCCCTATTTTCTACAGGCTCTCCGGTTATGCCCGAATACGTCAATTGGCTGCGTCACGCTTCGCCTTACATCAACGCCCACCGCGACTGCACGTTCGTGGTCATGCTCCCCGGTGACGGGGTCGAGCACCCCAACTTCGGCAATATCGTCCACGACCTGGTGCTGTTGCACAGCCTTGGCGTGCGCCTGGTGCTGGTCCATGGTTCGCGTCCGCAGATCGAAAGCCGCCTGGCCTCCCGTGGCCTGACCCCGCACTACCACCGCGGCATGCGCATCACCGATGCCGCCACCCTGGAATGCGTGATCGATGCCGTCGGCCACCTGCGCATCGCCATCGAGGCGCGCCTGTCGATGGACATGGCCGCCTCGCCGATGCAGGGTTCGCGCCTGCGCGTGGCCGCTGGCAACCTGGTCACCGCACGGCCGATCGGCGTGGTCGAAGGTGTTGATTACCATCACACCGGCGAAGTGCGCCGGGTCGACCGCAAGGGCATCAACCGCCTGCTCGACGAGCGCTCCATCGTCCTGCTCTCGCCGTTGGGTTACTCGCCTACCGGCGAAATCTTCAACCTGGCCTGTGAAGACGTCGCCACCCGCGCCGCCATCGAACTGGGCGCCGACAAACTGCTGCTGTTCGGCGCCGAGCGCGGCCTGCTTGATGAACAGGGCCGGCTGGTGCGTGAGCTGCGTCCACAACAGGTGCCGGCGCACCTGCAGCGGTTGGGCAGCGATTACCAGGGCGAGTTGCTCGATGCCGCCGCCGAAGCCTGCCGTGGTGGTGTGGCGCGCAGCCATATCGTCAGCTATGGCGAAGACGGTGCCTTGCTCACCGAGTTGTTCACCCGTGATGGCGGCGGGACCCC
>NZ_JH650758.1:79431-135722 GCF_000259195.1 Pseudomonas donghuensis
CGAAGACGGTGCCTTGCTCACCGAGTTGTTCACCCGTGATGGCGGCGGCACCCTGGTGGCTCAGGAGCAGTTTGAAAAGGTGCGTGAGGCGGCGATCGAGGATGTCGGTGGCTTGCTCGAGCTGATCAGCCCGCTCGAAGAGCAAGGCATCCTCGTGCGTCGCTCGCGCGAGGTGCTGGAGCGCGAGATCGAGCAGTTCAGCGTGGTCGAGCGCGAAGGCATGATCATCGCCTGTGCGGCGCTGTACCCGATTGCCGATTCTGAGGCTGGCGAACTGGCGTGCCTGGCGGTGAACCCTGAGTATCGCCATGGTGGGCGTGGTGATGAGTTGCTGGAACGGATCGAGACGCGGGCGCGGGAGATGGGGCTCAACACCCTGTTCGTGCTGACGACCCGGACGGCACACTGGTTCCGCGAGCGCGGCTTTGTGCCCAGCGGGGTCGAGCGGCTGCCGGCGGCGCGGGCCTCGCTGTACAACTATCAGCGTAACTCGAAGATCTTCGAAAAAGCGCTGTAGCCTTTGGGGCTGCCTTGCGGCCCATCGCTGGCAAGCCAGCTCCCACAGGTCCGGTGTACACAGCACTTGTGGGAGCTGGCTTGCCAGCGATGAGGCCATAAAAAACGCCGTCGACTCAGGGGCCGACGGCGTTTTTCATTCCAGCATCCAACCGCTGTTACACGGTATGCAGATACCAGTTGTACTCAAGGTCGGAGATGGAGTGTTCGAACTCCTCCAGCTCGCTCTCTTTACAGGCCACGAAGATATCGATGTATTTCGGGTCGATGTACTTGGCCAGGATCTCGCTGTCGTCCAGCTCGCGCAGTGCATCACGCAGGTTGTTCGGCAGGCTTTGCTCGTTCTGCTCGTAGGAGTTGCCTTCGGTCGGCTCGCCCGGGTCGACCTTGTTGGTCAGGCCATGGTGAACACCGGCCAGCACGGCGGCCATCAGCAGGTACGGGTTGGCGTCGGCACCGGCTACGCGGTGTTCGATGCGCACGGCGTCCGGCGTGCCGGTTGGCACGCGCAGGGCCACGGTACGGTTGTCCAGGCCCCAGCTTGGCGAATTCGGCACGTAGAACTGGGCACCGAAACGGCGGTACGAGTTGACGTTCGGGCAGAGGAACGCCATCGACGCCGGTAGGGTCTCGAGCACACCGCCGATCGCGTGACGCAGTGCGGCGTTCTGCTCGGGATCCTCGCTGGTGAAGATGTTCTTGCCATCTTTGTCCAGCACCGAGATATGGACATGCAGACCATTACCCGCCTGGCCCGGATAGGGCTTGGCCATGAAGGTGGTATCCATCTCATGGTCGTAGGCGATGTTTTTGATCAGGCGCTTGAGCAGTACCGCGTAGTCGCAGGCCTTCATTGGGTCGGCAACGTGGTGCAGGTTGACTTCGAACTGCGCCGGGGCGCTTTCCTTGACGATGGCGTCGGCAGGAATGCCTTGTTCCTTGGCGCCTTCGAGGATGTCCTGCAGGCAATCGACGTACTCGTCGAGGTCGTCGATCAGGTACACCTGGGTCGAGATCGGGCGTTTGCCGGAAATCGGCGAGCGCGGCGGTTGCGGACGGCCGTTCACGTTCTCCTGGTCGATCAGGTAGAACTCAAGCTCGAACGCGGCGCAGATGGTCAGGCCCAGCTCGTCGAACTTGCTCACGACCTGGCGCAGGACTTCCCGCGGGTCAGCGAAGAACGGTTGGCCTTCGAGCTCGTGCATGGTCATCAGCAGTTGCGCGGTCGGGCGCTTCTGCCAGGGCTCGTTGGACAGGGTATCGGGGATTGGATAGCAGATGCGGTCGGCATCGCCGATGTCCAGGCCAAGGCCGGTGCTTTCGACGGTCGAACCGTTGATATCCAGGGCGAAAAGGGAGGCCGGCAGATTGATGCCTTTCTCGTAAACCTTGTGGAGGCTGGTGCGCTCGATGCGCTTGCCGCGCACCACACCATTCATATCTGCAATCAGAAGGTCAACGTAGAGAACCTCAGGATGTTCCTTAAGGAACGCGTTCGCTTCGTTAAGCTGAACGGCACGCGGGGGTACCGACATGATGCAACACCTTTGTTGTTAAAAATATCAATCAATGGGGGCTTGCAGGTTCAGTCAATCGGAAAGCCTTGCTGAAGTCAAGCCAACCCCATGATGCCCTAAAATGGCCCTCAAGCGGCATTTTTGCTGCAATTGGGGGCGCCGACAAGGGCTGCTTTCGTACGGTAACGGCGATCTTGAGCGGGCCGTGTTCTATTTTTTACGGGGGTGTTGTGTAAAAAAATGAACAAGGCTAAGCTCGGTGGCAACCCATAACACCAATAATACCGGGGGTTACATGTCACGCCTGCCGACAACCGGCATCATCGCCCGCCGTTCACAGAACGGTTTGCACGCGTTCCTCGCGGGTGGCTTGCGCCATGCGCTAGCACCTTGCGCCCCGGCTGAAATAATTGACGGCCCGGGCGTCCTGCCTGCTGCCGACGCTGCTTCGAATTACCTCTGCCATCACTATAGCGGGCTCATCAGCCTTGCGGGAACTGCCCGTCGCGGCCACCCTGCGTCTGACTTTTGCTTTAGCCCCGTAGGGCATCCAGAATGTCTGGGACGGCCCACTCCGGGTATCGTCCTGACGTCTGTCCAGACATTTACCTCCTGAGGTATTTATGAGTAGCAACCTCGACCAGCTCACCGATTGGTTGAAAGAACACAAGATCACCGAAGTCGAGTGTCTGATCAGCGACCTCACCGGTATCACCCGTGGCAAGATCTCGCCGACCAACAAGTTCATTGCCGAAAAAGGCATGCGCCTGCCCGAGAGCGTGCTGCTGCAGACCGTGACCGGCGACTATGTCGATGACGACATCTATTACGAACTGCTCGACCCGGCTGACATCGACATGATCTGCCGCCCCGACGAGAACGCGGTGTTTCTCGTACCTTGGGCCATCGAGCCGACCGCCCAGGTGATCCACGACACCTACGACAAGCAGGGCAACCCGGTCGAGCTGTCGCCACGCAACGTGCTCAAGAAGGTATTGAAGCTCTATGCCGACAAGGGCTGGCAGCCGATCGTGGCGCCAGAGATGGAGTTCTACCTGACCAAACGCTGCGAAGACCCGGACTTCCCCCTGCAGCCGCCAATCGGCCGCTCCGGGCGCCCGGAAACCGGCCGGCAGTCGTTCTCTATTGAAGCCGCCAACGAATTCGACCCGCTGTTCGAGGACGTCTACGACTGGTGCGAGCTGCAGAACCTTGATCTCGACACGCTGATCCACGAAGACGGCACGGCGCAGATGGAGATCAACTTCCGTCACGGCAACGCCCTGTCGCTGGCCGACCAGATCCTGGTGTTCAAGCGCACCATGCGCGAGGCTGCGCTCAAGCACAACGTCGCTGCCACCTTCATGGCCAAGCCGATGACCGGCGAACCGGGCAGCGCCATGCACCTGCACCAGAGCATCATCGACGTGCGTACCGGCAAGAACATCTTCTCGGACGAAGACGGGAGCATGAGCGAGCTGTTCCTCAACCACGTCGGCGGCCTGCAGAAGTTCATTCCGGTGGTGTTGCCGCTGTTCGCACCGAACGTCAACTCGTTCCGCCGCTTCCTGCCCGACACCTCGGCACCCGTGAACGTCGAGTGGGGCGAAGAGAACCGTACCGTGGGCCTGCGCGTACCGGATGCCGGGCCGCAGAATCGCCGGGTCGAAAACCGCCTGCCAGGCGCCGACGCCAACCCGTACCTGGCGATCGCCGCCAGCCTGCTGTGCGGCTTCATCGGCATGGTTGAAGGCATCAAGCCAAGTGCGCCGGTGCAGGGGCGTGGCTATGAGCGGCGCAACCTGCGCCTGCCGCTGACCATCGAGGACGCCCTGGAGCGCATGGAGAACTGCCAGGCGCTGGAACCTTACCTGGGCAAGAAATTCATTGCCGGCTACGTCGCCACCAAGCGCGCCGAGCATGAAAACTTCAAACGCGTAATCAGCTCCTGGGAACGTGAGTTCCTGCTGTTTGCGGTCTGATCAACCCGGAGCCGCAGGACCGCGGCCGTCAACAAACGGAGAAGCACATGAGCGTCAACAACCCGCAAACCCGTGAGTGGCAAACCCTTAGCAGTGAGCATCACCTGGCGCCTTTCAGTGACTATAAACAGCTGAAAGAGAAGGGGCCGCGGATCATCACCAAAGCCGAGGGCGTGCACCTGTGGGACAGCGAGGGCAACAAGATCCTCGATGGCATGGCGGGCCTGTGGTGTGTGGCGGTCGGTTACGGCCGTGAAGAGCTGGTTGAAGTGGCCGCCAAGCAAATGCGCGAGCTGCCGTACTACAACCTGTTCTTCCAGACTGCCCACCCACCGGCACTGGAGCTGGCCAAAGCCGTCTGCGACGTCGCGCCCAAGGGCATGACCCATGTGTTCTTCACCGGTTCCGGTTCTGAAGGCAACGACACCAACTTGCGCATGGTCCGCCACTACTGGGCGCTCAAGGGCAAGCCGCAGAAACAGGTGATCATTGGCCGCATCAACGGTTATCACGGTTCCACCGTGGCCGGTGCCGCCCTGGGTGGCATGAGCGGCATGCATGCGCAGGCCGGGACGCTGCCGGGCATCGTGCATATCCCGCAGCCGTACTGGTTCGGCGAAGGCGGTGACATGACCCCGGACGAATTCGGCGTATGGGCCGCCGAGCAGCTGGAAAAGAAAATCCTCGAAGTCGGCGAAGACAACGTCGCCGCCTTTATCGCCGAGCCGATTCAGGGTGCCGGCGGGGTGATCATTCCGCCAGACACCTACTGGCCGAAGATCAAGGAAATCCTCGCCAAGTACGAGATCCTGTTCATTGCCGACGAAGTGATCTGTGGCTTTGGTCGCACCGGCGAGTGGTTCGGTTCCGATTACTACGACCTCAAGCCCGACCTGATGACCATCGCCAAGGGTCTTACCTCCGGTTACATCCCCATGGGCGGTGTGATCGTGCGTGACGAAGTGGCCAAGGTGCTCAGCGAAGGCGGCGACTTCAATCACGGCTTCACCTACTCCGGCCACCCGGTGGCGGCGGCGGTGGGCCTGGAAAACCTGCGGATCCTGCGCGACGAGAAGATCATCGAGCGGGTTCAGGAAGAAACGGCACCGTATTTGCAAAAGCGTCTGCGTGAGCTCAGCGATCACCCGCTGGTGGGCGAAGTGCGTGGCCTGGGCATGCTCGGTGCCATCGAGCTGGTCAAGGACAAGGCCACCCGTGCGCGTTACGAAGGCCGGGGTGTGGGCATGATCTGCCGACAGTTCTGCTTCGACAACGGGCTGATCATGCGCGCTGTGGGCGACACCATGATCATCGCGCCACCGCTGGTGATCAGTCATGCAGAGATCGACGAGTTGGTGGAAAAGGCGCGCAAATGCCTGGACCTGACGCTCGAAGCGCTGAACTAGCCAAGTGCTAGGCTAGCGTAATGGCATCAATGAGTTTCAAGGCGCCTCTTTCCTTGAAAGAGCGCCTTGTAACT
This sequence comes from Pseudomonas donghuensis, assembly GCF_000259195.1. Taxonomy (GTDB): domain Bacteria; phylum Pseudomonadota; class Gammaproteobacteria; order Pseudomonadales; family Pseudomonadaceae; genus Aquipseudomonas; species Aquipseudomonas donghuensis. The sequence goes on from NZ_JH650758.1 coordinate 84,927, forward strand.
TGCCAGACTAACGACTGTTTCAGTCGCTCGGAGCTTGCGCCGAATAAGCCGGCCGCTGAACAGATGGCTAAATAAAAATTCTGGAGCATTACGCATGAAGAAATTGGGCAAGACGTTGCTGGCTATGTCCCTGATGGGCGCCATGGCCAGTGCTGTTCACGCGGATGACAAAGTACTGCACGTCTATAACTGGTCCGACTACATCGCACCGGACACTGTCGCCAAGTTCGAAAAACAGACCGGTATCAAGGTCGTTTACGATGTCTTCGACAGCAACGAGACCCTCGAGGCCAAGTTGCTGGCAGGCAAGTCCGGCTACGACGTGGTAGTGCCGTCGAACAACTTCCTGGCCAAGCAGATCAAGGCCGGTGTCTATCAGGAGCTGGACAAGTCCAAGCTGCCGAACTGGAAGAACCTCGACGAAGACCTGCTCAAGGCCGTTGGTGATGCCAGCGACCCGGGCAACAAACATGCGTTCCCGTACATGTGGGGCTCCATCGGCATCGGCTACAACCCGGAGAAGGTCAAGGCCGCGCTGGGTATCGACAAGATCGATTCCTGGGACGTGGTGTTCAAGCCGGAGAATATCGCCAAGCTCAAGAGCTGCGGTGTGAGCTTCCTCGACGCTCCGACCGAAATGATCCCGGCGGCGCTGCACTACCTGGGCAAGCCGACCAACAGCACCAGCAAGGAAGACCTCAAAGCCGCCGAAGACCTGTTCCTGAAGATCCGTCCGTCGGTCGGCTACTTCCACTCCTCCAAGTACATCTCGGACCTTGCCAACGGCAACATCTGCGTGGCCGTGGGTTACTCGGGTGACCTGGAGCAATCCAAGGCCCGTGCCCACGAGGCCGGTGACAAGGTCAAGCTGGACTACATCATTCCGAAAGAAGGCGCCGGTACCTTCTACGACATGGTCGCCATCCCCAAAGATGCGGTCAACGTCGACGCTGCCTACAAGTTCATGGACTTCCTGATGCAACCGAAAGTCATGGCCGAGATCACCAACGCCGTGCGCTTCCCGAACGGCAACAAGGCGGCGACTCCCCTGGTGGACAAGGACATCACCAGCGATCCAAGCATCTACCCGCCGGCTGATGTGAAGAAGCAGCTGTACGCCATTGCTGACCCGGGTGCCAAGGCCCAGCGCGAAATCACTCGCAGCTGGACCAAGATCAAATCGGGCAAGTAAACCTGGTTGCCTCCCTGGGCGCGGTGTAAATCCCGCCCAGGGAGCATGAAAGCACAAATTTTTTTTGCGGCATGAGTGCATCGAAGGTAAGTTGCGCGCCGGTTTGGTTATCCGGCAGGTATTCCTGTCGTTTGCCACGGGCACATTTGTGAGGACCTCCCACTTGTCTATTTCTGTATTTCGCAAGGCCATGCTGGCTGGAGCGGGTCTGACGCTGGCGATCAGCGTCCAAGCGGCGCCCACGGTGCACATTTATAACTGGTCGGACTACATTGGTCAGACCACCCTCGCGGACTTCGAAAAAGCCACTGGCATCAAGCCGGTGCAGGATGTCTTCGATTCCAACGAAACCCTGGAAGGCAAGCTGCTGGCCGGTCGTACCGGCTATGACGTGGTCGTGCCGTCCAACCATTTTCTCGGCAAGCAGATCAAGGCGGGCGCGTTCCAGAAGCTCGACAAGGCGCTGCTGCCCAATTACGCGAACCTTGACCCGGCGCTGATGAAGCGCCTGGAAAAAAACGATCCAGGCAACCAGTACGCCGTCCCCTACCTGTGGGGCACCAATGGCATCGGCTACAACGTCGAGAAGGTCAAGGCGGCGCTGGGTACCGACAAGATCGATTCCTGGGCCATGCTGTTCGAGCCACAAAACATCAAAAAACTCTCCACGTGCGGGGTCGCCTTCCTCGACTCGGCCGACGAGATGCTCCCGGCAGTACTCAACTACATGGGGCGTGACCCCAACAGCACCAACCCCAAGGATTATGCCGACGCCGAGAAGAAACTCTTGGCCGTGCGCCCGTACGTGACCTACTTCCATTCATCCAAATACATCTCGGACCTGGCCAACGGCGACATCTGCGTGGCTGCCGGTTTCTCCGGCGATGTGTTCCAGGCCAAGTCCCGCGCCGAAGAAGCCGGCAAGGGCGTCAAGCTGGCCTATGCGATTCCCAAGGAAGGCGGCAACCTCTGGTTCGACATGCTGGCGATCCCCAAGGATTCCAAGAATGTCAAAGAGGCCCACGCCTTCATCAACTATTTGCTGCAGCCTGAGGTTATTGCCCAGGTCAGTGATTACGTCGGTTATGCCAACCCGAACCCCAAGGCTGGCGATCTGATGGACCAGAACGTGCGAACCGACGCAGCGGTTTACCCACCGCAAGAAGTGCTGGACAAGTTGTACGTCAATTCCGAGCTACCTCCTAAGGTGCAACGGTTGATGACCCGTAGCTGGACCAAGGTCAAGTCGGGCAAGTAAAAATCCAGGGTCCGTCACGGCAGGGGCGGGCGCAAAAAATCTTGTTGGGAGTTTCACAAATGGCAGTTGCCTCCGGTGCCTATAAGAAAGCCCTCGAGGGCGACCAGCAACCTAAACAGGTGCTGGTCAAAATCGACCGGGTCACGAAAAAGTTCGACGAAACGGTCGCCGTGGACGATGTGTCCCTGGAAATCAAGAAGGGCGAAATCTTCGCCCTGCTCGGTGGCTCGGGTTCGGGTAAGTCGACCTTGCTGCGCATGCTCGCCGGCTTCGAACGACCAACCGAGGGGCGTATTTTCCTCGATGGCGTAGACATTACCGATATGCCGCCCTACGAGCGGCCGATCAACATGATGTTCCAGTCGTACGCGCTGTTTCCGCACATGACCGTGGCCCAGAACATCGCCTTCGGCCTGCAGCAGGACCGTATGCCCAAGTCCGAGATCGACGCCCGCGTGGCCGAGATGCTCAAGCTGGTGCACATGACCCAGTACGCCAAGCGCAAGCCGCACCAGCTCTCCGGTGGCCAGCGTCAGCGTGTGGCCCTGGCCCGTTCGCTGGCCAAGCGGCCCAAGTTGCTGCTGCTCGATGAGCCGATGGGGGCACTGGACAAGAAGCTGCGTTCGCAGATGCAACTGGAGCTGGTGGAGATCATCGAACGGGTCGGTGTGACCTGCGTGATGGTGACCCACGACCAGGAAGAGGCCATGACCATGGCCCAGCGCATCGCCATCATGCACCTGGGCTGGATCGCCCAGATCGGTAGCCCGATCGACATCTATGAAACCCCGACCAGCCGCCTGGTCTGCGAGTTCATCGGTAACGTCAACCTGTTCGAAGGCGAAGTGGTCGACGACGCCGAAGGCCACGCGGTGATCGCCAGCCCCGAGCTTGAGCGACACATCTACGTTGGCCACGGGGTTACCACCTCGGTGGAAGACAAGCGCATCACCTACGCCCTGCGTCCGGAAAAACTGCTGGTGACCACCGCGCAGCCGACCTGCGAGCACAACTGGTCGCGCGGCAAGGTGCACGACATTGCCTACCTGGGCGGCCATTCGGTGTTCTACGTCGAGCTGCCTGGCGGCAAGATCGTCCAGTCGTTCGTCGCCAACGCCGAGCGCCAGGGCACCCGACCGACCTGGGACGACCAGGTCTACGTCTGGTGGGAGGATGACAGCGGCGTGGTACTGCGGTCATGAATGCGCGCAAGCTCAAGCGAGCCGTCAACCGAATAAAGCCCGAGGGACGCCATCTGGTGATCGGCGTGCCGTTCATCTGGCTGTTCCTGTTCTTCATGCTGCCGTTCTTCATCGTCCTGAAGATCAGTTTCGCTGAAGCCGACGTGGCGATCCCGCCGTATACCGAGATCTACAGCTACGTCGAAGACAAGGTGCAAGTGGTGCTCAACCTGGCCAACTATGGCCTGTTGACCGAAGACGAACTCTACATCTCGGCGTACCTGGGGTCGTTGAAGATGGCCTTCTTCAGCACGCTGTTGTGCCTGCTGATCGGCTATCCGATGGCCTATGCCATCGCCAACGCGCGCAAGGAAGCCCAGACGGTCCTGTTGCTGCTGATCATGATGCCGACCTGGACGGCGATCCTGATCCGCGTCTATGCCTGGATGGGCATCCTCAGCAACAACGGCCTGCTCAACGCCTTCTTGCTGTGGCTGGGGTGGATCGATCAGCCGTTGCAGATCCTCAACACCAACCTCGCGGTGTATATCGGCGTGGTCTATTCGTATCTGCCGTTCATGATCCTGCCGCTCTACGCCAACCTGGTGAAGCATGACCAGAGCCTGCTTGAGGCCGCGTCGGACCTGGGTTCGAGCACCTTCAACAGCTTCTGGAAGATCACCGTGCCGCTGTCGAAGAACGGCATCATCGCCGGCTGTATGCTGGTGTTCATTCCGGTGGTGGGTGAGTTCGTCATTCCTGAGCTGCTCGGCGGCCCGGAAACCTTGATGATCGGTAAAGTGCTCTGGCAAGAGTTCTTCAACAACCGTGACTGGCCGGTGGCCTCTGCCCTGGCGGTAGTGATGCTGGCGATCCTGATCGTACCGATCCTGCTCTTCAACCGTAGTCAGGCCAAAGAGATGGAGGGCAGGGCATGAAGCGTTTCAGTTTCTCCAAATTGATGTTGGTCCTGGGCCTGCTGTTCATCTACCTGCCGATGCTGATCCTGGTGATCTACTCGTTCAACGCCTCCAAGCTGGTGACGGTATGGGGCGGCTGGTCGGTGAAGTGGTACGTCGGCCTGCTCGACAACACCCAGCTGATGGGTTCGGTGATGCGCTCGCTGGAGATCGCCTGCTACACCGCGATCGCCGCCGTGGCGCTGGGCACCCTGGCGGCCTTCGTGCTGACCCGGGTGACCCGCTTCAAGGGCCGTACCCTGTTCGGTGGCCTGGTTACCGCACCGTTGGTAATGCCCGAGGTGATTACCGGTCTGTCGCTGTTGCTGCTGTTCGTGGCCATGGCGCAGATGATCGGCTGGCCGCAGGAGCGTGGCATCGTCACCATCTGGATCGCCCACACCACCTTCTGCGCAGCCTATGTGGCGGTGGTGGTGTCGGCGCGCCTGCGTGAGCTGGACCTGTCGATCGAAGAAGCGGCGATGGACCTCGGTGCGCGGCCGTGGAAGGTATTCTTCCTGATCACCATCCCGATGATTGCACCGTCGCTGGCAGCCGGCGGGATGATGTCCTTTGCCCTGTCGCTGGATGACCTAGTACTGGCCAGCTTCGTCTCGGGCCCGGGTTCGACCACTTTGCCGATGGAAGTCTTCTCTGCCGTGCGTCTGGGCGTGAAGCCGGAAATCAACGCGGTGGCCAGCCTGATCCTGCTCAGCGTGTCGTTGGTGACTTTCATGGTCTGGTACTTCAGCCGCCAGGCCGAAGAGCGTCGCCGTCGGGCGATCCAGCAGGCGATCGAAGAAAGCGCTGCCGACTCGTGGAAACAACCGGACGTGCGTCGCGCGCCGGCGCCGGTTTCAGCGTGATCTGACGGGCCTCATCGCCGGCAAGCCGGCTCCCACAGGTTCTGTGTACAGCAGCCCCTGTGGGAGCTGGCTTGCCAGCGATGGGGCCTTCGGGTTTTTACTCCGGCCAATGCCAGGCCGGCTCATCCAGCATCCCCTGACCGGCAACGCGGGTCTGCCCCAGCACCTTCTCCAGCACGATCGAATTGCAGGTCGCATCCTGTTCCAGCGCCACCACCAGGCGCCGTGCATGTGACACCACCCACACCTGACACTGCTCCGACACGCGGATGATCAAGCGCGCCAGCGCAGGCAGCAAGTGATTGATTGAGCGGTAGTTGGCGACAGCCAGGGTGGTCAGCATGGCAGCGTCCATTCAGGCAAAGAGGGCAGTATCGCCGATTCCGCGTGTTGAACGAATTGTGTACGCCGACAAGCGATCAAGGGATCCCTGATCTACGCTAACACTCGCATTCCTAAATAGATCTGGCACGTGCAAGGAGCCTGCATGACGATGTCGCGTCCTTTATCGATCGTCTGCCTGGGGGGGTGGTTGGTGCTGACGGGGTGCGGTGAGCAAAAACCCGCTGAAGCCGAGCTGCCCAGAGTCGGTGTACAACGTGTTGAACCCAGTGATTTTGCGGCTTCCGTAACCCTGACCGGTGATGTCCAGGCGCGGGTGCAGACTGACCTTTCGTTTCGCGTGGGCGGCAAGATCGTTTCCCGCAGCGTCGATGTCGGTGATCACATCAAGGCCAACCAGGTCCTGGCCCGCCTTGACCCCAAGGACCTGCAGACCAGCGTCGACTCGGCCAAGGCCGAAGTCTTTGCCGAACAGGCACGCGTGACCCAGACTGCCGCCGCCTTTGTCCGCCAGCAGAAGCTGTTGCCCAAAGGCTATACCAGCCAAAGCGAGTACGACTCTGCCGAAGCTGCCTTGCGCAGCAGCCAGAGCGCCCTCAAGGCCGCTCAGGCGCAACTGGCCAACGCCCGTGAACAGCTGAGCTATACCGCGCTGGTGGCTGAGGCGGACGGGGTGATCACCGAGCGCCAGGCCGAAGTCGGCCAGGTGGTCCAGGCCACGGTGCCGATTTTCAGCCTGGCCCGCGATGGCGATCGTGACGCGGTGTTCAATGTCTATGAGTCGTTGCTGGTGGCGCCGCCGAGCGAGCATGCGATTACCGTGCGCCTGGTCGACAACCCGAAGATCCAGACCCTGGGTTATGTGCGCGAAATCACCCCGACGGTGTCGGCGCAAAGCGGTACGGTGCAGGTCAAGGTGGCCTTGAAAAACGTACCTGCGGGCATGGAACTGGGCTCGCCAGTCAGCGCCACTGCCGATGCCCAGGGCAGGCCGAGTATCGAACTGCCCTGGTCGGCGCTGACCAAGGACCTGCATGACCCGGCCGTGTGGGTGATCGGCGAGGGTCACAAAGTCAGCCTGCAGAAGGTCAAGGTCATCCGTTACCTCACCGGCAAGGTGGTGGTCGGCGAGGGCCTTAAAGGCGGCGAGACCGTGGTGGTGGCCGGTGGTCAATTGCTTAACCCGGGAATGCAGGTACAAGTGGCGCCGACGACCGACAGCGGGGTGGCGCAATGAACAGGCTGACGCTGACGTTGTGCAGTGCCCTGCTGCTGGCCGGCTGCGGGAAACCCGCCGAGGCGCCTGAACCTGTGCGACCGGTGTTGTCGCTGGTGGTCGAGCCGCAGAGCCAGGCAAACCTTGGCCGCTTCGCCGGGAGCATTCAGGCCCGCTACGAAAGCACCCTGGGTTTTCGCGTGGGCGGGCGCATTGCCCGACGCTGGGTGGATGTCGGCAGTTCGGTAAAACCGGGCGACGTGCTCGCCAGCCTTGACCCCACCGACCAGCGCAACCAATTGCGCGCCGCCGAAGGCGACCTGGCCAAAGTGCAGGCACAGTGGATCAATGCCCAGGCCAACGCCCGCCGCCAGCAGCAGCTGTTCGACCGCGGCGTGGGCGCCCAGGCCCAGCTGGATATCGCCCAGACCGACCTGAAAACCACCGGTGCGTCCCTGGAACAGGCGCGTGCGGCAGTCGAGCAGGCCCGCGACCAGCTCGGCTACAGCGAGCTGAAAGCCGATCACGCCGCGGTGGTCACCAACTGGCAGGCCGAAGCCGGGCAAACCGTGAGCGCCGGGCAAGCAGTGGTGACCCTGGCCCGCCCGGACATCAAGGAAGCGGTCATCGACCTGCCCACCAGCCTGGCCGAGCAGGTCTCCGGCGAGCTGAAGTTCCTGGCCGCCTCGCAACTGGACTCAAGCATCAGCACCACTGCCACCTTGCGAGAGCTGGAGCCCCAGGCCGATGCCGCCACCCGTACCCGGCGCGCGCGCCTGACCCTGGCCGATACGCCACTGGCATTCCACCTGGGCACGGCAATCAGCGTCACCCTGACTTCGGCGGTGTCGCCGCGCGTCGAACTACCGGCATCGGCATTACTGGAAAGCGAGGCCAAAACCCTGGTATGGATCGTCGATCCACAACAGAAAACTGTTTCTACTCGCGAGGTAAAGCTGCTTGAGCGGACCGCCAACAGCGTAGTACTGGCCTCTGGCGTGCAGGCCGGCGAGCGGGTGGTGACGGCAGGCGTGAACAGTCTCAAACCGGGCCAGAAGGTCATAGTCGACGAGGAAGACCCGCAATGAAAGGAAGCTTCAACCTGTCGGAGTGGGCGCTGAAGCACCAATCCTTTGTCTGGTACCTGATGTTCGTCGGCTTGCTGATGGGCGTGTTTTCCTACATGAACCTGGGGCGTGAGGAAGACCCTTCGTTCACCATCAAGACCATGGTCATCCAGACCCGCTGGCCCGGTGCGACCCAGGATGAAACCCTGTACCAGGTCACCGACCGTATCGAAAAGAAGCTCGAAGAGCTGGACTCCCTCGACTACGTGAAAAGCTATACCCGCCCGGGCGAGTCGACGGTGTACGTCAACCTGCGTGACACCACCAAGGCGGCGGACATCCCGCAGATCTGGTACCAGGTGCGCAAGAAGATCCAGGACATCCGCGGCGAGTTTCCCCAGGGTATCCAGGGGCCGGGTTTCAACGACGAGTTCGGTGACGTGTTCGGCTCGATCTATGCCTTTACCGCCGACGGCCTGACCATGCGCCAGTTGCGTGACTACGTCGAGCAGGTGCGCGCCGAAGTCCGCGAAGTGCCCAACCTGGGCAAGGTCGAGATGATCGGTACTCAGGACGAAGTGCTGTACCTGAATTTCTCCACGCGCAAGCTGGCCTCCTTCGGCATCGACCAGCGCCAGGTCCTGCAGGCGCTGCAGAGCCAGAACGCGGTGACCCCGGCCGGGGTGATTGAAGCCGGGCCAGAGCGCATCTCGGTGCGCACCACCGGCCAGTTCGCCTCCGAGAAAGACCTGGAGACGGTCAACCTGCGCATCAACGATCGTTTCTTCCGCCTGGCCGACATCGCCGATATCCAGCGCGGTTATGTCGACCCGCCGACCTCGATGTTTCGCTACAACGGCCAGACCGCCATCGGCCTGGCCATCGGCATGAAGGCCGGTGGCAATATCCAGGCGTTCGGTGCCGACCTGCACAAGAAGATGGACAGTGTGATCGCCGAGTTGCCGGTGGGCGTGGGCGTGCACACCGTGTCGGACCAGGCGGTGGTGGTCGAGGAAGCGGTTGGCGGCTTTACCAGCGCGCTGTTCGAGGCGGTGGTCATCGTCCTGGTGGTGAGCTTCGTCAGCCTTGGGGTGCGTGCCGGGCTGGTGGTGGCCTGCTCGATTCCGCTGGTGCTGGCCATGGTGTTCATCTTCATGGAGTACAGCGGCATCACCATGCAGCGGATCTCCCTGGGCGCCCTGATCATTGCCCTGGGCTTGCTGGTGGACGATGCGATGATCACCGTCGAGGTGATGGTCACGCGCCTGGAAAAGGGCGAGAGCAAGGAGCAGGCGGCGACTTTCGCCTACACCTCGACGGCCTTCCCGATGCTCACCGGGACCCTGGTGACGGTGGCCGGTTTCGTGCCCATCGGGCTCAACGCCAGCTCGGCGGGGGAGTACACCTACACGCTGTTTGCGGTGATCGCCGCGGCGCTGCTGGTGTCGTGGGTGGTGGCGGTACTGTTTGCCCCGGTGCTCGGCGTGCATATTCTCAGCACCAAGGTCAAACCGCACGACGAAGAGCCGGGGCGCATCGGCAAGGCTTTCGGCAACAGCCTGCTCTGGTGCATGCGTCATCGCTGGCTGACCATCATCGGCACCGTGTTGCTGTTCGTGCTGGCGGTGTTCTGCATGCGTTTCGTGCAGAACCAGTTCTTCCCGTCCTCGGACCGCCCGGAAATCCTCGTCGACCTCAACCTGCCGCAGAACGCCTCGATCGAGGAAACCCGCAAGGCGGTGGACCGCCTCGAAGCGACGCTCAAGGGCGACCCGGACATCGTGCGCTGGAGCACCTACATCGGCCAGGGTGCGATCCGCTTCTACCTGCCCCTGGACCAGCAACTGCAGAACCCGTACTACGCCCAACTGGTGATCGTCAGCAAGGGCCTGGCGTCGCGCGAGGTATTGATGGCGCGTCTGCAGAAGCGCCTGCGCGAAGACTTCGTCGGCATCGGCAGCAACGTTCAGTCCCTGGAAATGGGCCCGCCGGTAGGGCGGCCGATCCAGTACCGGGTCAGCGGCAAGGACATCGACCAGGTGCGCAAACATGCCATTGCCCTGGCCTCGCTGCTCGACAGCAACGAACACATTGGCGAGATGATTTACGACTGGAATGAGCCGGGCAAGGTGCTGCGGGTCGAGATCGCCCAGGACAAGGCGCGCCAGCTCGGGTTGTCGTCCGAAGACGTGGCCAATGTGATGAACAGCATCGTCAGCGGCGCGCCGGTGACTGAGGTCAACGACAACATCTACCTGATCGACGTCATCGCCCGCGCCGAAGACAGCGAGCGTGGCACGCCGCAGACCCTGCAGAACCTGCAGATCGTCACCCCCAACGGCACCTCGATCCCGCTGCTGGCCTTCGCCACCGTGCGCTACGAGCTGGAGCAGCCGCTGGTATGGCGCCGTGACCGCAAGCCGACCATCACCATCAAGGCTTCGGTACGCGGCGACATCCAGCCCACCGACCTGGTGGCCGAGCTCAAGCCGCAGATCGACGACTTCGCCAGCAAGCTGCCAGTGGGTTACGGCGTGGCCACCGGCGGCACCGTGGAAGAAAGCGGCAAGGCCCAGGGGCCGATCGCCAAGGTGGTGCCGCTGATGCTGTTCATGATGGGCACCTTCCTGATGATCCAGTTGCACAGTGTGCAGAAGCTGTTCCTGGTCGCCAGCGTGGCGCCGCTGGGGCTGATCGGCGTGGTCCTGGCGCTGGTGCCGACCGGCACGCCGATGGGCTTTGTGGCGATTCTGGGGATCCTCGCGCTGATCGGCATCATCATCCGCAACTCGGTGATCCTGGTGACTCAGATCGATGAATACGAAGCCCAGGGCTATTCACCCTGGGACGCGGTGCTGGAGGCGACCAACCACAGGCGCCGGCCGATCCTGCTGACGGCGGCAGCGGCGAGCCTGGGCATGATCCCGATCGCCCGCGAAGTGTTCTGGGGGCCGATGGCCTACGCAATGATTGGCGGGATCATCGTCGCCACCTTGCTGACCCTGCTGTTTCTGCCGGCACTGTATGTGGCCTGGTACAAGATCCGCGAGCCGCAGCACCATTGACTACGCCATCGCTGGCAAGCCAGCTCCCACAGGGTCCGGTGCATGCAGAACCTGTGGGAGCTGGCTTGCCAGCGATGCGATGCATCAGAAACATCCGGTCTGATAGACACCCCACTTTGCCTTTCTTGTGCAGCTACCTTGAAGGTTCATCTTCAAGGAGCGCGACATGGAACGTCCATCCACTCATCGACTACGACGGGGGCGCGTGTCTGAGCCCGGCAGGTTGTATCTGTTGACCAGTGTGATCGAAAACCGCACGCCCATCTTCGAAGATATCTGGCTGGCCAGATTGATCATTGCCCAGTTTCGTCAGGCCGAGGAAGAACAGTCGGCCAGATCATTGGCGTGGGTGGTGATGCCTGATCATTTTCACTGGCTGATCGAGTTGCATCAGGTGACGCTGAAAACCCTGATGCGCCGACTCAAATCTCGAACTACGTGTGCGGTGAACAAGGCCTGCAATCGCCATGGGCGGCTATGGCAGCAAGGGTTTCATGACCGGGCGTTACGTCGTGAGGAGGATATTCGCGCGGTTGCCCGTTACATCGTTGCCAATCCATTACGAGCGGGCTTGGTACACCACATTGGTGACTATCCTCATTGGGATGCCGAATGGCTTTGACCCGTGTAATGGCCATCGCTGGCAAGCCAGCTCCCACAGGGTCCGGTGCATGCAGACCCTGTGGGAGCTGGCTTGCCAGCGATGAATTCAGCGTTTGTTCAAGCCCTTCGCCAACCGATCCCCGCCCAGCTGAATCAGCGCCACTAACACTACCAGCATGACGATCACCGTCAGCATGATCTGGCTGTCGAAGCGCTGGTAGCCATAGCGGTAGGCAATGTCGCCCAGGCCCCCGGCACCAATGGCGCCAGCCATGGCCGAGGAGTTGATCATGGTCACCAAAGTGATGGTAAAGCCGCCGACAATACCCGGCAGGGCTTCTGGCAGCAGCACATGCCAGACGATGCGCCAGCGCCGGCAACCCATGGCCTGGGCCGCTTCGATCAGGCCATGGTCGACCTCGCGCAGGCTGACTTCGGCGATGCGGGCAAAGAACGGCGTGGCGGCAATGGTCAGCGGCACTACCGCCGCCCAGACACCATAGGTGGTGCCGACGATCAAACGGGTGAAGGGGATCAGCGCCACCATCAGAATCAGGAACGGAATCGAACGGAACAGGTTGACGAAGGCGCCGAGCACCCGGTTCAGGGTGGGCGCTTCGAAGATCCCGCCCTTGCCGCTGGTGACCAGGATCACCGCCAGCGGTACACCGGCGAGCAGGGCAATCAGCGACGAGACGCCAACCATCAGCAGGGTGTCGAGCACACCCTGGAGCAAGCGATCAAACCACATAACCCAGTACCTCCACCTGTGCAGCCCATTGCCGGGCGCGCTCAATCACGTGCGCGTGGCTGTGCGGCGAGTCGGCCACCGACACCACAAGTTGCCCCAGAGCACGGCCCTGGATCGGTTCGATGCCACCTTGCAACAGGCTGACCCGGCCGCCCAACAAGTTGAACAACGCAGAAAGCTCCGGCGCCTGCCGGTCCTTGCCGCTGACCCGCACACTCAACACCAGTGCAGCCTCCGGGCCAGGCGGTTGTGCCTGCAAGCGTGCTTGCAGGGCCGCCGGCAGGGCAGGTTGCAACGGTGCCAGCAAGGTTTTGCTGACTTCATGCTGCGGGTCGCCAAACACTTGCCAGACCGCGCCCTGCTCAACGATGCGCCCGCGCTCGAGCACTACCACCCGGTGGCAGATATCGCGGATCACTGCCATCTCGTGGGTGATCAGCACGATGGTCAGGCCCAGGCGCCGGTTGATGTCGCGCAACAGGCCGAGGATCGATTCGGTGGTTTCCGGGTCGAGCGCCGAGGTGGCTTCGTCGCACAGCAGAATCTGCGGGTCATGCACCAGTGCCCGGGCAATGCCGACGCGCTGCTTCTGCCCGCCCGACAACTGCGCCGGGTAAACCTGGTGTTTGTCCTGCAGCCCGACCAGCTCCAGCAACTCGGCGACCTTGCGCTGGCGCTGGGCCTTGGGCACACCAGCAACCTTGAGCGGCAACTCGACGTTTTGCCAGACGGTCTTGGCCGACATCAGGTTGAAGTGCTGGAAGATCATGCCGATGCGTCGACGCAGGCGCACCAGGCGGTCTTCGTCGTACTCGCCGATGTCCACCTGGTCGATCAGCACCCGGCCATGGCTCGGGTGCTCCAGGCGGTTGATGGTACGGATCAGCGACGACTTGCCGGCACCGCTACGGCCGATGATGCCGAAGATCTCACCGTGCTGGATATTCAGGTCGATACCGTCCAGCGCCGGGGTTTGCTGGCCGGGGTAGGTCTTGCCCAGGCCGATGAAACGCACATGGGCGTTACCCAGTTCCGGGTGCAAAGCCCGTTGCTGAGCCTGCTGCAGGGGCGCGAACGGCTGTTGCTCCTGCGCCACGCGGGCGCTGACTGCGCTCATCTCAGCTCTCCCAGCCAGCTTGGTAGAGCTTGCCGTGGGCCTGATCGAGGGCGGCACGCACCACCGGCGAGTGCTGGTAGATGTCGATGAACTTGGCCAGGCGCGGGTCGTCCTTGCTCTGCGGGCGGATGACGAACTGGATCACGTATTCCTTATGGTCAAGGCCGTCGAACAGCAGCGCCGAGGTGGCGTCGAAAGTCTTCGCCAGGCGGATGTAGGCCGGGTAGCCCTGGACCAGGTCGGCGTCATCGTAGGCGCGCACCAGTTGTACCGCTTCGACCTGGAGAATCTTCAGTTTTTTCGGGTTGGCGACGATGTCTTCCTCGGTGGCCTTGTAACCGACGCCAGACTTGAGGGTGATCAAACCGGCCTTGGCCAGCAGCTGCAAACCGCGGCCGCTGTTGATCGGGTCGTTGGCGATGGCAACGCTGGCGCCCACGGGCAGCTCAGCGAAGCTTTTGTACTTTCTCGAGTACAGGCCGACATTGTTGATGATCCCGGGGGCGAAGGGCACCAGGTCGAAACCGGCGGCGGCCTTGGCGTTTTCCAGGAACGGGATGTGCTGGAAGTAGTTCACGTCGATGTCACCGGCCGCGAGGCTGACGTTTGGCGCGATCCAGTCGCTGAACTCGATCAGCTCGACGTCCAGGCCCTGTTTCTTCGCTTCGCTGACGGCCGCTTCGAGGGGGATGGAGAAGGCCGCGGTGGTGCCGATTTTCAAGGCATCGGCGGCCTGAGCGGCGCCGAACAGACCCAAGGTCAGGGCCAGGGCTGCGACCGGGCGGGCAATAAAGGTCTTAAGCATGCTGTAGCGCTCCCGTCGGGGTCGTAGGGGTGTGGCGGTAGCTGGCGCCAGGATGGTCTGCCGGCAGGTGAGGCTGGTCGCTGGCGAAGAGTTTCTCGCGCAGGCTGCCCTGTTCGTAGGCGGTCTTGTACGAGCCGCGGCGTTGCAGCTCGGGGATCACCAGGTCGATGAAATCGACATAGCTTTCCGGGGTAACCGTGCGGGCCAGGTTGAAACCGTCCAGGCCGGTTTCGGCGACCCAGCTTTCCAGCGCGTCGGCGACCTGGGTCGGCGAGCCGATCAGGGTGATGTAGCGTCCGCCAAGGGCGTGTTGCTCGAGCAGCTTGCGCCGGGTCCAGTCGTTGTTCTGCAGGTGCTTGGTGGCGGACTGGATGGCGTTGCTTTTCACGTACTGGATCGGCTCGTCCAGTTCGTACTCGGAGAAATCGATGCCGGTGGAACTGGCAAAGTGCGCAACACCGGCCTCGGCGCTGGCATAGCGCAGGTACTCGGCGTGCTTGGCTTTGGCCTGCTCTTCAGTGCGGGCGACGATCACCGTCAGGCCCATGAACACCTTGATCGCCTGCGGGTCACGCCCTGCCGCCACGGCGGCAGCGCGCACCTTGTCGACCTGGGCGCGGGTGGCGGCCTTGTTCTGGCCGCTGATAAACACGCACTCGGCGTGGCTGCCGGCAAAGCTCAAGCCGCGCTCGGAGCTGCCGGCCTGGAACAATACCGGGGTGCGCTGTGGCGATGGCTCGCACAGGTGATAACCCTCGACCCGGTAGAACTCGCCCTGGTGGTTGATTTTGTGCACTTTGTCCGGCTGGGCATAGACCCGCTGCTGGCGGTCGTTGAGCACCGCGCCGTCTTCCCAGCTGCCTTCCCAGAGCTTGTACAGCACCTGCAGGTACTCGTCGGCCTGGTCATAGCGACGGTCGTGCTCGGGCTGCTGGTCCAGGCCCATGGCCTTGGCTGCGCTGTCCAGGTAGCCGGTGACGATGTTCCAGCCCACCCGGCCACGGCTCAGGTGATCGAGGGTGGAAAGGCGCCGGGCGAACAGGTAGGGCGGCTCGTAGGTCAGGTTGGCGGTCAGGCCGAAGCCGAGGTTGCGGGTGACGGCGGCCATGGCCGAAACCAGCAGCAGCGGGTCGTTGACCGGCAACTGAATCGACTCTTTCAGCGCTACATCGACAGACTGCTGGTAGACGTCATAGACGCCGACGATATCGGCGATGAACAAGCCGTCGAACAACCCGCGCTCCAGTAGCCGGGCCAGCTCGGTCCAGTATTCGAGGGTCTTGTACTGGCTCGAGTTGTCCCGTGGATGGGTCCACAGGCCGTGGTTGATATGCCCGACACAGTTCATGTTGAAGGCGTTGAGCAGGATCTTCTTCTTGGCCATCAGATGGTGCCCCGCAACGGTGGATATTCATCGTTGAGGTAGTAATTGCCGATGGCGTGGTACTTCCAGCGCACCGGGTCATGCAGGGTGTGCACCCGGGCGTTGCGCCAGTGCCGGTCCAGGCCATGCTCGGCCAGGGTCGCCTGGCTGCCAGACAGCTCGAACAGGGTGGTGCCGGCGGCCAGGGATATCTCGGTGCTGATCGCCCGTGCTTCGGCCACGGCGATCGAGGCGGCGGCGACGGTTTCGGCATTCGGCTCGGCCTGGGCGCGGTCGAGGTATTCACCGGCGCGTTCGAGCAGGGCTTCGCTGGCGTGCAAGCGAATCGCCAGGTGGCCGAAGGACTTCAGGGTCAGCGGGTCTGCGCTGGCCTGATCGACCCCGGCGTCGACCCAGGGCCGGCTGCGGGTGCGCACGAAGTGCAGGGCATCTTCATAGGCGGCGCGGGCGATGCCGGTGTCGATGGCCGCGTGGAGGATCTGCGCCAACGGGCCGACCGTGGTCGGGCGCTCGAAGGCGCTCTGGAACGGCAGCACGTCGTCAGCGGCAACCGGCACGTTGTCGAACACCACCGAACCGCTGCCGGTGGTGCGCTGGCCGAAGCCGCTCCAGTCGTCGATGACTTTCAGCCCGCTGCTGTCAGCCGGTACGAAGGCCAGGCGCTGGACGCCGTCTTCATCGACCACCGAGGTAGGAATGCGCTGGGCATAGATCGCGCCCGTGGCGTAGAACTTGCGGCCATTGATGCGGTAGGCGTCGCCCTCGCGGGTGAGGGCGGTGGTGCGGTCGTGGGCGGTCTTGGTGCCCAGTTCCGCCAGGGCATTGCCGAAGCGCTTGCCGGCCAGTACTTCGGCGTACAGGCGTTGCTGTTGCGCCGGGCTGCCGTTGACCCGCAGCACTTCCAGCGCATAGAAATGGTTTTGCGGGATCTGCCCCAGCGAAGCGTCGGCCTGGGCAATGCGGGCGATGACCTTGGCCAGGGTGACGTTGGACACGCCGGCGCCACCAAAGGCCTTGGGCACGCTGATGCCCCACAGGCCGGAGTGGGAGAACAGCTCGAGTTCAGGCTGCGGCAGGCGCCGCTCACGGTCGCGCAAGGCGCTGTCGCGACGCAGTTGGACGGCGATTTCCTCGGCGATTTGCAAGGCCTGGGCGTCAGCGTGGATGACCGCGACGTTAGCGTGCGGTTGCGGCAAAAGGCTCATAAACAGGGCTCCAGTGGTCTGGTCAAATCCAGGAGTGCCGGGCAGGCAAGGTACCGTTGAGGTGATAGGCACCGACGGCGTGGTATTTCCAGCGCACCGGGTCGTGCAGGGTGTGCACGCGGGCATTGCGCCAATGCCGGTCGAGGTTGAACTCGGCCAGGGTGGCGCGGCTGCCGGAGAGTTCGAAGAGCTTCTCGCTGGCCTGCAGGGCGATCTCGGTGGTCAGCACCTTGGCTTCGGCCACGGCGATCGAGGCGCGGGCGGCAGCGGCGGCGTCGACCGGCGCGGCGTTGACTTCGTCGAGCACTCGCGCGGCTTTGCTCAGCAGCGCCTGGGCAGCATGCAGCTCAAGCTGCAGGCGACCGACATCGGCGATCACGTAGAGATCGTCACTGGCGCGCTCGACCTTGGCGTCGATCCACGGCCGGGCTTTTTCGCGGACAAAAACGATGGTGTCGGCAATTGCCGCTTCAGCGATACCGGCATCGATGGCCGCCTGGATCAGTTGCGAAGCGGCGCCCTGAATGTTCGCGACTTCGCCTTGCTTCCAGGTGTCGATCACCAGCTCTGCATCGACCTGCACCTTGTCCAGCAGCACGGTGCCGCTGGCGGTGGTGCGCTGGCCGAAACCGGACCAGTCATCGACGATGCGCAAGCCCGGGGTGCCACGGCGGACGAAGGCCATGACCTGGCGACCGTCGTCGTTCAGTGCCTTGACCGCCACCCAGTGGGCAAACAGGGCGCCGGTGGAATAGAACTTCTGGCCGCTGAGCACATAGTGATCGCCCTCGCGGGTGATCCGCGCCTTGAGGTCCAGGGTGTGCTTGGTACCGCGCTCCGGCCCGGCATTGCCGATGCGCCAGCCGTCGAGCACCGATTTGAACAGCAATTCTTTTTGCCGCTCAGAGGCGGTGCCTTTGAGCAGTTGCAGGATGCCGAACTGGTTCTGCGGGATCTGCCCCAGCGCCGGGTCGGCGGCGCTGATGATGCGAAATACTTCGGCGATGGTGACAAACGACACCTGCGCGCCACCAAAGGCCCGCGGGATGCTGATGCTGCCCAGGCCGCTGCGGGTGAACTGTTCGATTTCTGCCCAGGGCAGCTTGCGTTGCTGGTCGCGTTTGGCCGCCTGGGTGCGGGCTACCTCGGCCAGCGCATGGGCTGCCTGCAGGGCTTGCTCGTCGTTGCTCAGCACCTTGGCCGGCAACAGCAGCGGGGCGCTGTCCAGGTCGCTGTGGACTGTGGTTTCTGCCAGATTGGACATCAGTACCGCTCCTTGGCTGCACTCAATGCCCTGGCGTTACGCACTGGGGTGATTGTGTTCCTGACCATACCTACCTCACGAATTGAAAACGTCGGCGCGGGGTGCGGCGACAAAATTGCGCTGGTCCGGTGGTCCGGTTCATATACCCTAATAGCGTATAAAAATTAAATAAACTAACTTTTAGGAATAAATATAGAAGTACTTGGCGGTCGCTGGATGAACGCCTGCCGGGGCAGGGCAGGCGCTGTCAGCGAGGCGGGGAGGGCAGGGAAAAACTCAGTAGCCGGTGTTCTGGGTACCGAGAAATTTACTCAGGAACTGACGGGTGCGTTGCTCCTTGGGATGGGCAAACAGTGCCTTGGCTTCGCCCTGTTCGACGATCACGCCCTTGTCGAAGAAGATCACCCGGTTGGCTACATCGCGGGCAAAACTCATCTCGTGGGTGACGATGATCATGGTGCGTTTTTCTTCGGCCAGGCTGCGGATGGTCGCCAGCACTTCGCCGACCAGTTCCGGGTCGAGTGCCGAAGTCGGTTCGTCGAAGAGGATCACCTCCGGCTCCATCGCCAGAGCCCGGGCTATCGCTACCCGCTGTTGCTGACCACCGGACAGCTTGCGTGGGTAGGAGGCCTCCTTGCCGGCCAGGCCAACCTTGGCCAGCAGCGTCATGCCCAGGGCCACGGCCTGTTCGCGCGGTGTCTTCTTGACCACCAGCGGGCCTTCGATGACGTTTTCCAGCGCCGTGCGATGGGGGAACAGGTTGAAGTTCTGAAAGACGAACCCGACCTCCTGGCGCAAGCGGCGGATCAGCCCGCTCTGCTGGCCGAGCGGGCGGTTGGCGTCGATCTCCACGTTGCCGACCTTGATGCGCCCGCTGCTGGGGGTTTCCAGCAGGTTCAGGCAACGCAGGAAGGTGGTCTTGCCGGAACCGCTGGGGCCGATGATGGCGATCACTTCGCCGGCCTCGACCGTCAGGCTGATGTCATCGAGCACGGTCTGGCCGTTGAACTGCTTGCTCAGGCGTTGTACCTCGATCATGCCTCAGGACTCCTGGTCGTGTCGGTTGACCCGCGCTTCCAGGCGGTTCTGCAGGTGTGCGAGAACGCTGGCCAGCACCCAGTAGATCAGTGCGGCGGCAAGGTACATGGTGAAGATTTCGAAGGTGCGCGCGGTAATCAGCTGCGCCTGGCGGAACAGCTCCGGCACCTGGATGGTGGCAGCCAGGGCGGTGTCCTTGACCAGCGAGATGAAGCTGTTGCCCAGTGGCGGCAAGGCCGTGCGTGCCGCCTGCGGCAGGATCGCCCGGCGCATGGCCTGGCCACGGGTCATGCCGATGCTGGCGGCGGCCTCCCACTGGCCGCGGTCGATGGAACTGATCGCGGCACGCAGGATTTCACAGGCGTAGGCGGCCATGTTCAGCGAGAAGCCGATCAGCGCCGCCGGCAGCGGGTCCAGTTCGATGCCCAGCTGCGGCAGGCCGTAGTAGATCACGAACAGTTGCACCAGCAACGGCGTGCCGCGAAAGAACGAGACATAGACCCGCGCTGTCCAGCTCAGCGGCCTGAGCGCCGACAGGCGCATCAGCGCCAGGCAGAAACCCAGCAGCAGGCCAAAGAACATCCCGCCCAGGCTGAGGATTACCGTGTAGTACGCGCCCCTGAGCAGGAAGGGCGCGGACTCTATGGCGAGTTGGAAAGCTTCTTCCATTATTGAGTGACGTCAGCGTTGAAGTACTTTTCCGAAAGCTTTTTCAGCGTGCCGTCGGCGCGCAGCTTGTCGATCGCCTTGTTCACGGCTTCCAGCAGTTCAGGCTCGCCCTTGCGCAGGGCAATACCGGCTTCCTGACGCGAGAACGCGTCACCGGCGGCGGCAGTGTCCTTGGCTTTCTTGGCGTATTCCAGAGCGGCCAGGCGGTCGATCAGGATGGCGTCGATACGGCCGACACGCAGGTCCTGGAACTTGGTCGGATCGTCTTCGTATGTGCGCACGTCAGCGGTCGGTACATTGGCTTTGACCCACTCTTCGTAGTTGGTGCCCAGGCCTACCCCGACCTTCTTGCCGCCCAGGTCGGCAGCGGACCTGATATTGAGCTCATCCTTCTTCTTGGTCAGCACCAGCGCCTGAATCCCGGAAACGGTATAGGGCTTGGAGAAGTCGTATTTCTTCTTGCGCTCTTCAGAGATGGTCACCTGGTTGACCACCGCGTCCAGGCGCTTGGACTCCAGGGCGGCGAGGATGCCGTCCCACTTGGTCGGTTGCAGCTTGACCTTGACCCCCAGCTCCTTGGCCAGGGCCTCGGAGAGTTCCACTTCGAAGCCGGTCAGCTTGCCGTCGGCATCGACGAAGCTGAACGGTGGATAGGTGCCTTCAAGGCCGACGTTGATCACGCCCTTGTCCTTGATCTGCTGCAGTTGTTCACCAGCCACAGCTTGGCTGAGCATACTGGCCCCGAGCAGCAGGCCCAGGCCGGCGGCGACTGCCTGTTTACCGAAAGCGGAAATCTTCATGGTTAGCCCCAGTGTTGTTGTGAGTGTGGCGCTGACTATAGGGTGACGCTTTTAGTCTTAAAAATAATATAAATTCATGTTCTTATATTATTTTCAAATAAAAAGTTATCCGTTCCAGACCTCAGGGTAGGCGAATAATGCCGGTGCCCCACCGGTATGCAGAAAAATCAGCGGGCCGTCATCGAATCGCTGGCGGGCGATGCCATCGATCAGCCCGGCCATGGCCTTGCCGGTATACACCGGGTCGAGCAGCAAGCCTTCCTGGCTGGCCAGCAGGCGGATGGCGGCGAGGGTGCCGGCGTTAGGCTCGCCATAGCGCGGGGCGAAGTACTCATCCCACAGTTCGATCTTGAAGGTCGCTGGCAAGCGCACGCCCAGCAGCTCGGCGGTACGTTCGGCCAGGCCCTGGACTTTCGGCCGCTGGTCCTCGTCGCTGCGCGACACGGTCACGCCGATCACCGGCAGGTTCGGCAGTTTTTCCGCCAGGGCGATGGCCAGGCCGCTGTGGGTACCGGCGCTGCCGGAGGCCAGCACCACCCCGGCGAACTGTTCACCGCAATGTTCGATCTGCTTCGCCAGTTCAAGGCCGGCACGCACATAACCCAAGGCACCGAGTGCGTTGGAGCCGCCAATCGGCACGATGTAGGGTTTGCGGCCGCTGGCGTGCAGGCGCACGGCCAGGGCTTGCAGCTGCTCATCGGCATTGTCGAGGTTGTCGACCAACTCGACCTTGGCATCGAACAGCTCCAGCAACAGGCGGTTGCCGTTGTGCTGGTAGTTGGGTGAGTCAGTGCCGATGGGGTTTTCCAGCAGGGCCACGCAGGCAAGGCCCAGTTGCGCGGCCAGCGCCGCAGTCTGGCGCACATGGTTGGACTGGATCGCACCGGCGGTCACCAGGGTGTCGGCGCCCTTGGCCAAGGCATCGGCGGCCAGGTATTCGAGCTTGCGTACTTTGTTGCCGCCTAGCGCCAACGGCGTGCAGTCGTCACGTTTGACGTAGATATCACGGCCGGCCCAGGCCGAGAGCCGATGCAGTTTTTCCAGCGCGGTGGGGGCGCCAAGCAGGTCCAGACGATTGAAGCGGGCGAGCTGTCGGTCGATCATGGGGTCACGTCGGCTAGGGAAAATTCGACTATAGGCAGCCCGGGGCACGCGGGCAACTCCCCGGCTTATGCCGCCTTTATTGCTTTCTGGAATAAAGCGTTATTTTTTCCGCCGTGGGAATTTGCCGTAGAGTAATCAGCAATTGCGGCGGCACTACCATCCACCGACCGCCGCTGCAGCAGGAGAGGTAACCGTGAGCGACAACGCGCAAACAGGGCATTGGCAGCTGCAAACCATCGTCGGCCAGCTGCGTGCCGCCCGCGACCAGTGGCGTAGCAGTAACGGTCGCAGCAGCGGCGAACAGGGCGGCCGCGAGCTGCCGTCACGCGAAGCCATGCGGCATATTCTCGAACAGCTGTGTGGCGCGTTGTTCCCCATGCGCCTGGGCCCGGTCGACCTGCGTGAAGAAAGCGAAGACTTCTATGTTGGCCATACCCTCGATGCCGCGCTGACCGCCTTGCTCGCCCAGGCGCGCCTGGAACTGCGCTACGTGGCGCGCCAGGGCAAACAGGCCACGGCTGAAATCGATGCCAAGGCGCTGCGCCTGATCCAGGATTTTGCCGCCGCCTTGCCGGGCCTGCGCAGCATCCTCGATACCGATGTGCTGGCGGCCTTCCATGGTGACCCGGCGGCGCGCAGCGTTGATGAAGTGCTGCTGTGCTACCCGGGCATCCTTGCGGTGATTCACCACCGCCTGGCCCATCACCTGTACCGCGCCGGCCTGCCGTTGCTGGCACGGATCAGTTCGGAGCTGGCCCATTCGGCCACCGGCATTGACATTCACCCCGGCGCGCAGATCGGTCCGAGCTTCTTCATCGACCACGGTACCGGTGTGGTGATCGGCGAAACGGCGATCATCGGCGAGCGGGTACGCATCTATCAGGCCGTCACCCTGGGCGCCAAGCGCTTCCCGGCGGATGAGGACGGGCAGTTGCAGAAAGGCCATCCGCGCCACCCGATTGTCGAGGACGACGTGGTGATTTATGCCGGTGCGACTATTCTGGGACGCATCACCATCGGCAAGGGTTCGACCATCGGCGGCAACGTCTGGCTGACCCGCAGCGTGGCCCCGGGCAGCAACCTGACCCAGGCCAATCTGCAGCATGATGACGGGACCCAGAAGTAGGCGACCCGAAGCTTGGCTTGCGGCAACGGGTCGCATCGCGACCCCCATCCATGTTTAACTTGAACGCTTGTTCAAGTTAAAACGGTGGTCCGCTGCCGGTGTTCAACAGGAGGAAACCCTTTGCTGAACCCGTTCAATCCAAGCTTCTCCCCCCTCGGCGGGGTGCACAATCGATGAGTGCACCCAGCCCCGTCTCCAGCGGCAAGATCCGCATGAACCCGCCGGTTTTCTACTTCGCGGCAAGCTTTATCCTGATATTCGGCCTGGTGGTCATCAGCAATCCGCAAGCGGCCGGCGAGTGGTTGCTGGCAGCGCAGAACTGGGCGGCCAACACCGTTGGCTGGTACTACATGCTGGCGATGACGCTGTATCTGGTCTTCGTGGTGGTCACCGCCTTGTCTGGCTACGGCAAGATCAAGCTCGGTGCCGACCACGACGAGCCCGAGTTCAGCTACCTGTCCTGGGCCGGCATGCTGTTCGCAGCGGGTATCAGCATTACCCTGTTCTTCTTCTGCGTCTCCGAACCCCTGACGCACATGCTCCAGCCGCCGCAAGGCGAGGCCGGCACGGTCGAGGCCGGGCGCCAGGCGATGCAGTTGCTGTTCCTGCACTGGGGCCTGCATGGCTGGGGGGTGTTCGCGTTTGTCGGCATGGCCCTGGCCTATTTCGCCTACCGGCATAACTTGCCGCTGGCCCTGCGCTCGGCGTTGTATCCGTTGATCGGCAAGCGCATCAACGGCCCGATCGGCTATGCCGTGGACGGCTTCGGCATCATCGCCACGGTGTTCGGCCTGGGCGCCGACATGGGCTTTGGCGTGTTGCACCTCAATTCGGGCCTCGACTACCTGTTCGGCGTGCCCCATACCCAGTGGGTGCAGGTGATCCTCATCACCCTGATGATGGGCGCGGCGGTCGCCGTGGCAGTTGCCGGGGTCGAGAAGGGCGTGCGGGTGATGTCCGATATCAACATGTTCCTGGCCTGCGCGCTGCTGCTGTTCGTGTTGTTCGCCGGGCCCACCCAGCACCTGTTCAACACCTTGATCCAGAACCTCGGCGACTACCTCGGCGCCTTGCCGCGCAAGAGCTTCGATGTCTATGCCTACAACCAGGCCAATGAGTGGCTGGGTGGCTGGACCGTGTTCTACTGGGCCTGGTGGATTGCCTGGGCGCCGTTTGTCGGCCTGTTCATCGCGCGGATTTCCCGCGGCCGGACCATTCGCGAGTTCGTCTTCGGCGTGCTGCTGATCCCGCTGGGCTTCACCCTGGCGTGGATGTCGATCTTCGGCAACAGCGCCATCTCCCAGGTGCTCGACCACGGCATGACCGCGCTGGGGCAATCGGCCCTCGACAACCCGTCGATGACCCTTTACCTGCTGCTGGAAACCTACCCGTGGAGCAAGGCGGTGATTGCCGTCACGGTGTTTATCAGCTTCGTGTTCTTCGTTACCTCCGCCGACTCCGGCACCGTAGTGCTCTCGACCCTCTCGGCCAAGGGCGGCAACGCCGACGAAGATGGGCCGAACTGGCTGCGGGTGTTCTGGGGCGCGATGACCGCGCTGGTTACCAGCGCCCTGCTGTTTGCCGGCAGTATCGATTCGCTGAAGTCGGCGGTGGTGCTCACCTCGCTGCCGTTCTCGGTGATCCTGCTGTTGATGATGTGGGGGCTGCACAAGGCGTTCTACCTGGAGTCGCAACGCCAGATTGCCCAGCTGCATTCGCTGGCGCCGTTCGCCAACTCACGGCGTGGCCGCGGCGGCTGGCGTCAGCGCTTGAGCCAGGCCGTGCATTTCCCGTCACGCGATGAGGTGTACCGCTTCATGGATGACGTGGTGCGTCCGGCGATTGCCGAGGTGACTGAAGTGTTTGGCGAGAAGGGCCTGCATGTCATCACCCAGGAGGATCCGAGCCACGACAACGTCAGTTTGAAGATCGGCCATGGTGAAGAGCAGCCGTTCATTTACCAGGTGCAGATGCGCGGTTACTTCACACCGTCCTTTGCCTTGGGCGGCCTGGGTACCCAGGAGCTGAAGAATCGCCGCTACTACCGTGCCGAAGTGCACCTGAGCGAAGGCAGCCAGGATTACGACCTGGTTGGCTACAGCAAGGAGCAGATCATCAACGACATCCTCGATCAGTACGAGCGGCATATGCAGTTCTTGCATCTGGTGCGTTGATTTCTCTGGCCTCATCGCTGGCAAGCCAGCGCCCACAGGGTTTTGTGGGCGCTGGCTTGCCAGCGATGGTAGCGCCGCGATGGATCTTTAAAACGGCGCATCCCCCAGAATCGTCGCCCGGTGCATCACCCGCCGCGTCGGCCGGTAGTCGTCCACTGCGTAATGCTGGGTCACGCGGTTATCCCAGAACGCCACGTCGTTTTCCTGCCAGCGCCAGCGAATGGTGAACTCCGGGCGGGTCGCGTGAGCGAACAGCAGCTTGAGAATCGCCTCGCTTTCAGCCTCGCTCAGTTCATTGATGCGGGTGGTGAAGCCGTCGTTGACGAACAGCGCCTTGCGTCCGTTCACCGGGTGGGTACGGATCACCGGGTGCGACAGCGGTGGGTTGTTGCGCCGCGCCGCTTCCCAGCGCGCCAGATCTTCCGGGGTGGTGCCGAAGCGCTCCAGCGGGAACGACTTGGTGAAGTCGTGGGTCGCGGTGAGGCCGGCGAGCAGCTGCTGCAGCGGTGCCGACAGCGCCTCATAGGCAGCTATGCCACTGGCCCACAAAGTGTCGCCGCCGTAGGCCGGCAGTTGCTTGGCGCTGAGCACCGCACCCAGTGCCGGGGTCGGCAGGAAGGTCACATCGGTGTGCCAGATGGCGTTGTCGCGCACGTCGGTGACGGCGGTGTCGAGCACCAGCACCTGTGGCGTTTCCGGCACATTCGGGTAGATCGGGTGGATATGCAGGTCGCCAAAACGGGCGGCAAATTCGGCCTGTTGCTGTGGGTTGATCGGCTGGTCGCGGAAGAACAGCACCTGGTGCTTGAGCAGCGCCTGTTCGATGGCGTCGCGTTGTTCTTGGCTGATTTCGCGGCTGAGGTCGATGCCGCTGATGTGTGCGCCGAGGGCAGGGCTCAGCGGGGTAATGGTCAGGCTCATGGTTGTTCTCTATCCGTTGTCAATGGCTCTGGCCGTGCCAGGGCACCAGCTTGCGCTGCAGGGCACGCAAGCTCATCTCCAGGGCGAAGGCAATCAAGGCGATCACCAGGATGCCCAGCACCACCACGTCGGTTACCAGGAACTGCGCGGCCGACTGGACCATGAACCCCAGGCCGCTGGTGGCGGCGATCAGCTCGGCCGCCACCAGGGTCGACCAGCCAACACCCAGGCCGATGCGCACACCGGTAAGAATGTCGGGCAGGGCGCTGGGCAGGATCACATGGCGAATCAACTGCCAGCGCGTGGCCCCCAGCGACTGCGCGGCGCGCAGTTTGGTCGGGTCGACGGTACGCACGCCGGTAGCGGTGGCAATGGCGATCGGGGCGAAGATCGCCAGGTAGATCAGCAGCACCTTCGACAGCTCGCCAATGCCGCACCAGATCACGATCAGCGGCAGGTAAGCCAAGGGCGGAATCGGCCGGTAGAACTCGATCAGCGGGTCGAGAATGCCGCGGGCAATGCGGTTGTGGCCGATGGCGATACCAATCGGAATCGCCGTGACGATCGCCGCACCGAGAGCCAGGCCGATACGTTGCAGGCTGGCACCCAGGTGCTGCCACAAGGTTGATTCCATGTAGCCCTGGGTCAGCAGCAACCAGGCCTTGCTCAACACCGCTGCGGGTGAGGGCAGGAACAGCGGCTCGATCCATTCGGCGGCGGTGACCGCCCACCACAGCAACAGCAGTGTGGCCAGGGTCAGGCCGCTGATCCAGCGGGTGTTCAGGCTGCGCCGGAGTGTGCTCGGCGCGATTTGGCTGGTGGCACGTTTGGCCGCGACCGGGACATCCAGGCTGCTCATGCGAACTCCTGCCGCGTAACGGCACTGCGTTGGGAGAACACCCGGGCCAGCACGTGCTCGCGGGTTTCGATAAAGCGCGGATCGGACTTGATCGCGCGGGCTGATTCACCAGCGCTGTAGCGCTGGCCGAAATCCAATTGCAGGCGTTCGACGATCTGCCCAGGGTTCGGGGCCAGCAACACCAGTTCGGTGGCGAGGAACACCGCCTCTTCAATGTCGTGGGTAATCAGGAACACCGGCTTGGCGGTACGCTGCCAGACCTGCAACAGCAACTCCTGCATCTGTTCGCGGGTAAAGGCATCCAGCGCGCCGAACGGCTCGTCCATCAGCAGTACCCGCGGGTCGGCAGCCAGGGCCCGGGCCAGGCCCACGCGCTGCTTCTGGCCTCCGGACAACTGCCAGATCCGCCGGTTGGCAAACTCCGCCAGGTCGACCAGGGCGAGCATCTCGCGGGCCTTGCTTTCCCTCACGGCACGCGGCACCCCGGCCAGCTCCAGGCCGAAGGCGACGTTGGCCAGCACGTCTTGCCAGGGCAGCAGCGCATCGTCCTGGAACACCACGCCGCGCTCGGCGCCGGGGCCTTGCACCGGTACGCCGTCGAGGGTGATGCGGCCGCTGCTGGGCGCCACGAAACCGGCAATCAGGTTGAGCAACGAGGTCTTGCCGCTGCCCGAAGGGCCGAGGGCCACCAGCAATTGCTGCGGGCCCAGGCTCAGGTTGATATCGGCCAGCACCGGCTCGGCCGCGCCGGGGTACTGTGCGCTGATGCGCTCCAGTTGTAACAGGGCCATGGTCTGCTCCGAGTCTCAGTTGGCGATGAATTTGGCGCTGACGTAGGGCGCGTAGTCCGGCAGCACCGCTTCGACCTTGCCTTGCTCCTTGAGGAAGGTGGCGGTGTCGGTGATCGCCTGGGTGGTCGGTGCGCCCAGCGCTGCAACCTGGTCGGCGGCCAGCGGGAACACGTTGCCTTGCAGCAGGCCGGGGATGTCAGCCGCCTTGGCGCCAGAGAGCTTCACCAGCTTGTCGACGTTGCTCTTGTTCGCCAGCCACGCTTGCGGGTCTTTGCGGTAGTCGGCGTAGGCATCCAGGGTGACCTTGGCGAAGGCCTTGACGATCTCCGGGTGCTTGGCGGCGAAGTCCTTGCGCACGATCCAGGCGTCAAAGGTCGGTGCGCCTTTCGCGGCCAGCTCACCGGAGGTGATCAGCACCTTGCCGTTTTCCTTGGCCACGCCCAGGGCCGGGTCCCAGACGTAGGTGGCGTCGATGTCGCCGCGCTTCCAGGCGGCGATGATTGCCGGTGGTGCGAGGTTGAGGATCTGCACCTTGGCCGGGTCGATGTTCCATTGCTTGAGCGCGGCCAGCAGGCTGTAGTGACCGGTGGATACGAACGGCACGGCGATCTTCTTGCCGATCAGGTCCTGCGGCGAATTGATGCCGGCACCATCGCGGGCGACCAGGGCTTCGGCGGCGCCGATCTGGGTCGCAATCAGGAAGGTTTCCACCGGCAGCTTGCGGGTCGCGGCAGCGGCCAGCGGGCTGGAACCGAGGGAGCCGATCTGCACATCGCCAGAGGCCACGGCGGTGATCACGTCGGCGCCGCTGTCGAACTTGCGCCAGTCGATGTCAGCCTTGCTGGTTTTCTCGTAGGTACCGTCGACCTGGGCGACTTTCGCCGGGTCCACGGTGGTCTGGTAGGCCACCGTCAGGTCGGCCGCCTGGGCAAACCAGCTGGTGCCGGCCAGGGTCAGGGCGGCGAACAGGCGCAGGGGAGCATGCAGGGTCATGGTGAACTCCTTGTCAGGCGGGCGGTTGTGTTGGGGTGAAATAAGACTAGATGATCTAAGAAAGTTAAAATAAATAACTTTTTTGCATTAGCTTAGGAGCCAATTGATTTAAGGCTCTGGGAAGGTGCTGGCTTCATCGGCCTGGGCGCCAAACGTGATGCTGGTCAAGGCCGGGGCACAGGGGAAAGGCAATGATGGTCGGGCCATGGGGCTGCCCTGCCGAAAGGGGACGGTTCGACAAAGCTATGCGGTCTAAAAAGCCGCTTCCCAATACCCTTTAGGAATTAGCTTAGGTGCCGATAACGGCAGCGGAGAAAAATTTGGATCATATTCCGCAATAATCTGAAAAATTACGAAATAAGTCTTTTTGGATTTATACGATTGTCATTATCCTTCACCCCCACCGTTGGCGCATTAGACCAAAGTAGTGAAATGAATGGTTACGATTGACTAGACGGTCACCCTTTGGTGCTAATCGCCAATCGACGTCGAGCGGGACACAAAGATCCTGCCGTAAGCGACACACAAGAATTAGAACGTAGAGGAGCAAAACATGTACAAGTCCACCTTGGCACTTGCCGTGGCCGTTGGGGTTCTGGCCCAGCAAGCGGGTGCTGCCGGTTTCGTTGAAGACAGCAAGCTGTCGCTCAGTTCCCGCACCATGTATTTCGATAATGATGACCGTGAGACCGGTGGTTCCAGCAGCCGCGAGTCTGGTCAAGGTTTCAAGCTCGACTACATCTCGGGCTTCACCGAAGGTACCGTAGGCTTTGGTGTCGATGCACAAGCGCTGTGGGGTATTCATCTGGATGGTGGCCGTGGTCATCACCCGAATAACAGCACCTTCTTCCCTAGCGACACCGATGGCTCGGCTGTTGATCAGTGGGCGCGGATCGGTGCTAACGCCAAAGCGCGTTTCTCGAAAACCGAAGCTCATTTCGGTAGCGCCCTGGCACCTAACCTGCCAATCCTCGTCGCGAACGATGGCCGTCTGCTGCCGCAAACGTTTGAAGGTGGCACCATCCAGTCGAAGGAAATCGACAACCTGACCCTGAACGCCGGTCAGTTGACCCACGCCATGGGGCGTGCGTCGAGCAACCGTACTGGTCTGGCCGTTGCCGGTGGTACCCAGGATAGCAACAAGTTCCAGTTCGCCGGTGGCGACTGGAAGGTCACCAAAGAACTGACCCTGCAGTACTACTACGCGAACCTGGAAGACTACTACAAGCAGCACTTCCTGGGTCTGACTCATGTGTTCCCGATTGCTGACGACCAATCCTTCAAAACCGACCTGCGCTACTTCGACAGCCGCAGCGACGGCGCGAACGGAGACGCCACTCACTTCTTCAGCAACAACGGCGGTTATGCCAAGAACGCTGGCGAGGTCGATAACAAGACTTGGAGCGCCATCTTCACCTACACCCTGGGCGGTCACTCGTTCCTGCTCGGCCATCAACAGGTCGGCGATGACGGTGGTTTCGTCTACCTGGGCCAAGGTGATGTCGTAGATGGCCGCAATCGCAACGAAGGCAACGGCGGTTCGAGCTTCTACCTGTTCACTGACAGCATGATCAACTCCTTTGTCCGTGCTGGAGAGAACACCACTTTCGGTCAGTACGCGTATGATTTCGCACGACTGGGCGTGCCAGGCCTGAAGGCGTCGGTCAACTACCTGCGCGGTGATGACGTTCGCTATAAGTCCGGCAACGGTACTTATGACGAGTGGGAGCGCGACGCGCGTGTCGACTACGTCATTCAGGAAGGCACCTTTAAAGGCCTGGGCGCCAGTCTGCGTCATGGTGTCTACCGTGGTGAGGGTTCCGAGTCCGCTCGCGACCAGGATCAGACCCGCCTGATCTTCAACTACACTTACAACTTCATGTAAGTCGGGTTGAAACGAGAGCCTCGCCCAGTGCGAGGCTTTTTTTTGCCTGCACCAGATTAGATTTATTGGTTATAAATAAATCGATATTTATTCTTTTTGATTTTACAACGAAGCAGGCACAGTGAAGCCATAACGAACTCAGCCAAGGAGCCGCACCATGAGCCTCAGACTCGGCGATATCGCCCCCGACTTCGAACAGGATTCCAGCGCCGGCAAGATCCGCTTCCACGAATGGCTGGGCGACAGCTGGGGCGTGCTGTTCTCTCACCCGGCCGACTTTACCCCGGTGTGCACCACCGAACTGGGCTTCACTGCCAAGCTCAAAGAGCAGTTCGCCTTGCGTGGGGTCAAGGCCATCGCCCTGTCGGTGGACCCGGTGGATTCGCACCACCGCTGGATCGAAGACATCAACGAAACCCAGAACACTATCGTCAACTTCCCGATCCTGGCCGATGCCGATCGCAAAGTCTCCGACCTCTACGACCTGATTCATCCCAATGCCAGCGACACCCTGACGGTGCGTTCCTTGTTCGTCATCGACCCGAACAAGAAGATCCGTCTGACCATCACCTATCCGGCCAGCACCGGGCGCAACTTCCACGAGATCTTGCGGGTGATCGACTCGCTGCAGCTGACCGACAACCACAAGGTCGCCACCCCCGCCAACTGGCAGGACGGTGACGAGGTGGTGATCGTGCCGTCGCTCAAGGATGAAGAGGAAATCAAACGCCGCTTTCCAAAGGGTTACCGGGCGGTCAAGCCGTACCTGCGCCTGACCCCGCAACCCAATCGTTGATCTTTAGCCATAGCAGGGATTTTGGGCCGTTTACGGCCCTTTTTTTATTGCCCCAAGACCTGTAGGCGCGGGCTTGCCCCGCGATGCACTTATAGGTCAACAAGGAATAAACAAATGAAAAAATATGATTTATGGATATATATGTCGAGCTGTTAAGGTCACTCCACTCCAGCGAGAACTTCAACTCGCGGCCCTCTAGAACACGATCAAGGATGCGTTCCAATGCTGGTTGTTTCTCTCGGTGGTAGTCCCAGCCTGCGTTCGCGCTCCGGCGTCCTGCTTGAGCGCAGCCGCCAGTGGCTGCAAGGCCAGGGCGTGGAAGTGGTGACTTTCCAGGTGCGGGATTTTCCGGCCGAAGACCTGCTCCATGCGCGCTTCGACAGCCCCAAGGTGCAGCACTTTCTGCAATTGGTAGAACAGGCCGATGGCCTGGTGGTTGCTACCCCGGTGTACAAGGCCTCGTTCGCCGGTGCGCTGAAAACCCTGCTCGACCTGCTGCCCGAGCGTGCCCTGAGCCACAAGGTGGTGCTGCCGATCGCAACCGGCGGCAGCATCGCCCATATGCTCGCGGTGGATTACGCGCTCAAGCCGGTGCTGTCGGCACTCAAGGCCGAGGAAACCCTGCAAGGGATCTTCGCCGACGACAGCCAGATCGCCTACGGCGAAGGCAGCGCCGCCGCGCAACTGGCGCCGGCCCTGGAGCAGCGTCTGCTCGAATCGCTGGAACTGTTTCACCGCGCCCTGGCGCGTCGCCCCAAGCCGGTTGCGCCGGGCGTGTTGAATGAACGTCTGCTCAGTGCTCGCTGGAGCATCTGAGGCGTACCACCCGCTACCTGTAATTCCCACCTTACTCGCCCGCCAACGGGCAAGCAGGTGCAGCCTGAACCCCAACAGCAAAGGAGAGCGCTATGCGCACTGTCATTTTGCGTCGTGGTCTGGTCGCTCTGTTTGCTGCGGCTGTGTCCTTCGGCGCCATTACTCAAGCCCAGGCTGAAAGCCTGCGTATCGGTTACCAGAAGTACGGCACCCTGGTGCTGCTCAAGGCCAAGGGCACGCTGGAAAAGCGCCTTGCCGCCCAGGGCGTGCAGGTGCAATGGACTGAATTCCCAGGTGGCCCGCAGCTGCTCGAAGGCTTGAACGTCGGCTCGATCGACTTCGGGGTAACCGGTGAAACACCGCCGGTGTTCGCCCAGGCCGCTGGCGCTGACCTGCTTTATGTCGCCTACGAGCCGCCAGCGCCGCACAGCGAAGCCATCCTGGTGCCCAAAGGGTCGCCGATTCAGTCGGTGAAGGAACTCAAGGGCAAGAAGGTCGCGCTGAACAAAGGCTCCAACGTGCACTATCTGCTGGTCCGCGCCCTGGAAGACGCCGGCCTCAAGTACAGCGACATCCAGCCAGTGTTCCTGCCGCCCGCCGATGCCCGCGCCGCCTTCGAGCGTGGCAGCGTCGATGCCTGGGTGATCTGGGACCCGTACCAGGCCGCTGCCGAGCAGCAGTTGCAGGCACGCACCCTGCGTGATGGCCAGGGCATCGTCGACAACCATCAGTTCTACCTGGCGACCAAGCCCTACGCGCAGAAGCACCCTGAAGTGATCAGCGCCTTGGTCGATGAAGTGCGCGCAGTGGGCGAGTGGTCCAAGGCCAACCCACAGGAAGTCACCGACCAGGTCGCGCCGCTGCTCGGCCTGCCTGCCGACATCACCCTGACCTCGGTCAAGCGCCAGGGCTACGGCGCCGCTTTCCTTACCCCGGAAGTGATCGCCGCCCAGCAGAAGATCGCCGACACCTTCAAGACGCTCAAGTTGATTCCCAAGCCGTTGAGCATCAAGGACGTGATCTGGACTCCGCCGGCCAAAGTCGCCAGCGCCCCTTGACGATTTGCCCGCGCCGGGGCGCCGCCCCGGTCTGCGCCACCCCTAGGAGACAACTCCAATGAGCCTCAACGTATTCTGGTTTCTTCCGACCCATGGCGATGGCCATTACCTTGGCACCGCCGAAGGCGCGCGCGCAGTCGATCACGGCTACCTGCAGCAGATCGCCCAGGCGGCAGACCGCCTCGGCTTTGGCGGCGTGCTGATCCCGACCGGGCGTTCCTGCGAGGACTCCTGGCTGGTCGCCGCTTCGCTGATTCCGGTGACCCAGCGCCTGAAGTTCCTGGTGGCCCTGCGTCCGGGGATCATTTCGCCGACCGTGGCGGCGCGTCAGGCAGCAACCCTGGATCGCCTTTCCGGTGGCCGGGCCTTGTTCAACCTGGTGACCGGTGGCGATCCGGAAGAGCTCTCCGGTGACGGCTTGTTCCTCAGCCACGAAGAGCGCTACCAGGCCTCGGTGGAATTCACCCGCATCTGGCGCCGGGTGCTGGAAGGCGAAACCGTCGACTACGACGGCCAGCACATACAGGTCAAAGGCGCCAAGCTGCTCTATCCGCCGATCCAGCAGCCGCGTCCGCCGCTGTACTTTGGCGGCTCTTCGGAGGCCGCGCAGGACCTGGCAGCCGAACAGGTCGAGTTGTACCTGACCTGGGGCGAGCCGCCGGCAGCGGTGGCGGAGAAGATCGAACAGGTGCGCGCCAAGGCCGCCAAGCAAGGCCGTACTGTGCGTTTCGGCATTCGTCTGCACGTGATCGTGCGTGAAACCAACGCCGAAGCCTGGCAGGCCGCCGAGCGGCTGATTTCGCACCTGGACGACGACACCATTGCCCGGGCCCAGGCCTCGCTGGCGCGCTTCGATTCGGTCGGCCAGCAACGCATGGCCGCGCTGCATGGCGGCAACCGCGACAATCTGGAAGTCAGCCCCAACCTCTGGGCCGGTGTCGGTCTGGTGCGTGGCGGTGCCGGTACAGCGCTGGTCGGCGACGGCCCGACCGTGGCCGAACGGGTCAAGGAATACGCGGCGCTGGGCATCGACACCTTCATTTTCTCCGGTTATCCCCACCTGGAAGAGTCGTACCGGGTCGCCGAGCTGCTGTTCCCGCACCTGGATGTGGAGCGCCCGGAGCTGCCGAAAAGCGGTGGCTACGTGAGCCCGTTCGGCGAGATGGTCGCCAACGACATCCTGCCCAAATCCTCGGCGCAGCGCTGAGGGCCGGGCCATGAGTCGTTCATCCACTCCCTGGCAGCAACGCCTGGCGCCCTGGGCGCTGCCGTTGCTGTTGTTGGCGGTCTGGCAACTGGCAGTCAGCCTCGGCTGGCTGTCGACGCGGATCCTGCCGGCGCCGAGCGCGGTATTGAGCGCCGGCGTCGAGCTGGTGCGCAGTGGCGAGATCTGGACCCACCTGGCAATCAGCGGCTGGCGGGCAGCCGTCGGCTTTCTGATCGGTGGCGCCATCGGCCTGGCGCTGGGCTTTATCACCGGCCTGTCGAAATGGGGCGAGCGCCTGCTCGACAGCTCGGTGCAGATGATTCGCAACGTGCCGCACCTGGCGCTGATCCCGCTGGTGATCCTGTGGTTCGGCATCGATGAGTCGGCGAAGATTTTCCTGGTGGCCCTGGGCACCTTGTTCCCGATTTACCTGAACACCTACCACGGCATCCGCAACGTCGATCCGGCCTTGGTGGAAATGGCCCGCAGCTATGGTTTGTCCGGCTTTGAGCTGTTTCGCCAGGTGATTCTGCCGGGCGCCTTGCCATCGATCCTGGTCGGTGTGCGCTTTGCCCTGGGCTTCATGTGGCTGACGTTGATCGTGGCCGAAACCATTTCGGCCAACGCCGGCATCGGCTACCTGGCGATGAACGCCCGCGAGTTCCTGCAGACCGATGTGGTGGTGCTGGCCATCGTTCTCTATGCCGTGCTCGGCAAGCTTGCCGACCTGGCCGCACGCGGCCTTGAGCGAGTCTGGCTGCGCTGGCATCCGGCCTATCAACCGAGCAGGGGAGAGGGCGCATGACCATTCTCAAGGAACCACCACTGCGGCTGCTGCGCGGGATTCCGCTGGCGGCGCAGAACCTGCAGAAAACCTTCGGCCAGCGTCAGGTGCTGCGCGACATCGACCTGCACATTCCGGCCGGCCAGTTCGTCGCCATTGTCGGGCGCAGCGGCTGCGGCAAGAGCACCTTGCTGCGCTTGCTGGCCGGGCTTGAGCAACCCAGTGGCGGCGAGCTACTGGCAGGTTCTGCGCCGCTGAGCGAAGCCCAGGAAGACACCCGGCTGATGTTCCAGGAAGCGCGTTTGCTGCCGTGGAAGAAGGTCATCGACAACGTCGGCCTGGGCCTGTCGGGCAACTGGCGGCCGCGAGCCCTTGAAGCGCTGGAGGCGGTCGGCCTGGCCGAGCGTGCCAATGAATGGCCGGCGGCGTTGTCGGGCGGCCAGAAGCAGCGTGTGGCCCTGGCCCGCGCCCTTATTCACCAGCCGCGCCTGTTGCTGCTCGACGAGCCATTGGGCGCGCTGGATGCGCTGACCCGTATCGAGATGCAGCAGTTGATCGAGCGGCTGTGGCGCCAGCATGGCTTTACCGTGTTGCTGGTTACCCACGACGTCAGCGAAGCGGTGGCGGTTGCCGACCGGGTGATCCTCATCGAAGACGGCGAAGTGGGCCTGGACCTCAATGTCGACCTGCCACGCCCGCGGGTACGCGGTTCACACCGCCTGGCCGCACTGGAAACCGAAGTACTCAACCGGGTTCTGTCGATCCCGGGCACACCGCCCGAGCCGGAACCTGTCGCACCTTTGCCGACGCAATTGCGTTGGGCTCTCTGACCTGTAAGGAACCAAGCAGATGACAATCAAAGCGATCAACGTACGTAACCAGTTCAAAGGCACCGTCAAGGAAATCCTCGAAGGCCCGGTGTTGTCGGAAATCGATGTGCAAACGGCCTCGGGGATCGTCACTTCGGTGATCACCACCCGCTCGGTGCGCGAGCTGGAACTGACCATTGGCAGTGAGGTGATTGCCTTTGTGAAGTCGACAGAAGTGTCGATTGCCAAGCTCTGACTACCAGGGCAAGGCTTAGCCTTGCATCGCTGGCAAGCCAGCTCCCACAAGGTTCGGTGTATACAGTCCCTGTGGGCGCTGGCTTGCCAGCGATGAGGCCGTCAGCGTTTAGGCAGGAAAGGCGGCAGATACAAGCCCAGGTATGCATCAAACACCCGCATCCCTTCCTCGGCCATGCGCGGCGTGATCTGCCCGTGCAACTGCACCGAACGGGCATACACCCGATCACCCAGCTCCATGGCCAAAGCAAACACATCCACATCATCCGGCAACACCGGCAACTGGAAATGCTCGGCGAACAAGGTGTGCATCAGGTCGCCCAACTCGATGTCGTGCTGGCGGTCAGCCTGGGTCACTTCGCTCAAGCCATGCTGGGCCAGAATCAGCTGCCGCGCCGCAGCATCTTCGTTGTAGATCACCAGCATGCGCTGTTCGACCAGGCGCGAGAGGTCGTGCCAGGTGTTCAACGCCGCCGCATCAATCGGCGCTTCAAGGCAGGCGCGAAAGGCGCTGTGCACGTCGGCGGTGAGTGCTTCAAGCAGGGCCGGAACACTGGCGAAGAAGTGATACACCGATGACGGCGGAATCTGCGCACGCTCGGCCACGCTGTAGATCGACAGGCTGGCCACCCCTTCGCTGGCCAGCAGCGTGCGCGCCGCCTCGAGGATCGAATCGATCCTCGCCTGGCTGCGGGCGCGGGGTTTGCGCGGGGTAGCGGTGCGGGTCATGTCAGTTGCTGATCGCCAGGATGCTCGCCTGGTAAGCGCTGACGAACAGGTCGAAGTCGGCCTTGTCTTCTTCGCGTTCAAGCCTGGCCTGGGCCTCAAGGGATTCGCGAGCCGCCGTTTCAAACCCTTGTTGCTGTTCAGCCGCCAGGGCCTGGGCGCGGAAGAACTCGGCATGGGCCTGGCTTTGCCGCAAGGCGAAGCGGCTGAAGCTTTCCTTGTGCTCGGTCATGCTCGCCAGCACCTGCGCCGATGGCGTCAGGGAAGGGTCGCTGACCTTGGCTTTCTGCGCGTGCAGGGCCTTGGCGTGTTCGTCGCTGCCGTGGCTGCGGTCGAGCAGTTCGGCCAGGGGCGCAATGCGTTCGAGCAGTTCAGCGGCCCACTGCTTGAGCTCGACCGGCTGACCATCACG
Organism: Pseudomonas donghuensis; assembly: GCF_000259195.1. Taxonomy (GTDB): domain Bacteria; phylum Pseudomonadota; class Gammaproteobacteria; order Pseudomonadales; family Pseudomonadaceae; genus Aquipseudomonas; species Aquipseudomonas donghuensis. The sequence goes on from NZ_JH650758.1 coordinate 122,425, forward strand.
CTGCAACTCCAGGCCCGGACGGCGACCTTCCTTGACCACGCTAAGGAAGTTGCTGGTGCAGTTGCCGCATTCCAGGTTGCCCAGCAGCGGGCTTTCTTCCAGGGCGCAGAACAGCAGGAAGGCGTCGAGGAAACGCGCTTCGGGCAAGTCGATACCGGTTGGCAGGAACGGGTTGATGTCCAGGCAGCGCACTTCGACGTACTGGATGCCGCGAGCCATCAGCGCCTGGATCGGCCGCTCGCCGCTGTAGGTGACGCGCTTGGGGCGGATGTTGGAGTAGTACTCGTTTTCGATCTGCAGGATGTTGGTGTTCAACTGAACCCATTCGCCATCCTTGTGCGTACCGATCTCGACATAGGGCGCGTACGGCGTGGCCACCGCCTTGCGCAGGCTGTCGGTGTAGCTGGCGAGGTTGTTGTAGCACGGCGTCAGGCCGGCCTGGGCGTTGCTCTGGTAACCCAGGTCGCTCATGCGCAGGCTGGTGGCGTAGGGCAGGTACAGGGTGTCGGCGTCGAACTGTTCGAGCTGGTGTGGGCGACCGCGCAAAAAGCCGGCGTCCAGGGCCGGCGAGGCGCCGAACAGGTACATCAGCAGCCAGCTGTAGCGGCGGAAGTTACGGATCAGGGCGATGTAGGCCGCCGACTGATAGTCGCGATCATCTTCCGTGCTGTGTTCGGCTGCGCGCAGCAGCGGCCAGAGTTTTTCTGGCAGCGAGAAATTGTAGTGAATCCCGGCGATGCACTGCATGGTGCGGCCGTAGCGCAGGGCCAGGCCCTTGCGGTAGACGTACTTGAGCTGACCGATGTTGGAGGTGCCATACCAGGCGATCGGAATGTCTTCCTCGGCTGGCAGCGGGCAGGGCATCGACGGGCTCCAGAGGAACTCGTTGCCAAGCTTGGTGTAGGCGAAGCGGTGGATGTTTTCCAGGCTTTCGAGGGTCTGCGCCGGGTCGGCCAGGGCTGGGGTGATGAACTCCAGCAGCGACTCCGAATAGTCCGTGGTGATCTGCTCGTGGGTCAGCGCCGCGCCGAGGGCTTCGGGGTGCGGAGTCTGGGCCAGACGACCTTCCTCGGTCACACGCAGGCATTCACGCTCGATGCCGTGCAGGCACTGCTTGAGCAGGGAGAGGTTGTCGCCTTGGCCGAGCAGGCTCAGGCGGCGGTTGAGAAGTTCGCTCAAGATGGATTCCTTCACGCGTCAGTCGCCCCAATATGGGGGTGGAGATGACGGTCTACAAGGGTGGACAGAGGAACTGGCGTTGTCGCCTGGTTGTGGCCGGCTTTCGGCAGCGCCTGCGCTCTGCCGAAAGTACCGCAGTTTGGCCATTTGCGGCTAGAGGACGACGAATGTCCCCTGCGCTTTTGCCACCAGTTTGTCGCCCTGAAGTACATCGGCGTCGACCACCAGCGTGCGCCGCCCGGCATGCAGCACCCGGGCAACGCACAGCACTTCACCTTCGCTGACCGCGCGCAGGTAGTTGATCTTGCATTCCAGGGTCACGCTCTGCTGGTCGAAACCATGGGAACTGGAGCAGGCCAGGCCCATGGTGGTGTCCACCAGGCTGAAGATCGCCCCGCCATGCAGCTTGCCGCCCCGGTTGCGCAGGTGCGGCTCCAGGGCCATGGCCACCTCGGCAACCCCTGCTTCCAGGTGTTGCAGGCGGCAGCCGAGCAGTTGGCTGAAGGCGCTGAAGACGACTTCGTCGGGAACCGTCATCACTTCTTCTTCAACTGCTTGGCGTTGGCGAACAGCGCGGCCATGGCGTTGTTGGCCGGGGCCGGGGTTTCCTTGGCGCGGGCTGGAGCGCTTGGCTGGCGTGGGGCCGAGCCCGGGCGGCTGCCACGGGCGCCATCGATCTTCTCGCCCGGGGTGTCGCTCATGCGCATCGACAGGCCGACGCGTTTGCGCGGAATGTCGATTTCCATGACCTTGACCTTGACCACGTCGCCGGCCTTGACCGCTTCACGCGGGTCTTTGATGAACTTCTCCGACAGCGCCGAGATGTGCACCAGGCCGTCCTGGTGCACGCCGATATCGACGAACGCACCGAAGTTGGTGACGTTGGTCACCACGCCTTCGAGGATCATCCCCAGTTGCAGGTCCTTGAGGTCTTCGACGCCTTCCTGGAACTCGGCGGTCTTGAACTCCGGACGCGGGTCGCGACCGGGCTTGTCCAGTTCCTGGAGAATGTCGGTGACGGTCGGCAAGCCAAAGGTTTCGTCGGTGAATTTCTTCGGGTCCAGGCGCTTGAGGAAACCGCTGTCGCCGATCAGCGAGCGGATGTCGCGGTCGGTTTCAGCGGCAATGCGCTGCACCAGCGGGTAGGCTTCCGGGTGCACTGCGGAGGCGTCCAGCGGGTTGTCGCCGTTCATCACGCGCAGGAAACCGGCGGCCTGCTCGAAGGTTTTCTCGCCCAGGCGGCTGACTTTCTTCAGCGCGGCGCGGGTCTTGAAGGCGCCGTTGGCATCGCGGTGGGCAACGATGTTCTGCGCCAGGGTGCTGTTGAGGCCGGAGATGCGCGCGAGCAGGGCCACCGAGGCGGTGTTGACGTCGACGCCAACGGCGTTCACGCAGTCCTCGACCACCGCATCCAGGCCACGGGCCAGTTTCAACTGGGAAACGTCATGCTGGTACTGGCCGACACCGATGGATTTCGGGTCGATCTTCACCAGTTCCGCCAGCGGGTCCTGCAGGCGCCGGGCGATGGATACGGCGCCGCGGATCGATACGTCGAGGTCCGGGAACTCCTTGGCCGCCAGCTCCGAGGCCGAGTACACCGAAGCGCCGGCTTCGGAGACCATGATCTTGGTCATCTTCAATGCCGGGTATTTTTTGATCAGCTCGGCGGCGAGCTTGTCGGTTTCGCGGCTGGCGGTGCCGTTACCGATGGCGATCAGCTCCACCGAGTGCTTGGCGCACAGCGCGGCGAGCACGGCGATGGTCTGGTCCCACTGGTTTTTCGGCACGTGCGGGTAGACGGTGGCGGTGTCCAGCAGCTTGCCGGTGGCATCGACCACGGCGACCTTGCAACCGGTACGCAGACCCGGGTCCAGGCCCAGGGTGGCACGCGGGCCGGCCGGGGCGGCCAGCAGCAGGTCGTGCAGGTTGTGGGCGAAGACGTTGATCGCCTCGCCTTCGGCGTTGTCGCGCAGCTCGCCGAACAGGTCGGTTTCCAGGTGGCTATAGAGCTTGACCTTCCAGGTCCAGCGCACCACTTCAGCCAGCCATTTGTCGGCAGGACGGTTCTGGTTCTGCAGGCCGAAACGTTCGGCGATCATCATTTCGCACGGGTGCAGGGTGCCCGGCAGCTCTTCGCCGACTTTCAGCGAAGCGGCCAGCACGCCTTCGTTGCGGCCACGGAAAATCGCCAGGGCGCGGTGCGACGGCACACTCTTGAGCAGCTCGTCGTGTTCAAAGTAATCGCGAAACTTCGCCCCTTCCTCTTCCTTGCCTGCCACCAGGCGGGCACTGAGCACCGCCTCTTGCTTGAGGAAGCTGCGCAGCTTGTCGAGCAGGCTGGCGTCTTCGGCGAAGCGCTCCATGAGGATGTACTTGGCGCCTTCGAGGGCCGCTTTCACGTCCGCCACGCCTTTTTCGGCATCAACGAAACGTGCGGCTTCGGCTTCAGGGCTCAGTTGCGGGTCGTTCAGCAAACCGTCGGCCAGCTCGCCGAGGCCGGCTTCCAGGGCAATCTGGCCCTTGGTGCGGCGTTTTTGCTTGTACGGCAGGTACAGGTCTTCGAGGCGGGTCTTGGTGTCGGCCAGTTTGATTTCACGGGCCAGTTCCGGGGTCAGCTTGCCTTGCTCTTCGATGCTGGCAAGGATGCTGACACGCCGTTCGTCCAGCTCGCGCAGGTAGCGCAGGCGCTCTTCCAGGTGGCGCAGCTGGGTGTCATCCAGGCTACCGGTGACTTCTTTCCGGTAACGGGCGATAAAAGGTACGGTCGAACCTTCATCAAGTAGAGCCACGGCCGCTTCGACCTGTTGTGGGCGGACACCGAGTTCCTCGGCGATGCGGCTGTTGATGCTGTCCATAAAACCACCTGACAAATTGTGAATACAAAGGCCGCGGGCGGGCGCTGTAGAGCGCTTGTGGTCAATGCGGCGCTGGCTGAAAGCGGCGCATTATACCCAGCGCGTCCGGCTTGCGGTGATAGCAGCGGGCCAGTTGTCGGCCGGGCAACACTGGCACCCGGGGAAAAATCTGCTAACAATGCACACGGCACGGCCACTGATGGCTAAGCCATAATGCGTGCCGAGATTAGAGGAGCTATCCATGAGCAGCACTGCACAAAACGCCGAAGGCGAAAAAATTCTCATCGTCGACGACGACCCGGGCCTGAGCAGCCTGCTGGAACGATTCTTCACCAGCAAGGGTTATCGTGCTCGTGCAGTACCCAATACCGAACAGATGGATCGCTTGCTGGCCCGCGAAGTCTTCAACCTGGTGGTGCTCGACCTGATGCTGCCTGGCGAGGACGGCCTGACCGCCTGCCGGCGCCTGCGCGCCGCGAACAACCAGATCCCGATCATCATGCTCACCGCCAAGGGCGATGAGCTGAGCCGCATCAAGGGCCTGGAGCTGGGCGCTGACGACTACCTGTCCAAGCCTTTCAACCCCGACGAACTGATGGCCCGGGTCAAGGCCGTGCTGCGCCGCCAGGCGCCGGCAGTACCGGGCGCGCCGGGCAGCGAGGACGAAACCGTCACTTTCGGCGACTACGAGCTGTCGCTGGCCACCCGTGAACTCAAGCGCGGCGAAGAAGTGCACATGCTCACCACCGGGGAGTTCGCCGTGCTCAAGGCGCTGGTCATGCATGCGCGCGAGCCGCTGACCCGCGACAAACTGATGAACCTGGCCCGTGGCCGCGAGTGGGACGCGCTTGAGCGTTCCATCGACGTGCAGATCTCGCGCTTGCGCCGGATGATCGAACCCGACCCGTCCAAGCCACGCTATATCCAGACTGTCTGGGGTGTAGGCTATGTGTTCGTGCCGGATGGCAATGCCAGCAAGTGATGTTCCGTTTGTAGAAGTAGCTCACCGCAAGCAGGGCGAACCTTCGGGTTGCCCTGTTTTTGCCTGTGCACTACTTCGCAAAGCCTGCGAGCCCCGCTCGCGCTCGCAAAGTGTGTAGCCGTTGTCGATGAAAACGCCCCTGTGGTTCCCGCAAAGCTTCTTCGCCCGCACGCTCTGGCTGGTGCTGATCGTCGTGCTGTTCTCCAAGGCTCTGACCCTGGTGTACCTGCTGATGAACGAGGACGTACTGGTCGACCGGCAATACAGTCACGGTGTTGCCCTGACCCTGCGTGCCTACTGGGCCGCCGATGAGTCCGACCGTGACAAGATCGCCGAGGCGGCAGGGCTGATTCGCGTGGTGGGCTCCGGCGTTCCCGAGGGTGAACAGCACTGGCCGTACAGCGAGATCTACCAGCGCCAGATGCAGGCCGAGCTGGGCGCCGATACCGAAGTTCGCCTGCGCGTGCATGCACCACCGGCCTTGTGGGTGCGGGCGCCGAGCCTGGGTGATGGGTGGCTGAAGGTGCCGCTGTATCCGCATCCGCTGCGCGGGCAGAAGATCTGGAGCGTGCTCGGCTGGTTCCTGGCCATCGGCCTGTTATCCACCGCTTCGGCGTGGATCTTCGTGCGCCAACTCAATCAGCCGCTCAAGCGCCTGGTGTTCGCCGCCCGGCAACTGGGCCAGGGGCGCAGTGTGCGCCTGCCGATCAGTGACACGCCCAGCGAGATGACCGAGGTCTACCGCGCCTTCAACCAGATGGCCGAGGATGTCGAGCAGGCCGGGCGCGAGCGCGAGCTGATGCTGGCCGGGGTGTCCCATGACCTGCGCACGCCACTGACGCGCTTGCGCCTGTCGCTGTCGCTGCTGGCCAACGAAAGCGACCTGACCGACGACATGGTCCGCGATATCGAAGACATGGACGCGATCCTCGACCAGTTTCTGGCGTTCATCCGCGATGGTCGCGATGAGCCCGTCGAAGAGGTCGACTTCAGTGAGCTGGTGCGCGAGGTGGTGGCGCCGTTCAACCAGCCGCAGGAGCAGGTGCGCCTGTGCCTGGAGCCGATACCGCCATTCCCGCTGCGGCGGGTGTCGCTCAAGCGCCTGCTCAACAACCTGATTGGCAACGCCCTCTATCACGCCGGCAAGGGTGTCGAAGTGGCGGCCTATGTCTCGGGCGAGGGTGGTGCGCCCTATGTGGTCCTGAGCGTGCTTGATCGTGGTGCCGGGATCGACCCGGGCGAACTGGAGGGCATTTTCAACCCGTTCATTCGCGGCGACCGTGCCCGTAGCGGCAAGGGCACCGGGCTGGGCCTGGCGATCGTCAAGCGGATCGCCGCCCAGCACGGTGGCAATGTGCAGTTGCGCAACCGTTCAGGCGGCGGCCTGGAGGCGCGGGTGAGGCTGCCGCTAGGCCTGATGCTGCCGCGCGACGCGGTCTAGGCGCTAGCCTTTGCCCTTGGTGCGGGTCAGGTTCGGCCCGCCGTTCTTCTCCAGATGCTCGATGATCATCCCGGCGACGTTCTTGCCGGTGGTGACTTCGATGCCTTCCAGGCCCGGCGAGGAGTTCACCTCCATCACCAGCGGGCCGTGATTGGAGCGCAGGATATCCACCCCGGCCACGCTCAAGCCCATGACCTTGGCCGCGCGGATGGCGGTCATGCGCTCTTCCGGAGTGATCTTGATCAGGCTGGCGCTGCCGCCGCGGTGCAGGTTGGAGCGAAACTCACCGGGCTTGGCCTGGCGCTTCATCGAGGCGATGACCTTGTCGCCGACCACGAAACAGCGAATGTCCGCGCCGCCGGCTTCCTTGATGTATTCCTGGACCATGATGTTCTGCTTCAGGCCCATGAACGCTTCGATCACCGACTCGGCTGCCTTGGTGGTTTCGCACAACACCACGCCGATGCCCTGGGTGCCTTCGAGTACCTTGATCACCAGCGGCGCGCCATTGACCATCTGGATCAGGTCGGGGATATCGTCCGGCGAGTGGGCAAAGCCGGTGACCGGCAGGCCGATCCCCCGACGCGACAGCAGTTGCAACGAGCGCAGCTTGTCCCGCGAGCGGGCAATGGCCACCGATTCGTTGAGCGGGAACACCCCCATCATTTCGAACTGGCGCAGTACCGCGCAGCCGTAGAAGGTTACAGAAGCGCCGATCCGTGGGATCACCGCGTCGAAGTTCTCCAGCGGCTTGCCACGGTAGTGGATCTGCGGCTTGTGGCTGGCAATGTTCATGTAGGCGCGCAGGGTGTCGATCACAACCACCTCATGGCCTCGTTCGGTACCGGCTTCGACCAGGCGACGAGTGGAATACAGACGCGGGTTTCGCGACAGCACGGCGATCTTCATGCAACACCTGTGGAGGGAGTGATAGTGGCCGGGAATGCCGGCTTGTCCTGAACGTACTTGAGCCCTGGGTTGACCACCAACTGGCCATGGATCAGGGCTTTGGAACCGAGCAACAGGCGATAGCGCATGGCCTTGCGGCAGGCCAGGGTGAACTCCACCTCCCACACCCGGTCACCCAGCGCCAACGGCGTGCGGATGACGTAGCGGGTCTGGGCCTGGCCGTTGGAGCTCTTGATGGTCTTCATCGTCACCAGTGGCGCCTCGCAGCGCCGGTGCCGCAGTTGTACCACCGAACCCAGGTGGGCATTGAAACGCACCCACTGCTCGCCATTGCGCTCGAAGGGCTCGACTTCAGTGGCATGCAGGCTCGAGGTGCTGGCGCCGGTGTCGATCTTGGCCCGCAAGCCGGCCAGGCCGAGGTCCGGCAGGGCCACCCACTCGCGCAGGCCGATCACGGTCAAATGGTCAAATGTCTTCAAAATGCTCAACCAGCGTAGAAAGTCGTCAGGCTCCAGAATGGGCGTGAGCGACAGGTCGGTGAACTGTAAGCACGCCGCGTGTTTTTTGCATCCGCCAGATACGGTAGTACAGTTCTCTTTACGAAAATAAGTGGGGAAATGTGATGGCACAAAAGCCGGAAGAGGACGACAAGGTCCGCTTGGACAAATGGCTATGGGCGGCGCGCTTCTACAAGACCCGGGCGCTGGCCAAGGCGGCCATTGAAAGCGGCAAGGTGCATTGCCGGGGCGAGCGCTGCAAGCCGGGCAAGGAACCGCGGGTGGGCGATGAGTTCGTGCTGCGCACTGGCTTCGACGAGCGCACGGTAGTGGTCAAGGCGTTGTCGGTGGTGCGCCGCGGCGCGCCTGAGGCCCAGGCGCTGTACGAGGAAACCGCGCAGAGCATTGCCCGCCGTGAACAGGCTGCGGCTATGCGCAAGGCCGGCGCCCTGGGTGTCAGTACCGATGGCCGGCCCACCAAGAAACAGCGGCGCCAGCTGCATCAGTTACATGACAGCGCCGGTTAAGCGCGCGAGTCGATCACGTTCAGGCGCCCGAGCAGCGGCAACCGCGCCAGCAGGTCGAACAACGGTGCGGTCAGGCGCATCAAGGCTGCGCTGGCCTTGGCGGCAAACGGGGTGTAGCAGCTCCAGCCCAGGGCCAGCACCGCCATCAGCACGCCACCGATGTAATCGTCCTGGCCCCAGTGCGCACCGGCCACCAGGCGTGGCAGCATGAACAACAGCGCCAGGGCCCAGATCAGCAGCTGCTGCAGCAGCTTGCGGCTGAACAGGCTCATGAACATCGCCCAGATCAGCAGCACCGAGGCATGGTCCCCGGGGAAGCTCTGGCTGGAGCGGTCCTTGAGCTCCCAGCGGGCTTCCAGGTGCGGGTAGAAATCGCTGAGGTGGATGGCATCGCTGAACACCATCGACGGGCTGTTGTGCTGCCAGCCCATGGCGTTCATCCATTTCGAGAACACGGCGCGAATCACCAGCAGCAGCACCAGGGTGGCGAAGAAGCCGAAGAAGGCCTGGCGCACCTGGCTGGCCTTGAACACCCAGTCGCCGCGGATCAGCAGGCTGAGCAGGATCAGGCCGACGACGATATCGAACGGACGCAGGCTGCCGACGGTCCAGATGTAACGCCAGGTGTTATTGTCGGCCAGTGGTCGATTGAGCAGGTGAAACAGCCATTCGTCGAAAGTCAGGCAGATGATCTGGCCAAACGGCCACAACCAGAAACACAGTAGCGCAACGGGCAAAACCGTGCAGAGAATCAAGGGACCCCAAGCCCACCTTGCTTGGAACAGTGAAGAATTGTCCATAAACTACCTCTTTGCTGCGAACCACGAGTGCACCATTCTGGTGCTCTAGACCGGGCTTTATAGGCCCTTGAAATTATTTTGTCATCATTCAGAAAGCCAGAGCCCATGTCCGATTTGCCAGATACCGACTACACACAACGCTTCATCTTCGACGACCGCGATGTACGCGGTGAGATGGTCGGGCTGGAGCGCAGCTACGCCGAAGTGCTGGCCAAGCATCCTTACCCGCAGCCTGTCGCGCAGCTGCTCGGCGAGCTGATGGCGGCAGCCGCGCTGCTGGTCGGTACGCTGAAGTTCGACGGTCTGCTGATTCTTCAGGCACAGTCGAGCGGGCCGGTGCCCCTGCTGGCCATTGAATGCACCAGCGACCACGAAATTCGCGGCCTGGCACGCTATGCGGCCGAGCAGATCAAGGATGATGCAAGCCTTGCCGACCTGATGCCTGGCGGGCATCTGGTCCTGACCATCATTCCGGTCAACGGTCAGCGCTACCAGGGCACGGTGGAGCTGGACGGCAAGGACCTGTCGGAGTGTTTCACCAACTATTTCGTCATGTCCCAGCAGATCAACACCTGCATCTCGCTGGCCGCCGACGGCATTCGAGCCCGTGGTCTGCTGGTGCAGCAGCTGCCTGCCGACCGCCAGAAGGACATCGAGGAGCGCGAGGACAGCTGGAACCATGTGAAAGCGCTGGCCAATACGGTGAAAGCCGAGGAGCTGCTGGGGCTGGACAACGAAACCGTGCTGCATCGCCTGTATCACGAGGATGCCGTGCGCCTGTTCGATATCCAGCCGCTGCATTTCCGCTGCAGCTGCTCGCGTGAGCGCTCCGGTAATGCGTTGGTCAGCCTTGGCAAACATGACGCGCTGGAGCTGATTAACGAGCATGGCGGCAAGATCGAAGTCGATTGCCAGTTCTGTAATCAGTGCTATCAATTCGATGCGGCCGATATCGAGCAATTGTTCGCCGGTGGCGGTGTAGACACACCGTCAGATACTCGGCACTAAAACGTTTCAGTACAGGTAATTCTCCTGTCTAACGCCGGAAACACGCCGTTCTGACAGGAGGGCCCTACTTTTTTTGGGCGTTTCTGGCATAATCCGGCCACTTTTTTCGCTGTAGTAGTTTGGAAAGATCTACTACAAAACGTTTGGAGCACTCGGCCGCAGGCCGGATGGGGAATCTCATGACGCAAGCCAACAACACCGTGTACACCGACCTGAGCGTCGATGAGCTGGTAAAAGAAGCGCTGAACCGCGGTGAAGGCGAGCTGGCCGATACCGGCGCGCTGGTCGTGAAAACCGGTCACCGTACCGGTCGTTCGCCGGTTGACCGTTTCATCGTCGAAGAGCCGTCCACTCAGGATGCCATCGCCTGGGGCCCGATCAACCGCAAGTTCCCGGCCGACAAGTTCGATGCCCTGTGGGACCGTGTCGAGGCGTTCAACAACGCCCAGGATCACTTCGTATCCTACGTTCACGTAGGTGCGGCCGCCGAGCACTACCTGCCGGTCAAGATGACCACCCAGACCGCCTGGCAGAACCTGTTCGGCCGTTGCCTGTTCATCAACCCGCAGCAGTACAACCCGGCTGGCCGTGATCAGTGGCAAGTGCTCAACGTTGCCAACTTCGAGTGCGTGCCTGAGCGTGACGGCACCAACTCCGATGGCTGCGTGATCCTCAACTTCGCCCAGAAGAAAGTGCTGATCGCCGGTATGCGTTACGCCGGTGAAATGAAAAAAGCCATGTTCTCGGTGCAGAACTTCCTGCTGCCGGCTGCCGACGTGCTGCCAATGCACTGCGCCGCCAACATCGGCGAAGCAGGCGACGTGACCCTGTTCTTCGGCCTGTCGGGCACCGGCAAGACCACCCTGTCGGCTGACGAAAGCCGCTACCTGATCGGCGACGACGAGCACGGTTGGGGCGAAGGCGTGGTCTTCAACATCGAAGGCGGCTGCTACGCCAAGTGCATCGACTTGTCCGAGAAGAACGAGCCGGTCATCTGGAAAGCCATCAAGCACGGCGCAGTACTGGAAAACGTCGTCATCGACGATGCCAAGCACGCCGACTACACCGATGTCAGCCTGACCCAGAACAGCCGCGCCGCCTACCCGCTGGAGCACGTTGCCAAGCGTTCGGAAAAGAACCTCGGCGGCGAGCCTAATGCGGTCATCTTCCTGACCTGCGACCTGACCGGCGTGCTGCCGCCAGTGTCGATCCTCAACGAAGAACAAGCGGCCTACCACTTCCTGTCCGGCTACACCGCACTGGTGGGTTCGACCGAAATGGGTTCGGGCAGCGGCATCAAGTCGACCTTCTCCACCTGCTTCGGCGCGCCGTTCTTCCCGCGTCCGGCTGGCGAGTACGCAGAACTGCTGATCAAGCGCATCCGCGGCTTCGGCTCCAAGGTCTACCTGGTCAACACCGGCTGGACCGGCGGTGGCTACGGCGTTGGCAAGCGCTTCAACATTCCGACCACCCGCGCGGTGATCGCAGCGATCCAGAGCGGCGCCCTGGTCGGCACCGCAACCGAACACCTGGACATCATCAACCTCGACGTGCCACTGGCCGTACCGGGCGTTGAAACCAACCTGCTCAACCCACGCAACACCTGGGCTGACAAGGCTGCTTACGATGAAGCTGCAAAAGCGTTGGCTGGCCTGTTCATCGAAAACTTCAAGAAGTTCGAAGTTTCCGACGCCATCAAGGCCGCTGGCCCACAGCTGTAAGCTGAAGCCTGCGTAAACAAAAAGCCGCCCTCAGGGGCGGTTTTTTGTTTTCCGGCCTAACGAAACCCTTGTGGGAGCGGGCTTGCCCTGCGATAGGCCGCGTTGTCTTACCCGAACGACGATCAATTGGTGCTTGATCGCGGGGCAAGCCCGCTCCTACAGTTACGGGCCATCCAATACTCAGGTCCACCATGTCCGAGCTCCCTCAACGCCACGCCTACCCCCACCTGCACCCGATCCTCAGCCGCTGGCAAGACAGCGACCTTAACGGCCATATAGCCGGTGCCACGGTTTACGCCTACTTCGACACAGCGATCCAGGCGTACCTGCTGCAACAGGCCGGGCTGGACCTGCAGGACGGCGAGGTCGCCGGTTTCGTGGTCAGTTCGGCGGCGGACTTCTTTGCCTTGCCGGCCTTTCCCGACACCCTTGAGGTCGGCTTGCGTGTGGCGCGTCTGGCGGGCAGTTCAGTGGAGTATCAGTTGGCACTGTTTCGGGTCGAGGACGGGCAGCCCTGCGCGGTCGGCAAGGTGGTGCAGGTGTTCGTCGAGCGCAGCTCGGGCCGGCCGGCACAGTTGCCGGCCACGCTGCAGGCCGCGCTGGAGCGTTTGCAAGGCTGAGGCCGCTCAGTCATTGAGGCGGATAATTCCTTCGCGCACGGCGAACAGCACCAGACCCGGCACGTCGTGAATCTGCAGGCGGTGCATGATCTGCGAGCGATGCGCCTCGATGGTCTTCACGCTCAGGCCCAGGCCGTCGGCGATCGAGCGGGTCGATTCACCGCGGGCAATCAGCCGCAGGATCTCCAGCTGGCGTGCGGTGAGCTGCATCGTGGTGCTGCCGCTGGGGCGCTTGCGGCTGTGTTTCACCGCCTGGCCAATGACCATCGGCAACACTGCTGATGACAGGTACTGGCCACCATTTTTCAGCGCCTGCAGGGCCTGCTCCAGCTCCAGCACCGTGGCGCTCTTGAGCAGAAAGCCATGGGCACCCAATTGCAGGCAACGCATGACGAAGTCCAGCTCCGAGCGCGACGAGAGCATCAACACATGGCTGGAGGGCACGCGCAGGAACAGCTCGCGCAGAATCTGTTCGCTGTCCAGGGTATCGGCGGTCATGTCCAGCAGGATGATGTCGGGCTTGAGTTTCTCGGCCAGTGCGACAGCAGTCATGCCATCGCCTGCATCACCGACTACGGCGTATTGTTTTTTTTGTTCGAGCAGCGCTCGCAGGCCCGCTCGAAAGAGCGGCGAGTCATCGGCAAGTAGTATTCGGCAAAGCATGGGTTCGAGCCTGTTTCGCAAAAGAAGAGGGGCGGCAGGTTTGCTCGGTCCGGATGAGCGCTGCCGCGCTGTGGCGCGATCAGTGTCGGGGGGCTG
>NZ_JH650758.1:135739-202369 GCF_000259195.1 Pseudomonas donghuensis
AGGCCATCATAGGCGTTCGAACACCGATGGCAGGATCGGCCGCAGTGGCAGGTCGAGGCCATGGATGTTCTCGCTATGTCCGATCAGCAGCAGGCCGCCCGGGCGCAGGCAAGCCAGCAAACGTTGAACCACGCGCTGTTTCTCATCCTGACTGAAATAGGTCAGCAGATTGCGCAGAAAAATCCCGTCGAACAGGCCCAGGTCAGCGGGCAGTGGCTGGATCAGGTTGATCTGGCGAAACGTCAACCGCTCCTGCAAGGTGGCCGCCATGCGCATGCGCCCGGCCATCTCGCCGACGCCGCACAGGCAGTAACGTTGCAACCAGCCTTCAGGGAAGTAACGGGCCTGGGAGACGTCGTAGATGCCTTCGGCTGCCTGCTGTAGCAGATGGGGGCTGATGTCGCTGGCCAGCACGCTCCAGTCGTCGTTGACGGCGTGTTCGCTGGCAACCATGGCCAGGCTGTAGGCTTCTTCGCCCGAGGCGCAGGCAGCGCTCCAGAGCCTCAGCGGCCGTGGCATGTCGCGCAGCCATTGGGCAAGGCATTCGAAATGGCGGTGTTCGCGAAAGAAGTAGGTGTCCCGGGCAATCAGCAAGTCGAGTACCTGCTGCTGTTCCTGATGTTGATCGGGCTGCTCGATCAGTTGCAGATACTGTTCGAAGGAGGTCAGTTGCAAATGCCGCAGGCGCTTTCCCAGGCGGGCAGCCACAGCCGCACGGCGGTCGGCGGCGAGGAACACGCCAGAGCGCTGGCTGACCAGGGTGCGAAAGCGCAGGAACTGGGCTTCACTCAGCATCGGAGGGCGGCTGTCGGCTGGCATCTCACACCCCTCGTGCACTGGGCAATCGGGCCGTCTTTGCGTGATAGATGCGCATTCCCTGCGTCCATTGGCTGATTGGGAACGGCCGATGATAGCTACTGGCTATATCCGCCTGAATCGGGGTTGCCCCTAGGTCGCGGGAAGCTGACAAGGAGAAGGGGAAGCAGGGCCTGCCTGGACTGGCCGCAGGATCGGCCTGCAAGGCTTGATCGGTAACGTGCGGGGTGTTGCAGCGATCCCTGCCCGTGAGGGCAGGGACTAGGAGTTTGGCTTAAGCCCGAAATGGCTTAGTCGTGACGCCAGTGCCTTTTGTGCTTGCGGTGCCCGTAGTGATGGCCACGGTCGTAGTAACGACGGTCGTCGTAGCCGCGACGGTAGCGACGGTCATCGCGGTCGTCTTCATCGGCTCTGTTGCCCATGTAGTTACCCAGCGCGCCACCGGCACCACCGCCTGCGGCTGCGCCAATGTAGCTGCCCGTGGTGCCGCCCATGCTGCGGCCTACAACGTTACCGCCGGCTGCGCCCAGGGCACCGCCGATTGCGGCTTCACCACGCTGGCGCTTGTCGGCACCCACGGCACTGCCGGCTGCGCCGCCCAGGCCCGCGCCGATCGCCGAGCCGGTACTGCCGCCGATCGACTGACCGACCACCGAGCCCAGTACCCCACCCAATGCGCCGCCAATACCGGCTTCGGTGGTGCCACCTGCCGAGGCAACGCCGCTGAGCAGGCCAAGAGACAACAACAGAATCGAGGAGTACTTCATCAAGAGAGCCTCATAGGGATGACGCCGCGATCCTGAGGCCGCAGAGGGGGGCTGGCAAACGAAATCCGACGAGTAACACGAGTTGTACACAATTTTCTAAGTTACTGTTTTAACTGTGAAACTTTATTGATTTTCGCTTGTCTGAGCTTACTTGGAACGAGGCCCCGACAGTGATGTCAGGGCCTTTTTTGTGCCTGTTTGCCGCCGATTCTGTCAGAGGATCCGGGCGTTGTCGCTGGCAGGTTGCAGCTTTATCGCAACGAACTTCGAGGTCGGCGTATGGCTGCCATCGCCAACGCTTTCCAGCGGCACCAGCGGGTTCACTTCCGGATAGTAGGCCGCCGCCTGACCGGCCGGGATATCAAAGGCCAGCAACGTGAAGCCCTTGACCCGACGCTCGCGGCCATCACTCCACAGCGAGACGATATCGGCCTTGTCGCCGGGGTGGAAGCCCAGGCGGATGATGTCGGCTTCGTTGACGAACAGTACGTTGCGTTGGCCCTTCACTCCACGGTAACGGTCATCCAGGCCATAGATAGTGGTGTTGTACTGATCGTGGGAACGCATCGACTGCATGATCAGGTCCGGTACCTGGCCGCTGGCGCGCACGCGCTCGTGCAGCAGGTCAGCGGGCAGGGCATTGGCCTTGAAGTTGGCCCGACCGCTGCTGGTCTTCCATTGCCGTTGGCCGGCGCTGTTGCCCAGGTAGAAACCGCCCGGATGCTCCAGGCGCTGGTTGAAGCTCTCAAAGCCTGGGATGGTCTGGTCGATCAGGTCGCGGATCCGTGCGTAATCGGCGATCAGCCAGTTCCAGTCCACCGGTCTGGCGCCGAGGGTGGCATTGGCAATCCCGGCAATCACTGCAGGCTCCGAGCGCATCTGCCGCGACAGCGGCTGCAACTGGCCGTTGGAGGCGTGGACCATGCTGAACGAGTCTTCCACGGTCACGGCCTGCGGGCCTTCGCCCTGCAGGTCGATATCGGTGCGCCCCAGGCACGGCAGAATCAGCGCCTGCTTGCCATGCAGCAGATGGCTACGGTTGAGCTTGGTGCTGATCTGCACGGTCAGCTCGCAGTTGCGCAGGGCCTGGGCGGTACGCTCGGTGTCCGGGGTGGCCTGGGCAAAGTTGCCGCCCAGAGCGATGAACACCTTGGCCTGGCCGTCGGCCATGGCGCGGATCGCTTCGACCGTGTTGTGGCCATTATGGCGCGGCACCTTGAAGCCGAAGCGGCGTTCCAGGGCATCGAGCAGGGCCACTGGTGGCCGCTCGTTGATGCCCATGGTGCGGTCGCCCTGCACGTTGCTATGGCCGCGCACCGGGCACAGGCCGGCGCCGGGTACGCCGAGGTTGCCGCGCAGGAGCATGAGGTTGGCGATTTCCTGGATGGTCGCCACCGAATGGCGATGCTGGGTGATGCCCATGGCCCAGCACATGATGACTTTTTTGGCCTTGCAGTACATGCGCGCGGCGTACTCGATCTCGGCCAGGGTCAGGCCTGATTGTGCGCTGATCTGCTCCCAGGAGGTGGCGTCGACCGCTGCCAGGTAAGCCAGGACGTCCTGGGTGTGCTGGTTGAGAAAATCGTGGTCGAAAATCGCCGGGGCATTGCTGGCCTGGGCTTCGCGCTCCCACTGCAAGAGGAACTTGGCCATGCCGCGCAGTACCGCCATGTCGCCGCCCAGAGCCGGGCGCAAGTAGGCAGTGTTGGTCGGGCGGTCGCCGTTGGTGAGCATCTCCAGCGGGTGCTGCGGGTGCTGGAAGCGCTCCAGGCCGCGTTCCTTGAGCGGGTTGATGCACACCACCTGGGCACCGCGCTTGACCGCTTCACGCAGCGGTTCGAGCATGCGCGGGTGGTTGGTGCCGGGGTTCTGGCCCCAGACGAAGATCGCATCGGCATGCTCGAAATCGTCGAACGTCACCGTGCCCTTGCCAACCCCGACACTCTGCCCCAGGGCCACGCCACTGGCTTCGTGGCACATGTTCGAGCAGTCCGGGAAGTTGTTGGTGCCATAGGCACGGACGAACAGCTGATACAGGTAGGCCGCTTCGTTGCTGGCCCGGCCAGAGGTATAGAACTCAGCCTGGTCGGGGCTTTCAAGCTGTTGCAGGTGCTTGGCGATCAGGGCAAAGGCACTGTCCCAGTCGATGGGTGTGTAGCGGTCGGTACTGGCGTCGTAGACCATCGGTTCGGTCAGCCGGCCCTGGTATTCGAGCCAGTAGTCGCTCTGGGCCAGTAACGAGGTGACGCTGTGGCGGGCGAAGAATGGCGCATCGACCCGGCGTTTGGTCGCTTCCCAGTTCACTGCTTTGGCGCCGTTCTCGCAGAACTTGACCATGCCGCTTTCCGGCGAGTCGCCCCAGGCGCAGCCGGGACAGTCGAAACCGCCGTTCTGGTTGGTCTTGAGCAGCGCGCGAATGTTCTTCAGGGCGTTGTCGCTGCCGATCCAGGCCTGGGCCACGCTGCGCAGTGCGCCCCAGCCGCCAGCAGCACCGTTGTAGGGTTTATAGCGAGGGACAGGCTTCTGATCGGCTTGGTGATGCAGGCTCACGTTCTGTTCTCCCGCACGGGGCTGAACACCCGTGGCGCGCTGTGTTTGGGCAGGTGAATAAGGTTGAGGTTGTGCCGCCGCGCCCACTGCAGGGCGAGGCCGGTGGGCGAGGACAGGCTGACCAGGGTCTGGATGCCGGCGCGTAGTACTTTCTGGATCAGCTCCAGGCTGCAGCGGCTGGTAACGATTGCCAGGCCGCCGTCGAGGCTCAGGTGCTGGCGGACCAAGGCGCCGATCAGCTTGTCGAGGGCGTTGTGCCGGCCGATGTCTTCGCGACCCAGGAGGATTTCCCCCTGATTGTTCATGAACAATGCCGCATGTACCGCACCGCAGTGCTGGCCCAGGGGCTGGAAGGCATCCATGCGCTGGCGCAGGCCCGCGAGCCATTGCGCAGGTGGCAGCGGCGCGCCCGGCAACACGGCAAGGTCGGGCAGGGCCTGCTCCACCGCTTCCACGCCGCACAGGCCGCAGCCGCTGGTGCCGGCCAGTTGCCGGCGCTGGGTCTTGAGGTTCCAGAAGGCGCGGTTGGCGATCTCGACGTCGGCGTGTATGGCCGAACCAGTGCTGGTGAACTTGACGTCGTAGATCTCATTGGCCGAAGCAATGATGCCGCTGCCGATGCTGAAACCGACGATAAAGTCTTCGAGGTCGGTGGGGCTGACCAGCATCACTGCCTGGCTGATACCGTTGTAGGCAATCGCCAGGGCGACTTCTTCGGCCAGTGCAGTGTGCGCCTGGCTGTCGTCGGTAAGGTGGCAGTAGTCGTAGGTATTGCTGGCCGCGGGCGCAGTCACAAGCGGGGTGGACGCCGCACAGGCCGGGGGTTTTGTGCTCATCAGCAGAGGTACCGGCGGCTGTTCAGCTTTAAGCCTAGGCTTGCGCTCGGGTATCGTCTAATCGCTAATGCTGATGCCTTGATAGACGGCGTCGATCAACCCTCGCCTTGCAGCGCTTGATATTGTGCCAGGCACACCTCGGCCAGGGCCGAGCGTGGCGCCGTGCGGCGCATGATCAGGCCCAGTGGCGCCAGGGTGCAGGCCTGTTCGATCGGTTGCAGGCGCAGCCGTTCGGTGAGCACTTCCAGGCCGGCCGCCAACGGCATGATGGCACAACACAGGCCTCCGCTGACGGCCTGGGCCAACTGATGGACGGCATCGGTCTGCAGCAACAGCTGCGGTGTCAGGCCACGGCTGTGGAAGTTGTGGTCGATCGACTGGCGAAAATGCATGCCGGCGGTAAGCAACCCCAGCGGCAGTTCGGTCAGCTGTTGCCAGCTTAGGGGGTGGTCGTCGAAGCAGAAATGATCTGGATCATATAAAAGCCCCATGCGCGTCTCGCCCAGCGGCAGCGACTGGAAGCGTTCATGATCGAGGCGATCCAGGTACGACACGCCCAGGTCCAGCTGGTTGCTGGTCAGCTGTTCGAGGATCTGCTCGGAGCTCAGGGCGCTGAGTTCAAAGCGCAGTTCCGGATGCTGCTGGTGCATGCGCCGCAGCAGCGGCAGGGGATCGAAGCTCGACAGCGGTACCACGCCCAGGCGCAAGGTGCCGACCAAGTGGCCGCGACAAGCGGCAGCTTCGGCATTCAGGCCGTCGTAGGCGGCGATTACCGAGCGGGCCCAGGCCAGTACCCGTTCGCCCTGGGCGGTAAAGCCCTCGAAGCGCTGGCCGCGATTGACCAGGGCGAGGTCCAGTTCCTGTTCGAGATTGCGCAGGCGCATCGACAGGGTTGGCTGGGTCACGTGGCAGCGCGCGGCGGCTTGGCCGAAGTGGCGGGTTTCATCCAGGGCGATGAGGAATTTGAGTTGTTTGATGTCCATCGTCGCTCCACGGCGCAAAGCAGGCGAAGCATTCTAACCTGTCCTAGACTCCAGGCTCCGAGATTCATCACCAAGGAGAGCGGCATGAGCATTTTCAGTTTCGTCAAAGAAGCAGGCGAGAAACTCATCGACCTGTTGACCCCGGGTAATGCCAATGCCAGCGAGCAGTTGAAGGCGCATGTGGCGAAGGTCGGGCTGGGTAACCCGAACGTTCAGGCCACCGTCGACGGTGACAAGGTTACCCTGACTGGCGAAGTCAGCAGCCAGGAAGAGAAAGAGAAGATCCTGCTGGCGGTGGGCAACATTGCCGGTGTGGCTTCGGTGGATGATCAGATCACCGTCACCGGCCCGGTTGTGGCTGCAGCCCGTTTTGTCGTGGTGAAGAAAGGCGACACCCTCAGTGCCATCTCGTTGGCGGTGTACGGCAATGCCAACCTGTACAACAAGATTTTCGACGCCAACAAGCCGCTGCTCAGTCACCCGGACAAAATCTACCCGGGCCAGACCCTGCGCATTCCCGAGTAATCACAACCCTTCGAGCAACGCCCGGTAGTCTTCCACCGCAGCGAACTCTTCGGTATCCCGAGGCCCTTTGCGGCTGTCCGGCTGGCGCACCGCAAGCAGGTGCGCCACGCCGAAGTCGCGGGCACTGCGCAGGATCGACAAGGTGTCGTCGATAAACAGGCTGCGTTGCGGGCTGAAGCCGATATCGGCCTCAAGGGCGCTCCAGAACTGTGGGTTCTCCTTGGGGTAGCCGTAGTCATGGGAGCTGATCAGGCGCTCGAAGTAGGGTGCCAGCTCCACCCGTTCCAGTTTCAACGACAGCGAATCGCGATGGGCGTTGGTGATCAGGATTACCCGCTTGCCGGCCTGCTTGATCGCCTGCAGGAACGTATCGGCATCTGGACGCAAGGCGATCAGGTGGGCGGTCTCAAGCTTGAGCTCGCGCACCGAGAAGTTCAGCTCGCGGCTCCAGAAGTCCAGGCAGTACCAGTTCAGCGAGCCGGCGTGTTGCTCGAACAATGGCTGCAATTCAAGCTCGGCCATGGCCCGGCTGATGCCGTGCAGCTCGGCGTAGCGCTGCGGCAGTTGCTCGAGCCAGAAGTGGTTGTCGAAGTGCAGGTCGAGCAGGGTGCCGTCCATGTCCAGCAGGACGGTATCGATGGTGGACCAGGCTAAAACGGGCATATGAAATTCTCGAACAGTCAGGAGGCAGCGGCCGGGCAAGCCACGGTATAGTAACCCGTTCACGCCAAGGAGCCGCCCCATGCGCCAGAAACCCACCGTCCTCTCTCGCGAGATCGTCGCCAGCAGCCGCCTGTTCCGCGTCGAAGCCGTGCAGCTGCGCTTCGCCAACGGTGCTGAGCGCACTTACGAACGCCTGGTCGGGCGCGGTAACGGTTATGGCGCGGTGATGGTCGTGGCGATGCTCGATGCCGAGCATGCGCTGCTGGTGGAAGAGTACTGCGGCGGTACTGACGAGTATGAACTGTCATTGCCCAAGGGCTTGATCGAGCCGGGTGAAGACGTGCTGGCGGCGGCTGACCGGGAGCTCAAGGAAGAAGCCGGGTATGGCGCCCGTCAGCTTGAGCACCTGACCGAGCTGTCGCTTTCGCCTGGCTACATGAGCCAGAAGATTCAGGTAGTGCTGGCCACCGACCTCTACGAGGAGCGCCTGGAAGGCGACGAGCCGGAGCCGATGCGCGTCGACAAGATCAACCTGCGCGAGCTGTCGGCCCTGGCCCAGCATCCGCAGTTTTCCGAAGGCCGGGCCTTGGCGGCGCTGTACCTGGTGCGTGATTTGCTGAGCCAGCGTGGGGTATTCCCGGTATGAGCGACATTGCCCTGATGCAGCAGGTGGTGGAACTGGCCCGCCAGGCGGGCAAGGCGATCCTGCCGTACTGGCGCGCCGACGTGGCGGTGACGGCCAAGGCCGATGAGTCGCCGGTCACTGCAGCCGACCTGGCGGCCCATGAGGTCATTGCCCAAGGCCTGCGCGTGCTGGCCCCGGAAATCCCGGTGCTGTCTGAAGAAGACTGCAACATCCCCCTGAGTGAACGGCAAGGCTGGCAGCGCTGGTGGCTGGTCGATCCGCTGGATGGCACCAAGGAATTCATCGCCGGCACTGAAGAGTTCACTGTCAACATCGCCCTGATCGAGCAGGGGCGGGTGGTGTTTGGCGTAGTGGCAATTCCCACCAATGGCCGCTGTTATTACGGTGGCAAAGGCCTTGGCGCCTGGCTCGAAGCAGCCGCCGGTGTACCTGAAGTCATCAACGTGCGCACGGCACCGCCTGCGGGTGAGCGCTTTACCGTGGTCGCCAGCCGGCGTCATTCGAGCCCGCAACAGGAAGCCTTGCTGGCGGGCTTGAGCCTGGCCGTGGGGGAGCTGGAGCTGGCCAATATCGGCAGCTCGCTGAAATTCTGCCTGTTGGCCGAAGGTGCGGCCGATTGCTACCCGCGTCTGGCCCCCACTTCGCAGTGGGATACCGCTGCGGCGCAAGGGGTGTTGGAAGGCGCCGGCGGTGAAGTGCTCGGCCTCGATGGCCAGGCCTTCGTCTACCCGCCGCGCGATTCCTTGCTCAACCCGTTCTTCCTGGCCTTGCCAGCTGCCGCGCCGTGGCGCGACAAGCTGTTGCAGCAAGCCCTAGCGGTGTAGCACGTACTGACCGCTGAACTGCACGGCAGCCTCGCTGCTGCCGGCATTGCTGACCTGGGTGTGCAGGTTCAGGCGCGCCCGGCCACGGCGCTGATAGGTGGCGATGAAGCGCGCCCAGACTTTCTCGTCCGGCGCTGCGCAGGTGGCGATGGCCGCGCCAGTGACCGGCAGCGGATAGCTGATCTGGCCTTCGTGGATGACGATATGGCCGTCATCGATCCCCGCTTCACGCAACCTCAGGTGCAACCAGCCCCAGCCGACCAGCACCGCGGCGCAGTACAGGCTGCCGCCGAACATGGTGCTCTTGTGATTGACGTTGGCCTCCAGCGGCAGCTGCAGGCGCAGGCAATGCTGCTGCCAGTCGAGGACCTGCAGGCCCATCTGGCGGGTCAGCGGGATGTCACTGTGCAGCACTGATTCAAGGTAATGGCTGTCCGCGCTCATGAACGGTTGTCCTCCAGGTCATCGCTGTTTTGGTGACTGTCGGCGAAGCTCAGGCCGTGTTTGCGCAGCTTGTCGTGCAGCGTCTTGCGCGGGATACCGAGGGCTTCGGCCAGGCTGCGCAGGGAGCTGTGCGAGCGTGCCAGTTCGGCGGCGATCAGCGAGCGTTCGAACTGCTCGACTTGTTCGCTGAGGTTAGCGCTGCCAGTGCTTGGCGTGGGATCGTCGGCGGCTGGCGGCACGTCACCGTCCAGCGCCAGTTCAAGGCCCAGGGCGAAGCGCTCGGCGGCGTTTTGCAGCTCGCGCACGTTACCCGGCCATTCATGGCGCAGCAGCAGCGCCCGGTGCGTCGGTTGCAGCGGGGGCACCGGCAGGCCATGGCGCTCGCCGGCGGCTTCGGCAAAGTGCTGGAACAGCACCAGAATGTCTTCGCCACGCTCGCGCAGTGGCGGAATGCGCAGCGGTGCAACGTTCAGGCGGTAGTACAGGTCGGCACGAAAGCGCCCCTGGTCGGCGGCCTGGCGCAGGTCTTCCTTGGTCGCAGCGATGATGCGGATATCCAGCGGGATCAGCTGGTTGCCGCCCAGGCGTTCGACGACCCGCTCCTGCAACAGGCGCAGCAGTTTGACCTGTACATCCAGGCTCATGCTTTCGATTTCATCGAGGAACAGCGTACCGCCATTGGCGAATTCGAACTTGCCGATACGGCGCTTCTGCGCTCCGGTGAACGCCCCCGGCTCGTGGCCGAACAGCTCGCTTTCGACTACCGATTCGGCCAGGGCGCCGGCATTGATTGCCACGAACGGGCCATCACGGCGGCTCGACAAATCGTGCAGGGCGCGAGCGACAACTTCTTTGCCGGCGCCCGTCTCGCCAAGGATCAGTACGTCGGCGCGGGTGCCGGCCAAGGCACCGATCTGCTCGCGCAGGCGCAGCATCGGTGCCGAGTGGCCGACCAGGCGCGTGCTCAGCTCCTGGCGATCGCTCAGGGCCAGGCGCAGGCTGCGGTTGTCCAACACCAGGCGGCGCAGGGCCAGGGCACGACGCACACTGTCGAGCAGCGCATCGCTGGCGAAGGGTTTTTCCAGAAAATCATAGGCCCCGGCGCGCATGGCCTGCACGGCCAGCGGCACGTCGCCATGGCCGGTGATCAGCAGCACCGGCAGTTCCGGGTCCTGGGTGTGAAGCTGCTGCAGCAGCTCCAGGCCGTCGATACCGGGCATGCGGATATCGCTGACCACCACGCCCGGCCAGTCGCGCTCGATTCGCCCGGCCAGGCCCTGGGCGTCGGTCAGCGGCAGGATCTTCAGCCCGGCAAGGTCGAGGGTCTGGCTCAGGGCCTGGCGCAGGTGCGGGTCGTCGTCGACCAGAATCACCTGCGTGCGGCTGTCGATGAGCGGCTCGGTCGTCATGCCGATGGGTCCTCCGAAGTAGGTAGTGTAGCGCCGGGCTTGGCGATGCGTAGCTGCAGGGTGAGCAGGGCACCGCCTTCAGGGTGGTTGCCCAGCAGCAGCTCGCCGCCCAGTGCACGCATCAAGGTATCGCAGATCGCCAAGCCAAGGCCAAGGCCCTGGGTGCGCGTCTTGGTGGTGAAAAACGGCTCGCGGGCGCGGGCCAGGGCCTGGCTGGTAAAGCCCGGCCCGTTGTCGCGAATGTACAGGTAGACGTTGCCATCGCGCTGTTCGGCACTGAGCCACAGCTTGCGCGGGTTGGCCTTTTCGGTCAGGGCGTCGAGGGCATTGGCCAGCAGGTTGCCGAGCACCTGGCGCAGGCGGGTTTCGCCGGCCTGCACCCACAGGGTGGCCTCGGGCAGGTCGCGCACCAGCTCCACGGCCATGGCTCGGCGGCGCTTGGCCAGCAGCGCCAGGGCATCGTCCAAGGCCGGCTGCAGGGCTACGCTCTCTGGGGCATGGCGGTCGCGGCGGGCGAAGGCGCGCAGGTGGGCGATGATCGAGGCCATACGCCCGGTCAGCTCGCTGATCAGCTTGAGGTTGCTGCGGGCATCGTCGGTGCGCTGGTGGTCGAGCAGGATCTCGGCGTTTTCGGCATAGCTGCGGATCGCCGCCAGCGGCTGGTTGAGTTCGTGGCTGATGCTCGCCGACATGGTGCCCAGCACCGATAGCTTGCCGGCCTGCACCAGTTCGTCCTGAGCGCGTACCAGCTCCTGCTGGGCCTGTTCACGTTCCAGTACTTCCTCCTTCAGGCGGCTGTTGAGGCCTTCGAGGTCGGCGGTACGTTCGATCACCCGTTTTTCCAGTTCCTGGCGGCCATGGGCCTCGAAGTCGATGCGGTCCATGTAATGCCGGCGGCGCTGCATGATCAGCCCTAGCAGCAGCATCAGCACCAGCAAGGTGGCACCGCCAATGGCAACCACGGTGCGTACCGAGCGGTCGATCAGGGTGCGCGGAGCGAGGATGCTGACCTGCCAGCCGGTTTCCTCGATGGCCTGGGTCTGGGTCAGCCAGGCCTTGGGGTCGAGGGTCAGCGGCTTGGGCGACTGGGTCGGGTAGGGTTGGATGGCGACAATGGCTGCGCGTTCGGCATCGGTCAGGGGCCGGGTGGCACGGAAACGCCAGTCGGGACGCGACGTGAGGATCACCACGCCGTTGTGGTCGGTCAGCAGCAGCTGTTCCGGGGTCTTGCCCCAGAGGGTTTCGGTATGGTCAAGGTCAACCTTGACCACCAGCGCGCCGATCACCCGGTCGCGGTCGCGCACGGCGGCGGCGAAAAAGTAGCCGCGCTTGGCCGAGGTGGTGCCCTGGCCGAAGAAGCGTCCCAGACGCCCGGCGATGGCTTCGCTGAAATATGGGCGAAAGGCGAAATTGCGACCGACGAAACTGTCGTGTTTGTCCCAGTTGGAGGCGGCCAGGGTATTGCCGTTGGCGTCCATCAGGTACATGACTTCGGCGCCGGTCTGGGTGGCGATGTCCTTGAGCAGACGGTTGGCGTTGGTCAGGGTTTCCAGGCGCAGCGGGTCGGCCAGCACTGCGCGCAATGCCGGCAGGTCACCGAGGATCTGCGGCAGGGTCTCGTAGCGGTGCAGGGTACCGAGCAGGTTGGCCACGTAGAGATCGAGGGTCTGGCGGTTCTGCCCGGCCAGTTCGTCTTGGTAATAGCGCTCGGCAAGATGCTGCAACGGCCATAGCAATGGGGCCAGGCACACTGCGAGTATGGCCAGGCTGCGCCAGCGAGGGCGGCGGGGAACGGGTGGGGTCATGGTCATCGCAACTGCGCCAGAATGATCTGGCGCATTATGCGCTACTTCAGGCAGTCGATCAGTGCCTGCTGCCAGTGCGGTTGGCTGACCTGCCACTCGCGTTGCAGGCGACTGCAATCGAGGCGCGAGTTCAGCGGGCGGCGGGCCGGGGTCGGGTAATCGCTGGAAGGAATCGGTAGCAACTCGGCACAAGGCAGGCCCTGGGCCTTGAGTTGCTCGCCGATGGCCTGGGCGAAACCGAACCAGGATGTCTCGCCTTGGGCGGTCAGGTGATAGGTGCCCCAGGCACCGGCCTGGCCAGCCTGCCAGCGCTCGATCAGGGCACGGGTGCTGATGGCGATGGTGCCGGCCCAGGTCGGCGCGCCGATCTGGTCGGCGACGATGCGCAACTCTGGCTTTTCCTGCAGCAGGCGCTGCATGGTCAGCAGAAAGTTGCTCCCGTGCCGTGAATACACCCAGCTGGTGCGCAGGATCAGGTGCTGGCCGCCGACTGCGGCAATCGCCTGCTCGCCGGCGAGTTTGCTGCGCCCGTAGACGCCGAGCGGGTTGGGCTCGTCATCTTCGGTGTAGGGGCTGTCCTTGCTACCATCGAACACATAGTCGGTGGAGTAGTGGATCAGCGGGATACCGAGCTTCGCGGCTTCTTCGGCAAAGATACCCGGTGCCCGGGCATTGATTGCGAAGGCCAGTTCCGGTTCGCTCTCGGCCTTGTCGACTGCGGTATGGGCCGCGGCGTTGATGATCAGGTCGGGTTTGAGCGTCTGTACGCGTTCACGAATGCCTTCGGGGTTGGCCAGGTCGAGCTGGTCACGACCCAGCACATGCAACTGCGCCAGGTCGCCCAGGCGCTGTTGCAGTTCCCGGGATACCTGGCCGTGTTGGCCGCTGATGAGGATGTTCAAAGCGTTGTTCACGCCTGACGTCATTGGTGGTCTCCGGCAAGCGTGAACAGGTATTGTCCATACCCGGTCTTGCCAAACGCCTGGGCGCGCTCAAGCAATTGTTCACGGTTGATCCAGCCATGTTCAAAAGCAATTTCTTCCAGGCAGGCGACTTTCAGTCCTTGCCGGTGCTCGATGGTCTGCACATATTGTGAGGCTTCCAGCAAGCTGTCGTGAGTTCCGGTATCCAGCCAGGCGAAGCCGCGGCCGAAACGCTCGACTCGCAGGTCGCCGCGTTGCAGGTAGGCATTGTTGATGTCAGTGATCTCAAGCTCGCCACGTGGCGAAGGCTTGACGTTCTTGGCGATGTTCACCACATCGTTATCGTAGAAGTACAGGCCGGTAACTGCGTAGTGGGACTTGGGTTTGGCCGGCTTCTCTTCGATGGACAGTGCACGGCCATCCTGGTCGAAGTCGACAACGCCGAAGCGCTCAGGATCCTTGACCCAATAGCCGAATACGGTAGCGCCGGAGGGCTGTTTGATGGCGCGCAGCAGTTGTTCGCTGAAACCCTGGCCATGGAAAATATTGTCGCCCAGGATCAGGCAGACCGAATCGTCGCCGATGAATTCTTCGCCGATAAGGAACGCCTGTGCCAGGCCATCCGGAGACGGCTGTTCGGCATAGCTGAGCTCGATACCGAACTGGCTGCCGTCACCCAGCAGCTGCTTGTACTGCGGCAGATCCTGTGGGGTGGAGATCAGCAGGATTTCGCGTATGCCGGCAAGCATCAATACCGAGATCGGGTAATAGATCATCGGTTTGTCGTAGATCGGCAATAGCTGTTTGGAAACACCCAGGGTAATAGGATGCAGACGGGTGCCGGAGCCGCCCGCCAGGACAATACCTTTGGTCATGCAATCAGATCCTTGAATTCGCTGGCGCCCAGGCGCTGGCCTTGATAACTGCCGTCCTGGACCCGCTGGCACCACTCCAGGTTGTCCAGGTACCACTGTACGGTCTTGCGCAGGCCGGTCTCGAAGGTCTCTTCAGGGACCCAGCCCAGTTCACGTTCGATTTTGCTGGCGTCGATCGCATAACGCTGATCATGGCCAGGGCGATCCTGAACGTAGGTGATCAGGTCGGCATAGTTGGCAATGCCCGCCGGACGTTGCGGCGCCAGTTCTTCGAGCAGTGCGCAAATGCCGCGGACCACATCGATGTTCTTCTGTTCGTTATGCCCGCCAATGTTGTAGGTCTCGCCCACCTTGCCTTCGGTCACTACCTTGAACAGGGCGCGGGCGTGGTCCTCGACGAACAACCAGTCACGCACCTGCAGGCCGTTGCCATACACAGGCAGCGGTTTGCCAGCCAGAGCATTGAGGATTACCAGCGGAATGAGTTTTTCCGGGAAGTGGAACGGCCCGTAGTTGTTCGAGCAGTTGGTCACCAGTACCGGCAGACCGTAGGTGCGTTGCCAGGCCCGGACCAGATGGTCGGACGCGGCCTTGCTTGCCGAGTACGGCGAACTTGGCGCGTAAGGCGTGGTTTCGGTGAACAGGTCATCGACGCCATGCAGGTCGCCATACACTTCGTCGGTGGAAATGTGATGGAAGCGGAATGCCGCGCGCTCATCGGCCGGCAGGGTCAACCAGTAGGCGCGGGTGGCCTCCAGCAGGCTGTAGGTGCCGACGATATTGGTGTGGATAAAGTCCGAAGGACCGTCGATCGAACGGTCAACATGCGACTCCGCGGCCAGGTGCATGATTGCGTGGGGTTTGAAGCGCTCAAGCACGCCGCTGACGATTGCCTGATCGGCAATATCGGCCTGCACGAACTCGTAGCGGGTATTGGTCGCGATGCTGGTCAGCGACTCCAGGTTACCGGCATAGGTCAGTTTGTCCAGGTTGAGTACTTCGTGCTCGGTATTGTTGATCAGGTGACGCACCAGCGCCGAACCGATGAAGCCGGCCCCGCCGGTGATGAGAATTCGCATGTCGGACTGCCTTTCTTCCGTAACTGACATTGAAAATTAAAGGACATAGCTTGTGGCCAGGGGGAGACAGGCGCAAGCAAAAAGCGCCGAGCTGTGCCTTTCCCTTGAGATGCTCGAGGCAGCAGAGCAATTCTGCTGCGATTTTAGCCGTTATTCTTGCCAACTGGCACAAGCAGTGGCGATATAGGCAACAAAAAAATGAGGTCCCCAGCCCATGTCGCTCAGTACCCTGATCCATCGCTCCAGTCAGCCATGCCCTGAAGTCAGTGAACAGCAGGCCGCTTGCCTGTTGCAGGAGCATTTCGGCCTCAGCGGCGCATTACAAGCGCTGGGCAGTCAGCAGGACCTGAATTTTCGCCTGGACGCCCCCCAGGGGCGCTATGTGCTGAAAATCTGCCATGGTGATTACGCCATGGCCGAACTGCAGGCCCAGCACAGCGCCCTGGGTTACCTGCGCGATCAAGGGCTACGGGTGCCCGCCGTGCTGGCATCGCGAACGGGCGAGCAACTGCTGGCAGTAGAGGTGGGTGGTCAAGCTTTGCGCGTGCGCGTGCTCGACTATATAGACGGTAATTCGCTGACCCGAATCAAGCACATGGAGCCACGCCTGGTGGCGGAGCTTGGCCGTCTTTGCGCGCGAGTCGACCGAGCCCTGGCCGATTTCACCCACCCAGGGCTCGAACGTACCCTGCAATGGGACCCACGCCACGCCCAGGCATTGATCGAGCATCTGTTGCCGGTGCTGGCTGAAAGCCCGTATCAAGCGCGGATAAGCGCTGCCGCACAGCAGGCCAGGGTGCGTCTGCAACCGTTGGTCGACCAATTGCCGCTGCAGGCGGTGCACCTGGACATTACCGATGACAACGCCGTCTGGGCGCGGGATGAGCAGCGGCAGTGGCAGCTGCAAGGGGTGATTGATTTTGGCGACCTGATGCACACCTGGCGCATCGCTGATCTCTCGGTGACTTGCGCGGCATTGCTGCACCATGCCGAGGGTGACCCCTTGCGGATACTGCCGGCGATCGAGGCCTACCATGCGCTCAACCCGCTGACCACAGCCGAACTCCAGGCCTTGTGGCCGCTAGTGGTAGCCCGGGCCGCGGTGTTGGTGCTGAGCGGTGAACAACAGCTGAGTGTCGACCCTGGTAACAGTTACAGCCGCGACAACCTGGCCCATGAGTGGGAGATCTTCGATGTCGCCACCAGCGTGCCCTTCGAGCTGATGGAGGCGGCGATCCTGCAAGTGACCGGGCATGAATTGCCCGCGCGGGTGCTGGAAGATTTCACGCCGCTGTTGCCACCCTCGGTCGCAGCACAGGTGGTAGGGGTGGATCTTGGCGTGCTCAGCGAGCATTACCAGGCAGGGAACTGGGAGCAGCCGGGCATCGATCAGCGCTTGCTGGCCCAGCAGGCTGGCGATTCAGGCGCGGCCTGCACCTTGTACGGGCAGTACCGGTTGTCGCAGACCCACATCGATAACCCCGCGGAGCCGGCAACCTTCGCCCTGAATGTTGAGGTGCACCTGCCCGTAGCCACGGCGCTCAAGGCGCCCTGGGCCGGTACCTGGCACCAGTACGGCGAAGACAGCGGTTGCCTTGCGGGCAATGAATGCAACTTGTGGCTGCATGGGCTGAGCCAGGCGCCAGCCGCGGGGCAGGTGATAGCCCAGGGGCAGTCACTGGGCGCCAGTGCCGCACTGTTGAAGGTTCAGCTGTGCCGGGTTGCCGGGCTGTACCCGCCGGCCTTTGTCGTGCCTTCGCGGGCTCGGGCCTGGCAAGCAGTGTGCCCCTCGCCACAGGCCATCCTCGGTGTTGCCTGCAACGCCGAACCGCTGGTCGATGCCCAGGCTTTGCTGGCCCGGCGCGATGCCAGTTTCGCCCGCTCGCAGAAGCACTACTACCAGCAGCCGCCGCATATCGAGCGCGGCTGGCGCAACTACCTGTTCGACATGCAGGGGCGGGCTTACCTGGACATGCTCAACAACGTTGCAGTTCTTGGTCACGGGCATCCGCGCATGGTTGCCGAGTCGGCGCGGCAATGGTCGCTGCTCAATACCAACTCGCGCTTTCACTATGCGGCCATCGCCGAATTTTCCGAACGCTTGCTGGCCCTGGCGCCGAGCGGCATGGACCGGGTGTTTCTGGTCAACAGCGGTACCGAGGCCAACGACCTGGCGATTCGCCTGGCCTGGGCCTACAGCGGTGGGCGCGACTTGTTGAGTGTGCTCGAGGCCTATCACGGCTGGTCGGTGGCTACCGATGCGATTTCCACTTCCATCGCTGACAATCCCCAGGCCCTGAGCACCCGGCCGGAATGGGTTCATCCGGTGATTGCCCCCAACACCTATCGCGGTGCCTTCCGTGGCGCCGCAAGCACCGCCGATTATTTGCGTGATGTCGATGCCAAGCTCGACGCACTGGCTGCCGAGCAACGGCAGCTGGCCGGCTTCATCTGTGAGCCGGTGTACGGCAATGCCGGCGGCATCTCGCTGCCGCCGGGTTACCTGCAACAAGTCTATGCCAAGGTACGGGCAGCGGGCGGCGTGTGCATTGCCGATGAAGTGCAGGTCGGCTATGGCCGGCTGGGTACCTGGTTCTGGGGTTTCGAAGAACAGGGGGTTGTGCCGGACATCATCACCATGGCCAAGGGCATGGGTAACGGTCAGCCATTGGGTGCGGTGATCACCCGCCGGGAGATTGCCGAAGCGCTGGAGGCCGAAGGCTATTTCTTCTCCTCCGCCGGTGGCAGCCCGGTCAGTTGCCGCATTGGCATGGCCGTGCTCGATGTCATGGAAGAAGAGGGGTTGTGGGACAACGCCCGGGAAGTCGGCGGCTACTTCAAGTCACGGCTGCAGCAGTTAGTCGATAAACATCCGCTGGCGGGTGCCGTGCACGGTTCCGGCTTTTACCTGGGGCTGGAGCTGGTGCGTGATCGCCAGACCCTGGAGCCTGCCAGTGCCGAGACCACCCTCCTGTGCAACCGCCTGCGCGACCTGGGCATCTTCATGCAGCCCACAGGCGATTACCTGAACATCCTCAAGATCAAGCCGCCGATGTGCACCACCCGGGCAAGCGTGGACTACTTCGTCGACAGCATCGACCGGGTGTTGTCAGAAGACCTGTAACGCCTGAGCTAAAGCCGGTAGTTCGATTGTTATCGGATTAACCGGCTTTTTATTGGCTTTGTTTTTTAAGATGCCTCTTTTAAAGTCGATATTTATCGGATATAAAAGCCTCCATCATCACCGTGATGGCCTGGCCTAGTCGGTCCAGCCACCTGTCGAGGAGGAGTAAATGAGCCGCACCGTTACTGTTGCCGCCACCCAGATGGCCTGCTCCTGGGACCGCCAGGGCAACCTGGAAAGCGCCGAGCGGCTGGTCCGTGAAGCGGCCGCCAAGGGCGCGCAGATCATCCTGATCCAGGAGCTGTTCGAAACCCCGTACTTCTGCCAGAAGCCCAACCCGGACTATCTGCAGTTGGCCACGCCGGTTGAGGCCAATGCCGCCATCGGCCATTTCCAGAAGCTCGCCAAAGAGCTGCAGGTGGTGCTGCCGATCAGCTTCTACGAGCTGGCCGGGCGTGCGCGATTCAACAGCATCGCGATCATCGATGCCGATGGCAGCAACCTGGGCGTGTACCGTAAAACCCACATTCCGGACGGCCCCGGCTACCACGAAAAGTACTACTTCAACCCGGGCGACACCGGCTTCAAGGTCTGGCAGACCCGTTACGCGAAAATCGGCGTAGGCATCTGCTGGGACCAGTGGTTCCCCGAGTGCGCACGCAGCATGGCCCTGCTCGGTGCCGAGCTGCTGTTCTACCCGACGGCTATCGGTAGCGAACCGCACGACAACACCATCTCCTCGCGCGACCACTGGCAGCGTGTACAGCAAGGTCATGCCGGCGCCAACCTGATGCCGCTGATCGCCAGCAACCGCATCGGCCGCGAAGAGCAGGACGGCTACGACATCACCTTCTACGGCTCCTCTTTCATTGCCGACCAGTTCGGCGAGAAGGTCCAGGCGCTGAACGAGACCGAGGAGGGTGTGCTGGTGCATACTTTCGACCTCGACAAACTTGAGCACACCCGCAGTGCCTGGGGCACTTTCCGAGACCGTCGTCCGACGCTGTACGGCCCGGTGAAGACCCTCGACGGCGCGCTGCAATCCTGATAGTTCAGCAAGGATCATCTATGAAAACTCTCACCAGTACCCCGCGCGCCGACGGCTTCCACATGCCCGCCGAGTGGGCGCCACAAACCCAGGTCTGGATGGTCTGGCCCGAGCGCCCGGACAACTGGCGCCTGGGCGGCAAGCCGGTGCAGGCTGCCCATGTGACGCTGGCCAAGGCCATCGCCCGTTTCGAGCCGGTGACCGTCGCCGTCTCCGCCGCCCAGTACGACAACGCTCGCGCCCGGCTCGACCTGCCGAACATCCGCGTGGTGGAAATCAGCAACGACGATGCCTGGGTGCGTGATACCGGGCCGACTTTCGTCATCAATGACAGCGGCGAAGTGCGTGGCGTCGACTGGGGCTTCAATGCCTGGGGCGGCTTCGAGGGCGGCCTGTACTCGCCATGGAATCGTGACGAGCAACTGGCCAGCAAGGTGCTGGAGATGGAGCGCTGCCAGCGCTACCACACCGAAGGTTTCGTACTCGAAGGTGGCTCGATTCACGTTGACGGTGAAGGCACGCTGATCACCACCGAGGAATGCCTGCTCAACCACAACCGTAACCCGCACCTGAACCGCGAGCAGATCGAAGCGATCCTGCGTGATCACCTGGCAGTGGACACCATCATCTGGCTGCCCGATGGCCTGTACAACGACGAGACCGACGGCCACGTCGACAACTTCTGTTGTTACGTTCGCCCAGGTGAAGTGTTACTGGCCTGGACCGATGATCCGCAAGACCCCAACTACGCACGCTGCCATGGTGCACTCGAGGTGTTGGAGAACAGCCGTGACGCCAAAGGTCGCGCCTTTACCGTGCACAAGATGCCGATTCCGGGGCCGCTGTTCGCCAGCGAAGAAGAGTGCGCCGGGGTCGATCCGGTGGCCGGCAGCCAGGAGCGCAACCCGTCGGTACGCCTGGCCGGCTCGTACGTCAACTTCCTGATCGTCAACGGTGGCATCATCGCCCCAAGCTTCGACGACCCGGCAGATGCTGAGGCTAGAGCGATTCTGGCGCGGGTGTTCCCCGATCACGAAGTGGTCATGATCCCTGGACGCGAGATGCTTCTGGGGGGCGGCAACATTCATTGCCTGACCCAGCAGCAACCGGCTCCCGCCAAAGGCTGAAGTGCAGCAAGCAAAGAGCCCGTCGATTGACGGGCTTTTTTTTATCCGCGGACGACGATCGGCATAGCTTTTTGGCACACCTCTTGTATTTGTTTTGCATTGTATTTCAAACAGATAGGGCTCCTCAGTTCTGTCACAAAGTTTGAGTAGGTTAGCCGCTCACGGCCCCAGGGAGTACGTGTCGAAATGAATGCAGCAAGTGAGCCGGCTTCGCCCCCATCAGCGGTGAATCACGAGTCCCTCCAGCGCGTGGCGCAGTGGTTGAAACACAATGGAGCAAACCGGGTCAGGAAGGCCGATCAGCGTCGCTCGTTGCTGGCGCGTTATCCGGCAGGCCTGCTTACTGAAGCAGAGCTGGAAGCGCTGCTGGGTGATGGCAGCCGCTAGGTGGTTCGGCAGCAGCAATGAAAAGGGCGGCATTGTCTGAACAATGCCGCCCTTTTTTGTTGCTGTGCTGTTAGAAACTATAGGTACCGGTAACGATCAGGCTGCGCGGGTCACCAAACTGGATCTGCGCGGCGCTGGTGGCCGAGCTGTAATAGGTCTTGTCGGTAATGTTGTTGAGCGCCGCACGCAGGTCCCAGTCCTTGGTACGCACACCCACCAGGGCATCCCAGCGGCCATAGCCCGGTAGCACGGCGGTGTTCTGGTTGTCGGCATAACGCTCGCCGACCAGGGTCAGGCCGGTCTCGCCGTACCAGCCCATCTCCGGCTTCCAGGTCACGAACAGGCTGCCATTGTGCTTGGCGACGTTGCTCACGCGGTTGCCTTCCTGGCCGTTGTTGTCCTTGACGATGGTTGCATCCTGAATACCGATACCGCCGCGCACGTACCAGTTGCCAACGATGTTACCGGTGGCGGTCAGCTCGACGCCGCGGGAACGCTGCAGGCCCGAGAGCAGGGTGATGCCAGGGTTGTTCGGGTCGCTGGTACGGCGGTTGTAGAGTTCAAGCTCATAGACCGCCAGGGTGGTGCTCAAGCGCTCGTCGAGCCAGTCGCTCTTGACCCCGATTTCCTTCTGCCGGGTTTGTTCCGGGCTGGTTTCGTTGGTGTTGCCGGCCGCGCCCGGGGTGATCCCGATCAGGCCTCCACCCACTGGCGAGAAGGTCTTGCTCCAGGAGGCATAGAAGGAATGTTCCTGCCAGGGCGAATAGACCACGCCCAGGCGCGGGCTGGTGCTGTTGCTGTCCTGCTTCTCGGAGAGGCCGCGGACCTTGTTGATGGTTTCCACCTCGAACTGGTCGAAACGTACCCCCGCCAGCACTTGCCATTGATCGTTCAGGCGCAGTTGGTCCTGGAGGTACAAACCGCGGCTGTCGACTACGGTGTGGTTGTTGCTGGAGACCACCATGCGACCGTTGTGTTGCAGGTCACG
Organism: Pseudomonas donghuensis; assembly: GCF_000259195.1. Classification (GTDB taxonomy): domain Bacteria; phylum Pseudomonadota; class Gammaproteobacteria; order Pseudomonadales; family Pseudomonadaceae; genus Aquipseudomonas; species Aquipseudomonas donghuensis. The sequence continues at coordinate 157,559 of NZ_JH650758.1, forward strand.
GTTGGGGTTGTTCAGGTCCAGGCCCGGAACCGGGCGAAAGCCCGCGCCCGAGGTCGCTGCAGTGTAGAGGATCGGGTCGCGACGCTGGTTACCGAACTCAAGGCCGGTGAGCAGGGTGTGCTGCAGGCCGAAGGTGTCGAAGTTGCCTTCAAGTTCAAGGTTGTTGAACAGGTTGCGGGTGTTCAGGTCCTGCTGCCAGCGCTGGCGGGTGACCTGGTTGGTGGCGGCGTTGTAGCCGGTCAGGTAGGTGTTGTCGAAATCGCTGTTGAGCTTGAACAGGCCCAGGGTGTGGCGCACCTGCCAGTTGTCGCTGAGCTGGTAGTTCAGGCGCGAGCGCAGGGACTGGGCCTTGTCGTCGATGAAGTCACGCTGGGTATCGCCGTAGGTGGTGTCGCGGCCGACGTCGGCCGGGCGGCCGTTGACGCTGGGGATGCCGCGATCCGGGGTACGGTTGTAGCGGCTGTACTCATATTGCACCAGCCAGTTCAGCTCCGGGGTCAGCTGCCAGCTCATCGATGGCGCGAACAGCTGACGGCTGCCATCGATGCCGTCGCGGAAACTGTTGTTGTCCTGGTTGCCCATGTTCAGGCGCAGGCTGATGTTATCGGTCGGATCGGCGCTGAGGTCGGCATACAGGCTGCGCAGGTCTTCGCTACCGCCCTGGGCCTCGATGCTGGAACGCCGGCCGGCTTCCGGCATCTTGCTCACGCGGTTGACGATCCCGCCCTGGCTGCCGCGGCCATAGAGTACGGCGGCCGGGCCCTTGAGCACTTCAATCCGCTCGATGTTGTGCAGGTCGCGCACGTACTGGCTGTCGTCGCGGATCCCGTCGAGGTAAAAGTCGTTGCTGGCGTCGAAGCCGCGGATGCGCACGCTGTCAAAGCGGGTATCGGCGCCGCTGCTGACGTTGGGGATGCCACTGAGTGCCTTGCCCAGGTCATTGTTGCCGTAGTCCAGCACGTTGCTGGTCTTCACCGCGTCGATGGCCTGAGGCACATAGCGGGCAGGCGTCGAGGTTCGGGTGGCAGTGCTGACTTCGCGTACCCGCGGGTCATCGCGCTCGCGGTCGGACTCGGCGGTGACCGAGACCTCGGGCAGCGTGGTGGTGGCAGCGGCGACCAGGCCTGAGCTGAAAAACAGCGATAGGCCCAGGGTCAGGGGAGAAAGACGGCAGGGGGCAAACATGGCGGACATCCGGGCATTTACGAGAAATGAAAAATCGCGCGAATGATAATGCTTGCCATTTACTAACGTTAACTGTTTCTAAACATGCTGGCGAGGTGTTTGTTTCAAAATATTTCTATTGATTGGCCTTGGGGCTGGTCAGCTATTTGTGCTGTTTTTCGCAACAAATCTGTAACCAGTGCAGCGTTTTTCGCAACCTCCATCCGGCCTAACCTGACGGCATCACTTTTTCTCGGAGGCGCTCATGCCCGTGCAAACCACCCTTCACTATGTTTTCGATCCGTTGTGTGGCTGGTGCTATGGTGCCGAACCGCTGATCAATGCTGCCAGTGGCCTGATGCCGGTCGTGCTGCATGGTGGCGGGATGATGGCCGGTGCCAATCGGCAAAAGGTTTCGGCGCAGTTGCGCGCCTTCGTCATGCCCCATGACCGGCGCATCGCCGAGTACACCGGGCAGCCTTTTGGCCGGGATTACTTCGAAGGACTGCTGCGCGACAACGACGCCGTATTCGATTCGCAGCCGCCAATTGCCGCCATCCTTGCCGCGGAGCAATTGGCGGGCCGTGGCCTTGAACTGCTGGCGCGGTTGCAGCGTGCGCACTACATAGAAGGCCGACGGATTGCCGATGATGCGGTGCTCAAGGCCATCGCCGCCGAGATGGGGCTGCCTGCACACGCCTTTGCCAGCGCTTTGCTGGAAGTGGATTCAGAAAGCCACATGGGTACCAGCCGCGCGTTCATGGCCAGCGTCGGCGGGCAGGGTTTTCCAACCCTGGTGCTGGAACGGGAAGGGCGGCTGCAGGTGATCGATATCGGTCCCTTCCTCGGCAAGCCCGATGCCTTCGTGCAATGGCTGGACCGGGAGTTCTACCTGAGCGCGGACGCAAATGCCTCTAACCCAGCGTTTTGCGCTCCGAATGGCTGCGACTTGTAAGCAGAAACACTTACTTTTCACGAAATTTTGACACGCCGATCCGCACACGGATAGGATTCGGTCAACGCCTGTAGGCCCATCGGCCAAGAGTCCAGAATAAAAGGCCCGCTGCGATCACTCGCAGGCGGGCTTTTCATTTTTAGACCCGTGAGCGTCAACCCACGCAGGGGGCGTGGTTTTTGGCGTTTGGTCGCAGAGCGTCTTTGACTAAGTAATAAGGAAAATAAAATGTTGAAAACCAGGATCAGTCTGATCGCGCTGGGGCTTATGGCAGCGACTCAGGCTATGGCCAATGACCAGGCCGAAGCCAAGGGCTTCGTAGAAGACAGCAAAGCCAGCGTTCTGCTGCGCAACGCCTTCATCAACCGTGACAAGAAGCACCATACCAAAGACCAAAGCGAGTGGGGCCAGGCCTTCATCGGCAAGTTCTCCTCTGGCTACACCCAGGGCACCGTTGGTGTCGGTGTCGACGCTTTCGGTCTGTACGCTGTGCGTCTGGACGGTGGTAAAGGCCGCAACGGCGGTGGCGGTATCGACTTCTTCAAGCCGGCGGACGGCGACTCGCCAACCAACCAGCAGAACTCCCCGCACAATCTGGCCCGTGGTGGCGCAGCAGTTAAATTCCGCATCTCCAACACTGTACTGAAGTACGGTGACCAGATGCCGGAACTGCCAGTGCTGCAGTACGACGACGGTCGCCTGCTGCCAGAAAGCTACACCGGTACCCTGATCACCTCCAAGGAGATCAAGGGCCTGGAACTGAACGCCGGTCGTTTCACCCAGGAAGCCCGCAAGAGTGCTGAAGGCCGTGACAGCGGTGGCCTGAAGTCGATCAACGTATTCGGCGGCAGCTACAAGTTCACCGAAAACCTGTCGGCTTCCCTGTACACCTCCGATGTTGAAGATGTACTGAAGAAGCACTACCTGGGCGTGAACTACGTTCACCCTATCGCCGACGACCAGTCGCTGACCCTGGACTTCAACGGCTACAAGTCGGACATCGACAAGAAGTACGTCGCTGCCGCCGACCTGACCGGTGACTCCAACACCATCTGGAGCCTGGCGGCCACCTACGCCTTCGGCCCGCACTCGATCACCATTGCGCACCAGCGCAGCACTGGCGACACCGGTTATCAGTACGGCTTCTACCAGAACGCCGGTGGCGTGGGTGACGGTGGTTCGACCATCTACCTGGCCAACTCCTACTGGTCCGACTTCAACGCTGAAGACGAGCGTTCCTGGCAGCTGGGCTACGGCCTGGACTTCGGCGCCTTCGGCGTACCGGGCCTGACCTACAAAGTGGCCTACGTGCGTGGTGACAACATCAACACCCACGGCTTCGGCGAAGGTAAAGAGCGCGAAATCTTCAACCAGTTCAAGTACGTGGTTCAGGAAGGCCCTGCCAAGGACCTGTCCGTCAAACTGCGTAGCTCGTTCCTGCGTACTTCTGACAGCGTTCGTCAGAACGGCTACAACGACGACGGTAACGAAGTCCGCGTATTCGTCGAGTACCCGATCAGCATTCTCTGATAGCTGTCTGGTGTCTCCAGCAACCCCGGCCTAGGCCGGGGTTGTTTGTTTTCGGCGCGGGATGGGCTTGATCGTCACTGCCTCGCCGCTCTCTGGCTCGAAGCTGTCGCTGCGGGCCATCCGCCACATCCGTGCATAGAACTCGCTGTCGATCGCGCCGCTGAGCAATTCGCCAGGCTTGAGGAACACGTGCAACTGGGAAAACAGACGGATCTCGCTGGCGCTGATGCGCCGCACCAGGTGCTTGGGCTTGAGTTCGGCCGGGTGCTCCAGGCCCGCAGCGGCGAGCATTTCGCCCAGGGCATGCAGGGTGTTGCGGTGAAAGCTGTAAACCCTGTCGGCTTTTTCCGGTACTACCAGAGCACGCTGGCGTAACGGATCCTGGGTGGCCACGCCGGTCGGGCATTTGTTGGTGTGGCAGCTTTGCGACTGGATGCAGCCGATGGCGAACATGAAGCCACGGGCCGAGTTGACCCAGTCGGCGCCAATGGCCAGCACGCTGGCAATGTCGAAAGCGCTGATAATCTTGCCGCCAGCGCCGATGCGAATCTTGTCGCGCAGGTTCAGGCCCACCAGGGTGTTATGCACGAACATCAGGCCTTCGCGCATCGGCACACCGATGTTGTCGCTGAACTCCCGCGGCGCGGCGCCGGTACCGCCTTCCTTGCCATCGACGACGATGAAGTCCGGAACGATGCCGGTGACCAGCATGGCCTTGGCGATGCCCATGAACTCCCATGGGTGGCCCAGGCAGAACTTGAAACCCACCGGCTTGCCGCCGGACAGTTGGCGCAGTTGCGCCATGAACTCCAGCAACTGTACCGGGCTGCGAAAGGCGCTGTGCGCCGCAGGCGAAATACAGTCTTCCCCCATCAGTACGCCACGGGTGGCGGCGATTTCGGCACTGACCTTGTGCCCGGGCAGTATCCCGCCGTGCCCGGGTTTGGCGCCCTGGCTGAGCTTGACCTCGATCATCTTCACCTGCGGGTCGCGGGCCTGTTCGGCGAAGCGCTGAGGATCAAAACGACCTTCTGCTGTGCGGCAGCCAAAATAACCGCTGCCGATTTCCCAGATCAGGTCGCCACCATGCTCGCGATGGTAGGGGCTGATGCTGCCCTCACCGGTGTCATGGGCAAAGCGGCCGAGCTTGGCCCCCTTGTTCAGGGCGCCAATGGCGTTGGCGCTGAGCGCCCCGAAGCTCATCGCCGAGATGTTGAAGATCGACGCCGAGTAGGGCTGGCGGCACTGCGGGCCGCCGATGCTGATGCGAAACGAGGCGGGGTCGGGCGTTTCGACCGGCAACATGGAATGGCTGATGAACTCGAAGCCCGGCCGGTAGACATCGTTGAGGGTACCGAAGGCTTTCTCGGCGCTTTCGTTCTTGGCCCGCGCGTACACCAGCGAGCGCTGGGCCCGGGAGAACGGCAGCTTGTCATCGTCGCCTTCGAGCAGGTACTGGCGAATCTCCGGGCGGATGGTTTCGATCAGGTAGCGGATGTTACCCAGGATCGGGTAGTTGCGCCGCACGGCGTGCTGGCTCTGGCGCAGGTCATTGAGACCGACCAGGCTGAGCAGTGCGCTGATCAGGGTGAACGGCCAGAGCCAGGAATGGGCAGCGAGAAAGGGCAGGCTGGCAAAGGTGAAAACAAGGCAGCCGACCAAGCAGGCGTAGCGGCTGGGAAGCGAAGCTTTCATGGATCTTCCGCTGATATGAGAGATCCTTCCTAGGATAGGCAAAGCATTGGCTTAGAAAACCAGTGGTTTCGGTAAAACACTTTTATCCCCGCCGTGCTTGTCAGGCGGCCGCGCTCATGCGCTGGTTTCGGTTGCCTGAGCAAGTATTTGCAGAAAAGCGTCGGCGGCCCGTGAGCGTCGATGGCGATGGCTGACGGCGAGTAAACCGATGGTGGCCGCAGCTTCCTTCAGGGGCCGGTAGCACACGCCGCGCTGGTTCAAGGCGCGGGCGCAGGCGGGAACCAACGCAATGCCTTGGCCGGCGGCCACCAAGGCAATGATCGACGTGATCTGGCGTCCCCTCGGCCCGCGCAGCAAGGGCAGCTCGCAATGCTGGAACAAGCGCTCGATGGCATCGTTGAGGCCGGTGCCCTGTTCGTCGCTGTACAGCACCACAGGATGGGCTTGCAGCTCAACGAGGCTGATGGTTTCCAGGGCTGCCAGCGGATCGTCCTCAGCCAGCGCCACCAGCAGTGGCTCCTGATCCAGCGGCTGGACCTGCAGTTCGTTGAGCTGCGGCGGTGGTAACAGACGGCTCAGACCAATCTCCAGGGAGCCTTCGACGATGTGTTGCCATTGCGCCGTAGAGGCTTCCTCGACAAGCGTCAGGCGGACTTCGGGGTAAGCGCGGGAAAACTGCTGAATGGCCTGGGTGAAACGATCGCTCAAGGCCACCGAACTGGCGTAGCCCAGGCTCAGTTGCCCGGCAGTGCCGGCGGCCAGCTTGGCGGCAAAACGCTCGCTGCGTGTCAGTTGCTCCAGTACGCTGCGGGCATAAGGTACGAATTGCTGACCCTCGACGGTCAAACTGACGGCGCGGCTGCTGCGTTCGAACAAGCGAAACCCCAGCTGGCTTTCCAGCGCCGAGATCTGTCGGGTCAGTGCTGGCTGGGCCAGGTGCAGGCGCTGCGCGGCGCGGCCGAAATGCAGGTCGTCGGCGACGGCAATGAAATAGCGCAGTTTTCGCACATCGAGCATGTTGCACCTTGAGGTATCAATCGGTCCGAATTCGGTATTGGTCACGGCCAATGACCGCACCTTATAAACATTGCTCGTCACTGTAACGAGTTTTCCCATGCCATCGCGCCTGTCCGCCACCCGCTTCGCCATGTTCCTCTGCGGATGCGCCGCGTTTCTGCCGCTCTACGCCACCCAGGGCATTCTCGCCGAACTGGCGCAGAGCTTCGCCGTGGATGCCCGGCACGTCAGCTGGAGCATCACCGCCACCACCCTGGCCGTGGCCTTGGTCGCGCCCTTTGTCGGCGTGCTGACCCAGCGTTGGAGCCAGAAGGCCGTGCTGGTGGCAGCAGCCCTGTTGCTCAGCGTACCGGGCTTGATGCTGGCAGGGGCCAGTGACTTGAACAGCCTGCTGCTCTGGCGTTTCGTTCAGGGCATGCTGATCCCGGTGATCTTCGCCACCAGCGTGGCCTACATCGGCGAGCGCTGGCAGGGCGCGATGGTTACTGAAGTCACCAGCCTGTATGTCGCCGGGACCATCCTTGGCGGTTTTGCCGGGCGCTTCCTCACGGGGCTGGTGACCGAATACCTGGGTTGGCGCGAAGCCTTCGTGTTACTGGCAATGCTGACCTTGCTGATTGGCTTGAGTATCCACTGGCTGCTGCCCGGTGGCGGGCGCCTGATCGAAAGCAACCTCACCCACAACCGTATCAGCATGCTGCGCAACAGGCCGTTGCTGGCGGCCTACCTGGTCGGTTTTTGCGTGCTGTTTTCGCAGATTGCCACCTTCACCTATGTCGGCCTCCATCTGCTGGCCGCGCCCTTCAATCTCGGCGTCGCGGCGCTAGGTTCGGTCTATGCGGTATTTCTTCTGGCCCTGGTGGTCACGCCGATTGCCGGCAAGCTGGCCGGTGCCAGGCCGCCTGCGCATCTGGTGCTGGCGGCTGGCGTGCTGGGCCTGCTTGGGTCGTTGCTGACACTGCTCGGCAGCCTGTGGTGGATCGTGTTGGGCCTGGCGTTGAGTTCCACCGGGGTGTTCCTGGCCCAGGCGGCCGCCAATGCTTTTGTCACCAGCACCGCCAAGCACAACAAGGCCGGCGCCGTGGGTTGCTACCTGACCTTCTACTACCTGGGCGGCAGCGCCGGCGCGCTGTTGCCGGCGCTGTTCTGGGAACGCTGGGGCTGGCCAGGCTGTGTGCCGCTGATCATGAGCGCGCAATTGCTGGTGATGCTGATTGCCTGGTACGGCTGGCAGCGCAGCGATGCCGATCATCGCGCACACCGCTGGTGCCGAGAGTAGAACCTTTACTGATCCGGGGCGATGGCAAACATCAGCTGGTCGGCTTCCAGGTAGACGATCGCCTCGCGGCCAATGACGTCCACCGGGCGGGCGGCCACCGCTTCGTGTTCGGGGACGATCTTCTCCAGGCGCTTGCTCACCAGGTCGACCCGCCAGATACAGGCAAAGCCGCCATTGTTGTCGAAGTACAGGACTGGCCGGGTCGGGCTCCAGGTCGGGTTGACCAGGCTCCAGCCGCCGGCATCCTTGTCCATCACCCGGTCGTAGGGGTTGCTGTCGCCGGTAAGGTGCGGGTAATAGATCAGCAGGCCGGAGTTGTCCTGGTTCAGGTCGCCACTGATCTGCGCCTTGGCAAAACGCTTGCTGTTGGACTCGGCCGCGTACAGTTGCGTTGAAGGTTGCGGCGCAGCCTTGGAGCCCAGTTTGTAGGCCATGCTTTGCTGCGCTTCGCCGCTCAGCTTCTGCCGGTAGTAGAACACCCCGTCAATGATCCCGGCATAGCGCCGGCCCTGATCGTTGGCGGTGATACTGTTCCAGCCATCAAAGCGCACATTGCGCGCGAACGGGTGCAGGCCAGGGCGAGCATCGGAGTATTCGTAGAGGGTGCCGATCGGGCGGCTGTCATAGATATTGCCGGGGTTGCTGCCTTCGTCATCCTGCTTTTCGGAAACGAACAACACCACGTTCAGCACGCCATCGAGGGTGGCGACGTCCACCAAGTAGGCAAAACTGTCTTCGCTCATGTCGGCGACGGTGGCCAGGGGAAAGCGCTGCCACGGCTCATCCTCGACCTGCGTGTAGCGCTGATCGCGAGGCAGGGGCTGGAGGCTCTTGGGATCGATCTGTGTGAGTGCCGGTACCGGTGTCAGTAGCTTGATCTGCTGGTCGTAGGCGACTTCCAGGCAGGCGGCGGTCTCGCAGCGATTGCGCACTTCGCGCAGCCAGAAGTTCTCCAGCTCACGGAAGATCTTGCGGTCCTTGAGCGGCTTGTAGCGTTCGTTGAGCGTATCGTCCTTGGCCGACAGCGACGGCGTGGTGCAGATGGCGGTTTCCAGCAGGGTGCTGGCCTTGCTGCAGTCAAAGCCCGCGGCAACGGTTGCAGGGCTGTGCAGGCAGGCAGCGAAAAGGGCAGCAAGGAGCAGGCGCGCGGGGGCTTTCATCGGACGTCCATGTGAATACAAGCGGGGCGCGGATGATACGTCAGCGGCGGCCATAGCGGAATTGGCCGCCGCAGCTTTCATTCATCCTGCCAGAACCGAATCCACCTCGGACTGCTTCTCCGGGTTGTTGGCCAGAAAGTCCTGGAGGTAGCTTTTGATCGCTGCCTTGTTGGCACTTTGCGCCAGGGCGGCGCGGTAGAGTTTGGTGTATTCGGGGGAATTGAAAATCCGATAGTGGATGCTTTCCAGCCAGTCACTGGCCTTTTCTTTAAGGGAGTCGGTGACTTCAATCACTGCTTCGACATAGTTGGCGGGGTCGAAGGATTCAGCCATACCGATTATTTCCTTCATGACGTCGCCATATTCGCAGTCATCGTCCAGGTGCGACAGCATGACCGGAAGGTATTGCGTGTCGCGGGTCTGCGCCATGTCGCGCAGTATTTTGGAAAAACGCGCCACCTCAGCGTCGCTGTTGAAGGTTGCACAGTCGTTGAGGGCTTCTGTCAGGCTCATCCTATTTTCCTCCGCATTTCGATGGTTTCTTGAATATATTCGGAAAGGTACTTTTGTTCTGCCGTATCGTTTCCCGTAGACCCGCCTGGATTTCCTTGGTGTAAAGCCCCTGCTGCTTGTAGATCTTGCGGGCGTCCCAGATATCTCGAGCGAGCGCATCCCTGGGTTTCTCATTGAGGAAAGGTCGCCTTGAATAGGAGCGGGTCATCGGGTGACGGCCTTTGTTCTCAGGATAAATATGCTCCATCTGCATGGCGATGGATTTGTTGCGGCTGATACCGAATTTTTGCTTCATGTATTCGGCTGACGGCATGTGGTGACCGGTCAGGTTATCCCCTGGCGTGCCGGGCAGCTTGCCATAGGCGCCGACGCCGCCCTCACCGGGCAGCAATGCGTTGAGCCCGAGCGGGTCGATCCAGCCCACAGGGTTAGCGGCATATTGGTACAGGTTCAAGCCGCCGGCCAGGCCGATCGGATCCGGTTGGGTAAAGCGTCCGACATCCGGGTCATAGAAGCGGAACAGGTTGTAGTGCAACCCGGTCTCGCGATCCAGGTACTGACCCTGGAACCTGAGGTTCTGCTCCTCGATGAAATGCGCCTCGCGCACTTCCTGCAGGGTATTGCCCCAGACCTGATACCGCGCCTGCCACAAGGCTTCGCCAGTGTCTTCGGTCAGCTGCTCGGGTAGGCCATTGAGGTCGTTGTGGTAATAGCGTACCTGTTGCTGCGGGCCAGTGCCGTCGACCCTGGCCAGCGGTTCATAGCTGTTCTGCACGTACAGATAGAGGCTGGTCTGGCTGTGCCGGTGTTCCTGCAGCAGGCGCAGGCCGTCCCAGGTAAACCTGGTCTGATCAAGCAAGTTGCCGTGCTCGTCATACTCGCTTTTTTCAGTGCGCCGACCCAACGGGTCGTAGCGCATGTTCAGTACCCGCTCGCGACCTCCGTGCTGACTGCGCACCTGCACCAGGCGGTGCTCGGCGTCGTAGCTGAAGTGCTGCACACCGCGCCGGCTGCTGCGTTTTTCAATCAGGCGGCCGAAGGCATCGTAGCGGTAACGTTTGTCCTGATAGGTCAGCAGCCGGTTGTGGCGTACCAGCCCCGCGCCGGCCTGTGGCCCATCGAGCAGGTTGGCGGCGGCGTCGTAGGTAAAGGCTTCGCTCTGGCCCTGGCCGGCGTCCTGGCTGGCCATGATCCGCCCGCTGGCGTCGTAGTGCAGCAGTTGCTGGTGCTGGCTGCCGGGTTGCTGGTTGAAGCGGCTGGTCAGGTTGTCTGCCGGGTCGAAATCGAAGCGTTGCTGCACCGCAGCCGGCAGTTGCGGCGGCTGATGGCTGGGGCGGCGCAGGCGCGAGCGCAAGCGACCACTGCGGTCGTACTCGCTGCGGGTACTGACACGGCCCTGGGTGCGCAGCACTTCACGGTGCAAACGGTCGCGCTCGAAGTCGCTGATTACCTTGCCATCGAGGTTGAGCTGATGCAGGTGACCGCTGCCGTAGTACAGGCGGTTGAGCCAGCGGCCATCGGGCAGTTGGCTCTGGACCAGGTTGCCGAGCTCGTCATAGTGATGCTGCAGCGCACCATTGGCACTGTGTTCCTGTACGAGCTGGCCGGCAGCATCGTAAGCAAAGGCTAGCTGCTCGGTGTTGCCGTCATTGTCGGTGAAGCAGACCGTGGTCAGTTGGTCCAGCGGGTCATAGCTGAAGTCGGTGCGGCCATCGTCGGTCTGTTTGGCAAGCAACCGGCCGGCAGCATCGCGGGTGTATTGGTGAACGATCGACTTCGGCGTTGTGTCCGGCACCAGGGCCAGACCGCTGCCGTATGGCGCAGGGACAAACTCCAGGCGGCTGACATTATCCAGCGGTCCATACTCATAGCGTCTGGCGCTGCCGTCGAGGTCTTGTTGCCGGGTCAGGCGGTCTACCAGGTCCCAGCTAAAGCGATAGCTCTCACCGTTCTCGTTGGTCAGGGCCAGCAGACGGCCGTAGTTGTCGTAGCTGTACTGCACCTGACGTCCGTGCGGGTCTATGCGTTGCAGGAGCTGGCCACGGCGGTTGTAGCGAAACTGCAGGACATGCCCGGCCGGATCGATGTAGCGGCTGAGCTGGCCGCTGCTGTTCAGTTCATAACGCTCGCTACGGCCATCCGGCAACTGCGTGGCAACGACTCGCCCCTGGGCGTCATTCTGGTATTCGGTGCGCTCGCCGAGGGCATCGATGACCGCCTGCAAATAGCCGCGCCGGTCATAGCTGAAGCGGGTCGGATAACCCGAGCAATCGACCTGCTCAATCAGCAGGCCCAGATCGTTCCAGTGCAACTGCTTGTGCTTGCCCGCCGCATCGATGATCTCCACCACCTGGCCACGATCGTCGTAGCGGTAGCGGGTGGTGCGGCCCAGTGGATCGGTTTCGCTGCTGCAGTTGCCGCGTTGATCGTAACGGTAGCTCCAGCGCTTGCCGGCCTTGTCGGTCTGTACCCGGGGCAGCGACCAGTGTTCCAGCCACAGGGTCGACTCGCTGCGGCCCAGTGGGTCGATGCTTTCGCAGAGGTTGCCGGACTCGTCGTACAGATACTGCCATTGTCCGCCTTGCGGGTCGGTGGCGCCCAGCAGCTGGCGCTCGTCGTTCCACTCGAAGCGCCAGGTCAGACCCACGGCGTCGGTGTATTCGGTGATCTGGTACTGCGGGTTCCAATAGCGTGTGCTGACCCGCTGCAAACCATCGGTGATGCGGGTGATGCCCGCCTCGATGTCGTAGTCGAAACGGTACTCGTCGCCGTCGTCGGTCCAGTGTCGGGCCACGCGCCAGTCGTCTGCAGCACGAGTCCATTCGTAGAAGCAGCGCAGGCCGCTGGGCAACTGGTGCTCGACCATGCGCCGGCCCTGGTCGTAGGCGAAGCGCCGTTGCAACTGGCCAGCGGCATCGCGGACTTCGGCCAGGTCGCCGTTGCTGTCGTAGGCATAGCTGACCAGCAGCTCACTTGAATCATCGCTGTACAGGCGCTCGATATGGCTGACCCGTGCCGGCCATTGCGCGCTGTAAACCAACTGCACCTGAACCACGTCGAAAGTGTCGCGCAGCCTGAGCAAGCGGCCACTGGCGTCATAGTCGAGGTAAAGGCGGTTGTCGTTGCGGTCGCCCAGTTGCGCCAGGCGCAGGTGCTGCGGGTTGCCCGGGGTCGGCTGAAACAAACGATAGAGTCCGCTGCTGCTTTCAATCAGCAACTCGTCGTCAAGCGCGCGACGCACGCTCAGGCCTTCGCCAGCGCTGAACACCGCATCACCCCGGGGAATGTTGCCCATGTCGACGACCCGCGCCTGCTCGTCGGTGAACAGCAGGCGCTCGCTGCCTTCAGGATGCGTTTCAATGGCAACGAAGACTTCGTAATCGACGCTCCAGCCAGCACCGAAGAGGCCGTCGCGGCGTTCATCCCGGCTGTTGTAATAGCGCTGCCAGTCCAGTGGGATCAGCGCCGGCAGGCTGAAGTCAAGCTCCTCTTCGCCACTGAGGATTTTTGCGCCGGTCGGTGCATGTACCGGATTGAGCGAGCCGGCAATAGCATTGGTGATCGCCCCGCTCACCTGGCTAGTGACCGCGCTGGCAATGCCACCGATCACCATGCAGCCGAACTTGCTGTAGAACTTGCCGCCGCGCCCGCGCAGCAGCATCAACGCGGTAATCGCCAGGCCGATGCCCGGGGTATTGCCGCTGCGAATCTCGCGGACCACGATCGAGCCGCCGCCGATGCGTACGTTATCGGAGATCAGCCCGGCGTCGACGATCACCGCCTCGCAGGTGCTGCGATCGCCGCTGCGGCAGGCCGGATGGCCGTTGATGGTGACCTTGCTCGAACCTTCGGCCAGGTACTGCGGCGGCATCGGCGGGTGCTTGCTGCAGAGGATCTTGTCGTCGTCGGCAGGCTCGGTGTTCGGCGCCGGGCTGGCGACCGTGGGCCGCCACATCTGCGAGAAAAAGCCCTTGGCCATGTCGAGGAAGCTTTCTTCCTCCTCCTCGGCCGGCGGCTGAGCGGCATCACTGCCAGCGGGCGCCGCAGCGGCAACGATGACACCGGCGGCGCGGGCGGCCGGCTTGCCGTTGGTGTGGGTGTTCTTCGAACCGGTGAGGATGTTGGCTTGCACCGAGGGCGGGAACAGGAAGTTGCCGATGCCCTCGCATAAACTGCTTAAACCCTTGTCGGCGCCGGTCTTGCTCATGGCCACGCCGACCACGATGCCCACCACCGCGCCGAGCACGAAGCAGCCCAGGCCGCCGGTAGCCACGGTAAGGCCCAGCGCCGCGGTCACCGCCGCGGTGGCCAGCATGCCGATGGCGACGTTGGCGGCGACTTCCAGCACGCCGCTGACGATGTCGGCCATCATCGAGGTGTGCATCAGGGCGTCGCCCTGGCGGGCGGCCCACAAGGCGTCAGACATGCAGGGTGCTCATCAGCTCAGGGCGTCGAAGTTCAGTGATTGCTTGATCGCCGTCCAGTGCGAAGCCTCGGCATCACCCAGCGGCTGGGCCTTGACGTAGCTCAGGGCGAACATCTTGCGGGTGCCCGGCAACACCAGGGCCAGTTGGTACTGGAACACCTTCTCGCTGCCCTTGCTGAACTGGCTGCGCAGTTCGATGCCGTCCACCGATTGGTCGGCGCCCAGGCGTACAGCCTGGCCCGGTTGGAAACGTAGATCCTTGACCTGCTGCTGCAGGCGTTCGAGCTGGCCGTCGAAGTTGCTTTGCAGGGTTTCACCGTCGGCCAACAGGCTGCGGCTGACAATCAGCGAGGTCCCCAGGTTGGCAAAGCGCAGGATGTTGATGCTGGTGTCCTGCACCTCTTCATCGGGCAGGGCGAACTGGAATTCATTCAGGCGATAGGTCATGACGCGCAAATCTCGTTATTGGCTGGCTTTGGGCTTGGGGAAGATCGCTTCCACGGCGCCATCGATGGTGCCTTTTACACCTTGCCCATCCGGGGTGGCGCCGGGGCCGCCGCCGATGTTCAGGTCCAGGGTGCCGCCAGTGTTGAACTGGGCATTACCTTCGGCATTGAAGTTGAACTGCACGCCGGTGAGGTTGATCTGGCCGCTGGCATTGAGCTCGAGGATGCTCTTGCCGCACACCAGGCGCAGGTTCTCGCCGACCTCGATCAGGTAGCTGCGGCTGATGCTGTCGGTCTTGGTCGAGCCCACCAGCAGGATGTCGTCGCGCTTGACCGCGCGAATTCGGTCTTCGCCGATGGTCGCCACTTCGCTGAAGTCCACCACCTTGTTGCGGTTGTGGCCCACCCAGTGGCTCTCGTCATTCTCGACTTCGATGTCCTGGTTGCGCTCGGCATGGATGTACAGCTGCTCGGCGCCCTTCTTGTCCTCCATGCGGATTTCGTTGAAGTTGGCTGGCGTGCCGCCTTTGCTCGAACGGCTTTTCATCCCGCTCTGAGTGGCATTGGCCGGCAGGTCGTAGGGCACGGTCTGCTCGGCGTTGTACACCCGGCCGGTGATGATCGGCCGGTCCGGATCACCTTCAAGAAAGCTGACGATCACTTCCTGGCCGATCCGCGGGATCTGCATCGAGCCCCAGTTCTTGCCGGCCCAGGCCTGGGATACGCGGATCCAGCACGAGCTGTTTTCGTTGGACTGGTCATGGCGATCCCAGTAGAAATGCACCTTGACCCGGCCATACTGGTCGGTCCAGATCTCTTCACCGGCCGGGCCGACCACGATGGCGGTCTGCGGGCCTCTGACCTGCGGGCGCAGGGTGCTGGCCAGGGGGCGGAAGCTCTGCTGCGCATCAATGCAACTGAGGTTGCTTTCGAACTGCGCGTTGCCACCACCGCCACCGGTTTCCAGGCGTTCCTGGACGACGTAGTAGCGGGCACCGACGATCAGGTACTCGCGGTTCTGGTCCTGACGGCTGAAGCCGCTCATGCTGAACAGGTTGCCCGCCGCCAGGCCCCGGGCATTGCCACGCAGCTCGATGCGTTCATGCAGGCTTTGCAGCGCCTCGATACGGGTGCGGGCGTAATGCTCGCCGTCTTCGCTCTGTACATAGGTGCCGGGGTAGTCGTATAGCGGGTAATCGCCAGCGGTGTGCGGGCGTGGCATTTCCGAGCGCACGTCGATGCGCGCACTGGGGCGCTGGAAGTCGTAGTCGTTGAGCTCCAGCGAGCCAGACTGCACCTCCTGGGCCAGGTGCCAGTCATTGAGGTGGTCGCGCTCGCGATGCTGGCCATCGGGCGGAAAGTACGGCACCGACTCGTAGCCCGGTACCACCTGATGGGCGCCATAGGCATCGGCCAGGACCAGTACGTGACGGTCTTTTTCGTGGCGGAAGTAGTAGTAGATGCCTTCCTGTTCCATCAGGCGGCTGACGAAATCGAAGCTGGTCTCGCGGTACTGCACGCAGTATTCCCACTCGCGATAGGGCCGGCTGAGGCTGTCTTCGAAATCGGAAAAACCCAGGTCGCGAAACACCTGCTTGATGATCTGCGGGATGCTCTGGTTCTGGAAAATGCGGCAATCGGAGGTCTTGCTCAGCAGCCACAGCCACGGCCGCAGGGTCACCCGGTAACTGGCGAACTGGCCGCGGTCGATGCTCTGGCTGCAGCGCGCGACGATGCCATGAAAATACCGCGAGCGGCCCAGCTCCAGCTGCAGGCTCAAGCTCATCGGCTTGCCCAGCAGTTGGTTGAGGTCGATGGCCGAATTGTCCGAGGTCAGCTGCAACTCGTAGTCGAACAGTCGCCCCAGCTCTTCGCCGCCGCCCATTTCCGCCAGGATCAGCGCATCAGGGCCCAGGGGGCTGTTGATTTGCGCCAGTCGGGTGAATTGCTTGAATAGCATCGTTTATCTCGTGAAACGCGCCATCACGGCGCGTCGCTGAAGTGGTAGTGCAGGTCGTTGTCGCGGCGGCTGATGCGTACCCCGGCCAGGGCCTTGCCTTCGAGCATGCGGGTGAGGAACTCGCGGCTCATGTCCGGCAACAGGCTGTTGGTCAGGATCGCGTCGATCATCCGTCCGCCGCTTTCGGTCTCGCTGCAGCGCGAGACGATCAGCTCGACCACCTCGTCGTCGTAGTCGAAGGCGACCTTGTGGGTGCCTTGCACACGCTTGCGGATGCGTTCGAGCTGCAGGCGGGTGATGGCCTTGAGCATCTCGTCGCTGAGCGGGTAGTAGGGGATGGTCACCAGGCGTCCGAGCAACGCTGGCGGGAAGATCTCCAGCAGCGGTTGGCGCAGGGCCGTCGCAATGGCGTCGGGTTCCGGGATGTTTTGCGGGTCCTTGCACACCTGGGAAATCAGCTCGGTCCCGGCGTTGGTGGTGAGCAGGATCAGGGTGTTCTTGAAGTCGATCACCCGGCCTTCGCCATCCTCCATCACGCCCTTGTCGAAGACCTGGAAGAAGATCTCGTGCACATCCGGGTGGGCTTTTTCCACCTCGTCCAGCAGCACCACGCTGTAGGGCTTGCGCCGTACCGCCTCGGTCAGCACGCCGCCTTCGCCATAGCCGACATAGCCAGGCGGGGCACCCTTGAGGGTCGAGACGGTATGGGCTTCCTGGAACTCGCTCATGTTGATGGTGATAACGTTCTGCTCGCCGCCGTACATGGCTTCGGCCAGGGCCAGGGCGGTTTCGGTCTTGCCCACCCCGGAAGTGCCGGCGAGCATGAATACGCCGATCGGCTTGTTGGGGTTGTCGAGGCCGGCGCGCGAGGTCTGGATGCGCTTGGCGATCATCTGCAGGGCATGGTCCTGGCCGATGATGCGCTTGGCCAGGTGCTGGTCGAGCTTGAGCACGGTTTCCAGCTCGTTGCGCGCCATGCGCCCGACCGGGATGCCGGTCCAGTCGGCAACCACCGAGGCCACCGCCTGGTAGTCGACGGTCGGCAGGATCAGCGGGGTTTCACCTTGCAGGTCGCTCAGGCGCTGTTGCAGGTCGATGAGTTTTTCGCGCAGCTCATGGCTCTGTTCGCTGCCCGTGTCGCGGTCGACCACGCCGACGTTTTCGCGCAATTGCGCACGGGTGGCCAGCAGTTCGTCGACCAGGGCTTTTTCTTCGGCCCAGCGGCTTTCCAGCTCGGCCAGGCGCTCGCGCTCGGCCGCCAGCAAGGTTTCAGACTGTTGCTGGCGGTTGCCGATGGCGATACCGATGGCCAGTTCGCGGGCGATGATCTGCAGCTCGGTTTCCAGCGCTTCGATGCGTCGGCGGCTGTCATCCACTTCGGCCGGCACGGCGTGCAGGCTGATGGCGACGCGGGCGCAGGCGGTGTCGAGCAGGCTGACGGATTTGTCCGGCAGCTGGCGCGCCGGGATGTAGCGGTGGGAGAGCTTGACCGAGGCTTCCAGGGCTTCATCGAGGATCTGCACCTGGTGGTGCTGCTCCATGGTCGAGGCCACGCCGCGCATCATCAGCAGCGCCTTGTCTTCGCTCGGCTCGGCGACCTGCACCACCTGGAAGCGGCGGGTCAGGGCCGGGTCTTTCTCGATGTGTTTCTTGTACTCGGCCCAGGTGGTGGCGGCCACGGTACGCAGGCTGCCGCGGGCCAGGGCTGGCTTGAGCAGGTTGGCGGCATCGCCGGTACCGGCAGCGCCACCGGCACCGACCAGGGTGTGGGCTTCGTCAATGAACAGAATGATCGGTTTCGGCGAGGCCTGAACGTCCTCGATGACCTGGCGCAGGCGCTGCTCGAACTCGCCTTTCATGCTCGCCCCGGCTTGCAACAGGCCGACATCCAGGCTGCGCAGTTCGACGTCCTTGAGCGATGGCGGGACATCGCCGGCGACGATACGCAGGGCAAAACCCTCGACCACTGCGGTTTTGCCCACACCGGCTTCACCGGTGAGGATCGGGTTGTTTTGCCGGCGACGCATGAGAATATCCACCAACTGGCGGATCTCTTCATCACGGCCGACGATCGGGTCGAGCTTGCCGCTGCGTGCCTGCTCGGTGAGGTCGACGGTAAAGCGCTTGAGCGCTTCCTGTTTGCCCAGGGCGCTGGGCGCCATGGCACCGCTGGCTTCGCCCGGCACGGCGCCAGCATTGAAACCGTCGCTGGCGCTCAGGGCGTTTTCCGGCGAGTCGCCGACATACTCGTCAAAGCGCTCGCTGAGGGCTTCGACCTTGATCTTGGCAAACTCCGACGACAGGCCGAGCAAGGCATTGCGCAGGCTCGGCGTCTTGAGGATGCCGAGCACCAGGTAGCCGGTGCGCACCTGGCTTTCGCCGAACATCAGGCTGCCATACACCCAGCCACGCTCGACGGCTTCTTCGACGTGGGAGGACAGGTCGGTGATCGAGGTCGAGCCGCGGGGCAGGCGGTCCAGGGCATCGGTCAGCTCGCGGGCCAGGCGCGCAGGCTCAAGGTTGAACTGGCGGATGATGCGGTGCAGGTCCGAGTCCTGCAGTTGCAGCAATTGGTGAAACCAGTGGGCCAGTTCCACATAGGGATTGCCCCGCAACTTGCAGAACACCGTGGCGGCCTCGATGGCCTTGTAAGCGACGCTGTTGAGTTTGCCGAACAGCGCGGCGCGGCTGATTTCACCCATGTTCCGGACTCCTTGTGGATTGCGATGCGGTCGCCTGCTCGGCGTAGTACCGAGCCAGTGTCAGGTCGCTGGCATCGTGTTGCGGGCGGCCGAGCCAGGTATCGAAACCCAGGCGTCGGCCGGTGTTGAGTTGCAGGGCGGGTATCTCGTCCTGCTGCAGGATCAGCTTCAGGTCCCAGTCAAGCTCGTGCCCCTGGTGCTCGGCGACCCAGGCCACCAGTTCAGCAAAGGCACTGCCGTCGGGCAGCAGCGCCAGGTAGTGCTCGAGGCTCAGCGGCCCCAGGCAGATGCGAAATTTATGCTGGCGATCCCAGACATGACTGCCCAGGCATACATCCATGCCCAACTGGTTGGCGCTTGCGCCCAGGCGGCTACGCTCGGGCAGTTGCAGCCATTGGCCGACATACTCCTCGATGCTCACCGGCACGCCGAAATACGCCCCGAGAATGCCGCGCAAACCATCCGGATAGCGGGTCTGGGCGGCGAGGTGTCCGCTGTAATGCAGCTTGGCGGTGTCCGGCAACGGGCCCTGGTCGCGCAGTGCCGGGGTGCCGCGGCCGCTGAGGGCGGCCAGGCGCGCGGCCCAGTAGTCGTCAGCGGGGCGGTCATGGCTGACGGTTGGCCGTGCTTCGGCCCAGGCCCGGTAGAACAGGCTCAGCAGGCGGTGATGGAACACGTCGAGAAAACGCTTGCTGGTGCTGTCGGCGTTGTTGCGCTGACGTTCGCGCATGTATTCGGTCAGGTGCAGCGGCAGCGGTCCGTTAGGGCCGCCCAGACCAAAGAAGAACTGCTCCAGGCGCGCCGGGCCCTGTTCTGTGGCAGGGGTCAGCGATGCCAGGGTTGCCGGTGCGAAAGCGCAGTCGAGCTGTTGGCCGAGGCGAATCGGCTCATCGGCCAGACGCAGGGAATGGCCGAAGCGCGGCAATTGCGGCGACTCGCACTCCAGTCGGCGCAGGGCCTGGAAGAAATCGTAGTTCCAGGGTTCGGCCTGCATCTCGCTGAGGATGTTCACAGGGTCGGACGGCGTCCGGGCTTGGCTTTCCATCGCATGATCTCGCCGCGTTCGGTGGTACGAAGCACCGTCTCGGTAAAGCTGTTGATCGACACGTAACGTGCCAGGAAGCGCTCGAACACTGCACCGAGGAGGAACACTCCAGTGCCGCGGAAAGCGTTTTCATCGAATTCCAGGGTGATCTCCAGGCCACGGCCAAACACGATCGGCCCGGGCATCGGCAGCCGCCGTGTGCAGGCTTTGCTGCTGACTTCGCGCAGGCCGTCGATCTGCAATTGCAGGGCGGCGTCATGGCTGTCGCCGTAGAGGCGCAGCAGCTCGCGCAGGGCGGCGGCGCCCTGGCCCTGTTCGGTCAGCGACAGGTAGTTCAACGACAGCTGGCTGATCAATCGCCAGGCCTTGTTGTCGTGGGCGTGGCTGGCGCGTGGTCGGCTTGGCCCGGCCAGGCAGCGAATGGCGGCTACCGGGGCGCTGTCGGCCAGGGTGAAATCACTGCGGCCATCACCGACATTCATGAACAGCGGCAGATCGCGGTTGGTGCACAGGGCGCTGACGCCCAGTTGGCGCAGGTCGTGGCGGTAAGGCGCCTGCTGGCCATCGACCAGGCTGATGAAGGTTTCGCTGCCCATATAGGTCGAACGGGTGCCGTTGCGGCGCTGCTCGCTGGAGAGCATGCGCGGCTCGCGGCGCACGATGTAATACGCCTGGTCACGGCCATAACGGGACGGGTCGCGCACGGCATAGAAGGGCAGGAAACCCTGGTCGGGGCCGGTACCATGACCGGTCACGCTGCTCAGCGAATGGATCTCGAAATCCGTCGGCCGGGTGCGGTCGGCGATTACATGGTGTTCGTTGACCCGGTTGCTCAGGTGGATGCGGTCGACCCGGCGCGGGAACAGGTTGATCGCCGGGGTGCAGAAGGGCACGAACTGCTCGACGCCGACGCTGCCTTCCAGGGTCTGGTCGTAGCGCTCGAACAGCACGATCAGCTCCAGCTCCTGACCGTCGCAACGTTTGACTGCGCGCTCCAGTTCGGCGAATTCGACGAACAGGAAACGCTGCGGCAGGGCGAAGTACTCCTGTAGCAGGCGGTAACCCTGGAATGCCTGCGGGACCACAGGCAGGGCTGCTTCGCGGTCATCGAAGCCGCAAGGGCGCAGGGCCGAGGGCGCAATGCGCTCGACCCAGTCGCTGCCAGGCTGGCGGGCAAAAACGGCACAGGCGTTGCCCAGCAGTTGCTCGTACAGGCGAAACGGCAGTTCATCGGCGCCGTTCAGGTACAGCGGCAGGCTGCTGAGATCGAGCGCGTTGAACGGCAGCTCGGCGCCGGTACGCAAGGTAATGCGCAACCCGGCGCGGGCTTTCGGTTCACTGGCGGCAAGGCGCCCGAGGCTGGCCGCCGGATTGCCGAAGTATTCGGCCTGGGTTACCTGCAGTGGCCACAGGGTGACCGGGTGGGCACTGCGAAACTCACACGGTGTCTGCGAATCGCGGCCAAGGGTGGCACGCAACACACTGCCACGGGGCAGGGTGAAGCCAGCACTGAGCGAGCCTTCGTCGGGATCGGCCTGCATCTGCACCACGGTCATCGACGGTGTCGGTGCCAGGTAGTGCGGGTAGGCAATCTCCAGCAGGTTGTGGGTGAAGGTCGGGTACTCGGCGTCGAGCTTGAGTTGCACCCGTGCGGTCAGGTAGGCAAAGCCTTCGAGCAGGCGTTCGACATAGGGGTCGGCGCAGTCGATACCGGACAGGGTCAGGCGCCCGGCGATTTTCGGGTATTCCCTGGCGAACTCGGCGGCGCTTTCGCGGATGTGTTGCAGCTCCTGGTTGTACAGCTCGAGCAGGCGCGGGTTCATGGACGTCTCCGGCGCTCGGCAGGGGCGACCCGGACATGCCCGGACTCCAGGTCCAGATCGGTGCGCAGCAGTAACGGCAGTGCCGCTGGCTGGGCCCACAGATCGCCTTCAATCTCGAAACTCAGGGCGTTGTGGTTCATTTCCCCTGGTGCGACCTGAGCGCGAACCCGCAGGCTGCTGCGCAGGATGCGCGGTTCGAAAGTGGCAATGGCCTGGTAAATGATGCTCTCCAGTGCGCTGATATCAATGTTCGAGGCGCTGTTACCGGCCAGTGCCGGCAGGCCATAGTTGACTACCGAGTTGCCGGCCTGGGTATTGAGCGTGGCGGCAGCATCGAGCAGTGAGGTGGTATTGAGCAGCCAGGTGAGATCGCGCAGAACCGAGGCCTTGAGCTGGTTCAGCGACAGCACGCGTTTGTCGTTGGCTTCTTGCAGGTTGCCGGGCTCGTCGTCGGTCAGACGATCGAGCAGCGAAGGCTGCAGGCGGTCACGTGCAGCGATTTCGGCTACCAAGGGGCGGCTCCGGTGGTGGGATTCAAGATTGCGTTGGCCTTATCGCGGGGCAAGCCCGCCCCTACACGGTGGGTTTGTCCAGCGATAAGGGCGACGCGCATGTCAGATCTTGACGTTCTGGCGCACGTTCCAGCCGTACTTGACCGGGCCGCCGTCTTTGGTGCCGTCAGCTTTCTGCGGCTGGTAATCGACCGTGACCTTGGCGAAGTTCAGGGTGACGTTTTCGGTCAGGCGATCATCGCTGCCCGAACCACCGGTGCTCAGCGAGCTGATCAGCACCTCTTCGAGGTTGATGACCAGATACTCGACCTGGCTTTCGCCACCGGCCTTGCGCACGGTCAGCTTGACCTTGTCGATGTGCTTGCCGCTGGAGCAATGCATCATCAGGTTGGGGCTGGATTTGTCGACGTACTTGGTCAGCGACAGGTCCTGGATGTTGACCTTGCCGGCGCCACCGCCACCGCCCATGTGCATGTTGCCGGACTGGGACATGCCCCAGTTCCAGTTCAGCACATCGATCTCGTCCTTGTGGGCCTTGTCCATGGACTCGCCCTTGATGTCGCCGATCTTGATGAAAATATCAACTGCCATGTTGTCTCCAGAGTGTGGCATCTACCACATTGTTTTTCAGTGCACGCCCCGCATTGCGGGGCGCTTCAGCGAGCCAGGGCTCAGGCGCCCTTGGCCGATGGCAACTTCGATACCAGGCGCAGCGACACGGTCAGCCCTTCAAGCTGGTAGTGCGGACGCAGGTAGAAACGCGAGTTGTAGTAGCCCGGGTTGCCTTCGACTTCTTCGACCACCACTTCAGCCGCTGCCAGCGGGTGCTGGGCCTTGGTGGTCTCGGTGGAGTGGGCCGGATCGCCATCGACGTAGTTGAGGATCCAGTCCTGCAACCAGCGCTGCATCTCGTCCTTCTCTTTGAACGAGCCGATCTTGTCGCGCACGATGCACTTCAGGTAATGGGCGAAGCGGCAGGTGGCGAACAGGTACGGCAGGCGCGCCGCCAGGTTGGCGTTGGCGGTGGCGTCCGGGTCGTCGTATTCGGCAGGCTTTTGCAGCGACTGGGCGCCAATGAACGCGGCGAAGTCGGTGTTCTTCTTGTGCAGCAGGGGCATGAAGCCGTTCTTCGCCAGTTCCGCTTCACGGCGATCGGAGATGGCGATTTCGGTCGGGCACTTCATGTCCACGCCACCGTCATCGGTGGGGAAGGTGTGCGCCGGCAGGTTCTGCACTTCGCCACCGGACTCGACGCCGCGAATCCGCGAGCACCAGCCGTAGTACTTGAACGAACGGTTGATGTTCACCGCCATGGCGTAGGCGGCGTTGGCCCAGGTGTACTTGGCGCTGTCGGCGCCGTCGGTGTCTTCTTCGAAGGCGAAGGCTTCCACCGGGTCGGTCTTGGCGCCATACGGCAGGCGGGCGAGGAAGCGCGGCATGGTCAGGCCGATGTAGCGCGAGTCTTCCGATTCACGCAGCGAGCGCCAGCCGGCGTACTCGGGGGTGGTGAAGATCTTGGTCAGGTCGCGCGGGTTCGACAGTTCCTGCCACGAGCCCATGCCCATCACGGTCGGCGAGGCCGCAGCGATGAATGGCGAGTGCATGGCGGCACACACTTTGGACAGCTCGCCGAGCAGCTCGACGTCCGGTGGCGACTGGTCGAAGTAGTAATCGCCGACCAGGCAGCCGTAAGGTTCGCCGCCGAACTGGCCGTATTCCTCTTCGTACATCTTCTTGAACAGCGGGCTCTGGTCCCAGGCCGTGCCCTTGAATTTCTTCAGGGTCTTGTGCAGATCGGGCTTGGAGATGTTGAGCACGCGGATTTTCAGCTGCTCGT
This sequence comes from Pseudomonas donghuensis, assembly GCF_000259195.1. GTDB lineage: Bacteria > Pseudomonadota > Gammaproteobacteria > Pseudomonadales > Pseudomonadaceae > Aquipseudomonas > Aquipseudomonas donghuensis. Next base: position 181,623 of record NZ_JH650758.1, read on the forward strand.
CGCTCTCGGTGTTGTTGACCAGGTAGTGCAGGCCACGCCAGGCGCTTTCCAGCTTCTGGAACTCGGGATGGTGGATGACCTGGTTGACCTGGGCGGTGAGCTTGGCGTCGATGGCGGCAATGATCGATTCGATCGACTTGATCGCATCATTGGACACCAGGTCGGTTTGCGCCAGGGCCTGTTCGGCCAGGGTGCGCACCGCAGTTTCGACCGCTTCGCGGGCGCGCTCGGTCTTGGGTTTGAATTCTTGCAGCAACAGCGAGGCGAACTCGCTGGCTTGCTCGGTGGCCGCTGGCTGGGCCTGGGTATCACGCATCGGATCGGTCATGAGGCTTTGTCCTGATTAAGCGTTCGGCTCGGCATCCTGGGGCTTTGGCGCACTGGCCAAGGCCTGGAGCAGGGCCGGATCCTTGATGGCTTTCATGATGATTTCTTCGGCGCCGGTCTTGCCGTCCATGTAGGTCAGCAGGTTGGCCAGTTGGGTCCGCGCTTCGAGCAGCTGGTTCAGCGAGTCGACCTTGCGCGCTACGGCGGCAGGGCTGAAGTCGTCCATGCTCTCGAAGGTGATGTCCAGGCTCAGGTTGCCTTCCCCGGTGAGTTCGTTGGGGACGTGGAAGGCTACCCGTGGCTGCATGGCCTTGAGGCGCGAGTCGAAGTTGTCGACGTCGATTTCCAGGAACTTGCGTTCGGCCACCGGCGCCAGCGGCTCGGCGGGCTTACCTGCGAGGTCAGCCATGACGCCCATGACGAAAGGCAGCTGGACCTTCTTTTCGGCGCCGTAGAGCTCGACGTCATACTCGATCTGCACCCGCGGCGCGCGATTGCGCGCAATGAATTTCTGAGAACTGGGGTTCGCCACGTTGTTCCTCCTGGTCGCAGGTGCGACGGTATTGGCGTCATCGATCGTTGCCGGTAACGGTGTTGCGTAATTGCGTTGGGCCTGGCCCGCAGCCCTCAGTCGGTCTCCGGCCCGCGCAGGGTTTCGAACTGCGACAGGCCATCGGGGATCAGGTCGCGGACGATCGCGGCGAAATCGGCATTCACCAGATTTTTCGCGCGATTCAACAGCACCGGCAACGGGCTCGAGGGCTCGTGACGGGCGTAATACTTGAGAATTCGGTCAAGGCTGCGCAGCACCTCGTCGCGGCTGGCGATATCCGCTGAGGCACGGGCAACAGGGGCTGCGGGAACGGCGCTGTCGAGAGGCGGCGGATTGTCGGCAACCGTGCTGATTTCGGCTGCGGTGTCGTTGGCGGCTTGCTCGCCTGCCGGCGCCTGTTCGGCGAGGATCTGTGCAGCCTGGCGCAACGGTTGCTTGAGGGCGCCGAGATCAATACCGCTGGCCGAGCCGACCTGCTCGTTGACGTACTGCTCGATTGCCTCGGCGGCTTCGCGGGCTTGCTGCAGGGCCTCGCGGGTGGCCTGCAGTTGGTCGGCATCGCTGTCGCGCAGGGCGCCGCCGAGCTCGTCGGCGTTGAGCGTCTCGCTGGCAAAGTGCTGCAGGCCACTGGCGTGCAGGGCCGCGCGCAGGCTGACCGGGCCGAATGCACGGGAGCGGGTCAGCAGGCTTTCACGCAGCAGGGTGATGTTGGTCTCGCAGACCAGACCTGCGAGGGCGTTGATGCGTACCGTCGGGTCGTTGTCGTCATCGGCGTCGAGTTGCGGGTGCACTTGTGGCCAGTACTGGCGCAGCAGCGCGTTGATCAGTTGCAGGGTGCTGGCCAGGCCGGCAATACCGTGCAGGGCCAGGGCACTCTGCAAGAGGAAATGCGTGACCCGAAGGTCCTTGCTGCGTTGCAGCAGGGCCGTGCAGGACTGTTCGATCTGCCGCCACTGGGGAGGCTCGGCAGGCTGGATGGCATCACCCATGACACGCTCGGGCTTGCCTTGGGCATCACGCTCCAATTGCAGGAAGTCCGGGTCGTATTCAAGGTCGTCGCCGCAGGGGAAGTTCTCCGAAACGGCAGCGAGCAAATGCGCTGAGTTCACCAGATATCGATCTCCGTATCGTCCCGTGGTGGGGGTAGCTAATGTGCGCAAGTTAATTTTGTGACAGGGCGCACATATTTTGCTGAGTTATCCTTAGTTGATATCAAAGTGATATCACGCTCGTTCAGCAAGTTGCGCATTTTTGGTTTATTTCCAATTGGCTGTCAAGGTAAGCTATCGGCCCACCGTGACCTGAGTGCTGGGCCAAACAGGGTTTTTGACTTGTTGGTCAGGGCGGCGGTGGATGTCATTTGAAACTGACATGGTTCGGCTAGAAACTGCCGAAAATCGGATATTCAGTAGAGTTTTTCAGGGATTGGAAGCGAATCGCTTTTCTGTGTCAGGCCTGCAGCGGGCCAGCAGACGGTTCGGGATGTGGCTAAGGAGGCGTGATGTCGCTGAGTCTGACTATTACCAGTTATCACAAGATTACCCCTGGCCAATGTCCTGAAAAGTTCATCGAATCAGGCGCCATCAGCATCGGACGTGGCTCTGATAATGATTGGGTATTGCCCGATCCGGAGCGTCTGGTCTCTTCGCAACATTGTGTCATTCAATATAAAGATGGCCGCTACTACCTGACTGATAACAGCACAAACGGTGTCGAGTTAATTCACGCCGGTATTCGCTTGCGCCGCGGTAATAGCGAGCCCTTGATGGATGGCGAAATCATCCGTATTGGCGAGTACGAGATCCAGGCGCGGATTGATTCGAGCTTCAAGGTAGGGGATGGCAATCCGATCGGCGGCGATGCCAGCAATAGTTTCGAAGCGTTGATGGCTAACCAGGCCAGCCCTGCGCCTGTCCTTTCTCACGCAGGCACACCGGCGCTCGTGCACGGTGCGTCAAGCAGCGACACCCTGCCGGACCTGTTTGATTTTCTCGCGCCGGCAAGCATTGCGCCGGTAACCCAGCCTGACCATGTACCTGCCCAGCAGCATGACTTTCGTCCGCCCGCGCCGATCGTCCCTGTGGCGGTGCCGGCCCCGGCGAGCCCTGGGGTGATTCCCGCAGATTGGGACCTGTTTGCCGAGCCTTCAGCACCTGCACCTGCACCTGCACCTGCTCCCGCTCCCGCACCGACGCCTGTCGCGACCGCAGCGCCTGCGCCGGTGGCCGTCGTCGAGGCCCCGGCCCAGCCTGCCGAATCAGCAGCGCTGGTCCAGGCTTTCCTGCGCGGGGCAGGCCTTGAGCAACTGCGTATCGACAGCGCGCAGGTCGAGGCGCAGATGGAGGCCCTTGGCCGCAGTTACCGCTTGATGGTCGAGGGCTTGATCGACGTATTGCGTGCGCGCAGCAGCCTCAAGGGCGAATTCCGCATGCAGCAGACCATGATCCGCCCGGCGGAGAACAACCCGCTCAAGTTTGCTCCGAATGCCGATGAAGCGTTGCTGTTACTGCTGCGTCACGGCAATCACGCCTTCATGGCGCCGGACCAGGCAGTACGTGACAGTTTCGATGACCTGCGTGCTCACCAGTTGGCAGTGATGGCGGGTGTCGAGGCCGCCATCAAGCACCTGCTCGCGCGTTTCGAACCGGCCCAGCTGGAGTCGCGGTTAGGTGAGCCAGCCGGCTTGTCGAAGCTGTTCGCAGGCTCCCGCCAGGCCCAGTACTGGCAGCAGTTCACCGAGCTGTACAGCAAGATTTCCCGGGAAGCCGAAGACGACTTCCAGGACCTGTTCGGGCGCGAATTCAGCCGCGCCTATGAGGAGCACAGCGCGCGTCTGCAGCGCTCCTGAAACAAACGGAAAGTGCCACGTCATTGAGGACGCAGGATGATTCGAACAATGCTGATGGCAGCGGTAACCGCACTGCTGCTCAGTGGTTGTAGCAAGGATGAAGTTGCAGTACCGGCCCAGCCCGAGGTGGCAGGGCCGACCAGCGTCACCTTGTACTTCAGTGCCGCCGCCGGGCTCAACCCGGGCGCCAACGGCCAGGCCGCGCCCGTGCGCGTGCGTATCTACGAGCTGAAGAACAGCGCCAACTTCAATCGCGCCGATTACTTCGCGCTGGCCGATCGGGCACCCGCGACCCTGGGCGCCGACCTGGTCGATCAGGATGAAGTACTGGTGCAGCCCGGTGAGCAGTTGCGCATCGAGCGTCCACTGAGCCCGACGACCCGCCAGATTGGCCTGGTGGTCGGCTACCGCGAAGTTGACCAGGCGCAGTGGCGCAGCCTGCTACCGGTGCCGCCGCTGGATTACCAGGTCAGCCTTGATGTTCGTGCTGTACGCAGCGCTGCTCATTCCTCCCCAACCAGTACCGCCCAATAGGCGATCGGAGAAGCCATGTCCTGGAACAATCGTGTGGTCTGGTCGGAAGGCATGTTCCTCGGAACCCAGCATTTTCAACAGCATGACCGCTATCTCGAAAACCTGATCGATGCCCGCAGCCGGCCGCTGTCGGCAGGCGCCTGGGGCTTCTCCGAGCTGCTGATCGACCAGGGCCTGCTGGCTCAGGGCAAGCTGGCCATCATCTCGGCCCGCGGCCTGCTCCCGGACGGTACGCCGTTCAATATCCCCCAGGACGACCTGGCGCCAAGCCCGCTGAACATCGACGACAACCTGCGCGATGGCCTGGTGTACCTGGCATTGCCGCTCAAGCGCGCTGGCGCCCGCGACACGGTCGACGAAGGTGAGGCCCCGGGCGGTGCGCGTTATGTCAGCCGGGTGGCGGAGGTGCGCGATGACAACGCACCGTTCGAGAACCGCGCGCCGGTGGCCCTCGGTTCCCGGGCCTTGCGCCTGATCACCGCCGAAGAAGGCCTGAGCGACTATGCCGCGCTGGGCCTGGTGCGCATCAAGGAAAAACGCGCCGACCGTGCTTTGGTCCTGGATGACAGCTACATCGCGCCGGTGCTGGATGTGTCGGCGAGCAAGAGCCTGTCGGCGTTTCGCAGCGAACTGCTGGGCCTGCTGCACCAACGTGGCGAGGCCCTGGCCGGGCGGGTGGTGGCCTCGGGCGCGGGTGGTGCTTCGGAGATCGCGGATTTCATGCTTCTGCAACTGGTCAACCGCGCCCAACCGCTGGTTGAGCACCTCAGCCAGTTGAGCCCGCTGCACCCGGAGCGCCTGTACAGCGAGCTGGTCAGCCTGGCCGGTGAGTTCGCCACGTTTTGTGCAAGCAACCGCCGCCCGGGTGAGTTCCCGGTGTATCAGCATGATGACCTGGCAGCGAGTTTCGCCCCGGTCATGCAGGCGCTGCGCGAAGCCCTGTCGATGCTGATCGACAGCAAGGCCACGCCAATCCCGATCGTCGAGAAGGCCTACGGTATCCACGTGGCCATGCTTGCCGACCGCAGCCTGCTCGACAACGCCAGCTTCATCCTCGTGGTGCGTGCCGATGTGCCGAGCGAAACCCTGCGCGGGCGTTTCGCCCAGCAGAGCAAGATCGGTGCGGTCGAACATATCCGCGACCTGGTCAACCTGCAGCTCCCGGGCATCGGCCTGCTGCCGTTGCCGGTGGCGCCACGACAGATCCCGTTCCATGCCGGTTCCACCTACTACGAACTCGATCGCGGTAGCGAGCATTGGCAGCAACTGCAGAACGCCGGCGGCTTTGCCTTCTATGTTGCTGGCGAGTTCCCGGGCTTGAACCTGGCTTTCTGGGCCATCCGAGGATAAGCCGCGATGCAGCCTAACGACCCATCGGCACCACCGGCCAACGACCGCACCCAGTTCATGCCGCGCCCCGGTGGCCGTGGCCCGCAAGCCGGTACGCCGGAGCCGGCCGTGCCGCCGTCGATGCCGGCGCAGCCGTTGCCCGGTGGCCAGGCGCTTGGCCTGAACCCGCTGGAAAGCGCCGCCGGGCCATTGCTGGCGTTGCTGACCCGCTTGCGCAGCACCATTGCCCATCCGGCCCCGGCCAGCCTGCGTGCGCAGTTGCTGGCCTACCTGCGCCAGTTCGAAGAGCGCGCCGAAGCCGCCGGTGTGGCGCGTAACGAAGTGCTGCTGGCCCGTTACGCCCTGTGTACCGCCCTCGATGAAGCCGTACTGAGCACGCCCTGGGGCAGTGGCAGTGACTGGGGCAAGCAGAGTTTGCTGATCACTGTGCACAACGAAGCCTGGGGCGGCGAGAAGGTTTTCCAGTTGCTTGAGCACTGCCTGCAGAGCCCGCGCGAACGCCTGTATCTGCTGGAGTTGCTGTACCTGTGCATGTGCCTGGGCTTCGAAGGCCGCTATCGGGTCATGAACGGCGGTCGTGCCCAGCTTGACGCCTTGCGTGAGCGTACTGCGGCCGCCATTCGCAGCGCCCGTGGCGAGTTCGAGCGCGAGCTGTCGCCGCACTGGCGCGGGGTCAGCGTCACGCGTGATCGACTGTCGCAGTTCATGCCGCCCTGGGTTGGCCTGGCCATTGCCCTGGCGTTGTTGCTGGCGCTGCTGTTCGCCCTGCGCTTCATGCTCGCGGCCGACGCCGAACCGGTGTTCAAGAACATTCATGCCCTGGGCGAGATCCCGGTGCAGGCCATCGACCGCCCGGTGACCCAGCCCAAGCCAGTGGAACGCCCGCGCCTGGCGGGTTTCCTGGCCAGCGATATCAAGGCCGGGCGGGTCAGTGTCGAAGACGCCGTCGACCGCTCGGTGGTGACCATCCGCGGCGACGAGTTGTTCGCTTCGGCCAGTACCAGTATCAACGACAGCTTGCAGCCACTGATGCTGCGCATCGCCGACGCCATTGGCCAGGTCAAGGGCCAGGTGCGGATCACCGGCCACAGTGACAACCGGCCAATTGCAACCTTGCGCTTCCCGTCCAACTGGGCGCTGTCCCAGGCCCGTGCCGAGCAGGTTCAGCAGATTCTGGCAGCCAAGACCGGCCAGCCCGCACGCTTTAGCGCGCAGGGCCTGAGCGACACTGAACCACTGGCACCGAACAGCACGGCCGAAGGCCGGGCAAAGAACCGCCGGGTTGAAATCACTGTATTGGCGGAGGGGGTCGAGTGAAGGCGTTTTTCGGTTTTGTCGTTCGCTGGGTGATCCCGCTGCTAGGCTTGATCGCCCTGAGCCTGATCATCTGGTTCATCGGCCCGCTGTGGGACGTGCTGGTCCCGGCGGGGCGCCGCTGGGCCCTAATCGCGCTGCTGTTTGCGGCGTGGATCGGTTATCGCCTGTGGCGCTTCATCCAGGCCCGCCGCCAGGCGGCAGAAGTCATGCGCAGCCTGGCCGCAGAAACCGCCCCGGACCCTGCCAGCGTTGCCACCGCTGAAGAACTGGCCACCCTGCGCCAGCGCATGGACGAGGCCCTGGCACTGCTGAAAAAGGCCCGTCTTGGCGGTGATGAGCGGCGCAATCTGTATGAGCTGCCGTGGTACGTGATCATCGGCCCGCCGGGCTCGGGCAAGACCACCGCACTGGTCAACTCCGGCCTGCATTTTCCGCTCGCGGCGCAGCTTGGCGCCGGGGCGATTCGCGGCGTTGGCGGCACCCGCAACTGCGACTGGTGGTTTACCGACCAGGCTGTGCTGCTGGATACCGCTGGGCGCTACACCACCCAGGACAGTCATGCCCAGGTCGACAAGGCGGCCTGGCTGGGTTTCCTTGACCTGCTGAAGAAGCAGCGCGCGCGCCGGCCGATCGACGGCGCCTTCATCGCCATCAGTCTGTCCGACCTGCTGCTGGGCAGCGACGCGGAACGTGCCGCCCATGCGGCGGCCATTCGCTCGCGTATCCAGGAGCTGTACAGCCAGCTGGGCGTGCGCTTTCCGATCTACCTGATGCTGACCAAGCTCGACCTGGTGCCGGGCTTCATGGAGTTCTTCGACACGCTGAGCAAGGAAGAGCGCGCCCAAGTGTGGGGCATGACCTTTGCCCTGGACGACGACCAGTCGGCCGAAGGGCCGCTGGCGCAGTTCCAGAGCGAGTTTGCCGGCCTTGAGCAGCGCCTCAACGCACGCTTGGTCGAACGCCTGCAGCAGGAGCGGGATCCGGCGCGGCGCGATCTGGTCTACGGCTTTGTCCAGCAGTTCGCCGCCTTGCGTTCGAATCTGCAGAGCTTCCTCGACGGCGTGTTCAAGCCCAATGCCTATGAAGAGCGCGCACTGTTGCGTGGCGTGTACTTCACCAGCGGTACCCAGGAAGGCAGCCCGATCGACCGCCTGATCGGCGCCATGGCCCAAAGCATGGGCCTGGACCGCCAGCACCTGGCGCGCCAGAGCGGCAGCGGGCGCAGCTATTTCATCGAAAAACTGTTCAACGCCGTGGCCTTTGCCGAGCGCGGCCTGGTCGGGGTCAACCCGAAGGTCGAGCGCCGGCGCAAATGGCTGGCCCGTGGCGCACTCGCTGCCAGCATTGCCCTGGTAGTGCTGGTCGGCACCTTGTGGGCGGTGAGCTATCGCGCCAACCAGGCCTACATTGCCCAGGTCGAACACAAGCTCGCGCCCCTGGGGCAAACCTTGCAAACCCTGAGCCCGGCCCAGCGTGATGTGTTGGCAGTGCTGCCGCTGCTCAATGCCGTGCGCCACCTGGCCGAAGATCCGCCCAGCTGGGCCGAGGGCCTGGGGCTGTACCAGGGCGACATGCTTGAGGCCGAATCGGCCAGCGTCTACCGCAAGTTGCTGATTGCCGTGTTCGCCCCGCGCCTGGTCACCCGCATCGAAGAGCAACTGCACAGTGGCGGCGGTTCGGACTTCCTCTACGAAGGCCTCAAGGCTTACCTGATGCTGGCCGATGGCGAGCATTACGACCCGGATTTCATCAAGGCCTGGGTCACCCTCGACTGGGAGCAAAGCCTGCCCCGTGACTTGGCCCCAGAGCAGCGTGCTGCGCTGGGTGAGCACCTGCAGGCGCTGTTTGCAAAACGGCCGCCGAATGCACGCCTGGATGCCAACCTGATCGAAGACTTGCGTCGCCAACTGCAGCAACTGCCGGTGGCCCAGCGCGTCTATGACCGGGTCAAGCGCCAGAAGCTGCCAGACGGCGTCAGCGATTTTCGCCTGAGCGAAGCCGCTGGCCGCGATGCTGCGCTGGTGTTCAGCCGCAAGAGCGGCAAGCCGTTGGGCGAGCCATTGAGCGGGCTGTTCACCGTCGAGGGGTATCGCAAGGCGTTCCTCGCTACCAGTCTGCAGCACAGCAACACCCTGGCCGAAGAGCGCTGGGTGCTGGGCCGCGAACAAGCCGATGAAGGCGATGTCAGCAGCCTGGCCGCCGATGTGCGCCGCCTGTATTTCGCCGACTACATCCGCCACTGGGACGCGCTGCTGGCCGATATCGACTTCGTGCCGATCACCAGCGTGGCCCAGGCTGCCGATGTATTGCGGGTGATTTCCGGGCCGACTTCGCCGCTGAAAAAACTGCTTGGCGCAGTCGCCAAGGAAACCAACCTGCAACAGCAGGACCCGCTTGCCGCCGCCCAGGCCAAGGCTGGCGAAGCCGGTGTCGATCAGCTCAAGCAACGCCTGGGCAACCTGCTGGGCCAGGATGCACCGGCAGATAGCCGCCAGGCGCAGCAAACTGAAGACCCGGTCACCGCGCACTTTGCCGAACTGGCCAGCCTGGTCAGCAAGGGCGAGGGCGAGCCGGCAGCCATCGACGGCCTGCTCACCGACATGAACGCCTTGTACGTGCAGGTCAGCGCCATGGTCGGTGCCAGCGGCGATGCCTTGCTCGGCGAAGCCAAGAACCAGGCCACTGCCGCTGCCAACCGCGTCAGCCTCACCGCCCAACGCCAGCCGCCGATGGTTCAGGGCCTGGTCAAATCGGTGGTGACTTCGACCACCAACACCATGATGGGCGGCGTGCGCAACCAACTCAACGCCGCCTGGGTCAGCGAGGTGGTCAACGTTTACCGCCAGTCCCTGAGCGGTCGTTACCCGTTGGCGCCGGGCAGCTCGAGGGACGCCACCCTGGATGACTTCGGCCAGTTTTTCGGCGTTGGCGGGGTGATGGACAGCTATTTCCGCAAATACCTGCAGCCGTACGTCGATACCTCGACCAACCCCTGGCGCTGGCAGCCGGGCGCGGCGCAGAAGCTTGGCATCGGCCCTGGCGTGCTGCACACCTTCCAGCGCTCGGCCGCGATTCGGGATGCGTTCTTCCGCTCTGGCGGCCTGCAGCCGACTGTGCGCTTCGAGCTCAAGCCGGTGGCCATGGACGCCTCGATCACCCAGTTCCTGCTTGATCTCGACGGCCAGCAGATCAGCTACGACCACGGCCCCAGCCGCCCGGTAGCGATGCAGTGGCCGAACCCCAACAGCATTGGCGTGGTGCGCCTGTCGATCATGCCGCCGTCTGCCACGGGCCGTTCAGGGTTGACCCTGGAAGGGCCGTGGGCCTGGTTCCGCCTGCTCGACCAGTCGGACCTGGTGGCTGGCAACGGCCCGGATCGTTTCAGCCTGCGCCTGCGCGTCGATGGTGCCAGCGTGTCTTACGAGTTGCGTGCCAATAGCGCCTTCAACCCGTTCAAGAGCCGCGTGCTCAGCGGCTTCAGCCTGCCGGAGCGGCTGTGATGGATGGCGTTGGTTTCTACGGCAAGCTGGCCAGCCGCGGCGACTTTGTCAGCCGTGGCTTGCCGCACAGCTTTATCCAGCCCTGGGACCAGTGGCTGGCGGCGGGGCTGATGGCCAGCCAGCAGCAATTGGCCGAGCACTGGTTGCCGGCCTACCTGGTCAGCCCGCTGTGGCGCTTCGCCCTGGCGCCGGGGGTGTGCGGGCCGCAGGCTGTAGTGGGCGTGCTGATGCCCAGCATCGACCGGGTAGGGCGCTATTTCCCGCTTACCCTGGCCCAGGTTCTGCTGTCGGATGAGTCGCTGGCGGCCGTGGTCAGTGGCCCGGATGACTGGTTCGAGCGTTGCGAGGCGCAGCTGTTGGCAACCCTGGAGCCGCAAGCCACTTTCGAGGCGTTCGATGCGGCGGTGCAGGGCTGTGCCGTACCTCGTCTCAGTGTGGTTTCGAGCCCTGCGGTTGCTGGTTTGCAGCGCTTTGGCGCAGTGACCCCCGAGGCCCGCCAGGCAGCGTTGGCCGAAAGTGCCTGTGCCGGCATGAGCCTGTGGTGGGGGCGGGGATCGGAGCGTATCGAGGCGGGATTGTTACGCTGTGCCGGCTTGCCGCGCAGCGAGGATTTCGCCAGTTTTCTTTTGGGCAATGAGGCGGCGCGCTAGATGACGGCATTGCATTACACCGCAGCCAGCTACAGCCATGTCGGCATGGTGCGCAGCATCAACGAAGACGCCTGCCTGGACCTTGGCAGTGAAGGCCTGTGGGCGGTTGCCGATGGCATGGGCGGGCATGCAGCGGGCGATTACGTCAGTTGCCTGATCGTCGATACCTTGCGCCGGTTACCGTCCACGCCGTCCCTGGACGATTACGCGCAGGTGCTGCGCGGGAGGCTGTCGGCGGTCAATGCGGCGGTGCGCGAAGAAAGTGTCCGGCGTGGTGTGGCGATGATGGGCAGCACCCTGGTATTGCTGGCGGTGCGTGGTGATCAGGGCGTCTGCCTGTGGGCCGGCGACAGCCGCCTGTACCGCCTGCGCGATGGGCGCCTGGAAGGTATCTCCCGCGACCACAGTTATGTACAGGAACTGCAGGACAGCGGCCTGCTCAGCGAGGCTGAAGCACGGGTGCATCCGCGGGCCAATATCGTGACCCGGGCAATCGGCGTCGAGCCTGAGCTGGAGCTCGAAAGCGTGCCCCTGCACATCCTCCCCGGCGATACCTACCTGCTGTGCAGCGACGGCGTCAACAAGACCGTCGAAGACCATGAAATTCGCGAAGTGCTGGGCCACAGCGACCCCTATCAGGTGGTGCGCAGCCTGGTGCACCTGGGCCTGACCCGGGGCGCCCCCGACAACATTACCGCCGTCGTCATCAAGGCCGGTTGAAGACCAAGCACATGGACAAAGTGATCCCCGGATACGACATCGACGGCGAGATTGGCGAAGGCGCCATGGCCACCGTCTACCTGGCCACCCAGCGCTCGCTGGAGCGCAAGGTGGCATTGAAGGTCATGGCCGCGGCACTGGCCGCCGACCCGACCTTCTGCGAGCGCTTCCTGCGTGAAGGCCGAACCCTGGCGCGGTTGTCGCACCCGCACACGGTGACCATCCACGACATCGGCAATGTCGGCGAGCTGTACTACATGGCCATGGAGTACCTGCCCAACGGAACCCTCAAGGAACGCATTGCCGCCGGGGTAACGCCGGAGCAGGGCCTGTCGTACATCCGCCAGATCGCCTCGGCACTGGGTTACGCCCACGCCCAGGGCCTGGTGCACCGTGACGTCAAACCGGCCAACATTCTGTTTCGCGCCGATGGCACCGCAGTGCTGTCGGACTTCGGCATCGCCAAGTCGCTGGATGACCGGACCCAGTTCACCCAGGCCGGTTTTGCCGTCGGCACCCCGAGCTACATGAGCCCGGAGCAGGCGCGCGGCCAGGAAATCGACGGCCGTGCCGACCTCTACGCCCTGGGCGTGGTGTTCTACGAGATGCTGGTTGGCAAGCTGCCGTACAGCGGCAACGATGCGCTGTCGACGGCGCTGGCGCATTTGACCGAACCGTTGCCGGAGCTGCCGATCGAGCACGGCCGGTATCAGGAGATCCTCCGTGGCTTGCTGGCCAAGGACCCGGCCGAGCGCTACGCCGATGCCGAGACGCTGCTGGCGGCGCTCGATCGCCTGCCAGCGCAAGAAGCTGACAGCACCTTGATCCAGCCGCTGCCAATTACCAGCCCGGTGACGCCTGTAGCGGTGCAGACTCCACAGCTGCCTCCCGCGCCAACACCGGAACCGATCGCCAAGGCATCGCCACCGCCGGCACCGCGCAAGCGTCCGGCGTTGGCCCTGCTCGCCATAGCCGTCGCGGCCGCCCTGGGCCTGGGCGGGGTGGGCTATTGGAGCATGAGTGGCGATGAACAGGTCGTTGAGGCGCCGTCGGTGCAACCCCCCGCGCCGGCGCCGCAGACGCCCGTAGCCGCTAGCAACGACGGTGATCGGCCGCTGCTGATGGCCGGCAAGAAAACCCTGTTCCAGCGTGTGCTGAGCAAGCCTGGCGCCCAGGTCGTCAGCCAGCCGGGCGCCACGCCCAGCGATACCCTGCCGGCCTTTACCGTGCTCTATGTCTACCAGCGCCAGGACGTCAACGGCAGCCCCTGGCTGCAGGTCGGCACCGCCAGTGATGGCCGCCGCGACGGCTGGTTGCCAGCCTCCCAGGTCAGCGACTGGAAGCAGAGCCTGGTACTCAAGTTCACTGAACGCTCGGGGCGCGCGCCAGTGATGTTCCTGCGCCAGGCCGAGGAGCTTGAGCGCTTGCTCGGCGATACCTCGGCCGCTCGCAGCGAGCTGCTCAAGGCGCAGAACAACCCGGACGAAGTACCGCAGGTGATGGCCCTGGAACCCAGCGCCAGCGCCGTGCCTCAAGACCAGTTCTACCTGATGCCGATCTTCGAGGCGCGTGAGAGCTTTGACGAAAACGGCCAGCCGCTGCAACTGCTCAATGTCGCCTCCATCGACCCAGGCAGCAGCGCGCGCAGCAGTGAACCCAAGGCCGCCGGCATGGCCACCTCCAGCGATGCCTTCCGTACCGCCGTGGTGCTGGTGGTGGATACGTCGGTGTCGATGCAGCCCTATATCGATCAGGTGCGCCAGGTGGTGCACGAGCTGCATGGACAGATCTCGCGCCGTGGCGAGCTGGATAACGTCAGCTTCGGCCTGGTCGGCTTTCGCAACAGCACCACGCGCACACCGGCCCTGGAATATCTGACCAAGACCCTGGTGACCCTGGACCAGGGCCGCGACCCCGAGCGTTTTCTGAAGCTGGCCGAACAGGTCAAGGCCACCAACGTCTCCAGCCACTCGTTCAACGAAGACGCCTTTGCCGGGATCATGCAGGCGGTCGACGGCATGGACTGGTCCGGCTATGGCGGTCGCCTGATCCTGCTGGTCAGCGATGCCGGCTCCTTGCGCAAGAACGACCGCTACAGCAGCACCCAGATGAACGAAGCGGAAGTGCGCCAGGCGGCCCTGAGCAAGCAGATCAAAATCTACGCCTTGCACCTGCGCACCGACGCCGGCAAGAAGAACCACGCCTACGCCGAGCAGCAGTACCGGGTGTTGACTGCCGATGCCAACCCGCAGATCGGCGATCTGTATGTGTCGGTGCCCGGTGGTGATGTGAACAAGTTCGGCGAGCGGGTGCGCGAGATCGGCTCGAGCTTCGCCGACCTGGTTCATCAGGTGCGCAGCAACCAGGCGCAGCCGGTGCCGCTGTTGGCCGCCTCGCCGAGCGTTGCAGATAAATCAGCCGCCATCGGCTATGCCATGCATATGGATTTTCTCGGCCGCAAGAGCGCCAGCCAGGCCCCGCAACTGGTCAGCGCCTGGACCTCGGACCGCGACCTGACCAACCCGGCGCTGCCAACCCTGCAGGTTTGCGTGATGCTTACCAAGCTGCAACTCAACGACCTGCAACAGTCGCTGAAACTGATCGTTGATGCCGCGCGCAAGACCCGCACTTCGCCCAAGGATTTCTTCCAGGAAATCGCCAGCGCCAGTGCTTACATGAGTCGCGACCCGGCCGCCCTGCGCAAGGGCGCCAACCTTGCCGAAGGCGGGGTGCTGGGCGAATACCTGGAGGGCCTGCCATACCGCAGCAAATCCCTGAGCATGACCCAGGACCTGTGGTTGTCGCTCAGCGTTGCCGAACAGGAGGATTTCATCGACGAGCTGGATTCGAAGATCCGCCTGTACGAAACCTTCCACAACGACATGGCCAACTGGGTGCGCTTCGGCAATGCCGAGCCCGGTGATGCCTTGTACCGTGTTCCGTTGTCGACGCTGCCGTGATGATCAAGCTGCACGCGCTGCGCAAAACCCGCGGCCTCGGCAGCCAGCGCTACAGCCTGGAGATCGAGCGTCTGGAGCTGCGTGCCGGTCAGCAGCTGGCGCTGGTCGGCCCCAGCGGTTGCGGCAAGAGCACCTTGCTCGACCTGCTGGCGTTGGTGCTGCAGCCGGATCAGGCCGAGCGCTTCGTGTTCAGCACCGACTCGCACACCTACGATGTCCAGCAGCTGTGGCGTGAACAGCGTCAGGACCGGCTGGCGCACCTGCGCCGCCGGCACCTGGGTTATGTGTTGCAAGCGGGCGGCCTGCTGGGCTTTCTCGACGTGCGCAGCAACATCGCTCTGCCTCGTCAGGTACTTGGCCTGGGCGATGACGGCAGCGTGCAGCGCCTGGCCGAGCAACTGGAGATTGACGACCAGCTCGACAAGAAGCCGACAGCCTTATCGGTCGGCCAACGCCAGCGGGTCAGCTGCGCCCGTGCCCTGGCGCACAACCCCGACCTGCTGCTGGCCGATGAGCCGACGGCGGCCCTTGATCCAATCAATGCCGAACGGGTGATGCAGCTGTTGCTGCGTCAGGCGCAAGCGCGGCAGGTGGCCTGCCTGATCGCCACCCATGATGAGGCGCTGGCCCGCGATGCCGGCTTGCAGGTGTTGCGCATGAGCTGCCGCCGCGATGCCGACGGTGGTGTGACCGCCACGCTGGAGGGCCAGTCGTAATGCGCCCGATGCTGATCGCCGCCCTGGCTTGGCGGGACTACCGCAACGACGCGCGGCTGTCTGCCTGTAGCGTGTTGGCGCTGGTGGCGGTGATTGCGCCGTTGCTGGTGCTGTTCGGCCTGAAGTTCGGCCTGGTCAGCAGCCTGACCGAGCGTTTGCAGCGCGACCCGGCGGTGCGGGAAATCATCCCGTTGGGCGGTGGCCGTTTCAGCGCGGGTTTCGTTGCCGAGTTGGCCGAGCGTCCGGATGTGGCCTTTGCCTTGCCGCGTACCCGGCAAATTGCCGCGACTGCTGATCTGGTGCTGTCTGCCCGCAAGGTGGTGGTGAACGTCGAGATGATCCCGACGGCGCTCCGCGACCCGCTTCTGCAGGGGCTGCAAATCCCCCACGGCATCGACCAGATCGTCCTCAGCCGCACGGCGGCGGAGAAGCTTGGCGCTCAGGCAGGCGACTCGCTTGAGGCGTCGTTCAGCCGCCAGCTGGCCGGGCAGATTCAGGCTCAACGCACTACCTTGAAGGTCTTGGCCGTATTGCCGGTGGAAGCCTTCGAGCGTGACGCCTTGTTCGCCCCGCTGGCGCTGCTGGAAGCTGCCGAAGACTACCGCGATGGCCGTGCCGTACCCGCCTTTGCCTGGGAAGGGGAGACCAAGGCCGGCGAGGCGCAACGGGTCTACCCGGCCTTTCGCCTGTATGCGCGCAACCTCACCGATGTCGAGCCGTTGCGCCGCTTCTTTGCCGACCGCCAATTGCTGGTTTCAACCCAGGCCCCGGCCATTGCCCAGGTGCAGTCGTTGAGCCGCAACCTGACCCTGGTGTTCTGGATCATTGCCGCGCTGGCAGTGGCTGGCGCGTTCGCGGCTATCTGCGCCGGCGCCCTGGCGGCGGTCGAGCGCAAGCGCCGCGAGCTGTCGGTGTTGCGCCTGCTCGGTTTCAGTACTTGCGCCTTGCTGGCCTTCGTCGTGCTGCAGGCGCTGTACAGCGGTGTGCTTGCCGCCGTCATTGGCGCTGCGCTGTACGCCTTGGCCGAGAGCGGCCTCAACCAGTTGTTCATGCAGATGCCCGGTGAGTACGCCAGCCATCTGCTCCCGTCGCATTACCTCGTTGCCTTGCTCGCTGTGCTGTTAGCCAGTGCGGCCGCTGCCGCCCTGGGGGGCTGGCGCGTGGCACGAATAGACGCTTGTGAAGGAATTCGAGATGTTTGACCGCCGCTTACCCGCCCTGGCGCTGATCGTCGCCGCCCTGAGCCTGGTGTCCTGTGCCCAGGCCGAGGACGAGCCCAAGCCTGCCAGCAACAAGCTGGACAACCCCAAGCCGCTGGCTGACGACATCAGCCTGCCGTTGCCGTGCGACGGCGAGATGGTCTTCCGTCATGTCTATGTGCTGGCCCAGGGCAGCCTCGATGACCGGGAAGTGAACCTCGGCTACCCCTTCAGCGAAGGCGAGGCGGGCTACAAACAGTCGTTCATTTCCGGTTATCGCCGCGACTTCATCAACGGTCAGTTCAGCCTGCAGGACCTCTCCGCCGACTGGAAAAAACGCATCGGCCCGAGCTTGCCGAAAACCGACGCCGGCAGCCCGCTGAAACCGATGATGTACTTCATCGGCAAGTACGAAGTCACCGCCCGCCAGTACGCGCAGGTGATGGCCCAGGCCCAGTCGCTGGCCAGCGGCGAGCCGGCGCCGGCCTGTGAGGCGCCGACCGGCATGGCTGCGCGGTTGCCCAAGGTCAAGCTGTCGCGTTTTGAAGCCGAGCGTTTTGCCGCGGTCTACAGCGCCTGGTTGATGAAAAACCACCGCGACCTGCTGCCGGTCAGCGGCCGTGGCAAGAAGGCTGAAGATGGCGGTATCGGCTTTGTGCGCCTGCCGACCGAAGTGGAATGGGAGTTCGCTGCCCGTGGTGGCTCTGCCGTCAGTCGCCAGGAGCTGGAAGGCCGGCTGTTCCCGCGACGCCTTGAAGGCAGCGAAAGTGATGGCCCATTGGCCGACTGGGCGGTGTTCAACCAGGTGGCTGGCGGCACCGGCCAGGCTGCGCGCCTGACCCCGATCGGCACCAAGTTGCCCAACCCGTTGGGGCTGTTCGACGTTGTCGGCAACGCCGCGGAAATGGTCCAGGAGTCGTTCCAGCTGGTGCATGCCGGGCGCCGCCAGGGTGCTTATGGCGGCTTCGTGGTCAAGGGCGGCAACTACTTGGAAGGCGAGGGCACGCTGTTCACCGGCATGCGCCGCGAGTACCCGCTGTTCGGCGCCGATGGCACTGAGCAAAGCAATGAAACTACAGGTTTCCGTGTCGCCATCGGCGCCCTGTCGGCCCCGCGTTCGCGTTATGAGGAACTGTTCGAACAGTGGCAGAAAGAGGGCCGCCTGGCCTCGCTGACCGATGCCATCGACGACGCCCAGGACCCGACCAAGCGTCTGGACAGCATCATCGCCGCCAGCGCCGACCCGCGCCTGCAAGCGGAGCTTGGCCTGGTCAACGAAGAGCTCAAGCGCAACGTCTCGCTGATCGCCCAGCAGCGCGAAGAAGCCGCCGGCAACCTGATCCAGTCGGCGGCCCTGGTGGCCGAAACCATCAACAACTACAACATCCGCCTGACCAACCTGCAAAAGACCCAGCAGCAGGCCAAGGCTTCCGGTGACGACACCAGCGCCAAGCTGTTCGCCGCCGCGATCAACAACGGCCGCAGCGCCCTCGACGGCGCCGTGGCGATCTACATCGACAACCTTGCCACTGGCACGCGCTACACCGATGCGGTGATTCAGGCGCAGTTCCAGCGGGTCAAGGAAGAACTCAATCGCAAGCCGGTACTGGGCAAGAGCCTGCTCAGCCGCGCGACCCTGTTCGTCCGCCATGTCGGCGACTACCGCCAGCAACGGCGTGCGGACCCGGCGACGATTTTGAAAGAACTGCTCGCATCAGCCGCTCCGCAACCTTGAGCGGCTGTCGGGCGAGCATCGTAGTGACCGGGGCGACATGAGGTTGTTCCGGGCGTGTCTAAACAGAGAGAGAACCTGACCATGCTTTCAACTCGCAAGCCCTTCTTCACTGCTTCCAACGGCCGGGCCGCGCTGCTGCTGGCGGCCGGTTTCAGCACCGTCCTGCTGACTGGCTGCGCCAGCTCGCCGGCGTCCAAGGTCGGTGCGACGACCAAGGTCGAGTACTACCCGAGCTGCTACGAGCCGGTCCAGCACCTGCGCGCCACCGATTCGGACATGACCAAGTCGGTCGCCACCGGTGCCCTGATCGGTGCCGTCGGCGGCGCCCTGACCGGCGCCCTGACCGGCAACTCCGACACCCGTGGCCGTAATGCCGCCATCGGTGCTGCCGGTGGTGCCCTGGTCGGCGGTGCCGCCGGTTACTACACCGAGCGCCAGAAGCAGATCAGCGATGACAACCAGCGCATTGGCTCCTACGCCACCGACATCAACAAGAGCGCGGTCGACATGGACCGCAGCACCGCTTACGCCAAAGCCTCCCAGGCTTGCTACCAGCGTGAGTTCAGCAACCTGATGGACGGCCGCAAAGCCAACAAGATCAGCGACAGCGAAGGCCGCAAGCGCCTGGCGGAAATCATCGCCGGCCTGCAGGAGTCGAACAACCTGATCACCGCGGTCAACGGCCGTCTGGGTGAGAACCTCAACAACTACACCCAGGCCTACGAGCAAGACCTCAAGCAGGTCGGCGTACAGCGTAACGACGTCGTGGTGGTTGCCGAAGCCGAAGCGCCAGTGCTGGCCACCGGCAACGCCAAGAAAACCACCACCGCCAAAACCAAGACCAAAGCCCCGGCCCAGGCGAAGAAAAAGCTGCCAGAGGTGCCGAAGGAAGCCGTTGCCACCGAAAAGACCCTGCAGGACGCCAACGCCAAGAAGGCTGAAAGCCAGAAGGTTGCCAGCGCCGGCCAGAGCCAGGTCAACAGCATGTGCAAAAACCCTGACATGGGTGACTGGGCGCCAGTGCCTTGCCCTAACGTGTAAGGCCTGAGCAGCAGCGTCGCCCGGCCCGGCAGTAACAGGCCGGGCGGCCTGCTGTGCCGTTTCAAGGAAGACCGTAGATGAGTGAGTTGCTCAGCCGACTGGATAGCAATCCGTCGCAGTTTTTCGCCAGGCAGCGCATCGAAAGCCGCATCAACCTGCCGAAACTCTTCGCTGCCATTGATGCCGACCCGGGCATCGTCGGTGCGGGGGTGGTGTATATCGATGCGGATTACAACGTGGTTACCCTGCGTGAGTTTCAGCCGATTTGCAGTGTGTTGCCCAAGCGGGTGATTTTGCGTGAGGCCCCGAAGTACCAGGCTCCTGCGCAATTCATGCACCAGTTGCAGAACAATCCACGTGAGTCACGGGTGGTCAAGGAGGCGGTCAACACCACCTTGTCTTGTACCGGAGCAGTTCTTGGCTGGATTGTTTTGTTCAGTGGTTCGATAGCCGTGCCATTTACCGGCGGCACGAGTCTGGCATTGAGTTACGTGGGCGGTGCGGCGGCACTCGCCAGCTCCGGTCAATGCATTGTTGGGATCGCCAGAACCTATAACGAGATCAACAACCCATCCGACAACGACGAAATGGACCAGAACGTCTGGTTTCAAGCAGTCATGCCGGTTCTGGATGCTGTCTCATTGCTTGGCGTAGGTGCTTCCGGTCTGAACACGGTGAAGTACCTGCAAGTGCGCAAGGCCGCCACTGGCAGCAGTTGGTATGAGCTGACCAAGACCTTGAGTCGGCAACAACGCAAGTCACTGACCAAAGAATTGTTGTTGATCAAACACCCGTCACTCACGGCCAAACAGTTGAAACTCAAACAAAGCGCAGGCGAGCTGGTCAAGCGCTACACCCCTACCGAGTTCAAGCACGCGACACAGACCCTGATCAAGGATTCGCTCGGTGCCGCCACGGGCCTTGCGGGTAGCAATACCGTGCAGACAATCGCGGTGGGCTTGTATGAGGAGCTGGCGGAATGAATCAAAATTCCAAACTGAAAGATTTTCTAGCCCGCTTTTTCCCGACGTTCCTTTGCACTTACTTCCTCTCCTGTCTTGCCGTAGGGTGCACGCTTTCGCTGGTCTGGAGCACTTATCTGCTTAGCGCTGATATTCGCTCATTTCTGATGACTACAGCGATTGTCACTGTCATCGTTACTGGCGGGCACATCGCCGTTGTCAGAGGGCGTCCCTGGGGTTTGTGGGTGGTGGTTGGCGTATTTCTGGCTTGCCTGTTCATCGTCTTGCCTACGTATGGCTACCGGCCTCATCCGTTCTCCTACACGACGGGTATT
>NZ_JH650758.1:202381-219964 GCF_000259195.1 Pseudomonas donghuensis
GGACTCCTTGTTCTCAATAGCAAGCGCTACCGCGAAATGCGTATCTGCCTGTTCGAGATCCGCGCAGAGCGCACCCGGGATCGTAAAGCACGTGCGGCCAAAGCCCGCCGTTGAGCGCGCGGCCAAACAACGTTAACGAGCAAAGGCTAGAGCCTCCCGCAACCGACAAAACCATTGACCCTGGTTAATATTTGCTCAATTGCCACCCCCTAGACTGAGGCCTCTGTGCCCTCAAAGGGGGAAATCGCATGACCATTATCGTCACCGGCGCCGCCGGTTTTATCGGTAGCAACCTGGTCCAGGCCCTCAATCAGCGCGGCGAAACCGACATCATCGCGGTCGATGACTTGAGCGATGGCGACAAGTTTCGCAACCTGGCTGACTGCGAAATCGCCGACTACCTGGACAAGGACGATTTTCTTCAGCGTTTCGGTCGTGGCCAGTTCGGCAAGGTACGCGCCGTGCTGCACCAGGGCGCTTGCTCCAGCACCGTCGAAGGCGACGGGCGCTTTATGATGGACAACAACTACCGCTACAGCCGCGACCTGCTCGACGCCGCCCAGGCCCTGCAGGTGCCGCTGCTGTATGCCTCGTCGGCAGCGGTGTATGGCGCCGGGCGCGACTTTCGCGAGCAGCGTGAATGCGAACGGCCCTTGAACGTTTACGGTTACTCGAAGTTCCTCTTCGACCAGCGCGTGCGTCGGCAACTGGCCCAAGCACGCAGCCAGATCGTCGGCCTGCGTTACTTCAACGTCTACGGCCCCCATGAACAGCACAAAGGCGCCATGGCCTCGGTAGCCTTGCACTGCTTCAAGCAGTATCAGGCCGACGGCAAGGTCAGCCTGTTCGGCAGCTATGGCGACTACCCCAGCGGCGCTCACCTGCGCGATTTCGTGGCGGTCGAGGATGTGGTCAGGGTCAACCTGTTCTTCCTCGACCGGCCGCAGGTGAGTGGCCTCTTCAACGTCGGCAGCGGCCGCGCCCAGCCATTCAATGACGTGGCACTGGCGGTGATCAACCGCCTGCGCGAGCAGCAGGACCAGCCGCCGCTGTCGCTGGAGATGGCCCTGCTGGAAGGCATTCTTGAATACAGCGAATTCCCCGAGCATCTGCGCGGCAAATACCAGTGCTACACCTGCGCCGACCTTGAGCGCTTGCGCAGCGTTGGCTATCAGCAGCCGACGCTGACGGTGGCGCAGGGGGTGGCGGGTTATTGCGAGTGGTTGCAGCGCCCGGGTTTGGGCGCCCAACCTGCACTCGGCTGAAATGGCCAAGGGGTTGGCATAGTCGACGATACGGAGGGGCGCTTATGGGCTGCGCTGCCGTTCTTGTCGGTCGTTGATCATTCCTCTGGAAGATCCGGACCATGCTTGGCGCGAGATCTCAGATACCAAAGCAACGTCAGCACGCTCGGCCAGAACAAGGTGTTCAGCACATCGTGCAGGCTCGCCTGCCAGCGCCAGTAGCCAAGGCTCTGCACGTCATTCCGCCAGTCGACAATCTCGCCCAGGCAGGCCAGGGCCAGCACACATGACCAGGCCAGATAGGGCCTTAGCTGCTTGCTGATAGCTGCAAGGACGACGAACACCGCCATGCCGAAGTAGATATGCAGCGCGTCCTTCGAAAGTCCGGTGGCGGAGACGACAGCCAGCTTGATGGCTTGAGCGGTGGAGGTTTCCATGCCGGTGATCGCTCCGTCGGTCATTGCCGACTGCTGGGCAACGTGTTCGGAGCTTCCCTAGGGGATCACTTCATCCGTTGCAGAGGTTTGATGAGTAGTGCAAGGCGCAGTGCACGTCTGATGTCTGCATTAATATCTTCAATATCTTCCAGGCCAACAGAGATTCGAACCAAGCCGTACGGTACCCCTATTTTTTCAAGATCGGCACTGCCTTCTCTGGTAAAACTGCCGTAGTGATAGCATAAGGACTCAATATTGCCAAAGGTTGTACCTGTTCGTATCAGTTGCAGATGACGAACAAAGGTTGTACCCGCTTCTCGCGAAGGAAAAACAATGGCGATAAGACCTGTATGCAATGACGAAAATATACCGTTGGCCTGCGCACTTTTAGTCGACCATACTGAGCGCCATTCTAATTGTGGGAACTCTTCGCGTATCATTGCAATGACAGCATGTGCATTATCGGTATGTTTTTTAAATCTCAGTGGGAGCGTTCTCAGCCCACGTATAGTGAGCCATGCCGAAAACGGATCTAATATGGTGCCTGTGCTTTCTCTATGGTATTTCAATACCTTGAATAGGTCCGGGGCATTGGTGCTGATCATTCCGCCCATCACATCGCCGTGACCATTGATGTGCTTGGTGATGGAGTATAAAGTGATTGCAGCCCCCAGGGACAGCGGTTTTTGGCAGGCAGGCGTAAGAAAAGTATTGTCGACAACAAGAAGGATATTATTTTTTACGCAAAGCTGTACCAGGTCAGGAATATTGATGTCTAAAAAGGCCGGATTGGTGGGTGCTTCGATAAAGATCATTTTCGTGTTTGGCTGGATGGCCGCCTCAAATGCCACTGCTCCGTATTCGTCGATAACCGACATTTCTATACCACGATTGTTCGCCTCGTAATCAAGCTGCTCAATGACCTCATAAAATATACTGTGGGGTACGATGATATGATCGCCTGCGTTCAGTAGCGCCCGAAAGACAAGCAGGCAGGCTGTCATTCCGCTATTGACCGCCAAACTGTATGTGCAGTGTTCAATGGCACGAAATTTCGCTTCTAGTATTGAAACGGTAGGGTTTGCATAGCGTTGGTATGCAAAGTTTTCCATCTCTGCATTGCCTAGCATTTCTCTACCTTCTTCAATTGAATTCAGTAGTGTTGCAGAGTTGCAAACGAGTGCTGGAACTGGAAACTGATCCAGCCCAGTCTCATGTTGCCCTAAATGAATGGCCTTGGTGGCGGCGCCTAAAGGAGAGGAAAGAAGATAATCGCGGCATTGTAATTCACGTCGGCTTTTTTTTGTTGGACTCATGAAAGGCCTGGTTCCGAATTAATTAGAGGCAAGTAAGTTGCGTGCTGTTGTGTCGTGGCATGTTGCACTACTGCCACAGTCAGCTACCATTTAAACTTCACAGGGCTGCGTGGCGAACTTTAGTGCCCTTTGCCAATGGCCATGGTCATGGTCATGATGGTTTTTTATTTACTCGTATTTGTAGCAAGGGACGACTTTCCCACCGAGCGAAACGATAGAGAACCTTTCCATTTTTGGCATGACGGCACAGGCCAGGCTAACCTGGTTGGTGCTGGAATGTAGTTCTTTTATCCAAATGGGATGGTTCGCTTTAAAGCACTCGCTTTGTAAATGGGACAAGTGTTGGTTCAGTGGCATTTTTTTCGGGTCATGAGGCATGGGGCAAGGGACTATTTTGGCGCACTGGAGGGCATTAAACGCCATGCGCAAACAACGTAGTAGCCTTGGATGTTGTGCTAAATTGCTTTTTGCATTTGCCCACTCTTGGCTGACGTGTTCGACTCCTTCGGCGACTTTATATTGCTGCACTAATTCCTTGATGGCGCGTGCTGCGGCATGACTTGGATACAGTGAACAGCCGCCGCCAACGACATGGATATCAGCGATCGTCTTGTCCGGGCAGTAGGCAATGAAAACGGGATAGGGTATTTGGCTAGTGGCATCAAATACCTCAATAGAAGCACCAATGGCAATTTCTGCGTCACGCACGGTTTGTAATAGTTGCTCTGGCATTGAGGCGTGAGTAATTTTTCTTATAGGTTCTTTTGAATCATAAAAGAAATGCTGTGCGATAAAACGCCCAATGCCGTGGCGCTCTATCACCTCACTCGCAGCATGTATCGCCGCTTCCGTAAAACCAACGCCCGCTGCCACACCCGTACCACAGGAATATCGGCGTGCCGAGCCATAGTCGGTATCATCGCCAGGAATAGATTCATTCGCATATTGATGGTTGATAAGAAATGACGGATAGAGTAATTCCATGCCACCGGATGCTTCATGCGCCTCAAAAGTAAGTACAGCTATCTGTGATGCGCCGGAGTGGCGAAGCATCTGCATCGGAAGTATGTTCTGCAAGGCCGGTTGAGAAATAACCGAACCAAAACAGTGCAGTGCGCTATGTTTCCGTAGCCGAAGCGGCCCCATATAGTGTTCATAGGCCTCATATTTCGCGCCGACACGCGCCTCTGCTTCATACCCTTTGCCGCAACCAACACATTCTATGCCGCTACTGTCATGTGGGAGGTGAAGCGTGGCGACAGTGCTGGACAACGGGCTACCGTAACGATGTAGGGTTAAATCTATTCCTTCGCTCGAAAAATACTGGTCGATTGCGCTTTCTGCATCTTGCAATGACAACGTACGCTCTGGGGCAATTATTTTCATAGGCAAGAAGTTCCCATGTAAACCAAAAAATGAGGCGAAATATTCGCCTCATTTTATTTGCTTCACTCAGCCAGTACGGCAGATTCTTCTGGTGTGAAGTCTTCTTCTAAGTTGACGATTTCACTTTCGTCGTCAGTGGGTTGGTCAGCTTTAAACTCGTTAATATACATGCAGCACCACATGCCCATAAAAATACCCTTTTCACATTGAATTTAAGTGTGCACTTATTTAGCAGGTGCAATGAGAGATTAGTTCTTGTGGCTTTGGCTGCACATAGGAAAAATCCTGATTCTACGAGTGATTCTATCTATTTAGGGGGTGCTACTTTATTTCAGGGATGCTCAGAAAATAGCCACCGGCTTTGGACAGCGGGGGCGACGCCGTACATGGCTTGGTTCATCGCTTGGTGGGCACGGCGGCGAATGCGGCGGACGTGACCCAGGTCGAACAGCTGCGCCACCGATAGAGCGCGCAGCGGTCGTAATTCAGGCGCCGCCTGATGGGCTGATTTCAATGGCCTCATCGCGAGGCAAGCCCGCTCCTACCAGGGTGGCGGAGACTGCGCAAAACAAAAAAGGCCCACCTTGCGGTGAGCCTCTTTTTTACTGCGTATGGTGCCGGCACCAGGAATCGAACCCGGGACCTACTGATTACAAGTCAGTTGCTCTACCATCTGAGCTATACCGGCACAGGGGCGTCATTATAGCGATCAGTTTGCGTCTGTAAACCACTTCTGCAACATTCCTCGCGATGCCCGGTTTCAGCGGCTATCGCGAGGTGTTTTGTTACCAGCCGCGGTGCATTGTCGTGGCGCTGGGTTCGGCTTTGGTGGGGTCGAAAATCAGCGGTTTGTAGCGGCAATCGTGCTTTTTACAGTGCTCTCGGCAGCCGTGCTTTTTCTTGCAGGTGTAGGCCGGGCCCGAGTAGCCCTTGTCGCCATAGATCTGCATCTGCGGGATTTCCCAGCCAGACATCGGGGTGTAGTCGCCGGTCGTGCAGCCGCTCAAGTAAAACGCGAAGGCAAGCAGGAGGAAGGATCTGATAATAGCCACAGGCAATTCCGTTTGGTCGAAGTGTCAGTGTTTGTGTGTGTGGAGGTAGCGCTGGATGGCGTGGTGGTCGCGGCTGAAGTCCGGCCCGGGGAAGCTCTGGTTGCCGTACATCTGCATGGGCGGCACTTGCCAGCCGGACTCGGGTGGCGGGATTTGCCAGTCGGACATGAAGGTGCAGCCGCTCAGGTAAAACGCGGACGCAAGCAGGGCGATGGATCTGATGATATCCACAGTCAATTCCGTTTAGTCGAGGCGTCAGTCTTTGTTGAGGATGCGCTGGATGGTGCCGCCGCAGGCCTGGTAGCAGCTGTCGTAATCGTTACCGCACGAGTAGCTCGAACCGCTGTTGAACGGGTAGCTGGGGTAGTAGCAGCTTTTGCGCGCTTCCTTTTTGCTCTTGCCGACCTGGCAATGCTGGTAGCTTCTGAGGTTGGCCTGGTACAGGGCCTGGTCGCTGTTTTCCTGCAGGCGCGCCATCTGTTTGCAGTGGTTGCGCTCCATCGAGCAGGAGTTGATGCAGTTCATGCCCGCCATGCTTGGCGGTGGGGAGTATCTATAGGTGTAGCTGGGGCCGCAGCCGCCGAGCAGGCCGACGGCCAGTAGCAGCGCGGCGCGCCACTTGAGTGAATTGCTCACGAGTTGCCAGTTCCTTGTTCATTCCTCGCTGAACTCCAGCAGGTCACCTGGCTGGCAGTTCAACGCGCGACAGAGCTTCTCGAGGGTTTCCATCTTGAAACCCTTGATCTTGCCGTTTTTCAGCAACGACAGGTTCGCCTCCGTAATACCGATAATCTCGGCCAGATCCTTGGAGCGGATCTTGTTCTTGGCCATGACTACATCGAGTCGAATAATTATCGGCATAGGGGCAAGCTAGACATAACAGTTGTGTTCATCGCTGATGGTTTTGGCGTCACGCATGAGGAGTGAGAAGGCGCACAGGAAGATGCCTTTCATGATCTCGTAAACCGCCTGGGATGATACACCGATCGATACACTGAAGCTTCTTTCGCCTTTGGGCAGGTCGATGGAGAACGCCAGGCCCTGCAAGGTGCCGATCATCGGCCAGACCATCGGCAAGCCGATGCACAGCAAGCCCACCCACCAGAGCATCTTGATGTTCTGCGTCGTCCAGGTTTCGCCCCGGGACAAACGCAGGAAGAACAAGCCGGTCAGGTACAAGGCAAAAGCCGAGAGGCTGGCGGGGATCAGTTCCAGGCCGATCACCAGGCCCAGGGCCAGGTGCGAAGGCTGGTAGTCCGGGGCCAGCAGCAGCGGCATGTTTTCACCGAAGCTTTGCAGGTAGGCGCCTTGCACTTGGGCTTTTTCGAACACCCACAATAGTACGTTGCCGCCGAACTCGACGATCCCTGTACCCCAGGCGAGCACCGCGGCGAATGCACCGATCACTCGCAGACGCGATCTCGCGTAAGCCACTGTCTTACTGTTCATGGTTTCCCTCCGTGCTAGTTGAGCGGGGTGCATTATTTGTGAAAAATTATCGTATTACAATAATTAATTGTGATTTTGATAGGGGTGCGGCGTTTTGACACGAGGGGAGTAGAGGAGTGTCAGGGGGCTGCGGGGCGGCTGCATCGCTGGCAAGGCCAGCTCCCACATGGGCCAATGCGCCACTACTGTGGGAGACGGCCTTGCCGGCGATGGGGTGCGCAGCAGCCCCAGAATGGCCGGGTAATATAATTTACGAACCTTTCGGCAACCTTTAAGGGCTTTCACCTAAATACGGACTGAAAGACGCGAAAATTAATTAGCCATTTTCTATCGATTTGACTTTAACGATGCCTTGAGCTAATTTGTTGTTCATTATGTTGAACACTAAAGCGTTTCCGCTCTTCACCTCCCGCCTGGTTTCCCGTGAACGTCACTGGACCGGCGACCTCTAGCGCCTCCCCCGACAAACAGTCTTTTGCTTCTTTTTGTCTGCAGCCGTCAGCGCGATTTCGCTCGGCTTGTGTCGCCCGTGGGAGGGCATCATGCGTTCCTGGATCTATCTGTTTATCGCCATCACCGCTGAGGTGATCGGCACCGCGTCGATGAAATTCGCCGCCAGTCATTTCCCCATTCTTGGCCACGGGTTGATGTACCTGATGATCGGCCTGTCGTACTTCTTCCTGGCGCTGGCGGTTAAGCGCGTGCCAGTGGGCGTGGCCTACGCCCTGTGGGAAGGCATCGGCATCGTGCTGATTACCCTGATCAGCGTCACTTGGCTGGGCGAGAGCCTGGGCCTGCTCAAGGCCGCCGGCCTGGGTGTGATGATCGCCGGTATCCTGCTGATCAAGTCGGGTACCCGCGCCGCACCAGCCCCGCGCCACATGGAGGCGCTGCCATGCTGAGCATGAACTGGATTCCCTTCGCTTGGCTGGGCCTGGCGATCGTGCTGGAAGTGATCGCCAACCTGCTGCTCAAGTATTCCGACGGCTTTAAAAAGCGCGGCCTGGGCATCGCCTCGATTCTCTGCGTGCTGGCCGCCTTTACCGCGCTGGCGCAAGCTGTGCGAGATATCGAACTGTCGCTGGCCTATGCCATCTGGGGTGGCTTCGGCATCCTTGCCACTGTGGCCATGGGCTGGGCGTTGTTTGGTCAACGCCTGATGGGGCGTGGTTGGCTGGGGCTGGCGCTGTTGCTGGTGGGCATGAGCCTGTTGAAACTGGCTTGATTCAACGTGTTTAGCGCTATTCGCGCAAAGGCTTATGCACAAGGCGCATGCCAAGTCGATGGTCGTTGCATCGGAGCAATGCTCGCCGTTGGTCTTTGCGCAAATGGCTGTTTTTGCTGGCGATTAATCAGTGAGCAAAAAATGACCAGGCTGTAAAAACGCTTGGATCCATGAATTTGCAGGGGTCCTACGCAAAGTTGCGCACAGAGTTATCCACAGGCTGCGCGCCTTTATCGGCGTTCGGCCAACAGCAGCAGATTGCGCGGGGTGAGAGGTTGTTCACAAAACACCCCGAGCTGTACCTCGTAGGACTGTTCTTGCAGGAACAGTGCGCGATCGAGCACCAGCCAAAGTTCCAGCGGGCGGCGGAACACATTGCGTAGTAACTCCAGGTTGCGCACCTGGGCCAGGCGCTGCCAGCCCGCAGCTTCCAGCGCGAGCCAATCGGGCTCGGCCTCTACCGGCAAGCTCTTGAGTGCTGCCAGGTCGAGGCAGTAGTCGGCATACGGCTTGTGCAGCCAGCTGACCGCCAGCGAAGGCGTCGGCAGGTACTCATCCACCCCACGCAGCTGACGTTGCCACAGATCGAAACCCAGGCGCCTGGCCATGGATTGATCGCGCTGGCGGCGAACGCGCGTTCCCGCAGTAACCGTTTCACTGAGCGGCAGGCCGAGGTCATCGATCGACAACTGCAAGCCAGACGCCTTGGCGGCGGTGGATAACGGTTGGTAGTGCGGCGCCTGGATGCGGTTGTAGCAGCAGGGCGCGATGGCCAGCTGGCGGCAGCCCCGAAGGCTGGCCAGCTGCATCAGGCGTACATGCAAATCACCGCAGGCATGCAGGGCCACTGCGGTGTGCTCGGCATTCAACTGCAATGGCGCATCATCGGCCAGTACATCCTGCAGGCGGTGCTCGGCGGGCAAGTGGTGATGCTGGCTGAGAGCGATTCCGGCGTCGACCAGCGCCGGGTCGTATTCCAGGCAGGTCAGTTGCTGGCTGTGCGGCTGCAGCAAGCGCCGGCCCAGATGGCCTTTGCCGGCGCACCAGTCCAGCCAGTGGCGTGGGCTGTGGATAAAGCCCAGGTGGCTGGCGAAAGCTTCGATCTGCTGCCATTTGCGCCCCGGTACATCGACGTTCAGGCGCTGGCTCGCCGAGGGCAGGGCCACGGTGGATAACTCGCCGATGGCAGACAGCTGTGCCGCCATACGCGCCAGTTGTGGCAAGGGCGCCGGTGCGTCCAGTTGCTCGGGATGATTGTGCGCCGCCTCCGCTTCGCTTAACGAGCGCTGGCGCAACCAGCCGGCAAGGGCTGGATACGAGGTTTCCCAAGGCAGCTCAAGCTGGGTGAAAGGCCGTGGCCGCCACAGTGCCTGGTGCTCGCGCAGAAAGCTGTCCAGCGCCTGGAAGCGGCTGAGCAGTTGGTCGCCGGAAAGAGGAAGGGCAGTGGTCATGAGCAGATACGAAAACGGGGCTGTGATCAGCCCCGTTATACAGGTTTATCGACCCTGGCAGGCGTCGACGCGCAGCCAGCGTTCCAGCTGTTTGAAGGCTTGAACCAGCAGGAAGGAAATCAGCAGGTAGAACAGGCCCGCAGCGAAAAAGATCTCCACTGGCAGGTAGGTCCGGGCGATGATGGTCCGCGCCATGCCGGTCAGCTCCAGCAGGGTGACGGTGCTCGCCAGGGCGCTGGCCTTGAGCATCAGGATCACTTCGTTGCTGTAGGCCGGCAGGCCGATGCGCGCTGCGCGTGGCAGCATGATGTAGATCATCGCCTTGGCCCGGGACATGCCCAGGGCCCGCGCCGCTTCAATCTCGCCGCGAGGGATGGCCTGCAACGCGCCACGCAGGATTTCTGCGATGTAAGCGGCAGTATGCAGGGTCATGGTCAGCACCGTGCACCAGAACGGGTCCCGCAGGTAGGGCCACAAGGCACTGTTTCGCACGGCATCGAACTGGGCAAGCCCGTAATACACCAGGAACAACTGAACCAGCAGCGGTGTGCCACGGAAAAAGAAAATGTAACCGTACGGCAGGGCGCGCACGTACCAGTGTCGCGAGGAGCGGGCGATACCCAGTGGAATGGCGATGATCAGCCCGGCAATGACCGCGATGCTCACCAGTTCCAGGGTCAGCGTGGCGCCTTGGGCCAGGCGTGGCAACCACTTGATGATGACTTCCCAGTTCATTGATTGGCCCTCGCGAAGCCGCGACCGGCGCGTTTTTCCATGAAGTGCATGCCGGTCATGGCCAGGACCGTCAGGCCCAGGTAGATGATGGCGGCGACCATGTAGAAGGTGAACGGCTGCTTGCTCACGGTCACGGCGATTTGCGAGTGACGCATGATTTCTTCCAGGCCGATCACCGAGACCAGTGCGGTGTCTTTCATCAGGATCATGAACAGGTTGCCCAGGCCGGGCAGCGCGATCCGCCACATTTGCGGCAAGATCAGTTTGGAGAAGATTCGCCCTTTGGACAGGCCGAGCGCCAGGCCAGCTTCACGGTGACCCTTGGGAATGGCCAGGATTGCACCACGGAACACCTCCGTGGCATAGGCGCCGAAGCACAGGCCCAGGGCAATCACGCCTGCGGCAAAAGCATTGAGCTCCAGGCCGGGAATATTCAGGAGTTCGCCAAGCCGGTTCATCAGGCTGACGGTACCAAAGTAAATCAACAACACCCAGAGCAGTTCGGGCACGCCGCGAACTATCGTCGAGTAGAAGCCACCCAGCCATTGCAGGGGTTTGTACGGCGAGGTCTTGGCCAGGGCGCCAAGCAGCCCCAGGACCAGCCCCAGGCATAGGGCCGACAACGCGAGTTTGACGGTCATCAGCGTCCCGACAAACAGGGCCGGACCGAATCCGTAGAGATCAATATTCATGGGCAGGTTTGTTCAAGGGACCGGCATCGCCTCCAGGGCAATGCCGGTCGGGGCGAATCAATAGATGCTGAACGGGAAGTATTTGTTGTTGATCTTCTCGTAGGTGCCGTCGGCAACGATTTCTTTCAGTGCAGCGTTCAGCTTGTTGCGCAGTTCATTGTCACCTTTGCGCACAGCGATGCCGACCTTGTCGCTTTCGTTCACCGGCTCGCCTTTGAACTCGTAGTTTTGACCCGCTGCGGACTTGAGCCAGTCGTAGTTGGCGTACTTGTCGGCGAGGATGGCATCGACGCGGCCTGAAGTCAGGTCCAGGTAGGCGTTTTCCTGACCATCATAGAGGTTGACCTTGAACTCGCCGTCCATGCCGCCGTTGTCGTCCAGCCAGGTTGCGGCCTGGGTAGCACGCTGGGTGCCAATGGTCTTGCCTTTGAGTGAGGCGCGGTCGGTCTTGAAGTCGACGTTTTTCGGGGCGATGAACTGCTGCTTGTTCGAGTAGTACGGGTCGGTGAAGTCTACGGCCTGCTTGCGCTCGTCGGTGATCGACAGCGACGAGACGATGAAGTCGGACTTCTTCGCGTTCAGGGCGGGAATGATGCCGTCCCAGTCGGAGACCACGACTTCACACTCGACCTTCATCTTGGCGCACAGGGCGTCGCCGATGTCTTTGTCGAAGCCGACCACCTGGCCGCTGGCATCCTTGTTGTTGAACGGCGGGTAGGCCGCCTCAATGCCCATCTTCAGTTTCTCGGCAGCCATGGCATTGGCCGAGAACACCAGCGTGGCGGCAGCGGCCAGGAGGAATTTCTTATAGGTCTGCATGCGTGTTGCTCCGTTAGCGGTTGCTGGACATGAATTGTTTACAACGCGCCGAGGTCGGGTTTTCGAAAACCTGCTGCGGCGTTCCTTGCTCTTCGACCAGCCCCTGGTGCAGGAAGACGACTTCGCTGGACACCTGGCGGGCAAAGCCCATTTCGTGGGTAACCAGTAGCATGGTACGGCCTTCTTCGGCGAGGGCACGGATAACGTTGAGCACTTCCTGAACCATTTCCGGGTCCAGGGCCGAGGTCGGCTCATCGAACAGGATGACCTTGGGCTTCATTGCCAGGGTGCGGGCGATGGCCGCACGCTGTTGCTGACCTCCGGACAGTTCGGCCGGGTAGCTGTGACGCTTGTTGTGGATGCCGACCTTGTCCAGCAGCGCTTCGGCATGCTCGATGGCCTCGGCCTTGCTTTGGCCCAGCACCCGGCGCGGCGCCTCGATGATGTTGTCGAGGATGCTCATGTGCGGCCACAGGTTGAAGTTCTGGAAGACGAAGCCGATCTCGCTGCGCAGGCGATTGATCTGCTTGTTGTCGGCGGCCACCAGTTCGCCGTTTTTTGCCGCCTTGAGCTTGAGCTCTTCACCGGCCACCAGGATTTGGCCCTGGTGCGGGTTTTCCAGCAGGTTGATGCAGCGCAGCAGAGTGGACTTGCCGGAGCCGGAGGATCCCAGGATCGAGATCACATCGCCATCACGTGCGGTCAGCGAAATTCCCTTGAGGATTTCCTGGTCGCCGTAGCGTTTGTGCAGGTTGCGGATTTCCAGCGCGGGCGTGGCCTCAGCCATGTGCGGTCCTCATGTGTTCTGGTGCGCTCCTGCTGTTAGCGGCCTTCCTGGCGAGGCGCCAAGCTAGCATAGCGGTCCGAAGACAGCCAATAACGTCGGGAGAGGCAATCGGTTGCTGGGAGGGCGGGTGTCGCATCGCTGCAGTGGACTGTCGCGCAGATGTCCGCCTACCCTCGTTTCCAGGGCCGGAGCCTTGATGAAAAAAGGCGCGATGGTGCCAGTTTTGGCCGTTTCTGGGAAGTCGTTTCTGACCTTGTGCACAGGTTCGGGCCTTTATCTACGGTTCTGGTTGTACCTGAGGGTTGCGCCTTTTTGCTCGTAGGAAGTGCATGAGGTGTTACCGGTGACGGTTTGTGGTGCACCTGGGGCATTTGTAAGTGGGTATTTCAGTAATTGGCCCATTCCGTCGATTTATCAGGGGCTTTCGGTCAAGTCTTGGCCGAAAGGCCTGTAAGCCTTGTTAAACGGGGCTGTGAGAATTTTCGAACGAACGGTCATCGGAATGGCGCGGTTATTGCCTTATCGATCGGCAACAGGAAGTAGCACTCTTTTTGAAGGGCGCGACTCGGTAGCAGGATCAAAACGCCATTTCTTGCAAAGGTAGTTTTATGAGCGGTACGCACAATTCCAACGACCTCGCTCAGGGGCTCAAACAACGGCATGTGACCATGCTGTCGATTGCCGGTGTCATCGGTGCCGGCCTGTTCGTTGGCTCCGGCCACGCCATCGCCGAGGCCGGCCCTGCGGTTTTGCTCGCCTATGCCGCCGCCGGGACCCTGGTGGTGCTGGTCATGCGCATGCTGGCGGAAATGGCCGTCGCCTCGCCAGACACCGGTTCGTTTTCGACTTACGCCGACAAGGCCATCGGCCACTGGGCCGGTTTTACCATCGGCTGGCTGTACTGGTGGTTCTGGGTGCTGGTGATCCCGCTGGAGGCCAACGCCGCCGCGACCATCCTGCATGCCTGGTTCCCCGATATCGGCATCTGGGTGTTCACCCTGGTCATCACCTTGCTGCTGACCGCGACCAACCTGTTCAGTGTGAAGAACTACGGTGAATTCGAGTTCTGGTTCGCCCTGCTCAAGGTGGTGGCGATCATCGGTTTCATCATTCTTGGCGTGGCCGCGATCTTCGGTCTGCTGCCCAATAGCCAGGTCAGCGGCGTCAGCCATCTGTTCGACACCCAGGGCTTCATGCCCAACGGCATGGGCGCGGTGCTGGCTGCGATGCTGACTACCATGTTCTCGTTCATGGGTACCGAGATCGTCACCATCGCCGCCGCCGAGTCGAAAGACCCGGGCAAGCAGATCACCAAGGCCACCAACTCGGTGATCTGGCGGATCTTCCTGTTCTACCTCGTGTCGATCTTCGTGGTCGTGGCCCTGGTGCCGTGGACCAATAGCGAACTGGCCGAAGTCGGTTCGTACCAGACCGTGCTCAACCTGATGGGCATCCCCAATGCCAAGCTGATCGTCGACATCGTCGTGTTGATCGCGGTGACCAGCTGCCTGAACTCGGCGCTGTATACCTCCTCGCGCATGCTCTTCTCCCTGAGCAAGCGTGGTGATGCCCCGGCCATGGCCCAGCGCACCACCTCCAGCGGTACCCCGTATGTGGCGGTGGTGCTGTCGACTGCGGCGGCGTTCCTCACGGTGATCGCCAACTACCTGGCGCCTGCCCAGGTGTTCGAGTTCCTGCTGGCAAGCTCCGGCGCCATTGCCTTGCTGGTGTACCTGGTGATTGCCGTGTCGCAACTGCGCATGCGCCGTCAGCGTATGCAGCGCGGTGAGAAGATTGCCTTCAAAATGTGGCTGTTCCCGGGGCTGACCTGGGCGACCATCGCCTTTATCGTCGGCATTCTGACCGTGATGCTGATCCGTCCGGATCATCGCATTGAAATCGTTGCCACCGGTTTGCTGTCCATCGCCGTGGTAGCCGCAGGGCTGCTGGTGGCGCGCAAGCGCAAGGCCGAGGCGGCCGGGCGGGCGGTGCTGAACAACTGATGTGCTGCGGGTGAAATGACAAAGGCCGCGATCTGTGAGGATTGCGGCCTTTTTGTTTCAGCAGGAAGTGGTGCGGTGTCCATGCTGGCCTCATCGCTGGCAAGCCAGCTCCCACAGGGACTGTGGTGGGAGCCGGTCTTGCCGGCGATGGGCTGCAGCGCAGCCCCAACCGAACATCACCATTGCTCGGGCCGCTCACTGCTCTGATGAAGCAACCGCAGCACCTGAACCCGGCCCTCGATCAAGCGGTATGGGGCAATAAAGGGGATATGGGCGAGCACCAACTCACGCACATCAGGCACCGGCGAAGGCCGGCCGGCACCAGGAAAACGCTCAAGAATTTCCAGGCTGTTGAGAATGCCCTGAACCATCGCAAAGGCCGTTTTGCTGCCCGCTTTGAGTTGATAGTGCTCGAAAATCGAATCCAGGTCGCTTTCAGCCTTCGCCGTCAGTGCAATCATCGTCGCGTTTCACCCACTTTGCCTTGACCCGGGAAAGGTCGGTCAGGTTGCCGGTGTCGGCATCACTGATGCCTTCGGCAATCGCCTGTACGTGCCAGGCCTCGGCTTCGACATAGCGCAGCAAGGCGCGCTTGAGGTGATATTGGCGATCTCGATCGGTGGCGGCTGCCAGTTGATCGAGCTTTTCGGCGAGGGAGGCTTCGACGCGAAAGGACAGAACCGGGGAAGCCATGTCTACGCTCCTGACTTTGTATACGTTGTAAACGTTCAACAAAGGTTAGGTGGCGACGAGGCGATGGTCAATCGGCTGGGGACCTGTGGTCAATGTAGGAATTTTCTTGAAAGGTTCTGGCTCCCGAGGCATATCGGGAGCCAGGCATGGCTTCAGCCAAACTTCTTCTGCTGCTTGGACACTGCTTCAGAAGCTGCAATGTAGGCGTCCTGGAACTCATCGCTCTCGAGCCAGGCCATGGTCGTGGCTTCGTCGGCGCCGTCCAGCCATTTGCGGTAGGCGCTGAAGACCATGACGATGTAGTCGGTGGCGTGTTCTTCCTTGTGACCCTTGAGTACCAGGGCCAGCAGCGGGTCGACCAGGAATACCGAGATCAGCGCAACCAGGCCGTTGTCCTGGGCTTGCTTCATCTTGTCGAACAGGGCGCTGTAGCTGCCCGATTCCATGGCCTTGTTGAACACCTGCTCGACGCTGGCGCTGGAGCTTTCGCCCGAGCTCTTGACCGCCTGGCCGCTACGCACCATGCGGTTCTCGCGGGCCTTGTTGGCGGCGCGTTTGGCGCGTTTCTGTTGTTTGCTGCTGGAGGCCATCGGTGAACCCTTGTGCTGAACCGGAAAAATTCTGCGTATTGAATCGCAGTTGGCCGGGAAACCCAAGTACAGCCGACGGCCTGGGCCGAGATCAGGCCGGCTGGGCCAGCTCGCCGCGGTCTTCCTCTTCCAGCACGCGCGCGGCGCGGTCTACCAGCAGAGGGTCAGGCTGGTGGGCGACGCTCAGGTCCTTGCCGGGGTAATCCAGCGAGTGCAGGAAGTGGCGGATACAGTTGATCCGCGCGCGCTTCTTGTCGTCGGACTTGATCACCGTCCACGGTGCGTCGGCGGTGTCGGTGTGGAAGAACATCGCTTCCTTGGCGGCGGTGTATTCGTCCCACTTGTCCAGCGACTTGATGTCGATCGGTGACAGCTTCCAGTGCTTGAGCGGGTCGTCACGGCGCGAGATGAAGCGGCGCAGCTGCTCTTCGCGGTTCACCGAAAACCAGTACTTGAACAGCAGGATGCCACTGTTGCACAGCATGCGTTCGAGCTCCGGTGCCTGGCGCATGAACTCCAGGTATTGCAGCGGCGAGCAGAAGTCCATGACCCGCTCGACCCCGGCACGGTTGTACCAGGAGCGGTCGAAGAAGACCATTTCACCCGCCGTGGGCAGGTGCTGGACGTAGCGCTGGAAGTACCACTGGCCTTTCTCCTGCTCGGAAGGCTTCTCCAGGGCGACGATTCGCGCGCCACGCGGGTTCAGGTGCTCCATGAAGCGCTTGATAGTGCCGCCCTTGCCGGCGGCGTCACGGCCTTCGAACAGCACGACGATGCGCTGGCCGGTTTCCTTGACCCAGCTTTGCACCTTGAGCAGCTCGATCTGCAGCTCATGCTTGGCCTTTTCGTACTCGGCGCGGCGCATGCGGTTGCGGTATGGGTAGCTGGCCGGCAATTTGGCCAAGGCGCTGTCTTCGTTGGAGCCGCGCGGTGCCGAGGCAACCTTCAGGGCTGCCGGTTGCTGGCTGATGGCGCTGATCTGCGCTTCGCCAGCGGCGCTTGCGGCAGGCTTGCGCGGGGTACGCGGACGGCGTGGACGAGTGCTGGCAGCTTTGTGCGCCGGGCTTGGGCTGGTGCCCGCAAGTGTTTCGGCGGCGGGCGAGGGCAGGGGCAGGGCAGTGGATTCTTCGCTCATGGGGAGGCCTGTTGGTTCCTTCTAATATCCTCAGAGCATTTTATCGGGGCAGGCCAGGGGCATATTGACGGTGGTCAACAGCCCTTGGCATAGCGCCATCAGTACCAGTATTTCGGGTAGCTGTTGGCCTGGCGCGCATTGTTCAGGCACCAGGCCACGGCGACGATCACCAGCGAGCCAGCGAGCACCGGGGTCACCACGAAGCTCAGCGGTGCATGGCTGGCGATCACCACCAGCGGGTTGGCCCCAGCAGGTGCATGCAGGGTGCGGGTCTGCTGCATGGCGGCCAGCGCCAGGCCGACGGCCAGGGCTGCGCTCCACCAGCTGTCACCCAGGGTATGCAGTACTGCCAGGCCCACCAGGGTGGCAATCACATGCCCGCCGATGATGTTGCGCGGCTGTGCCAGCGGCGAGTCGGGCATGCCGAAGGCCAGCACGCAGCTGGCGCCAAACGGCGCCATCAACCACAAGGCGCCGGACACCTGGCTGAGCCAGCCGGTGGCGCCGATCGCCAGGGCCGCGCCAATCAGTGACAACAGGCTGAAGGGCAGGGAAGGGGCGGCGGGGGG
>NZ_JH650758.1:219974-236855 GCF_000259195.1 Pseudomonas donghuensis
GCCAGGGCCGCGCCAATCAGTGACAACAGGCTGAAGGGCAGGGAAGGGGCGGCGGGCGCCTTGGATTTGAACGACATGGGCACAGTCTCCGGGTGGGCAATTTGCGCCGAGGGTACCGATCGGTTTACCTGCAAGTCAACCGATCGGTATACACTGTTGGCAACTGTCCAGATTGAAGGTGTGGCATGAGTACGTCCGAGAAAATCGCCGAGTCGGCGCTGCAGCTGTTCTACCGCCAGGGTTATCACGGCACCGGGGTCGAGCAACTGAGCCAGGAAGCCGGGGTAACCAAGAAAACCCTGTACCGGCATTTCCCCAGCAAGGAGCTGTTGATCGAAGCGGCGCTGCAGCGGCGCGACCTGGATTTCATGGCGCGCCTGGAAAGCGCTCTGGCGGCCGTAGAGGCAAAAGCGCGGCCGCTGGCCTATATCGACTTCATTGAAGCCTGGGCGCGCTCTGAAGGCTTCCACGGCTGTGCCTTCATCAACGCGTCAGCCGAGTATGCCGAGCCGCTTGAGCCGCCCCATGAGCTGGCCAGGCTGCACAAGCACAAGGTCATGGCGACGCTTGAGCGGGCTTGCCAGGCGGCGGGGTGCAAGCCGCTGGCGGCGCAGCAGCTGTTTCTGATGGGCGAGGGGTTGATCGTTGCGT
This sequence comes from Pseudomonas donghuensis, assembly GCF_000259195.1. Taxonomy (GTDB): domain Bacteria; phylum Pseudomonadota; class Gammaproteobacteria; order Pseudomonadales; family Pseudomonadaceae; genus Aquipseudomonas; species Aquipseudomonas donghuensis. The sequence goes on from NZ_JH650758.1 coordinate 220,626, forward strand.
CCCAGGTCAGCGGGCCGCAGGCGCCACTGTTCGAAGCGGCGCGCGGGATGGTGGCTGCGCTGGCCTAGCGCAACATCCCACAGATCTGGTTGCCTTCGTAACCATGGATTATCGGCGCGAGGATCATCAACGGGCCGCACGCGTACATCGGCGAGCTGATGGTCTGTCTGGCGTTGAACAGGACGACCTGGTCGCCATCGATGTCGGGGCCGTAGGCCACTTCGCTGTAGGTCTTGCACACCGGCAATTGCAAGGGTATCGGCAGGACCACTGCCCAGAGTGTGACGCCGCACCATTCGCGGGTGACGTCGGATTTCTCTGATTTGCTGATCACCGGGGTGATGTTCTTCAGGCGCAGGATGCGATGGGCCGCGCTGGGGTAGGTTTGTTTTTCCGGCAACACGACGGTGGCGCCGACACAGCCGGTCAGGCTCAGAAGTATGGCGACGACAACGGCGATCGATTTCATCCCTGGCTCCGATGAGCTCGCGGCATTTCCGTGCGCGAGAAAGCCTGCGTTCGCTGATAAATCGCAGGCATGAAAAAAGCCCCAAGGAATCACTTCGCTTGGGGCTTTTCGGTATTAGTGGTGCCCAGAGACGGAATCGAACCGCCGACACGGGGATTTTCAATCCCCTGCTCTACCGACTGAGCTATCTGGGCAACGGGGCGCATTAAAAGGGTTTTTCGGATTTACGTCAACGACTTTTTGAAAATTTTTTAAATTAATTCCGTCGCTTACGATTTTCCGGGGTTATTCGCTAGGTGGAACGTAGCCTTCGGCCTTCTCGTAATCCTGGCCGGAGAAGAACTTGTCCATCTCGCCCTGGAGGAATTTACGGTCCTCGGCGTTCATCATGTTCAGGCGCTTCTCGTTGATCAGCATGGTCTGCTCTTTTTGCCAGTCGGCCCAGGCCTTCTGCGAAATGTGATCAAAGATGTCCTGGCCCTTGGCGCCCGGGTAGGGTGGACGCTCAAGGCCTGGCAGTTCTTCGTTGTACTTGCGGCACATTACGGTGCGGGTCATCGCGACTCTCCTGTAAGCAATACGTCGGCCGCGCGTTTAAGCAGTTTTTTCACCGGGGCGGCAAGGCCCAGGCGCGGCGGGGTGGCGAGGTTATACCAGAGCCAGTCGGCCTCGGCCACGTGGTCGGTGGCGGCGTCGACGCGCACCAGCCACGGCTCGATGGCCAGCTGGAAATGGCTGAAGGTGTGGGTCAGGCCGTCCAGCGCCTGGCTGCCGGCCAGGCTCAGGCCGTGCTGGTCGGCCAGATCTTCGATTTGTTCGATGTTGTCCAGCTCCGGCAGGCTCCACAGCCCGCCCCAGAGGCCGCTGGACGGGCGCCGGTAAAGCAGGATGGCGCCTTCGTGGTTGGCCAGCAGCGGCATCAGCGTACGCTTTTGCGGCAGCTCCTTGCGCGGCTTGGGCACGGGGTAGCGGATTTCCTGGCCGAGCATGTGCGCCTCGCAGCCAACCTTGAGCGGGCAGAGCAAGCAACTGGGCTTGCTGCGGGTGCACAGGGTGGCGCCGAGGTCCATCATTGCCTGGGTGTAGTGATTTACCCGGCTGTGCGGGGTATAGCGCTCGGCGTTGGCCCACAATGCCTTGGCCACCTTCGGCTCGCCCGGGTAACCCTCTTGCGCGGTGTAACGGGCCAGCACGCGCTTGACGTTGCCGTCGAGGATCGGCGCACGCAGGCCCATGCTGATGCTGGCAATGGCGCCGGCCGTGGACAGGCCAATGCCCGGCAGGTCGGTGAGCTTCTCGACATCGCGGGGAAATTCGCCGCCGTACTGCTCGACGACGATTTTTGCGGTTTTTTGCAGGTTGCGCGCCCGGGTGTAGTAGCCCAGGCCGGTCCACAGGTGCAGCACTTCGTCCTCGGGTGCCTCGGCCAGGGCCTGGACCGTGGGCAGGGCCTCCATGAAGCGGCCGAAGTAGTTGAGCACGGTGCTCACCTGGGTCTGCTGCAACATGATTTCCGAGACCCATACCCGATACGGGGTGATGCCCTGTTGCCAGGGCAGGTCGTGGCGGCCGTTACGGTCGTACCAATCCAGCACGGCGCTGGAAAACTGCTCTGGGCTCATCGCTTGAACAACCCCTTGAGCGCGTCTTTGAGCTCCGGGCTGACCTTGTCACCGAGCTTCTCGTCGATCTTCTCGCTGAGCTTTTCGCTGACTTTGTCGCCGGCAAGTTTGGCCGCGACTTTGCCCAGGCCGTCTTTGTCCAGGCGGCAGGCCTTGGCGCCCAGTTCCAGTGGGCCGCGGCAGCGCAGCGGCAGTTCCAGGCCGACATAGCGCTCGCCGACCTGGCAGGCCGGGTCGGGCATGTCGCGCTTGTCGCCTTCGACAATCACGCCAATGCGGTAGTCCATGCCCAGCACGCGCAGGTCGAGGTCGCCCTGGCCGTTGACGGTCAGGCCGGGAATCCGTGCCTTGAGGTCAGGGTTGCTGGCTACGCCGTTACGCATTACCAGGCTGCCCTTGAGCTCCTGGAACGGGGTGTCCTTGCCGCGTGGTTCGCCGCTCAAGGTCTTGCGGTTGAGGGTGGCAATGGCCTGGCACAGCTGCTGCTCGAGGTTGGCGTTGACCAGGACGCCGTCGTTGATGACGAAGCTGGCATTGCCGTTGAGGGTGTCGACCAGGGCTTTCTGGCTGTTGCCAGTGGCGGTCAGGTCGCTGTTCAGGGTCAGCAGGCCCTTGACCGGTGGGGTGGCGGTTTCGCTCTTGATGAAGTGCTCGACCGGGACCCGGTTGATGCGGGTGTTGAGGCCGATCTGCGGCACTGCCGGGCGCACGTCGAGGGTGCCTTTGCTTTCGAAGTCGCCGTTGTACAGGCCGCCACGCAGGGTTTCCAGCGTGATCAGGCCACCCTGGCCCTGGGCCTTGAGGTTGGCGTTTTCGATCGGCAGTTTGTCCAGGGTCAGTTGGCCGAAGGTCAGCTCGGCTTGCAGGTCGAGCTGGCGCAGGCGATCGACCGGCAGCAGCTTGTCGTTGCTCCAGGCCACCTGGGTGGGCGCATCTGGCAGCGGCGTGGTGCCGGCACCGGCCAGGGCGCTGGCTTCTTTGCTCTGCACTTCAGCCTGGCGCGCGGCCTTGGCGCCTTTGGCCGCATCGCTCTTGGCCAGCAGGTAACGGTCGGCGTCGAACTTGTCGGCCTTGAGCTGCACGCGCAGGGCCTGCTTGGCGACGTCCTCGACGGCCAGGCGGCCGGTAAAGGTGCTGTCGTCGAGCTTGATTGCCAGGTCTTCCAGGGCCAGGCTGTTCGGCGTGCCTTGCAAGCGGGTGACCAGCTCGACCTTGCCCAGGGTGCTGGCGTCGGCCGAAGCCGGCAGCGGGTGGCCGATACTGTCGAGGAAGTTGCGCAGGTCGAACTGGGCAATCGACAGGCCGCCGCTCAGTTGCGGGGTTTTATCGAGGTCGCGCAGGTTCAGTTCGCCAAGGGCACGCAACTGGTTGGCCGAGAGCTTGAGGCCGTTCCATTCGGCGACGTTGGCCGCCAGATCAACCAGCAACTGGCCTTGGGCGGCGAAGGTCATGGTTTTGCCTTGCAGCGGCTCGCCCGAGGCTTCGCCGCTGAGCTTCATGTCTTCGAACTGGTAGCGCTTGAGCCGGCGGTCGAAGCGCAGCTCGCCGTTCAGCTCGGTGCGCGCCTTGACGACTGGCTGGCCGGCGCTGAGGAACGCGGTCATCTTCAGCGGGATGTTCACCCCTTCATGCACGGCGCCAGTGCTCAGCTGGATGCTTTCGGCAGCGAAACTCTGGCCGCTGCGGGCGTCGTTGTACTGCACGCGGGCGTTGTTGACGGTCAGGCTGTCGATATCGAGCTTGACCAGGCGCTCGCTGGCGCTGTCGGTGCTGGCTTGCGCGGGTGCCTCGGCAGGGGCGCTGCTGCCATCGGCCGGTGCCGGGGTAGCGGCGGGCAATGGCTTGCCGATGTCTTCCCAGTTGCCGTGGCCGTGTTCATCGCGGCTGAGCGTCAGGTTCAGGCCTTCGACGCGCACGTCGCTCATCTGCACTTCACGACGCAGCAAGGGCAGCACGCGTACCGACAGACCGAGCATCTGCAGGTCGGCAAACGGCACTTTCGGGTTGTTCAGGGTGGCGATGCTGGCCTCATGCAGCTCCAGCCCCAGCCAGGGGAACAGGCTCCAGCCGATATCGCCATTGAGCGTCAGCTCGACGTGGGCCTTGTCGCGTGCCAGCTGGCGAATCTCGTCTTTGTAGTCGTTGGGATCGAAGAGGTGGGTCAGGGCGAAGCCCAGAGCCACAATGATCAGCAACAACCCGAGAAGCACCAGCCCCAGGATTTTGCCGAACGCTTTCATGGGCGAGTCCTTGTAGTCCGATTTCTAAATTCAGCCGCAGAGTATAGCGCTGCGGTTATCACCACTGGGTGATATGGGGCGAAGGTTTAGTCCTGCAAAGGTGTCGGATTCGACAACACGGGGTAGGACAGTTCCTTGCCGGGGGGATCAGTTGTTGAACCAACGACAGTATCAGTTTGCGCTCAGCGCCCAGCGCAAGTGCTACTCTCTCGCCGCTCTTGGGCCCTGCTGCGGCTTTTTGTCGCGTAAAAGGGCCGTTCGCCAACAAAAAACGACCAGTTGCCTCAGGGCCAAGGTCGAGGGCCATGAGCGCTTCATACCTACGAGGGGAGTACAACAATGAGCAGCAGCATCACGGCCGGAGCCATCGCCAGCGCGCCCGATTTCCTGTCCAAGGAGCGGATCATTGCCCGCCCGGGTTTCAACCGCTGGCTGGTCCCGCCAGCGGCGCTGGCCATTCATCTGTGCATTGGCATGGCCTACGGGTTTTCGGTGTTCTGGTTGCCGCTGTCGCAGGCCATCGGTATCAATGCGCCGGTCGTGTGCTCGGAGCAGACCCACTTTCTACTGCGTATGTTCACCACCGAGTGTGACTGGCCGATCTCGATGCTCAGCTGGATCTACACGCTGTTCTTTGTCTTCCTCGGCTGTTCGGCGGCCATCTGGGGTGGCTGGCTGGAGCACGCCGGGCCGCGCAAGGCCGGCGTTGTATCGACCCTGTGCTGGTGCGGCGGCCTGCTGATTTCTGCCTTCGGCGTCTATACCCACCAACTGTGGCTGATGTGGCTGGGCTCCGGGGTGATCGGCGGTATTGGCCTGGGGCTTGGCTACATTTCGCCGGTCTCGACCCTGATCAAGTGGTTCCCGGACAAACGCGGCATGGCCACCGGCATGGCGATCATGGGCTTTGGCGGTGGTGCCATGGTCGGTGCGCCGCTGGCGGCAGCGCTGATGAATCACTTCGCCACCCCTGAAGACGTCGGCGTCTGGCAGAGCTTCGTGGTGATGGCGGGGATCTACTTCGTGTTCATGCTCGGCGGCGCCCTGGCCTATCGCGTGCCGCCCACCGGCTGGAAGCCTGAAGGCTGGAGCGCACCGCTGAAAAAGGCCAACAACGCGATGATCACCCATCGCCATGTACATGTCAGCGTGGCGTGGAAAACCCCGCAGTTTGTGCTGATCTGGCTGGTTTTGTGCCTGAACGTGTCGGCGGGTATCGGTATTCTCGGCATGGCCTCGCCGCTGTTGCAGGAAGTCTTTGCCGGCAAGCTGCTGGGCAGTGACCTCAGCTTCAGCCAGCTCACCGCCGCGCAACTGGGCCAGATCGCCGCGATTGCCGCCGGCTTTACCGGCTTGCTCAGCCTGTTCAACATCGGCGGGCGCTTCTTCTGGGCGTCGTTCTCCGACTACATCGGGCGCAAGAACACCTATTTCGCCTTCTTCGCCCTGGGCGTGGCGTTGTATGCGCTGGTGCCGAACATGGGCCACCTGGGCAACATCGCCCTGTTCGTGGCGGCGTTCTGCATCATCTTGTCGATGTATGGCGGTGGCTTTGCCACGGTGCCGGCGTACCTGGCCGACCTGTTCGGCACGCAGATGGTCGGCGCCATTCACGGCCGCCTGCTGACCGCCTGGGCCGCAGCCGGGGTGCTGGGCCCGGTGCTGATCACCTACCTGCGCGAATATCAGCTGGAGCTGGGCGTGCCGCGGGCGGCGGCCTATGACATTACCCTGTACATCCTTGCCGGGTTGCTGGTGCTGGGCTTTATCTGCAATGGGCTGGTACGGCCGGTGGCCGACAAGTACTTCATGACCGATACCGAGCTCGCCGCCGAACGGGCCTTGAGCCATGACCAGGGCAGCGTCAGCGAGCGCGTGCTGGAGTGGCAGGCGGATCCGGCCAGCAAGCCGCTGGTGCTGGCGGCCTGGTTGGTGGTCGGGGTGCCGCTGGCCTGGGGGATCTGGGTGACGCTGCAGAAGACGGCGGTGTTGTTCAACTAGGTCTGCTGCGCAGACCATCGCCGGCAAGACCGGCTCCCACAGGGTTCACCGATCATTGTGGGAGCTGGCTTTGCCAGCGATGGGCCGCACAGCGGCCCGACTAAATTCCCTGCCGCGCGTCATCTGCGTTTCAAGCCGGGCGCTTCTGGGCCTATAATGATCACCTTTTTCGCCCAATGATTTTGCGGAGCTGGTGATGGTCGAACGTAAGGCTTCCGTCGAGCGCAATACTCTGGAGACCCAGATCAAGGCCTCGATCAACCTGGATGGCAGCGGCAAGGCCCGATTCGATATCGGTGTGCCTTTCCTTGAACATATGCTCGACCAGATCGCCCGGCATGGGCTGATCGACCTCGATATCGAATGCAAGGGCGACCTGCATATCGACGATCACCATACCGTCGAAGACGTCGGTATCACCCTGGGCCAGGCTTTCAGCCAGGCCATTGGCGACAAGAAGGGCATCCGCCGCTACGGCCATGCCTACGTGCCGCTGGACGAAGCGCTGTCGCGGGTGGTCATCGACTTCTCCGGGCGCCCGGGCCTGCAGATGCACGTACCGTATACCCGCGCGTCGGTCGGTGGCTTCGATGTCGACCTGTTCCAGGAGTTCTTCCAGGGCTTCGTCAACCACGCCAACGTCACCCTGCACATCGACAACCTGCGTGGGCACAACACCCACCACCAGATCGAGACCGTGTTCAAGGCCTTCGGCCGCGCGCTGCGCATGGCCATCGAACTGGATGAGCGCATGGCCGGGCAGATGCCATCGACCAAGGGTTGCCTGTAATGCAGACGGTTGCCGTTATCGACTATGGCATGGGTAACCTGCACTCGGTGGCCAAGGCCCTGGAGCACGTGGGGGCCGGCAAGGTCCTGATCACCAGCGACGCCGACGTGATTCGCGAAGCCGACCGCGTGGTGTTCCCGGGTGTTGGCGCGATCCGCGACTGCATGGCTGAAATCCGCCGCCTGGGCTTCGACAGCCTGGTGCGTGAAGTCAGCCAGGACCGTCCGTTCCTTGGTATCTGCGTTGGCATGCAAGCCTTGCTCGATCACAGCGAAGAGAACGACGGCGTCGACTGCATCGGCCTGTTCCCGGGCAATGTGCGCTTCTTCGGCAAAGACCTGCATGAAGACGGCGAGCACCTGAAGGTGCCACACATGGGCTGGAACGAAGTCGTCCAGAGCATCGACCACCCGCTGTGGCACAACATCCCCGACCGTGCGCGCTTCTACTTCGTGCACAGCTACTACATCACCGCCGGCAAGCCGGGCCAGGTGGTTGGTAGCGGTCACTACGGCGTCGACTTTGCCGCAGCGCTGGCCGAAGGCTCGCGCTTTGCCGTGCAGTTCCACCCGGAGAAGAGCCATACCCATGGCTTGCAGCTGCTGCAGAACTTCGCTGCCTGGGACGGGCGCTGGTAATGGGCAAGTCCAGGGCCAAGCCGCCGATCCTCACGCTGGCACCGGAACAGGAACGCGAAGCGCTCGATACCCTCAAGCGCTTTCTCGAAGACCGTTTCGAGCTGCAGCTGGGGTCGTTCGAGGTGGCCGAGGTCCTGGAGCTGTTCACCAAAGAGATTGCCCCGCACTACTACAACAGGGCGATTTTCGATGTGCAGAACCACCTCAAGGAACGGTTCGAGAGCATTGAAAGCGACCTGTGGGCGCTCGAGAAGAACTGACTTTTCGAGCATCACTGTTTACCGAATAGACAGGTTTTGCAGATGCTGATTATCCCCGCTATCGATCTCAAGGACGGTGCTTGCGTACGCCTGCGCCAGGGCCGCATGGAAGACTCCACGGTATTCTCCGACGACCCGGTGAGCATGGCCGCCAAATGGGTTGAAGGGGGCTGCCGCCGCCTGCATCTGGTTGACCTCAATGGTGCCTTCGAAGGCCAGCCGGTCAACGGCGAAGTAGTTACCGCGATTGCCAAGCGCTACCCGACCCTGCCGATCCAGATCGGTGGCGGCATCCGTTCGCTGGAAACCATCGAGCACTACGTCAAGGCCGGCGTCAGCTACGTGATCATCGGTACCAAAGCGGTCAAGGAGCCAGAGTTCGTTGCCGAAGCCTGCCGCGCCTTCCCGGGCAAAGTGATCGTGGGCCTGGATGCCAAAGACGGCTTCGTCGCCACCGACGGCTGGGCTGAAGTCAGCTCGGTGCAGGTCATCGACCTGGCCAAGCGTTTCGAAGCCGACGGCGTCTCGGCCATCGTCTACACCGACATCGCCAAAGACGGCATGATGCAGGGCTGCAACGTGCCGTTCACCGCAGCCCTGGCCGCGGCCACCAAGATCCCGGTAATCGCCTCCGGCGGTATCCACAACCTCGGTGACATCAAGGCCCTGCTTGACGCCAAGGCGCCGGGCATCATCGGTGCGATCACCGGCCGCGCCATTTACGAAGGCACCCTGGATGTCGCCGAGGCACAAGCCTTCTGTGACGCCTATTCGGCTAGCTCCAAGTCGTAAGCTGCAAGCTGCAAGTTAAAAGCGCGACCGAGTCGCTCTTTCTTGCAGCTTGAAGCTTGAAGCTTGCAACTCGAGGACTACCTATGGCTTTAGCCAAACGCATAATTCCCTGCCTCGACGTCGACAACGGCCGGGTGGTCAAGGGCGTCAAGTTCGAGAACATCCGCGATGCCGGTGATCCGGTGGAAATCGCCCGGCGTTACGATGAACAGGGCGCTGACGAGATTACCTTTCTCGACATCACCGCCAGCGTCGATGGCCGCGACACTACCCTGCATACCGTCGAGCGCATGGCCAGCCAGGTGTTCATCCCGCTGACCGTGGGCGGTGGCGTGCGCACCGTGCAGGACATCCGCAACCTGCTCAACGCCGGTGCCGACAAGGTCTCGATCAACACCGCCGCGGTGTTCAACCCGGAGTTCGTTGGCGAAGCCGCCGCGCACTTCGGTTCGCAGTGCATCGTCGTCGCCATCGACGCCAAGAAAGTCTCCGGCCCGGGCGAAACCCCGCGCTGGGAAATCTTCACCCATGGCGGACGCAAGCCGACCGGCCTGGACGCGGTGGAGTGGGCGAAGAAGATGGAAGGCCTGGGTGCCGGCGAAATCCTCCTGACCAGCATGGACCAGGACGGCATGAAGAACGGCTTCGACCTGGGGGTAACCCGGGCGATCAGCGATGCCCTGGGTATTCCGGTGATTGCATCCGGTGGTGTGGGCAACCTGCAGCACCTGGCCGACGGGATTATCGAGGGGCATGCCAGCGCGGTGCTGGCGGCGAGCATCTTCCACTTCGGTGAGTACACGGTGCCAGAGGCCAAGGCGTTCATGGCCAAGCAGGGGATCGTCGTTCGCTGAGGCTTTGTGGGAGCTGGCGTTGCCGGCGATGCTATCAGCGCGGTCTCCTCTGCACCGCGTTGTCTGCATCGCTGGCAACGCCAGCTCCCACAAGTGCCCTGCGATAGCTTTCAGCCCAGGTTCTTGCCCAGCAGCGCGTGGTACAGCTCGCTGTCGCCAAGAATACCCACCACTTTGTTCCCTTCCTGAAGCACCAGCTTGTTGCCGGTCTGGTAACGGATCTGCAGGGCTTCGCGCATGCCGATGCTGGCGCTGACCAGGGTCGGCTTGCGGCCAAGGCCCTCGACTGCTTCACCCGGTGCCCAGTTCTGCAGGTCCATGCCGTTGGCCCCCTGGCGCGCACCCTTGATGGTGTTGCCTTCGGCCAGGTCCAGCCAGGAGTCGCCACCCGGGTCCAGGCATACCGAGCCATTGATGCGCTTGCACTTGTCCAGGGTGCGCATCAGGCTGCGGCCGCACAGCACGTTGAGCGGGTTGGTGTGGGCGACGAAGGTGCGCACATAGTCGTCGGCCGGGTTGAGGACGATTTCCTCCGGCTTGCTGTACTGGATGATCTTGCCGTCTTTCATGATTGCAATGCGGCTGCCGAGCTTGAGCGCCTCGTCCAGATCGTGGCTGACGAAGACGATGGTCTTGTTCAGCTTGTGCTGCAGTTCCAGCAACTCGTCCTGCAGGCCCTGGCGGATCAGTGGGTCGAGGGCCGAGAAGGGCTCGTCCATCAGCAGGATGTCGGCATCCATGGCCAACGCCCGGGCCAGGCCGACCCGCTGCTGCATGCCACCGGAGAGCTCATCGGGCTTCTTGTTGCGCCATTGGGTCAGGCCCACCAGCTCGAGTTTTTCGTCGACCAGCTTGCGCCGTTCCTTCTCCGGGCGGCCCTGCATTTCCAGGCCGAAGCTGATGTTCTCGCGCACCGTCAGCCAGGGCATCAGGGCGAACTTCTGGAACACCATGGCGATGCGCTTGGTGCGCATCATCTTCAGTTCCGCCGGGGTGCAGTGGGCAATGTCGATATGCGAGCCTTCGTGCTCGACGAACAGCTTGCCGCGGCTGACGGTATTGAGGCCGTTGATGCAGCGCAGCAGGCTCGACTTGCCCGAACCGGACAGGCCCATCAATACGCAGATCTCGCCCTTGTTGATGTCCAGGTTGGCTTTCTCGACCCCGACCACCAGGCCGGTCTGCTTCAGGATCTGTTCGCGTGAAAGGCCCTGGTCGAGCAGGCTCAGGGCCTCGCGCGGTCGGCTGGAGAAGATAACGTCTACGTCTTCGAAGCGAATAATGCTCATGCTTCACTCCTTACCGGTACGTCGGGTTGTTTGCAGATACGGTCGAGCATGATCGCCAGCAACACGATCGCCAGACCCGCTTCGAAGCCCAGAGCGATATCGGCAGTGTTCAATGCGTTGACCACAGGTTTGCCCAGGCCATCGGCACCCACCAGCGCGGCAATCACCACCATCGACAGCGACAGCATGATGCATTGGGTGACGCCGGCGGCAATGCTCGGCATGGCGTGAGGCAGTTCGATGCGCGACAGCAGCTGGCGGCGCGAGCAGCCAAAGGCCTTGCCGGCATCGAGCAGTTCCTGGGGCACGTCACAGATACCCAGGTAGGTCAGGCGGATCGGTGCGGCGATGGCGAACACCACCGTCGAGATCAGCCCGGGGACCACGCCAAGCCCGAACAGGGTCAGGGTCGGGATCAGGTAAACGAAGGTAGGTACCGTCTGCATCAGGTCGAGGACCGGGCGCATGGCGGTGTAGAACATCGGCTTGTGTGCGGCGAGGATACCCAGTGGCACGCCGATGGCCACGCAGACCAGGGTGGCGAACAGCACCTGGGCCAGGGTCTCCATGGTTTCCTGCCAGTAACCAAGGTTGAGGATCAGCAGGAATGACAGTACGCAGAATGCGGTCAGCGCCCATTTGCGCTGGATCAAGTGCGCGATCACTGCAATCAGGCCGATCAGGACGAAGGGATTGAACCAGGTCAGCGCCCCGGTCACACCATGAATCATGTATTCCAGTGCTGCCGCGAAGGCATCGAAGTAGTTGGCGCCGTGTTGCGTCAACCATTCAACGAAGCCTGCGATGTACTGGCCCAGAGGGAGTTTTTCATCGATCAGCATGATAGCGAGCGTCCACCTGCAAAAGTTTGAAGACAGCCTGCGGCGGGGCCAGCCCGCCGCAGGCAGTGCTTACTGCGTGAGTTTGGCTTTGGCTGCCTCCAGGCCAGGCTTGCCGTCAACAGTGGTAACCCCGGCCAGCCAGGTGTCGAGCACCTGCGGGTTCTTCTTCAGCCAGGCCTTGGCTGCAGCGTCGGGTTTCATCTTGTCGTCCAGGACGTTGCCCATCAGTGTGCTTTCCATGTCGAGGGTAAAGGACAGGTTCTTCAGCAACTGGCCGACGTTGCTGCATTCCTGCACATAGCCCTTGCGGGTGTTGGTGAGGACGGTGGCCTTGCCGTATTCGGGGCCGAAGAAGTCATCGCCGCCGTCCAGGTACTTCATCTTGAAGCGGGTGTTCATCGGGTGCGGTTCCCAGCCCAGGAACACCACGGCGGTGTCGCGGCGCTGGGCGCGTTCCACTTGCGAGAGCATGCCGGCCTCGCTGGATTCGACCACCTTGAAGCCGGCGTCCTTGAGGCCGAAGGCGTTCTTGTCGATCATGCTCTGGATGGTGCGGTTGCCGTCGTTGCCCGGCTCGATGCCGTAGATCTTGCCGTCCAGCTCCTTCTTGAACTTGGCAATGTCGGCGAAGCTTTTCAGGCCCTTGTCATACAGCGCCTGGGGCACGGCGAGGGTGTACTTGGCGTTCTCAAGGTTGGCACGTACGGTTTCCACGGTGCCGGCATCGCGGTACTGCTTGATGTCGTTTTCCATGGTCGGCATCCAGTTGCCGAGGAACACGTCCATGTTCTTGCCATCGGCCAGCGACTTGTAGGTCACCGGTACCGAAATCATCGTGGTCTTGGTCTTGTAGCCCAGCGACTGGAGCACGACGCTGGTGACCGCGGTGGTCACAGTGATGTCGGTCCAGCCGACATCGGAGAAGTTGACGGTGTGACACTGCTCGGGCTCGGCGGCCTGGGCCAGCACCGGCAGACTCAGCACTGCGGCCAGCAATAGCGAGGGTGAACCTTTCATTCGATGGACTCCTGGGTTTTTTTTTCGGATGTCCCACGGGACCGCCGTGCTTTATGGTTTGCATTCGGTCGGGCCTGACTATCGGGCGATAGCGGGACGGCTGCCGTGCAATCGAGTCGATACCGATCATCTAACAGCCAAAATCAAACGCCTACAGGGTGCGTCGTATCCAGTACAGACAGGGTCGCATCCAGTGCCGATGAGGTCGTTTACAGATTTATCTCGCCCTGTAAACGCAGTTTCGCTACCTCTGCACCGCAAAAAAACGGCGCACAAGCGCGGCTGACAGCTGGCGGCGTTGCTGGGCAAGAGCGCGTCGGTTGCAGACGTCAGAGGTCCTGGCAAAAGCCTGATGATGCGCGGAATCGGCGGATTGCCGCCTATTTAGCGTAGCAGTTGCGGCGCCCTTGGCTTGGGCTGTGGGGCTGCACATTCAGGAGGTAGGTGGCATGGCCATCAGTGTGTTCGACCTGTTCAAGATCGGCGTTGGCCCATCCAGTTCCCATACCGTCGGGCCCATGCGCGCCGCGGCGTTGTTCGTCCAGGGCCTAAGCCTGCGCGGTGAGTTGGAGCAGGTGCGGCGCATCGAAGTGCGCCTCTACGGTTCGCTGTCGGCCACCGGTATCGGCCATGGCAGCGACAACGCGGTGATCATGGGCCTGATGGGCGAATGGCCAGACGCCATTGACCCAGCGCAGATCGCCCCGCGCATCGCCGCACTGCGCGAAACAGACACCTTGCTGCTCGACGGCCGGCTCGAAGTCGGTTTCGTCTGGGCCCGCGACATGCGGCTGCTCGACGAGAACCTGCCGTACCATCCCAACGCCATGACCCTGATCGCCGAAGGTGCTGCGGGCGAGCTGCACCGTGATACCTATTACTCGGTGGGGGGCGGCTTCGTGGTCGATGCAGCCCAGGCTGCAAGCGGCGTCCTTGACGCTGACAACACCGTATTGCCGTACGATTTCGACAGCGCTGTGGAGCTGCTTGAACTGTGCAAGAAAAACGACCTGCGCGTGTCGCAATTGATGATGGAAAACGAGAAGGTATGGCGCAGCGAAGCTGAGATTCGCGCCGGGCTTTTGAAGCTGTGGCACGCCATGCAGGACTGCGTCGAAAACGGTCTCAAATACGAAGGTATCCTGCCCGGCGGGCTGAATGTGAAGCGTCGGGCCGCCAAGCTGCACCGCAGCCTGCAGGAGCTGAACAAGCCCAACGTGATCGGCTCGACCCTGAGCGCCATGGAGTGGGTCAACCTGTATGCCCTGGCGGTCAACGAAGAGAACGCTGCGGGCGGGCGCATGGTGACGGCGCCGACCAATGGCGCGGCAGGGATCATTCCGGCGGTGCTGCACTACTACATGCGCTTCAGCGACGAAGTCAGTGAAGCCAATGTCGTCGACTTCTTCCTCGGTGCAGCAGCAGTGGGCATCCTGTGCAAGAAGAACGCTTCGATCTCCGGTGCCGAAGTCGGTTGCCAGGGTGAAGTCGGTTCGGCCTGCGCCATGGCCGCTGCCGGCCTTGCGGAAGTGCTTGGCGCCACCCCGGCGCAACTGGAAAACGCTGCCGAGATTGGCCTGGAGCATAACCTGGGGCTGACCTGCGACCCGGTTGGCGGGCTGGTGCAGGTGCCGTGCATCGAGCGCAATGCAATTGCTGCGGTCAAGGCGATCAATGCGGCGCAGATGGCGTTGCGCGGCGACGGCGAGCACTTTATCTCCCTGGACCGGGTGATCCGCACCATGCGCGATACCGGCGCCGACATGCACGACAAGTACAAGGAAACCTCGCGCGGCGGCCTGGCGGTCAGCGCTATCGAATGTTGAAGCATTGCCGCCGCCTGCGCCGTTTTCGTTCACGTTTGGCCTGCGCGCTGCCTTTTGGCGCGCTGGCGATCCCTCCCCGGGTCATCAGCTGTTACCCCAGCGCCTGGCGCCTTGGGTGACAGTTGCCCATGTCGTTTCTGGGCATCCTTCACACAAGTGCTACCGAATTGCTCACGCGTCCTACAGACCAGCACTAGGACGCTCGTTTGCGTTTATTACCACGCCCGGGAACAAGGGCTGAATAGACGCTGCGCGACGTCGTTTTTGGGTTTTATTGAATGGCCATTCAATTTCAGGCATGGCATTTGCGTTGTGATTGGCAAAGCCCCTGCATCCGAATTGGGGCCGTGACAAAAAAGCCCGTGCCTGCCTGAGGCGCAACCTGCATTGTGTGAGGAGATACCGCGATGACGTCGTACAACTCCGGGACCCCAACCCAGAACCGCACACCTCAATCCATCGGCTTTTTGCTGTTGGACAATTTCACGCTGATTTCCCTGGCTTCCGCTGTTGAGCCACTGCGTATGGCCAACCAGCTGTCCGGCCGCGAGCTGTACCGCTGGAGCACCCTGAGCGTGGATGGCGGTCAGGTCTGGGCCAGCGACGGCTTGCAGATCACCCCGGATGCAGCCATGCACCAGGCACCGGCCATGGACACCGTGATTGTCTGCGGCGGCATTGGCATCCAGCGCACCGTGACCCGTGAGCACGTCACCTGGCTGCAGAGCCAGGCGCGTCAGTCCCGCCGCCTTGGTGCGGTGTGCACCGGCAGCTGGGCGCTGGCCTGTGCCGGCCTGCTCGATGGCTTCGATTGCAGCGTGCACTGGGAATGCCTGGCGGCGATGCAGGAGGCCTTTCCGCGGGTGAGCATGAGCACTCGCCTGTTTACCCTCGACCGTAACCGTTTCACTAGCTCTGGCGGCACCGCGCCGCTGGACATGATGCTGCACCTGATCAGCCGTGACCATGGTCGCGAGCTGTCGGCGGCGATCTCCGAGATGTTCGTCTACGAGCGCATCCGCAACGAGCAGGATCACCAGCGCGTGCCGCTCAAGCACATGCTCGGCACCAACCAGCCGAAGCTGCAGGAAATCGTCGCGCTGATGGAAGCCAACCTGGAAGAGCCGATCGACCTGGATGAACTGGCCGTTTATGTGTCGGTGTCACGTCGCCAGCTTGAGCGGCTGTTCCAGAAGTACCTGCACTGCTCGCCGTCGCGCTACTACCTGAAACTGCGCCTGATCCGCGCCCGGCAACTGCTCAAGCAAACGCCGATGTCGATCATCGAAGTGGCGTCGGTGTGCGGCTTTGTCTCGACGCCGCATTTCTCCAAGTGCTACCGCGAGTACTTCGGCATTCCGCCGCGTGACGAGCGCGTGGGCTCCAACACCGCCCAGCAGGTGGCGATGATGCCGATCCCGCAGGCGCTGGTGCTGTCGCCACTGGCCGGGCCGATGTCGGCGTTGAGCCAGGCGCGCAATGAGTCGACGTTTGCCAGTGTGAGGCTCTGATTCCGAGGTGAATCAATCGCGGGTCAAGCCCGCTCCCACAGGAGTTAGGTGATCTCTGTGGGAGCGGGCTTGACCCGCG
>NZ_JH650758.1:236967-270796 GCF_000259195.1 Pseudomonas donghuensis
GTTAACGATTCTGAAATTCGGCCAACGCCGGCAACAACTGCTTTTCGATCGCCTGGCGCACGGCCGGCAGAATGGTCGCATTGCCGGTGTACATCTGCTCGACCATACCCTTCAAGGCTTTGGCCCGCGGCTCACTCAAACCGCGCACCGCATACTCGCAGGCCTGTTCGGCGCTGGCCCCGCTCGGCATCTCGAAACCCAGGGCGCGCAGTTGGCCCAGCAGGTCGTCTTGATCAATCAAATCCGCATGCATCATGGTTGTTGTCCTTGTTTGCAGGTGTGATCGTCAGTCGATTCTGTGGGCAGCACCGCAGGGCGGCAAGGACAGAATGCCGCAATGGCCGCTTTACCTAAGCCCAGGTCGTTTTCGGGCAAATCGACGGGGAAGGGAGGCTGCACACTGAGGTCATGCACAGCAAAGGAAGGTTTGGTCACCCTCCGCTTGAAGCATGTTCATACTCGCTCTTGGCCCCGGTTGCTTCACGGCTTGCCGGGGTTATTTTTTGCCTGGATTCATCGCTGGCAAGCCAGCTCCCACAGGGATCACCGCCGCTTCTGTGGGAGCTGGCTTGCCAGCGATAGGGCGGTTACTTTGGCAACCCGATCACCCGGCCAACAAACTCGGCCGCCGGCAGGTCCGCCTGCTCATTCACGATCCCTTGCAAGCGCTCCACCACCCCGGGCGCGAATGGCGCCGACCTTGGCCCTGCCAGGTCCACATGCAGGAGCATCTGTTCGCTGGCCGCCAACGCCTGGTCAAACCCTTCGCGATGCAGGCTGTGATACAGCTGCAGGCGCTTGCGGTCAAAACCGATGACCTGGGTTTGTACCCACACCTGGGTGCCGAGCTTCACCTCGTGCTGGTAGTTCAGGTGGCACTCCAGGGTGAACAGCGAATTGCCGCTGGCGCTACGGTTGTCGCTGTCAAGGCCGATGCGGTCCATGAAGGCATCGGTGGCATAGCTGAAGATCAGCAGGTAGAAGGCATCGCGCAGGTGCCCGTTGTAGTCGACCCAGTCCGCCAGGACCGGGGTTTGGTAGGTGATCAATGCGGGCATCGCTGCACTCCGGTCAGTCGCTGAAGGCCATGCCGTGCTTGGCCTTGGTGGTTTTTACCGCATCCAGCACGGCCAGCAGGCAATCATCACGATAGCGCTCCAGCGAGCTGATGCTGCGTTCGCCCAGTTGTTCGCCGGTGCCCTCGACTACGGCGTCGATCAAGCCGTCGGTCAGCTCCGGGGCTGGCAGGTAGGTCCAGGGCAGTTGCAGCGCCGGGCCGAACTGGGCCATGAAGTGGCGCATGCCAGCATCGCCACCGGCCAGGGTATAGGTGAGGAAGGTGCCCATGAACGACCAGCGCAAACCCGCACCGAAACGAATGGCATCGTCGATTTCACCGGTGGTTGCCACGCCGTCGTTGACCAGGTGCAGCGCCTCGCGCCAGAGCGCTTCGAGCAGGCGGTCGGCGATAAAACCGGGTACTTCCTTGCGCACATGCAGCGGGCGCATGCCCAGCTGGGTGTAGACGATTTTTGCCGCTTCGATGGCCTCGGGCGCGGTCTTGTTGCTGCCGACGATCTCCACCAGCGGCAGCAGGTATACCGGGTTGAACGGGTGGCCGACCACGCAGCGCTCGGGGTGGGTCGAGGACTCGTAGAACTCGCTGGGCAACAGCCCCGACGTGCTGGAGCCGATCAATGCATCGGGCTTGGCCGCGGCGCTGATTTTGCTGTGCAGATCTAGCTTGAGGTCCAGGCGCTCGGGGGCGCTTTCCTGGATGAAATCGGCATCGCGCACGCATTCCTCGATGGTCGCCACAACGCGCAGACGGTCCGGTGATGCGCCGGGCGCCAGGCCTTGTTTTTCCAGGGCGGGCCAGGCATTGGCGATGCGTTTGCGCAAGGCTGCTTCGGCGCCAGGTGCCGGGTCCCAGGCCACTACGTCAAGGCCGTGGGCCAGGGCGCGGGCTACCCAGCCGCTGCCGATCACGCCGCTGCCCAAAGCTGCAAAGGTTTTGATTTCGGTGATAAAGCTCATCGGTTTCTCCAGCAATCAGCGACGGGTCAGGTTCATTTTGGCGCGGCCTTCGGCAGGGGTGAGCACCCGTGCGCCCAGGCGGCTGAGAATCTCGCTGGCGCGTTCTACCAGTTGGCCGTTGCTGGCCAGCACGCCCTTGTCCAGGTACAGGTTGTCCTCCAGGCCGACCCGTACATTGCCGCCGAGCAGCACCGCTTGCGCGGCCATTGGCATCTGCATGCGGCCGATGCCGAAGCCGGCCCAGGTCACGCCGGCTGGCAGGTTGTCGACCATGGCTTTCATGGTGGTGGTATCGGCCGGAGCGCCCCAGGGAATGCCCAGGCACAGCTGGAACAAGGGGTCGTCGAGCAGGCCTTCCTTGATCATCTGCTTGGCAAACCACAGGTGGCCGGTGTCGAAGATTTCCAGTTCGGCTTTGACCCCAAGTTCAGTAATGCGTCGGGCGCCAGCGCGCAATTGCGCCGGGGTCGAGACATAGATGCTGTTGCCGTCGCCAAAATTGAGGGTGCCGCAGTCCAGGGTGCAGATTTCCGGTAGCAACGCCTCGACATGGGCCAGGCGCTCCAGTGGGCCGATCAGGTCGGTGCCGGCGCCGAATTCCAGCGGGGTTTCGCCCGGGCCGATCTCCAGGTCGCCACCCATGCCGGCGGTAAGGTTGACGATGATGTCGACGTCCGACTCGCGAATGCGCTCCATGACTTCGCGGTACAGCGCGACATCACGGCTGAAGCGACCGGTTTGTGGATCCCGGACGTGACAGTGGACGACTGTTGCACCGGCTTTGGCGGCCTCTACCGCGGCTTCGGCGATCTGCTTGGGGGTCACCGGGACCAGGTGGCTCTTGCTGGCGGTGTCGCCGGCGCCGGTCAGGGCACAGGTGATGATGACGTCGTGGTTCATGAGCGGTTTCCTTCGGGCGAGTTGGGGCCGTCGCGGGGCAAGCCCGCTCCCACAGATGACCAGTTCCTCTGTGGGAGCGGGCTTGACCCGCGATTGGGTCTGTCAGTTAGCGGTCAGTTGCAGGTTTTCGGCGGCCGGCCTGCCGTCGAACGTGGTCACCCCTTCAAGCCAGCGCTTCTGGTCCTGGGGATGGTCCTTGAGCCACTGGCGGGCGGATTCCAGCGCGTCTTTGTGGTCAAGCAGCGGTTGCATCATGCGGCTCTCGTCCTCGGCGCTGAAGGTCAGGTTGGTCAGCAGCTGGTTGACGTTCGGGCAACGCTGGGCATAGTCCGGCGCGGTGACGGTCCACACCGTGGCCCGGCCTTCGTCCGGGCCCAGGGCGCCTTCGCTGCCGCTGAGGTAGGCCATGTCGATGTTGATGTTCATCGGGTGCGGCGCCCAGCCAAAGAACACCACCGCCTCCTTGCGTCGCACGGCGCGATCGACGGCGGCGAGCATGCCGGCTTCGCTGGACTCGACCAGCTGGAACTTGCCCAGGCCGAACTGGTTCTTGCTGATCATCGCCTTGATCTGGGTGTTGGCGCCCGAGCCCGGCTCGATGCCGTAGATCTTGCCGCCCAGCTCCTTTTCGAACCTGGCGATGTCAGCAAAGGTTTTCAGGCCCTTGTCGGCCAGGTACTGGGGCACGGCGAGGGTCGCGCGGGCGTCGTCGAGGCTGGGCTGGTCGAGGACCTTGACCTGTTTGGCGTCGATGAACGGGGTGATGGTCTGGGTCATGATCGGGTTCCAGTAGCCGAGGAACATGTCCAGGCGCTGGTCGCGGATACCGGCGAAAATGATCTGTTGCGAGGCGCTGGTCTGCTTGGTCTTGTAGCCCAGGCCATCAAGCAGGACCTGGGTCATGGCGCTGGTGGCCATCACATCGGTCCAGTTGACCACGCCAAGGCGCACGTTCTTGCAGGCGGCCGGCTCTGCGGCCATCACGTTGGTGCTGAGGATTGCGGTACCGACGAGCATCAGCAGGCTACGGCTGATCATTCTGTTCATGGTGGCTCCTCCAACGGCAGTTCTAATTGTTATAGGGGGCGGCCTCTGCGTGCCGTGTGATCAAACTACGCGGGTGCTGTGGGTAAAAATCGCACTCTGGCGACCGGCACTTGCACAGTGGCGACCAGCGCGCTATTAACCCAGCATCCGTGGCCGTCGAGTTGTCGCTATGCCCCAGGATTTCCATTTCTTGCTGTTGCCCGGCTTCTCCGCCATCGGCTTTATTTCCGCGATAGAGCCGCTGCGGGTGGCCAACCGCTTTCGCGGCGAGCTATATCGCTGGCAGGTGCTGAGTATGGATGGCGGCGCGGTGCAGGCCAGCAACGGCATGTCGGTGAATGCCGACGCCGCCCTGGAGCCGCTGGGCAAGGGTGCGACGTTGTTGCTGGTAGCGGGTTTCGAGCCGTTGCGCAGCTACGGCCCGGCCCTGCAACACTGGTTGCGCAAGCTTGATCACGAGGGCGTGGTATTGGGCGGTATCGACACCGGCACCGTGGTGCTGGCCGAGGCCGGGCTGCTCGACGGTCACCGGGTGACCCTGCACTGGGAAGCGCTGGAGGCCTTCAAGGAACGTTACCCGCAGTTGCAGGCAACCCAGGAACTGTTCGAAGTAGATCGCCGCCGTATCACCTCGGCAGGTGGCACCGCGTCGATCGACCTGATGCTCGACCTGATTGCCCAGGCCCACGGCCCGGAGCTGGCGATCCAGGTGTCGGAGCAGTTCGTGCTTGGCCGTATCCGCCCGCGCCAGGATCACCAGCGCATGCAGATCGCCTCACGTTATGGCATCAGCAACAAGAAACTGGTGCAGGTGATCGGCGAGATGGAGCGCAACACCGAACAACCGCTCAACACCCTGGTGTTGGCCGAATCGGTGCAGGTCACCCGGCGCCAGCTGGAGCGCCTGTTTCGCCTGTACCTGCACGACACGCCCAGCGGTTTTTACTTGCGCCTGCGCCTGGACAAGGCCCGGCAACTGCTGCGCCAGACCGATCTGAGCGTACTGGAGGTGAGCATCGCTTGCGGGTTCGAATCAGCGTCGTATTTCACCCGCTGCTACCGGGGGCGATTCGCGCGTTGCCCGCGGGAAGACCGCAAGGCCGGGGCCGTCAGCCTCAGCGGCGCTTGAGCAACAGCGCGCAGGCGCTCTTGTAGGCTTCGTGCTGGTACTTGTTCAACGAAGCAGGCAGTTCGATGTTGTGTTTCTTGGCCTGAGCGCTGACGGTCTGCGGTGAAACCAGTTCCACCTCGCAATTGTCCAGCAACTGCAATATGCCTTCGATCTTGAAGGTGGTCGGGCCACCCGCGAAGTCACCTTTCTTGCTGCGTTTCTTGATCGCCAGGTGGCTGATGCCATGTTCAGCGATAAATTGCCGGGCCTGCTGGGCAAAGACTTTGACGTTGTCCGCCAGTTCGTCATCTTCCAGGCCGATTTTTTTCGTGGCCAGGGCAAGATGCACAGGGCTGGTACCGTCCAGCGTGGCAACGGCGAGCAGCGCTTCGCTGCCTTTGATTTCAATTCCGCAGATTTTCATGCTGTTCTCAATCGGAGTTTTGCAGCCCCAGGGACTGCAAGTATTCGGAGCGATCATCGCTACGTTGGGCAAGGCAGGTGTTCAATGCCGCGTCGAAGTCCTTGCCGGGTTTTTGCTCAAAGGTCTCGACCTTGCAGTCGGCGTCGCGCAGCTGCTTCCACAGCGCTTGGGCGTCGTTCATGCGTTTGCTCACGTCACTGATCTTCGCGCTTTGACCGGCGTATTGTTCCTTGATTCGATCCAGCAGGTCAGTAAACGCGGCATCGAGTTCGCGTTCGGCGGTGGTGCGGCTGTATTGAGCGCATTCATAGCTTTGCTGGTCGGTTTCGACGTTGTCGCACGGGGTACTTTCGTCGTCCTCGGCATGGGCGCCGAATGCCAGCAATACCAGGGCCAGCCCTACCATCGTTCTCATCTGCGACATCCTCCGAAAGCTTGCGCGAACATGGGCGCCGATTCTCGCTCAGCGCCGCAGCAAAGAACAGGGTAGCCGTTGCACCTGTGAAAAAGCGTGCAGGCTGCGTGAACACTTATTCACAGACGTTTCATAAAGGTGCACATAAACTTGGCGTTTAGCCACTATCCTCACTCTTACCCTGTGGAAACGCCATGGAATGCTCCGGACTGATCAAGGTACTGCTGGTCGAGGATGACTTGAAGCTGGCCAGCCTGGTTGCGCATTTTTTAGCCGAGCACGGCTTCGAGGTGCACTGTGTGCACCGGGGTGACGAGGCACTGGAGGCCTTTTTGGGCTTCAAACCGGCGCTGGTGGTACTCGATCTGATGCTGCCCGGCCTGAGCGGCCTGCAAGTATGCCGGGCAATTCGCAGCCAGGCGGCCACGCCGATCGTGATCCTCACTGCTCGCGAGGATGATCTGGACCATATTCTCGGCCTTGAGTCCGGTGCCGACGACTACGTGATCAAACCGATCAAGCCGCCGGTGTTGCTGGCCCGGCTGCGGGCCTTGCAGCGGCGTAAGGGCAGTGACCCGAGCGAGCGCGACAGCCTCGAGTTCGGGCGCCTGAGTATTGACCGGGCCAGCCGCGAAGCACGCTTGGGCCAGCAGGTCATCGAACTGAGCACCATGGAGTTCGAGCTGTTGTGGTTGCTGGCCAGTTCCGCCGGGCAAATCCTTTCCCGCGACGATATCCTCAGCCATATCCGTGGCATCGCCTTCGACGGCCTCAACCGCAGTGTCGATGTCTACGTCAGCAAGCTGCGCAACAAGCTGCACGACAACCCGCGTGAACCGCTGTGCATCAAGACAGTGTGGGGCAAGGGGTATCTGTTCAACCCCTTTGCCTGGGAGCTGTAGATGCTGCGCCTGTTTCTTGGCCTGTTCATCACCCTGGTACTGGGCTTTGCCCTGGCGATCACCGCGGTCGACCATGTGTTCACCTGGCTGCTCAACGCCCCCACCGAGGTCTACCACCGCGAAGCGGTACGTGGGCCGGCGTACAGCCTGGTGGAGCAACTGCGCCCGCTGACCGCTGAGCAGCGCCAGCGGCGTCTGGACGAATTGCAGCCCAATTACGGCCTGGGCCTGAAACTGGTCGACGCCGGGCAGTTGCAGCTGGATGAGCGCGAGCGTCAGTTGCTGGCAAACCGGCAACTGGTGGTTCGCAAGGAGTTCACCCAGTTCATCAGCCCCATCGACGGTAGCAGCCAATTGCTGAGCATCGATTTGCCGCCTGAGCCCGAGCTGACCCGTACCTATACCGTCGGCGCCTACGCTATGCTCGGCGGCTTGATCGGTATTGCCCTGTTTCTCTGGGTATGGCCGCACTGGCGTGACCTTGAGCGCTTGCGCCTGGCGGCCCAGCGTTTTGGTGACAACGACCTGCGTTCACGCATCTACTTGTCGCGGCGCTCGAACATTCGGGAGCTGGCCGAGCACTTCAACCAGATGGCCGGGCGCATCGAAGGCCTGATCGCCAACCAGCGTGAGCTGACCAACGCAGTTTCCCATGAGCTGCGCACTCCCATTGCACGCCTGACCTTCGAACTCGAACAACTGCGCCGGCTGGCCCGCCAGGAAGGCTGCGGTGCGTTGATCGACGAAATGCACGCCGACCTGGGCGACCTGGAGGAGATGGTCTCGGAGTTGTTGACCTATGCCAGCCTTGAGCGTGGCGCCACCGAGATCAAGCGCGAAACCATCCAGGCCAACCATTGGATCGACAGTGTCCTGGGCAGTGTCGCTCTGGAGGCCGAGGCGGCCGGTGTGCAGCTGTCGCTTGAGGCGTGTACGGTACAGAGCATTCGTATCGAGCCGCGGTTCATGGCGCGGGCAGTGATCAATCTGTTGCGCAATGCCATTCGCTATGCCGCCGGTGAAGTCCGGGTCAGCCTGCAGCGAGAAGGTGAGCTGTATCGCCTCGTGGTAGAGGACGACGGCCCAGGCGTACCGCTTGCCGCCCGAGAGAAGATCTTCGAGCCGTTCTCGCGCCTGGACGCCAGCCGTGACCGGCGCACCGGTGGCTTTGGCCTTGGCCTGGCGCTGGTGCGTCGGGTCTCGCAATGGCACGGCGGCTATGCCCAGGTGGGCGATAGCCGCGAAGGTGGCGCCTGCTTCGTGTTGAGCTGGCCGCACGTCGATGGCTGAAACCTAGAGCTGCAGGCCGGCGTCCTGGTCTGGGCTGCGCACAAAGCGATAGCCGAGCACCCGCAAGCCGTCGCTACGCCGAGTCAGGGTGTTGCCCGCGCCCAATGCGCTGCCGGCCAGCAGGGCATGGGCGTCATCCAGTGGCTGGACCACGAATTCACCCAGGGTTTCGCCTTTGCGCCGGCCCTGGGCCAGCAGCAGGCCCTGATCGATGCGCAAGGTCAGGCCGTCGAGCAACGGTTCGCGCTCGTTGGGGCTGATCAGGCGATAGCGTCCGACACTGGCTTGCCAGTCGGCGGGTATCGGTCCGGGGTCAATGCGCTCGCCCAGTGGCAGGGTCTGGCCGTGGCGCCTGACTGCCAGCACTTCTTTGCCCGCGACGCTGATCACATCCAGCTGAAGTTGTTCGAGCAGGCCCAGATCCAGCGACCACAAGCCCAACAGTTTTTTCTGTGCCCGCAGCCAGCCTTGACTGTCGCGCAGCAGTTCGACGCGCTTGCCGCCCAGTTCGGCAAACAGTTGATGGCGCTGGTCCTTGAGGCGGATCACGCCCAACGGGCTGGCGTACAACCCGGCCAGGCGCTGGCGGTCGCGAGGGCTGGGCGCCGCGGCAGCGGCCAGCGGCGGCAGGCTCGGCGCACAGTCGCGCGGGCAGACGAGCTGGTTGCCTTGGGCCTGGAGCATCAGGCGCAGGGCCTGAGTGGCCACTTCGCTGACCAGTGCTTCGGCGGTGTCGGCATTGGCCATCACCACCACCGCCAGCTGTGGCTCGGGTAGCACGCTCAGTTGCGCGGCAAAATCGCCAGTCGAGCCACTGTGTTGCCATTGTTGCAGCTGCGGCCCGATGCGCGGGTCGCCGCAAGGGCCCAGGTACCAGGCAAGGCCTATAGGGCAGTCGAAGTCCAGGGCATTGGCACGGTTCTGTTGGCGGAACATCTCGGCAACCGACTGCTGGCTCAGCAGCTGCCTGCCATCGAAACGTCCCTGGGCGAACAGCATTTGCACGAACTGGCCAACATCCCGTGGCGTGGTCCACAAGCCGCCGGCGGGCAGGTCGCGGATCTCCTCGTCGCTGCTGGGCTGACCTTGCAGGTAGCCTCGGGCGCGATAGGGTTGCAGCTCGCTATTGCCGACGAAACTCGAATGTTCCATGGCCAACGGTTGCAACAGGTGCTGCTGCAGGCGGGTTTCAAATGGTTGCCCGCTGCTGCGCTCGATGGCTGCACCGAGCAGGGCAAAACCCAGGTTGGAATAGGCCATCTGCGTGCCCGGCGGATTGTTCAGCCACAACCCCGAGGCCTTCTGCGGCAGGTACTTCAATGGATCATCAGTGCGCAGGCGAGGCAGGAATTCGCTCGGCAGGCCGGCCTGGTGGCTGAGCAGGCGGCGCAAGGTGATGGCGTCGTTGGCGCTGCGGGCATCGGCGTGAAAGCGCGAGCGCACGCGAAACTCCGGCAGGGTGCGTGACAACGGTGCGTCCAGGCTCAGGCGCTGCTGCTCGACCAGTTGCAGGGTGGCGCTGGCAGTGAACAGCTTGGACAGAGAACCGGCGCGAAACGCCGTGGTTGGTGTTACACGCATGTGTAGCGCCTCGTCAGCCAGACCGAAACCTTCGGCCCAGACCAGCTCCTGGCCGTCGATCAGCGCCAGCGACAGGCCGGGCACGTGGTTCTTGCGCATCTGCTCGGGGATGCTCTGGCGCAAGTGTTCGATGACCGCCCGATAGTCGCCCTTGCCGATCGGCGGCAGGCTCGTCGGCGCCCGTTCGCCGCAACCGGTATTGACGAGCAGCAGGCCGAACAATGAAGCAAGGCGAAGCGAGCGAAGCATGAGGCACCTGGGCGGGAATGGCGGTCAGTGCATGCTAGGGCAGGGGCCTGCGGCAATCTTTGAGCGGATTGTCGGGAAACTGTTAAAGACTGTGCCACGGCGACCTGCAACGCCCCTTTGTCGCTCTTTGACGCTTTCGGCAATTCCCCTGTCGTTTTTGCATCTGGGCGACATTGCCCCTAGGCATATGCTGGCCCCAAAGCGCCGGCAGACGATTCGGCGCAGGTTTACCAATAAAGGGGACAGCCTGATGAGCCCAGCCGAATTACACGCAGACAGCATCGTTATCGACGGGCTGATCATTGCCAAATGGAACCGCGAGCTGTTCGAGGACATGCGCAAGGGTGGCTTGACTGCGGCCAACTGCACGGTGTCGGTCTGGGAAGGCTTCCAGGCCACGGTCAACAACATCGCCGCCAGCCAGAAGCTGATCCGCGAGAACAGCGACCTGGTGATGCCGGTGCGTACCACCGCCGACATCCGCAAGGCCAAGGAAGTGGGCAAGACCGGCATCCTCTTCGGCTTCCAGAACGCCCATGCTTTCGAAGACCAGATCGGCTATGTCGAGGTGTTCAAGCAGCTGGGCGTAGGCATCGTGCAGATGTGCTACAACACCCAGAACCTGGTCGGCACCGGCTGCTACGAGCGTGATGGCGGGTTGTCGGGCTTTGGCCGCGAGATCGTCGCCGAGATGAACCGCGTCGGGGTCATGTGCGACCTGTCCCATGTCGGTTCCAAAACGTCCGAAGAAGTCATCCTCGAATCGAAAAAACCGGTGTGCTACTCCCACTGCCTGCCTTCCGGGCTCAAGGAGCACCCGCGCAACAAGTCCGATGAAGAGCTCAAGTTCATTGCCGACCACGGCGGTTTCGTCGGCGTGACCATGTTCGCGCCGTTCCTGGCCAAGGGCATCGATTCGACCATCGACGACTATGCCGAAGCTATCGAATACACCATGAACATCGTCGGTGAAGACTCCATCGGTATCGGTACCGACTTCACCCAGGGCCACGGCCAGGACTTCTTCGAGTACCTGACCCACGACAAGGGCTACGCCCGGCGCCTGACCAACTTCGGCAAGATCATCAACCCGCTGGGCATCCGCACCGTGGGCGAGTTCCCCAACCTTACCGAGACCCTGCTCAATCGCGGCCATTCCGAGCGCGTGGTGCGCAAGATCATGGGCGAGAACTGGGTCAACGTGCTCAAGGATGTCTGGGGCGAATAAGCCGCCAGTAACCGTCTTCCGCCCCCTGCCACAGGCGCAGGGGCAGCCAACCAAAATTTCTGGAGTTCAGTTTCCATGGCCAAGATCGCCCCGCAATTGCCTATCGAAGTCGACAGCGAGACCGGTGTCTGGACCAGCGATGCCCTGCCGATGCTGTACGTGCCGCGGCATTTCTTCGTCAACAACCACATGGGTATCGAGGAAGTGCTGGGCGCCGACGCCTATGCCGAGATCCTCTACAAGGCCGGTTACAAGTCCGCCTGGCACTGGTGCGAGAAAGAGGCTGAATGCCACGGCCTCGAAGGCGTGGCGGTGTTCGAACACTACATGAAGCGCCTGTCCCAGCGCGGCTGGGGCCTGTTCAAGATCCAGGACATTGACCTGGACAAGGGCACTGCCAGCGTCAAGCTCGAGCACTCAGCGTTCGTCTATGTCTACGGCAAGGTCGGGCGCAAGGTCGATTACATGTTCACCGGTTGGTTCGCCGGGGCCATGGACCAGATCCTGGCGGCCCGCGGCAGCAACATTCGTACGGTCGCCGAGCAGGTCTACGGCGGTTCGGAAGAAGGCCACGACGATGGCCTGTTCATCGTCAAGCCGTTGTAAGTCGAGGATCCCGCCATGGCTTTCGAAGCAATGTTCCAGCCGATCCAGATCGGCAAACTGACCATCCGCAACCGGGTATTGAGCACCGCGCACGCCGAGGTCTACGCCACCGACGGCGGCATGACCACCGAGCGCTACGTGAAGTACTACGAAGAGAAAGCCAAGGGCGGCATCGGCCTGGCCATTTGCGGTGGCTCCTCGGTGGTGGCGATCGACAGCCCGCAGGAATGGTGGGCCTCGGTGAACCTCTCGACCGACCGCATCATCCCGCACTTTCAGAACCTGGCTGATGCCATGCACAAGCATGGCGCCAAGATCATGATCCAGATTACCCACATGGGCCGCCGCTCGCGCTGGGATGGCTTCAACTGGCCAACCCTGATGTCGCCATCGGGGGTGCGCGAGCCGGTGCACCGTGCCACCTGCAAGACCATCGAGCCGGAAGAGATCTGGCGGGTGATCGGCAACTACGCGCAAGCCGCGCGCCGGGCCAAAGAAGGCGGCCTGGATGGCGTCGAGCTGTCGGCGGTGCACCAGCACATGATCGACCAGTTCTGGAGCCCGCGGGTCAACAAGCGTACCGACGAATGGGGCGGCACGTTTGAAGGCCGGATGAAATTCGGCCTGGAAGTGCTCAAGGCCGTGCGTGCTGAAGTCGGCCCGGATTTTTGCGTGGGCATGCGCATCTGCGGTGACGAATTCCATCCCGATGGCCTTAGCCACGAGGACATGAAGGAAATCGCCAAGTACTACGATGCCACCGGCATGCTGGATTTCTTCGGCGTGATCGGTTCGGGGTGCGACACCCACAATACCCTGGCCAACGTTATCCCCAACATGAGCTTCCCGCCCGAGCCGTTCCTGCACCTGGCGGCCGGCATCAAGGAAGTGGTCAAGGTACCGGTGCTGCACGCGCAGAACATCAAGGACCCCAACCAGGCCACGCGCATCCTCGAAGGCGGCTATGTCGACATGGTCGGCATGACCCGCGCGCACATCGCCGACCCGCACCTGATTGCCAAGATCAAGATGGGCCAGATCGACCAGATCAAGCAGTGCGTCGGTGCCAACTACTGCATCGACCGCCAGTACCAGGGCCTGGATGTGCTGTGCATCCAGAACGCGGCAACCTCCCGTGAATACATGGGCGTGCCGCACATCATCGAGAAAAGCACCGGGCCCAAGCGCAAGGTGGTGGTGGTCGGCGCCGGGCCTGCGGGGATGGAAGCCGCTCGTGTGGCGGCCGAACGCGGCCATGACGTCACCCTGTTCGAGAAGAAAGACGCCATCGGCGGGCAGATCAGCATCGCTGCCAAGGCGCCGCAACGCGACCAGATCGCCGGTATCACCCGTTGGTATCAACTGGAGCTGGCGCGCCTGAAGGTCGACCTGCGCCTGGGCACTGCGGCCGATATCGACACCATCCAGGACTTGCGTGCGGACATTATCGTGCTGGCGGTGGGCGGCCATCCGTTCATCGAGCAGAACGAACACTGGGGCGCCGCCGAAGGGCTGGTGGTCAGCAGTTGGGACGTGCTCGACGGCAAGGTGGCGCCGGGCAAGAACGTGCTGGTGTACGACACCATCTGCGAATTCACCGGCATGTCGGTAGCCGACTACATCGCCGACAAAGGCAGCCAGGTCGAGATCGTCACCGACGACATCAAGCCGGGCGTGGCCATTGGCGGCACGTCGTTCCCGACCTACTACCGCAGCATGTACCCCAAGGAAGTGATCATGACCGGCGACCTGATGCTGGAAAAGGTCTACCGCGAGGGCGACAAGCTGGTGGCGGTGCTGGAGAACGAATACACCGGTGCCAAAGAGGAGCGGGTGGTCGACCAGGTGGTGATCGAGAACGGCGTGCGCCCGGACGAGGCGCTGTACTACGGGCTCAAGGAAGGTTCGCGGAACAAGGGTCAGATCGATATCGAAGCCCTGTTCGCGATCAAGCCGCAGCCGATCCTCAGCCAACCGGGCGAAGGCTACCTGCTGTACCGCATCGGTGACTGCGTGGCGCAGCGCAATACACACGCGGCCATTTACGACGCACTTCGGCTTTGTAAGGATTTCTAAGGCAGCTGCAAGCGGCAAGCTTCAAGCGGTAAGCAAGAGCAACGCGGTGTTGCCCTTGCTTGCGGCTTGAGGCTTGAGGCTTGCACCTGAAAGGTGCCTCTGATGTTGAACACCCTTATCCCCATCCTCCTGTTCGCCGCCCTGGGCCTTGCCGTCCTCGGCGCGCTGCGGCGCGTGCGGATGTGGCGCCAGGGTCGGCCGTCGAAGGTCGATCTGCTGGGCGGCCTGCTGGCCATGCCACGGCGCTATATGGTCGACCTGCACCACGTGGTCGCCCGCGACAAGTACATGGCCAACACTCACGTGGCCACGGCTGGCGGCTTCGTCCTGGCAGCGGTGCTGGCGATTCTGGTGCATGGCTTTGGCCTGCATAACAAGATCCTTGGGTTTGCCTTGCTGTTCGCCACCGTGCTGATGTTCGGCGGTGCGCTGTTCGTCTACAAACGCCGCCTCAACCCGCCAGCACGGTTGTCGAAAGGCCCGTGGATGCGCCTGCCGAAAAGCCTGCTGGTGTTTGCCGCGAGCTTCTTCATCGCCACCTTGCCGGTGGCCGGGATTCTCCCGCAGGGCTTCGGCGGCTGGCTGTTGGTGGCGTTGCTGGGGATTGGCGTGCTGTGGGGCGTGTCCGAGCTGTTCTTCGGCATGACCTGGGGCGGGCCGATGAAGCACGCCTTCGCCGGTGCCCTGCACCTGGCCTGGCACCGGCGCGCCGAGCGCTTTGGCGGTGGCCGTTCGACCGGGCTCAAACCCATCGACCTTGAGGACCCGCAGGCGTTGCTGGGGGTAGAAAAGCCCAAGGATTTCACCTGGAACCAACTGCTCGGCTTTGACGCCTGCGTACAGTGCGGCAAGTGCGAGGCCGTGTGCCCGGCGTTTGCCGCAGGCCAGCCGCTGAACCCGAAAAAACTCATCCAGGACATGGTCGTTGGCCTGGCCGGCGGCACCGATGCCAAGTTTGCCGGCAGCCCGTACCCTGGCAAGCCGATCGGCGAGCATGGCGGCAACCCGCATCAGCCGATCGTCAACGGCCTGGTCGATGCCGAGACCCTGTGGTCGTGCACCACCTGCCGCGCCTGCGTCGAGGAATGCCCGATGATGATCGAGCACGTCGATGCCATCGTCGACATGCGTCGCCACCTGACCCTGGAAAAAGGCGCGACGCCGAACAAGGGCGCCGAGGTGCTGGACAACCTGATCGCCACCGACAACCCTGGCGGCTTCGCCCCGGGTGGGCGGATGAACTGGGCGGCGGACCTCAACCTCAACCTGCTCGGTGACATCAAGACCGCCGAAGTACTGTTCTGGGTCGGCGATGGTGCCTTTGACATGCGTAACCAGCGCACCCTGCGGGCTTTTGTCAAAGTGCTGAAAGCTGCGCAAGTAGACTTTGCCGTGCTCGGCCTGGAAGAGCGCGACAGCGGTGACGTGGCCCGGCGCCTGGGCGACGAAGCGACCTTCCAGCAACTGGCCAAGCGCAATATCCAGACCATGGCCAAGTACAGCTTCAAGCGCATCGTCACCTGCGACCCGCACAGCTTCCATGTGCTCAAGAACGAGTACGGTGCCTTCGGCGGCAACTACCTGGTGCAGCACCACAGCACCTACATCGCCGAACTGATCGCCGCTGGTGCGCTCAACCTTGGCCAGCACAAGGGCGGCAGCGTGACCTATCACGACCCGTGCTACCTGGGTCGTTACAACGGCGAGTACGAGGCGCCGCGTGAAGTGCTGCGCGCCCTCGGCATCGAGGTCAAGGAGATGCAGCGTTCGGGCTTCCGCTCACGCTGCTGCGGCGGTGGCGGCGGTGCGCCGATTACCGATATTCCTGGCAAACAGCGTATCCCCGACATGCGCATGGACGACATCCGCGAGACCGCCGCCGAATTGGTTGCCGTGGGTTGTCCACAGTGCACGGCGATGCTCGAAGGCGTGGTCGAACCGCGTCCGTTGATCAAGGACCTGGCCGAACTGGTCGCCGACGCCATCCTCGAAGAACCGGCCTCGGCGAGCAAACCCGCCCCGGCAAAGCGTGAACCTGCGGAGGTGCACTGATGAGCGACATTATTCGCCGTGATCCGCGCGCCGAGTGGATCGCCCGTAACCGCCTGCACCCGCTGCACGCAGCCATGCAGCAGGGCCAACAGCACAGCTGGATGGGGCCCAACGGCATCATCCGCAAGAACCCCCATGGGATCGGCTTCATCGGCCCCAACGGTATCAAGCGCATCGACCGCAGCGGCGCCCAGCAGGGCGGCAGCAGCAAGCGCACGGCAGCAGTGGCGGTGCAATTGCCGCTGCACCAGGTGGCGCAGCCGGCGTTCTACATTGCCGTGGTCCCGGACATGGTCGGCGGGCGCCTGGGCAGCCACGACCGCGACCTGCTGGGCCTGGCCCACAGCCTGGCCGGCAGCGACGGCGCAGTGCTGGCGGTGGTGTTTGGCGAACACAAGGAAAGTAACTTTTCCACAGCCGGCGTTGATCGCCTGCTGGTGATCGAAGGCGAGGCGTTCGCAGGTTACGTACCGGAGCAACTGGTGCAGGGTCTGCGTGCTGTGGATAACCAGTACAGCCCGCGCCATTGGCTGCTGCCAGACAGCCGCACCGGTGGCGGCGAGCTGGGCCGGCGCCTTGCCGCGGCCATTGGCGAACGTCCGGCGACAAGAGTCTGGCAAGTCAAAGATGGGCAATGCAGCGGCCGTGCCGGCGCTGGCCAGCAGGACCTGATCCGCGGCCTGCCACGGTTGATCCTGGCGGCTGCCGAATGCGCGGAACCGGTCAGTGAAACTCGCCACGAAGCCTTGCCCGTGCAGTTATCCACAAGCGCGGCGCGCAGCTTGTCGCGTATCGAAGACCTCGGCCCGGTGGCCGTCGACCCGGCTGCCATTGCCATGGCCGAGGCCGAGTTCATTGTCTCTGGCGGCAATGGTGTCAAGGACTGGGAGCTGTTCCACCGCGCCACCGTTGCCCTCGGCGCTACCGAAGGCGCCTCGCGGGTAGCGGTGGACGACGGCTTCATGCCGCGCAATCGCCAGGTCGGTGCTACCGGTACCTGGGTGACCGCGCGGGTTTATGTGGCTGTGGGTATCTCCGGGGCGATCCAGCACCTGCAGGGCATCGGTGCCTGCGACAAGGTGGTGGCGATCAACATGGACCCGGGTTGCGACATGATCAAGCGTGCCGACCTGTCGGTGATTGGCGACAGCGCGGCGATTCTGCAAGCGCTGATCGAGGCTGTGGAAAACTACCGCAACGACGGCAAGCGCGATGCGGCCTAAGGGCAGGGGACAACTATGCACACCAAGGTCATCAGTCTGGTTTCAATCGGTGCCCACCCAAGCTCCGGCCGCAGCCGCCGCGCCGAGCAGGATGCCCGGGCAGTGGAACTGGGCCTGCAGCTGGCTGGGGATAACTTGCAGGTGCTGCATGCCGGCGACCCGCAGGAGCCGGCTTTGCGCGCCTACCTGGGCATGGGCCTGGAACACATCGACGTGCTCGAACAGCCGCAAGGCGCCGATGCCCTGGGCGTACTCGGTGACTACCTGCGCGACGCCGGTGCCCAGCTGGTGCTGACCGGCAGCCAGGCGGAAACCGGCGAAGGTTCGGGGATGCTGCCGTTCCTGCTGGCCGAGCGCCTGGGCTGGCCGTTGGTGGTGGGCCTTGCCGAAGTGGAGTCTATCCACAACGGCGTGGCCCAGGTCCTGCAGGCCCTGCCACGGGGCCAGCGGCGCCGCTTGAAGGTGCGCCTGCCGTTGCTCGCCACTGTGGATAACGCCGCGCCCAAGCCGCGCCAGAGCGCGTTTGGCCCCGCCCGGCGTGGTGTATTGGCGGCGCGCCAAGTAGCGATTGTCGCAGACGAGTTATTCACAAGTGCCGAACTGCAACCGGCCAAGCCGCGGCCTAAACGCCTCAAGGTGATCAAGGCCAAGAGCGGCGCCGACCGTATGAAAGCCGCCACCGCCAAGGCCAGCGGCGGCGGTGGGCAAGTGCTCAAGGACGTCAGCCCTCAGGACGGCGCGCAAGCCATCCTCAAGCTGCTGGTGGAAGAGGGCGTGTTGCGCTGACAGTTGCTCACAAAGTCTGTTGGCCGATCTGTGGATAAAGTGTTTGTGTATGGCTGGAGGGCACGCATTGCGTGCCCTTCGGCGTTATGGTCAAAAAATGATCAGGCTAAGTTGTGGATTTTTCGAGGTTTTCTTCCCAGGGCGGCAATGAGTTTGCCCACAATCGCTGTTGGCGGGTCTGTGGGTAATATGTTCGCCCATGGCTGAGAGGCCCGTGGCGCAAGGGCTGCGTAGGGTTGATCAGAAACTAGCCAATTGTCTTGTTTATGCCTGCTCAGGCCCGGTATTTCGGTCGCTCAAGGCGTTATCCACAACGGTTTTTTAGCGCTTCGACTTTTGCACACAAAGTCTGTTGGCGTCTCTGTGGATAAGGTGTTCGCCTTCCGCTGTGAGCCTTGTATTTAAAGGCGTGTAGAGATTTGATCAAATATTGATCAATAAAATTTCGCGGGAAAAACAACGACTTGCCCACATTAGCTGTGGGTTGTCCTGTGGGTAAAGTGTTTGCTGTGTGGACGGGCCCAGCAGGGCCGGGGGATTGCGGTAGGTGGTCAAAATTTGTACAGGCTGGTACGGCCCCATCGCTGGCAAGGCCAGCTCCCACAGGGTTTGCAGGTATACACACCACCTGTGGGAGCCGGCTTTGCCGGCGATGGGCCGCAAAGCGGCCCCGCTTTACTGCGCAGCCACACCCTTGAGGTAAGGCGCCGGTGCCGCCCCCAGGTTGCTCAGCATCCGCTCGCTGTACCAATCGACAAAGTTCACCACACCAAACTCGTAGGTCTTCGAATAAGGCCCCGGCTGGTACGCCGTCGAGTTGATCCCGCGCTGGTTCTCTTCCGCCAGGCGCCGGTCCTGGTCGTTGGTGGCATCCCACACCTGACGCATGCGCGCCGGGTCGTAATCCACACCTTCAACCGCATCCTTGTGCACCAGCCACTTGGTCGTGACCATGGTCTCCTGGGCGCTGATCGGCCACACGGTGAAGACGATCATGTGATCGCCCATGCAGTGGTTCCACGAGTGCGGCAGGTGCAGGATGCGCATCGAGCCCAGGTCCGGGTTCTTGATCCGGCCCATGAGCTTCTGGCAGCCCTGCTTGCCGTCCAGGGTCATCGATACCGTGCCCTTGAGCAGTGGCATGCGCACGATGCGGTTGCGCAGGCCAAAGCTGGCGTGGGCGTAGGGGATCTTCTCGGCATCCCAGGCGGCGGCGGAGGCCGCGACGTGGTCCTTGAACGCCTGGTCTGCGCGCGGGTCGGTGACGTCGTCCCATTCCAGCAGGGTTTTCAGCAGTTCAGGGTGCGAGCCGCTGCAGTGGTAGCACTCGCGGTTGTTTTCCAGCACCAGCTTCCAATTGGCCTTTTCCATCAAGGTGGTTTGTACCGCCACCTTGGTGTTCTCCATGTCGTAGGGTTCCATGTAGTGGTTCAGGGTGGCGAGGAAGTCATCGATCGCTGGCGGGTTTTCAGCCAGGCTGATGAAGATGTAGCCACCGGCGGTCTTGACGTTCACAGGCTTGAGCCCGTACTGCTTCATGTCGAAGTCGGCGCCCATCTCGGTGCCGGCGAACAGCAGGCGGCCGTCCAGCTCGTAGGTCCACTGGTGGTAGTGGCAGACCAGCTTGGCGACCTTGCCCTTGTCGCTGGTGCACAGGCGCGAACCGCGATGGCGGCAGACGTTGTGGAAGGCATGCACCTGGCCTTCGGCGCCGCGCACCACCAGGATCGGGTTCTTGCCGATCTGCAGGGTGATGAAGTTGCCCTTGGTCGGGATTTCGCAAGTCATCCCGGCGATCAGCCATTCCTTCTGGAAGATCTCTTCCATGTCGATCTGGAACAGGCGCTCGTCGCAGTAGAACGGCTGTGGCAGCGAGAAGGTCCGCTCGCGGCTCTGCAGCATCTCGGCGGTGGCCTTGCGTGCAGGTTCCAGTGGATCGCCCAGACTCAAAGTTGCGGTGACGTCCATCGTGTAGGTCCTCATGGCCAGTGCTTGTGGCCGGTGAAAGTGGCTAATCGTTGTTATGGCGACGCAAGGCTCAAATACAGCAGGATCATTTGCGATGGAGTGTGCGTTCGAAGTGCGCATGAACCATATCCATGGGCGACATGATCAGATCCGTTTCCGACGCGCCAGCCCCTGTAGCCGGGGGCTGGTCGCGATAAGCACGCCAATGTCGCGGATAGGTAAGTGTCGCCTGCGCGGCTTGCGCAGAATCGCAGCCATCAGGCCGCAGTCGGCCGTGGAGACGAGCATGTCCAACAGCTTCCTCAATCCGGTCAGCACCCAGACCTGGGCCAACGGCCGCCATATCGTGCGTTGCGTCAAGGTGATCCAGGAAACCTGGGATGTGCGCACCTTCTGTTTCATGGCCGACCAGCCGATCATGTTCTTCTTCAAGCCCGGGCAGTTCGTTACCCTGGAGCTGGAGATCGACGGCGAGCCGATCATGCGTTCCTACACCATCTCCAGTTCACCGTCGGTGCCTTACAGCTTCTCGGTGACCATCAAGCGTGTACCCGGTGGCAAGGTTTCCAACTGGCTGCACGACACCCTGCACGAAGGCCAGGAGCTGGCGGTGCACGGACCGGTGGGGCTGTTCAACGCCATCGACTTCCCCAGCCCCAAGGTGCTGTACCTGAGCGGCGGCGTCGGCATCACCCCGGTGATGTCCATGGCCCGCTGGTTCTACGACACCAACGGCAATGTCGACATGGTTTTCGTCCACAGCGCGCGCTCGCCGAAAGACATCATCTATCACCGCGAGCTGGAGCACATGGCCTCGCGGATCGACAACTTCAGCCTGCACATCATTTGCGAGAAGCACGGCCTGGGCGAGCCCTGGGCGGGCTACCGCGGCTACCTGAACCAGAAACTCATGGAGTTGATCGCCCCGGACTATATGGAACGGGAGATCTTCTGCTGTGGCCCGACGCCGTACATGAACGCGGTCAAGCGCTTGCTGGAAGGCAGCGGCTACGACATGAGCCGCTACCATGAGGAGTCGTTCGGCGCGACCCCGGCCGAGGTCAAGGCCGATGCCGTCGAGCACGCCGAACAGGCCGCTGAAGCCGCCGAGCTGGACGCCGGCGACCTGCACCAGGTGGAGTTCACCGCCACCGGCAAGAGCATCCGCGTGGCCCCGGGCGAGACCGTGCACGCGGCGGCGGCCAAGCTCGGCCTGATGATCCCCAAGGCCTGCGGCATGGGCATCTGCGGCACCTGCAAGGTGCTCAAGCTGGGCGGGGAAGTGGAGATGGAGCACAACGGCGGCATCACCGATGAAGACGTCGCCGAAGGCTATATCCTTTCGTGCTGCAGCGTACCGAAAGGGGATGTGCGGATCGAGTACTGAGTAGCGACTTGACCCGCGATGCGTTTGCGTTACACGCTGAAACGTGCCACCAGCCCGCTCAGGTCCACCGCCAGGCGCGACAGTTCGGCGCTCGCTGCGCTGGTCTGGTGGGCGCCGGTGGCCGACTGCACCGACAGGTCGTTGATGTTGACCAGGTTGCGGTCCACTTCGCGGGCGACCTGGGCCTGCTCTTCGGCCGCGCTGGCGATCACCAGGTTGCGCTCGTTGATCTCGGCCACCGCACCGGTGATGGTTTCCAGCGCCAGGCCGGCGCCGCGGGCGATGTTCAGGGTCGACTCGGCACGCTCGGTGCTGTTGCGCATGGAGTTGACCGCTTGCTCGGTGCCGCCCTGGATGCTGCCGATCATCCGTTCGATTTCGCTGGTCGACTGCTGGGTGCGGTGAGCCAGGGCGCGTACTTCATCAGCGACCACGGCAAAGCCGCGACCGGCCTCACCGGCACGGGCCGCTTCGATGGCGGCGTTCAGGGCCAGCAGGTTGGTCTGGTCGGCCAGGCCGCGAATCACGTCGAGCACTTTGCCGATATCGCGCGATTCTTCCGCCAGGTTGCCGATCAGTTCGGCAGTGCCTTGCACGTCGGTGCTCATGCGCTCGATGGCGCTGACGGTTTCCATCACCAGGTCACGGCCGTCGCCGGCCGAGCGGGTGGCTTCCTTGGAGGCTTCCGAGGTGCTCACGGCATTGCGTGCCACTTCTTCCACGGCGCTGGTCATCTCGGTGACGGCGGTGGCGGCCTGTTCGATTTCGTTGTTCTGCTGCTGCAGGCCACGGGCGCTTTCGTCGGTGACGCTATTCAGCTCTTCAGCCGCCGACGCCAGTTGGGTCGCGGAGCCGGAGATCTGCTGCAGGGTATCGCGCAGCTTGTTCTGCATCTTGGCCATGGCTTTGAGCAGGCGCGCCGCTTCGTCCTGGCCTTCGGCCTGGATGCTGCGGGTCAGGTCGCCTTCGGCGATACGCTCGGCAGCCTGCAGGGCCTCGTCGATCGGCTTGACGATACTGCGGGTCAGCAGCAGCGCGCAGACCAGGGTCAAGGCGGTGGCGGCCAGCAGCAGCCCGATCACCAGAGCGACCGCACTGGAATACTGGTCGGCAGCGGTGCGGTTGATCTCGCGGGTCTGCTCGGTATTGATGCTGATCAGTTGATCCATGACGCTGTTGATCTGCTCGGAGCTGTCGAGCATGTCGCGGTTGATCAGATTGCGCAGGCTGTCCAGGTCATTGTTCTGCGATGCCAGGCGCATGCGGTTTTCCAGTTGGCGGTACTGGCTCAGCAACTGCACGTACTGGTTGTAGGCGGCGCGTTCCTGGCTGCCGGAGATCAGCGGCTCGTACACCCGGCGCGCGTCATCGATCTGCTGGTTGCGCTGGTCGACCAGCTTGAGGGTGGCCTGCAGGGTGTCGGCTTCGCGGTTGAGCAGCAGGCGGTACGACAGGGTGCGCAGGCGCAGGGTCAGCTGGGTCAACTGGTCGAGGTTGGTGATGCTCGGCACCGTCGAGTTCTCAATGGTTTCGCCGGCCTGGCGAATCTTGCTCATCTGGTTCAGGGCGAACAGACCCAGGGCCAGCATCAGTGCACCGATCAGAGCAAAGCCCAGAAGCGCGCGCGGGGCGATATTCATATTGCGTAGGGACATGGTGGTATCCAGGAAGGGAAAAGGGCACGCGAACCGTGCGCCAGAATCAGGACTGCCATGCCTATCGGTCGGCCGGGTAAAGACTTGAGCCGACGACGACAAAATTGTGAGCCAGCTATCTTTTTTCCTGACCGGTGGTAGGCAAAACGGGGAACCTGACCGACATCGGTGGGTCAATCTGCACCAGGCCGACGTGTCTAAACCCGATATCCCTGGCGAGCACGCGGACTTTTCTTTATCGTGTGCGCCCCCTGAAACACCCCGAGAAGGCAATCATGTTGGAAACTTCCCTTAGTCAACTGGAGCAACTGGTCAGCGACCTGGTGCAGAAGAATCAGGAACTGACCGAGCGCAACGCGCAGATCAGCGCCGAACTGGCCCAGGCCAAAGACGAAAACGACAGCCTGCAACTGAGCCTGCTGGAGCAGGAAGAAAAGCAGGGCGCTACTGCCGCACGCATCCAGGCCCTGGTTGAGCGTGCCAGCGTTGGTACCGTGAACGCATGAGAACCTCAGCGCAGCCGATCAATGTCGTGTCGATCCTCGGCAGCGATTATTCGATCAAGGCCCCCGAAGGCCAGGAGCAGGCGCTGGCGCAAGCAGTGCAAATGCTCAATGCTTCATTGGCCGATACCAAGCGTAAATACCCGACCCTGATCGGTGACAAGCTGCTGGTACTGGCAGCCCTCAACCTGTGCTCGCAGCAGATCGAACTGCAACAGCAGCACCAGCAGGCCCTCGACCGTTACCAAGAGCAAGTCAACGCCACGGTCGATGTGATTGCCCGGACCATCAGCAACAGCTGATCGCGTCAAGCCCCTCGCTAGACCTTTTTGCCAGCTCACCACCTTCGGGAGGGTGGGCCGGCATTGCTGTGGATTGGATTGTATTTTCTGTTGTATACAATTGGCCTGTCTCTTGCACTACAGGGCTTATTTACCCAGGGGAAATACATGCAGTTCTGGCGGCGCAGTATCCAGTGGCAATTGATCGCAAGCATGGGCGCAGCGCTGTTGCTGAGCATTCTGATCGTGGTCGGCATCTACAGCGTGGCGGTCAATCGGCTGACCGAGCGCTACCTGGTCGACACCGCCTTGCCGGCGAGCATTGAGGCGATTCGTAACGACATCGAACGCATGCTTGGCCGACCGTTGACGGCGGCGGCCGACATTGCCAGCAACACGTTGCTGCGCGATTGGCTGGCGGCGGGGGAAGACAGCGCCCAGGCGCCGCAATTTATCGAGTACCTCGAAGCCCTGCGCAAACAGAACCATGCCTTTACCGCGTTGTTTGCCGCTACAGCGAGCAACCACTATTACAACGAGAAAGGCCTGGACCGCACCCTCAGCCGCAGCAACCCGGCGGATAAGTGGTTTTTCGGCTTTATCGACAGTGGCAACCCGCGCCTGCTGAACATCGACACCGACGGCAGCACCGGCGAACTGGCGCTGTTCATCGACTATCGGGTGGAGAAAGCCGGCCAACTGGTGGGTATCGCCGGGCTTGGCCTGCGTATGACCGAACTCTCCGAATTGATCCACAACTTCAGCTTCGGCGAACGTGGGCGGGTGATGCTGGTGCGCGGCGACGGTTTGATCCAGGTGCATCCGCAGTCGGCGTTCAGCGGTAAGAAGCAGCTTGCCGAGCAGATCGGTGGCGAGGCTGCCAAGGTGGTCCTGAGCCGTGAACAGGGCCTGCACAGTAGCCGCTTCGAGCGCGATGGCGAGGGCTATCTGGCCCTCAGCCTACCGCTGCGTGACCTCAACTGGACCCTGGTCGCCGAGGTGCCAGAAGCACAGATCTATGCCCAGGTGCGTGAGACCGTCTGGCTGACTAGCCTGATTGGTGCAGCGGTCGCGCTGGTATCGCTGTTGCTGGTGGTGCTGCTGGCACGCGGCATCGTCCGTCCCATCCGCCGCGTGACCGGCGCCTTGATGGCCATCGGCAATGGCGGCGGCGACCTGACCCAGCGCCTGGACGAAAACCGCGCTGACGAGCTGGGCGACCTGGCCCGTGGTTTCAACCGTTTTCTCGACAGCCAGCGTGACTTGATCGGCGAAGTGTTGAACACCAGCGAACGCTTGCGCGCGTCGGTGGCGCAAGTGACGCAAGTGGTGGACAACACCGCCGAACGCTCCGGCCGCCAGCAGGAAATGACCGAAATGGTCGCCACTGCCGTGCATGAGATGGGCCTGACCGTTCAAGACATAGCGCAGAATGCTGGCAACGCCGCCGTGGCGTCGGAAACCGCGCGCAGCGAAGCGCTGCAGGCCCGCGAAGTGGTGCGCCGCTCAATTGCCCATATCGAGGGCATGTCCGACGAGATTGGCCAGGCGGCCAGTGCGGTGAGTGAACTGGCGACGGAAGTCGCCTCGATTGACGAAGTCTTGGCGGTGATCCGCAGCATCTCCGAGCAGACCAACCTGCTGGCGCTCAACGCGGCCATCGAGGCGGCGCGGGCGGGCGAGATGGGCCGCGGCTTTGCCGTGGTCGCTGACGAAGTACGGACCCTGGCGCGGCGTACCCAGGTATCCACCGATCAAGTGCAGCAGATGATCCTGCGCCTCAAGCATGGCGCGGGCAGTGCGGTCGCGTCGATGCAGGCCGGCCAGGCAGCGACCGGAACGGGGGTGGAGTCGAGCCAGCAGACCGGCGCTTCGCTGGGCACCATCACCGATCAGGTCGAGCACATCAGTGACATGAACCATCAGGTGGCGACGGCGACCGAAGAGCAGTCGGCGGTCACCGAGGAGATCAACCGCACCGTGCAGGGGATATCCGACCTGGCGCGGGAGACGGCGGTGGATGTGCAGGGCTGTCGGCAGGAGTGTCAGGCACTACGCGGCTTGGCCGATGATCTGGCGCGGCAGATGGGTGGGTTCAGGCTTTAAATCGGGGGTGAGTTCATCGCTGGCAAGCCAGCTCCCACAAGTAAGGTGCATGCCGTACCTGTGGGAGCCGGCTTGCCGGCGATGGCGTCGTCAGGCGCCCATTACCGCACGAATATCCGCCGCCAGCTCACGTACCCGCGCTTCTTCGGTGTCCCACGAGCACATGAACCGCGCGCCACCGCTACCGATAAAGG
This sequence comes from Pseudomonas donghuensis, assembly GCF_000259195.1. GTDB lineage: Bacteria > Pseudomonadota > Gammaproteobacteria > Pseudomonadales > Pseudomonadaceae > Aquipseudomonas > Aquipseudomonas donghuensis. The sequence continues at coordinate 262,989 of NZ_JH650758.1, forward strand.
TGTAGAAACGCCAGCCCTTGTTGCGCAAGGCTTCCAGCGCCGGTTCCGACATCTGCAGGAACACGCCGTTGGCCTCCACCGGGAACATCAGCTCAACCCCTGGCACATCGCGCACCAGCTCGCAGAGCAATTGCGCGCAGCGGTTGGCATGCACGCCATGGCGCAGCCAGGCGCCGTCTTCCAGCAGGCCGACCCAGGGCGCCGAGAGGAAGCGCATCTTCGATGCCAGTTGCCCAGCCTGCTTGCAGCGGTAGTCGAAGTCTTCGGCCAGCTGGCGGTTGAAGAACAGGATCGCCTCGCCCACCGCCATGCCGTTCTTGGTGCCGCCAAAGCACAGCACATCGACCCCGGATTTCCAGGTCAGCTCAGCCGGCGTGCAGCCAAGGAATGCGCAGGCGTTGCTGAAGCGCGCGCCGTCCATGTGCAGGTTCAGGCCCAGTTCCTTGCAGGTGGCGCTGATCGCCTTGAGTTCGTGCGGGCGATAGACGCTACCGACCTCGGTGGCCTGGGTGATGGTCACCACGCGCGGTTTGGGGTAGTGGATGTCCTGGCGCTTGAGCGCCACTTCGCGGATCGAGTCGGGGGTCAGCTTGCCGGCTTCGCTGCGTGCGGTAAGCAGCTTGGAGCCGTTGGAGAAGAACTCCGGCGCACCGCATTCGTCGGTCTCGACGTGGGCGGTCTCCGAGCAGATCACGCTGTGATAGCTCTGGCAAAGCGACGACAGCGCCAGCGAGTTGGCCGCGGTGCCGTTGAAGGCGAAGAACACTTCGCAGTCGGTTTCGAACAGTTTGCGGAAATACTCCGAGGCGCGTGCCGTCCATTGGTCGTCGCCGTAGGCGCGCTCATGGCCCTGGTTGGCTTTTTCCATGGCGGCCCAGGCTTCCGGGCAGATACCTGAGTAGTTGTCGCTGGCGAATTGCTGGCTTTGATCTGTCATGACACTTTCCTGTGAACGACGCAGGTGAGCACTCTAAACCAAGTTCCGGGTGGCCGCCTATCGCTGGCAAGCCAGCTCCCACAGTGACCGTGTGGGAGCTGGCTTGCCAGCGATGCAGGCGACATCGGCCCCCATGTCGTAAACGCACCTTTGCGTGGCGTCCGTAGGCATCTGGGCTGTCTGCGTCGGTCATACCATCGCTGAAAAGGGCAATTGCCCGACAAGAACCGATGCCGCTGCCGGGAGAAACTGCGATGTTCAGCAAGCAAGACCAGATCCAGGGTTACGACGATGCACTGCTGGCGGCGATCAATGCCGAAGAGCAACGCCAGGAAGATCACATCGAGTTGATCGCCTCGGAAAACTACACCAGCAAGCGTGTCATGCAGGCCCAGGGCAGCGGCCTGACCAATAAATACGCCGAAGGCTACCCGGGCAAGCGCTATTACGGCGGTTGCGAGCATGTGGATAAAGTCGAGCAACTGGCCATCGACCGCGCCAAGCAGTTGTTCGGCGCCGATTACGCCAACGTCCAGCCGCATTCCGGCTCCTCGGCCAACAGCGCCGTGTACCTGGCCCTGCTGCAGGCTGGCGACACCATTCTGGGCATGAGCCTGGCCCACGGCGGCCATCTGACCCACGGTGCCAAGGTGTCGTCCTCGGGCAAGCTGTACAACGCCGTGCAGTATGGCATCGACACCAGCACCGGGCTGATCGACTACGACGAAGTCGAGCGCCTGGCGGTGGAGCACAAGCCGAAGATGATCGTCGCCGGGTTCTCGGCCTACTCGAAAACCCTCGATTTCCCACGCTTTCGTCAGATTGCCGACAAAGTCGGTGCCTACCTGTTCGTCGACATGGCTCACGTTGCCGGTCTGGTGGCCGCTGGCCTGTACCCCAACCCGCTGCCGTACGCTGACGTGGTCACCACCACCACCCACAAGACCCTGCGCGGCCCGCGCGGCGGCCTGATCCTGGCACGCAGCAACGAAGAGATCGAGAAAAAACTCAACGCCGCGGTATTCCCCGGCGCCCAGGGCGGCCCGCTGATGCACGTGATCGCTGCCAAGGCGGTGTGCTTCAAGGAAGCGCTGGAGCCTGGCTTCAAGACCTATCAGCAGCAAGTGATCGACAACGCCCAGGCCATGGCCGAGGTGTTCGTCAAGCGTGGCTATGACGTGGTCTCCGGCGGTACCGACAACCACCTGTTCCTGGTCAGCCTGATTCGCCAGGGCCTGACCGGTAAAGATGCCGACGCCGCCCTGGGCCGCGCCCACATCACCGTCAACAAGAACGCCGTGCCCAACGACCCACAGTCGCCGTTCGTCACCTCCGGCCTGCGGATCGGCACCCCGGCGGTCACCAGCCGCGGCTTCAAGGTCAGCCAGTGCGTGGAACTGGCCGGTTGGATCTGCGACATCCTCGATAACCTCGGTGATGCCGATGTCGAGGCCGATGTTGCGAAGAACGTGTCGGCACTCTGTGCAGATTTTCCGGTTTACCGCTGAGTGGTCCAGGAGTAAAGACTATGCAACGTTACTCAGGCTTCGGCCTCTTCAAGCACTCGCTCAGCCACCATGAAAACTGGCAGCGCATGTGGCGCACGCCCACCCCGAAAAAAGTCTACGACGTGGTCATCGTCGGTGGTGGCGGGCACGGCCTGGCCACCGCCTACTACCTGGCCAAGGAACATGGCATCACCAACGTGGCAGTGGTCGAGAAGGGCTGGCTGGGTGGCGGCAACACCGCGCGCAACACCACCATCGTCCGCTCCAACTACCTGTGGGACGAGTCGGCGCACCTGTATGAGCATGCGATGAAGCTCTGGGAAGGGCTGTCGCAGGACATCAACTACAACGTGATGTTCTCCCAGCGCGGTGTCTACAACCTGTGCCACACCTTGCAAGACATGCGTGATTCCGAGCGCCGGGTCAGTGCCAACCGTCTCAACGGTGTCGATGGCGAGCTGCTCAACGCCCGGCAGGTGGCCGAAGAGATCCCTTACCTGGACTGCTCGAAGAACACCCGCTACCCGATCATCGGTGCCACCGTGCAACGGCGTGGCGGCGTTGCCCGTCACGACGCCGTGGCCTGGGGCTTTGCCCGCGCCGCCGACGCCCTGGGCGTGGACCTGATCCAGCAAACCGAAGTGATCGGCTTTCGCAAGGAAAACGGCGTGGTCATCGGGGTCGAGACCAACAAGGGCTTTATCGGCGCCAAGCGTGTTGGCGTGGTCACGGCCGGTAACTCCGGACACATGGCCAAGCTCGCCGGCTTCCGCTTGCCGATCGAGTCGCATCCGCTGCAGGCACTGGTGTCCGAGCCGCTCAAGCCAATCATCGACAGCGTGATCATGTCCAACGCCGTGCATGGTTACATCAGCCAGTCGGACAAGGGCGACCTGGTCATCGGCGCCGGTATCGACGGCTGGGTCGGCTATGGCCAGCGCGGTTCGTACCCGGTGATCGAGCACACCCTGCAGGCCATCGTCGAAATGTTCCCGATCCTCTCGCGGGTACGCATGAACCGCCAGTGGGGCGGCATCGTCGACACCACGCCGGACGCCTGCCCGATCATCTCCAAGACCCCGGTGAAGAACATGTTCTTCAACTGCGGCTGGGGCACCGGCGGCTTCAAGGCCACCCCGGGCTCGGGCAACGTGTTTGCCGCAAGCCTGGCCAAGGGCGAAATGCACCCGCTGGCCAAACCCTTTTCCATTGACCGTTTCCACAACGGTGCACTGATCGACGAACACGGCGCCGCCGCTGTCGCCCACTAACAGGAGAAATCCCCATGTTGCATATCTTCTGTCCCCACTGCGGCGAGCTGCGCTCCGAAGAGGAGTTCCATGCCGCAGGCCAGGCGCACATTCCCCGGCCGCTGGACCCCAACGCCTGCTCCGACGAGGAGTGGGGCGACTACATGTTCTTCCGCGACAACCCCCGCGGCCTGCACCACGAGCTGTGGATTCACGCCGCCGGTTGCCGCCAGTACTTCAATGCCACGCGTGACACGCTGACCTACGAAATTCTGGAAACCTATCCGATCGGCGCCACGCCGCAGGTCACCGGCAAAAGCACCAGCCCGCAGTTGGCAGTCAGTGGTCAGGGAGAAAAGGTATGAGCCAGGTCTATCGCCTGTCCAATGGTGGTCGCATCGACCGCAGCAAGGTTTTGAACTTCACCTTCAACGGCCAGACCTACCAGGGTTTTGCCGGTGACACCCTGGCCGCGGCACTGCTGGCCAACGGCGTCGACATCGTCGGGCGCAGCTTCAAGTACTCGCGCCCCCGCGGGATCATCGCCGCAGGCTCCGAAGAGCCCAACGCCATCCTGCAGATCGGCGCCACCGAAGCCACCCAGGTGCCCAACGTGCGCGCCACCCAGCAGGCGCTGTACGCCGGCCTGGTCGCCACCAGCACCAACGGCTGGCCGAATGTGAACAACGACGTCATGGGCATTCTCGGCAAGGTCGGCGGCAAGCTGATGCCGCCGGGCTTCTACTACAAGACGTTCATGTACCCGCAGTCGTTCTGGATGACCTACGAGAAGTACATCCGCAAAGCCGCAGGCCTTGGCCGGGCGCCGCTGGAAAACGACCCGGACAGCTACGACTACATGAACCACCACTGCGACGTACTGGTGGTGGGCGCAGGCCCTGCCGGCCTGGCCGCAGCATTGGCCGCTGGCCGCAGCGGCGCGCGGGTGATCCTCGCCGATGAACAGGAAGAGTTCGGCGGCAGCCTGCTCGACAGCCGTGAAACCCTCGATGGCAAACCGGCCGCCGACTGGGTCGCGGCAGTCGTGGCCGAGCTCAAGGAATTGCCGGAAGTCACCCTGTTGCCACGGGCGACGGTCAACGGCTACCACGACCACAACTTCCTCACCATTCACGAGCGTCTGACTGACCACCTCGGTGATCACGCGCCGATCGGCCAGGTGCGTCAGCGCATGCACCGGGTACGCGCCAAGCGTGTGGTGCTGGCGACCGGCGCCCATGAGCGGCCGCTGGTGTATGGCAACAACGATGTGCCGGGCAACATGCTTGCCGGTGCGGTATCGACCTACGTGCGCCGTTACGGCGTGGCGCCGGGGCGCAAGCTGGTGCTGTCGACCAACAACGACCATGCCTATCGCGTGGCCCTGGACTGGCACGACGCCGGCCTGAAAGTGGTCGCCGTCGCCGATGCCCGCCACAACCCACGTGGTTCACTGGTAGAGGAGGCGCGGGCCAAAGGCATCCGCATCCTGACCTCCAGCGCGGTGATCGAGTCCCGTGGCAGCAAGCACGTCACCGCTGCCCGTGTGGCCGCCATCGACGTCAAAACCCATAAAGTCACCAGCCCCGGCGAGTGGCTGGACTGCGACCTGGTGGCGACCTCCGGCGGCTACAGCCCGGTGGTGCACCTGGCTTCGCACCTGGGCGGCAAGCCGATCTGGCGTGAAGACATCCTCGGTTTCGTGCCGGGTGAAGCGCCGCAGAAACGTGTGTGCGTGGGCGGCATCAACGGTGTGTTCGCCCTCGCCGACACCCTCGCCGATGGTTTTGAAGGCGGCGTGCGCGCCGCCACCGAAGCCGGCTTCAAGGCCGCGCTGGGGGTGATCCCGAAAGTCCTGGCGCGTCAGGAAGAGCCCACGGTGGCGCTGTTCCAAGTGCCCCACGACAAGAACACCGCACGGGCGCCGAAGCAGTTCGTCGACCAGCAGAACGACGTCACCGCCGCGGCCATCGAACTGGCCACCCGCGAAGGCTTCGAGTCGGTCGAGCACGTCAAGCGCTACACCGCCCTGGGCTTTGGTACCGACCAGGGCAAGCTCGGCAACATCAACGGCCTGGCGATTGCCGCCCGCTCCATGGGCATCACCATCCCGGAAATGGGCACCACCATGTTCCGCCCCAACTACACGCCGATCACCTTCGGTGCGGTGGCGGGCCGGCACTGTGGCCACCTGTTCGAGCCCGTGCGCTTTACCGCCCTGCATGCCTGGCATGTGAAGAACGGCGCCGAGTTCGAAGACGTTGGCCAGTGGAAGCGCCCGTGGTACTTCCCGCGCAACGGCGAAGACATTCATGCCGCCGTGGCCCGTGAATGCAAGGCGGTGCGTGACAGCGTCGGCCTGCTCGATGCCTCGACCCTGGGCAAGATCGACATCCAGGGTCCGGACGCGCGTGAATTCCTCAACCGCATCTACACCAACGCCTGGACCAAGCTCGACGTCGGCAAGGCCCGCTACGGCCTGATGTGCAAGGAAGACGGCATGGTCTTTGACGACGGCGTCACCGCCTGCGTCGGCGATAACCACTTCATCATGACCACTACCACCGGTGGCGCGGCGCGGGTGTTGCAGTGGCTGGAGATCTACCAGCAGACCGAATGGCCAGACTTGAAGGTGTACTTCACCTCGGTCACCGACCACTGGGCGACCCTGACCCTGTCGGGCCCCAACAGCCGCAAGCTGCTCAGCGAAGTGACCGATATCGACCTGGACAAGGACGCCTTCCCGTTCATGACCTGGAAGGAAGGCCTGGTCGGCGGTGTGCCGGCGCGGGTGTTCCGCATTTCGTTCACTGGCGAGCTGTCGTACGAAGTCAACGTCCAGGCCAACTACGCCATGGGCGTGCTGGAGAAGATCGTCGCTGCCGGCAAGCAATACAACTTGACTCCGTACGGCACCGAAACCATGCACGTACTGCGGGCCGAGAAGGGCTTCATCATCGTCGGCCAGGACACTGACGGCTCGATGACCCCGGACGACCTCAACATGGGCTGGTGTGTCGGCCGTACCAAACCGTTCTCGTGGATCGGCTGGCGCGGGATGAACCGCGAAGATTGCGTGCGCGAGAACCGCAAGCAACTGGTCGGGCTCAAGCCGGTCGACCCGAACACATGGCTGCCCGAAGGCGCGCAACTGGTGTTTGACCCGAAACAACCGATCCCGATGGACATGGTCGGTCACGTTACTTCCAGCTACGCCAGCAACTCCCTGGGGTATTCGTTCGCCATGGGCGTGGTCAAGGGCGGGCTCAAGCGCATCGGCGAGCGGGTCTACTCGCCCCAGGCCGATGGCAGCGTGATCGAGGCGGAGATCTGTTCTTCGGTGTTCTTCGATCCGAAGGGCGAGCGGCAGAACATCTAACGCAAGGTTGATGCAGTACCTGTGGGAGCGGGCTTGCCCGCGATGCAAGGCGAAGCCTTGCGGGGCTCCCATCGCTGGCAAGCCAGCTCCCACAGGGATCGCGTTACCAGGTCCACAGAATTCAAGGCAGGTGTGTAATGAGCACGATCAACGTCTACCAGCAACGCCCCGGCAACGACGCCAAGGCTGAAACACCACTGCACCATGCCGACCTGCCCAGCCTGGTCGGCAAGGGCCGCAAGAACGCCGGGGTGACCCTGCGCGAGAAAAAACTCCTCGGCCACCTGACCATTCGTGGCGATGGCAAGGATCCGGCCTTCGCCGGCGGCGTGTTCAAGGCCCTGGGCCTGGAGCTGCCGGTGGCCCTGACCGTGGTCGCCAACGGCGAGACATCGCTGCAATGGCTGGGCCCGGATGAGTGGCTGCTGATCGTTCCCGGCGGCGAGGAATTTGCCGTCGAGCAAAAACTGCGCGATGCCCTCGATGGCCTGCACATTCAAATCGTCAACGTCAGCGGCGGGCAAACCCTGCTGGAACTGAGCGGCCCCAACGTGCGCGACGTGCTGATGAAATCCACCAGCTATGATGTCCATCCAAATAACTTCCCGGTGGGCAAGGCGGTCGGCACGGTGTTCGCCAAGTCGCAACTGGTGATCCGCCGTACCGGTGAAGAAACCTGGGAGCTGCTGATCCGCCGCAGTTTCTCCGATTACTGGTGGCTGTGGCTGGGGGGC
>NZ_JH650758.1:270806-271798 GCF_000259195.1 Pseudomonas donghuensis
GGAGCTGCTGATCCGCCGCAGTTTCTCCGATTACTGGTGGCTGTGGCTGCAGGACGCCTCTGCCGAGTATGGCCTGAGCATTCAGGCCTAAGGAGCAATGCCATGAGTCGTGCACCGGACACCTGGATTCTCACCGCCGACTGCCCGAGCTTGCTCGGAACGGTGGACGTGGTGACGCGCTACCTGTACGAGCAGCACTGCTACGTCACCGAGCATCATTCGTTCGATGACCGACTGTCCGGGCGCTTCTTCATTCGCGTGGAGTTCCGCCAGCCGGATGACTTCGACGAGGCCAGCTTTCGCGCAGGGCTTGCCGAGCGGGGCGATGCGTTCGGCATGCTGTTCGAGCTGACCGCACCCAAGCACCGGCCGAAAGTGGTGATCATGGTGTCCAAGGCCGATCACTGCCTCAACGACCTGCTCTATCGCCAGCGTATCGGCCAGTTGAGCATGGACGTGGTGGCGGTGATTTCCAACCACCCGGACCTCGAGCCCCTGGCCCACTGGCACCGTATTCCCTATTACCACTTTGCCCTCGAGCCTCATGACAAACCGGCGCAGGAGCGCAAGGTGCTGCAGGTGATCGAGGCGTCCGGCGCGGAGCTGGTGATCCTTGCCCGCTACATGCAGGTGCTGTCGCCAGAGCTGTGCCGCAAGCTCGACGGCTGGGCGATCAACATCCATCACTCGCTGCTGCCCGGCTTCAAGGGCGCCAAGCCGTATCACCAGGCCTACAACAAGGGCGTGAAACTGGTGGGCGCCACCGCGCACTACATCAACAACGACCTCGACGAAGGCCCGATCATCGCCCAGGGCGTCGAGGCGGTGGATCACAGCCATTATCCCGAAGACCTGATTGCCAAGGGCCGCGATATCGAGTGCCTGACCTTGGCGCGGGCGGTGGGGTATCACATTGAGCGGCGGGTTTTCCTCAACGCCAACAGAACGGTAGTGCTCTGACGGCCGCCATCGCTGGCAAGCCAGCTCCCACA
>NZ_JH650758.1:271860-296171 GCF_000259195.1 Pseudomonas donghuensis
GAGTCGGAACAAAGATTCCAGTAACACAGCGCCGCCCCCGGGCAGCGCACTTTGCACCGCTACATAACAACAAACTTTAGCGAGGTAAAAGCATGTCTGGTAATCGTGGTGTGGTGTATCTCGGCGCTGGCAAGGTCGAGGTGCAGAAGATTGACTACCCGAAAATGCAGGACCCGCGCGGTCGCAAGATCGAGCACGGGGTGATTCTGCGGGTGGTCTCCACCAACATCTGTGGCTCCGACCAGCACATGGTCCGTGGCCGTACCACCGCCCAGGTCGGTCTGGTCCTGGGCCATGAAATTACCGGCGAGGTGATCGAGAAGGGCAGGGACGTCGAGCACCTGCAAATCGGTGACCTGGTGTCGGTGCCCTTCAACGTTGCCTGCGGCCGCTGCCGCTCGTGCAAAGAGCAACACACCGGCGTCTGCCTCACCGTCAACCCGGCCCGCGCCGGTGGCGCCTACGGCTATGTCGACATGGGTGACTGGACCGGTGGCCAGGCCGAGTACGTGCTGGTGCCGTACGCCGACTTCAACCTGCTGAAACTGCCGAACCGCGACAAGGCCATGGAGAAAATCCGCGATCTGACCTGCCTGTCGGACATCCTCCCCACCGGCTACCACGGTGCGGTGACTGCCGGCGTTGGCCCGGGCAGCTCGGTGTACATTGCCGGTGCCGGCCCGGTGGGCCTGGCTGCCGCTGCTTCGGCGCGCCTGTTGGGCGCTGCGGTGGTGATCGTCGGTGACGTCAATCCGGTACGCCTGGCGCATGCCAAGGCCCAGGGTTTCGAAATTGCCGACCTGTCCCAGGACACCCCGCTGCACGAGCAGATCGCCAACCTGCTGGGCGAGCCGGAAGTCGACTGCGCAGTCGATGCCGTGGGCTTCGAAGCCCGTGGTCACGGCCATGCCGGTGCCAAGCACGAAGCCCCGGCCACCGTGCTCAACTCGCTGATGGGCGTGGTGCGGGTGGCGGGCAAGATCGGTATTCCTGGCCTGTACGTCACCGAAGACCCGGGCGCGGTGGATGCCGCGGCGAAGATCGGTAGCCTGAGCATCCGCTTTGGTCTCGGCTGGGCCAAGTCGCACAGCTTCCACACCGGTCAAACGCCGGTGATGAAGTACAACCGCCAACTGATGCAGGCGATCATGTGGGACCGCATCAACATTGCCGAAGTGGTCGGTGTGCAGGTGATCAGCCTCGATCAGGCGCCTGAAGGCTATGGCGAGTTCGATGCCGGCGTGCCGAAGAAATTCGTCATCGATCCGCACAAGCTGTTCAGCGCCGCCTAAAAACATCGCGGGGCAAGCCCGCTCCCACTGTGCCTGTGGGAGCGGGCTTGCCCCGCGATAGGGTTTCACAGCCAAACCGCATCCCAATGCGGATAATCTCCCAGCCTCTTCACCAGCCCGGCCCGCAGCGGGTTGGCCACCACATAGCGCGCCACCGCGCATACATTCTCTTCCCGACGTAACCCATGATCATGGTACCCAGGCTGCCACAGCCTGCCTTGCAGTGTGCCGAGCTTGTACAGCGCACAGCGGCTGCGTGACTTGAAGCGGCGCATCAGGCAGGCCAAGGAGCCCTGCTGCAGTTCGATCAGCCAGTGCACGTGATCGGGCATCACCACCCAGGCCAAGGTGCGAGCGGCGCCTTCGAGTTGTGCCAGGTGAAACTGCCTGGGAATGCAGCGGGCGGCGTGGAAGTTGTCGAATATTAGCACTCGGTCGCGAGTGATGCTGGTCAGCAGGTACATACGGCCGGGTTCGGAGAAACGACCGCGGCGCAGGCGATGGGAAGCGGGACTGTCCATGTCTTGGCTCCTTGGTTGGTGAATATTCAAGGTAGATGCCGGACGGTGGCGACAGTGGACCCGATTGAATCCTGATGTTGCCAGGACCTTTGTGGGAGCGGGCTTGCCCCGCGATAGAGGTCTGTCAGTCACATCGCATCGCGGGGCAAGCCCGCTCCCACAAAGGTGGGTGGCGGTGTTACTTCTGGATGTTTCCAGGCTGGTTAATTTTGGTCCTAGGAAATAACCTACGCAGTCTGTCGATGCCGTTCTGATTGCCCTTGGAAACTCGGCCTTCTAGGCTCTCCCGATCGCTGTAGGTTCAGCGATCGGGTGTGGAAACCTGAACGGTATTGGTTGCAGTCGTTATGGCGGCTGTGCGCGGGAGACCTTCGGGTCTGCCGGGTTTTCCAATGCCTCGGTTTTCCACCCCGCGTACAGCTGCCACCTTTCGTGTGGAAACGAACGGTGCCAGCCTGACTCGCATTGGATACCGATCATGAAAAAACTTGTCCCAGATCCCCCAGCCTCTCTCTGCTCAACCCTCGAAAAACCTTTCGGCGACTGTGCCGCCGGTCACCCCCAACTCTTTTCTGTAAACGCCGGTATTGCCCCGCATGACGCGCTGGTACATATCGCGTTGTACCTGCGCTGCGCCTATGACACGGGGTACAAGGCTTTTGAAGGGGTTGATGAGTCAGCCAAGGGCTTTCTCTGGTCCACCTTGCACTCGGTGGAGATGGCCAAGGGCTTGGTAGAAGCCTTGCTGGATGCCCTGGAGAACCGGGAGCTGAACCAAATGTAGAACCACGGTGTGGGAGCGGCCGTGCGGCGACCCGACTTGCCCCGCGATAGAGGTCTGTCAGTCACATCGCATCGCGGGGCCAGCCCGCTGCCACCTGGTACAACGGAACAATCCCCCGCCCACAAGGTCCAATCCCTCGTTTTCCCTGCCTTAACGGCTGACGAGGTATTTCGATGAAACGTTTCGCACTGGTCACCCTGATGGCCCTGGCTGCCACTCCGGTTTTCGCAGGCTTCAGCCTCAATGACGCGGCCAACGTCTACAACGCCGCCACGGGCAACAAGGGCGACGCCGCCGTGCAGGCACCCGTCGCGTCGGCGAACCTGCTCAATACCCTCGGCAGCGAACTCAAAATCACCCCCGAACAAGCCATCGGCGGCACCGGCGCCCTGTTGGGCCTGGCCAGGAATCAGCTCAGCAGCGGCGATTACGAGCAGTTGAGCAAAGCCGTACCCGGCCTCGACCTGCTCTCCGGCGAGAAGGCCCTGGGCGGCCTGACTGGCTTGGGCGCGCTGCTGGGCAACAGCGACAAGTCCTCGGCCCTGAGCAATGCGCTGGGCAATGTCAAAGACACCAATGACCTGAACAACGCCTTCAGCGCACTGGGCATGGACACCGGCATGATCGGCCAGTTTGCCCCGCTGATCCTGCAGTACCTCGGCCAGCAAGGCGTCGGCGGCTCGCTGCTGCAGAGCCTGGGCAGCCTGTGGGGCAACGGTGCGAGCGTACCTTCCGTTTAAGGCAGGTATTTGCGCGGGCGGGGCGGTGTGCTATATGTCCCGCCCCGTTTTACAAGGAAGTGTGATTCGCAATGTTCATGGACGCCCTGAAGATGTCGTTGCCTGCCGACGCCGTGCTCGGTTTTGTGGTCTACATGCTCGGCGCCGCCGTGCTGTTCGCCCTCTACGCAATCATCTACACCCGCCTGACTCCCTACAATGAATTGCGCCTGATCCGCGAAGGCAACAATGCCGCGGCTATCGCCCTGGCCGGTGCCCTGATCGGCTTTGCGATTCCGGTGGCCAGCGCCATTTCCCATTCGATTTCCCTGCTCGACTTCCTGCTCTGGGCACTGATCGCCGCGGTGGTGCAGTTGCTGGCGTTCGTGGTGGTCAACCGCTGCGTCAAAGGCATGGCTGAACGGGTTGCCCGCCAGGAGACAGCCTCGGCCATTCTCCTGGCTGCGGTGTCGATCGGCATTGGCTTGCTCAACGCCGCCTGCATGACCCCCGCCGCCTGATCAGGGACGATCGACAATGAAACGCAGCAAAACCATTCGTCTGGTCGCCTTGGGCAGTCTGCCCCTGGTGCTGTCCGCCTGTGGCGACCGGCCAACCAGAATCATCAGCGAAACCAAGCGCTACCAGGACGTCGACTATTGCGTCATGGATGGCGTGCCGCGCCAGGTGTGCCAGCAAGCCTGGGTCGCCGCGCAGAACCACCATGCTGCCAACGTGCCGCGCTTTGTCACGGCCGAGGGCTGTGAAGCGGCCTATTTCAAGTGCGACTACCGGCGCTACGCCAACAACTACATCCCGCCGATGGAAGGCTTTGCCCTGACCACCGAACGCCAGGTGTATGCCGACGATGAGGATGAAGGCAGTAGTAGTTCATCGACCAACAGCTCCTCCTCGAGCGGTGGCTCTGGCGGCGGGCGTCGCTACTACGAGTACACCGATACCGACCCGCGTTACTCGTCCGAAGCGATCTATCACGAGCGGGACGGGCGCAACGCGTTCAAAGTCAGCACCCTGACCGAGCAGGTGGCCCGGCATAACTACTACACCGGCCTGGACACGTCGCACCCGGCCTCACAGCCGTTCAGCGAAGCCGCGCAGCATGCGGCAATGAGTGGCGGCGGGGGCACAGGGGCCAGCAGCGATCCGGCGCACGTGAGCGGCGCCCATCCAACGGTTATCCCCATGGCCCAGCCGAACAGGCTGATCGGCTCGGCGCGGCCGTTCGCGGTTGGCAGCCACAACGGCTTTGTCTCGCGCGCTTCGGGGCGTGGCGGCTTTGCGTCCTGAGGCCTGCCGATGAAGCGAGTATCCATCGCCCCGCGCCCGGACTGGCGTGCCACCGCCGAACACTTCGGCTTCAACTTCCACACCTTTGGCGACGAACCCTACTGGGACGAATCGGCTTATTACCAGTTCAGCCTGCTGCAGATCGAAGAGCACCTTGAGGAACCGACCCATGCGCTGCACGAGCTGTGCATGGCGCTGGTGGCCGAGGTGGTCGACAGTGAAGAGCTGCTCGAACGCCTGGCGATCCCCGCGCAGTATTTCGACCTGATCCGCCGCTCGTGGCGCGACGGCCATCCGCATTTCTATGGGCGCATGGACCTGTGCTACGACGGCAAGGGCCCGGCCAAGCTGCTGGAGGCCAACTACGACACGCCGACGTCACTGTACGAGGCCAGCTTCTTCCAGTACCTGTGGCTGGAGCAGCAGATGCAACGCGGCGCGCTGCCGGTCGATGCCGACCAGTTCAACAGCCTGGAAGAAAAACTCACCCAGGTGATGAGCGCCAATAGCTTTGCCACACCGTTTTACTTTGCCTCGGTAAAAGATTCGATCGAAGACCGCGGCACCGTCGAGTACCTGCGCGATATCGCCTTGGGCGCCGGGCTGGATGCGCGTCTGGTGGACATGGAAGACATCGGCCTGAGCCGTGGCGGGCGCTTTGTCGATGACGTTGGCGCGCCGATCCCCAGCCTGTTCAAGCTCTACCCCTGGGAAGATATCTTCCACGACCCGTACGGCCCGGCGATTGCCAACAGCGGCACCTTGTTCGTCGAGCCGCCGTGGAAGGCGATCCTCTCCAACAAGGGCATGCTGGCGCTGCTCTGGGAACGCCACCAGGGCCACCCGAACCTGCTGCCGGCGTTCATTGAGCAAACACCGGGCGCCAGTCTGGGCAAGGGCTGGGTGCGCAAACCCTTCTTCTCGCGCGAAGGCGCCAATATCCAGATCCACACCGGCAGTGGCCAGCATGTGATCGAGGACGGCCCGTATGGCGGCGGCCCGAGCATCCTCCAGCAGTTCCAGGCGCTGCCGCGCTTTGGCGACAGCTACACGGTGATCGGCAGCTGGGTGGTCGGCGATCTGCCGGCGGGCATTGGCATTCGCGAAGACAATTCGCTGATTACCAAGGACAGCAGCCGCTTTCTGCCCCACGCGATCATCGACTGATCAACCCAGCTCGGCGCGCAGGGCCTCGATGCGGGCGTCCTTGGCGTGCCAGAGCTGGTTGACCCAGTCCTGCACGGCCTGGCGCAAGGCCGGGTCGTTCTCGTAATCGCCGCTCCATAGTGCAGGGTCCAGCTCATGCACCTGGATGTCGATGATCACTTTCGCCAGGTTGCCACTGAGCAGGTCCCAGAACCCCGGAGCCTTGTCGCCGGGGTAGACGATGGTGACGTCGAGCAGGGCGTCGAGCTGTTCGCCCAGCGCCGCCAGCACGAAGGCCACGCCGCCGGCCTTGGGCTTGAGCAGATGCTTGAACGGTGAGTGCTGGGCGGCGCGCTTGGCTTCGCTGAAGCGTGTGCCTTCCAGGTAGTTGACCACGGTCACCGGTTGGCGCTTGAACAGCTCGCAGGCAGCCTTGGTGATCTCCAGGTCCTGGCCCTTGAGCTCGGGGTGTTGGTCGAGGAAGGCCTTGCTGTAGCGCTTCATGAACGGGTAGTCCAGCGCCCACCAGGCCAGGCCTAGCAGGGGGACCCAGATCAGCTCCTTTTTCAGGAAGAACTTGAAGAACGGAATGCGCCGGTTGAGCACCTGGATCAGCGCCGGGATATCCACCCAGCTCTGGTGGTTGCTGACTGCCAGGTAGGAGGTGTCGAGGCGTAGCTCGGCAGCGCCGCGCACGTCCCAGACCGTCGGGATGCACAGGCGGAAGATCAGTTTGTCGATCTCAGCCCAGGTTTCGGCGATCCACATCACCGCCCATGAGGCATAGTCGCGGTAGCGGCCGGGCAGGACCAGTTTGAGCAGGGCGAAGACCATCAGCGGGCCGATCAGGACCAGGGTGTTGAGCAGCAACAGCAAGGTCACAAGAATGCCCGTCAGCAAGCGGCGCATAAGAAAACTCTTATATTCAAGTAAGCGGTCGGCAATGATAAGCACCCCGTCGGCGTACGCCAAATGCTCTGGTCTGCTCCTGTCGGACAAATGTTTCACATTGTGTTGAATAAGCTATTGGCGCGAACCTATCCTGCCTTCGCAGTCTAAACACTGTCTTGTCTCAAGGAAGCGGATCCTGTGAAATCGGTACTTGCACTGCTGTCCCTGTTGGCTCTGCCGGTCATGGCCGCCGAGCCGACCCTGTACGGCCGCTACGAATACATCAAACTGCCGGAAGTCGGTGGCCAGACCTTCAAGGCCAAGATGGACACCGGCGCGCTGACGGCCTCGCTGTCGGCCAAGGACATCGAAACCTTCACCCGTGATGGTGAAGATTGGGTGCGCTTTCGTGTCGCAACCAAGGATGCCGACGGCAAGGTCTATGAACACAAGCTGGCGCGTATCAGCAAGATCAAGAATCGCGCCGATGAAGAGGAAGACGGCGAGGGCGCTGAAATCAGCAAGCGGCCGGTGGTTGACCTGGAGCTGTGCCTGGGGGACGTCAAGCGTACCGTCGAGGTCAACCTGACCGACCGCAGCAGCTTCAACTATCCGTTGCTGATCGGCGCCAAGGCGTTGCGCGAGTTCAAGGCGGCGGTGAACCCGGCGCGACGGTTTACGGCTGACAAACCGGACTGCTAAGCAACTCCAGCTGCAAGCTTTAAGCTACAAGCTGCAAGAAAAAGCGGTTCAGTGTAACTTCACGCGATCCGCTTCTTCTTGAAGCTTGTAGCTTGAGGCTTGCAGCTCCAGATGCCCCACATATTGATTGTCGAAGACGAAGCGGCCATCGCCGATACGCTGGTTTTTGCCCTGCAAGGCGACGGCCACAGCACCGAGTGGGTGACCCTCGGCAGTGCCGCGCTGGAGCAGCAACGCCAGCGCCCGGCCGATCTGATCATCCTCGACATCGGCCTGCCGGATATCAGCGGCTTCGAAACCTGCCGGCAACTGCGGCGCTTCAGCGAGGTGCCGGTGATGTTCCTCAGCGCCCGCGACGGCGAGATCGATCGGGTGGTAGGCCTGGAAATCGGTGCCGATGATTATGTGGTCAAGCCCTTCAGCCCTCGTGAAGTGGCGGCCCGGGTGCGGGCGATCCTCAAACGCATGGCGCCACGCGCCGAGCCGCCTGTCAGTGCCCCGGAGCTGTTCCAGGTCGATACCCTGCGCATGCAGATCCACTACCGCGGCCAAGCCCTGAGCCTGACCCGCCACGAATTTCGCCTGCTGCAAAGCCTGCTCGAACAACCTGAACGCGTTTTCAGCCGCGAGCAACTGCTTGATGCCGTCGGCGTTGCTGCCGATGCCGGCTATGAGCGCAGCATTGACAGCCATATCAAGAGCCTGCGCGCCAAGCTGCGCGGCGTGGCTGCCGACGCCGAGCCGATCCAGACTCACCGTGGCCTCGGCTACAGCTACAGCCCGAGTCACAGCTGATGCGCCTGGGGATCCGGATTTTTCTGGTGTATTTCCTGTTCGTCGGGCTGACCGGCTATTTCATTCTCAGCACCGTGCGCGAGCAGATTCGCCCCGGTGTGCGCCAGTCCACCGAAGAAACCCTGGTCGACACCGCCAACCTGCTGGCGGAAATCCTCCACGACGATGTCAAGGCTGGCACCCTCGGCCAGAGCCGCTTGCCGGTGCTGCTGCGCGCCTACGGCCAGCGTCAGCCCAAGGCTGATATCTGGGGCTTGTCGAAGAACCAGGTCAACCACCGCATTTACGTCACCGATGCCCAGGGCAAGGTGCTGCTCGACTCCGCCGGCGTGGCGGTGGGCGAGGATTATTCGCGCTGGAACGACGTCTACCTGACCTTGCGCGGCCAGTACGGCGCACGCTCGACCCGCAGCAACCCGGACGACCCGGAGTCGTCGGTGATGCACGTGGCGGCGCCGATCCTTGATGAAGGCAAGATCATTGGCGTGGTCACCGTGGCCAAGCCGAACAAGTCGCTGCAACCCTATATCGATCGCTCCGAACGGCGCCTGCTGTACCTCGGCCTGGGCCTGATCGGCCTTGGCCTGCTGGTGGGCGCGGCGCTGTCGTGGTGGTTGGCGCGCTCGTTGCGCCGGCTGACCCGTTACGCTCAGGCGGTGAGCGAAGGAGAGCGCACGGCGTTGCCCCATTACCGGGGCGGTGAGCTGTGGCAACTGGCGGCAGCGGTGGAGCGCATGCGCACCCAGCTTGAAGGCAAGGACTACGTCGAACGTTATGTGCACACCCTGACTCACGAGCTGAAAAGCCCGCTGGCGGCGATCCGCGGCGCTTCCGAGCTGCTTCAGGGGCCCATGAGCGATGAGCAGCGTCAGCGCTTTGCCGGCAATATCGAGAGCGAAAGTGCGCGCATGCAGCAGTTGATCGAGCGATTGCTCAACCTGGCCCAGGTCGAGCAGATGCGGGAGCTGGAAGAACAGCAGCAGGTGCCGCTGGCGGCGCTGGTCGACGAGCTGCTGCTGGCCCAGGGCGCGCGGATCGAAAGCGGCGAACTGCAGGTGCGTCAGCGTGTACCCGTCGCCGTGCGGTTGTTATGTGATCCCTTCCTGATGCGCCAGGCCATCGCCAACCTGCTGGACAACGCCCTGGATTTCACCCCGCCGGGCGGTTTGCTGGTGTTCGATCTGGAGCACGCCGAGGGGCGCGTGGCCTTGAGCCTGTTCAACCAGGGCGAGGCGATTCCTGACTATGCCCTGGGCCGGCTAAGCGAGCGTTTCTACTCGCTGCCGCGACCGTTCAGCGGGCGCAAGAGCACCGGGCTGGGGCTTAACTTCGTCGAAGAGGTGATGCAACTGCATGGCGGCACGCTGGAAGTCGCCAACGTCGAGGAGGGTGTACGCGTGCGTTTGTGGCTGCCGGCCAGGCGCCTGGGCTGAAAACTTCACACAGTCTGCACACAGGCTCCATATAAGTCCGCAAGGGCTCCATTTCGTTTGCGCAGACTCTGCCCATCGAAACCGGAGTCCCGTTCATGAACCGCAAACTGAGTTACAAACTAGCCGTGATCGGCTTTCTGATCGTCCTGCTGCTGATCCCGTTGTTCATGATCGGCGGCCTGATCCAGGACCGTCAGTACCAGCGCGATCGCGTGGTCCGCGACATTGCCCAAAGCTCCAGCTTTGCCCAGCAAATCACCGGGCCGATGCTGGTGGTGCCGTACCGCAAGATCGAACGGCGCTGGAAGACCGAAGACGGCAAGAGCTTCCAGGAAATCAGCCAGGTCAACGGTCACTTGTATTTCCTGCCGGAAACCTTCGACCTCAACGCCAGCATCGACACCGAGTTGCGTTCGCGCGGTATCTACGAGGCGCGTCTGTTTCACGCCAACAGTCACATCAACGGCCATTTCGAGATCCCGGCCAACTGGGGCATTACCGAGGATTTTGATGATTACCGCTTCGAACCTGCGTTCCTGGTCGTCGGTATCAGCGACATCCGCGGCATCGAAAAAGGCCTGCAGCTGCAGCTCAACGATCAGCGCCTGGACTTTGCCGCCGGGACCAAGCTTGGCTGGATGAGCGGTGGCGTGCACGCCCTGTTGCCGGGTGTCGATGGCAAGGTCGCGAGCGTGCTCAACTACGCCTTCGACCTCAGCCTGCAAGGCACCGAACAGCTGCAGGTGTTGCCGGTGGGGCGTACGACCAGCGTGGCCATGGCCGCCAACTGGCCGCATCCGAGCTTTGACGGCAACTACCTGCCCGTCAGCCGCAAGATCGATGCCGGTGGTTTCTCGGCGCGCTGGCAGACCTCGTTCTTCTCCACCAACCTCGAAGACGCCCTGACCCAGTGCGTGGTCAACGAAAAGTGCGGTGCTTTCAACGAGCGTGCCTTCGGTGTCAGCTTCATCGACCCGGTGGACCAGTACCTCAAGAGCGAACGGGCAATCAAATATGCATTGCTGTTCATCGCCCTGACCTTTGCCGGCTTCTTCCTCTTCGAAGTGCTCAAGGGCCTGAGTGTGCACCCGATCCAGTACGGCCTGGTGGGCGTGGCCCTGGCGTTCTTCTACCTGCTGTTGCTGTCGTTGTCCGAGCACCTGGGCTTTGCCATGGCCTATGCCTTGTCGGCGGGCGGCTGTGTGTTGCTGATCGGCTTCTACCTGTGCCACGTGCTGCACAGCGTGTTGCGCGGCATGGGCTTTGCCCTGGGCCTGGCCATGCTCTACGGCATGCTCTACGGCCTGCTGACGGCCGAGGATTACGCCTTGCTGATGGGCTCGCTGCTGCTGTTCGCGCTGTTGGGGGTGTTCATGGTCCTGACCCGTCGCCTGGACTGGTATGGGGTTGGCCAGGTGAAGCTGTCGTGAGTGGCTTGCGCGAGGAGAGGGTATTGGGTGCAGTGCTGGCGACCCACATTGCCGGCCTGTGGACAGCAGAAGTGATTGTCGGCGCCGGCCTTGCCGGGGATGAGATTGCTGTGGTGTCTGGTAATGCGCGGCGCCTGCATCGCTGGCAAAGCCAGCTCCCACACAGTCAGCGGTACACCGATGCACTGTGGGAGCCGGCCTTGCCGGCGATGGCCCCTGGCAATGTCAGGTAGCCGAAGGATCGGTTGCCTGCATCGACTCACGCTGACTGACCTGCGCATACCACGCCGCCAGCTTGGGCTGTTGCTCACGCCAGCCGAAGTCCGGGAAGCGCAGGTCGAGGTAACCCAGGGCGCAGGCCACGCCGATGGCGGCGATGTCGAACACCGAGGCCAGTTCGGCGAAGTGTTCCTGCTCAAGGTTGCTCAGGCCACGACGGATCTTGTCCTGTTGCGCTTCGATCCAGGCGTCCCATTGTTTGTCCTTGGGCCGCAGGAAGGTCTCGTAGCGGGTCAGCACCGCGGCATCCATGATCGCATCGGCCTGCGATGCCAGGGTCAGGCGATGCCAACGCGGCCAGCCTTCACGGGGGATCAGCGGGTTGCCCACATGCTGCAGGTCGAGGTACTCGCAGATCACCCGGCTGTCGTGCAGCACGCTGCCGTCGGCCAGGCGCAGGGCCGGAATCTTGCCCGCCGGGTTGCCCTGGTTGAGTTCGGCCACCAGGTTGACCGGGGTGAGGTTGACAGTCTGCAGCGCCACCCGGTTGGTTTGCCCGGTTTCGTGCAGTACCACCATGACCTTGCGCACGAACGGCGAGGCCGGCGAATGGAACAGCGTCATGCTCGGTGCGGACATGTCGATCCCTCAGTTGCCTTGCAGGCTCGGTGGCAGGCAGACACCGGTACCACCGATGCCGCAGTAGCCTTCTGGGTTCTTGGCCAGGTACTGCTGGTGGTAGGCTTCGGCGAAGTACACGGTCGGCGCCTGGTCGATCTCGGTGGTGATTTCGCCGAAGCCGGCCTTGCTCAGTTCGGCCTGGTAGGCCTGCTTGCTGGCCAGTGCCTCGTCCAGTTGCTGGGGACTGGTGCAGTAGATCACCGAGCGGTACTGGGTGCCGACGTCGTTGCCCTGGCGCATGCCCTGGGTCGGGTTGTGCAGTTCCCAGAACATCGCCAGCAGCTCTTTGTAGCTGACCTTGTCCTTGTCGAACACCACCAGCACCACTTCGGTGTGGCCGGTCAGGCCCGAGCAGACTTCTTCGTAGGTCGGGTTGGGGGTGAAGCCGCCGGCATAGCCGACCACGGTGCTGACCACGCCTTCGCGCTGCCAGAAGCGCCGCTCGGCACCCCAGAAACAACCCAGGCCAAAGATCGCGAAGTCGACGTTCTCGAAGAACGGGCCCAGCAACGGGGTGTCTTTGAAGACAAAGTGCTTTTCGGGCAGGACCATCGGCGTTTCACGGCCAGGCAGTGCCTGTTCGGCAGTGGGTAGGACGTTTTTATTCACCAGAATCTCCGAGCGCAGGACCATGATCGTTCCTCTGCTGATTGGGGTAGGCAAGGCTGGCCCCATCGCGGGTCAAACCCGCTCCCACTGTGGGAGCGGGTTTGACCCGCGATGGGACCCGAATGAACCTATATTGCCCGAGAGAAACGCCGCTGTCAGGCGATAGGGCCACGCGGATAGCGTTTGAGCTTGGCGATCAGCTCGCTGCCCGGGATCGGCCGGTCGAACAGGTAGCCCTGGCCGACATCGCAGCGGTGACGGCGCAGGAACGCCAGTTGCTCGGCGGTCTCGATGCCTTCGGCAACCACTTTGAGCTTGAGGTTGTGGGCCATGGCCACCACCGCCGAGGTGATCTCCATGTCGTCCTGGTTGTCAGGGATTTCATGAATGAAGCTGCGATCGATCTTGATGATGTCGATCGGGAATTTCTTCAGGTAGCTCAGCGACGAATAACCGGTGCCGAAGTCGTCCATGGCCAGGGTCAGGCCCAGTTGTTTGAGCTGGTCGAGCTGGCGGTGGGTGTCTTCGGTGGCTTCCAGCAGCAGGCCTTCGGTCAGCTCCAGCTCCAGCAGGTGCGGGGGCAGGGCTTCTTCCTGGAGGATGTTGGCGATCGAGGCGACCAGGTCGGGGTCGGAAAACTGCTTGGGCGAGAGGTTGATCGCCACTTGCAGGTTGCCCAATCCTTCTGTGCGCAGCTTCTGGCTCATGCGGCAGGCCTGGCGGGCGATCCACTTGCCGATGGGGATGATCAGCCCGGTTTCTTCGGCGACGCTGATGAACTGGTCGGGGCGGATCATGCCCTTTTCCGGGTGGTTCCAGCGCAGCAGCGCTTCCAGGCCCAGCAGGCGGCCGCTGCGCAGGCACAGCTTGGGCTGGTAGAACACGTCCAGTTCGTTCTGGGTCAGGGCGCGGCGCAGGTTGTTCTCGACGAACAGCTTGTAGCTGGCCTCGGCGTTGAGCGCTTCGGTAAACACCTGGACCTGGTGCTTGCCGTTGGCCTTGGCCTTGTGCAGGGCAAGCCCTGCGTTTTTCATCAGGGTCTGCGGGTCGCGGCCATGCAGCGGCGCGCAGGCCAGGCCCACGGAGCCGGTGACGTTGATCAGCTGGTTGTCGACGAACATCGGCTTGTCGAGGGTGCGCAGCAGTTGCTGGGCAACCTGCTGGCCGCCTTCCAGGTCGGTGTCTTCGAGCAGTACGGCAAATTCGTTGCTGGCAAAGCGCGCCAGGCTGCCGCCGGGGCTCAGGCTGTTGCGCAGGCGTCGGGCCAGGCTGATCAGCAGCTTGTCGCCGGTCTGGTGGCCGAGGCTGTCGTTGATCCGCTTGAAGTTGTCGATGTCCACCAGCAGCAGGCTGATCGGGCTGTCGCTGTCGCGGGCGAAGCGCTCGTCGAGGTTGCGGATGAACGCCGGGCGATTGCCCAGGCTGGTCAGGTTGTCGGTATAGGCCAGGCGCTCGATGCGCTGCTGGGCCAGCTTGCTCTGGGTGATGTCTTCGTAGATGCCGATGTAATGGGTCAGTTCGCGGTTGTCGCCGAACACCTTGGAAATCGATAGCTGGCCCCAGTAGGGTTCGAGATTCTTGCGTCGGCTCTTGAACTCGCCCTGCCAGCTATTGCCCATGGCCAGGCTGGACGGCGCGTCGAACAGCAGCTCGCTCAGGTTTTCCAGCGCCGGCAGTTCCGACAGGCGATGGCCGTGGACTTCATCGGTGCTGTACTGGGTGATGGCGGTAAAGCTCGGGTTGACGTACTCGACCACGCCGTCGCGGTTGACCAGCAAGAAGGCGTTGGCGCTTTGCTCGACGGCACGTTGGAACAGGTGCAGGGCGTTGGTTGCGGTGCGTCGGTTGTGGTTGTTGATGACCTGGGCGAACTGATCGGCCAGCTCGCCGGCAAAGGCGATTTCATCGGTTTGCCAGGCACGCGCCGAGCCGGTCTGTTCCAGGCACAACACCCCGACCACCTGGCCATCAATACGGATACTGGCATCGAGCATGGCATTGATGTCGCATGGGCGCAGGCTCTCGGCCATGTCCCGGGTGCGCGGGTCGTGGGTGGCGTTGTGGGCGTCGATGGCGCGGCTGGTGTGCAGGGCTTCGAGGTAGTCGGGAAAACGGCTGGCGTCGATCGGCTCGGGCAGGCGGTATTCCTGAGCGTCGCGGTAGAACGCCGAAATCGGCTGCAGTTGCTGGTCTTCCAGGTACCAGATGCTCGCGCAGTCGATCTTGTAGATCTCGCAGGCGCTGCGGGTGATCAGCTCGGCGGCTTCGAGCAGCGAGTTGCTGGCGCTATAGCGGTGGCGGGCCAAATGCAGGATCAGGTCCTGCTGGGCGCGCACCCGCTCCAGGTGCTCGAGCTGTTCCTGCTGGGCCCGCTGGTTAAGCTGCAGGGCGATTTGCAGGCGGCTGTTGCGGGTCTCGAGATCGACGGCCGACAGGTCGGGAGCGTCGCCAGGCTGGCTGTCGAGGACCATCAGGTAGCCGCGCAGCAACTGCCGGTTGTGCTGCTTGTAGGCTTCGCCCAACTCCAGCAACTGCAGCGGGCCCTGGGCGGTGTGCAGGGTATAGCGCACCAGGTAATGCGGGCGCTGAGCCAGTTGCAACTGGATGGCGTCGTGCAGTTTGTAGCGGGCTTCGGGCTCCATCAGGCTGGCGTAGGGCGAGCCGACCAGTGCGCAGAGTTCCACTGCAGCAAGGCCAAACTGCCGTTCACAACCAGGATCAAGGTAAAGCAGCGCCCAGCTGGCCTCGTTCAGCCGCTCGAAACGCAGCATCCCGAGCCGCGAGGGCACGGGCAACTGCGTCACGACCTCGGCCACCATACGGCTGGCGGCATCAGGTTGGCTTTTCATCGAGAGCTCGCTTCAAGAAGGCTGTTCGCGCAAACGGAGCAATCTGCTACTACGCGTGTCGGCAAGGTTGCATCATGCGCTTGAGGCTGACAAGCGATACAGAGACCTCCGTGCTAACTGTGTCGGCATGGATGTAGGAATCTTAAGTATCGCGGGACAAGTCGGACCGCCGCATCGCCGCTCCCACAGGGGGACCATTCCAGCAGATAAAAAAAGCCCCGCCAAAATGACGGGGTTGAGGTACGAGCGTGGCAGCTCGAAAAGGGAGCCTGTCTCCCCGGCAGGGGAGACAGGAAACAGCAATTACAACAGCATGGTGCGGATGTCGGTCAGCAGGTCGCCCAGGCGCTTGGTGAAGCGCGCAGCAGCGGCGCCGTTGATCACGCGGTGATCGTAGGACAGCGACAGCGGCAGCATCAGCTTCGGCTGGAAGGCTTTCCCGTCCCAGACAGGCTGGATGGTGGCCTTGGAAACACCCAGGATCGCCACTTCCGGCGCGTTGACGATCGGCGTGAAGCCGGTGCCGCCAATGTGGCCGAGGCTGGAGATGGTGAAGCAGGCACCTTGCATGTCGTCAGCCGACAGCTTCTTGGTCCGGGCTTTTTCAGCCAGGGCCGCCGCTTCGCCAGCCAGTTGCAGCAAGCTCTTCTGGTCGACGTTCTTGATTACCGGTACCAGCAGACCATCCGGAGTGTCGACGGCAAAACCGACGTTGACGTACTTCTTGCGGATGATCGCTTTGCCGCTAGGCGCCAGCGAGCTGTTGAAGTCCGGCAGTTCCTTGAGCAGGTGAGCACAGGCCTTAAGCAGCAGCGGCAGTACGGTCAGCTTGACGCCGGCCTTTTCTGCAACGGCTTTCTGCGCAACGCGGAAGGCTTCCAGCTCAGTGATGTCGGCGCTGTCGAACTGGGTAACGTGAGGAACGTTCAGCCAGCTGCGATGCAGGTTGGTAGCACCCATCTGCATCAGGCGGGTCATCGGCACTTCTTCGATTTCGCCGAAGCGGCTGAAATCGACTTCCGGGATCGGCGGGATGCCAGCACCACCGGTGGCACCGGCGGCTGGAGCTTCCTTGGCCTTCTGCATCATGGCCTTGACGTAAACCTGCACGTCTTCCTTGAGCACACGACCGTGCGGGCCGCTGGCGGCAACTGCGCTCAGCTCGACGCCGAACTCACGGGCCAGCTGACGCACGGCAGGGCCGGCGTGAACCTTGGCACCGCTTGGTGCAGGGGCAGCGGCAGGCGCTGGTGCGGCCTCGGCTTTGGCAGCCGGAGCAGGTGCAGCAGCAGGGGCGGCTTCAGCCTTGGCAGCCGGAGCAGCAGCGGCAGGCGCTGGTGCTGGCGCGGCGGCGCCCTGGACTTTGAGCTTGAGGATGAAGTCGCCAGTGCCGACTTCGTCTTCGAGCTTGACGCCGATGCTTTCCACCACGCCGGCAGCCGGCGACGGGATTTCCATCGAGGCTTTGTCCGATTCCAGGGTGATCAGCGACTGGTCGGCTTCGACCGTATCGCCAACCTTGACCAGCAGCTCGATGATCTTGGCCTTGCCCGAGGAGCCGATGTCCGGAACATGAATGTCCTGAACGGTGGCCGCCGCCGGTGCAGCGGCCGGGGCCGCAGGGGCCTCGGCAACAGCAGGTTGTTGCGCAGCAGCAGGCGCTGCGGCAGGGGCGGCAGCCGCTGGGGCCGCAGCAGCGGCGCCCTCGACTTCCAGTTCCAGCAGTTCGTCGCCTTCTTTCAGGCGGTCGCCCAGCTTGACCTTCAGGCTCTTGACCACACCGGCCTTGGGAGCAGGGATTTCCATGCTCGCCTTGTCCGATTCCAGGGTCAGGATGCTCTGGTCGGCTTCGATACGGTCGCCAACTTTGACGAACAGCTCGATGACTTCACCTTCACCGCTGCCGATGTCAGGTACGCGAATGAGTTCGCTCACTTAAAAATACTCCTCAGCAGTCCAGTGGGTTGCGTTTGTCCGGGTCGATGCCGAACTTGGTGATGGCTTCAGCCACGACCTTAGGTTCGATATCGCCACGGTCAGCCAAGGCTTCCAGGGCAGCCAGCACCACGAAGTGACGGTCGACTTCGAAGAAGTGACGCAGCTTCTTGCGGCTGTCGCTGCGACCGAAGCCATCGGTACCCAGGACTTTGAACTCTTTGCTCGGTACCCACTGGCGAATCTGTTCGGCGAACAGCTTCATGTAGTCGGTGGAGGCGATGACCGGGCCCTTGCGGCCAGCCAGGCACTCTTCGACGTAGGTAACCTGAGGTTTCTGACCAGGCTTGAGGCGGTTGCTGCGCTCTACGGCCAGGCCGTCGCGACGCAGTTCGTTGAAGCTGGTAACGCTCCAGACGTCGGC
Source organism: Pseudomonas donghuensis (assembly GCF_000259195.1). Lineage (GTDB taxonomy): Bacteria > Pseudomonadota > Gammaproteobacteria > Pseudomonadales > Pseudomonadaceae > Aquipseudomonas > Aquipseudomonas donghuensis. The sequence goes on from NZ_JH650758.1 coordinate 289,599, forward strand.
GCCAACGTTGAACTCTTCACGCAGGATCTTCGCCGCTTCGCGCACTTCACGCAGGATGGTGCCGGAGCCCAGCAACTGAACGTGGTGCGCAGCTTCGCGGGTGTCTTCCTCGAGCAGGTACATACCCTTGATGATGCCTTCCTCGACACCGGCCGGGATGGCTGGCTGCTGGTAGGACTCGTTCATCACGGTGATGTAGTAGAAGACGTCCTGTTGCTCTTCGGTCATCTTCTTCATGCCGTCCTGGATGATCACCGCCAGCTCGTAGCCGTAGGTCGGATCATAGGTGCGGCAGTTCGGGATGGTCGCGGCCAGCATGTGGCTGTGACCGTCTTCGTGCTGCAGACCTTCACCGTTGAGGGTGGTACGGCCGGCGGTACCGCCGATCAGGAAGCCACGGGTGCGGCTGTCGCCAGCGGCCCAGGCCAGGTCGCCGATCCGCTGGAAGCCGAACATCGAGTAGAAGATGTAGAACGGCAGCATCGGCTGGTTGTGGTTCGAGTACGAAGTACCGGCAGCGATGAAGGAGGACATGGCGCCCGCTTCGTTGATGCCTTCTTCGAGGATCTGGCCCTTCTTGTCTTCGCGGTAGAACATCACCTGGTCTTTATCGACTGGCTCGTAGAGCTGGCCGACGGACGAGTAGATGCCCAACTGGCGGAACATGCCTTCCATACCGAAGGTACGGGCTTCGTCCGGGATGATCGGGACGATGCGCTGGCCGATTTCCTTGTCCTTGACCAGTTGCGCGAGGATCCGCACGAAGGCCATGGTGGTGGAGATTTCACGGTCGCCCGAGCCGTCGAGGATCGCCTTCAGGGTTTCCAGTGGTGGCGTCGGGATGCTGAAGCTCTTCGCGCGGCGCTGTGGCACGAAGCCACCCAGGGCGCTGCGGCGTTCGGCCAGGTAACGGGCCTCGGCGCTGCCTTCTTCAGGCTTGAAGAACGGCAGGTTTTCCAGCTCTTCGTCCTTGACCGGGATGTCGAAGCGGTCGCGGAAGTGACGCAGGCTGTCGACGTCGACCTTCTTGGTATTGTGCGCGGTGTTCTTGGCTTCGCCAGCACCGGTGCCATAACCCTTGATGGTCTTGGCCAGGATGACGGTCGGCTGGTCTTTGTGGTTGACCGCCTGGTGGTAGGCCGCGTAGACCTTGTACGGGTCGTGACCGCCACGGTTGAGCTTCCAGATCTCGTCGTCGGACAGGTCTTCGACCATGGCCTTGAGCTCTGGAGTGTTGAAGAAGTGCTCACGGACGAATGCACCGTCCTTGGCCTTGTAGTTCTGGTACTCGCCGTCGATGACTTCGTCCATGCGGCGTTGCAGGATGCCGTCGACGTCCTTGGCCAGCAATGGGTCCCAGAAACGGCCCCAGACCACTTTGTTGACGTTCCAGCCACCGCCACGGAATACGCCTTCAAGTTCCTGGATGATCTTGCCGTTGCCGCGAACCGGGCCGTCGAGGCGCTGCAGGTTGCAGTTGATGACGAAGATCAGGTTGTCCAGCTTCTCGCGGCCAGCCAGGGAGATCGCGCCCAGGGATTCCGGCTCGTCGCACTCGCCGTCGCCCATGAAGCACCAGATCTTCTGCTTGCCGGCAGGAATGTAGCCACGGCTTTCCATGTACTTCATGAAACGCGCCTGGTAGATCGCCTGTATCGGGCCCAGACCCATGGAAACGGTCGGGAACTGCCAGAAGTCAGGCATCAGCCATGGGTGTGGGTAGGACGACAGGCCCTTGCCATCGACTTCCTGACGGAAGTTGTTCATTTGGTCTTCGCTGATCCGGCCTTCCATGAACGCACGGGCGTAGACGCCAGGCGAGGCGTGGCCCTGGAAGTAGATCAGGTCGCCGCCGTGCTCGTCGGTCGGAGCCTGGAAGAAGTAGTTGAAGCCGATGTCGTACAGGGTGGCACTGGAGGCGAAGCTCGAAATGTGGCCGCCCAGGTCCGAGTCTTTCAGGTTGGTGCGCATTACCATGGCCAGCGCGTTCCAACGCACCAACGAGCGAATGCGGCGTTCCATGAACAGGTCGCCAGGCATGCGTGCTTCGTGGGTGACGGGAATGGTGTTGCGGTATGGCGTGGTGATGGCATATGGCAGCTGAGAGCCACTACGGGTGGCCAGCTCGCCCATACGGGTCATCAGGTAGTGAGCGCGGTCTTCGCCTTCTTTGTCGAGAACCGACTCCAGGGCGTCCAGCCATTCCTGGGTTTCGACGGGATCGAGGTCTTGCATGGCTTGCTCCAGGGCGGAAAGGCTTCCAGAATCGGTTGCCTGAGTTTGCGACTGGCCTTTTGGGCAGACGACATAAAATTCTTGGATTACCGGAGAGTGTACCGGCGTTGTGTAGTTTTACTACAAATGAATCACCATTTCATGCTTTTGAGGTGATCGGGCAGTAGTAAAACTACAGAAAAATGGCTCGTGGCCGCTGTTCGGGTTGTGGGAAAAATCGATACCGGTGGTTAAAAACAAGTTAAGAAAAGGTTTGCTGCGATGGTTTCTGCCATAAAATCAGTTTTTTCAGCTATTTCTAACTTTTGTACGACAGTCCAACCGTGGTCAGGGTTCCCCAGTCCGCTCGCTGCCAATCCAATCTCGCCGATCAAGGATAGACCATGAGCCTGCCTTTGCTGGCCGAACTGCCGGCCACTTTCACCGCGTTGGTCAGCCGCAACGCGCAATCGTTTCGTGCGGCTGTTGCCCTGCAACCTGAACTGACTGTCGAAGACTGGAGCGCCGACCGCTGGGCGCAGTTCGCCCGGGTAGCCGCGGCCAGTGATTTCGTCCTTGAACAGGTAGTGCGCGACCCGGCGATGCTGGCTGATCTGGCCGCCAGTGGCGAACTCGACCGGGCCTTTGCCCCGGGCGAGCTGTGCACCCAGATCGCTGCTGCTGCCCAGGCTGCCGAGAGCGAAGACGAACTGGCGCGCAACCTGCGCCGCCAGCGCAGCCGCCAGCAGGTGCGGATCATCTGGCGTGACCTGACCCGCCAGGCTGACCTGGTGCAGACCTGCCGCGATCTGTCCGATCTTGCCGACGCTTCTATCGATCAGGCCTACAACTGGTTGTACCCGCGCCACTGCCAGCAGTTCGGCACGCCGATCGGTCATCGCAGCGGCCAGCCGCAGCACATGGTGGTGCTGGGCATGGGCAAGCTCGGCGCGGTGGAGCTGAACCTGTCGTCGGACATCGATCTGATCTTCGCCTTCCCTGAAGGCGGTGAAACGGAAGGGGTCAAGCGCTCGCTGGACAACCAGGAGTTTTTCACCCGCCTGGGCCAGCGCCTGATCAAGGCCCTGGACCCGATCACCGTCGACGGCTTCGTGTTCCGTGTCGATATGCGCCTGCGCCCTTACGGCTCGGCCGGCGCCCTGGTGCTCAGCTTCAATGCCCTGGAGCAGTATTACCAGGACCAGGGCCGCGACTGGGAACGCTACGCAATGATCAAGGCGCGGGTAGTTGCCGGTGACCAGGTCGCCGGCGCGCAGTTGCTGGATCTGCTGCGGCCCTTCGTTTACCGGCGTTACCTGGACTTCTCGGCGATCGAAGCGCTGCGCACCATGAAGCAGCTGATCCAACAGGAAGTGCGGCGCAAGGGCATGGCCGAGAACATCAAGCTGGGTGCCGGCGGCATCCGCGAAGTCGAGTTTATTGCCCAGGCCTTCCAGTTGATCCACGGCGGGCGCGACCTGAGCTTGCAGCAGCGGCCATTGCTCAAGGTGCTGTCGACCCTCGAAGGCCAGGGCTACCTGCCGCCGGCGGTGATTGCCGAGCTGCGTGAAGGCTATGAGTTTTTGCGTTACACCGAGCACGCGATCCAGGCCATTGCCGACCGCCAGACCCAGATGCTCCCGGACGATGAACTGGACCGTGCGCGCATCGCCTTCATGCTCGGCTTTGCCGACTGGCCGAGCTTCCATGCCCAACTGATGCACTGGCGTGGGCGTATCGACTGGCACTTCCGCCAGGTGATTGCCGACCCGGACGAAGACGAGAATGAAGAAGGCGAAGTGATCGTCGGCGGCGAGTGGCTGCCGCTGTGGGAAGAAGCCCAGAATGAAGAGGCCGCCTGCCGTCAGTTGCAGGACGCCGGTTTCGCCGACCCGCAAAAGGCCCTCAAGCAGCTGGCCGGCCTGCGTGTCAGCCCGCAGTTGCGGGCCATGCAGCGCCTGGGTCGTGAGCGTCTGGATGCCTTTATTCCACGTTTGCTGGCCCAGGCGGTGGAGCACGCCGACCCAGACCTGGTGCTGGAACGGGTGTTGCCGCTGGTCGAAGCCGTAGCCCGACGTTCGGCCTACCTGGTGCTGCTCACCGAAAACCCCGGGGCGTTGCGCCGTCTATTGACCCTGTGCGCCGCCAGCCCGTGGATCGCCGAACAGATCACCCGTTTCCCGCTGCTGCTCGACGAGCTGCTCAACGAAGGGCGTCTGTTCAGCCCGCCGCAGGCCCCGGAACTGGCCGCCGAGTTGCGCGAGCGGCTGACGCGCATCCCCGAAGACGACCTTGAACAGCAAATGGAAGCCCTGCGCCACTTCAAGCTGGCCCACAGCCTGCGCGTGGCCGCTTCGGAAATCGCCGGCAACCTGCCGTTGATGAAAGTCAGCGACTACCTGACCTGGCTGGCCGAAGCCATCCTCAACCAGGTGCTGGCCCTGGCCTGGCGCCAGACCGTGAGCCGTCACGGCCAGCCCAAGCGCAGCGACGGCAGCCTGTGCGACCCGGGCTTCATTATTGTCGGCTATGGCAAGGTTGGCGGCATCGAGCTGGGCCACGGCTCGGACCTGGACCTGGTGTTCATCCACGACGGTGACCCGCAGGCTGATACCGACGGTGCCAAGCCGATCGACTGCGCGCAGTTCTTCACCCGCCTGGGCCAGCGCATCATTCACCTGCTGACCACCCAGACCAACTCCGGCCAGCTCTACGACGTAGATATGCGCCTGCGCCCCTCGGGCGCCTCAGGTTTGCTGGTCAGCTCGCTGGGCGCCTTTGAGCGCTACCAGCAGAACGAAGCCTGGACCTGGGAGCATCAGGCCCTGGTTCGCGCCCGGGTGCTGGTCGGTTGCCCGCAGGTGGGCGCGGCGTTCGAGGCCGTGCGTGCACGCATTCTCGGCCAGGCCCGCGACCTGCCCAAGCTGCAGGCCGAAGTCAGCGAGATGCGCTCCAAGATGCGCGACAACCTCGGCACCAAGCTCAGCGCCGCCGGGACGGCGGCCAATGCCTTCGATGCCGGTGTGCCCTTCGATATTAAGCAGGATGCCGGTGGTATCGTCGATATCGAATTTATGGTGCAATACGCCGCTTTGGCATGGTCTCACGACCATCCGGCACTGCTGCGCTGGACCGACAATATCCGCATCCTCGAAGAGCTCGAGCAGGCCGGGCTGATGCCCGCCAGCGATGCCGTGCTGCTGCGCGAGGTGTACAAGGCGTTCCGTTCCGCCGCGCACCGCCAGGCCCTGCAGAAGCAGGCCGGGGTGATCGACGCCGAACAGTTCGTTCAGGAGCGCCAGGAGGTGCGGCGGATCTGGTCGCAGCTAGGCTTGAGTTGATATATCGGCCAGGCGGTTCAGGCACCAGGACGCCTGCCACGACCACAGTACAGCCCGAGTGGCGTACACTGGTCGACATATAGCCTGAATATAAAGAGGGGAGGCCAGGCTGTTCGCGAACAGTTTGCAGCCTCCCTGATCGTTTCTGGATAAAGCATGAGAATTTTGATCATTGGCCCCAGCTGGGTGGGCGACATGGTAATGGCGCAGACGTTGTTCCAGTGCCTGAAGCAGCGTCACCCGGAATGTGTGATCGATGTGCTGGCCCCCGAGTGGAGCCGGCCGATCCTTGAGCGCATGCCCGAAGTCCGCCAGGCCTTGAGCTTCCCGCTCGGCCACGGCGCGCTCGAGCTGGCTACGCGCCGGCGTATCGGCAAGTCCCTGGCCGGCCAGTACGACCAGGCGATCCTGTTGCCCAACTCGCTGAAGTCGGCGTTGGTGCCGTTCTTTGCCGGCATCCCCAAGCGTACCGGCTGGCGCGGCGAGTTGCGTTTCGGCCTGCTCAACGACGTGCGCAAGCTCGACAAGGCCAAGTACCCGCTGATGATCGAGCGCTTCATGGCCCTGGCCTATCCGGCCGGCGCCGAACTGCCGCAGCCGTACCCGCGCCCGCGCCTGCAGATCCAGGCACAGAGCCGCGACGCGGCCCTGGCCAAGTTCGGCCTGAGCCTGGACCGCCCGGTTCTGGCGTTGTGCCCTGGCGCCGAATTCGGTGAAGCCAAGCGCTGGCCGTCGGAGCATTACGCCAAGGTCGCCGAGAGCAAGATCCGCCAAGGCTGGCAAGTCTGGCTGTTTGGTTCGAAGAACGACCACGCGGTCGGCGAAGCCATTCGTGGGCGCTTGATCCCGGGCCTGCGCGAAGAGGCGAGCAACCTCAGCGGCGAGACCTCGCTGGCCGAGGCCATCGACCTGTTGTCGTGCAGCGATGCGGTGGTGTCCAACGATTCCGGGCTGATGCACGTGGCTGCGGCGCTGAACCGTCCGCTGGTGGCCGTTTATGGCTCCCCCCCCCCCGGCG
>NZ_JH650758.1:296192-298721 GCF_000259195.1 Pseudomonas donghuensis
TCGAGGTGGTGCGCCTGGGTCTGGACTGCAGCCCCTGCTTCGACCGTACCTGCCGGTTCGGCCATTACAACTGCTTGCGTCAGCTGGAGCCGGAAGCCGTGGAAGCTGCGCTGCAGCGCCTGAACGGTCCGAACCTGATCGACGTCATGGCCGAGGTCGAGTAAGTGCGGGTACTGCTGATCAAGACTTCGTCCCTGGGCGATGTGATCCATGCGCTGCCGGCGCTGACCGACGCTGCCCGGGCAATCCCTGGCATCCGCTTCGACTGGGTGGTCGAAGAAGGCTTTGCCGAGATCCCCAGCTGGCACCCGGCGGTAGACAAGATCATCCCGGTGGCCATCCGCCGCTGGCGCAAGAACCTCTGGCAAACCTTCAAGAGCGGCGAGTGGCGCCAGTTCAAGCAGCGTCTGCGCGAGAGCAAGTACGACCTGGTGATCGACGCCCAGGGCCTGGTCAAATCGGCCTGGCTGACCCGTTACGTCAAGGCGCCGGTGGCCGGCATGGACCGCTATTCGGCCCGTGAAGGGCTGTCGAGCCGTTTCTACGACCGGCGTTTGTCGGTGGAGCGCGGCCAGCATGCGGTGGAGCGGGTGCGCCAGCTGTTCGCCCTGGCGCTGGGCTACAACCTGCCGGCCGGGCTCGGTGATTACGGTCTGGACCTCAATCGCCTGCAGCTGCCGCCAGCGGCGCCGTTCGTGGTGTTCCTGCACGGTACCACCTGGGCGACCAAGCATTGGCCGGAAGCCTACTGGCGCCAGTTGGCCGAACGCCTCGGCCAGCAAGGCCTGCAGGTACGCCTGCCGTGGGGCAACGCGGCCGAGCAGGCGCGGGCCGAGCGCATCGCCAAGGGCCTGAGCAACTGCCAGGTGCTGCCCAAGCTGAACCTGGTCGGAGTCGCCCGCGTACTGGCCGCAGCCAAGGCCTGCATTGCCGTGGATACCGGCCTCGGCCACCTGGCGGCGGCACTGGATGTGCCGACCCTGTCGCTGTTCGGTCCGACCAACCCGGGGCTCACTGGTGCCTATGGCAAATCCCAGGTGCATATCGCCAGCGATTTTGCCTGCGCGCCGTGCCTGCAGAAGAAATGTACCTACAAACCGAGCGCTGATGACCAGCGCCGGTTCGATCTCAAACGCGAGTGGCCGCTGTGCTTCACTCGCCTGAATCCCGAGCGTGTGGCGAGCCAATTGCGCGCGTTGCTGCTGGCTGAGGATGTTCGTTGATGCAACTGGCTTTTGTTCTATACAAGTATTTCCCCTTCGGCGGCCTGCAGCGCGACTTCATGCGCATTGCCCTGGAGTGCCAGCGTCGCGGTCACCAGATCCGCGTCTACACGCTGATCTGGGAAGGCGATGTGCCGGAGGGCTTCGAAGTGCTGGTGGCGCCGGTCAAGGCGCTGTTCAACCATCGGCGCAACGAGAAGCTCAGCGCCTGGATGGGCGCGGACCTGGCCAAGCGCCCGGTTGATCGCCTGATCGGCTTCAACAAGATGCCCGGGCTGGACGTGTACTACGCCGCCGACGGCTGCTTTGAAGACAAGGCGCAGAACCTGCGCAACTCGCTGTACCGGCGCTGGGGCCGCTACCGGCACTTTGCCGAGTACGAGCGGGCAGTGTTCGCCAAGGAGGCCAGGACCGAGATCCTGATGATCTCCGAGGTTCAGCAACCGCTGTTCATCAAGCATTACGACACCCCGATCGAGCGCTTCCACCTGCTGCCACCGGGTATCAGCCAGGATCGCCGGGCACCGGCCAATGCCGCCCAGATCCGTGCCGAGTTCCGCCGCGAGTTCGAGCTGAAAGACGATCAGCTGCTGATGGTGCAGATCGGCTCGGGCTTCAAGACCAAGGGCGTCGACCGCAGCCTCAAGGCCCTGGCGGCCTTGCCACCGGCCTTGCGCAAGCGCACGCGGCTGATGGTCATCGGCCAGGACGACCCCAAGGTGTTCCAGCTGCAAAGCGCGACCCTCGGCCTGACCGAGCAGGTGCAGTTCCTCAAGGGCCGCAGCGATATCCCGCGCTTTCTGCTCGGCGCCGACCTGCTGATCCACCCGGCCTACAACGAAAACACCGGCACCGTGCTGCTCGAAGCGCTGGTCGCCGGGCTGCCGGTACTGGTCTCGGCCGTGTGCGGCTATGCCCATTACATTGCCGAAGCCGACAGCGGCCTGGTGCTCGATGAGCCGTTCGAGCAGGAGCAGCTCAACCGCTACCTGCAGCGCATGCTCGAAGACGGCCAGGCACGCGCCGCGTGGGCGCGCAATGGCCTGGCATTTGCCGACACGGCCGACCTCTACAGCATGCCCGAGCATGCCGCCGACGTGATCCTGGCGCAGGAGCGCGCATGAAACTGATACTGGCTGAGCCGTTCAAGCGCCTGTGGGCCGGGCGCGATGCCTTCGAGGCCGTCGAGGCCTTGCAAGGCGAGGTGTACCGCGAGCTGGAAGGCCGCCGTACCCTGCGCACCGAAGTCGAAGGCCGCGGCTATTTCGTCAAGATCCACCGCGGCATCGGCTGGGGGGAGATCTTC
>NZ_JH650758.1:298731-334706 GCF_000259195.1 Pseudomonas donghuensis
AGTCGAAGGCCGCGGCTATTTCGTCAAGATCCACCGCGGCATCGGCTGGGGCGAGATCTTCAAGAACCTGTTCACCGCCAAGCTGCCGGTGCTCGGCGCCGGCCAGGAATGGCAGGCAATCCAGCGCCTGCATGAAGTGGGCGTGCCGACCATGACTGCGGTGGCCTATGGTGAGCGCGGTGATAACCCGGCTGCCCAGCATTCGTTTATCGTCACCGAAGAACTGGCGCCGACCGTCAGCCTCGAAGACTTCAGCATCGACTGGGTCAAGCAGCCGCCCGCGCCGCGTCTCAAGCGTGCGCTGATCGCCGAAGTGGCACGCATGACCGGCATGATGCACCGCGCCGGGGTCAACCACCGCGACTGCTACATCTGCCATTTCTTGCTGCACACCGACCGGCCGGTGACGGCCGATGATTTCAAGTTGTCGGTTATCGACCTGCACCGCGCCCAGACCCGGGCGAAAATCTCCCACCGCTGGCGTGACAAGGACCTGGCCGCGCTGTACTTCTCGGCGCTGGACATCGGCCTGACCCGGCGCGACAAGTTGCGCTTCTTGCGTGGTTACTTTCAGCAGCCGCTACGGCAGATCCTCGCCGAGGAAGCCGGGCTGCTGGCCTGGCTGGAAGGCAAGGCGCAGAAGCTCTACGAGCGTAAACAACGGTACGGAGACGCGCTCTGATGGCGGGTTGGAAACTGGAGCCTGCCTACCAGGCCCTGGCGACGGATTTTGGCAGTATCGAAGCGGTGTTCGCCCTCAAGGGCGAGCGCCTGACCCACGACCCGCTGAGCGAAGTGATCCGTGTCGAGCGCGAGGGGGTCAACTATTACGTCAAGCGCTATACCGGCGCTGGCAAAGGCCTGCGCCGCTACCTCGGGCGCCCGCGAATCAAGGCTGAATGGCAGAACCTCAAGCAGTTCGCCAAGTGGGACATTCCCACCGCTGAAGTGATCGCCTTCGGCCTTGAGCGTAATGGCCTGGCTTTTGGCCGCGGGGCGATGATCACCCGCGAGCTGCCGCGCACCGAAGACCTCTCGGCGCTGGCCGAGCGCAACGATGCACGCCTGGCCGATCGCGGCTGGGTCGACCACATCAGCCGTCAGCTGGCGCGACACACGCGGATCATGCATGACCACCACTTCACCCATAACGACCTGAAGTGGCGCAACCTGCTGGTGGATGACCAGGCCACGCTATTTTTCATCGACTGCCCGACCGGCGATTTCTGGTGGGGCTTCATGCTGCGTTACCGCATCACCAAAGACCTGGCGTGCCTGGACAAAGTGGCCAAATATCACTTGTCGAACACCCAGCGACTGCGCTTTTACCTGCAGTACCGCGGGCGCGAGCGTCTGAATGAATCGGACAAACGCCGCATTCGCCATGTGGTGACGTTTTTCGAGGGACGCGAATGACTGATTTTCTCTCCAGTGCCGATGTGGCGCTGCTTGAGCGCCATGGCCTCAACGGTTTCGATCAGCTGTGGGCGCTGCAGCTCGATGCGGTGGACGAGCCCAATACCGGCCGTGGCGGCTGGAGCAGCGTCTATCGCCTGGAGCTTGAAGGCAAGGGCTATTACCTCAAGCGCCAGAGCGACTACCTGACCCGCACCTTGCACCGACCGTTCGGCGAGCCAACCTTCGCCCGCGAGTTTCGCAATATCAGCCGCTACCAGAAGCTCGGTATCCCTGCCTTGCAGGCGGTGTACTACGGCGAGCGCAAGGTCGAAGGCGAGCGTCGGGCGATCCTCATGACCCGTGCCCTGGATGACTGGAGCGATCTGGACAGCCTGCTGGGGCAGTGGCCACAACTGGACATCGGCCAGCGCCAGGGCATCCTGCGTGCCTGCGGGCAACTGGCGCGTACCCTGCACACCGCCAACCAGGTGCATGGCTGCTTCTACCCCAAGCACATCTTCCTGCGCAGCCGCAGCGACAGTTGGCAGGCGCAACTGATCGACCTGGAGAAGACCCGGCCATTGTTGCTGGGCATGCGCGACCGGCTCAAGGATCTTGAGCCGCTGTTGCGCCGGGCACCGATCTGGAGCGAAGCTGAAGTGCGGGTGATGCTCTCGTCCTACCTGGACCAGCCCACCGATAGCCCGCTGGTTGATACCTGGCTGCAGCGCCTGACGCGCCGCCGCCGTGAGAAAGAGGCTCGCTGATGCGATTGTCCGAACTCAAGGATGCCGGGCGCAGCCCGGACCTGCCCCTGAACATCAGCCTGGCCGACGCCGCTGGCAGCGCCGAGCTGCAGTTGCTCAGCCTGCTGCGGGTGCTGCCGGGCCAGCGCTATGTTGGCGCCGGGATCTGGCGTGGCAAGCCGGTGTTGGCCAAGTTGCTGGTCGGCAGCAGCGCCGCCCGGCATTTTCAGCGTGAACTGGAAGGTGCGCGGCTGCTGGCGGCCCAGGGCCTGACCACGCCGCTGCTGCTGGCCGATGGTTTGCGCGAAGGCGAGGGCGGTTGGCTGCTGTTCGAGTTTCTCGAAAACGCCGTGAGCCTGGCCGATGCCTGGGCTGAAGTCGAAGCCCTGCCGCCGCTGGCCGATGAACAGCACCTGGTGCTCGGCGAAGCCCTGACGGCGGTGGCGCAGATGCACGCCAAGGGCCTGTGGCAGGACGACCTGCACCTGGACAACCTGCTGCGCCATAACGGCCAGCTGTATTTGATCGATGGCGCCGGGATCAAGGCCGAAACCCTTGGCCAGCCGCTGTCGCGCCAACAGGTGTTGCAGAACCTCGGGGTATTGTTCGCCCAGTTGCCCAAGCGTCTGGAGCCCTTTATCGAAGAGCTGCTGGTGCATTACCTGCTGGCCAACGCCGAGCACGCGCTGCCGCTGGAAGCCCTGCAGAAGCAGATCGACAAGGTGCGCAGTTGGCGTCTGAAGGACTACCTCGACAAGGCCGGGCGCGAGTGCACGCTGTTCAGCGTCGAGCGCGGCGCGTCGGGCCTGCGTTCAATTCGTCGCAACGAAGTGGTCGCCATGCTGCCGGTGCTGGAGCAGGCCGATACCCTGATCGACCAGGGCCACCTGTACAAGACCGGCGGCGCCGCCAGCGTGGCCAAGGTTGAGGTCAATGGCCGGCCACTGGTGCTCAAACGCTATAACATCAAGAACACTGCCCATTGGTTCAAGCGCTTCTGGCGCCCGAGCCGGGCCTGGCATTCGTGGATCGAAGGGCATCGCCTGGAGTTTCTCGGCATTGCCACGCCCAAGCCGCTGGCGGTGCAGGAGCTGCGCTTCATGGGCTTGCGCAGCCGCGCCTATCTGGTCACCGAGTACGCTGATGGCCCGGATCTGTTGGCCTGTTTCGCGCCGTATGTCGAATCCGGCGAGGTGCCCGAGGAGCAACTGCAGGCCTTGCAGCACCTGCTCGCTCAGTTGATCCACGAGCGCATCAGCCACGGCGACATGAAGGGCCACAACCTGTTCTGGCAGGACGGCCAATGGTCGCTGATCGATCTGGATGCCATGTGTCATCACGCTACCCAGATGAGCTTTGCCCAGGCTTTTGCCCGTGATCGGGCGCGGTTGTTGCGCAACTGGCCCGCTGGCAGTGCGCTGTACAAGCGCCTGGATGAGTGCCTGCCGAAGCTGGCGGACTGATAAAACCGCATCGCGGGGCTTGCCCCGCGATTGCTATCGAGCCAAGCCGCGCAAGCTGTACAGCGCTGGCAAACCCAACCCCGCCCAGGCCAGGGCATCCCACCAGCCATCGCCAAGCAAGGCGGCAAACAGCCCCAGCGCGCCCACCAGGGCTATCGCCACTGGCATGCCGAACACGCTCCAGAAGCTTGACGACTTGCGCTTCATTGCACTGTCTCCGCTTGTGCCACAGCAACCGGCTTGCTGGCCCGTCGGCGCACTACCCACAGGTACACCCCGCTACCCAGCACGATGATGGTCAGCACATCCAGCACTGCCCAGAGAACTTGCATCGGCCGGCCGCCGTAGTCACCGAAGTGCAGTGGCTGCGACAGGCCCATGGCGTCCATGTACCAGGGCCGGTCGCCGATGGCGGTGACTTCAAGGTTACTGGCGTCGATCAGCACCGGGGTCAGCAAGTGTGCGGTCAGGTGGGTGCTGCCCTTCATGAACACCGCATAGTGATGCTCGCTGGAGAAACGCGTGCCGGGGAAGGCGATGAAATCCGGCTGCATGCCTGGCGCGGCTTGCGCAGCGATATCCAGAACCCGACTGACCGGCGCCAGCTCCGTTAGCGGCGGTGCATCGCGGTAAGGCGCGACCATCGCCGTCAGGCTTTCGTTGCGCCACGCCGCGATGACCAGATCCGACAGGGCGCTGATGACCCCGGTAACCCCAACCACCAGCGCCCAGGTCAGGGTGACGATGCCGATCAGGTTGTGCAGGTCGAGCCAGCGCAGGCGCGTGGACTTGTCGTTGCGCACGGTAGCGAACTTCAGCCGGCGCATGAATGGCGCATAGAGCACCACGCCGGAGACGATCGCCACCACGAACAACAGGCCCATGAACGCCAGCAGCAGCTTGCCGGGCAGCCCGGCGAACATGTCCACATGCAGGCGCAGCATGGTCATCATGAAGCCGCCGTTGGCCGAAGGCATTTCCACCGCTTCGCCGCTGCGTGCATCGAGCATGAACGTGTGCGACGAATTCGGTTCGGTGCCTGCGGTGGCGGCCATGATTGCGATCACGCCGTTGCTGTCGTCCTCATCCCAGCCGAAGTACTGCATCACCTCGCCAGGGCGATGGGCCTGGGCCTTGAGCACCAGTTCCTGCAAATCGAGCTTGGGTGTGTCGGCCGGCATCTGCTTGAGCTCGGGGGCATCGCCCAGCAAGTGGTCGATCTCGTGATGGAAGATCAACGGTAAGCCGGTGACTGCCAGCATCAGCAGGAACAGGGTGCAGATCAGGCTGGTCCAGGTGTGGACGAAGGACCAGCGACGGATGGTTCGGCTGTTCATCCGCGGCCTTAGAATTTGTAGTTGACGCTGGCAACGACGTTGCGCTCGTCACCGTAGTAGCACCAGTAGCCGTCGCAGTTGGCCAGGTAGTCCTTGTTGAACAGGTTCTTGGCTTCGACGGCGACGGTCATGCCTTTGAGCGTGCTGACCTTGCGGCCCAGGTCGTAGTGCACCGACGCATCGTAGACGGTGTAGGAGCCGACATAACCGAGATCGGTGTTGGTGGTGTTGCCGTAGTTGTCACCGACATAACGCACGCCACCGCCGACGCCAAAGCCGTCGAGCAGGCCGTTGTGCCAGGTGTAGTCCGCCCACAGGGTCGCCTGGTTGCGCGGGATCAGCGCCATGCGGTTGCCTTGCTCGTTGGCCGCACCCTTGAGGATCTCGGTGTCGGTGTAGCTGTAGGAGCCGATCAGCTTGAGGTTTTCGGTCACCTGTGTGGTGGCCTCCAGTTCAAGGCCGCGGACCTGCAACTGGCCAACCTGCTGGGTAATGTTGCCTTCGGTGACTTTCACGTTGTCCTGGCGCAGGTCATACACGGCAGCGGTGTAGAGGTTCTGGCTGCCAACCGGCTGGTACTTGATGCCGACTTCGTATTGGCGGCCTTCGGTCGGTTTGAACGAATCCGTGGAGGCGACGGCGGCGCCGGTAGTTGGCTGGAACGACTCGGTGTAGGAGATGTACGGGGTCACGCCGTTGTCGAACACGTAGCTCAGGCCGATGTTGCCGGTAAAGGCCTTGTCGCGTTCGGTGCTGGTCGCATCGTTCTGATTGTGGAAGGTGGTGCCGGTGTGTACCCAGTCTTCACGCCCGCCCAGGGTCAGGCGCCAGTTGTCGAGGGCGATCTGGTCTTGCACGTAGAAGCCGGTCTGGCGGGTTTTCTGGCCGTAGTCGTACATGGTGAAGTAATCCACCTTGGAAAAGTCCTGGCCGTACGGCGGGTTGATCACATTGCCTGGCGGTACGCTGTAGCTCAGACCGTAGTCCCAGCGGTAGTTGGTGTTCGAGCGCTGGTGGTCGAGGCCGATCAGCAGGGTATGGCTCAGGGCGCCGGTCTGGAAGTCGGCCTGGAAGTTGTTGTCGACGGCGAACTGGCTGATGTCTTCGTTGACGATGCCGGTCTCGCGAGGAACGGTGCCGTCAGGCTGGATCGTGTCGTTGTTCATGGTCGCGACGTTGATGCCCTGGAACGACAGGTCGCTCTTGGTGTAGCGCAGGTTCTGACGGAACTGCCAGACATCGTTCAGACGGTGCTCGAAGGCATAGCCCAGGGCGTAGTAGGTGCGATCGTAGAATTCCCAGTCCGGGTCGCCGAGGTTCTTGTGATGGGAGATGTCGCCGGCCGGCGAGCCCAGCTTGGTGCCCTGCAGCGGCAGGAACTGGCCACTGATACCGGTATCGTCACGGGTGAACTGGGTGATGAAGGTCAGGCTGGTGTCTGCATCCATGTTCCAGGTCAGGCTTGGCGCAAGGTTATAGCGCTTGTCCGGGACATGGTCGGTTGGCGAGTCACTGTCGCGGACGACGCCGCTGACGCGGTAAAGGAACTGGCCGTCGTCATCGATTTTGCCGGTGCTGTCGAAGTTGATCTGGCGATGGTTGTTGCTGCCAACCTGCGCTTCGATCTGGTGGGCGCTTTGCGCCTGGGGGCGGCGGCTGACCATGTCGAGCATGCCGCCGGGTGGGGTCTGGCCGTAAACCGACGATGCCGGGCCGCGCAGCACGGCGATGCGCTCCAGGTTCCATGGCTCGACTTTCGGGTTGGCGAACGAGCCTTTGGGCAACGGCAGGCCGTCGAGGAACTGGGTCGGGTCGAAACCGCGTACCCGCAGCCAGTCGGCGCGGGGGTCGGAGGCGTAGCCGCTGCTCTGTACGCCGGCGGTATAGCGCAAGGCGTCGTTGAGGTTGAGGATCTGGCGGTCGTCCAGTTGCTCGCGGGTGATCACGCTCATCGAGCGCGGCACTTCAACGATCGGTGTATCGGTTTTGGTACCGGCTGCGGTGCGGGTGGCGGTGAAGCCGGTGGCCGGGCCCCAGGCGCTTTCGTAGTCGCTGCGGGCGTTGACGCTGGTTTCCGGCAGGGCCAGGGTGCCTTCGGGGGCGGCGATCAGGCTGTAGGTGCCGGCGCTGCTCTGCTGCAGTTGCAGGCCGGTGCCGCGCAAGGCCGCTTGCAGGGCGCCGACGCCGTCGTACTGTCCGCTGACCGGCGCCGAGGTGCGGCCGCTGGCCAGGCTCGGGTCCAGGGTCAGGGCGATGCCGGCCTGGCTGGCGATCTGGTTGAGCGTGGTCGACAGCGGGGCGGCGGGCAGGTTGTAGCTGCGCAGGCTGGCCGATTGTTCGGCGGCAATCAGCGGGCTGCTCGCCAGAGGTGCTGCCAGGGCAATGGCCACGGCCAGCAGGCCGGGACGCAGAACGTTCTCAAAAGCGCGGGACATACAGCGGCTCCTCGACGGAAGTAAGTGCTAACTAGCTTCCTTGCCGAGTGAGTTGGGAAAAGTGTCAGAGGGTAGTGGAAATAATTTCGATTTTTATTTCAGGCTGCTTTCGGGGCAAACCATCTCCTGTAGGAGCGGGCTTGCCCCGCGATAGGGCTCAGTGCGTATCGCGTTTAGCCACCACCGTCACCCACCACGGTGTACGTTGCTCGATCTGCACCGGTAAGGTCGGCAGCAACGAGGTCAGTGCCAGGTCGGTATTGTTGAGCGGGAAGCTGCCGCTGATGCGCAGGTCGGCTACATCCGCAGCAACCCCCAGATGCCCGCTGCGATAGCGCCCCAGTTCGTCAATCAGATCGGCCAGGCGTACGTTGTCGACCACCAGCATGCCGCGGGTCCAGGCATCGGCACCGGCGGCCAGGCTATCGATGCGGCCCAGGCGGTCGTGACTCATCAGCACTTGTTGGCCTTCCTTGAGGATCTGCTCGTCGCCACTGTCCTGTGGCCGGGCAGCCACCGCCGACTGCAGCACGCTCAGGCGCGTGCCCTGGCCTTCGAGCTTGACCAGAAAGCGCGTACCCAGCGCCCGCATGCGGCCGTCTTCAGTGCTGACCACGAACGGCCGATCATCCTTGTGGCCGGTCTCGATGGAGATTTCGCCTTCGTGCAACACGATCAGGCGTTGTTTCTCGTCGAAGCGGATGTCCACTGCCGAATGGGTGTTGAGGCTGATCAGGGTGCCGTCGGTCAGGCGCAGGGTGCGCTGCTCGCCAGTGCCGGTGCGCTGGTCGGCCAGCCAGTAGCCTAGCGACTGATGGGCATTGACCCAGCTCAGCAGGCCAACCACCAGCATCAGGCTGGCCAGGCCACCGCCTAGCTTGCGCACCCGCTGGCGCAGACCGGCGCGGGACTGCAACAGGGCCTGGCGCGCAGGGCCGGCTGCGGCACTGAAACGCTGGTCGAGCATGCCCAGTTGCATCCAGGCGCGGGCGTGCTCTTCGTTGGCGGCATGCCAGCGGGCGAACTCGGCGCGCTCATCGGCGTTACCAGTGCCCGAGTCCAGGCACAGCTGCCAAGCGATCGCGGCATCCAGCACGCGCGCCGAAACCGGCTTGTTGTTCATGTCGGCTCACCATACAGCGCCACATAACACTGGCGCAGGCCCTGGGCCAGGTACTGGCGTACCCGTGAGACGGAAACACCCAGGCGCTCGGCAATCTCGGCATGGCCCAGGCCGTCCAGGCGGTTGTACAGGAAGGCCGCCCGTGCCTTGCTCGACAGCTTGCCGAGCAGGCGGTCGATGGCCTTGAGGTCTTCGAGGATCAGCTGCTGTTGTTCAGGGGAGGGATGCTCGGCCTCGGGCATCAGCATCAACTCGGCCAGATACGCCTGCTCCAGTGCGGCGCGGCGAAAGTGGTCGAACAGCAGGCCTTTGGCGATGGCCAGGAGGAACGCCCGGGGTTCGCGCGGCGCAGGCAATTGCGCGCGCCCGAGCAGGCGCACGAAAGTGTCCTGGCTCAGGTCTTCGGCGCGCTCGGCGCAGGCGATGTTGCGCCGCAGCCAGGCGAGCAGCCAACTGCGATGGTCACGGTACAGCGCACCGACCAGCTCAGTGTGTGGGCTTTGCACAGACGACAAGGCGTTCCCCGAAAAGATGCGTTAACTAACGAGAATTATTCGCGATTGTCGCAGAAGCTCCCCATCAGACGCAATTCACACTCATCGGATGATGCTTAAAAGCCATGACTTTGTTGCCGACGCCTGCGCAGCCGCTGCAGTTGCTGGTCAAGCAGCGCCGGGCTGTCCAGTTGCTGGCGCCGAGCCTGGCTGAACAGGATCAGCGCCAGCTCGGCAGTCACCATGGCATCGGCACTGGCGTTATGGCGCTCGGCGGCTTGCAGGCCGAAGTAGGCGGTCCAGTCGTCCAGCCCGGCTTCGCGCAGGGTGACCTGCGGGTTGAGCAGGGGGGCCAGCTCGGCGACATCCAGGAACGGATGCTGCAGGCGATAGCCCAGGTGGTCTTTCAGGGCGCGGCCGAGCATGCGCTGGTCGAAGGGCGCATGAAAGGCCAGCAGTGGGCTGTCGCCGATAAAGTCCATCAGTGTGAGCAGGGCTTCGGCCGGCTCGCAACCTGCAGCGATGGCACTGGGGCCCAGACCGTGGATCAGCACGCTGGAGGTGAGCTTGTGATCGCGCTGGTTCAGCGTGCGCTCGAACTGCTGACTGAAGTCGATGGCGCCGTCTTCGATCACCACCGCGCCGATCGACAGCACCTGGTCACGGTTGAGATTCAGGCCGCTGGTTTCCAGGTCGAGCACTACCCAGCGCTGCTGGCGCAGGCTGTGTTCGGCCAGTGGTGCCGGGGCCGTCAGTTGTTCCACGCGCTGGCGCAGGTGTTCGTCGAGCCGCGGTTGGCTGGGGCGTAGCCAGGCAAACAGGCTCATAGCTGGTACCGCAGGGCCAGGCTGCTTTGCAGGCGCTGGGCCTGGCGCAGGGACTCGCGCAGGATGCGCCGGTCCAGGTGGTTGAGGCGGTCGGGGTCGACCCGGTTGGAGTACGGCAGGTTTTGCCGGCTCTGCAGTTGATGTTGCTGCATGCGGGTTTGCTGGATGAAGTGGTAGGCCTCCTCATAAGCGGCGCCGTCGAGCGGGTCGATCACTTCCTTGGCCACCAACTGGCGCAGGCGCTCCAGCGTGTTGTTGGCAACGATGCCATTGGCCAGGGCCAGCAGGCGTGCGCCATCGACAAACGGCGTCAGGCCCTGGACCTTGAGGTCGAGGGTGGCGGCTTTGTCATTGCCCTGGCGGGTCAGCACGAACTCACGAAAGCGCCCCACCGGCGGCCGCTGACGCCGGGCATTCTCGGCCATCATGCGCTGGAACAGACGGTTGTCGGCCACTTGCTCGAGGATGCTCTGGCGCAGTTGTTCACAGGCCTGTTCATCGCCCCAGACCACTCGCAGGTCAAAGTAGATGCTTGAAGCCAGCAGGTTTTCCGGCGTGGCTTCGCGAATGAAAGCGGCAAAGCGCCGTGCCCACTCAGCGCGGGACAGGCACAGCTCGGGGTTGCCGGCCATGATGTTGCCCTTGCACAGGCTGAAGCCGCACTGCGCCAGGCCCTGGTTGATGTGTTGGGCCAGCGGCAGCAGGCGGCCACGAATCTCGGCGGCATGGGCAGCATCGCGTGCTTCGAAAATAATGCCGTTGTCCTGGTCGGTGTGCAGGGTCTGTTCGCGGCGCCCTTCACTGCCAAAGCAAAGCCAGCTGAACGGCACGCCCGGGTCGCCCTTGTCTTCGATCGCCAGCTCGATGACCCGGCATACGGTATGGTCGTTGAGCAGGGTGATGATTTGGGTGATCTGCGTAGACGAAGCACCGTGGGCCAGCATGCGCTCGACCAGCTGGCTGATCTCGCCGCGCAGCGACACCAGGTTTTCGACTCGGCTGGCATGGCGGATGGTGCGTGCCAGATGGACCAGGTCGACCCGTTGCAGGGAGAACAGGTCACGCTCGGACACCACGCCGCACAAGCGCCGCTCTTCGACCAGGCAGACGTGGGCAATATGCCGCTCGGTCATGGCGATGGCAGCATCGAAGGCGCTGGCCTGCGGGCTCAGGTAGAAAGGCGAGGCGGTCATGTGCCGGCTGATCGGCTGGGTGAAGTCGGCGCTGGCATCGGCCACCACCTGGCGCAGGTCGCGCAGGGTGAAGATACCGATCGGGAAGCGTTGCTCATCGACAATGGCAATGCTGCCGACCTGCTGCTCGTGCATCAGGCGTACGGCCTCACGCAGCGGCGTGGCCGGATCGCAGACCACCGGATGACGCATGGCCAGTTCGCCCAGGCGGGTGTTCAGTGAATACTGGTTGCCGAGGGTTTCCACCGCGCGGCGCTGGACCTGCTGGTTGACCTGATCGAGCAGGCTGCTGACCCCGCGCAGGGCAAAGTCGCGAAACGCTTCGGACAGGGTGAACAGGCGGATGAACGCGGCCTTGTTCAATTGCAGGCAGAAGGTGTCTTCGCCGGCCAGGTGTTCGGTGCGGGTAGCCCGTTCGCCGAGCAGGGCGGCCAGGGGGAAGCACTCGCCGCTGGTGATCTCGAACGTGGTTTCGGTGCCGGGGCGGGTGACGTGTTGGCGCTCGCCGACCACCCGGCCTTGCTTGACGATGTAGAAGTGCTCGACCGGACCGTCGCTGGGCTTGATGATGCTGTCATTGGCCGCATAGAAGCGCAGTTGGCACTGTTCGACGAGAAACGCCAGGTGGGCGTTCTCCATCTGATTGAACGGTGGAAAGCGTTGCAGAAACTGCATGGTCCCCTGGATGTTCTGCATCACTGCAGTCTTTCCTGCCTGGGCGAAGGCGTCCATTTTGCTCATGAGCATTACCGCGTCTTTGTGTCGAGCTGTGACCATCGACCTTGTTGTTTTCGTTGTTCATGGTCGGTCGCGGGCTGCTCAGTGCCCATTGGACGTAAGTCTATAAACTGCGTCAGGGAGTTGAAGTGCTGCGTCATGTGTCAATTACCCGACGAAAGGCAGTTTGCAACTAATCTCAATGCAGTCTGAACTTGATTCAAAGGACATTTAGCAGGTCATTGATGATGAGACAGCCATGTCCGACCACGAAAACATTCTGAGCGAGGCCGAGCGTGAGGCGCTGGCCTCGGTAACGGCGCGGTCGGCGGCGCCGAAGGTATTGATCGTTGATGACAACCGGGTGGCCCGCGAAGCGTTGGCCAGGTACCTGAGTTCCAAGCGGTTCAAATGCCTGACCGCCGACAGCGGCCAGCAGGCACTGGAGTGTCTGGACAAGGAGCGGGGTATTGGCCTGGTGATCACCGACCTGCGCATGGGCACGTTCGGTGGTCTGGAGCTGATTCGACACATACGCGACTCGGAGCGCGCGGCGATGCCGATCATCATTGTGTCAGGGGCTGCGGATGTGAAGGACGCCATCGAGGCGATGCACTTGAGCGTCGTCGACTTTCTGCTCAAGCCGATCGATCTGGACAAGCTGGTGAGGTTGGTGCGCAGGGAACTGGGGATTTCTTAGACAGGTCTGGCCTCATCGCTGGCAAGCCAGCTCCCACAGGGACTGCATTCACCGACCTGTGGGAGCTGGCTTGCCAGGGATGGGGCTGCAAAGCAGCCCCGAGGATGTTACAGACCGTTCTTGGCCTTGAACTCACGACGACGACGATGCAGTACCGGCTCGGTATAACCGTTCGGTTGCTTGGTGCCTTCGACGACCAGTTCGACTGCCGCCTGGAAGGCGATGTTGTTGTCGAAGTCCGGTGCCAGCGGGCGGTACAGCGGGTCGTTGGCGTTCTGCTTGTCGACCACCGGCGCCATGCGCTTGAGGCTTTCAAGGATCTGCGCTTCAGTCACCACGCCATGACGCAGCCAGTTGGCCAGCAACTGCGCGGAAATCCGCAGGGTGGCGCGGTCTTCCATCAGGCCGACATCGTTGATGTCCGGCACTTTCGAGCAGCCCACACCCTGGTCGATCCAGCGCACCACATAGCCGAGGATGCCCTGGGCATTGTTGTCCAGCTCGTTGCGCTTTTCTTCGTCCGACCAGTTGGTGTCGGTCGCCAGCGGGATGGTCAGGATGTCATCGACCGAAGCCGGTGCGCGCTTGGCCAGTTCCGCCTGGCGGGCGAATACGTCAACCTTGTGATAGTGCAGGGCGTGCAGGGCCGCGGCGGTCGGCGACGGCACCCAGGCGGTGTTGGCACCGGCCAGTGGGTGGGCGATCTTCTGCTCGAGCATGTCGGCCATCAGGTCCGGCATGGCCCACATGCCTTTACCGATCTGGGCGCGGCCTTGCAGGCCGGTGGCCAGGCCGATGTCGACGTTGGAGTTCTCGTAGGCGCCGATCCACTTCTGGGTCTTCATGGCGCCCTTGCGCACGACGGCGCCGGCTTCCATGGAGGTGTGGATCTCGTCACCGGTACGGTCGAGGAAGCCGGTGTTGATGAACACCACGCGCTCGCTGGCAGCTTTGATACAGGCCTTGAGGTTGACCGTGGTGCGGCGCTCCTCATCCATGATGCCGACCTTCAGGGTGTTGCGCTTGAGGCCCAGGGCATCTTCGATACGGCCGAACAGCTCGTTGGTGAACGCGGCTTCTTCCGGGCCATGCATCTTCGGTTTGACGATGTACATGGAGCCGGTGCGGCTGTTCTTGCGGCTGGTGTTGCCGTTGAGGTTGTGGATCGAGGCCAGGCTGGTGACCAGGCCATCGAGGATACCTTCCGGCACTTCGTTGCCGTCTTTGTCGAGAATGGCATCGATGGTCATCAGGTGACCGACGTTACGCACGAACAGCAGCGAACGGCCGTGCAGGCTGAGCGAACCACCGTTTGGCGCGGTGTATTCGCGGTCCGGGTTCATGGTCCGGGTGAAGGTCTGGCCCGCTTTGCTGACGCTTTCAGCCAGGTCACCTTTCATCAGGCCAAGCCAGTTGCGGTAGATCACCACTTTGTCGTCGGCGTCGACGGCGGCGACCGAGTCTTCGCAGTCCATGATGGTGGTCAGGGCGGCTTCCATCAGCACGTCCTTGACGCCGGCGGCGTCGGTCTGGCCGACCGGGGTGCTGGCGTCGATCTGGATCTCGAAGTGCAGGCCGTTGTGCTTGAGCAGGATCGCGGTCGGCGCCGAGGCGTCGCCCTGGTAACCGATCAACTGCGCATCATCGCGCAGGCCGCTGTTGCTGCCACCCTTGAGGGCGACAACCAACTTGGCGCCTTCAATGCGGTAAGCCGTGGAGTCGACATGGGAGCCGGCGGCCAATGGCGCCGATTCGTCGAGGAAGGCGCGGGCGAAGGCAATCACCTTATCGCCGCGAACCTTGTTGTAGCCTTTGCCTTTTTCCGCGCCGCCGGCTTCGCTGATGGCGTCAGTGCCATACAGCGCGTCGTACAGCGAACCCCAGCGGGCGTTGGAGGCGTTCAGGGCGAAGCGCGCATTCATCACCGGCACGACCAGCTGCGGGCCGGCCATGCGGGCGATTTCGTCATCGACGTTCTGGGTCGAGGCCTGGAAGTCTGCAGCTTCTGGCAGCAGGTAACCGATGTCCTGAAGGAAGGCCTTGTAAGCCACGGCATCGTGAGCCTGGCCTTTGCGCGCCTGATGCCAGGCGTCGATCTGCGCCTGCAATGCGTCACGTTTGGCCAGCAGTGCTTTGTTCTTTGGAGCGAGGTCGTTGATGATCTTTTCCGCACCCACCCAGAATTGCTCGGCGCTGACGCCGGTTCCGGGAATGGCTTCGTTGTTCACGAAGTCGAACAGGACTTTGGCGACCTGAAGGCCACCGACTTGAACGTGTTCAGTCATTGCTTGCCTCACTCTGCTCAGCTATTCAGCTCTTCTATTTAAGCCTTGCGCGCTTCTCTAAACACGGCACCAGAACATGCCCTCGCGGGCGGCTGGGTGCGGCCTGCCAGACAGGCTGGCGGGCGTTGGCGTATTTTCACAGGCGCCTTGGCAGACATCGATCCAACGTTTTGTAGTCCGCGCTGCGGCATACTACATGATGCGCTGCGGTTGTGAAAATTAGACTAAATACGTCGTTCTGCGACCAATTGGTCGCATAGGGTCACGCTGGGAGTCGGTATGTTCTCAAAAAACCGGCAGATTGTTCCAGATAAATCTTGAAACAGTACACGATTAGTCATTCGAAGCTCCTGCGGCAGGTTGCCGCGCCTTGCCTATACTTTCTCCGCGCCCTTTGATTTCAGGGGCTGAACGTTAAATGCAGAGGGTTGCCGCGTGGATCATCTCGTATTGACAGTGATCGCCCCCGACAAGGCCGGGCAGGTCGAGCGTATCGCTGAATGCATTGCCGAGCATAACGGTAACTGGTTGGAGAGCCGCATGTCGCGGATGGCCGGGCAATTTGCCGGCATTCTCAAGGTCGCGGTACCGGCCGAGTCCTACGATGAACTGGTCGAGGCGCTACAGGCCTTGGGCAAGCACGATATTCGTGTCTTGATTGCCGAAAGCGGTATCGAGCCGTCCTGCACCTGGAAGCCGATCGCCATGGAGCTGGTGGGCAATGACCGCCCCGGTATTGTCCGCGACATCACCCGGCTGCTGGCCGATCAGGGCGTCAACGTCGAGCGCCTGACCACCGAGGTGCGCCCGGCGCCGATGAGCAGCGAGCCGCTGTTCCATGCCGATGCCTTGCTGGCGGTGCCACTGACGCTGTCGCTGGATGTCCTGCAGCACAAACTGGAAGCGCTGGCCGACGACCTGATGGTGGAATTGAACCTGCGCCCTGAGGATTAGTTATCCCGGTTTATCGGGGATGCGCCTGTGGATAACCTTGGGAGATGTCGCTACAGGCCACAAATTGCGTGGCCTGCAGCGCTTCGTACATTTTTTGATCAGCTGCGCCGGCGCAGGCTCAACCAGGCATCCACGCTATATAGCGCCAGGCCTGCCCAGATGAACATGAAGGCCACCAGGGTGCTGCTCGACAGGTGCTCGTCAAACAGCCACACCGCCTGCAGCAATACCAGGGTGGGGGCCAGGTACTGCAAGAAGCCCAGGGTGGTGTAGGGCAGGTGCCGCGCGGCGGCGTTGAAACACACCAGGGGTACCAGCGTGACTGGCCCTGCGGCTATCAGCCAGAGCGCTTCGCTGCTGGTATAGAAGCTTGCCTGGGCACTATGCGCCATGGGGTTGAGCAGCATCCAGCCGATGGCCAGCGGCACCAGCATCCAGGTCTCGACCACCAGCCCGGGCAGGGCGGCTACCGGCGCCTGCTTGCGGATCAGGCCGTAGAAGCCAAAGCTCAGTGCCAGCACCAACGACACCCAGGGCAGGCTGCCCACTTGCCAGACCTGCTGGGCCACCCCGAGTGCGGCCAGGCCCACGGCAATCCACTGCAGGCGGCGCAAGCGCTCCCCGAGCAGGAGCATGCCGAGCAGCACGTTGACCAGCGGGTTGATGTAGTAGCCCAGGCTGGCCTCGAGCATGCGCCCGTTGTTCACCGACCACACGTAGGTCAGCCAGTTGCCGGCGATCAGCGAGCCGCTCAAGGCCAGGATCGCCAGGCGTTTGGGGTTTTCGCGCAGTTCGCGCAGCCAGCCCGGATGCTTCCAGACCAGCAGCAGCAACGAGCCGAACAACGCCGACCAGAGCACCCGGTGGACGATGATTTCCACTGCGGGGACGCTTTGCAGCGCTTTGAAGTAGAGCGGGAACAAGCCCCAGATGATGTAGGCGCTCAGGCCCAGGATGTACCCGCGGCGCGGGTTGGCGGCGTGCATGCAGATTCCTTGCTTAGGCAGCTATCTAAAAGCAGGGGGCTATTGTAGACAGACTCACGCGCGCTTCAGAACAATTTCAGCGGTTCTTCATCCAGCGCGGCGATCTGCTCGCGCAGGGCGAGGATCTGGTCGCCCCAGTAACGCTCCTGGCCGAACCAGGGGAAGCTGCGCGGGAACGCCGGATCGTCCCAGCGCCGGGCCAGCCAGGCGCTGTAGTGCAACAGGCGCAGGGCACGCAAAGGTTCGATCAGGGCCAGTTCGCGCGGGTCGAAATCGTGGAACTCGTTGTAGCCATCCATCAGCTCGGCCAACTGGCCCAGGCGTTCGTGGCGCTCGCCGGCGAGCATCATCCACAGGTCCTGTACCGCCGGGCCCATGCGGCAGTCATCGAGGTCGACGATGTGAAACACCTCGTCGCGACACATCATGTTCCCCGGGTGGCAGTCGCCGTGCAGGCGAATGACCTGGTGCGGGGTGCTGGCGTAAATCGCCTCGACCCGCTTGAGCAGATCGCGGGCCACCGACTCGAAGGCCGGCAGCAGGCTTTTGGGGATGAAGTTGCCTTCGAGCAGGGTATTGAGCGAGGCGTGGCCGAAGTTATCCACGGCCAGTGCTTCGCGATGCTCGAACGGGCGGGTGGCGCCGACCCCATGCAGACGACCGAGCAGCTGCCCGAGGCGATACAGCTGATCGAGGTTGCCTGGCTCCGGCGCCCGGCCGCCACGGCGCGGGAACAGGGTGAAGCGAAAGCCGCTGTGTTCGAACAGGGTCTTGCCGTTGTGGATAAGTGGCGCCACCACCGGCACTTCGCACTCGGCCAGTTCAGCGGTAAAGCTGTGTTCTTCGAGGATCGCCGCGTCGCTCCAGCGGTCCGGGCGGTAGAACTTGGCGATCAGTGGTTCAGCCCCTTCGATGCCCACCTGGTAGACCCGGTTCTCGTAGCTGTTGAGTGCCAGTACCCGGGCGTCGCTGAGAAAACCGATGCTTTCCACGGCGTCCAGGACCAGATCGGGGGTGAGTGTTTCAAAGGGGTGGGACATGCTCGCTCCTGCTGTGCGGCAGGTCGCCGCAAGGTACCTGCATGGTATCGCACATCGGCTTCCACGGCGGATCTGTGTTGTGGGAGCTGGCCTTGCCAGCGATGGGCTGCACAGCAGCCCCGCGCCAGACTCATGCGCCAACGATCCCGCCATCCTCCCTGCTGATCGCCATCACTGACGACCGTGGCTTGCCATTGGGCAGGTGCTCGGGAAAGGTCGAACCACCGGTTTCCCCCGGGTGCTGGATACCCACGAACAAGGTGCGCTGATCCGGGGCAAAAGCGATACCCGTCACCTCGCACGCCACCGGGCCGACCATGAAGCGGCGGATTTCCCCAGTGACCGGGTCGGCGCAAAGCATCTGGTTGTTGCCCATGCCGGCAAAATCGCCGCTGTTGCTGTAGTCGCCGTCAGTCAGGATCCACAAGCGGCCCTCAGCATCGAAACCCAGGCCATCCGGGCTATTGAACATGTTCTGCGGGGTGATGTTGGCAGAGCCTGCCTTGGCCTCACCGGCATGCACCGATGGATTACCGGCCACCACAAACAGGTCCCAGTCGAAGTTCATCGCACCATGGTCATCGGCGTTTTCACGCCAGCGCAGAATCTGCCCATAGAGATTTTTTTCGCGCGGGTTGGGGCCGCCGACCGGCTGGCCTTCTTCTCCGCGTTTGACGTTGTTGGTCAGGGTGCAATACACCTGGCCGTCCTTGGGGCTGACCACGATCCATTCCGGGCGGTCCATACGCGTGGCCTTGAGATGGCTGGCGGCCAGGCGCGCATGAATCAGTACCTGGGCCTGGCTGGCAAAACCGTTGGCGGCGTTGAGGCCGTTCTTGCCATGGGTCAGCTCCAGCCACTGGCCCTTGCCGCGCGGATGATTAAGGTTATGGTCGCCATCGTCGAAGCGCGCCACGTACAAGGTGCCGTGGTCCAGCAGGTTACGGTTGGCGTTGGCATTCTTGTGGTCGATGCGGTCGCGGCTGATGAACTTGTAAATGAACTCGCCACGTTCGTCGTCGCCCATGTACACCACGGCGCGGCCATCGCGGGTTTCGGCCAGGGCGGCATTCTCGTGCTTGAAACGGCCCAGGGCGGTGCGCTTGACCGGAGTCGACTGCGGGTCGAACGGATCGATTTCCACCACCCAGCCATGACGGTTCAGTTCGTTGGGGTTCTTCGCCAGGTCGAAACGTGGGTCGTGCTGATGCCAGTCGACCTCCTTGCCTGTGACCGAGGCACCGTAGCGCTTTTGGGCGGCATCGAAGGCCTGGGCCGGATCACTGCTGCCGAAGCAGTCGGTGAAGTTCTCTTCGCAGGTCAGGTAAGTGCCCCACGGCGTTTTGCCATTGGCGCAGTTCTGGAAGGTGCCCAGTGCCTTGCGCCCGCTGTTGTCGGTCGCGGTTCTAAGCAGGGCATCGCCGGCGGCCGGGCCGCTGATGCTGATTGGCGTGTTGCCATGGATGCGCCGGTTGTAGGGCGAATCCTGGACGAATTGCCACTGGCCATCGCGGCGCTGCACTTCGATCACCGACACCCCTTCGGCGGCCTGGGCTTTGTGCACTTCTTCAGCAGAGGCCGGTTTGCCGCCGTGGCTGAACAGGTATCGGTAGTTGGTGTATTCGTTGTTGATCGACATCAGCGCGCGGTTGGCGTCGCCGGGGAAGGGGAACAGGCTCATGCCGTCATTGTGGTCGCCGAACTGCAGTTCCTGGGCCTGGGCGCTGCCGTTGCCGGAAGGATCGAAGGCCGGGGCGCCGGCATGCAGTGGCTGGCCCCAGCTGATCAATACCGAGGCTTTGTAACCAGGCGGCAAGCTGATGCTGTCGGCGGTGGCGGCGGGGATGCTGGCAAAGCCCAGCAGGCTGCTGTTGCCAGCGCTGACGCTGGCTGCCAGTACGCTGCGGCTGAGCAAATTGCCGCCGAGAAACAGCGCTGCGCCGCACAGCGCGCCGGCGCCGATGAAGCGGCGGCGGCTGAGGCTGGTCAGCTGTTCGAGGTCGGTTGGCTGATGTTCTTCTAGTAGGTGCATGACAGGCTTCCTGCGGGTTTGGCAGTCACCTTAGTCAGGGTCCATGACATTTTTGTGGCAGTTTTACAGCGGCGTTCCAAGAAGCACGTAAGAAGGCTGAAATTGCACCTGCAGGTCACTGCCGACAATGACCTGATGGTCTTGTAGCCAGTGTGCGTCGGCGAAAGCACACAGGGTTTGCCCGCTGGCCAGGAGCAGGCGCACTTCGGTCGGACCCTCGGTGTCTGCAAGCAACGCATCGACCTTGACCGGCAAGCAGTTGTAGCCCTCGGCTGGCTGTTGATCGAGGCCCAGCAGTTCGAGCCAGCCCGCCTTGATCAGCGCCACTACTGCGGTACCCGGGCTCAGTTCAAGGCGTCCGGTACTGTCGTGGGTGATCTGGGCATCGATGCGCAGCTCGCCCGCCAGGGTCAGGCTGATGCGGTCATAGCGGCCCTGGGCCTCGATCGAGCTGATACGCCCGTGCAGCTGGTTGCGCGCGCTGGTGCGCAGCATCAGGCGGCCGAGCAGGTCGAGATCGCTGGCGTCTTCGGCCGCTTCAAGGATCTGCGCCTGCAGGGCCTGCAAGCGCTGGTACAGGCGCAGCACCCGCTGGCCCTCGGCAGACAGTTTCGCCCCACCGCCGCCGCGCCCACCAACACTGCGTTCCACCAGTGGGCTGGCGGCCAGGTTGTTGAGTTCGTCGATGGCATCCCAGGCCGCCTTGTAACTCATGCCGGCGCTTTTCGCCGCACGGGTGATCGAGCCTTGTTCGGCAATGTGTTGCAGCAAGGCAATACGCTGCGGGCGGCGGACGATGTGCTGGGTGAGCAGGGCAGGCAGGGACATAAGTGGTAACGGGCACCAGTGGGGAATCAGCCCGAAAGTGCCCGCACCCCGCGCTCAAGTCAAGCGCTGCCGGGCTTGGCGGTGCGCGCCAGGCAGTAGACATCGACCCGTCGGGCGCCGGCCTTGAGCAACAGGCTGGCCAACGCCTGGGCGGTGGCACCAGTGGTCAGTACATCATCCACCAGCGCGACATGACGCCCGGCAATCATCGGGCGGTGGTGCACGGCAAAGGCCTGGCGCAGGTTGCGTTTGCGTGCCTGGGCCTTGAGACCTTGCTGGGCTGGGGTATCGAGGGTGCGGGTGAGCACCTGTTCGCTGCAGCGAATGCCCAGTTGTTGTGCCAACCAGTTAGCCAGCATCCCCGCCTGATTGTAGCCGCGCTGACGCAATCGCCGCCTTGACAGCGGTACCGGCAGCAACACAGCCGGGCGCGGTAGCCCTTCGTCAAAGCGGTGGCTCAACCAGCGCCCGAGCAGTTGCGCGAGCAAGCGGCCCAGCGGCCACTGGCTATTGTGCTTGAAGCGGGTAACCAGCGCATCGACCGGGAAGCCGTAGTACCAGGGCGCCTCGACCCGATAGAAGGCCGGCGGGCGCCGGCTGCACTGGCCGCAGACCAGGCCGTGCATGGGCAGCGGCAGGGCACAGACCTGGCAATGCTCGCCCAGCCAGGGCAGTTCGCTCTCGCAGGCGATGCACAATGGGTAGGGCTGCTCGGCCGCTTCATTGCAAAGCAAGCAGGTCTGGTTATTAAGTAGCCAGTTGTAAACCAGTGTTTTGACTTGTGGTTGACAGTGCATCAGCCTTCCTTAACTATGCGAGCTATCCGTGATGCGCTGGCGGGGTTTTTCTGTGCCGGCGCCTGTACAAGCCTAAACAAGGAATCGCCGATGAGCGCCAGCACAACTGCAACAACACGTCACGACTGGTCCCTGGCCGAGGTCAAAGCCCTGTTCCAGCAACCGTTCAATGACTTGCTGTTCCAGGCGCAAACCGTGCACCGCGCGCATTTCGACGCCAACCGCGTGCAGGTCTCGACGCTGCTGTCGATCAAGACCGGCGCCTGCCCGGAAGATTGCAAATATTGTCCGCAGTCCGGCCACTACAACACCGGGCTGGAAAAACAGAAGCTGATGGAAGTGCAGAAGGTCCTCGAAGAGGCAGCCCGGGCCAAAGCCATCGGCTCGACGCGCTTTTGCATGGGCGCCGCCTGGAAGCATCCGTCGGCCAAGGACATGCCTTACGTGTTGCAGATGGTCAAAGGGGTCAAGGCCATGGGCCTGGAAACCTGCATGACCCTCGGCAAGCTCGACCTGGAGCAAACCCAGGCGCTGGCCGAGGCCGGGCTTGACTACTACAACCACAACCTCGACACCTCGCCGGAGTTCTACGGCAGTATCATCACCACCCGCACCTACAGCGATCGCCTGCAGACCCTGGCTTACGTGCGCGATGCCGGGATGAAGATCTGCTCGGGCGGCATCCTCGGCATGGGCGAGTCGCTGGACGACCGCGCAGGCTTGCTGATCCAGCTCGCCAACCTGCCGGAACACCCGGAGTCGGTGCCGATCAACATGCTGGTGAAGGTCGCCGGCACGCCGCTGGAGAACGCCGAAGAAGTCGACCCGTTCGACTTCATCCGCATGCTCGCCGTGGCCCGGATTCTTATGCCCAAGTCCCACGTGCGGTTGTCCGCTGGCCGTGAAGCGATGAATGAACAGATGCAGGCCCTGGCCTTCTTCGCCGGCGCCAACTCGATCTTCTACGGCGAGAAACTGCTGACCACCGCCAACCCGCAAGCCGACAAGGACATGCAGCTGTTCGCGCGCCTGGGTATCCAGCCCGAAGCCCGTGAAGAACACGCCGACGAAGTCCATCAGGCGGCCATCGAGCAGGCGCTGGTGGAGCAGAAGAGCAGCGAGCTGTTCTACAACGCCGCCTCGGCCTGAGGCAGCCATGGCTTTTGATCTTCGCGCGCGGCTGGAGCAACGCCGCGCCGCTGACCTGTACCGTCGGCGCCCGCTGCTGGAAAGCCCGCAGGGCCCGGAAGTGGTGGTCGATGGCCAGCCGTTGTTGGCGTTTTGCAGCAACGACTACCTGGGCCTGGCCAATCATCCGCAAGTGATCGCAGCCTGGCGCGCCGGTGCCGAGCGCTGGGGTGTCGGCGGCGGTGCTTCGCACCTGGTGATCGGCCACAGCAGCCCCCATCACGCGGTGGAAGAGGCCTTGGCCGAATTGACCGGGCGGCCGCGGGCGCTGCTGTTTTCCACCGGCTACATGGCCAACCTGGGTGCATTGACGGCGCTGGTCGGGCAGGGCGACACGGTGCTGCAGGACCGTCTCAACCACGCCTCGCTGCTCGATGCCGGCCTGCTCAGCGGTGCGCGTTTCAATCGCTACCTGCACAACGATGCCGAAAGCCTCGCCAACCGCCTGGACAAGGCCGTCGGCAATACCTTGGTGGTGACCGACGGGGTATTCAGCATGGACGGTGATCTGGCCGATTTGCCTGCCCTGGCTGCGGTGGCCAATGCCCGCGACGCCTGGCTGATGGTCGACGATGCCCATGGCCTGGGCACCCTGGGGCGCAATGGCGGCGGTATCGTCGAGCATTTCGGCCTGAGCCTCGAGCAGGTGCCGGTGCTGATTGGCACCCTGGGCAAAGCCTGCGGCACTGCGGGTGCATTTGTCGCCGGCAGCGATGAGCTGATCGAGTGCCTGATCCAGTTCGCCCGGCCCTACATCTATACCACCAGCCAGCCTCCGGCCCTGGCGTGCGCCACCCTGCGCAGCCTGGAACTGCTGCGCGGCGAGCATTGGCGTCGCGAGCACCTGGCGGCGTTGATTCAGCAGTTTCGTAGCGGCGCCGAGCAGATCGGCCTGCAACTGATGGACAGCTTCACGCCGATCCAGCCGATCCTGATCGGCGACAGCACGCGGGCCTTGCGTCTGTCGCAGATGCTTCGCGAGCGTGGCTTGCTGGTCACCGCGATCCGCCCGCCGACCGTGCCTGCCGGCAGCGCCCGCTTGCGTGTGACCTTGAGCGCGGCACACAGCCCGGCGCAGGTGCAGCTATTGTTGAATGCATTGGCTGACTGTTATCCGCTGCTGGAGCCTGCTGATGCGTAACCACCTGATCCTGTTGCCGGGCTGGGGCCTGGGCAGTTCTGCCTTGCAGCCCTTGGTGGCGACCTTGCGGGCCATCGACCCTGGCTTGCGGGTCGAAATCCAGGCCTTGCCCAGCCTGGTGTCCAGCAACCCCGAGGACTGGCTCGACAAGCTCGATCGGCAGTTGCCGCGCCATGCCTGGCTGGGCGGCTGGTCGCTGGGCGGCATGCTCGCCGCCGAACTGGCCGCACGGCGCGGCGATGACTGCCATGGGTTGATCACCCTGGGCAGCAACCTCAGTTTTGTCAGCCGCCCGGACTGGCCGCATGGCATGGCGGTGGATACCTTCCAGACCTTCCTCGAAGGTTGCCGCTATCACACCCAGGTCACCCTCAAACGCTTCGTTTCGTTGTGCAGCCAGGGCGCCGAAGACCCGCGCAGCCTGGCCCGCCTGCTCAGCGCGGGGATGCCAGCCCCGGCTCCGGAAGTGTTGGTGGCGGGGCTCGAAGTCCTTGGCCAGCTCGATACCCGCGCCGCGCTGCAGCGCTATGGCGGTCCGCAATTGCACCTGTTTGCCGGGCGTGACGGGCTGGTGCCGGCGGAGGTCGCCGGCGAACTGCTGGAGATACTGCCCGACGTGGAAGTCGGGCTGCTGGAAGACAGTGCTCATGGTTTTGTGATGGAAACACCTCATGAGTTGGCGGCAGCAATCAAGGCCTTTGTACATGAGAGTGGCGATGACTGATCTTTCCCAGCCGGGCTTGCCCGATAAACGTCAGGTCGCAGCGTCGTTCTCCCGCGCTGCCGCCAGCTACGACAGCGTCGCCGAACTGCAGCGGGCGGTGGGCGCGGCGCTGCTTGAACAGTTGCCCGCTGCTTTCGAGCCGCAACGCTGGCTGGACCTGGGCAGCGGTACCGGCTAATTCAGCCGCGCCCTGAACAGCCGTTTTCCCCAAGCCGCCGGTGTGGCTGTGGATATTGCCGAAGGCATGCTCCAGCACGCGCGGGAGCAGGGCGGGGCGCACCACCATGTGGCTGGCGACGCCGAGCGCTTGCCGCTGCGAGATGCCAGCGTCGAGCTGATCTTCAGCAGCCTGGCGGTGCAATGGTGTGGCGATTTCCGCGCCGTGCTCAGTGAGGCCCGGCGTGTCCTGCAACCAGGTGGTGTATTGGCTTTTGCCAGCCTTTGCGTCGGCACCCTGCATGAGCTGCGCGAAAGCTGGCAGGCGGTCGATGGCCTGGTGCACGTCAATCGTTTTCGGCGCCTTGAGGACTATCAACGCCTGTGTGGCGAAAGCGAACTGCAGGTGCTGAGCCTGGCGGCCCGGCCCCATGTGTTGCACTACCCGGATGTGCGCAGCCTGACTCACGAGCTCAAGGCCCTCGGTGCTCACAACCTCAACCCGGGGCGCCCGGCCGGGCTGACCGGGCGGGCACGGATGCAGGGCCTGCTGCAGGCGTATGAGGGCTTCCGTCAGCCCCTGGGACTACCGGCGACCTATCAGGTGGTCTACGGTGTACTGCAAAAGCCGTCGGTAGAAGGGGAGTGAGATGAACCCGGCCTATTTCATCGCAGGGACCGACACCGACGTTGGCAAGACCACCATCGCCGCCGGCCTGCTGCATGCTGCACGCCTGGCCGGGTTGAGTACCCTGGGTGCCAAACCTGTGGCGTCTGGTTGCGAGCTCAGCAGCAAAGGCTTGCGTAATGCCGACGCCATGGCGCTGATTGCCGAAAGCTCGCTCAAGTTGCCCTATGAACAGGTCAATCCGTTCGCTTTCGAACCGGCCATTGCCCCGCACCTGGCTGCACGGGAAGCCGGCGTCGCCTTGAGCGTGCAGGCCTTGCTGACACCGATGCGCGAGGTGTTGGCCAACGGTGCCGATTTCACCCTGATCGAAGGTGCTGGTGGCTGGCGCGTGCCGCTGTCCGGCCAGGCCAATCTGTCGGACCTGGCCGTTGCCCTGAAGCTGCCGGTGATTCTGGTGGTCGGTGTGCGCCTGGGCTGCATCAACCATGCCTTGCTCACGGCCGAAGCCATTGCCCGCGATGGCCTGCAACTGGCTGGCTGGGTCGCCAACATTGTCGAGCCGCGCACCTCGCGGCTGGAAGAAAACCTCGCCAGCCTCGCCGAGCGTTTACCGGCGCCGTGCCTGGGGCGGGTGCCCAAGCTCAAGCAAGTCAGCGCGCAAGCGGTAGCGGCGTACCTGCAACTGGACCTGCTGGACTGACGCGTGTCTATCGTGTGGCACTTTGCTATTAGTGTTTTCAACGGGCCTTTTGCCGGCAAGTCTGCTTCAATAGAGGCTGTTCGCTTTCAGCGTCATGGAGTTACGACATGGAAATCTCGGGCAACTCAGCATTCTACGCAGGGCTTGGCGCCATCCAGGCCGGGCAGAGTCGCGTCGATCAGGCTGCCAGCCAGATCGCCAACACCACCGTCGAGCGTGCCGCCACCAGCCAGTCCAGCGACTATCAGGCCGAGCGCCTGCGGGCGGTTGATCGCAGCCAGCAAATGGACCTGGCCACCAGCAGCGTCGAAATGGCGCTGGGCAAGCATCAGGTCGAATTGGGTGTCAAAGTGGCCAAAGCATCGGACGAAATGCTTGGTACCCTGATCGATACCTACGCCTGACCCCCTTCGGCTCGCCCTCTGTGAGCCTTCAACTAGTCTTTATGTATCAGCGCTTTGCCCTTGCTGGCGGGCGCTCGGCTGCGCGTTTGCGGGGTGTTTTGCCAGGGCAATCGCGCAGTCTGGCATGGCCGAACTGCCCTCTGCTTGATGCTTGACAAGTTTTCGGCGTAAACGTATGTTTCAAACAACTGTTTGACCGAAAGCCGCCTAGAGCTGGTCGGTATATCGCGGTCTCCCTATCCAGGATTCATCAGCAGAGGTTCATCGCTATGCCTGATTACAAAGCCCCCTTGCGTGATATTCGCTTCGTTCGTGACGAGCTGCTCGGCTACGAAGCGCATTATCAGAGCCTGCCGGCTTGCCAGGACGCCACCCCGGACATGGTTGACGCCATCCTCGAGGAAGGCGCCAAGTTTTGTGAACAGGTACTGGCCCCGCTGAACCGTGTCGGCGACCTCGAAGGCTGCACCTGGAGCGAGTCGGGGGTCAAAACCCCGAGCGGCTTCAAGGAAGCCTACAAGCAGTTCGTCGAAGGCGGCTGGCCAAGCCTGGCCCATGACGTCGAGCACGGCGGCCAGGGCCTGCCTGAGTCGCTGGGCCTGGCGGTCAGCGAAATGGTCGGTGAGTCGAACTGGTCCTGGGGTATGTACCCTGGCCTGTCTCATGGCGCGATGAACACCATCTCCGAGCACGGCACCGCCGAGCAACAGGAGACCTACCTGACCAAGCTGGTATCCGGCGAATGGACCGGCACCATGTGCCTGACCGAGCCACACTGCGGTACCGACCTGGGCATGCTGCGCACCAAGGCCGAACCTCAGGCCGACGGCTCCTACAAAGTCACCGGCACCAAGATCTTCATCTCGGCCGGTGAGCACGACATGGCCGACAACATCGTCCACATCGTCCTGGCCCGCCTGCCCGATGCGCCGGCTGGCACCAAAGGCATTTCGCTGTTCATCGTGCCGAAGTTCCTGCCGACCGCCGAAGGCACCGTCGGTGAGCGCAACGCCGTGTCCTGTGGTTCCATCGAGCACAAGATGGGCATCCACGGCAACGCCACCTGCGTGATGAACTTCGACGCGGCTACCGGCTACCTGATCGGCCCGGCCAACAAAGGCCTGAACTGCATGTTCACCTTCATGAACACCGCTCGCCTGGGTACCGCGCTGCAAGGCCTGGCCCACGCTGAAGTGGCGTTCCAGGGCGGCCTGAAATACGCTCGCGACCGTCTGCAAATGCGCTCGCTGACGGGCCCGAAAGCGCCGGACAAAGCCGCTGACCCGATCATCGTTCACCCGGACGTACGGCGCATGCTGCTGACCATGAAGGCGTTCGCCGAAGGCAACCGCGCCATGGTCTACTTCACCGCCAAGCAGGTGGACATCGTCAAGTACAGCCAGGACGAAGAAGAGAAGAAGAAAGCCGACGCACTGCTGGCCTTCATGACGCCGATCGCCAAGGCGTTCATGACCGAAGTCGGCTTCGAAGCGGCCAACCACGGTGTGCAGATCTATGGCGGCCACGGCTTCATCGCCGAGTGGGGCATGGAGCAGAACGTTCGCGACAGCCGTATCTCGATGCTGTACGAAGGCACCACCGGCATCCAGGCGCTGGACCTGCTCGGCCGTAAAGTGCTGATGACCCAGGGCGAAGCGCTCAAGGGCTTCACCAAGATCGTGCACAAGTTCTGCCAGGGCAACGAAGGCAACGAAGCGATCAGCGAGTTCGTAGCACCGCTGGCCCAACTGAACAAAGAGTGGGGCGAGCTGACCATGAAGGTCGGTATGGCTGCGATGAAAGACCGCGAAGAAGTCGGTGCCGCTTCGGTGGACTACCTGATGTACTCCGGTTACGCCTGCCTGGCTTACTTCTGGGCCGACATGGCGCGCCTGGCTGCCGAGAAACTGGCTGCCGGCACCACTGAGGAAGCCTTCTACACCGCCAAGCTGCAGACCGCGCGCTTCTACTTCCAGCGCATCCTGCCGCGTACCCGTACCCACGTGGCAACCATGCTGTCGGGCGCCAACAACCTGATGGACATGAACGAAGAGCACTTCGGTCTCTCGTACTGATTCAACGGCTGTAACAAAAAACGCCTGCCCTTATCGGCAGGCGTTTTTTTTTGCATTTGCTCCCACCCCACCGTTCCGACCAAGTGAATTCATCTATTCATGTGTGCGGCCGATACATTAAAGGCACAATGCCATTATTGATCTGCCGGGTCGGAGATTACCCTTGTTTCGTTTATCCGCTGTACGCCTGAGCCACTTCCTGCCTTCAGCCTGTCTGCTGGTGTCAGGGCTCGCGGCCGCTTACGTGAGAGACCTCAATGTGTTCTTCACGTCGCTGTTCAATGTCCTGCCCACTCTGGTCCTGTTGCTGGGCGGCGCCTACTGCGCCGTGTACCGCCGCCAGCGTGAACTGTTTCTGATGATCACGGTGTATATCGCCTACTTCCTGCTCGATACCCAGACTGATTTCTACCGTGACAATGGCCGGGTCCGAGAAGATGCGGCAGTGGTGTTCCACCTGGTCTGCCTGCTGTTGCCGCTGATGTTTGCCCTGTATGGCGCCTGGCAGGAGCGTACGCACCTGTTCCAGGACATGGTCGCGCGCTTTGCCGTGCTGCTGGCGGTCGGCAGCGTCGCCCTGGGCCTGGAGCAGAGCTTCCCCCAGGCCCTGCTCGGTTGGCTGGCAGAGATTCGCTGGCCGTCATTACACGGCCAATGGATGAGCTTGATCCAGCTGGCCTACCCGGTGTTCTTCTGCGCGTTCATCCTGCTGGTGGTGCAGTACCTGCGCCAGCCAAGGCCCTTGCATGCAGCGCAGGTGATTGGCCTGATCGGTATCTTCTGGATGCTGCCCAAGACCTTCATCCTGCCCTTTACCCTGAACATCATGTGCAGCCAGGTGATGCTGATGATTGCCGCGGCGGTGTCCCATGAGGCTTATCAAATGGCCTTTCGCGATGAGCTGACCGGTTTGCCCGGCCGTCGCGCGCTCAACGAACGCATGCAGCGCCTGGGGCGCAATTATGTGTTGGCGATGACCGACGTCGATCACTTCAAGAAATTCAACGACACCCATGGTCACGACGTTGGCGACCAGGTGCTGCGTCTGGTGGCCAGCAAGCTTTCCAAGGTCACAGGCGGCGGCCGGGCCTATCGTTATGGTGGTGAGGAGTTTGCCGTGGTGTTCGCCGGCAAAAGCATTGAAGAGTGCATGCCGCATCTTGAGGCCGTGCGTGAGGTGATCGCCAACTACAACATCCAGTTGCGCAACCAGGACAGCCGTCCCCATGACGACCAGCAAGGGCGCCAGCGCCGTGGCGCGTCGGCGGCTTCCAGTGTGTCGGTGACTATCAGTATCGGCGTCAGTGAGCGCCTGGCCGATCATCGCTCACCCGACGAAGTGCTCAAGTCTGCCGACCAGGCTCTGTACAGCGCCAAGGGCGCCGGCCGTAACTGCGTCATGGCTTACGGCGTTCAGGCCAGGCGTGGTGCGGTACGCATGGCGTGACCAAAATAGACTATTCAGTCGCCAGATGACCCTATGTCTCGCAAAAGTTGTTCGGGTACACTGGCTGCATAACAGTGACGCGGCCCTGCAGGCCGTCCCCGACTCTAATATGAGAGGTTGCCATGGCTGACTATAAAGCGCCGCTGCGCGATATGCGCTTCGTCCTCAATGAAGTCTTCGAAGTCTCCAAGCTCTGGGCGCAGTTGCCCGGTATTGCCGAAGCGGTGGACGAAGACACCGCCCTGGCGGTGCTGGAAGAAGCCGGCAAGGTCACCAGCAAGAGCATCGCGCCGCTGAGCCGCAGTGGTGACGAAGAAGGTTGCCACTGGGATAACGGCGCGGTGAGTACCCCGGCCGGTTTCATCGAGGCTTACAAAACCTACGCCGAAGGCGGCTGGGTTGGCGTCGGTGGCGACCCTGCCTATGGCGGCATGGGCATGCCTAAAGTGATCTCGGCCCAGGTCGAGGAAATGGTCAACTCGTCCAGCCTGGCCTTTGGCCTGTACCCGATGCTGACGGCTGGTGCCTGCCTGTCGATCAATGCCCACGCCAGCGAAGCGCTGAAGGAAAAGTACCTGCCGAACATGTACGCCGGCGTCTGGGCCGGTTCCATGTGCC
Source organism: Pseudomonas donghuensis (assembly GCF_000259195.1). GTDB lineage: Bacteria > Pseudomonadota > Gammaproteobacteria > Pseudomonadales > Pseudomonadaceae > Aquipseudomonas > Aquipseudomonas donghuensis. Next base: position 329,171 of record NZ_JH650758.1, read on the forward strand.
TGACCGAGCCTCACGCCGGCACCGACCTGGGCATCATCCGCACCAAGGCCGAGCCGCAGGCGGATGGCAGCTACAAGGTCAGCGGCACGAAGATTTTCATCACCGGTGGCGAACACGATCTCACCGAGAACATCATTCACCTGGTGCTGGCCAAGCTGCCGGACGCGCCCGCCGGGCCGAAGGGCATTTCCCTGTTCCTGGTGCCGAAGTTCCTGGTCAACGCCGATGGTAGCCTGGGTGCGCGCAACCCGGCCAACTGCGGCTCGATCGAGCACAAGATGGGCATCCAGGCGTCGGCCACCTGCGTGATGAACTTCGACGATGCGGTCGGTTACCTGGTCGGCGAGCCGAACAAGGGCCTGGCGGCGATGTTCACCATGATGAACTACGAGCGCCTGGGCGTAGGTATCCAGGGCCTGGCCTCGGCCGAGCGCTCTTACCAGAACGCCATCGAGTATGCGCGCGACCGCTTGCAGAGCCGTGCGCCGACCGGCCCGCAAGCCAAGGACAAGGTCGCTGACCCGATCATCGTCCACCCGGATGTACGGCGCATGCTGTTGACCATGAAGGCTCTCAATGAAGGCGGGCGAGCGTTCTCCACGTATGTCGCGATGCAACTGGATACCGCCAAGTTCAGCGAAGACGCCGACACGCGCAAACGCGCCGAAGAGCTGGTGGCGCTGCTGACCCCGGTAGCCAAGGCATTCCTCACCGACCTGGGCCTGGAGTCGGCGGTACATGGCCAGCAAGTGTTCGGCGGCCATGGTTACATCCGTGAGTGGGGCCAGGAGCAACTGGTACGTGATGTGCGCATCACCCAGATCTACGAAGGCACCAACGGTATCCAGGCCCTCGACCTGATGGGGCGCAAGGTGGTCGGTAGCGGCGGCGCGCTGTACAAGCTGTTTGCCGACGAAATCCGTCACTTCACCGCCAGCGCCGGCAGCGACCTGGGTGAATTCGTCAAACCGCTCAATGCAGCCCTGGACAACCTCGACGACCTGACCGCCTGGGTGCTGGATCGGGCCAAAAACAACCCGAATGAAATCGGCGCGGCATCGGTGGAATACCTGCAGGCATTCGGCTATACCGCTTATGCCTACATGTGGGCGCTGATGGCCCGTACGGCCTTGGCCAAGCAAGGCGAAGACGACTTCTATGCCAGCAAGCTGGGCACCGCACGCTTCTATTTCGCTCGTTTGCTGCCGCGTATCCACTCGCTCAGCGCTTCGGTTAAAGCCGGTAGCGAGTCGCTGTACTTGCTGGATGCCGCGCAGTTTTGAGCGTGATAGTAGCTTGTAAGCATTCTCTTACATTGCGTGGTGACTTTTCGCCTCTATCGAAAGATTGGATCCACAGTTAATCTTCTTACATGGACGTAGCGCAGGAAGCGCAAAGTACAGAACACGGACACGAAGGATTCCTGCCAGGATGGTGGGGCGAAAAGGATGTCAGGGAAACAGTCTGCAAAGCCCCGCTTCGGCGGGGTTTTCTTTTGCCTGCGATTTGACCTCAGCCCAGCACATCCAGCGGCGACCCCCCGATCTGCCGCGGGTCGGCTTCTTCTTCCAGCAGATTGCGCAGCAGCTCCACCGACGCCTGCTGGCGCTGCGCATCGCGAAACACCAGGCCGATCTTCAGCGGCACTCGCGGCTCGCTCAGCGGCTTCCACAGCAGTTCCTGGTCATCTTCGACCACTTCCTTGGCGCGCCCCGGCAACACGGTTGCCAGTGAGGTATGCGCCAGGCTGTCGAGAATCCCGCCCATGTTGTTCATCTCGGCCTGCACCTGCGGCCGCCGGCCCAGGTTGGCCAGTTGCGACTGCCAGATCTGCCGCACCTGGAATTCTTCGCCGAGCAAGAGCATCGGCAGCTCGGCAGCCTGCTTCATCGAGACCTTCTTGAATTCACGCAGGGGATGGGTATTGGGGATGACCAATTGCAGTTCGTCTTCGTACAACAACAGCCCATGCAGGCCTGGCTGGCGCGGTGGCAGGTAGCTGATGCCGATGTCCAGGCTGCCATTGAGCAGGCGCCGTTCGATTTCCAGGCCCGACAGTTCGTAGATCTGTACCACCAGATGCGGCTGCGCCTTGCGCACCCGGTCGAGCAGCTGCGGTACCAGGCTTGGGCGCACGGTTTGCAGGACGCCAATGGCCAGGGTACGCAACGCCTGGCCCTTGAAGTTGCGCAGTGCCTCGCGAGCGCGCTGCAGGCCGTCGAGCAAGGGCAGGGCGTGGTTGTACAGGGTGTGCGCGGCCAGGGTCGGCAACAGGCGCTTGTTGCCGCGCTCGAACAGGCTCACATCGAGGTTTTGCTCAAGTTGGCGGATCTGCTGCGAAAGCGCCGGTTGCGACAGTGACAGGCGCTCGGCGGCCCGGCCAACGTGGCCTTCTTCATACACCGCGACGAAATAACGCAGTTGGCGAAAATCCATAAGAGTTACTTATCAAAAATGCTCGAAAAACCAAATGGCCGTTAGCCTGCAAGAAGCCTAGTCTATCCCGTATTCACAAGGTTTACAGGGCCAGAAGGCGCGATGAATACCGTGTATGTGGATGGCGTTTACATAGGCAAGGCAAAAAATCTCGGGCATGGCTTGTTGACTGATATCGATAAGCAGGAGGTTGCAAGACGGTTGTGGTTATGGCCACAGGGGCTGGGGAGCGACGAACACGGCGACCCACGCTTTCACACCGGCCCTGAACGGGCTTTGCACCATTACCCGGCCGAGCACTACGCCTGGTGGCGGCAACGTTATCCACAGATCGATTGGCGCGCCCCGGGTTTCGGCGAAAACCTCTCGACCCGCGGCCTGGATGAACACCAGGTGTGCCTGGGCGATTTGTTCCGCTGGGGCGGGGCGCTGTTGCAGGTCAGTCAGCCGCGCTCGCCGTGCTATCGCCTGAGCCATCGCTGGGGCTTGCCGAACCTGCCGCAACAGGCGCAGGACAGTGGCCGTTGTGGTTGGTTCTACCGGGTGCTCAAGCCTGGTTTCGTCAGCGCCGATGAGCCCTTTGAACTGATTCAACGTAGTTATCCGGGCTTGACCGTGGCCTGGGCACTGCGCACTTTTTACCGTGAGCCTTTGGAGCATGCAGGTTTGAAAAAGCTGGTGGATTGTCCGGCACTCTCGTCACGCTGGCGCGATATCGCGATCAAGCGTCTGCGTACCGGTCAGGTCGAAGACTGGACCGCGCGTCTGCTTGGCCTGCCGCTCGAGGGGCTGCGCGCATGAACCTGTTCAACCTGCGCCGCCCGGCTGCGGCCGTGGCCGAGCGCAAGGTCGCAGCCGTTGTGGCGCAACCTGCACAAGCCGTGTCGCGCGAATACCTGATGCCCGCCGTCGAGCGCGCGCCACAGGTGTTCGTCCGTGGCCAGGGTTCATGGCTGTGGGACAGCGAAGGCCACGCGTATCTGGATTTCACCCAGGGCTGCGCAGTCAACAGCCTCGGTCACAGCCCCAGTGTGCTGGTCAAAGCCCTGGGCAGCCAGGCGCAGGCGCTGATCAATCCGGGCGCGGGGTTTCATAACCGCGGCCTGTTGAACCTGGTCAGTCGCCTGTGCGAAAGCACCGGCAGTGATCAGGCCTACCTGCTCAACAGCGGCGCCGAAGCCTGCGAAGGAGCGATCAAGCTGGCGCGCAAATGGGGCCAACTGCACCGCAACGGCGCCTATCACATCATCACTGCCAGCCAGAGCTGTCATGGCCGCAGCCTGGGCGCGCTGTCGGCTTCCGACCCCTCGCCGTGCAACCGCTGCGAGCCGGGGTTGCCGGGCTTCAGCAAGGTGCCGTTCAACGACCTTGAGGCGCTGCATGCGGCGGTCGATTCGCGCACCGTGGCAATCATGCTCGAACCGATCCAGGGCGAAGCGGGCGTGATTCCAGCGACCCAGGCGTATCTCCAGGGTGTCGAGCGGCTGTGCCGCGAACTGGGCATCCTGCTGATTCTCGATGAAGTGCAGACCGGCGTCGGCCGCTGCGGGGCGATGCTCGCTGAACAGCTGTATGGCGTGCGCGCCGACATCCTCACTCTCGGCAAGGGCTTGGGCGGTGGTGTTCCGTTGGCGGCCCTGCTGGCTCGTGGCAGCGCCTGCTGCGCCGAGGCCGGCGAGCTGGAAGGCAGCCACCATGGCAATGCATTGATGAGTGCGGCGGGCCTGGCGGTGCTGGAGACCGTGCTGGAGCCGGGCTTCTTCGAGCATGTGCAGGATTCCGGGCGCCACCTGCGCGACGGCCTGAGCCGTCTGGCCGGTCGCTATGGCCAGGTCGAGGTGCGCGGCCAGGGGCTGCTCTGGGCTTTGCAACTGAGCGAAGACAATGCCGCCGAGCTGGTCCAGGCCGCCTTGCAGGAAGGCTTGCTACTGAATGCCCCGCAAGCCGACGTGCTGCGTTTCTCCCCGGCGCTGACAGTGAGCAAGGGCAACATCGACGAGATGCTCCTGCGCCTGGCCCGAGCCTTCGCCCGTGTCCATGCGGCGCAGCAAAACCAGCGGCGCGAGGCCACGGCCTGATCAATACACCGCGCTAACGAATTTTCCGAACCGTCTCGCGTTCCTGCGCATCGCCCCGGGCCTGTTGTTTTTGGCTTGGGGCGTTTTTTTGTCTGCCGCCTACAGGTTCTGTGGGCGCGGGCTTGACCCGCGATAGCGATCTAACTGCCTTCCAGCACCCGCCGATAAAACTTCCACTCCTCCTCCAGCGCATGCGCCAGGTTGCTCGCCGTGCGAAAACCGTGGCGCTCCGACGGGTAGAAATGCCCTTCGGCGTGAATGCCGTTGGCTTGCAGGGCGTCCAGCATCGAGCGGGTCTGCTCCGGCACCACGACAACGTCCAGTTCGCCCTGGAAGAAGATCACCGGCACCTTGATGTTCGAGGCGTGCAGCAACGGCGTGCGTCGCTGATAGCGTTCTGCATCCGCCACGGGATCACCGATCAGCCAGTCCAGGTAATCACCTTCAAACTTGTGCGTGGCCCGGGCCAGGGCCTGCGGGTCACTGACGCCATACAGACTGGCACCGGCACGGAACACATTGTGGAACGCCAGGGCGCAGAGCGTGGTGTAGCCACCAGCGCTGCCGCCGCGGATAAACGCTCGCTGCGGGTCGATCAGTTGGCGCTCGGCCAGGTGGCTGACCACCGCGCAGGCATCTTCGACATCGATCTCTCCCCAGCGCAGGTGCAGGGCCTGGCGATAGTCACGGCCGTAGCCGCTGCTGCCGCGGTAATTGAGATCGGCCACGGCAAAGCCGCGCTGAGTCCAGTACTGGATGCGCGGGTCGAGCACCGGGAAGCAGGCAGAGGTCGGGCCGCCATGGATGAACACCAACAGCGGCGGCTGCGCGTCACCGTTCATGGCCGGGTAGAAAAAACCATGGGCGATGCCATCACCGCTGGGATAGCGCAGCGCCTGCGGGCGGCTGATGCGTTCGGCGGGCAGTGGCAAGGCTCCGCCTGCCAGTACCCGGGCCTTATGGTTGTGGCGATTGATGGCGATGATGGCGGGGGGGCTGATGGCCGACGCGGCAATGGCATA
>NZ_JH650758.1:334716-341329 GCF_000259195.1 Pseudomonas donghuensis
GGCCTTATGGTTGTGGCGATTGATGGCGATGATGGCGGGTGGGCTGATGGCCGACGCGGCAATGGCATAGAGGTGCTGCTCGTCCAGGTCGAGGCAGCGAAAGCGGCTGTAGTCTGTGCTGTAGTCCTCTACCGAACCATCGAGATGACAGACGCCCAAGCGGCTGAAGCCGTTATCGAACCAGCTTGCCAGGTAGCGCTGCTCGTCCAGCGGCAGCCAGGTGCTGGCGCCCAGTTGCCAGGGCGCACCGGCATGGTCGGCGGCGGCGGCTGGCAATGGGCTCCAGCCTGTTGCCGTCTCACCCCAGGGTTGCCAATAGCCGTTGCGATCGGACAGGCAATACAAACGACCGGCTGCGTCAAAGCGGGGTTGCTGCAGGGATTGCTGCGGGCCCTCTTCACCGGCGATGCAGCGCGGCGTGCCCCACTGGCCCTCTGCCTGGCGTTGGCAGCAAAGCAGCCGGGTTGCTGTCCATGGTTGTTCGGGGCGGCTCCATTCAATCCAGGCCAGGCGCGAGCCATCGGCGCTCAGGGTTGGTGAGGCGTAAAAGTCGGCGCCCTCGGCCAGCACTTCACGGCTGCCCTTGGCGATGGCGACCAGGCGATGCGCGACTGCCCCGGGGCCATGGCTTTCTTCCACGGCCAGCACCTGCCCATTGGCCCAGCGCAGATCACCGTAGCGCCGCACGCCCTCGGACAACGGCTGCGGCAACCCGCCGTTGAGGTCCTGGGTATACAGCTGCTGGTCGGCCTCGTTGACGAACACCAGGCCATCGTCGCTCAGGCAGAAGCTGCCGCCACCGTATTCATAGACCCGGCTGCGTACGCTGAAGCCATTGGGCGTCAGGCAACGGGCCAGGCCATCGCGCCAGTGCCAGATCCGGCAGGCGCCATCGCTGGGGCGAAATTCGTTCCAGAACAATCCTTGGGCCGTCACCCGCAGCTCGGCAAAATCGGTACCGGCGGCGACCGCCTGGGCGGCGCTGAAACGCTCAGCTGCGGACAATGACACGGGAGTTTCGCTCATTACGGAAGGTCAGCTCATCGATGGTCTGGTGGGCATGCTCGGCGTCTTCACGAGCCTTGAGGATGATGCCGTGCTCGGCCGACTTGGCGCAAACCGGGTCGGCATTGCTGGCGTCGCCGGTGAGCATGAACGCCTGGCAGCGGCAGCCACCGAAGTCCTTCTCTTTCTCGTCACAGGAGCGGCATGGCTCGGGCATCCAGTCGTAACCGCGAAAGCGGTTGAAGCCGAACGAGTCGTACCAGATGTGCTGCATGCTGTGCTCACGCACATTGGGAAACTGCACTGGCAACTGGCGGGCGCCGTGGCAGGGCAGGGCGGTGCCGTCCGGGGTGACGGTGAGGAACACGCTGCCCCAGCCGTTCATACAGGCCTTGGGGCGCTCTTCGTAGTAGTCCGGGGTGACGAAGATCAGCTTGCAGGGGTTGCCGGCGGCCTGCAGTTTGGCCCGGTATTCGTTGGTGATGCGCTCGGCGCGTTCGAGCTGGGCACGGGTTGGCAGCAGACCGACGCGGTTGAGGTGCGCCCAGCCATAGAACTGACAGGTAGCCAGTTCGACGAAGTCGGCTTCCAGGGCCACGCACAGCTCGATGATGCGATCGATCTTGTCGATATTGTGCCGATGGGTGACGAAGTTCAGCACCATCGGGTAGCCATGGGCTTTTACTGCCCGGGCCATGTCCAGCTTCTGCGCGAAGGCCTTCTTCGAGCCGGCCAGCAGGTTGTTGACCTGTTCGTCGCTGGCCTGGAAGCTGATCTGGATATGGTCCAGCCCGGCCTCCTTGAAGGCGGCGATCTTCTGTTCGGTCAGGCCGATGCCGGAGGTGATCAGGTTGGTGTAATAGCCCAGGCGCCGGCCTTCGCCGATCAGTTCGGCAAGGTCCTGGCGCACCAGCGGCTCACCACCGGAAAACCCCAATTGCGCCGCGCCCATCTCCCGCGCCTCGGCCATGACCCTGAACCACTGCTCGGTGCTCAGTTCCTGACCCTGGGCGGCGAAGTCCAGGGGGTTGGAGCAGTACGGGCACTGTAGCGGGCAACGGTAGGTCAGCTCGGCGAGCAGCCACAGCGGCAGGCCGACTTCGGGCGTTGCCGGCAGGTTATTTGAGCTCGATCCAGTGTTCGGCACGGGCCACCTCCATGAACTGCTCGATGTCGTCACCGAGCTCGGGTACACCGGGGAACTGCTTGTCCAGCTCGGCGATGATCGTGGCCACATCGCGCTGGCCGTCGATCAGCCCGCCGATCAGCGCGGCGCTCTCGTTGAGCTTGATCATCCCTTCCGGATACAGCAGCACATGAGCCTTTTGTGCCGGTTCGTACTGGAAGCGATAACCCGGGCGCCAGACCGGGACGTGCGTGCGATCGAAACTCATAAGGCGATTCCTTTGTGCCAGACCCTTTCGCGGGTGACACTGTGGTACGGTGGGCGGTTCAGTTCGTAGGCCATGCTCATGGCATCGAGCATGCTCCAGAGAATGTCCAGTTTGAACTGCAGGATCTCCAGCATGCGCTGCTGACCCTCAACGGTAGTGTAGTGCTGCAGGGTGATCGCCAGCCCATGCTCGACGTCACGCCGGGCCTGGCCCAAGCGGGTGCGGAAGTACTCGTAGCCGGCCGGGTCGATCCACGGATAGTGTTGTGGCCAGCTGTCCAGGCGCGACTGGTGGATCTGTGGGGCGAACAGTTCGGTCAGCGAGCTGCTGGCCGCTTCCTGCCAGCTGGCGCGGCGGGCGAAGTTGACGTAGGCATCCACGGCGAAACGCACACCGGGCAGCACCAGTTCCTGGGAGCGCAGTTGCTCCGGGTCGAGGCCGACAGCCTGGCCCAGGCGTAGCCAGGCTTCGATGCCGCCGTCTTCACCGGGAGCGCCGTCATGGTCGAGCAGGCGCTGAATCCATTCGCGGCGAATTTCGCGGTCCGGGCAATTGGCCAGGATCGCGGCATCCTTCAGCGGAATATTGACCTGGTAGTAGAAGCGGTTGGCGACCCAGCCCTGGATCTGCTCGCGGCTCGCACGGCCTTCATACATCGCTACATGGTAGGGATGATGGATGTGGTAATAGGCGCCCTTGGCGCGCAGAGCCTGTTCGAATTCGGCGGGGGACAGCGGTTTGGCGTCACTCATGTCGGCTCCTAGAGGGTGATGCTCATGCCGTCGAAGGCCACTTCGACGCCGCGCCGGGCACATTCGGCGCGTTCGGCCGAGTCCTCGTCGAGAATCGGGTTGGTGTTGTTGATGTGGATAAGCACCTTGCGCTGGCGCGGGAAGCTTTCCAGTACCTCGAGCATACCGCCTGGGCCGTTCTGCGCCAGGTGGCCCATCTCGCGGCCAGTGCGGGTGCCGACACCGCGGCGCTGCATTTCATCATCCTCCCACAGGGTGCCGTCGACCAGCAGGCAGTCGGCCTCGCTCATCATCTGCAGCAGCTTGGCGTCGACCTGGCCCAGGCCCGGGGCGTAGAACAGCTTGCCGCCGCTGCGCAGGTCCTCGACCATCAGCCCGAGGTTGTCGCCCGGGTGTGGGTCGAAGCGGTGCGGCGAATAGGGCGGTGCGGCGCTGCGCAGCGGGAAGGGGGTGAAGCGCAGGTTCGGGCAGGCGTCGATGACGAAGCTGCCTTCAAGCTCGATGCGGTTCCATTGCAGGCCGCCGTTCCAGTGGCTGAGCATGGTGAACAGCGGGAAGCCGGTGCTCAGGTCCTGATGGACCATGTCGGTGCACCAGACATGGTGCGGGCAACCTTCGCGCAGGCTGAGCAGACCGGTGGTGTGGTCGATCTGGCTGTCGAGCAGGACGATGGCGTTGATGCCGGTGTCGCGCAGGGCGCGGGCCGGTTGCATGGGGGCAAAACTTTGCAGCTGCGCGCGAATATCCGGCGAGGCGTTGCACAGTACCCAGTGAACGCCATCGTCAGACAGGGCAATCGATGACTGGGTACGCGCCGTGGCGCGCAAGCTGCCGTCGCGAAAGCCTTTGCAGTTTGCGCAGTTGCAGTTCCACTGCGGAAACCCGCCACCGGCGGCGGAACCTAGAATCTGGATGTACATGGCCACTCCTGCCGCGTGCTGAAATAAAAACGCCCCGGCGGACCGAGGCGTTGTACCGCAAGCAGGCTCAGCGGCTTGCGAAATACATGGTCACTTCAAAGCCGATACGCAGGTCAGTGTAAGCAGGTTTGGTCCACATGGGATTACTCCTTCCGGATAGGTCTGGGGTTTGCCAGCTACTTATTTAGTCCACCCTCCAGATGAGGGGTTCCCATAGCCGAGATTGCGCTATCTTACTAAAAAAATACGAACTGAATGGTTAAATCTAAGATAAACGTCGTTACAGGGACGGTAAGAATCGCCAGCGTCAGTGCCAGTTTCCAGTGGGCGCCGGACCATTGGCCAGGCACAGCCAGCCTTGTTCGGCCTGGCTCGTCTGGCGGGCCAGGCGCTGCAGTTGTGGCATTTCGACTGCCAGGATCGCCGCTTGCAGATCGCTCAACAACGGCTGCTGCTGACCGGCCAGATGCGCCTGCCAGGCCCATTCGGCAACGTCATTGTTGGCCATGGCCTGTTCGTCGAACTGCGCGGCCAGTGCCTGTTTATCCGCAGTGTTGCAGCTCAGCGTGGCAGGCAGGGCATCGAGCACTGCCTGGATGTGCCCGATGATCTCGGCATGGCTGGCCGACGGCGACTGCACGCCGAGCAGCAGGCCATTGCAGCCTTCAATCTGACGGAAGGCGCTGAACACCGCGTAGCCCAAATTCAGCTCGACTCGCAGCCGTTGATAGAACGGCCCTTGCAACTGCTGGGCAAGGAGTCGGGCAGCGGCTTGGTGTTCGATCGGGACCGGGCAAAACAGCAAAAGCGCGTGTTCGCTGGCCGGCGGCGGCAGCGTTTGCCAGCGGCGTAAAGCCTCTATTCGGGGGGGCAGCTGCTTGCCTGCGCGCCCAGGCACCTTCCCCAGGGCCTGATTCAGTGCCTGTTGTTCGGTAAAGCCGAAACCGCTCGAGAGCCCCTGCCAGGTTGAATACTCCCACAGTGCATCAAGATTGCTCTGGCTGATGGTGCAGGCCGGTAACGGCTCGTCCACGCGGCCCAGCACGTGCTCCGGTAACTGCCTGAGCAGGGCCCGGATAGGCATCGAATCGGGTTGCTCGGCGGCGGCGGGTGTCCAGCTTTGGCTCGCTGGCAGCCGCAGGATTGCCAGCGCATGGTCGATAACCGTGGGCACCACGGCGCCGTTACCGGCGCAGCGCAACTGCCAGTAGGTGTCGCAGGCACTCCAGTGCAGGTGTACGCCAGCCTGGGCTGCCTGTTCGCGCAGTGGTTGCAGGGCCCGATCGAGCACCTGCCAGAGGCGCTCACGCAAGGCTGAGGTCAGTTGCCAGCGCAGGTAGACAACGCCGTGCTGGCGTGTGGGTGGGAGCAGAGGAGACAGGGTCAGGCCGTCGGGCGCTGCGGTGGCAGGAACGCTTACGGGCGTTATCTTCAGCAGCGGATTGGCAGCGGGCAGTCGCCAGGGTTCTAGCGGTGTTTGCGCCTGGCCATCGAGCAGGGTGTCGAGCAACCGTTCGAGCGCTGCAAACCCTTGCTCATCCAGTGCCTTGAAGTGTTGCCCGGTGCTATCGCGGCGAGCCAGCTCCAAGGCACTGGCGGTCTGTTCGCGACAGTGCTGCAATCGGCCGTATTCCTGGTTGATGTCGCTCAGGTCGGCGCTGCGCAAAAACGCCAGCCAGTCGCTCAGCAGGGCCAGGACCTGATCGACGCTGGCTGCATCGTTGAGCTTCAGGCCTGCATGCAGCAGGGCCTGGCCGGCAAAGCTGTAGAGCGATGAAAACTCGAAATGCTCCAGCCAACCCCGTTCATGCAACGTCGCCGATAACCCGCCAGGCCGGGTGTCGCTCAACCAGGTTGCGAGAAAGTCGATGGCCTGCTCAACGCCTGGGTGAAGGTTATCGCACGGGTACAACACATCCAGTTGCCGCTTGTCACCCATCAGCAGCGGCGCCTGGCCGTTGAAGCTCGGTGGTAGCGCCTGCTGCACTGTCGTCCCGGCGCTGAACACACGTGCGAATCGACGCGCCAGCGCCTCCAGCTGTGCAAGGCTCTGCGGCCCGCTCAGGCTCAGGGTGAACTGCCCGGCCTGATAGAAGCGCTGATGAAAATCTCGCAGGGCCGCCTGGAACGCCGGGCTTTGGACCTGCAGGCTGTAACGATTGCCCGCCTGAAAAGCGCTCAAGGGATGTTCGCGGCCGGCCGCCTGAAGCAAGGCAAACTGCCGCTGCATTTGTGCGTTGCGCGACCAGGCAATGAACTCGGCATGGATTACTTCGCGTTCGCGCAGTTGCCGCTCAAGCCCGAACTGCGGGTGCGCGAGCATGTCGCAAAGACGCTCCAGGCCACCGGCAAACGCGGCCTGAGGTACTTCAAAGAAGAACTCGGTAGTGCGCTCACGGGTGCTGGCATTGACCTGACCGCCGTGGTGCTGCACGTAGCGCATCAGGCCGTCTTCCAGCGTGAAGCGTTGAGTGCCGAGAAAAAACAGATGCTCGAGAAAGTGCGCCAACCCCGGCCACGCTCGTGGCGCGTCATGGCTGGC
>NZ_JH650758.1:341341-344802 GCF_000259195.1 Pseudomonas donghuensis
CGCCGCACAACGCTTGAGCTGCGGGGCATGGCGCAGGCTGACCTGCAGGCCGTTGTCGAGGGTCAGTTGATGAAGGGCGCAGGGCATGGCGGCTCCGGAGGCAGGCGAACCGTCATGCTAGCGGATTATCGGCGCGGCGTGCTGTAGAGCTCGGGGCGCAGGTCATGCAGGTAAGGGGTGTTGGCCCGCCCCTGATGTACCCGCTGCAGTTCCAGGTCGGCGCTCAGCAGCGCCGTGTCACGACCGGCCATGGCCAGGATGCTGCCATCCGGGCCGACGATACTGCTTTGCCCGCAGTAGTGGATCTCGTCTTCGCTGCCGCAGTAGTTGGCGTACACCAGGTAGCACTGGTTCTCGTAGGCACGGGCGCGCACGGTAACCTGGGCGATGAAGTCGAAGGGCACCATGTTCGCCGTCGGTACCAGGATCAGCTCGGCACCGGCCATGGCCAGGCGTCGGGCGGTTTCCGGGAACTCGATGTCATAGCAGATCAGAATCCCCAGACGCCAACCGTTGAGCTCGACCACCGGGAAGTGATCAGGGCCTGGGCTGAACATCGCCCGGTCGAGGCCGCCGAACAGGTGGGTCTTGCGGTAGTTGCACAGGCTGCTGCCGTGGGCGTCGATCAGTTGCACGCTATTGAAGACCTGACCGTCGTCCGCCAGCTCCGGGTAGCCGTAGGCGATGGCAATGCGATTGCTCTGGGCGATCTCCACCACGGCCATGGCCGAGGGGCCGTCTTCGGCTTCGGCCAGGCGCGCCACGGCTTCGCTACCGATGTTGTAGCCCGTCAGGAACATCTCCGGGCACACCAACAGCTCGGCGCCGCGTGCAGCGGCCAGTTGCGCCTGCTGGTGCAGGCGCTCGAGGTTGCCGGGCAGGTCCAGCGGTTGCGGTTCGCCTTGGAACAGGGCAATGCGCATGGCGATTCTCCCGTCAGTCGGCCAGGGCGATAGGTCCGATCTCATTGAACACATCGCCCGGGCCTGGGTTGTCCGGGTGGGTATGCCCACCGAAGTGAGTCATGATACCCCAGACCGCATTGAGCGAAGTCTGCACCGCGCCTTCGACCCAGGCCGGGGTCCACGACACATCGTCACCGGCAATGAAGATGCCGCGCTGTTCGGTCGGCATGTCCTGCTGCATGAAGTGCGCGTACATACGCTGATTGTAGCGGTAGTGGCCGGGCAGGGCGCCTTTGAAGGCGCCGAGGAAGTGCGGATCGGCCTCCCACGAGACGGTGATCGGGTCGCCGATGATATGCCCGGCGATATCGACTTTCGGGTAGATCTTCTTCAGCGCATCGAGGGCCAGCTTGACGCGTTTTTCCACCGGGTGCGGGAGCATCTTCAGTGCATCGCTCATCCACGAGTAGGACAGGCAGATCACCCCCGGCTTGTCGTCGCCGTTGTCGAACAGGTAGGTGCCGCGGGTCAGGCGGTCGGTCAGGGTCATGCTCATCAGGTCGCGACCGGTTTGCGGGTCCTTGTCCTTCCAGAATGGCCGGTCGACCATGACGAAGGTCTTCGATGACTGCATGTAACGGGTGCGGTCCAGGGCCATCCACATTTTCTGCGAGAACAGCGATTCTTCGCATTCGATCTGGGTGGTCAGCAGCCAGCTCTGGCAGGTGGTCAGCACGGCGGCGTAGTGGCGGGTGTCGCCCCAGTTATCGGTCACTGCCAGGCGCCCATCGCTGTCGCGGGCAATGCTTTTCACCCCGGGGCGTGGCGCGCCGCGATGCAGCGAGCTCAGGCTGGTGCCGGCCGGCCAGTGCGCGCAGCGCTCCGGCACATGGCGCCAGATGCCCAGCGGCACCTGCTCGACGCCGCCGACGACCAGATGCTGGTGATCGTCGCAGTTGGTCATCACCACACGGAAGATTTCCAGCATCGAGTTGGGGAAGTCCGAGTCCCAGCCGCCGGTGCCGAAACCGACCTGGCCGAATACTTCGCGGTGCAGGAAGCTGAGCTTGGCGAACGCCTTGGAGGTGGCGACGAAATCGTAGAAGGTGCGGTCGTCCCACAGCGGTACCAGGGTGTTCCACAGTTCTTTCAGGCGTGGCACATCACGATCGCGGATGGCCTGCTGGATATCGCCGAAGCGGGCGCCGTCTTCCAGGGCATCGGCCCAGGCGTCAGCCACTTCTTGAAACAGCTTGGGCAGGTCGGAGAGTTTTTCCGCGTAGTGGGTCTGGCCTTCCAGGTCGATTACCGTGCTGCCCGAAGCGGGGGTCAGCGGGTTGGGGAAGGGTTTGGTTTCCAGCCCCAACTTGTCGACGTAGTGATAGAACGCGGTGGACGACACCGGGAAACGCATGCCGCCGAGCTCGGCGATGATCCCGTCGGTGCCTTCGAAGGTTTGCGAACGCAGGCGCCCGCCCATTTTCGAGGCTTCGTACACCACCGGCTTGAGGCCCAGCTTCATCAGCTCGTAGGCTGCCACCAGGCCGGCAATACCGGCACCGACAATGGCCACTTCTTCGCCGTGGCGTTCAGCTGGAATGCTGCCCAGGCCGGCCGGGTGCTCGATCCAGTCGTCAAAGGCGAACGGGAAATCCGGGCCGAAAATAGTGATGGGTTTCTTGCCGTCGGCGGGGTGGCGATTGTTCTTGTTCATAAGTGACCTTGCCAGGCGCTGCGCGGGGTGCGGAGCTTGAGTATAGAAAAACACTGGTGGTCATTTTAGGGGGTGGGGGTTACGTTATTAAGATGCAGAGTGTCGTCGTTATGATTTAATTCAGGTCATTATGACGCTTATTTAAGGCAAATCGACGAGTCAGGCCAAAGCGGCCAGGTGCTCGACGGTTTCGGGGAATTTTTCTACCAGGCGGATCAGTGTCACAGCCTGGGCGTTGGGGCGCGCCCTGCCTTGCTCCCAGTTTTCCAGGGTACGGGCATTGGTGCGCAGATACATGGCGAATACCGCGCGAGACATGTTCAGGCGTTCACGAATAGCCACAAGCTCTTCGGCCGATACCGCCATCAGCTCGGCGAGTTGTACTTTGTGCGAGCGCAGGGTCAGCTTGCCCTGACGCGCCTGGGCAAGGGCATCGAAGCCTTCGCTCAGTTCGGAGAAAACATCGCGTTTCATTTTAAGTCCTCGCTTCGATTTCCAGATCGAGCATCTGTCTGAGCGACTGGCGTTGCGCAGGGCTCCTGTACCCTGGATGACTGAGCCAGCCTGGGGATTGAGCATCAGAACAAACTGCAAGGACCTGAAGGCCTCGTCATCCAGGTAGTCGTGGCGATAACGTGAAAAGGCCGGCAATTCGACGAAAAGTGCTTCCATGCTCTGTACGTTACCTGCGTATAGTTTTTGGTCGCTAGGCTTTACCGTCAAGCGGCAAGCCTGTAACCAGCCTATACGTGGGGCAACTGATCATCCGGGGGGATGATTGCCTGGTGTGTCAAACCGGCTGCCCGCGATCCCCCTTGCTGCTGAGGATGATCGAGGTAGTG
>NZ_JH650758.1:344812-365978 GCF_000259195.1 Pseudomonas donghuensis
GCAACTGATCATCCGGGGGGATGATTGCCTGGTGTGTCAAACCGGCTGCCCGCGATCCACCTTGCTGCTGAGGATGATCGAGGTAGTGGTCTTTTCCACCCCATCAACGCTGCCGATCTGATCGAGCAACTGGTCGAGTTGCTCGGGCGAGTCGCTGCGCAGCCAGGCGACGTAATCGAATTCGCCGCTGACCGCGCACAATTGCTGTACCTGGCCCATGGCGCTCAGGCGCCGCACCACGTCCTTGCCCGAGCGCGGTTGCACCTTGATGCCGACATAAGCCTGCAGGCCACCATCGATCAGGCGCTGGCCCAGGCGCACGCCATAGCCGCTGATGACCTTGGTCTTTTCCAGGCGGGCCAGGCGCGAGGTCACCGTGGTGCGCGCGATGCCCAGTTGCCGGGCGAGCGTGGCGACGCTTTCACGGGCGTTGATCTGCAGCAGCGAGATCAGCTGGCGATCGATTTCGTCGAGGGCGACGGGGCGGCTGTCGGACATGGGCACTCTCTGGCAAGAGCCGCATTTTGCGGCTCATGGAATAAGCGCGATAGCCTATCCATTGCCCTCACCCTTGGGCAAGGCGTCTGTGCTCAGCGCGCCTTGAAGCAGTGTTCGGCCTGGGGAAAGCTGCCGTCGCGCACTTCCCGGGCATAGGCGGCCAGGGCTTGGGCAATCTGTGGCTGCAGGTCGGCGAAACGTTTGACGAAGCGTGGCTGGTATTCACCGAACAGCCCCAGCAAATCCTCGGTGACCAGCACCTGACCATCGCAGGCTGGCGACGCGCCGATACCGATGGTGGGGATCGCCAACTCCTCGCTCAGACGCCGGGCCAGAGGTTCGGCGATGCCTTCCAGTACGACCGAGAAAGCGCCTGCGCCCTGCATGGCCAGGGCATCCTGACGCACCTTGGCGGCGCTCTGATCATCCCGGCCCTGGGCCTTGAAACCGCCGAGGCTGTTGACTTGTTGCGGCATCAGACCGACATGGGCCATTACCGGAATACCGCGGCGGGTGAGAAACGCTACGGTCTCGGCCAACTCTTCACCGCCTTCAAGCTTGACGCCCTGGGCGCCGGTTTCGCGCAGCAGTCGGGCGGCACTGAGGAACGCCTGTTCAGGCGAAGCCTGATAGCTGCCAAACGGCAGATCGATAACCACACAGGCGCGCTGGGCCCCACGCATCACCGCCTGGCCATGGGCAATCATCATCTCCAGGGTGACCCCCAGGGTGCTGGGCATGCCATACAGCACCATACCAAGCGAGTCGCCGACAATGATCACATCGGCCTCGGCATCCACCCAGCGTGCCATCGGCATGCTGTACGCCGTTAGCACCACCAGATTGCCAGCCCCCTTGCGCTGCTGAATGGCGGGCACGCTCAAACGGTTTTCACGTACATGGCTGCTCATCGGTCTCTCCTTGGGTTGTTCAACGAAGCCGGGCGCAGGCTAACATCGGTCCTTGTCGGCTCACTTGAGCAAAGGAGACAGACGATGCTGTCAATGAGACAAGCTAGCGAAGTGCCGCCGCTGCCGGACTTTCAGCAACTGCCGGGCCCGGTGTACCGGCGCATGTTTGCTATTCCGGCGGGCCATCGGGTGCAGATGCACAGTCATCCCTGGGTGCAGTTCACCTATGCCAGTGCCGGCATCATGCAGGTACTGACCGAACACCACAGTTACCTGTTGCCGCCGCAATGTGCGTTATGGATACCGGCTGGCGTCGAGCACACCGCCTATAGCGACCAGGCCATCGAGTTTCGCGGGCTGTACCTGGACGACTCGCTGCTCAATGGTTACCAGCGCCCCTGTGGCGTGCTGCAGGTCACGCCGCTGGTGCGCGAGCTGATCGCCAAGGCCAGCCGCTTTGCACCGGAATATCCCGCACAAGGGGCCCAGGCGCGGCTGCTGCAGGTGTTGGTCGATGAGTTGCGCGAGCTGCCCGAGGCGCCATTTGGCCTGCCACTGCCCAGCGACCCGCGCTTGCGGCGGATCACCGAAGCCTTGCAGGCCACCCCTGCGGATAACCGCAGCATTGAGGACTGGGCGCAGCAGGTAGGGGCTTCACGGCGTACCCTGGTGCGATTGTTCCAGGCGCAGACGCAGTTGTCGTTCAGGGAATGGCGACAGCGCCTGCGCCTGCTTGCGGCGTTGCCGCTGCTGGCCCAGGGCATGAGTGTCACGGCGCTGGCCAACGAGTTGGGCTACGACTCGGTGTCGGCGTTTATTGCCTTGTTTCAGCGCCATTACGGCAAGACGCCCGGGGTGTGGGCTGCTGAACTGCGCGGCTGACTGTGGAAACAAAAAAACCGCGCAATGCGCGGTTTTTTGTTTGGTGGGCCCAGCAGGACTCGAACCTGCGACCAAGGGATTATGAGTCCCCTGCTCTAACCAACTGAGCTATAGGCCCCAGTGGACGCGGATTATAACGAGGGTTTCCAGGCTGTGCTATCCGAAAGATCCGAAAGTGCTATGCGAAGGAATGTCGCGGCAAATTCCCCGGCTGGCAGCGGCAGGCTGACGATGTAGCCCTGGATCTGCTCGCACCCTTCGGCTGCCAGGAACTGCTGCTGGGCCTGGCTTTCCACCCCTTCGGCAATTATGGTCAGTTGCATACTGCGCCCCAGGGCAATGATCGCGCGGGCGATGGCGGCGTCGTGGGGATCGTCCGGCAGGCCGCGGATGAACGACTGGTCGATCTTGAGGATATCCAGCGGCAGGCGTTTGAGGTAGCTCAGTGACGAGTAGCCGGTGCCGAAGTCATCGATCGCCAGTTGCACGCCCAACTGCTTGAGCTGGTGGAGGATGGCCAGGGCTTCTTCGGCCTGGCTCATGATGAAGTTCTCGGTGATCTCCAGTTGCAGGTCGCCAGCCTTGAGCTGGTGGGTCTTGAGCAACTGTTCGATGCGCTTGACCAGGCTTGGCTGGCGCAGTTGGGCGCCGGCCAGGTTGACCGATAGCGGGCCGAACGCCAGGTAGTCGTGCTTCCATGCCTGCATTTGCTGGCAGGCCTGTTCCAGCACCCAGTCACCCAGTTGCAGGATCATGCCGTTTTCTTCGGCCAGAGGGATGAAATGTTCCGGTGGAACGTCGCCGAAGCTTGGGTGGGTCCAGCGGATCAGCGCTTCGGCGCCTACCAGGCTCTGGGTTTTCAGGCTGAACTTGGGCTGGTAGCACAGGCTCAGCTCATTGCGCTCGATAGCCCGGCGCAGCTCGTGCTCCAGGGCGATGCGTTCGCTGGCCTGGGCGGTGAGGTCGCGGGTGTAGGACTCGACCCGGTTGCGGCCTTTGGCCTTGGAGCGGTACATGGCGGCGTCGGCGTTGCGGATCAGTGAGGCGACGTCGGTGCCGTCCTGTGGATACAGGCTGGTGCCGATGCTGGCGCTGGTGAAGAACTCGTGCTCGCCGGCCTGGAACGGCGCGCCGAAGCAGGCCAGCAGCTTGTGCGCGATGTGCCCGGCATCACTGGGCTGGTGCAGGCCGGGCAGGAGGATGATGAACTCGTCGCCACCCAGGCGCGCCACGGTGTCGATATCGCGCACCTGATCCTTGAGTCGCTGGGCGATGGCTTTGAGTAGCAGATCACCCACCGGATGGCCGAGGCTGTCATTGATGTGCTTGAAACGATCGAGGTCGAGAAACAGCACTGCGCCTTGGCGCTGCGAGGCTTGGGCGCAGTTGAGTGCAGCCTGCAGACGGCTTTCGAACAGAGTGCGGTTGGGCAAGCCGGTGAGCGGATCGTGATGGGCCTGGTAATCGAGCTTGGCTTGCGCGTGCTTGAGGCTGGAGATGTCGGCGAACACCGCGACAAAGTGGGTGATGCCGCGTTCGCTGCTGCGCACCGCGCTGATGGTCAGCCAGCTGGGGTAGACCTCGCCGTTCTTGCGCCGGTTATGGATTTCGCCTTGCCAATGGCCCTCGGCAGTCAACTGGTGCCACATGGCCACGTAGAAGGCACTGTCGTGCTGACCGGAGGCCAGCAGGCGCGGGGTCTGGCCCAGGGCTTCGAACTCGCTGTAGCCGGTGATTTCGCTGAAGGCGCGGTTGACGGCGCTGATGCGTTGGTCGGTATCGGTGATCAGTACCCCTTCGGCGGTGTTCTCGAACACCGTGGCGGCCAGTTGCAGTTTTTCCTGCATCAGGTGGCGCTCGGTGATGTCGCGGGCGATGGTCAGCATGCAGTCAACGCCGGCGATCGGTAATGGCCTGGCGGATAGCTCGCACAGGCGGATTTGACCGTCGCTGCGGCGGATATGACAGCTGAAATCACGTACGAAACCATCGCGCTGGAGCATGTCCAACAGGCGGCGGCGCTCGTTGAGGTCGACCCAGATACCCAGGTCCAGCGACGTGTGGTCCAGCGACATATGGGTGTCGTAGCCGGTCAGTCGGCAGAAGCCTTCGTTCACCTCGATCAGCAGGCCGTCGCTCTGGCGTGACAGCAGCAGGCCGTCAGGAGAGGCGTGGAAGGCTTTGGCGAACTTCTCTTCGGAGGTTTGCAGCTGTTCCTGGGTTTCCTTTAGCTGACTGATGTCCCTAACCGCCACGACCAGTGCCGGCGTGCTGTCGAGCTGGAAGGTTTCGGCGGAGGTCAAGCCGGTGAACACCTGGCCGTTGCTGCGCCGGAAGAGCATTTCCAGGTTGCGGATGCTGCCTGCCTGCAAGCGTTTGAGCAGGTCGGGGCCGATGCCGTCGATGCCCCAGATGTTCAGTTCGGTCGCGGTGCGGCCCAGCACCTGCGCCGGGCTCAGGCCAATCTGCTCTTCGAAGGCTTCGTTGACCTCCAGCAGGCAGCCGTCGCTCATGCGGGCGATAACCAGGATGTCCGGACATTGCTGGAACACCGAGGCGAACTTTTGTTCGGACAGGCGCAGGGCTTCTTCGGCGTTCTTGGTTTCGCTGATGTCGATCATCAACCCGCGCATCACCGGCTTGTGCCCGTGTTCGATCAGGCTGACGATATCGCGCACCCACAGGCTGCGGCCGTCGGCGCGGATCACCCGGTAGTCCAGGCTGTGATCGCGCCCGGCAGCGGTTTCGCTGTCGCAGAAGGCCTGGGCCCAAAGTGCGTCGTCAGGGTGAATGATGCTGCGCCAGAAGCCCGGACGCAGCCATTGGCTCAAGGGGTAGCCGAGCAGGCCTTCGGCGTGGGGCGAAACGTAGCTGTAGGTGAAATCGTTGGCGTCGGCTTCCCAGGCAATGGCTGACAGGCTCTCGATCAGGCCGCGGTAGTGGTACTCGCTGCTGCGCAGTTCCTGTTCCAGGGCAATGCGCCGGGAAATCTCCGAACTCAGGCGCCGGTTGACGCGGATCACGGCCGCCAGGACCGCGATCAACAGCAGCAAGGCAGGCAGGCCGTAGATCAGCAGGTCGTACCAGAGCGTGCGGTGATCGAGCACCTTGCCGACCCAGCGCTCCTGGATGTTGCTGATTTCGTTGGGGCTCATGTCGGCCATGACTTTGTCGAGGATGCTGACCAGGATTTTCTGCTCCCGCGGCACGGCCATGGCCAGCTGATAGCGGTAGGGCGTTTCGCCGCTGACGTACAGGCCTTCGAGCTTGAGCTGGCGCAGGCTCCAGATGCTCGAGGCGAGGTCGCCAACCACTGCATCCACCTCGTCGGTGGCCAGGGCCTGCAGCGCCGAGCTGACATTGGGCAGGGCTACCAGGTTGAGGTCCGGGTGATGGGTACGCAGCAGTTCATGGGGCGCGTAGTTCTCCACCACGGCGATTTTCAGGCCGTACAGGTCCTTGATGGTGCGCGGTTGCGGGCCGCCGTCATGGGCGAGGATGACGATCGGGAAATCCAGGTAGGGGCGGGTGAAGGCCAGATAGCTCTGGCGCTCCGGTGTCGACATGATGCCTGGCAACAGGTCGAGGTTGTTCTTGCGTGCCTGCTCGAGTACAGCGGTCCAACTGATCGGTTCGATCGGCTTGAACTGCACATTCAGGCGATCCTGGATCAGGGCAATGTAGTCGGCGGCCAATCCCTGGTAGCGACCATCCTGGTCCCGGTATTCGAATGGTGGCCAGGATGCATCGACGCCCAGGCGCAGCTGCGGATGCGCGCTGAGCCAGGCTTGTTCTTCGTCAGTCAGGGTCAGGGCGCCGGCCGTTGCACTCCAGACAAGCAGGAGGGCCAACAGAAGGGCCGGCATTCGGGGCATAACGGCCTCGTCACACAGGTGGATTGATTCGAGTGTAGACGGGCATTCAAGTGGCGGGGTAGTGGGCAAAGGCTTAAAAGCACCGTTCGCCGGAAAAGAAAAACCCCGGCCTGGGCCGGGGTTTGTCGTCACTCGTCGAGGAAGGAGCGCAGATGCTCGCTTCGCGTCGGGTGGCGCAGCTTGCGCAGCGCCTTGGCTTCAATTTGACGGATCCGCTCACGGGTCACATCGAACTGTTTACCGACTTCTTCGAGGGTGTGATCGGTGTTCATATCGATACCGAAACGCATGCGCAGCACCTTGGCTTCGCGTGCGGTCAGACCGGAGAGCACGTCACGGGTCGCTTCCTTGAGGCTTTCGACCGTGGCCACATCGATTGGCGACTGCATGGTGGAGTCTTCGATGAAGTCCCCCAGATGCGAATCTTCGTCGTCACCGATCGGGGTTTCCATGGAGATCGGCTCTTTGGCGATCTTCAATACCTTGCGGATCTTGTCCTCTGGCATTTCCATGCGCTCACCCAGCTCTTCCGGGGTCGGTTCGCGACCCATTTCCTGCAACATCTGCCGGGAAATACGGTTGAGCTTGTTGATCGTCTCGATCATGTGCACCGGAATACGGATGGTGCGGGCCTGGTCGGCGATCGAACGGGTGATCGCCTGGCGGATCCACCAGGTGGCATAGGTCGAGAACTTGTAACCACGACGGTATTCGAACTTGTCCACCGCCTTCATCAGGCCGATGTTGCCTTCCTGGATCAGGTCGAGGAACTGCAGACCGCGGTTGGTGTACTTCTTGGCGATCGAGATAACCAGACGCAGGTTGGCCTCGACCATTTCTTTCTTGGCACGACGAGCCTTGGCTTCACCGATCGACATGCGACGGTTGATGTCCTTGATCTCGGCGATGGTCAGGCCGGTTTCGCTTTCGAGGTCGATCAGCTTCTGCTGGCAGGCCACGATGGCGTCGCTCTTCTCACCCAGGGCGGTTGCCCATTTGGTGCTGCGCTTGGCCAGGTCGCTGGCCCAGGTCTGGTCGATTTCGTTGCTCGGGAACAGGCGCAGGAAATCGGCACGTGGCATGCGCGCGTCACGGACGCACAGTTGCATGATGGCGCGCTCTTGCTGACGCAGACGGTCCAGGGCACTACGAACGCGCTCAACCAGGGCTTCGAACTGCTTGGGCACCAGCTTGATCGGCATGAACAGCTCAGCCAGATCGAGCATCGCCTTGAGGCTGTCCTTGTGGCTGCGGCCGTTCTTCTTCAGAACCTTGAGGGTGGCGTTCAGTTGATCCTGAACGGCACCGAAGCGCTGACGAGCGACTTCCGGGTCGGGACCGCTTTCGGTCTCTTCCTCTTCCTCGTCACCTTCCTTCTCTTCGTCTTCGTCGTCAGCTTCGGCCTTGGCCGGTGCTTTCGGGTCGATCGGCGGCGGTACTTCGGCCGGCGGCGCAATGCCGTCGTCCGGGTCGATGTAGCCGCTGAGAACGTCGGACAGGCGGCCACCTTCGGTGGTGACGCGATCGTACTCGGAGAGGATGTGCTCGACAGTACCCGGGAAGTGGGCGATAGCACCCATGACTTCGCGAATACCTTCTTCGATCCGCTTGGCGATTTCGATTTCGCCTTCGCGGGTCAGAAGCTCGACGGTACCCATTTCACGCATGTACATGCGCACCGGGTCAGTCGTGCGACCAATATCGGTTTCCACAGCCGCCAACGCTGCGGCGGCTTCTTCAGCTGCGGCTTCGTCGGTGTCGGCTTCGGCCAACAAAAGGGCATCCGCATCCGGAGCACTCTCGAATACGTTGATCCCCATGTCGTTGATCATGCGGATGATGTCTTCCACCTGCTCCGGATCTGAAATATCCTCTGGCAGGTGGTCGTTGACCTCCGCGTAAGTCAGGTAGCCCTGCTCACGACCGCGGGTGATCAACTCTTTGATGCGAGACTGCTGTTGCGCTTTTCCGGACATAACACCCTATCCACTGAAGGTCTTGGCGGGCAAAAAACAAGCCGAGGATTATACCCGAGCTAGGACCTCACGCGCCAGTTGAGGTCGGGGTTTGTGCGGGAACATTACGGCTTAACAGGTCACGCAGCTGATTTTTTTCCTCTGCGCTCAAGTCACTTTGACGTGCTTTCCTGAGCAGATGTTCCAGGCTGCGCTCGCGTTGGCGAGCGGACAAGCTAGTTATAGTGTCGAAAAACTGTTGTTCAAGGTTGTCGGCATCGATCAGCCATTCCTTTTCTGCCAAGGCCCTGAGCAAGCGGCCTTGTTCGGTGCCGTGCCAGCGGGCGATCAGCTGTAGTGAGCGTAGCTCAGGATTCTTTTGCAACGCCTCCAGCAGGGCCACCAGCAACTGGGCGTAGACGTGTTCCTCGGCCGCCAGCTGGCTGGCGTCCTCGACCTTTTTCGCCAGTTGCGGGTGGTGCAGGAGGGTGCGCAAGGCGCTCAAGGTCGGCGGTTCTACCGAGGTCGGCACCCGTGGCGGGGCATCCTGGCGCTGGCCGTTGCGCTCCCAGGGTTTGCCCTTCTTGTCCCAGGGCTTGCCTTCCCATTTTTTCTTGCCGCCCTTGTTCGGTGCCCACTGCTGTTGCGGTGGTGTGTACTCGGGCTGGTGAAAATCGCCGTAGTCCGGCGTGTAGTCGGGAATGGCATCGTAATCGATGCCCGGGTCATAGCTGGGCGGTGCTTCGACCGGCGCGGAGTGCGCCAGTTGTTCGACCTGCTGGTTGTCCAGCCCGGTGATTTCCTTGAGGCGATTGCGCATCAGTGCGCGCAGGTTGGCCCCGGGCACTTTTTCGATCAACGGTGCAGCGAGGGTGGCCATGTGCGCCTTGCCCTCGAGCGAGCGTGGGTCGGCTTCTTCGGTCAGTTGCTGGAAAAAGTAATCGGCCAGCGGTTGAGCATGCTGGTTGATTCGGGCGCGGAAAGCGTCGGTGCCTTCGGCGCGTACCAGGGTGTCCGGGTCTTCGCCTTCGGGCAAAAACAGAAAGCGCGCCTTGCGCCCGTCCTGCAGGCTCGAAAGTGTTGCTTCCAGGGCGCGCCAGGCGGCGTTGCGGCCAGCCTGGTCGCCGTCGAAACAGAACAGCACGCTGGGCACGACGCGAAACAGGCGCTTGAGGTGCTCTTCGCTGGTGGCCGTACCCAGGGTCGCCACCGCGTTGCGCAGGCCTTGTTGCGCAAGGGCGATGACGTCCATGTAGCCTTCGACCACGATGATTTCATCGAGGTTGCGGTTGAATTTACGTGCCTCGTACAGCCCGTACAGCTCCTGGCCCTTGTGGAACACCGGGGTTTCCGGGGAGTTGAGGTACTTGGGCTTGTCGTCGCCCAGCACCCGGCCGCCGAAGGCGATGACCCGGCCACGGCTGTCGCGGATCGGAAACATCACTCGGTCGCGGAAGCGGTCGTAACGCTTGCCGGACTCGGCGTTCTCGATCAGCAGGCCGGCGTCGATCATGGCTTTTTGTTGCAGGGTATCGCTGCTCAGGTGCTTGAACAGGTTGTCCCAGCCAGGCGGGGCGAAACCGAGGCCAAAGTCGCGGGCGATCTCGCCGGACAGGCCGCGGCCCTTGAGATAATCGACCGCCGATTTACGCGTCGGGTGGCTACGCAGCGCCTGGCGATAGAACTCGGCGGCCGCTTCAAGCAGCGGGTACAGCGGTGAATCGACCGGTTGCCGGGGCTTGTGGCCGCGCCCGCTGTCTTCGCGGGGCACCTCCATGCCGGCGGCCTTGGCGAGTTCCTCGACGGCCTGGGGGAAATCCAGGTTGTCGTGGTCCATGATGAAGCCAAGGGCGTTGCCGCCCGCGCCACAGCCAAAGCAGTAATAGAACTGTTTGTCGGGGCTGACGCTGAACGACGGGGTCTTTTCCTTGTGGAACGGGCAGCAGGCCGTGAGGTTCTTGCCAGCTTTTTTCAGCTGCACGCGCGAACTCACCACATCGACGATGTCGGTACGGTTAAGCAGGTCGTCGATAAAACTCTGGGGAATCAGCCCGGCCATGGCACTCTCATCATCAGGCGATAAGCAAGTGTAATCGCTAATGCGGCGGGAACGGCTGCGCGTTCGAGCGATGTCGAATGGCGTAACACAAAATACGGAAAGACGTGCTCGTCTGCAGCCGGTGAGGGCTCGTCAGGAAGGACGTGCACAGCTGGCGTTGCGGCCAGTTCTGACGATTCAGGCAGGTTGTCCATGCTGCAGGGCAACAGGACGCCTTGGGCCCGAAGGCCAAAGGATCAAGCAACAACTGCCGGCAGCCCGGCTTTGGGCCGGGCGAGGCAGAAGCTTGCGACGGACGTCTGTATTAGTACAGACGAACGGCGCGGCGCTGTTCGCGCTGAACTTTCTTGGCGTGACGTTTAACAGCGGCTGCTGCTTTGCGCTTACGCTCAGAAGTCGGCTTCTCGTAAAATTCGCGGCTACGAACTTCAGCCAGAACACCGGCTTTTTCGCAGGAGCGCTTGAAACGACGCAGAGCTACGTCGAAGGGTTCATTCTCTTTAACTTTGACGGCTGGCATCCAGAGCTACCTTCATTCATTACCGGGGTCAACGAACTCGTGGCAAAAATGTGCGCTGGAGAACGTCGGTTTTTAAGGGTTGCGGATGTTAACCCTTAGCCGACCGGAATGCAAAGCCTCTGATCGAAAACCGCTGGTCGGCGTCGGGAGCGGGGACTATCATGCGCGCCTTCGAATTCAGCCTCAACAAGGCACGGACCCATGCTAGTACTGGGATTGGAAACATCCTGCGACGAAACCGGCGTCGCATTATACGACAGTGAACGCGGCCTTTTGGCCGATGCATTGTTCAGTCAGATCGACCTGCACCGCGTGTATGGCGGCGTTGTGCCGGAGCTGGCCTCGCGTGATCACGTCAAGCGCATGCTGCCGTTGATCCGCCAGGTGCTGGCCGAAGCCGACTGCGTCGCCACCGAGATCGACGCCATTGCCTATACCGCAGGCCCCGGCCTGGTCGGTGCTCTGCTGGTGGGCGCTTCCTGTGCCCAGGCCCTGGCTTTTGCCTGGGGTATTCCAGCGCTGGGCGTGCACCACATGGAAGGCCACCTGCTGGCGCCGATGCTCGAAGAGCAGCCGCCGGAATTCCCGTTCGTCGCTTTGCTGGTATCGGGCGGGCATACCCAGTTGGTACGAGTCGATGGTATCGGGCGCTACGAGCTGCTCGGCGAGACCCTCGACGACGCCGCTGGCGAAGCCTTCGACAAGACCGCCAAGCTGATCGGCCTGCCTTACCCGGGTGGCCCGGAGATCGCCCGGCTGGCGACCCAGGGCGTGCCCGGGCGCTTTGTCTTCCCGCGGCCGATGACCGATCGTCCGGGGCTGGACTTCAGCTTCAGCGGATTGAAAACCTTCGCCCTCAACACCTGGCAGCAGTGCCAGAGTGCTGGAGACGACGGAGAACAAACTCGATGCGACGTATCGCTGGCCTTCCAGCAGGCGGTGGTGGAGACTTTGACCATCAAGTGCAAGCGTGCCCTCAAGCAGACCGGCCTCAAGCGCCTGGTGATCGCTGGCGGCGTCAGCGCCAACAAGGCCTTGCGCGCCTCGCTGGAGGACATGCTGGCCGGTCTCAAGGGCAATGTGTACTACGCCCGTCCGCAATTTTGCACTGACAACGGCGCTATGATTGCCTACGCCGGCTGTCAGCGTCTGGCTGCCGGCCAGCAGGAAAGCCTGGCAATCAGCGTGCAGGCGCGCTGGCCGATGGAGCAACTGGCGCCGCTGTGAAACTGAGCGTTGCTCATGCAGTGGATTCAGAAATGCCGTTCGCGTCCGGCGAAAAGGTCGCGTAGATTGCCGCGGTGACGCCAGACGATCAGCACCGTCAGCACGCTGATCGGCAGCAGCGCTTCCGGCTCGCGCCAGGCCAACAGCGGCAGGGTCAGAGGCGTTGCGACCAGTGCCGCGAGCGAGCTGGTGCGGGTCAGGTAGAAGGTCAGCAGCCAGGCGCTGATGGCCAGCAAGGCGGCTGGCGGGTAGAGCCCCAGCAGCATGCCGGCGGCGGTGGCGACACCTTTGCCGCCGCGAAAGCGAAAGTACACCGGGAACAGATGGCCAATCACCGCGCACACGCCGATCCAGGCCTGTTGCTGCAGGTCGAGGCCAGCAAGATTGGCGATCAGCACCGGCAGCAAGCCCTTGCACAGGTCGCCAAGCAGGGTCAGGACCGCCAGTTTGCGGCCGGCCAGGCGCAGCATGTTGGTTGCACCGGCATTGCCTGAACCGCTCATGCGCGGGTCCGGGCTGCCATTGAGGCGGCTGAGGACAATGGCAAAGGACAGAGAGCCGAGCAGGTAGGCGCACAGCGCCAGTAACCAAAACATGCTAACCATTCCGGGCGAGGACGCCCTGATTCTAACGGCGCAACGCGCCCTTGTCGTGCTGTGGAGAAAAGTGCTTGGACAGAGTGTTCATCGAAGGGCTGGAAGTCGATACCGTGATCGGTGCCTACGACTGGGAGCGCGGAATCCGCCAGTGCCTGCGCCTGGACCTGAGTTTTGCCTGGGACAATCGCCCGGCCGCGGCCGGTGACGACCTGACCCTGGCCCTGGACTACGCCAGTGTCTCGGCGCGCATCCAGGCGTTTGCCGAACAGTCCGAATTCCAGTTGGTGGAAACCTTCGCCGAGCGTCTGGCGGCGGTGTTGATGAGCGAATTCCAGATTCCCTGGTTGCACCTGAAGCTGACCAAGCCGGGTGCAGTACCTGCTGCCAGTGGGGTGGGTGTGGAGATCGAGCGCGGATGTCTCTGAACAGGGTTTACCTCGGGCTGGGCAGCAATATCGAGCGTGAGCGGCATTTGACCGCCGGGCTCGATGCCCTGGCCGACGTGCTGAGCGACATGCACTGTTCGGCGGTGTTCGAGAGCCAGGCCGTGGGCATCAAGAGCGGGCCGTTCTTCAACCTGGTGGTCACCGGCCTGACCACGCTGCCGCTGATGGAGCTGGACCGCCGGCTCAAGTTCATCGAGGCCGACAATGGCCGCTATGCCCCTGAGCGCAAGGGCTTGCCGCTGGATATCGATGTGCTGATGTACAACGATCTGCATGGCAGTTTTGATGGCCTGGTATTGCCGCGGGCGGAGATTCTCAAGAACGCATTTGTGCTGTGGCCGCTGGCGTTGATCGCGCCTGAGCTGATGCACCCGGGCGCCGGTAAAACCATGGGGCAACTGTGGGCCGAGGCGCAGATCAAGCAAGTGCTGGCGCCGGTGCCGTTCGACTGGCGTGGGCAACAACTAACCAGGATTTGACCCCATCGCTGGCAAGCCAGCTCCCACAAGGTCCGGTGTAGGCAGGCCCTGTGGGAGCTGGCTTGCCAGCGATGAAGGCGACACGCATTACCGCTTGGCGTCGTCCTTGTAGGCCTTCAACGCCTTCAGCCGCTCACCCTTGAGCGCCTCACCCAGTGCCTGCCCGGTCAACCCTTTCTGCACCAGCGGCTGCACCTGCACCGCCCGCGCTGCCGCTGCCGCACCGCGCAAATAGTCCGCCTGTGGGTAATCGCGCTGCTCCAGCCCTTTGCGGCCCCGGGCGTCCATCTCGCACGCGGCGATAAACTCCTCGAAGCGCTGTGGCCGTCGATACACGTCGAAGCTCTGCAGCAATTCCAGCAAGGTCGAGGCGCGTAACTCCAGTGCCCGGTGGCAGTGGGTGTGGTACTCGCCTACCAGCAACGCCAGCTCCTGGCATTCACGGGGCGCCTTGAAGCGCTGGTTCACCGCCGTGATCAACTTCAGGCCGCGCTGCTCGTGAGCGATGTGCCGTGGCCATTGCGCTTGCGGGGTAAGGCCCTTGCCCAGGTCGTGCAGCAAACAGGCCCAGCGCACGCTCAGGGGTTGTTGGTGCAGGGCGGCTTGTTCGAGTACCGAGAGGGTGTGGATGCCACTGTCGATCTCCGGATGATGGGCCTCGGGCTGCGGCACGCCGAACAGGGCATCGAGCTCCGGCATCAACTGCTTGAGGGCGCCGCAATCACGCAGAACCTGGATGAATACCTGTGGTTGATCTTCCATCAGCGCGCGGGCAATTTCCTTCCAGCTGCGTTCGGCGGTCAGCGCCTGCAGCTCGCCGGACTCGCTGAGTTCGCGCATCAGTTCGATGGTTTCCGCGGCTACGCTGAACCCCAGGCTGGCATAGCGCGCAGCAAAGCGGGCGACGCGCAGTACTCGCAGGGGATCTTCGGCGAACGCCGGTGATACGTGGCGTAAAATACGCGCTTCAAGATCTTTTTGACCGTTGTACGGATCGCAGACATTGCCCTGGTCGTCTTCGGCCATGGCATTGATGGTCAGGTCGCGGCGGATCAGGTCTTCCTCAAGGGTGACCTCGGGGCTGGCATGAAAAGTGAAACCGCCGTAGCCACGCCCGCTCTTGCGCTCGGTGCGTGCCAGGGCATATTCCTCGCCACTCTTCGGGTGCAGGAACACCGGGAAATCGGCACCGACTGGCCGATAACCCAGGGCTTGCATCTGTTGCGCAGTGGCGCCGACCACCACCCAGTCGATATCACTGACCGGCCTGCCGAGCAGGCGGTCGCGTACGGCGCCGCCGACTTTGTAGATCTGCATGTAAAACCTCCGTTGATGCCACAGGATAACCTGTCTGGCAGCAACGGAGGGCGCGCTAGAGGTGTACTACAGCCAGGTCCAGGCGACCGTAGTCCGCTTCGCCGTGTTCGCCTCTGGGCGGCACGTGGTGGGTTTTCATCACCTGGTCGCCCTGCAGGGTCTCCAGGTGAATATCGAAGCCCCAGAGGCGGTGCAGGTGCTTTAAAACCTCTTCTGTGGAGTCGCCCAGGGGTTTGCGGTCGTGTTGCTGGTGGCGCAGGGTCAGCGAGCGGTCGCCACGACGGTCGATGCTCCAGATCTGCACGTTGGGTTCACGGTTGCCGAGGTTGTACTGGGCGGCCAGGGTTTCGCGGATGATCCGGTAGCCACTTTCGTCGTGGATGGCCGGAACCAGCAGGTCCTCGCGCTGGTCGTCATCGAGAATGCTGAACAGTTTGAGGTCGCGGATTACCGTGGGCGACAGGTACTGGAGGATGAAGCTTTCGTCCTTGAAGCTGCTCATGGCGAACTTGATCGTCGACAGCCAGTCGCTGCCGGCGATCTCGGGGAACCAGCGGCGGTCCTCTTCAGTGGGGTGCTCGCACATGCGGCGGATGTCGCGGTACATGGCAAAGCCCAGGGTGTAGGGATTGATACCGCTGTAGTAAGGGCTGTCGAAGCCGGGCTGGAACACCACGCTGGTGTGCGACTGCAGGAACTCCATCATGAAGCCTTCGGTCACCAGGCCTTCGTCGTACAGGTCGTTCATCAGGGTGTAGTGCCAGAAGGTCGCCCAGCCTTCGTTCATCACCTGGGTCTGGCGCTGCGGGTAGAAGTACTGGGCGATCTTGCGCACGATGCGCACGACTTCGCGCTGCCAGGGCTCGAGCAATGGCGCATGTTTTTCGATGAAGTAGAGGATGTTTTCCTGGGGTTCGGCTGGGAAGCGCGCGTTGTCGCGTTCACTGTTCTTGTCGGTACCCTTGGGAATCGTGCGCCACAGGTCGTTGATTTGTTTCTGCAGGTGTTCTTCGCGTTCTTTCTGCCGGCGCCGCTCCTCTTCGGCAGAAATCGGGTAGGGCCGTTTATAGCGGTCGACGCCATAGTTCATCAGGGCGTGGCAGGAGTCGAGCAGGTCTTCCACGGCATCGATGCCGTGACGCTCTTCGCACTGGGTGATGTACTGCTTGGCGAAGACCAGGTAGTCGATGATCGAACTGGCGTCGGTCCAGGTGCGGAACAGGTAGTTGCCCTTGAAGAAGCTGTTGTGCCCGTAGCAGGCGTGGGCGACCACCAGCGCCTGCATGCAGATGGTATTTTCTTCCATCAGGTAGGCGATGCAGGGGTCGGAGTTGATCACGATCTCATAGGCCAGGCCCATCTGACCGCGGCTATAGGACTTTTCAGTGCTGAGGAAGTGTTTACCGTAGGACCAGTGGTGATACCCCAGCGGCATGCCGACAGAGGCATAGGCATCCATCATCTGCTCGGCGGTGATCACCTCGATCTGGTTGGGGTAGGTATCCAGGGCATAGCGCTCGGCCAGGCGGCTGATTTCCCGGTCATAGGCCTGGATCAGTTCGAACGTCCATTCGGACCCGGTAGAAATGGGGTGGCGCTTCTGCTCTCTAGCGGTCATGTCACTAACCTGCGCTGGAAGAGTTCACGGAAGACCGGATAGATATCGCCGGCCGACACCAGCTGCTGCTGGGCGAATGTATCGACAAAGGCTTCGCCGATACGCTCATACTCGTACCACAATGCCTGATGTTCGCGAGGGGTGATTTCAACGTAAGTGTAGTACTGGACGAACGGCATGATCTGATTGGAGAGGATCTCGCGGCAAATCGGCGAGTCGTCATTCCAGTTGTCGCCGTCCGAGGCCTGGGCGGCGTAGATGTTCCATTCATTGGCCGGGTAGCGTTCGGCCATGATCTCCTGCATCAGTTTCAAGGCGCTGGATACGATGGTGCCGCCGGTTTCCCGGGAATAGAAGAACTCCTCTTCGTCCACTTCGCGGGCGCTGGTGTGGTGGCGAATGAACACCACCTCGATCTTGTCGTAATTACGCTTGAGGAACAGGTACAGGAGGATGAAGAAGCGCTTGGCGATGTCCTTGGTGGCCTGGGTCATGGAGCCGGAAACGTCCATCAGGCAGAACATCACCGCCTTGGAGCTGGGGTTGGGTTGCTTGACCAGCAGGTTGTACTTGAGGTCGAAGGTATCGAGAAACGGCACGCGGTGAATACGGGCGCTCAGACGCTCGATTTCTGCTTCTATTTCCTGAATATCGCCGAAGTTATCCGGTTCTTCTCGCTTGAGTCTCGCCAGTTCCTCTTGGGCTACGCGCAATTTCGCCCGGCTGCTGCCGGACAAGGCGATGCGCCGGGCATGGGCCGAACGCAGGGTGCGGATGATGTTGATGCGTGACGGGTTGCCTTCGTTGCTGATACCGGCGCGCACGGTCTTGAAAGTGTCGGTGCCGGTCAGGTGGCGTTTGACCAGGTTGGGCAGTTCGAGGTCCTCGAACATGAACTCGAGAAATTCTTCCTGGGTGATCTGGAAGACGAACTCGTCCATGCCTTCGCCGGAGTTACCGGCCTTGCCACGGCCGCCGCCCCCGCCGCCCCCTTGCGGACGGGCGATATGCTCGCCGGCAGTGAATTCCTTGTTACCCGGGTGCACCACCGTTTGCTTGCCGCCACGGCCATGGTGCAACACCGGCTCGTCGATGTCGCGACCGGGAATGCTGATCTGTTCGCCATGTTCCATGTCGGTAATGGAGCGGCGGCTTACGGCCTCCTCGACGGCTTTCTTGATGTGTTCACGGTACCGCCGCAAAAAGCGCTGGCGGTTGACCGTGCTCTTGTTCTTGCCGTTCAGGCGTCGGTCGATCACATAGCTCATAGGCCCCTCCGGGAGTAGGCGGTAGCTGCAAGCTTCAAGTTGGATCACCGCTGCACCTGCAAGCGCGACACGCATTTGACAGCCGTGCGCGGCTTGCAGCTGACAGCTTGCAGCTTGCCGCTTATTGCGATTTTCTGACCCGCAGGTACCATTCCGAGAGCAGCCGAACTTGCTTGTCTGTGTAGCCGCGTTCCACCATTCGGGTGACGAAGTCGTTGTGTTTTTGTTGATCCTCTTTGCTGGCCTTGGCGTTGAAGCTGATGACCGGCAGCAGGTCTTCGGTGTTGGAGAACATTTTCTTCTCGATCACCACCCGCAGCTTTTCGTAGCTTAGCCAGGTCGGGTTCTTGCCGTTGTTGTTGGCCCGGGCGCGCAGCACGAAGTTGACGATCTCGTTGCGGAAGTCCTTCGGATTGCTGATACCGGCCGGTTTCTCGATCTTCTCCAGCTCTTCGTTGAGGGCGATGCGGTTGAGGATCTCGCCGGTTTCCGGGTCGCGGTACTCCTGGTCCTGGATCCAGAAGTCGGCGTACAGCACGTAGCGGTCGAAGATGTTCTGCCCGTATTCGCTGTAGGACTCCAGGTAAGCGGTCTGGATTTCCTTGCCGATGAACTCGATGTAGCGCGGTGCCAGGTACTCCTTCAGGTAGCGCAGGTAGCGTTCGCGCACTTCGGCCGGGAATTGTTCCTGTTCGATCTGCTGTTCCAGCACATACAGCAGGTGCACCGGGTTGGCGGCGATCTCATGAGGGTCGAAGTTGAACACCTTGGAGAGGATCTTGAAGGCGAAACGGGTCGACAGGCCGTTCATGCCTTCGTCCACCCCGGCCGCGTCGCGGTACTCCTGGATCGACTTGGCCTTGGGATCGGTATCCTTGAGGTTCTCGCCGTCATACACGCGCATTTTCGAGTAGATGTTCGAGTTTTCCGGCTCTTTGAGCCGCGACAGCACGGTGAACTGGGCGAGCATCTTCAGGGTGTCAGGCGCGCAATGGGCCTTGGCCAGCGAACTGTTGAACAGCAGCTTGTCGTAGATCTTGATCTCGTCGCTGACCCGCAGGCAGTACGGCACCTTGACGATGTAGATCCGGTCGATGAAGGCCTCGTTGTTCTTGTTGTTGCGGAAGCTGTGCCATTCCGATTCGTTGGAGTGGGCCAGCAGGATCCCGGAGTAGGGGATCGCACCGAGGCCTTCGGTACTGTTGTAGTTACCTTCCTGGGTGGCCGTCAGCAATGGGTGCAGGACTTTGATCGGTGCCTTGAACATCTCGACGAATTCCATCAGGCCCTGGTTGGCCCGGCACAGCGCGCCCGAGTAGCTGTAGGCGTCGGCGTCGTTCTGTGGGTATTCCTCGAGTTTGCGGATATCGACCTTGCCCACCAGGGCGGAAATATCCTGGTTGTTCTCGTCACCCGGTTCGGTCTTGGCCACGGCGATCTGGTTGAGGATCGACGGGTAGAGTTTGACCACCTTGAACTGGCTGATGTCGCCCCCGAACTCGGCCAGTCGCTTGGTCGCCCAGGGCGACATGATGGTGTTCAGGTAGCGCCGCGGGATGCCGAAGTCTTCTTCGAGGATGGCGCCGTCTTCCGCGGCGTTGAACAGCCCCAGGGGCGACTCGAATACCGGCGAGCCCTTGATGGCATAGAAGGGCACCTTCTCCATCAGTTGTTTGAGCTTTTCGGCCAGGGACGATTTACCGCCGCCCACCGGGCCCAGCAGGTACAGGATCTGTTTCTTCTCTTCCAGGCCCTGAGCGGCGTGGCGGAAATAGGACACGATCTGGTCGATGCATTCTTCCATGCCATGGAAGTCTTCAAAGGCCGGATAGCGGCGGATCACCTTGTTGGAGAAGATGCGCGACAGCCTTGAGTTGTTCGAGGTGTCGACCAGTTCCGGTTCGCCGATAGCCATCAACAGGCGTTCGGCCGCCGAGGCATAAGCGCTGCGATCGCTTTTGCAGAGCTCAAGGTACTCTTGCAGCGAAAGTTCTTCCTGACGGGTAGACTCGAAACGTTGTTGGAAGTGGCTAAAAATACTCATGACGTCACCTCGCTCGATACGTGGAGCCGACGCCGGATCAGTCAGCTGATGCTGGCATGCAATCGGCGCTACCGATTGCTGTATACCCCCCAGAACACCTAGAACTCGCTACCGATGACCCGCACGCCGGTGTACCGGCTCTCCCCTTTTTGGATGGCCTGCGCTTAAGGATAGTTCGTAATCGGGGAGGTCAAGGGTGGTTGTACATGAAGTTCGCCATGACCGTTCGTCTGGTCAGGCGCGAGCCCGCGCAGGACGCGGGCTGCGGGAGATGAAAAAAATTATTCGGTGCTGCCCTGGGCGGTTTCTGCCGGGTAGGTGCCACGCCACAGCTCGAAGCCGCCGTCGAGGCTGTAGACGTCGGAAAAGCCCTGGCTGATCAGATACGCGGCAGCACTCTGGCTGGAGTTGCCGTGATAGCAGACCACGACGGTGGGGGCGTCGAGGTCGGCAGCGCGGATGAAATCCGCCACCGAATGGTTGTCCAGATGCCGGGCGCCAGTGATGTGGCCAGCGGCATAGGCTTGGGGGTCGCGAATATCGACCACGACCGCACCTTGCTCGCGCAGCGCCTGGGCCTGCTCGGGAGGGATGCGTTTGAATTCGCTCATGGGTACGGTTTCCTTCAGGACTGGTCGTTCATTCTAGCCGGTTGTGCAGGCGCAGGCTGCGCTCTCGGGGTACCTTCGTCGGTGCAGTCGCAACGATGCATGGCGCCGGTGTCGACATTGTACAGGGTCATGGCGCCACCCCAGACGCAGCCGGTGTCCAGGGCGACTACCCCGGGTTCCTTGCAGCGGCCTTCAAGGGCGGCCCAGTGGCCGAAAATGATCTTCACATGCCGTGAGCGACGGCCTTTGTGGGCGAACCAGGGCTTGTACCCGGGCGGGGCAGTATCGGCGCCTTCCTTGCCTTTGAGGTCGAGCTTGCCTTCGCTGGTGCAAAAGCGCATGCGGGTGAAATAGTTGGTGATCACCCGCAGGCGGGTGACGCCGCTCAGGTCCTTGCTCCACTTGTTCGGCTCGTTGCCGTACATGCCATCAAGGTAGAGCTTGAAGCGGTTGTCGTCGCGCAGCGCTTCCTCCACTTCGCCCGCCAGCTCCAGGGCTTTGCCCAGGGTCCACTGCGGGGGGATGCCCGCGTGCACCAGTACTACGCCGCGTTGCTCGTCGTAGTGCAGCAGCTTTTGCCGGCGCAGCCAGTCGAGCAGTTCAGCGGCATCCGGGGCACCGAGGATCTCGCGCAGGGTGTCGCTCTTTTTCAGGCGCTCGATGTTATGCCAGGCGGCCAGCAGGTGCAGGTCATGGTTGCCCAGCACGCACACCAGTGATTGGCGGATCGAATAAAGGAAGCGCAGGGTCTCCAGCGACTCTGGGCCGCGATTGACCAGGTCGCCGACCAGCCATAGGCGATCGACTGACGGGTTGAAGGCGACCCGTTCGAGCAGGCATTTGAGTGGCTGGAGGCA
>NZ_JH650758.1:365988-389990 GCF_000259195.1 Pseudomonas donghuensis
GTTGAAGGCGACCCGTTCGAGCAGGCATTTGAGTGGCTGCAGGCAGCCTTGCAAGTCTCCGACTGCGTACACCGCCATCAGTGCAGGGCCCCGGGAACCGCCAGACGAAAGGGGGCGATGACGGCGTCGAAGCGCTTACCGTCTTCAGCGAACATCTGGTAACTACCCTGCATGGTGCCGACCTTGGTGCTGATCACTGCGCCGCTGCTGTAGGTATGGCTTTGCCCGGGCTCGATCAGCGGCTGCTGGCCGATGACGCCAGCGCCCTTGACCTCCTCGACGCGGCCATCACCGTTGGTGATCAGCCAGTGGCGTGACATCAACTTGGCTGGCACGGTGCCGTTGTTCTTCACCGTGATGGTATAGGCGAAGGCGAAACGGTCGTTTTCGGGGTCGGATTGTTCTTTGAGAAAGCGGGTCACGACGCTGACGTCGATCTGGTAACGGGGATCAGACATGCAAGGGGCCTTGGCAACAGACGCGGATACGGCGATGGCGTCAGTCTAGGCTATCGGCGGGGTAGCCGGCCAGTCATGTGGGCATGACTGGCCATTGCGGCAGGATTACGCGGCGCTTTGTTGCTCGGCCAGCTTGTCGGCCAGGCGCACGAAGGCGGCCAGGTCGAGTTGCTCCGGACGCAGGCTGCCATCGACGCCGGCAGCCTCGATGGCGTCGCTGCTGAGCAGGGCCTTGAGGGTGTTGCGCAGGGTCTTGCGGCGCTGGTTGAAGGCTTCGCGCACGATGCGCTCGAGCAGGCGGTGGTCCTTGGCCGGGAACGGCAGGGTTTCGTGCGGTACCAGGCGTACGATCGCCGAGTCGACCTTGGGTGGCGGGTTGAACGCGCCCGGGCCGACATTGAACAGGTGCTCGACCCGGCAGTGGTACTGCACCATGATCGACAGGCGGCCCCAGTCACCACCGCCTGGGCCCGCGGCCAGGCGCTCGACCACTTCTTTCTGCAGCATGAAGTGCATGTCGCGGATCAGCTCGGCGTTGGCCAGCAGGTGGAAGATCAGCGGTGTCGAGATGTTGTACGGCAGGTTGCCGACCACGCGCAGGCTGTTGGGCGCCGCACCGAGGCT
Source organism: Pseudomonas donghuensis (assembly GCF_000259195.1). Taxonomy (GTDB): domain Bacteria; phylum Pseudomonadota; class Gammaproteobacteria; order Pseudomonadales; family Pseudomonadaceae; genus Aquipseudomonas; species Aquipseudomonas donghuensis. The sequence goes on from NZ_JH650758.1 coordinate 367,071, forward strand.
GGTGAAGTCGAACTTCAGCGCATCGCCTTGGTGCAGGCGGAAGTTGTCGCGGCCAGCGAACTGCTGGTTGAGAATCGGCACCAGGTCTTTGTCCAGCTCGACCACGTCCAGTTGCGCGCCGCTGGCCAGCAGGCCGGAGGTCAAGGCGCCCTGGCCCGGGCCGATTTCCAGCATGCGCTCGCCCGCCTTGGCGTGGATCGAGCGCAGGATGCGGTCGATGACGCCGGCGTCGTGCAGGAAGTTCTGGCCAAAGCGCTTACGCGCCTTGTGTTGGTATTGCTCGGTCATTTTCGGGTCTCGGCCATCTGGTAGGCGGTTTCCAGGGCGACCTGCAGGCTGCCGGTGTCGATCTTGCCGCTGCCAGCCAGGTCCAGGGCAGTGCCGTGGTCGACCGAGGTGCGGATGATCGGCAGGCCCAGGGTCACGTTGACCGCAGCGCCGAAGCCTTTGTACTTGAGTACGGGCAGACCCTGGTCGTGGTACATCGCCAGCACTGCGTCGCAGTGCTCCAGATATTTGGGGGTAAACAGGGTGTCGGCGGGCAACGGGCCGCGAAGGTCCATGCCTTCGCTGCGCAGGCGCGCCAATGTCGGTTCGATGGTGTCTATTTCTTCGTGGCCCAGGTGGCCACCTTCGCCGGCGTGCGGGTTGAGGCCGCAGACCAGGATGCGCGGGTTGGCAATACCGAACTTGTGCTGCAGGTCGGCATGCAGGATCCGCGTGACACGCTCCAGGCGCTCGCTGGTGATGGCATCGGCAACATCGCGCAGGGGCAGGTGAGTCGTCACCAGGGCTACGCGCAGGCCACGGGTGGCCAGCATCATCACCACTTGCGCGGTACCGGTCAGGTCGGCGAGGAATTCGGTATGGCCAGAGAAGGCGATACCGCTTTCGTTGATTACACCTTTATGCACCGGCGCGGTAATCATCCCGGCGAAATGCCCGTCCAGGCAGCCTTGCCCGGCGCGGGTCAGGGTTTGCAGCACGAACGCGGCGTTGGCCTTGTCCAGCTGGCCGGCCACTACCGGACTCTGCAGCGGCGTATCCCAGACATACAGACTGCCCGCCGGCGCGGGCTGGTCGGGGAGGGCCGCGAGGCTGACTGGCAGCAGGGTAACGGCCACGCCCAGCAGCGCGGCCCGCTCGGCGAGCAGGTCACGGCTGGTAATGGCAATCAGGGGGTGCGGCTGGGCTTGCGTGGCAAGCAGCAGGCACAGGTCAGGACCTATGCCGGCTGGCTCGCCGGGTGTGAGGGCGAAGCGCTGAGGTTTCACTGCGCGGCCTGATCGGCGCCAGGAAGCTTGATTTCGACGTAGGCTTCGTCACGGATCTGACGCAGCCAGGTCTGCAGCTCTTCATCGTACTTGCGGTTACGCAGTACGTTCATCGCTTGTTGCTCGCGAGCCTGTTCGGTGCTGTCGGTGGCTCGGCGGCCCAGCACTTCGAGCACGTGCCAGCCGTACTGGGTCTTGAACGGCTTGCTCACTTCGCCTTGCGGGGCGCTGGCCATGACTTCGCGGAACTCCGGCACCAGGGCGCTCGGGTCGATCCAGTTGAGGTCGCCGCCATTGAGGGCCGAGCCCGGGTCTTCGGAGAAGCTCTTCGCAAGTTCAGCGAAATCTTCGCCGTCCTTGATGCGTTCGTAGAGTTTCTCGGCCAGTTGCTGAGTGGCTGCTTCGCTACGGATTTCGCTTGGCTTGATCAGGATGTGACGGACATGCACTTCGTCGCGCATGGTGGCTCCGCCACCGCCACGTTTCTCCTGCATCTTGATGATGATGAAGCCGGTAGGAATACGAAGCGGCTGAGTAATGTCGCCGACGTTCAGACTGCTGAGCAACTTGGCGAAGTCAGGCGGTAGCTGACCGGCTTTACGCCAGCCCATTTCGCCGCCTTCCAGGGCGTTTTCGCTGGCAGAGTTGGCAATTGCCATCTGGCCGAAGTCGGCGCCGCTCTTCAGGCGCGTGTACAGCTCGCCGGCCTTCTGGGCCGCCGCCTGGATCTGCGCGGAGTTGGCGCTTTCCGGCGTCGGGATCAGGATGTTGGCCAGTCGCCATTCTTCCGACAGTTGCATCTGGCCCTGCTCCGAGGCGAGGAAGTTCTTCACTTCCTGCTCCGAGACCTGGATGCGTTCGGCAACCCGGCGCTGCCGCACACGGCTGATGATCATCTCGCGACGAACCTGCTCGCGGGCATCTTCATACGACAGGCCGTCACGGGCCAGGGCCGCGCGAAACTGCTCCAGGTTCATGCCATTGCGCTGGGCAATGGTGCCGATGGCCTGGTTCAGCTCTTCGTCAGTGATGCGGATACCCGAGCGATCGCCGATCTGCAATTGCAGGTTTTCGACGATCAGGCGCTCGAGCACCTGCTGGTCCAGCACCCCGGCGGGCGGCACGGAGCCACCACGCTTGGCGATGGTCTGCTGGACTTCACGCACGCGGCTGTCCAGCTGGCTTTTCATCACCACGTCGTTGTCGACGATGGCCACAACGCTGTCCAGGGGTTGCACGGCGGCGTGCGCCGTGCCGGTCAGCAATACCGCGCCCAGCAACAGCGGGCGCAGACAATCAGTAAGCTTGGTCTTCACGAGTACGATAACCTTGAATGCCCTGGTCGAGGAAAGACTCGACCTTGTTGCCCACTACGCCGCCGAGGCCTTTCAGCACAATCTGCAGGAAGACGCCGTGGTCGCCTTTTTCGTTTTGCGGAACTGCCTGGCTGTAATCGTCGTAATCGATCCAGTAGCGGTTGATCAGACGCAGTTTCCAGCAGCAGTTGTCATACTCGAAACCACCGAAGGCTTCCAGGGTGCGGTTGCGGTTGTAGTCGTGCTGCCAGCGCGCGATCGCCGTCCATTGTGGAACGATCGGCCACATGACCGAGAAGTCATGCTGCTGGATCTTGTAGTAGTCCTTGACGTAGTTCGGATCACCCGGCGTGCCGTAGTCACCGCCACCTACCTGCCAGCGACCGGTGGTGCTGTTGTAAGTGACCATGTCGTTTCGGTAGCGGTAACCGAGGTTGACCACCTTGTTGACGTTGTCTTCAGGCTGGTAATGGAACATCGCGCTGCCCGAACGGGTGCTGCGGCTGTCCGGATCCCAGTTGAAGTCGGAGTTGAAGCGCCAGTCGCGGTTGAAACGATATTCGTATTCAAGTGCGTATGGGGACACATCTGACTGTGCGTCCTTGCGGTCTTCGAAGGCAATGCCTGGCAGTTGAACCTTGCGATCTTTGAAATACAAAGCCTGACCGACACTGAATCGCTGACGCTCGAAGCCGTTTTCCTCGATCCAGCGGTTAGTTACACCCAGCGACAACTTGTTCTCGTCACCGATGCGGTCGGTGCCGGAGAAGCGGTTGTCGCGGAACAGCGAGGCGTAGTTAAACGTGGTTTCGCCGCTGTCGAAGATCGGAATATCTTTTTGATCTTCGTACGGGACGTACAGGTAGTAAAGGCGAGGTTCGAGGGTTTGGCGGTAATTCTTGCCAAACCACTGGGTGTTCCGGTCAAAGTACAGGCCGCTGTCGACATTGAAAATGGGGATGTTGCGGTTCTGCGAGCTTTTGAAGTCACCGTGAAGGGCCAGGGTTTCCGCATTGGAGCCGGCGATATCAGACTTGCCCTTACCATCAAGATCAAGGTCATAGTGAGTAGTCACGTACTTGATCGAGGGTGTGAGGTAGCCGTAGGACGCGGTAAGCGGGAGGCTTATCTTTGGTGCAGCGTTGAGGCGAGTGCCATTTGCACGGGCGACGCCAAACACGTTCTCGTCAAGCCGTTTTCCCCCAATGACGGTGCCGAATGCATCGGTTACGACGCCAACAGACTGATCAGCGTTGCCGTCTTTGCCGAAGACGAGGTCGTTCTTCAGGTTGCGATCAAATCGGACAGCTTCAGTTTCATAGCTGAAGTCCAAACCGCCTGGGTGATACGGCAGCATGCCGTTGAAAGTAACCTGCGGCAGCCGGTCATACGGAGTGATCTGGGAGATAGTCGCCAGCTCATATGCCTGAACGTTCAACCGCGCGGTATAGCTGTCACCGCGGTAGGTTAAAGCACCTTGCTGGTTGATGAAGTCACGGCTTTCCACACCAATCTGATCAGTCTCCAGATCCTGGAAGTAGAACGGATCGCTGATGTCGGTGTAGTCGACTTCAGTCATCAGGCGCTCATCGAGGCCGCCCTTGTGCTGCCAGTTGATCATCCAGCGCTGGTCTTTGTAGTCCGTCTGCAGCTTGCGATCGTCGTCCTTGTCATTCAGATACGCACCACCAAACTGCCCTTCGCTGGACTTGGTCAGGTAGCGGAACTCGCCTTCCATCAACATGCCGCGCTTGGCCATGTAGCGTGGATACAAGGTGGCGTCGTAGTTGGGCGCGAGGTTGAAGTAGTACGGCGTGACCAGCATGAAGCCGGTATCGCTGCTGGTGCTGAACGACGGCGGCAGGAAGCCGGACTGGCGACGGTCATCGATCGGGAAGTAGATGTACGGTGTGTAGAACACCGGGACATCCTTGACCCGCAGGGTGACGTTGGTCGCAGTACCGAAACCGGTGGCCGGGTTCAGGGTGATGTTGTTGCCCTTGAGCTGCCAGGCGTTGCTGTTCGGCTCACAGGTGGTGTAGGTACCATCCTTGAGGCGAATGATGGCGTTCTCAGCACGCTTGGCGTACAGCGCGCTGCCGCGGATGCGCGATTTGTGCATCACGTATTCGGCGTTGTCGACCTTGGCTTCACCGGTGTCGAGCTGGATGTCGGCGTGATCGCCCACCACCAGCGAGCCGTTGTCGCGAATCTTCACGTTGCCGCTCAGCTCACCACGGTTCTCGGCCTGGTACAGGTTGGCCTCGTCGGCTTCGACCTGCATGCTGCCCTGGCGCATGACCACGTCACCGGCGAGGGTGGCGATCTGCTGTTCCTGCTGGTAGCGCGAGACCTTGGCTCCGATGAAGGTCGGCGACTCATCTTTTGGCGTGGTGTCGTTCATGCCCGGACGCGTCGGCTCGATGTAGGCGCCGGCGCAGTAAGGCCCGGTTTCGGCGAGCTGGGCAGGGGTCAGCTGGTCACGTGGCACCCAATCCAGGTGACTGGCATCGGGGCTACGGGATTTCAGCACACGACCCTTGGCCTCGGTGACCAGAGCAGGACCTTGAGCCTGTTCCTGGGCGACCTCGCCGGAGCCGGCTGGCGTTTCACCGGACGAGCTGGCAGCGGCACCGACATGCACCGGGCGCGGCGGCAGTGCGGCGGCAGGGGTTTTGGGCTTGCAGTCCCAGCCTCCGGCAGCAGACACTTGGCAGTCGAACTGCTCTGCGGCGACCACGTATGGGGTTGCCAGAGGTTGCATCGCCAGCAAACCGCCGGTGACCAGCAACGGGAATTTTTTACGAAACGCGGGGGATTTCAATGCCATCTTATTAGTCCGGGCTTCCTGCGTGCCATCTGCCCGCGTGTGGGGCCGCACGCCTCTCGATGGTCTGAAAAAGATGCTGGATAATAAAGCATGACCCGCTTGACGGCTAGGGCCGTCGGAGACCCTTGTAATGCCCGATCACGATGTACGCTTGCAACACCTGAATGTCTGGCTCGCCGAGCAGCTGGCAAACCTGTTCCACAAACAGGGCTGGGGCACGGTTCCCGCGGGTAGCCTGACCGCTGCCAGCAGCGACGCGAGCTTTCGTCGCTACTTCCGCTGGCAAGCCGCAGGCCACAGCTTTATCGTCATGGACGCGCCACCGCCGCAGGAAAACTGCCGGCCATTCGTTGATATCGCCCACTTGCTGGCCACTGCCAGCATCAATGTTCCGGTTATTCATGCCCAGGACCTTGAGCGCGGCTTCCTGCTGCTCAGCGACCTGGGCACCCAGACCTACCTCGATGTGATCAACGCCGAGAATGCCGATGGCCTGTTCAACGGCGCCATCGACGCGCTGCTGGCCTTCCAGCAATTGCCGATGGACGCGCCGCTGCCAAGCTACGACGTGGCACTGCTGCGCCGCGAGCTTGAGCTGTTCCCCGAGTGGTACGTGGGCCGCGAACTGGGCCTGGGCTTCACCGACGCACAACTGGCGGCCTGGCAGCGCATCAGCAGCCTGCTGATCGACAGCGCGCTGGCCCAGCCAAAGGTGCTGGTGCACCGCGACTATATGCCACGCAACCTGATGGACAGCGAGCCGAACCCCGGCGTGCTGGACTTCCAGGATGCGGTGTACGGGCCGGTGACCTATGACGTTACCTGCCTGTTCAAGGACGCCTTCCTGAGCTGGCCACAAGCGCGGGTGCAGGGCTGGTTGAAGGATTACTGGCAACGCGCCCAGGCCAAGGGCATCCCGGTGCAGGCGGATTTCGAGGACTTCCACCGCGCCAGCGACCTGATGGGGGTTCAGCGTCACCTCAAGGTCATCGGTATTTTCGCCCGCATCTGCCACCGTGACGGCAAACCGCGTTACCTGACCGATGTGCCGCGTTTCTTTGCATATATAGATGAAGTGATCGCCCGTCGTCCGGAGCTGGCCGAGCTCGATGAATTGATCGAGAGCCTGCAGGCTGCTGCCGGAGTGCGTCCATGAAGGCGATGATTCTCGCTGCGGGCAAGGGCGAGCGGATGCGCCCGCTGACCCTGCACACGCCAAAGCCGCTGGTACCGGTGGCCGGCATGCCGCTGATCGAATACCACCTGCGTGCGCTCGCGGCTGCCGGTTTCAAGGACGTGGTGATCAACCACGCCTGGCTGGGACAGCAGATCGAAGATCACCTGGGCGATGGTTCGCGCTGGGGCCTGAGCATCCGTTACTCGCCGGAAGGCGAACCGCTGGAGACCGGCGGCGGCATTTTCAAGGCCCTGCCATTGCTGGGTGATGAACCCTTTGTACTGGTCAACGGTGATATCTGGACCGACTACGACTTCAAGCACCTGCCACAAGCGCCGAGCGGGCTGGCCCACCTGGTGCTGGTGGACAACCCCGGCCACCACGGCAAGGGCGATTTTCGTCTGCAGCATGGTCAGGTCAGTGACGGCAATGCCGATGCCGACACCCTGACCTACAGCGGTATCGCCGTGCTGGCCCCGCAACTGTTCGCCGACTGCCAGGGGGGCGGCTTCAAACTGGCGCCATTGCTGCGTCAGGCAATGGCGGTCGGGCAGGTCAGTGGTGAGCATTACAGCGGGCACTGGGTGGATGTCGGCACCCTTGAACGTCTGGCCGAAGTCGAGCGACTGCTCGCCGAGCGCCGCTGACATGTTGTGGCCGAGCACAGTGATAGGTGCCGGAGCAGGCTTTGCCATCGCCAGTATTCCCGGGGCGTTGCTGGGGGCGTTGCTGGGCCAGGCGATGGACCGCCGTTTGCAGTTACACAGTTGGGCGCATGTGCGTGAACGCCTGGGCGGGCGACCGGTGCTACGCGACGATGAAGTGCTGTTCGTCCTGCTCGGGCGCCTGGCCAAGAGTGATGGGCGGGTGGTCGACGGGCATATCCAGCAGGCGCGGGTGGAAATGCAACGCCTGGAGATGAGCGAGCCGGCCAGGCGCCGCGCCATTGCTGCGTTCAATCGCGGCAAAAGCGGCAAGGAACGCCTGGGCGTTCATCTGCGGCGCCTGAAGCAACAGCCGCATGCCGCCGAAGGCATGTTGCGCGCTTGCTGGCGCATGGTCTGGGCCGATGGCCAGGCCGGTCGGCATGAGCGTGAGTTGCTGCTGGAGTGGGGCCAGGCCCTCGGCTGGTCGTCAGTCAAGGTCAAGGCCCTGGCGCTGGAGTATGAACCGCAGAAGGCGGCAGTGGCCGATGGCGCCCTGGGGTATCCGCAGGCCTTGCGCGTGCTCGGGGTCAGCGCAGACACCGAAGCCGGGCAGATCAAGCAGGCCTATCGGCGACTGCTCAGTCGCCATCACCCGGACAAACTAGTGGGCAATGGCGCCAGCCCTTCGCAGGTCCGCGAGGCCACCGAACGTACCCGCGAACTGCATCAGGCCTACGCCGTCATTCGTAAACGCCGTGGCTTTTAGTCGAGCTTTTCCGGGCTCAGCCAGCCACGGATGCGGCGGAACAGCTGTTCCTGTTCCGCCGCGCTGTTACCTGGCATGGCGGTCAGGCTGACCTGGCGGTAGTTGGCATCCTTCAAGCGTTTACTGGCTTGCAGGCGTTGCTCGGCTGCGCGCTTGGCCTGGGGTTGGGTGGCGTAGAAAAAGTCCGCGGTGGGCACTTTCAGGGTCGGCGCCAGGCTGTCCAGGCCTTGTTCGGCCTGGGTCGGCGTCTGGGCGGCGACCATCACCAGCTTTTGTACCTGCGCCGGTTGCCGCTCGCTCAGGTAGCGGGCGGCCCAGTAGGCGCCGCTGCCGTTGCCGAGCAGGACAATGCTGCGGGCATTCTGTTGTTGGGCATAGGCGACGGCAGCGTCGAGGCGGGCGAAGATACGTTCGGCATCGGCCTTGTCATCCTCAACCGGGGCTTTTGCCTGCTCGACGCTTTCGTTGTTGTCGCTTTCCTCTGCCGTGGCCTGTTCGATACTGGCGTTGGCGTTGGCTGGAGTGTCCTTGACTGGTGCGCTTTCGCCTTGCTCGGCCTTTTTGGCTGGCGCCGGTGCGACTTCGATGCGTGCTTGCGGGCTGTTGGCCAGCAGGTCCGGCTGGGCCAGGCTCAGGCTGTGCCAACCGGCATCGGGAAACTTGCGCCGCAATGGGCCGACGGTTTTCGGCCAGTCGGCATTTTCGCCGGCACCGGCAAGAATGATCAGGGCGCCTTCAGGCTCGGCGGTGTTGGCCGGTTTCCACAGGGCCAGGAAGTTGTCGCCGCCGGCCTGCAGGGTTTGCTGTTCAGCCTGAGGCACCTGGCGCTCCAGGGCCTGGGCATCTTCCAGGCTGCGTTCGGCCAGCGGTTGGCGTTCGACAGCGGCAGGTTTGCTGTCGGCAGCAGCTTCTGGCGTTTCGCCAGCTGCCGCTTGTGCGGTACAAGGTAGTATCAGTGACAGGCATAACGCCGGCAGCGTCGTGCGATAAAGTGCGAACATGGATCGATCCAGGCCAGATTAATACCGGCAGCCTAATAGTATTTACTCGGGACGGCCATGCTCGGTGGCCGTCCTACCCTTGATGAGAGTGCAGATGAAGCGTGTGCGCTGCCTGTTGCTTATCGGCTGTTTTTGCCTGCCCTTGATCGCTTGGGCGGCTTCGGCTGCCGCGCCTGCGCAGGTTGTGCTGGAGCCTGCACAGCAGCAGTGGCTCGAGCAGCATCGCAGCCTGCGGGTCGGGCTGGTGTTGCAAGCACCCTTCGCCCAGTTCGACCGGCGCCTGCAGCAGCTCTATGGGGTTAACGTCGAGCTGATGAACTGGCTCGGCCGCTCATTGGGACTAGACCTCACCTGGCGCAACTTTCCTGACCAGGCGGCACTGGAGCATGCGTTGCTGGCTGGCGAAGTCGATCTTGCCCCGGGCCTGACTCAGACCCCTGCCAGCTTGCGCCTGTGGTTGTTCAGCGACCCTTACATGCGCGTGCCGCAACTGATCGTCGGGCCGCGTACCGGCGCGGTGGCGGTTGATCTGGAGAAACTCGCCAGCACTGACCGGGTCGCCGTGCGCATGCCCAGCACCGTGGCCGATTATCTGCGTGCCACCTATAGCAATCTCAACCTGCAAGGTGTGCCTCAGGAGCGCCAGGCCTTGCAATTGGTGCTCAGCGAACAAGCACGCTTTGCCGTGGTGGATGAGGCGCAATTGAGCCGACTGTCGCGGGAAAGCGAGTTCAGTGAGCTGGTGGTGGTCGGTGATATCGGCTTGCCGCAGTTGTTGAGGGTTGGTTCGCGGCGGGACTGGCCCGAGCTGGCCAAAATTCTTGAGCGCGGCCTGCAGGCCATTCCAGCCAAGGACCTGGAGCAATTGCACCAACGCTGGCTGGAGCCGAAGTATCCACGGCTCAGCGAATCCCCGGGCTTCTGGCAGAACCTCGGCCTGCTGCTGGCGGCGCTGCTGTTGAGTTGCGTGGCCATAGTTCTCTGGCAGCGCCGACAACTGCATCAGCTCGAACACAGCCTGCTGGCCACCCGCGACACCCTGACCCAGCGCCAGGCCCGTGAAGAAGCCTTGCGCCTGAGCCAGTTTTCCATCGATCAGAGCACGGTGGGGATCCTCTGGGTCAACTGGGACAGCCATGTGCGCTACGCCAATCGGGCCGCCGAGAGCATGCTCGGCTACGCCTCGGGGGCCCTGATCGACCGGCCGTTGATCGATTTCGAGCCGAACCTGCACATGGACCGCTGGCTCGACCTGTGGAAACGCGCCCGGGCCAGCGATGAGGCGCCACAGCATTTTGAAACCCGGTGCCTGCGTGCCGATGGCAGCCTGTTGCCGGTGGATGTGTCGCTAAGCTTCCTGCGTTTTCGCGATGCCGAGTACCTGGTGGTGTTTCTCGCCGATGTCACCGAGCGCCGGCGTGCGTTGGCAGCCTTGCGCGAGAGCGAGGCGCGGCTCAAGGGCATCGCCGGCAACGTACCGGGGTTGGTGTTTCGCCTCGAACGCAACCCGGCTGAAGGCGAGCTGGAGTTCCCCTATATCAGTGAAGGCAGTGAAGCTCTGGTGGGCTACACGCCGGCCGCGCTCCAGCACCCGGACATGGGCCTGCGCAACCTGGTGCACCCGGATGACCGCGCCGATTATCACCGGGTCCAGGACCTGGCCCTGGCCAGCGACAGCGACTGGTCGTGGCAGGGGCGGATCCTGACCCGTCAGGGCGAACAGCGCTGGGCCGACATCAAGGCCAGTACCCGTACCCTGGCGGATGGCCGGGTGGTCTGGGACGGAGTGGTCTGGGATATCAGCCAGAGCAAGCGCGTTGAACTTGAGCTGGCGCGCTCCCAGGAGCAACTGCGCGAACTGTCGGCGCACCTGGAAAGTGTGCGAGAGGAAGAAAAGGCCCGTATCGCCCGGGAAGTGCACGACGAGTTGGGGCAGATGCTCACGGTGCTGAAGCTGGAAACCTCGATGTGTGAACTGGCCTATGCCGAACTGGATCCCGGTCTCAACGAGCGCCTGGGCAGCATGAAGCGCCTGATCGCCCAGCTGTTCCAGCTGGTGCGTGATGTGGCCACCGCCCTGCGCCCGCCGATCCTCGATGCCGGTATCGCCTCGGCCATCGAGTGGCAGGCCAGGCGTTTTGAAGCGCGTACGCAGATCCCCTGCCTGGTGCAGGTGCCGGAGAATCTGCCACCCTTGAGTGATGCCAAGGCCATTGGCCTGTTCCGCATCCTGCAGGAGGCGCTGACTAATGTCATGCGCCATGCCCAGGCGCATACTGTGCAGATCAGCCTGAGCCTCGATGGTCAGGCCCTGCAACTGACGGTGATCGACGATGGTGTGGGATTTGTCCTGGAGCAACATCGGCCTTCGTCGTTCGGCTTGGTCGGCATGCGTGAGCGGGTGCTGATGCTGGGCGGCCGCATGACCCTGGAAAGCGAGCCGGGCGAGGGCACCAGCCTGAGCGTTGCCATCCCTCTGGATTAGGAGCATTGCGTGATTCGAGTACTGGTTGCCGAAGACCACACCATTGTCCGTGAAGGCATCAAGCAGTTGATTGGCCTGGCCAAGGACATGCAGGTAGCGGGGGAGGCTGGCAATGGTGAGCAATTGCTGGAAACCCTGCGCCATACCGAGTGCGAAGTGGTGCTGCTGGATATTTCCATGCCCGGGGTCAACGGCCTGGAGGCGATCCCGCGGATTCGCGCCTTGAACAACCCACCGGCGATCCTGGTGCTGTCGATGCACGACGAAGCGCAGATGGCGGCGCGGGCGCTGAAGGTCGGCGCTGCCGGCTATGCCACCAAGGACAGCGATCCGGCCCTGCTGCTGACCGCCATTCGTCGGGTGGCCGGTGGCGGGCGCTATATCGACCCGGACCTGGCCGACCGCATGGTCTTCGAGGTCGGCCTGACCGATGCCCGGCCGCTGCATTCATTGCTGTCGGAGCGGGAGTTTTCGGTGTTCGAGCGCCTGGCCCAAGGCGCCAACGTCAACGACATAGCCCAGCAACTGGCCCTGAGCAACAAGACCATCAGCACCCACAAGGCACGGCTGATGCAGAAGCTCAACGTGAACTCGCTGGCGGAATTGGTGAAGTATGCGATGGAGCACAAACTGTTGTGAGTGTTCCAGAAACGACATCGTGTTTACCTTCATCGCTGGCAAGCCAGCTCCCACAGAAAACCAACAGGAATGGCTCTTGTGGGAGCTGGCTTGCCAGCGATAGCGATGGTTGTGGCGATGAAGTTTTCAGCGCTTATCCAAAAACGCCATCCTTGTAGGGCAATCCCTACCCCAAGCCTTCTAACGCGCTGATATCAATCTCTCTCCCCCCCCGATTTGCGCCGCTTGCCGCCTTCACTAGGCTTTGGATACAGCAGTCATCCAATAAAAAAGGTGCGGGTATGAGTGAGGTGAATTCGAGCGCTGCAACCGGCGAAGTGCTGGTCAGCTTCCGTGGTGTGCAGAAGAGCTACGACGGCGAATCGCTGATCGTCAAAGACCTCAACCTGGATATCCGCAAGGGTGAATTCCTCACCTTGCTCGGCCCGTCCGGTTCTGGCAAGACCACCAGCCTGATGATGCTCGCAGGGTTCGAAACGCCGACCGCAGGCGAGATCCAGCTGGCCGGCCGTTCGATCAACAACGTGCCGCCGCACAAGCGCGACATCGGCATGGTGTTCCAGAACTATGCGCTGTTCCCACACATGACCGTGGCCGAGAACCTGGCGTTTCCCCTGAGCGTGCGCAACCTGAGCAAGACCGACATCAGCGAGCGGGTCAAGCGTGTGCTCAACATGGTTCAGCTCGATACCTTCGCCCAGCGCTACCCCGGCCAGCTTTCCGGTGGCCAGCAGCAGCGGGTGGCCTTGGCCCGGGCGCTGGTGTTCGAGCCGCAGTTGGTGCTGATGGACGAACCTCTCGGTGCTCTCGACAAGCAGCTGCGCGAACACATGCAGATGGAGATCAAGCACCTGCACCAGCGCTTGGGCGTCACTGTGGTCTACGTCACCCACGACCAGGGCGAAGCACTGACCATGTCGGACCGCGTGGCGGTGTTCCACCAGGGCGAGATCCAGCAGATCGCTGACCCGCGCACCCTCTATGAAGAGCCGAAGAACACCTTCGTCGCCAACTTCATCGGTGAAAACAACCGCATCAATGGCCGCTTGCTCAGCCACGACGGCGAGCGCTGCCAGGTGCTGCTGCCGCGCGGCGAGAAGGTCGAGGCGCTGGCGGTCAATGTCGGCCAGGCCGGCGAGCCAGTAACCCTGTCGATCCGCCCCGAGCGCGTGCGCCTCAATGGTCACAGTGAAAGCTGCGTCAACCGTTTCTCCGGGCGCGTAGCCGAATTCATCTACCTGGGCGACCACGTGCGGGTACGCCTGGAAGTCTGCGGCAAGGCCGATTTCTTCGTGAAGCAGCCGATTGCCGAACTCGACCCGGCCCTGGCCGTGGGCGATGTGGTACCGCTTGGCTGGCAGGTGGAGCACGCCCGCGCGCTCGATCCTTTGCTGGAAGCCAATTGAAGGTTTGCTTCACCAACCCTGTACTGTGGAGAGAATAATAATGCGCAAACACTTGAAGTTGACCGCCCTGACCCTGGGCCTGTTCGCGGCAACCCAGGCCATGGCGGCGGCCGACCTGACCGTGATTTCCTTCGGCGGCGCCAACAAGGCGGCCCAGGTCAAGGCGTTCTACGAGCCATGGGAAAAGGCGGGCAACGGCAAGATCGTCGCTGGCGAGTACAACGGTGAAATGGCCAAGGTCAAAGCCATGGTCGACACCAAGAGCGTGTCGTGGAACCTGGTTGAAGTCGAATCGCCGGAGCTTGCCCGTGGTTGCGACGAAGGCATGTTCGAGGAGCTTGATCCTGCACTTTTCGGTAACGAATCCGACTACGTTCCCGGCGCTATCCAGCCTTGCGGTGTTGGCTTCTTCGTCTGGTCCACGGTCATGGCCTACAACGCCGACAAGCTGAAGACTGCGCCGACCAGTTGGGCGGATTTCTGGGACACCAAGCAGTTCCCGGGTAAGCGCGGCCTGCGCAAAGGCGCCAAGTACACCCTCGAATTCGCCCTGATGGCCGACGGTGTTGCGCCCAAGGACGTTTACAAGGTACTCGCCACCAAGGAAGGCCAGGACCGTGCCTTCAAGAAACTCGACGAACTCAAGCCCAGCATCCAGTGGTGGGAAGCCGGTGCGCAACCACCGCAATACCTGGCCTCGGGTGACGTGGTCATGAGCTCGGCCTACAACGGCCGCATTGCCGCCGTGCAAAAAGAGAGCAACCTGAAAGTCGTCTGGAACGGCGGTATCTACGACTTCGACGCCTGGGCCATCCCGAAAGGCGCCAAAGATGTCGAGCAGGCTAAGAAGTTCATCGCCTATTCGGTCCAGCCTGATCAGCAGAAGACCTACTCGCAAAATATCGCCTACGGCCCGGCCAACTCCAAGGCTGTTGCGCTGCTGTCCGACGAGATCAAGAAAGACATGCCGACCACCCCGGAGAACATCGCCAACCAGGTGCAGATCGACGTGGCGTTCTGGGCGGACAACAGCGAGCAGCTGGAGCAACGCTTCAACGCCTGGGCTGCCAAGTAAGGGCTGCTTATGGGGCGTCGGCTTGCCGCCGGCGCTCCTTGTTCTCAAGATTTCGGAGTTCGCTATGGCCATCGCAGTGCCCCTGAATGAAGGCGCCGGTTCCAACCTCAAGCAGCGCCTCAAGCGTGCCGAGCGGGTCAACCGCTGGAAGGCGCAAGCGCTGATCGCGCCGCTGGCGCTGTTTCTGCTGCTGGTGTTCCTCGTGCCGATTGCCGCGCTGCTGTACAAGAGCGTGGGTAACCCGGAAGTGGTGGGCGGCTTGCCGCAGACCGTAACCGCCGTGGCCGAGTGGGACGGTAAGGGCCTGCCAGGGGAGGCGGTGTACAAGGCGCTGAGCGAAGACCTTGCCCAGGCGCGCAAGAACCAGACCCTGGGCGATACCTCCAAGCGTCTGAACATGGAACTGGCCGGCTATCGCAGCCTGCTGGCCAAGACCGCCCGAGCACTGCCGTTCAAGAGCGAACCGGCTTCCTATAAAGAAGCCCTGCAGGAACTGGACGAGCGCTGGGGCGATCCGGCCTACTGGCAGGCGATTCGCCGTAACACCAGTAGCGTCACGCCGTTCTACCTGTTGGCGGCTCTTGATCATCGCATCGATGATCTCGGTGAGCTGGCCAAGGCCACCCCGGACCAGGCCATCTACCTGGACATCTTCACCCGTACCCTGTGGATGGGCTTCGTCATCACCGCCATCTGCCTGGTGCTGGCCTATCCATTGGCCTACCTGCTGGCCAACCTGCCGACCCGGCAGAGCAACTTGCTGATGATCCTTGTACTGCTGCCGTTCTGGACCTCGATCCTGGTGCGGGTCGCGGCCTGGATCGTGCTGCTGCAATCGGGCGGGCTGATCAACAGTGCCCTGATGGCCATGGGCATCATCGACAAGCCGCTGGAACTGGTGTTCAACCGCACCGGGGTTTACATCTCCATGGTGCATATCCTGCTGCCGTTCATGATCCTGCCGATCTACAGCGTGATGAAAGGCATCTCGCCAACCTACATGCGCGCGGCGATTTCCCTCGGCTGTCATCCGTTCGCCAGCTTCTGGCGGGTGTACTTCCCGCAAACCTACGCCGGCGTAGGCGCAGGCTGCCTGCTGGTGTTCATCCTCGCCATCGGCTACTACATCACCCCGGCGCTGCTTGGCAGCCCCAACGATCAGATGGTCAGTTACTTTGTGGCCTTCTATACCAACACCAGCATCAACTGGGGCATGGCGACCGCGCTGGGCGGCTTGCTGTTGCTGGCCACCGTGCTGCTTTACCTGATCTATAGCTGGCTGGTCGGCGCCAGCCGTCTGCGCCTGAGCTGAGGAGCGTTGTCATGCTGAGCCCCTACATGTCGCCCGTCGAGCGGGTCTGGTTCTACAGTTTGCGCATCCTTTGCGGCCTGATCCTGTTGTTCCTGGTGTTACCGGTGCTGGTGATCATTCCGTTGTCGTTCAACTCCGGCAGCTTCCTGGTCTACCCGCTGCAGGGCTTCTCGCTGCAGTGGTACCACGACTTTTTCGCCTCGGCCGAGTGGATGCGGGCACTGAAGAACAGCATCATCGTGGCGCCAGCCGCCACGGTGCTGGCGATGGTCTTCGGTACCCTGGCTTCGATTGGCCTGACCCGCGGTGACTTCCCGGGCAAATCGCTGATCATGGCCCTGGTGATTTCGCCCATGGTGGTACCGGTGGTGATCATCGGCGTGGCCAGTTACCTGTTCTTTGCCCCACTGGGCATGGGTAACAGCTTCATTTCGTTGATCCTGGTGCATGCGGTGCTCGGTGTGCCGTTCGTCATCATTACCGTCTCGGCGACCCTACAGGGCTTCAACCACAACCTGGTGCGAGCGGCAGCCAGCCTTGGCGCCTCGCCGTTGACCACCTTCCGCCGGGTGACCTTGCCGCTGATTGCGCCGGGGGTGATTTCCGGGGCGCTGTTCGCCTTCGCTACCTCGTTCGATGAGGTGGTGGTCACCCTGTTCCTGGCCGGCCCCGAGCAGGCGACCCTGCCACGGCAGATGTTCAGCGGTATCCGCGAGAACCTCAGCCCGACCATCGCCGCGGCGGCAACCTTGCTGATTGCCTTCTCTGTGGTGCTGCTGCTGACTCTGGAGTGGCTGCGTGGGCGAAGCGAGAAGCTGCGTACCCAGCAGCCGGGTTGAGGCCTTTTCGCGGGGCAAGCCCGCTCCCACAGGAGAGGGCTTGCCCCGCGATGCGCACCCGTCGACCGCCTTGATACCGGTCAGCCCCTGAGCGTTTCCCTGAGGTACAATGCGCGCCACTGTGATTCTGCCTACAGGTGCGCCATGCAGCCCTACGCTATTGCCCCCTCGATTCTTTCTGCCGACTTCGCCCGTCTGGGCGAGGAAGTCGACAACGTCCTGGCCGCGGGTGCCGACATTGTTCACTTCGATGTGATGGACAACCACTACGTGCCCAACCTGACCATCGGCCCGATGGTCTGCACCGCCCTGCGCAAGTACGGCATCACCGCGCCGATCGACGTGCACCTGATGGTCAGTCCGGTCGACCGCATCATCGGCGACTTCATCGAAGCGGGCGCCAGCTACATTACCTTCCATCCGGAAGCCAGCCTGCACATCGATCGTTCGCTACAGTTGATTCGCGACGGCGGTTGCAAGGCCGGCCTGGTGTTCAACCCGGCGACCCCGCTCGACACCCTCAAGTACGTGATGGACAAGGTCGACATGATCCTGTTGATGAGCGTCAACCCGGGCTTCGGTGGCCAGAAGTTCATCCCCGGTACCCTCGACAAGCTGCGCGAAGCCCGCGCGCTGATCGATGCCAGCGGTCGTGACATCCGCCTGGAAATCGACGGCGGCGTGAACGTCAACAACATCCGCGAAATCGCGGCCGCTGGCGCCGATACCTTCGTCGCAGGCTCGGCGATCTTCAACACCCCGGACTACCGCGAGGTGATTGCCAAGATGCGCGCCGAACTGGCCCTGGCCCGCCCATGAGTGGCTTCGAGCAGCTGTTCCCCGGCGCCCTGCCCAAACTGGTGATGTTTGATCTGGACGGTACCCTGATCGATTCGGTACCGGACCTGGCAGCGGCGGTGGATAACATGCTGCTCGCAATGGGGCGCCAGCCCGCCGGCCTTGAGGCAGTGCGCCACTGGGTCGGCAATGGTGCGCCGGTGCTGGTGCGCCGCGCGCTGGCGGGTGGCATCGATCACGAAACGGTCGATGACGACGAAGCGCAGCAGGGCCTGGAGCTGTTCATGCAGGCCTACGCCGAAAGCCATGAGCTGACGGTGGTCTACCCCGGTGTGCGCGACACCCTCAAGTGGTTGCACAAGCAGGGTGTGGAAATGGCCCTGATCACCAACAAGCCCGAGCGCTTCGTTGCACCCTTGCTCGATCAGATGAAGATCGGCCGCTATTTCCGCTGGATCATCGGCGGCGATACCCTGCCACAGAAAAAGCCCGACCCTGCCGCGTTGCTGTTTGTCATGAAAATGGCCAGCGTTGCGCCTGAGCAGGCGTTGTTCGTCGGCGACTCACGCAGTGATGTGCTTGCGGCCAAGGCCGCCGGGGTCAAGTGCGTGGGCCTGACCTATGGCTACAACCATGGTCGGCCGATCAGCGAAGAAGCACCGTGCCTGGTCATCGACGACTTGCGCGCGCTGTTGCCTGGTTGCTTAGATCCGGCCACTGGGATAACGTTGGCGAACGTTCAATCCCCCTCAGATCGAGATTCCATCGTGGCGGTTACCGGCAAACTCTGGATGAAAGTCATCAAGGCCCTGGCCCGCTGGCGTTGGCGCGCCTGACTGCCATCTGCCGGCACATGCCGGCCTGCTTGCCTGCCTGACCCATCTGCTGCTTGCCACGAGGCTATCATGACCCGCGAAGAATTCCTGCGCCTGGCCGCTGCCGGCTACAACCGCATTCCCCTGGCCTGCGAGACCCTGGCCGACTTCGACACCCCCCTGTCGATCTACCTGAAACTGGCCGACCAAGCCAACTCTTACCTGCTCGAATCGGTGCAGGGCGGCGAGAAGTGGGGGCGGTACTCGATCATCGGCCTGCCGTGCCGCACCGTGTTGCGGGTGCACGATCACCAGGTGCGGATCACCCACGACGGTGAACTGATCGAACAGCACGAAGCAGAGGATCCGCTGGCCTTCGTCGAAGCCTTCAAGGAGCGCTACCAGGTGCCGACCATTGCTGGTCTGCCGCGTTTCAATGGTGGCCTGGTCGGTTACTTCGGCTATGACTGCGTGCGTTATGTCGAGCGGCGTCTGGGCAAGTGCCCGAACCCTGATCCGCTGGGGGTACCGGATATTCTGCTGATGGTGTCCGACGCCGTGGTGGTGTTCGACAACCTGGCCGGCAAGATGCACGCGATCGTGCTGGTCGATCCGGCCCAGGAGCAAGCCTACGAAAACGGCCTGGCCCGTCTCGAAGGCCTGCTCGCGCAACTGCGCCAGCCCATCGCCCCGCGCCGTGGCCTGGACCTGGGCGGGCCGCTGCCGGCAGAACCTGCGTTCCGCTCAAGCTTTACCCAGAGCGACTACGAGCGTGCGGTCGATACCATCAAGGAGTACATCCTCGCTGGCGACTGCATGCAGGTGGTGCCATCACAGCGCATGTCCATCGACTTCAAGGCCGCGCCGATCGACCTGTACCGGGCGCTGCGCTGCTTCAACCCGACGCCGTACATGTATTTCTTCAACTTCGGCGACTTCCATGTGGTCGGCAGCTCGCCGGAAGTGCTGGTGCGGGTCGAGGACAATCTGGTCACCGTGCGCCCGATCGCCGGGACCCGCCCACGCGGCGCCACCGAAGAGGCCGACCGCGCGCTGGAAGAAGACCTGCTGTCCGACGACAAGGAAATCGCCGAGCACCTGATGCTCATCGACCTGGGCCGCAACGATGCTGGCCGGGTGTCGGAAACCGGCTCGGTCAAAGTCACCGAGAAGATGGTGATCGAGCGCTATTCCAACGTCATGCACATCGTTTCCAACGTCACCGGTGAGCTGAAGCAGGGCCTGAGCGCCATGGATGCACTGCGCGCGATCCTGCCGGCGGGCACCTTGTCCGGGGCGCCGAAGATCCGCGCCATGGAAATCATCGACGAACTGGAGCCGGTCAAGCGTGGGGTCTACGGCGGTGCGGTAGGTTACTTTGCCTGGAACGGCAACATGGATACCGCGATTGCTATCCGCACGGCGGTGATCAAGGACGGCGAACTGCATGTGCAGGCCGGTGGCGGCATCGTTGCCGACTCGGTGCCTGCGCTTGAGTGGGAAGAAACCATCAACAAGCGCCGGGCGATGTTCCGTGCGGTAGCGCTGGCCGAGCAAACGCCACGCACCTGAGCCTGACTCACGGCGCCTGCTTGCGGCAGGCGCCGTTTTCCTTCCTTAGAACTCCAGGCTCACCGCCAGGTTGAGCCCTTGCTGGGTCAGCTCGTCGCTCTTGCGCCAGTTGTAGCTGCCGCGCAGGGCCAGGCCCGGCGCCAGGGTCTGGCTCAAGCCCAGGGTTGCCCGGTTCAGGTTGCTCTGCGGGGTGTAGCCGGTCAGGGTGAAGTCGTTGCCCGGCAGGCTGTTGAGGTGAATGGTCAGGTCCTGGCGGTCGTCTTCGAACTCGTGTTCGTGAGCCACTTCGGCGAACAACAGGGTGCTTGGCCCAGCCTGGTATTTGCCCTGCAGGCCCAGGCCCAGGCGCCGCGATTCACGCTCCTGATCGTCAAAGCTCAAGGCCGTGGCGCGGGTGCCTTTCTCCGAATACCCATCGACCTTCACCCGCGCATAGTCGGCACTGACGAAAGGCGACAGGCTCCACTGGCTGCCGGGCGCCGCCAGGTCATAACCCAGTCGCGCGACGAACGCCCACAGCTCGCCATCGGTATCACCTTTTTCGCTGCGATCATTCACCCCCAGGGCGAAGGTGCGCTTCAGGTCGCTGTAGTCCAGGTGCCCGCCGGTCAGGGCGGCGTCGGCCCACCACTGGTTCTGCTGGAACTGCACAAAGGCGGTGGCCAGGTAGCTGTCGAGCTTGTAGTCGGAGTCTTGCTCGCCGGCTTCAAGCTTCTGTTGATAAACACCGGTAGCAACGCCAACACGCCAGGCGTCATCCAGGCGATAGCTACCGCCCAGGGTCAGGTTGTAGCCATGGCCATCGGCGCTGGCCGAACTGCGCTGGCTGTCGATATCCAGGTTCTGCCCACCAGCGGCAACGATTGCCTGCCATTGACCGACCGGTTGCCAGCTGCCTTGCCACTGATTGCGCAGTTCATCCTGGTGCGCGCGCAGGCTGGCGTGAGCCATTTCCGGTAGCAGCGTCAGCTCCCAGGGCGCCGAGAGGATCGAGAAGGCGTAGTCGGCGATGAGCTCCTGCCCAGCGGTGGTGGGATGGACCGAATCGTTGAACAGCAGCTTGCTCGGATCGGGCGTGGCACTGTTGATGCCGTACGTTGCGTTCTGCACGCAGCCATTGCCGCTGAAGCAGGTACCGACCAGGTTCTGCCCGCTGGCCAGGCCGAACTGCGTCGGAGCAGCCAGGGCTTCCTGGAGTAGCAACGGCACATTGAGCGGAATGACTTGCGCGTCAATCTGGCTCAGCTGGCCGACCAGTTGCTGGTTGAAGAGGCTGCTCAGTTGCGAGGCCGGGCCTTGCATTGGCGTGCCGTTCATTGCCGGGGTCAGGCCCAGGTCGGGCAGCAACCAGACCATGATGTACTGCGCGCCGCCCTGCTGCAGAGCCTGGGCGCTGGCAGCCAGGCGATTGGCGGCGGCTGCGGCGGTTGCCGGGCTGGTGATCTGCCCCTGGAGGAAGTCGTTGCCGCCACCGGTCAGGTAATAAAGCGCGTTAGGGTCGGCGCGCAATCCGCCCGCCAGGTAGCCCGGGCGCTCACGCAGCACGGTGCCGGCACCGGGATTGCCTGGTGGAATGATCACGTCGGAAGTGCCGGTGATCGAGTCGAGAATCTGGTCGGTGCGGTAGCCGCCCACTGCCCAGTTGTTGCCGTCAGGGCGACCGAGTGCGGCATTGACCGGTGAAGTCGAAGCGCCCAGGTCGGTCGGAGCAATACCCAGCTGTGCCCCGAGCAACATGGGCGATACCGCGCCAAAGGCCTCGCCGTTGCCATAGGTCGGGCCGATACGGTTGGTAAAGCGCTGGGTAGAGCCTGGCGCACCGTTGCTGTCGGGGAATTGCCCGGCATCGGCAAGGCTGTCACCGAAGACGATCAGGGTCGAGTAGGGGGAAGGGCCGGCATAGGCACTGGAGCAGGCCAGGGCCAGCAGCGAGAATGCACAGGGCAACAGAGAACGCGCGTTCAACATCGCAAAGATCCTTTTTCGTTGTTGTTATCGGATGACGCCTTAGGACGTTAGCAAAACATTCCACGCGTCTTCCATCGCTAAAGCGTTTCGGCATGCCTCGGTCATATTGCGTGGACCGCGCCGGTAGGCTACTGTGCGGGAACGTATGAACGAGACCTACCCCGTGTTGATCGTCAGCAAACTCTTGATGCGCGTAATCAAGGCCCACGCCCGTTGGCGTTGGCGCGCCTGACTTTATCTCTTGCCGGTTAGCCGGCCCTGTACCGCTTTGCCTTTCTGAACGCTTTACCTGCTGTAGCCAGCTGTTGCTGGTGGGCACAGGCAGACTCGCACCTGTTGCCCTGCGCACAGGCACTTCGAAAGGCATGTATTCAAAGTCAGTAGATGCAAGAGGTTGAACCCAGATGTTACTGATGATCGACAACTACGACTCCTTCACCTACAACGTCGTGCAATACCTCGGCGAATTGGGTGCAGAGGTCAAGGTCATTCGCAATGACGAACTGACCATCGCCCAGATCGAAGCCCTGAACCCCGAGCGCATTGTCGTCTCCCCCGGCCCGTGCACGCCGACCGAAGCCGGTGTATCGCTGCAGGCCATCCAGCATTTTGCCGGCAAGCTGCCGATCCTCGGCGTCTGCCTGGGCCACCAGTCCATTGGCCAGGCCTTTGGCGGTGATGTGGTGCGCGCCCGCCAGGTGATGCATGGCAAGACCAGCCCGGTGTTGCACAACGACCAGGGCGTGTTCGCCGGCCTCAACAACCCGCTGACCGTGACCCGCTACCATTCGCTGGTGGTCAAGCGCGAAACCTTGCCCGAATGCCTGGAGCTGACCGCCTGGACTGCCCTTGAAGACGGCTCGGTGGACGAGATCATGGGCCTGCGCCACAAAGAGCTGAACATCGAAGGGGTGCAGTTCCACCCCGAATCGATCCTCACCGAGCAGGGCCACGAGCTGTTCGCCAACTTCCTCAAGCAGACCGGCGGCCGCCGGTAAGG
>NZ_JH650758.1:390000-405082 GCF_000259195.1 Pseudomonas donghuensis
TCAAGAGCGCGCTGAGCCGCATCGTCGGTCACCTGGACCTGAGCACCGAAGAAATGCGCGACGTCATGCGCGAAATCATGACCGGCCAATGCAGCGAGGCGCAGATCGGCGCCTTCATGATGGGCATGCGCATGAAGAGCGAGAGCATCGACGAAATCGTAGGTGCCGTGTCGGTGATGCGTGAGCTGGCTGACAAGGTCGAGCTCAACACCCTCGACCAGGTGGTCGATGTGGTCGGCACCGGCGGTGATGGCGCCAACATTTTCAACGTATCCACCGCTTCGGCCTTCGTCGTCGCCGCGGCCGGCTGCACTGTGGCCAAGCACGGTAACCGTGCGGTCTCGGGCAAGAGCGGCAGCGCCGACCTGCTGGAAGCAGCCGGTATCTACCTGAACCTGACGCCGGTACAAGTGGCGCGCTGCATCGACAGCGTCGGCATCGGCTTCATGTTTGCCCAGACCCACCATAAGGCGATGAAGTTCGCCGCCGGCCCACGTCGTGACCTGGGCCTGCGTACCCTGTTCAACATGCTCGGCCCGCTTACGAATCCGGCCGGGGTCAAGCACCAGGTCGTTGGCGTATTCACCCAGGCGCTGTGCCGCCCGCTGGCTGAAGTGCTGCAACGCCTGGGCAGCAAGCATGTATTGGTGGTGCATTCGAAAGACGGTCTGGATGAATTCAGCCTGGCGGCGCCGACCTTCGTTGCCGAACTCAAGAACGACCAGATCACTGAATATTGGGTCGAACCCGAAGACCTCGGCATGAAGAGCCAGAGCCTGCACGGCCTGGCCGTGGACAGCCCGGCCCAGTCGCTTGAGCTGATCCGCGATGCCCTGGGCCGGCGCAAGACCGAGAACGGCCAGAAGGCTGCGGAAATGATCGTGCTCAATGCTGGCGCTGCGCTGTACGCGGCCGACCACGCCATGAGCCTCAAGCAGGGCGTGGAGCTTGCGCACGATGCTCTGCACACCGGCCTTGCCCGGGAAAAACTCGAAGAACTGGGCGCCTTTACCGCGGTATTCAAGCAGGAGAATGAAGGATGAGTGTGCCGACGGTTCTGGAAAAGATTCTCGCCCGTAAGGTTGAGGAAGTCGCCGAGCGCAGCGCACGGGTCAGCCTGGCGGAGCTCGAGCGTATGGCGGCAGTCGCCGATGCTCCGCGCGGCTTTGCCAAGGCCTTGATCGAGCAGGCCAGGCGCAAGCAGCCGGCAGTCATAGCCGAGATCAAGAAAGCCTCGCCAAGCAAGGGCGTGATCCGTGAAAACTTCATTCCGGCCGACATCGCCGTCAGCTACGAGAAGGGCGGGGCGACCTGCCTGTCGGTGCTGACCGATGTCGATTACTTCCAGGGCGGCGACATCTACCTGCAACAGGCGCGTGCTGCCTGCAAACTGCCGGTGATCCGCAAGGACTTCATGATCGATCCTTACCAGATCGTCGAAGCTCGGGCGCTCGGCGCCGATTGTGTACTGCTGATCGTTGCGGCGCTGGATGACGTGAAGATGGCCGAACTTGCCGCCACGGCAAAAAGCGTAGGCCTCGACGTGCTGGTTGAAGTACACGACGGCGACGAGCTGGAGCGGGCGCTGAAGACCCTCGACACACCGCTGGTCGGGGTCAACAATCGCAACCTGCATACCTTTGACGTCAGCCTGGAAACCACCCTCGACCTGCTGCCGCGCATCCCCCGTGATCGCCTGGCCATCACCGAGAGCGGCATCCTCAACCGCGCCGATGTCGAGCTGATGGAAATCAACGAGGTGTATTCCTTCCTGGTCGGCGAAGCGTTCATGCGTGCCGAGCACCCGGGGCTGGAACTGCAGCGCCTGTTCTTCCCGGAGCGCGCGGTGCAGAACCCGGTGCAAGCCCTGGATTGAACCAACTCTGAAGCCGGCAATGCCGGCTTTTTTGTCTCTACAAGGTTAATGCGATGACTGATCAAGTGGTGGATGTCACTGTCGAGGCCGGGCTGCACACCGAGCAGGAGCTGCTGGCGGCTGTGTGCAAAGGCGAAAAGGATCATGGCCTGTTGTTCTGGCGTCCGACTGACCACGCCTTGGTCATGCCCCGGCGCATGAGCCGCCTGGAAGGTTTCGAGGCCGCCTGTGCCGAGCTTGCGATTGCCGGCTGGCCGGTATTGTTGCGCGAAACCGGTGGTGAGCCGGTGCCGCAGTCGCCTGCGGTGATCAACATCGCCCTGGTGTATGTGGCACCGAAAAGCGAGGGCGACCACGGGCGAATTGAAAACGCCTACGAGCGCCTGTGCCTGCCGTTGTGTGATGTGCTGCGCGAGTGGGGCGGGTTGGCGTCGGTGGGGGAAATCGAAGGGGCGTTCTGTGATGGGCGCTACAACGTCAACCTCAACGGCCGCAAGCTGGTCGGCACCGCCCAGCGCTGGCGCCAGGGCCTGGGCGGCAAGCGTCCGGTGGTGCTGGTGCATGGTGCGTTGTTGCTGGATAACGAACGCGAGTCGATGGTGGCAGCGGTCAACCGCTTCAATGAATGCTGTGAGCTGGAACAGCGCTGCCTGGCCGACAGTCACATTGCCCTGCACGAAGTGGTGCCCCAGGCGCCGTTGCTCGAGCGCCTTGGCCAGGCCTATGCCGAGGTGATCAAGGGGATCGCCCGCGACTAGCGGGTACCGAAGACCACCATGGTCTTGCCTTTTACGTGCACCAGGCTGCGTTCTTCAAGGTCCTTGAGCACGCGGCCGACCATTTCTCGTGAGCAACCGACGATCCGGCCAATCTCCTGGCGGGTGATCTTGATCTGCATGCCGTCCGGGTGGGTCATGGCATCGGGCTGCTTGCACAACTCCAGCAGGCAGCGGGCAACCCGGCCAGTGACGTCGAAAAACGCCAGGTCGCCGACCTTGCGCGTCGTATTGCGCAGACGTTGTGCCATCTGGCTGCCCAGCGCGTAGAGAATCTCCGGGTCATGGCGGGCCAGCTCGCGGAATTTCTCGTAGCTGATTTCCGCAACTTCACACTCGCTTTTGGCCCGGACCCAGGCACTGCGCCGCTGTTCCTGGCCCGCCGGTTCGAACAGCCCCAGCTCGCCGAAGAAATCACCGCTGTTGAGGTAGGCGATGATCATTTCGTGGCCATCGTCATCTTCAATCAGGATGGTCACCGACCCCTTGATGATGAACGACAGGGTTTCGGCCTTGTCGCCGGCGCAGATGATGTTGCTCTTGGCCGCATAGCGGCGGCGCTGGCAATGGACCAGCAGCTTGTCGATGTTCTTGATCTTGGCTGGAAGGGCTGATGCAACCATGGCTGGATCCCGGTCAGGAGGCGACGCTTCAATTTCTTTTATAGGTTGTCTGGCGATAAGCGCCAGTGATTTGGCGTCAGCTTATCAGACACTCGCCCCTCTATCGGCAGATTTAGTCGTGCGCTTGAGCTTTTCCACCGGGCCCGCAGGGTCTAAGCTGGCAGCCTTTTTTCGAACAAGGGAGTCCAGGTAATGAAGGCGCGTATCCAGTGGGCAGGTGAAGCCATGTTTCTGGGCGAATCGGGTAGCGGCCATGTGGTCGTGATGGACGGCCCGCCCGAGGCCGGTGGTCGCAACCTGGGTGTGCGGCCCATGGAAATGCTGCTACTGGGCCTGGGTGGCTGCAGCAACTTCGATGTGGTCAGCATCCTGAAAAAATCCCGCCAGGCGGTGGAGAGCTGCGAAGCCTTCCTTGAAGCCGAGCGCGCCAGTGAAGACCCGAAGGTGTTCACCAAGATCCACCTGAACTTCGTGGTCAAGGGCCGTGGCCTGAAAGAGGCCCAGGTCAAGCGTGCGGTCGAGCTGTCGGCAGAGAAGTACTGCTCGGCTTCGATCATGCTCGGCCGGGCTGGTGTCGAGATCACCCACAGCTACGAGATCGTCGAGCTCGGTTGATGGCCAGCCATCGCGGGGCAAGCCCGCTCCTGCGGGTTGTGGGGGCGGGCTTGACCCGCGATCAGGTTAACCGCGCAGGCGCTCCAACCCAAACAACCAGGCCAACCCTGGAACCAGCGCCACCACTAACCAATGCAGGTTAAAGCCAAGCAAGCCAAAGATTTCTGCTGTGCTCCAGGTATTGCCAAAGGCATTGGCAAACAGCAGGCATTGCAGCAAGGCCGTCAGCGCGGCGAACAGCACAAAGCCTCTACCGAGCAGTCGCCGCCTGAGGATAAAACAGCCGACCAACACGAACAGCAGTTGCCCTGGCAGTGAGAACAACAGCAGATCGACAGCACTGTTGCCATCAGGTTGGGAGATTTCTGGCAGCGTCAGGCTGAAGGGCTCCTCCCTCATGCTGGCGGTCATCAGGCACACGAACAGGTAGGCCACCAGCGCCAGACCCAGGCTTTGCAACAAGCGAACACAAAACAGCCTGAGCATCAGCGACGCAACCCTGGCAATAGATTGAGCAAACCCTCCGGCAGTTGTGCCCGTAGCCAACTGCTCAGATTCTCGCGGTGTTTCTGGTACTGCAGGCCCAGGCCAATCACGCCCAGGCCGATAAAGGTCAGTACCACCGGGAACAGCAGCGATTCGGCAAACACCTGGTAAGACAGATAGCCCAGGTACATTGCCACGCCGATGCCGCCAAAGACCATGAACAGCGGCCGGCGCAGCAGTACCGCAATGCCCATCAGGCCGAGATTGATCAGGCCGTACAGGGCTTTGTCCCATTCACTGTCGGTGTCCAGCAGCGGCAAGCCGAGCCAGAATGCCAGCAATCCGGCCAGATAACCCCAGAACGCATAGTCTTGTCGGGTGCGGCCGTCGATCACCAGGAACACCAGCAGCATCGCCAGGCCAAACCACAGCGACACCGTGCGCCGTTGAGTCCAGTCGAAGGCTTCGCCGTAGAACCATTCGCTCACGTCCATGGACATGAACCACAAGGCCACGGCGATCGGCATGACGATGAACGGGAAAGGGATCAGCCGCAGCATCAGCAAGCCGGCCAGTACTGTCGCCGCTTCCATCAGCAGCCAGCCGCCCTGCACGTAGGTGTAGTAGTGATGGTAGTTGCCCTGGGCATCGTCCAGCGGCCAGAAACCGCTGAGCCGTTCCACGGCAAACACCGCCAGCGGCACGATACTCACCGCCACCGCGGCAAGTACCCCGGCGGGGATCAGTTGGCCGCGGCGTTGCAGGAGTAAACCACCCAGGGTCAGCGCGCCGATGTACACCAGGGCAAGCAGCAGCAGGGCACTGTCACCGATGCGCATCCAGGCTTCACTGAGCAACCAGCCCATGGCGGCCATGATCAGCAGGGCGCCGAAGTAAAACGCCACATGGGCCAGCTGAAAGCTGGCCTGGGCTTGTGGCTGGCGCTTGAGAAATTCAAGCAGGGCCTGGTCCTGGCCCGGGTTCAGAACGCCGGCGCTAACTGCGCGGGCCAGGTCCTTGGCATCGAAGCGCTCTGTCATCGACTGTCCTAGATACGATAAGTGCTTTTGGTCATGACCTTGGCCATAAGGCTCATGCCGAACTTCACTGGCGCCGGGAAGCGAAAGCCGCCTGCATCCAGGGCGGACTCGGCATGTTGCTCTTCGTCGATACGCATCTGTTCAAGAATCGCACGGGACTTTTCATCTTCGGCCGGGATCTGCTCCAGGTGCTCGTCCAGGTGCTTGCACACCTGATGCTCGGTGGCGGCGACAAAGCCCAGGCTAACCTTGTCGCTGACCAGGCCGGCAAAGGCGCCAATACCGAAGGACATGCCGTAGAACAGCGGGTTGAGCACGCTGGGGTGGCTGCCAAGCTGGCGAATACGCTGCTCGCACCAGGCCAGGTGGTCGATCTCTTCTTCGGCGGCGTGCTCCATGGCCTTGCGTACCTGAGGCAACTTGGCGGTCAGGGCCTGGCCCTGATAGAGCGCCTGGGCGCAGACTTCACCGGTATGGTTGATACGCATGAGCCCGGCCACATGGCGGGTTTGCGTTTCGTCCAGGGTAACGTCCGGCTGGATGATCGCCGGTGACGGTCGGGCAGGTTGGCCGCTGAAGGGCAGCAAGGTGCGCATGGCGGTGTCGGCCTGCAGCAACAAGCGGTCGAGCGGGGAATAGTGACGTTCGGTAGCCATCGGGCACCTCCGCAAGAATGTGCCCGACAGTTTACCCCAATCGCGATGCCGGGGCTTGCCCTGGATCAGCCCGGTGGCCAGTGCATCTGACGCTGGCCAAGCACGTGCATGTGAATGTGGTAGACGGTCTGCCCACCTTGCTCATTGCAGTTCATGACCACGCGAAAGCCTTCTTCGCAGCCCAGTTCCTTGGCCAGCCGCTGAGCGGTGAAGAGGAGGTGCCCGGCCAGGCCTTTGTCTGCTTCGGTCAGGTCGTTGAGGGTGCGGATCGGTTTTTTCGGGATAACCAGAAAATGGACCGGTGCCTGCGGGGCGATATCGTGGAAGGCCAGAACCTGGTCGTCCTCGTAGATGATCCTGGCCGGGATCTCCCGGTTGATGATCTTGGTAAACAGAGTATCCACTACGGCTGCTCCATGAGAGTAATCGGACTTGAGTGTACGCAGGCCAGGCGCGTGCGCCCAGCCCTGTGCTACTAGCGGGGGCAATAGGCCTGGTTGATGGCGCCGGCCAGCTTGCGCGTTACCCAGCGCGACAACAGGCGCGGGCTGAAGGCCAGCCAGCGGTTGCGGCGGCCAGGGATGATCAGGGCGCGGTTCTTGTCCAGGGCGCGAACGGTATACAGCGCCACTTCCTCGGGGCTCAGGCTGCGCTGGCCTTTCTCCAACCGTGGGATGCGCCGCAACGGCGAGCGCACGGGACCTGGGCAGAGCACCGAAACCTTGATGCCGGTGCGCTTGAGTTCTTCACGCAGGCCTTCGGAAAAGTGCAGCACATAGGCTTTGCTCGCCGCATAGCTGCTCATCCAGGGGCCCGGGGCAAAGGCGGCGAGGGACGCAACGTTGAGGATCTGCCCGCCGCCCTGAACTGCCATGGCATTACCCAGGGCGTGGCAAAGGCGGGTCAAGGCCAGGATATTCACCTCGATCAGGTCCTGTTCATCACTCCACTCCTGGGCCAGGAAGTGGCCGTAGGAACGAATGCCGGCGCAGTTGACCAGCAGGTCGATATGCCGCTCACTTTCTTCCAGCTCCAGCAGAAACCCCGACAGGCGCAACGGCTCGCCCAGGTCGCAGGCACGAAACAGCACTTCGACGCCAAAGCGCTGGGTCAGCTCGATGGCGATGCTTTCCAGCGGGTCACGCTGGCGGGCCACCAGGATCAGATTGCGTCCCCGACGTGCCAGCGCCTCGGCCAGTGCCAGGCCTAAGCCGCTGGAGGCACCGGTGATCATGGCGTAACGGGTCATGCAGTTCTCCAGTCGGGAAGAGTGGCCAAAGTGCGCAGTTTACAGGTAGCGGGCGTGAGGTGCTGCCGGTGTGATTCAGATACCGGGCCGGAACACGGTCAACACCACTGCGCCAACGATCACCACCAGCCACATCGAGGCCAGAATAACGACGGCCATGCTGTTGGGCGGCGGGGCAGGTCCGAAGCGATTGTTGCCTCGATTGCCAGGCATCACCAGCAGGAGCAGCAGCAGGAAATTGCCGACCCAGGGCAATAACACTGCCCAGCAGAACCAGCCACTCCAGTTCAGGTCGTGGAGGCGCTTGACGAAGAAGATCATGCTCATGATTCGAGCGATAAGGGCAGCAATCAGGAACAGTGCGGCAGCGTCTTTCCACACTGCACTGGTCACCCAACCCAGCAGCAGCGCGCAGGCTACAGTGGCCGCAATCAAACCCAGGCTCCAGGCCAGAAGGCGGAGCCGACCGATTCGGCCTTGCGGGCTCATCAGTTCGTTTGCGAAGGTGAGGGTGTTGTTCATGCGGGCTTCCTTTGCCTTGATAACGCGTGAATCAGCCCGGCCAGTGGCGGCTCAGGGCTGTGGCCGAGGCATGCGCCTGGCGGTACTCGGCATCCAGGCGGGTAATCAGTTGCTCGACCGAGCACAACTGGTCGATAGCACCGACACCTTGTCCGGCAGACCAGACGGTCTTCCAGGCCTTGGCCTCGTCGTCGATGGGTTTGAGCTTGGTTTCGGTATGGGTGCGCAGGGCGGTCATGTCGAAACCGGCGTTTTCCAGGCTCTGGCGCATAAAGCTTGCAGGTACCCCGGAAACCGCAGCGGTGTGGATGATATCGGCTGCCTTGGCTTCAAGCATCATTTCTTTGTAGGGTCCCGGCGCCAGGCTTTCATGGGTGGCGATAAAGCGCGTGCCCAGGTAAGCCAGGTCTGCCCCCAGCAACTGTGCGGCGAGCACTTCATGGCCGCGGTTGATGCAGCCAGCCAGCAACAGGGTCTTGCTGAAGAACTGACGGATTTCGGCGATCAGCGCGAACGGGCTCCAGGTCCCGGCGTGCCCGCCAGCGCCGGCGGCTACGGCAATCAAGCCATCGACGCCGGCTTCGGCGGCTTTCTCGGCATGCCGGCGCGTGGTCACGTCATGAAACACCAGGCCGCCGTAGCTGTGCACGGCATCAACCACCTCCTTGACGGCCCCCAGGCTGGTGATGACGATGGGCACCCGGTGCTTGACGCACAGCGCCAGGTCCGCCTGCAGGCGCGGGTTGCTCTGATGCACGATCAGATTGACTGCGTACGGCGCAGGCTTGTCGAGGGCCGTCAGGCCGGCTTCGATCTCCTCCAGCCAGGCCTCGAAACCGGCACTGTCGCGCTGGTTCAGCGCCGGGAAACTACCGACCACGCCGTTGGCACAACAGGCCAGCACCAGCTGCGGGTTGGAGATCAGAAACATCGGTGCCGCTACGACCGGCAGGCGCAAGCGTTGTTCGAGCAGGGCAGGCAATGACATGGCAGGTTTCCCGAGGCTGATTATGGGCTTAGGTTAGAACGGTTTGACCACCACCAGAATTACCACGGCCAGCAAGACCAGCACCGGTACTTCATTGAACCAGCGGTAGAACACGTGGCTGCGTTTGTTTTCGCCACGGGCGAAGCGTTTGAGCTGCGCGCCGCACATATGGTGGTAACCGACCAGCAACACCACCAGGGTCAGTTTGGCGTGCATCCAGCCCTGGCTGAGAAAGCCGGGCGTCAGGCTCAGCAACCAGATGCCGAAGACCAGGCTGGCGATCATTGCCGGCAGCATGATCCCGCGGTACAGCTTGCGCTCCATGATCACGAAGCGCTCCTGGCTGGTGCTGTCCTGGCTTTGCGCGTGGTAGACGAACAAGCGCGGCAGGTAGAACAGGCCGGCGAACCAGCAGACCACGCTGACGATATGCAGCGCTTTGATCCAGAGAAAAAGCATGGGGTTGAGTTCCTTCAGGGTTCACGGTCGTCAGATAGTAGAGGCTAGGGGGCTTGCGGGCCATCGCAACAGTTGTAGGCGTGTTTCAGCGCCCCTATTATCGTGGGCTTTCCTGTTGGTTCGTTGATAAGGGGCACGCGTTATGGTCAAGGTCGGTATCGTTGGCGGCACGGGTTACACCGGGGTCGAGCTGCTGCGTCTGTTGGCACAGCATCCACAGGCCGAGGTGGCGGTGATCACTTCGCGCTCCGAGGCTGGCCTGGCGGTTGCCGATATGTATCCGAACCTGCGCGGCCACTACGATGGCCTGGCTTTCAGCGTGCCAGACGTGAAGACCCTGGCCGCCTGCGACGTGGTGTTCTTCGCCACCCCGCACGGGGTTGCCCATGCCCTGGCGGGCGAGCTGCTGGCCGCTGGCACCAAGGTCATCGACCTGTCCGCGGACTTCCGCCTGCAGGACGCCGATGAATGGGCCAAGTGGTACGGCCAACCTCACGGCGCGCCGGATCTGCTCAAGGATGCGGTGTACGGCCTGCCTGAAGTCAATCGCGAGCAGATCCGCCAGGCGCGCCTGATCGCCGTGCCGGGTTGCTATCCTACCGCCACCCAGCTGGGCTTCCTGCCGCTGCTCGAAGCTGGCATTGCCGATGCCTCGCGCCTGATTGCCGACTGCAAGTCCGGTGTCAGCGGCGCCGGTCGTGGCGCGGCGGTCGGTTCGCTGTTCTGTGAGGCGGGCGAGAGCATGAAGGCTTATGCGGTCAAGGGCCATCGTCACCTGCCGGAGATTACCCAGGGCCTGCGCCGGGCGGCTGGTACTGATGTCGGCCTGACCTTTGTGCCGCACCTGACGCCGATGATCCGCGGTATCCATTCGACCCTGTATGCCACCGTCGCCGATACCTCGGTCGATCTGCAGGCGCTGTTCGAGAAGCGCTATGCCGATGAACCGTTCGTCGACGTAATGCCGGCTGGCAGCCACCCGGAAACCCGCAGCGTGCGCGGCGCCAACGTCTGCCGGATTGCCGTGCACCGTCCGCAAGGCGGCGACCTGGTGGTGGTGCTGTCGGTGATCGACAACCTGGTCAAGGGCGCGTCGGGGCAGGCGGTACAGAACCTCAACATCCTCTTTGGCCTGGACGAACGCATGGGGCTTTCCCACGCCGGCCTGCTGCCCTAAGCCTCCAACGGCAGGTTTCAAGCTGCATGTCAGAGCCGGACGCGAGCCGCTTATCGCTTGCAGCCAGCCGCTTGCAGCTTTTGTATTGTTGACCGCTTTTCTCGGAGAAGCGGATAATGCGCGTCATCACGCATTATGGCGGCATAGCGCCGGGAGATAGTCAGCATGAGCGTCGAATCCTTCACCCCCGTGGCATTGCAGTTCACTGAGGGTGCAGCGCACAAGGTGAAGACCCTGGTCGATGAAGAAGGCAATGATCGCCTGAAGTTGCGAGTATTCGTGACCGGCGGCGGTTGCTCGGGTTTTCAGTACGGTTTCACGTTTGATGAAGACGTTGCCGAAGACGACACCATCGTCGAGCGCGAAGGCGTGGCCCTGGTCGTCGATCCAATGAGTTTCCAGTACCTGGCAGGAGCCGAGGTGGATTACCAGGAAGGCCTGGAAGGCTCGCGTTTCGTCATCAAGAACCCGAACGCCACCACGACCTGTGGTTGCGGTTCTTCGTTCTCGATCTGATTGCAAGGGCAGTACCGCAAACGCCGCGCCGATGCGCGGCGTTTTGCTATCTGCGGTTTATGCCGGGTAGATCGCGCCCAGTACTCGCAGGCCACGGGCAGCAGTGACGCTGGGGCGGTTGGCGGGGATATGCTCCAGGCAGCAGTGGGCCAGCCAGGCGAAGGCCATGGCTTCAACCCAGTCAGGGTCGATGCCGCACGCCGCAGTGCTGCTGACCCGGGCGTTAGGCAGCAGGGTTGCCAGGCGCTGCATCAGCACGCTGTTGTGCGCGCCGCCACCGCAGACCAGCACCGCCTGGGTGTCGTCCTGTGCCGCCTGCAGCGAGCTGACGATGCTGCGCGCAGTCAACTCCAGCAGGGTGGCCTGCACGTCTTCATCCCTGTAGCTCGGTTGAGACGTCAGGTGCAGTTGCAGCCAAGGCAGGTTGAACACCTCGCGACCGGTGCTTTTCGGCCCGCTGCCAGCGAAGAACGGATCGCTTAGCAGAGACGCGAGCAAACCGGGGATCACCTGGCCAGTGCCAGCCCAGGCGCCATCGGCGTCATAGCTGTGCCCCTGCTTCTGCTGGATCCAGGCATCGAGCAACACGTTACCCGGCCCGCAATCGAAGCCGCTGACGGGCTTGTCCTGTTCGATCAGGCTCAGATTGCTGAAACCGCCGACGTTGAGCACTGCCAGGCGTTGACCCTGATGGGCGAACAGCGCTTCGTGGAAGGCCGGTACCAGCGGTGCGCCCTGGCCGCCGGCGGCAACATCACGGCGGCGGAAGTCGCTGACTACGCTGATGCCGGTGAGCTCGGCCAGCAGGGCCGGGTTGCCGATCTGCACGGTGAAGCCGCGCGCCGGTTCGTGACGGATGGTCTGGCCATGGCTGCCGATGGCGCGAATGGCCTCGGGCTTGAGGTTATGGGTGGCCAGCAGGTGCTGGATGCCTTCGGCTGCGAGGCGTACCCACTGGTTCTCTGCCAGGGCCGCGCGGGCGATCTCGTCAGGCCCGCTAGCGCACAGCTCCAGCAGGTCCTGGCGCAGGCTGGCGGGCATGGGGATGTAATGAGTGGCGAGCAGCGTGAGCTGCTGCTCCTGTTCGATCAAGGCGATGTCCAGGCCATCGAGGCTGGTCCCGGACATCACACCAAGATAGAGCGGCATTGCCTAGCGCTTGCTCGAGGCGAGCAGGGTGGCCTTTTCCTGGTCCATGCGCGCTACCAGTGGCTGGCTTTGCTGCAGGAAGCGCTGGCGCTCGGCCTTGGCGATCGGGTCGGCCATTGGCAGCTTCTGCCCGAGCGGATCGACGTGCACGCCGTTGACCTGGAACTCGTAATGCAGGTGTGGGCCAGTGGACAGGCCGGTAGTGCCGATGTAGCCGATGATCTGACCTTGCTTGACGGTGCCGCCGGTCTTCACGCCCTTGGCGAAGCCCTGCATGTGCCCGTAGAGCGTCTGGTAGCGGTTGCCGTGCTGGATGATCACGGTATTGCCATAACCGCCGCGGCGGCCCGCGAGCAGGACCTTGCCATCACCGGCTGCCTTGATCGGCGTACCGCGCGGTGCTGCATAGTCGACGCCTTTGTGGGCGCGGATCTTGTTCAGGATCGGGTGCTTGCGGCCAGCCGAGAAGCGCGAGCTGATGCGGGCGAAATCAACCGGGGTACGGATGAACGCCTTGCGCATGCTGTTACCGTCAGCGGTGTAGTAGTTGGTGTTGCCTTGCTTGTTGGTGTAGCGCACCGCGGTGAAGCTCTTGCCGCGGTTGGTAAAGCGTGCGGACAGGATGTTGCCGGTGCCGACGACCTTGCCGTTCATGACCTTCTGTTCGTAGATCACGTCGAATTCGTCGCCCTGGCGGATATCCTGGGCGAAGTCGATGTCGTAGCCAAAGATACGTGCCATATCCATGGTCAGGTTGTGATTCAGGCCGGCGCGCTGGGCCGAGGCCGACAGCGAGCTCTTGATCACCCCGTGAACATAGGCGGAACGCATCACCGGCTTGCTGATCTCACGGTTGAACGCGTAACCGTTTGCGCTCTTGGTCAGGCGAATGGTTTCCAGGTCGCTGAGCTTGCTGTGCAGGCTGGCCAGCTGGCCGTCCTTGTCCAGTTCGATCTGCAGCACCTGGCCATGCTTGAGTTGGCTGAACTGCTTGGCCTGCTTGTTGCTGGCCAGAACTTCGTGCACGGCGGTGGCTGGCAGGCCGACCTTGGTGAACAGGGTCGACAGGGTATCGCCACGGCTCACGGTAACTTCGCGGTGGCTTGGGTCTTTGCTGGCCGGCGCGGCTTCGGCGGCGGCAGGCGCGGGCTCGGCCTTGGCGGTTTCCTCGGTTGGCGTAGCGCTGTTGTCGATCTGCGCAAACGGCGAGGGGGCGGTATCGGTGTTCTGGGTAAGTGGGGCGTCCTGTTCCTGCTTGAGTTGCTCGGCCGGGCTTTCCAGCTCCAGGTTCAGGGTAGTCTTCTTGGCTTCGACCTCGCTGGATGGAAACACCAGCAAGGCCAGGCTGAGTAAGGCGGCGATGCCGCTGGCGGCCAACAGGTGGCTCTTCGGATAAAGCGGGGGCGCTTTAGGCGGTTCGTTGGTCATAGATGAATTGACTTTGAAATAGATGAAGTGGAAAAGATGAATGACATGATGAAGATGAAATAACTGTATAAAATATAACCAAATCCCCTTCAGCGCAAGCGCGCAGACGTCATCAGTCGGCTTCGAGGTCACACTCGGGGCAAAAACTTGTATTTGATGGCTGATCTTGTATGGTTGGGTCCCTTTGAATCTGAGCCTTACGGGTCTGTTATGAAGTCGGTTGAAGAGCAGCTAGCGCTGATCAAGCGTGGAGCGGAAGAGGTACTGGTCGAGTCCGAGTTGGTCGAGAAGCTCAAGCGCGGGCAACCGCTGCGGATCAAGGCGGGATTTGACCCGACTGCGCCTGACCTGCACCTGGGGCATACCGTCCTGATCAACAAGCTGCGTCAGTTCCAGGACCTGGGCCACCAGGTGATCTTCCTGATCGGCGACTTCACCGGCATGATCGGTGATCCGAGCGGCAAGAGCGCTACCCGTCCGCCGCTGACCCGCGAGCAGGTGCTGGATAACGCCGAGACCTATAAACAGCAGGTGTTCAAGATTCTCGACCCGGCCAAGACCGAAGTCGCGTTCAACTCCACCTGGATGGACAAGCTCAGCCCGGCCGATTTCATTCGCCTGGCGTCGCAGTACACCGTGGCGCGCATGCTCGAGCGCGACGACTTCGACAAGCGCTACACCACCAACCAGCCGATCGCGATCCATGAGTTCCTCTATCCGCTGGTGCAGGGCTATGACTCGGTAGCGCTCAAGTGCGACGTCGAGCTCGGCGGTACCGACCAGAAGTTCAACCTGCTGATGGGTCGCGAGCTGCAACGCGCCTACGGCCAGGAAGCGCAGAACATCGTGACCATGCCGCTGCTCGAAGGGCTCGACGGTGTGAAGAAGATGTCCAAGTCGCTGGGCAATTATGTCGGCATCCAGGAAGCCCCTGGGGTGATGTACAGCAAGCTCGTGTCGATTCCCGACACCTTGATGTGGCGTTACTTCGAGCTGCTGAGCTTCCGCTCCATGGAAGAGATCGAGCAGTTCCGTGCCGATGTCGCCAATGGCGCGAACCCGCGTGACATCAAGATCAAGCTGGCGGAAGAGATCGTTGCACGCTTCCATGGTGAGGAGGCTGCCGCCAATGCTCACCGCGCGGCAGGTAACCGTATGAAAGAGGGCGAGTTGCCGGAGGACCTGCCTGATGTCGAGGTTGCTGCGGCTGAAGGCTTGCCGATCGCTGCCGTGTTGAACCGGGCGGGTCTGGTGAAGAACTCGGCGATGGCGCGGGACCTGCTCAATGGCGGCGCCGTGAAAGTCGACGGTGCGGTGGTTGATCGCGACTTCATGTTTGCACTTGGCGCGACCCATGTGTGCCAGGCGGGCAAGAAGGCATTTGCGCGCATTACTTTGAAGGCAGAGTAAGAGCTCCTTCTATATATAGGCAAAAGGCGTTTTGCGGTTGATTTGAGAAAGTTTGAAATCAACCCTTGACGCCCCTGCGGATGTGTCTATAATTCGCCCCACTTCCGGCGCA
>NZ_JH650759.1:0-27535 GCF_000259195.1 Pseudomonas donghuensis
GGCGGTGCGGCGACCCGACTTGCCCCGCGTGCTTTCAGCCCTCCAGATACCTTAGCGCCAACTGCTCGGCTGCATGCCGCGAGCCCGCCTCCAGGTGCGGCGCCACCAGCATCATCACCTGATACACCACCACCCCCACCTCACCTTCACGGGCCAGCACCCGCTGGTAATCGAGCGAGAACAGCAGCGTCAGGGTGATCTGCTCAACAAGCTGCCCCAACGCCCGAGTATCGCTGAGCACCTGGCCCTGCGCCTTGAGGCTGGCCAGCAGCGCCGCCAGGGTGCGCTTGAGGGCGTTGAGCAGGTTGCGCATGCCGCGAGCCAGCTTGGGCAAGCGCCCGGTCAGGTTCGACAGGTCCTGGAACAGG
Source organism: Pseudomonas donghuensis (assembly GCF_000259195.1). GTDB lineage: Bacteria > Pseudomonadota > Gammaproteobacteria > Pseudomonadales > Pseudomonadaceae > Aquipseudomonas > Aquipseudomonas donghuensis. Next base: position 369 of record NZ_JH650759.1, read on the forward strand.
AAGCGGTACTGGGCCATGCGCTCGACGATCAAGTGCAGGAACAGCCAGTAGTCCTCGGCATCCAGGCGCACTTCCAGCGGCGGGTCGAGCAGTGGCGTGAGCTCCTCCTCGAAACGTTCGAACAACCCCAGCACCAGCGGCTCCTTGCCGTGGAAGTGGTAGTAGAGGTTGCCCGGGCTGATACCCATCTCGTTGGCAATCTCCAGGGTCGAGACATTCGGCTCGCCCTGGCGGTTGAACAACTGCAGGGCACATTCGAGGATACGGTCGCGGGTTTTCATCCGTTCTTCTTGTTCAGCGCGCCTGGACGTAGCTGCCGGGCGCGGGGTCCATGGGAGGGTAGTGCTGGTTGCCAAGGGCCATCAGGGTTTCGCGCTGGGCGCCGGAGCGCGCTTGAATCCATTCCAGCCACTGCGGCCACCAACTGCCGTCGATCTGCTTGCCATCGTAGAGCCAGGCCCGCGGGTCACTGCTCAGGCGCGAGTTGTCGACGTAATGCGCCTTGGGGTTGCCCGGTGGGTTGATGATGCTCTGTACATGGCCGCTGTTGGCGAGGATGAAGCGCTTGTCGCCACCGAGCAGCAATGCCGAGCGATACACCGCATCCCAGGGGGTGATGTGGTCGTTGTTGCCGGCGACGCTGAAACTGTCGACGTTGACCTTCTGCAGGTCGATCGGCGTGCCGCACACCTCAAGGCCCGCGGCATGGGCCAGCGGGTTGTGCTTGAAGAAGTCCAGCAGGTCGCCATGCAGCGCGGCCGGCAGGCGGGTGTTGTCGTTGTTCCAGTAGAGAATGTCGAACGCCGGTGGCGCCTTGCCCAGCAGGTAGTTGTTGACCCAGTAGTTCCAGATCAGGTCGTTGGGGCGCATCCAGGCAAACACCCGGGCGATTTCGCGGCCATCGAGCACCCCTTGCTGGTAGGAGCGGCGCTTGGCCGCTTCCAGGGTTTGTTCATCGGCGAACAGGCTGGCCGGGCTGTCGATCTGGCTGTCGAGCAGGCTGACCAGGTAGGTGGCGCTGTTGACCCGGCGCAACTGGCGCTTGGCCTGCAAGTGGCCTTGCAGCGCGGCCATGGTCAGGCCGCCGGCGCAGGCGCCCATGAGGTTGATCTCGCGGCTGCCGGTGATCGCCCTGCACACGTTCATGGCTTCTTCCAGCGCTTCGACGTAGCTCGACAGGCCCCACTCGCGATGACGCGGGTCGGGGTTGCGCCAGCTGATCATGAAGGTCTGCAAGCCGTTCTTGAGCATGTACTGAACGAAGCTGTTGGCCGGGCTCAGGTCGAAGATGTAGAACTTGTTGATCTGCGGCGGTACCACCAACAGCGGCTTGGCATACTGTTTTTCGCTCATCGGCTTGTACTGGATCAGCTCCAGCAGCTCGTTGCGAAACACCACCGCGCCCGGCGTGGTGGCCAGGTTGCGGCCGACTTCAAAGGCTTGTGGGTTGACCTGGCGCGGCAGGCCGTTGTTGTGGCGCAGGTCATCGAGCAGGTGGTTGATGCCACGCACCAGGCTCAGGCCGCCGGAGTTGAACAGTTCCTTGACCGCCAGGGGGTTGAGCAGCGAGTTGCTGGGCGACACGGCATCGTTGAACAAGGTGAACAGGAAGTGCGCGCGGGCGCGGTCGTCCGGTTCCAGCTGGCTTTCATCGATCCACAGGCGGGTCTGCTTCTGCCACGCCAGGTACGCCTGCAGGCCGCGGCTGTAGAGCGGGTTCTGGCTCCAGGCCGGGTCCTTGAAGCGGTTGTCGCGGGGGTTGGGTTGATAGGGGGTTTCGCCGAGCAGCACTTTGCCCAGTTGATTGCCCAGGGCGAGCATGTGCTTGGCGGTGTGCAGCGGATGGCGCAGGCCATGGCGGCTGACACTGCGCAAGGTCGAGAGCAGGTCACGACCGCGCAGGCCGCTGATCGCACTCTGCACGTTCATATAGGTGGCGGGGACCGGTAGCGATCCCTTCGCGGGTTTGTCTTTCATCAGGCAACACTCCGTCGTCAGGCCATCAACAAACACATCAATGCAAGAGCGACACCAACCTCACGCCGCGCACCCGGGTTGCCTGGCGTCCTGCCAAGGGCTCGGGTGTGGCAGGCTTCTCAGCTGCTGGGAGCGGGCCGAGGGTGCATGACGGCGCGTTGGCGCTCTTGCTGGAGGAACTTCATGATGATCGGGGCGACGGTCTCGGCCCGGGTGATCAGGAACAAATGACCGTCGTCGATTATGTGTAGCTGGGCATTGGGAATTCGCCAGGCCAACAGACGCATGTTGATCAAGGGAATTAGCGGATCGTCGTCGCCAGCCAACACCAGGGTCGGCTGCTGGATCTTGTGCAGCCAGTGAATGCTGGTCCAGCCGAGCCCGGCAAACAGCTGCCAGTAGTAACCAAGCTTGCCCCCGGAGCGCACCTTGGCCGCGTGCGACAAGGCCAGGTCAGGGTCGCGGCGAAAACCGCCGCCGTAGATCTGTGGCGCGATGCGGATGACATGGGACGGTTGCACGTAGCGCCTGGGGCTGGCCATCAACCACAGCACCTTGGGCTTGCCCGGGACCATCACCGCACCGGCGGCGGTGGCGGCCAGCACCAGTTTCTTGCAGCGCTCGGGATAGTCATGGGCGAACTGCTGGGCCAGGGCACCGCCCCAGGACACGCCAATGACATTGACCTGGCCATAGTCGAGGTAGTCGAGCATGCGGGTGGTGAGCTTGGCCAGCCCGGGAAAGCGGTACGGGTGGCGCGGGGTCGATGAGCCACCGACGCCCGGCACATCGAAGGCAATCACCTCCAGGTCCGGGTCCAGGGCCTGGATGAAGGGGAATACCAGCTCCAGGTTGGCGCCGATACCATTGAAGATCAGCAAGGGCGTCAAGTGCGGCTTGCCGGGTCGGACGGCGGTGCGGATGGTTTGTCCATCCAGATCGACGGTCCTGAAAATATACGGTTGCGGCATGCGCGAAGCCCTGTGGTGGATAAACGCCGCAGCCTTTTCGAGCTGCGGCGGTGTTCGCTATCAACGCTCGTGAACGTAGGTCCCTGGCGCTGCGGCACCGGCCACATAAGCCTTGTTGCCAAGGTTGGCCGGCGCTTTCTTCAGCTTGCCCGAACGCTCGGCCAGCCAGGTCTGCCAGTACAGCCACCAGGAGTCGGTGTGCTTGGTCGAGTTCTCTTGCCAGTCGAGGGCGCTGGCGGGCATTTCACTGTTGGTCATGTAACGCGCCTTGGGGTTGCCCGGCGGGTTGAGGATGCTCTGGATGTGCCCACTGTTGGACAGCAGGAACTCGACCTTGCCACCGAACAGCTGGGCCGATTTGTAGCACGATTGCCACGGGGTGATGTGATCGGCGGTACCGGCGACGCTGAAGATGTCGGTGGTCACCTGCTTGAGGTCGATCGGTGTGCCGCACACTTCCAGTGCATCGGGGCGCAGCAGTGGATTGTTTTTGAACATTTCGATCAGGTCGCCGTGGAAGGCGGCCGGCAGGCGCGTGGTGTCGTTGTTCCAGAACAGGATGTCGAACACCGGTGGCTCGTTGCCCAGCAAGTAGTTGTTGACCCAGTAGTTCCAGATCAGGTCGTTGGGCCGCATCCAGGCGAACACCTTGGCCATGTCGCGGCCTTCGAGCACGCCGGCCTGGTAGGAGTGGCGCTTGGCGGCTTCGAGGGTCTGTTCGTCGACGAACAGCGCCACCTGGGTGTCGAGGGTGGTGTCGAGCACGCTGACCAGCAGGGTCAGGGCGTTGACCTTTTTCTCGCCCAGCGCCGCGTAGTGGCCCACCAGCGCAGTGCAGGTGATGCCGCCGGAGCAGGCGCCGAGCATGTTCAGGTCCTTGCTGCCGGTGATCGCCAGGACCACGTCGACCGCCTCCTTGAGCGCATCGATGTAGGTCGACAGGCCCCATTCGCGCTGGGACTTGGTCGGGTTGCGCCAACTGACGATGAAGGTCTGCACGTTGGAGCGCAGGCAGAAACGCGCCAGGCTCTTTTCCGGGCTGAGGTCGAAGACGTAGAACTTGTTGATCTGCGGCGGCACCACCAACAGCGGCTTTTCCAGCACCTGTTCGGTGATCGGCCGGTACTGGATCAGCTCCAGCACGTCGTTGCGAAACACCACCGCGCCTTCGCTGGTGCCCAGATTCTTGCCGACCTCGAAGGCGTCCATGTTCACCTGGCTGGGCATGCCGCCATTGTTGACCATGTCCTTGGCCAGGTTCGACAAGCCGTCGAGCAGGCTTTTGCCGCCGGTTTCGAAGAAGCGCTTGACCGCCGCCGGGTTGGCCGCCGTGTTGGTCGGCGCCATGGCCTCGGTCATCAGGTTGATGACGAAGTGGCCGCGGCTGATGTCCTGGTCGGAAAGATTGCTGCTACCGATCCAATCGTGCAGTTCCTTGCGCCAGGCCAGGTAAGTCTGCAGGTAGCGGCGATACAGCGGGTTCTGGCTCCAGGCCGGGTCGTGAAAACGACGGTCGTCGTTCTCCGGCTGCAAGCTCGACTTGCCGAAGATCACATCCTTGAGTTCCATGCCGAAATGCGCGACATGCTTGGCACTGTGCAGCGGTTGGCGAATGGCCTGACGCAGTACCATTCGAGCAGAAGTCAGCAAATCCTTGCGGCGCAAGCCGATCACCGGGTTCAGACCCAGGGTGTTTTCCGAGGCTTGGCGCTGCAGGTCATCGTTATTCTTGTTACTCATCTACGACGCTCCGTTGTCCTGAGACGAGTACCGGTTGACTGTGCGCGTTACACAGACGAACGCCCGGTACTGCTGCTCGGGTGACCAGTGATAACGAACTGCGGTCCTGCGGCCGGATGCAAACGACGATGAGCCCTGCGGGTTTTTTCTGCGTGAGAAGACTGCCTGCTTTCGCTCGCGACCTCTACATACCAGCCCGACCCTGCATTAAATCCGATGCAGGGAACTTGCCAGATCCATTGGTTACCCGACTTTTTGGTATAGCGCAAGACGGCCACTCATTGGCCGTAGTGCAGGCATTCAAGCAAATAGAATTAGAAAATGCGCTCTAAACCCTGGAGGGCACGAGCTAGAGCATCAGCTTGACGATCGACTCGTTGGGGTCGCGGGATTTTCCGGCCTTTGCCAGCTCATCGAGATAGTCGGCCCAGAGGGCCTCCTGGCGCAGGCACAGCTGCTCGAGGTATTCCCAGGTGAACAGGCCGCTGTCATGGCCGTCGTCGAAGGTCAGTTTCAGTGCGTACTGGCCGGCAGGTTCCAGCCCGCTCAGGCCGACGCCGAGCTTGCCGTACTGCAGGATCGGATTGCCGTGGCCCTGGACCTCGGCGGAGGGGGAGTGCACGCGCAGAAATTCGGCGGGCAGGTGGTACACCTCGCCTGGCCCGTAGGTCAGGGAGAGGGTCTTGGAAGCTTTGTGCAGGTTGATGCTGCTGGGGAGTCTGGTCATGGATAAGGGCTCTTGGGCTACAAGCTGCAAGCTACAAGCTGCAAGACACCGGTGTCCAGCTTGCAGCTTGCAACTTGAAGCTTGCCGCTGCGCTACAGGATGTAGCGTGACAGGTCTTCGTTCTGCGCCAATTCGCCCAAGTGGCTGTTGACGTAGTCGGCGTCGATGTGGATCGGCGCTTCGCTGTGAGCGCTGGCCAGGTCGCCGGCGCTGAACGACACCTCTTCGAGCAGGCGCTCGAGCAGGGTGTGCAGGCGACGGGCACCGATGTTCTCGGTCTTCTCGTTGACCTGCCAGGCGATCTCGGCCAGGCGCTTGATGCCGTCGGCGGCGAACTCGATGTTCAGGCCTTCGGTTTTCAGCAGCTCACGGTACTGCTCGGTGAGCGAGGCGTGCGGTTCGCTGAGGATGCGCTCGAAGTCTTCCGGGCTCAGGGCCTTGAGCTCGACGCGGATCGGCAGACGGCCTTGCAGCTCGGGCACCAGGTCGCTTGGCTTGCTCAGGTGGAAGGCACCGGAGGCGATGAACAAGATATGGTCGGTTTTGACCATGCCCAGCTTGGTGTTCACCGTGCAGCCTTCGATCAGCGGCAGCAGGTCGCGCTGGACACCTTCGCGCGAGACATCGGCGCCGCCGACGTTGCCGCGCTTGGCGACCTTGTCGATTTCGTCGATGAACACGATGCCGTGCTGCTCAACCGCTTCCAGGGCCTTGGCCTTGAGCTCGTCTTCGTTGACCAGGCGCCCGGCTTCTTCGTCGCGCACCAGCTTGAGCGCTTCCTTGACCTTGAGTTTGCGGCTCTTGCGCTTGCCCTTGCCCATGTTGGCGAACAGGTTCTGCAGCTGGTTGGTCATCTCTTCCATGCCCGGTGGCGCGGAAATGTCGACGCCCATGGCCTCGGCCACTTCGATCTCGATTTCCTTGTCGTCCAGCTGGCCTTCACGCAGGCGCTTGCGGAACAGCTGACGGGTGTTGGAGTCCTGGCTGGTCACCTGGTCTTCATTGAAGCCAGTGCGCGCAGGCGGCAGCAGGGCATCGAGGATGCGCTCTTCGGCGGCGTCTTCGGCGCGGTGGCCGACACGGATGATTTCCTGCTCGCGGAGCATCTTGATTGCGGCATCGGCCAGGTCGCGGATGATCGACTCGACGTCACGACCGACATAGCCGACTTCGGTGAACTTGGTCGCTTCGACCTTGATGAACGGTGCATTGGCCAGTTTGGCCAGGCGCCGGGCGATTTCGGTCTTGCCGACGCCGGTCGGGCCGATCATCAGGATGTTCTTCGGCGTCACCTCAACGCGCAGCTCGGCCGGCAGCTGCATGCGCCGCCAGCGGTTGCGCAGGGCGATGGCGACGGCGCGCTTGGCGTCGTCCTGGCCGATGATGTGGCGGTTGAGTTCGTGGACGATCTCGCGGGGGGTCATGGACATGGTAATGATGGTCCTTGGGCTCGATAAGTCAGCGTGGAAAAGCCCGGCCACCGGGGCCGGGCGCCAGAACAGCTGAATTACTCGGCCAGGTCCTGCTCCTCGATGGTCAGGTGATGGTTGGTGAACACACAGATGTCACCGGCGATGTTCAGCGCGGTCTCGGCGATTTCGCGGGCCGAGAGGTCGGTCTTCTGCAGCAGGGCGCGGGCGGCGGCCTGGGCGTAGGCGCCACCGGAGCCCATGGCAATCAGGCCGTCTTCGGGCTCGACCACGTCACCGTTGCCGGTAATGATCAAGGAGGCGTCCTTGTTGGCCACGGCCAGCATGGCTTCCAGGCGGCTCAGGGAGCGGTCGGTACGCCATTCCTTGGCCAGCTCCACGGCGGCACGGACCAGATGGCCCTGGTGTTTTTCCAGTTGCCCTTCGAAGCGTTCGAACAGGGTGAAAGCGTCGGCGGTGGCACCGGCGAAACCGGCGATGACCTGGCCGTGGTACAGGCGGCGGACTTTCTTGGCGTTGCCTTTCATCACGGTGTTGCCGAGGGAAACCTGGCCGTCGCCGCCCATGACGACTTTGCCGTGGCGGCGAACTGAAACGATGGTGGTCAAGGGAGAGTCTCCACGCAGCGGGGCGAAAATGCCTGATGCAGACTCATATGGGGGTGGTGGGAAGGATTTCAACTACACACATGTGTGTGAGCGATAAGCTGCAAGCTTGAAGCGGCAAGAAAAAGCGGACCGGCGACTGGCCTGGTCCGCTTGTAGCTCAAGGCTTGCAGCTTGTGGCTGACCTTCAGGTCTCGTGACTGATATGCCCATCGACCAAGGTATAACGCACCGCTCCCGGCAGGCAGTGGCCGATGAACGGGCAGTTGTCGCCCTTGGAGCGCCACTGCTCGCCAGCGACGGTCGAGGCCTTGGCATCGAACAGCACCAGGTCGGCCGCACTGCCAACCTTCAGCTCGCCCGCTGGCAGGCGCAGCGCCGCGGCAGGGCCCGCAGACAAACGCTGCAACAAAGTTGGCAGGTCGAGCAGGCCGTCCTCCACCAGGGTCATGGCCAGCGGCAACAACAGTTCGACGCTGCTGATGCCCGGTTCGGTCGCCCCGAACGGCGCCAGCTTGGCATCACGCTCATGGGGCTGGTGATGGCTGGAGATCGCCTGGATCACCCCGGACTTCACTGCCTCGCGCAGGCCGTCGCGGTCGGCGCGGGTGCGCAGCGGCGGTTGCACGTGGTAGAGGCTTGAGAAGTCACGCAGCGCTTCATCGGTGAGGATCAACTGGTACAGGGCAACGTCGGCGGTGACCGGCAGCCCCAGTGCCTGGGCCTGGGCGATCAGCCGCGCACCGCGGGCGCTGGTCAGCTGGCTGAAGTGGGCGCGCACGCCGGTTTGTTCGACCAGCAGCAGGTTACGCGCCAGGGCCACGGTTTCGGCGGTTTCCGGGATGCCCGGCAAGCCGAGGAAGCTGGCCATGGCGCCTTCGTGGGCCAGGCCGCCCTGGGCCAGGTCGCGGTCCTGGGAGTGGAAGATCACCGTCAGGTCGAAGGTCGCGGCGTATTCCAGGGCACGGGCCAGGGTGCGGTTGTTGGCAAAGGCATTGAGGCCGTTGCCGAAGGCCACGCAACCGGCGTCGCGCAGGGCGATCAGCTCTGCAAGCTGCTCGCCTTCCAGGCCTTTGCTCAGGGCGCCGATCGGATAGACCTTGCTGTGCCCGGCTTCGCGGGCGCGGTCGAGGATCAGTTCGGCCACTGCCGAGGTGTCCAACACAGGCTTGGTCTGCGGTGGGCAGCACAGGCTGGTGACGCCGCCGGCAGCGGCGGCGCGGGTTTCGCTGGCGATGCTGCCTTTGCGGCTGTAACCGGGCTCGCGCAGGGCGACATTGAGGTCGACCAGGCCGGGTGCGGCCACCAGGCCCTGGGCGTCGATGCTGCGCGCGGGCTTGAAGCCTGCCGGGGCGGCGCCGATGGCGATGATCTTGCCGGCATCGATGTGCAGGTCGGTGGTCTGGTCCAGGCCACTCAGGGGGTCGATGACCCGGGCGCCGAAAATACTGAGGGTCACTGGGCGTTCTCCTGCTCGAATTGACGTTGCGCGGTCTGCCCGCTCATGGCCATGGACAGCACCGCCATGCGCACCGCGATGCCGTAGGTGACCTGGTTGAGAATCACCGAGTGAGCGCCGTCGGCCACGGCCGATTCGATCTCCACGCCGCGGTTGATCGGGCCCGGGTGCATGACGATGGCATCCGGTTTGGCTCCGGCCAGGCGTGCGGTGGTCAGGCCGAACAGGCGGTAGAATTCGCCTTCGCTGGGCAGCAGGCCGCCGGCCATGCGCTCACGCTGCAGGCGCAGCATGATCACCACGTCGACGTCCTTGAGGCCTTGCTCGAGGTCGGTGTAGACCTTGACGCCATACTGCTCGATACCGATCGGCAGCAGGGTTTTCGGGCCGATCACGCGGATATCCGGGCAGCCCAGGGTTTTCAGTGCGAGCATGTTCGAGCGCGCGACCCGCGAGTGCAGGATGTCGCCGACGATGGCCACCGAGAGGTTCTCGAAGCCGCCCTTGTGCCGACGAATGGTGAGCATGTCGAGCATGCCCTGGGTCGGGTGGGCGTGGCGGCCGTCGCCGCCGTTGATGATCGCCACCTCCGGGCACACATGCTCGGCGATGAAGTGCGCGGCGCCCGAGTCGGCATGGCGCACGACGAACATGTCGGCCGCCATGGCTTCGAGGTTGCGCAGGGTGTCGAACAGGGTTTCGCCCTTGCTGGTCGAGGAGGTCGACACGTTCAGGGTGATGACGTCCGCCGACAGCCGCTGGGCGGCCAGTTCGAAGGTGGTACGGGTGCGGGTGGAGTTCTCGAAGAACACGTTGCAGACGGTCTTGCCGCGTAGCAGCGGGACCTTCTTCACGGCCCGGGCGCCGACTTCGAGGAACGAGTCGGCGGTGTCGAGGATTTCGGTCAGCAGTTCGCGGGGCAAACCGTCGAGCGAGAGAAAGTGGCGCAGCTGGCCCTGATCATTGAGCTGCAGCGGGCGCTTGGCGTCGATTGGCGTCATCGCGGGGGACTCTTAAAGGGCGGATGCGGAGGCGAGGTCCTGGCGCTCGAGGGCGAGCGGTGCGGGTCCGGTCAATTTTACCCGTTCATGGGCGGCCAGCGACAGGGTGGCGCCGACCACATTCGGCCGGATCGGCAATTCACCGGCATCCAGGTCGAGCAGGCAGACCAGGGTCACGCTGGCCGGGCGGCCATAGTCGAACAGTTCGTTGAGGGCGGCGCGGATGGTGCGTCCGCTCATCAGCACGTCGTCGATCAGCACCAGGTGCTGGCCTTCGATCTCGAACGGCAGGTCGGACGGGCGCACCTGCGGGTGCAGGCCGTTCTGGCTGAAGTCGTCGCGGTAGAAGGAAACGTCAAGTGTGCCCAGGGCGGCATCGCTGCCCAGTTCTTCAAGCAGTGCCTGGGCGACCCAGACACCACCAGTGCGGATGCCGATGAAGCGCGGCTCGGCAATGGCGCGCCGGGCCAGATGGGCGCGAAGGTCAACGGCCATCTGCCGGATCAGTTCGGCGGGATTGGGTAGGCTCATGCTTGCTCCTCAAGGGGCCGGGGAGCGGTACGCTGGCCCGGCTTGAATGCGATGATCGGGTCTCAGGCCCCGGTATTGGCCTCCAGCCAGCCCTGCAGCAGCAAGGCGGCGGCAATGGCGTCCACCGGGTTGTCGCGATAGCTGCCACGCTGGCCGCCACGGGCCATGCGTTCGCCCTTGGCCTCGAAGGTGGTCAGGCGCTCGTCGTGGGTGTGCACCGGCAGGTTGAAGCGGCCATTGAGGCGGCGGGCGAATTTTTCCGCGCGCTCGCTCATCTCGCTGGGGGTGCCGTCCATGTTCAATGGCAGGCCGACCACCAGGGCGTCGGGTTTCCATTCCTTGATCAGTTTTTCCACCTGGGCCCAGTCCGGTGTGCCGTTCTGCGCCTTGAGGGTGCACAGCTCGCGGGCCTGGCCGGTGATGACCTGGCCGACCGCGACGCCGATCTGGCGGCTGCCGTAGTCAAAGCCCAGCAGCAAGCGTACTTCGGCCATCAGGCGTGCCCCGCCTGGCTGGTCAACAGGCTGAGGTTGATCCCCAGGCGTGCTGCGGCCGCTGCAAGGCGCTGCTCGCAGGCCATGCCGAAGATGATCTCGGGGTCGAACGGGCAGTTCAGCCAAGCGTTGTCGGCCAGCTCCGCTTCCAGTTGCCCGGCTTCCCAGCCGGCATAGCCGAGGGCGATCAGGCTCCGCTTGGGGCCAAGGCCGTCAGCGATGGCGAACAGCACGTCCTGGGAGGTGGTCAGTGACAGGCCGTCGAGCTCGACGGTGGCCTGGAAGGTGCGCTCGCTGCTATGCAGGACGAAGCCGCGGTCGGTTTGTACCGGGCCGCCCATGTAGATCGGGACGTGGGTGCAACTGGCCGGCGGATCGACCTCCGGGCGCAGTTGTTCGAGGATGTCGGCCAGGTTGAGGTCCTGCGGTCGATTGACCACCAGCCCCATCGCCCCATTGGCGTTGTGCTCGACAATGTAGGTCAAGGTCTGCGCGAAGTTCGGGTCGGCCATGTGTGGCATGGCGATCAGGAACTGGTGCTTGAGGTAATCCGGGCTGAGGTTCTTCATGGTTGATAGTGTGGCGGTGAGCGGCCACGCTGACAAGGTGCTGGCGTCACCTTGTCAGCTTTACTGCGGGCTTACTTGAACAGCTTGACCACTTCTTCGGTGTACAGGGTTGGCGACTCTTCAGCGGCCGACAGCACGTACTCCTGGACGGTCTGCTGCTTGGCCTGCGGGTACTTGGCCAGGTAGCTCTCCGGGAACGCCGGGGCCTTCAGGCTGGAGCCGGCCTTGATCAGTGCGGCGACGCAGTCCGGGTTGTCCGAGCGGGCGGCTTCTTCCAGCGGCGTACCGACCGGGAAGGTGCCGTGCTGCTCGTGGTAGGCATCGATCGAGCTGCCTTTTTTCAGCAGCAGGGCGATGCGCTGGGCGGCTTGCGGGTCGGGCTGGCCATTCATTTCAAAGGCGCGTTCGCAAACATGGTGCAGCGGCGTCGAGCCGGTCAGGGTGACCTGATACGGATTGGCGCCGGCAGCCACCAGCAGCTTGATCACCTCCAGGTTCGAGGCACCCGGCCCGGTCAGTGGGGTAAAGCCGTCCGGCCGGACGGCCTTGGCATCGGCGCCGGAGTCCAGCAGCAGCTTGATCAGTTCGGGTGAGCCCTTGCGTGCCGCGGTGTTCAGCGGCGTGGCGGAATCGCCCTGGGCTAATACGTTGACGTTGGCGCCGGCCTTGATCAGGCCCTTGACCATGCGCAGGTCAGCCTCGGAGGCCTTCGACTGTTCGGCCTGGTTGAGGACGAACAGCAGCAGGGTTTCGCCGTTTTCCTGGATTGGCGTGTTGACGTCACCGATCTTTGGCAGGAACAGCTCGAACGGCGCGACGATCTTGTAGGAGGCTGCCAGGAACATCGGCTGGCCTTTCGGGTCGGCACCCTGGTCGAGCAGGGCCTGGATCTTGGCCAGGCGCGCCGGGGTTTCGTCGTACTTGTACTCGCCAACTTCGTTGTACAGCTTCTGCGACAGCTCGGCGGCGTCGGCGAAGGCGGCAGCAGGCAGGGCGCAGGCGGCCAGGGCCAGGGCGAGGGCAGCGGTTTTGCGGGCAAAATTGATGCGCGACATCAAAAGAATCCTTTCTTGAGGGGGATATACGGGCGCGCATCATCGCAAAATGGCTATTGTTTTGCCATCAGGCGGAGCCTTAGATCAGTTGCTTTGCAGGCGGTCGCCGCGGGCGAAACGCCAGGTACGGATGATCTCCAGCCGGTCGATATCGGCCAGGTCGCCGGTGAACGGCGCGAACGGAGCGGCCAGGCGTACGATGCGCTGGGCAGCCTGGTCGAGCAGGGGCTGGCCGGAGGACTCGAGCACCAGCACCTCATACAGCGAGCCGTCGCGGTTGATCGACACCATCAGCCGCAGGCTGCCGTAGATCTGCTGGCGCCGGGCTTCGTCGGGGTAGTTGAGGTTGCCGATGCGCTCGACCTTCTTGCGCCACTCGTCCTTGTACCAGGCGCCCTTGTCGCGCATGGTCGAGGCGGCGTTGAGGCGATGAATGCGCGGACGCTTGGCGTACAGCTGTTGCTCGTTGGAGAGCTCGGCTTCGAGGCTGGCGATCTGGCTGGACAGCTGCGAGCTGTCGAAATCCGGGGTCGCGGCCTTGGGTTTGGGCTGCGGCTTGGCTTCCTTGGGTCGGGTTTCGACTTTTTCCGGCTTCGGTGCCTTGGTCGCGACCACGGCTTTGGGCGGCGTCGGTTGCGGCTGCACTTCGGGCTTGGCGGCTGGAGGCGGTGTGACCTTGTTGATCTTGCTGTCCTGGAAGGGCGCCACTTCGGTGGTTTTCGGCAGCGCTTTCTTGTCCAGGGTGCCGCTGCCTTGCTGGTTGTCCTGGGCCAGGTAGTCAGCCTTCTGCGGTGCTTTCTCGCTCTTGAAGGTGGCCAGGGTGATTTCCATGGTCCGGCGGATTTCTTCGGGCTTGGCGAAGGTGAAACCGACGCCGAGGATCAGCACCAGGTGCAGCAGCGCCGCCAGGAACAAGGTAAAACCCAGGCGATCCACCGGGCGTACGCGGGGTGGAGAGAAGTCGGCAGGGATGTCAGCAGGAAGCGTCATCAGGTATCCAGCAGCTGCAAAACCCGGGAAAAACCGGCAGAGCAGGTGCCCAGGTCATAAAAACGACCGGCATGATACCCCACTCTGCGCGGTTGCTCCGCGTCGGCTGTCAGCGCGCCTTGAGCTTGCGATCAATGGCATCCATCAACTGCACGCCGATCTTGGTGCCGAAGGCATTGTCGATCTCGCGGATGCAGGTCGGGCTGGTGACGTTGATTTCGGTCAGGTGCTCGCCGATCACGTCCAGGCCGACGAACAGCAGGCCCTTCTCGCGCAGGGTCGGGCCGACCTGTTCGGCGATCCAGTGGTCGCGGTCGGTCAGTGGGCGGGCTTCGCCACGGCCACCGGCGGCAAGGTTGCCGCGGGTTTCGCCAGAGGCGGGGATGCGCGCCAGGCAGTAGGGCACCGGCTCGCCGTCGATCATCAGGATGCGCTTGTCGCCGTCCTTGATGGCCGGCAGATAGCCTTGCGCCATGATTTGCTGGGTGCCGTTGCCGGTCAGGGTTTCGAGGATCACCGAAAGGTTCGGATCGCCCGGGCGATGGCGGAAGATCGAGGTGCCGCCCATGCCGTCCAGCGGCTTGAGGATGGTGTCGCCCTGCTGGTTGACGAATTCACGCAGGATGTCGGCGCGGCGGCTGACCAGGGTCGGCGGCGTGCACTGCGGGAACAGCGTGGCAAACAGTTTTTCGTTGCAGTCGCGCAGGCTCTGCGGGCGGTTGACCACCAGCACGCCGGCGGCTTCGGCCTGTTCCAGCAGGTAGGTGCTGTAGACGAACTCCATGTCGAACGGCGGATCCTTGCGCATCAGGATCACGTCCAGCTCGCTCAGGGCGCAGTCTTGCTCGGCGTCGAGCTCGAACCAGTGCTCCGGGTCGGCGAAGACTTTCAGCGGGCGCATGCGCGCGCGGGCCTGGCCGGCACCCTGGTAGAGGTCCTGCTGCTCCATGTAGAACAGCGACCAGCCGCGCTCCTGGGCGGCCAGCAACATGGCCAGCGAGCTGTCCTTTTTATAGGAAATGCGCGCAATGGGGTCCATGACAATCCCGAGGCGAACGCTCATGGGCTAAATCCTCTCAGCGGCAATGGGCCGCATTGGCTCGAATGAAAAGTGGCGTCAGGGTGGCGCTCGCGGCGCTGGCGGTCAAGGGAAAAACGCATCCTGGCCGGTGCTGCGGCGGGCGTCGGCGCGGGCCGATGGAATGCACCCCCCAGAGTGTGCTAAAAAGGCCTGGCACGTGGCCTGCGAGGCCGTCTCCAGCTGCAAGCCACAAGCCATAGGCCACAAGAAAAAGCACGCCGCGTTCACCCTGCTTTTTCTTGCCGCTAGAAACTTGTAGCTTGCCGCTCATAGCGAGCAGCGATGGTAGAGCAATTATGGAACAGCCCGGCGCGGCATTGAAGGTGATGGTGATCGACGACTCCAAGACGATTCGCCGCACCGCCCAGATATTGCTCAGCGAAGCAGGATGTGAGGTCATCACGGCCATCGACGGTTTCGATGCCCTGGCCAAGATCATCGACCACCAGCCGCAGATCATTTTCGTCGACGTGCTGATGCCGCGTCTGGACGGTTACCAGACCTGCGCCCTGATCAAGCAGAACAGCACCTTCAAGGACACGCCAGTGATTTTGCTGTCGTCTCGCGATGGTCTGTTCGACAAGGCCCGCGGCCGCGTCGTCGGTTCTGATCAATTTTTGACCAAGCCTTTCAGCAAGGAAGAACTGCTGGACGCAATCAAGGCCCATGTGCCGGGATTCGCTGCAGAAGAACAACACGCACCCTGACGCTGCGCCGCCGCAGGCGTCTATTCCTTCATGGGGAACAGCATGGCCCGAGTTCTGATCGTCGACGACTCGCCGACCGAAATGTACAAACTGACCGGTATGCTCGAAAAACACGGGCATCAGGTGCTCAAGGCCGAAAACGGCGCCGACGGCGTGGCCCTGGCCCGCCAGGAACAGCCCGACGCGGTGCTGATGGATATCGTCATGCCCGGGGTCAACGGCTTCCAGGCCACCCGCCAGTTGAGCAAGACCCCTGAGACCGCGCACATTCCGGTGATCATCGTTACCACCAAGGACCAGGAAACCGACAAGGTCTGGGGCCAGCGTCAGGGCGCCAGGGACTACCTGACCAAGCCGGTGGACGAAGACACCCTGATCAAGAAGCTCAACGCCGTGCTCAAAGGTTGACCAGCCAGCCCATGGGCGAGTCGCTGACGGCTTTCGAGCTGCTGCTGGACATCGACCGGCGTTGCCGGCTGCTGGCCGCCGACCTGCCGTTGCAGGAAACCCGCCTGCAGAGCTGGAGCGGCATCGGCTTTCGCATCGCCGAGCAGTGGTTCGTCGCGCCCATGGGCGAAGTCGCCGAAGTCCTGCACGAGCCGCGTCTGAGCCGCATTCCCGGAGTCAAGCCGTGGGTCAGCGGGGTGGCCAACCTGCGCGGCCGCTTGTTGCCGGTGATGGACCTCTGCGGTTTTTTCGGCCTCGGCCTGTCGGCCCCACGCAAGCAGCGACGGGTGCTGGTACTCGACCATGACGAGTTGTTTACCGGGTTGCTGGTCGATGAGGTGCTGGGTTTGCAGCACTTTGCGCTGCACAACCTCGACCTGTCGCCGCCAACTCCGTTATTGAGCGCTGCCGCGCCCTTCGTTCAGGGGCATTTTCAGCGTGAGCGCAGTTGGGCGATCTTCAGCCCCTTCGCCCTGGCCCAGGCGCCGGGTTTCCTCGACGTCGCGTTGTAAAGGAATGCCACCTCCGTGACTACCACCAAGACGGCTCCATCGCCCCAGGGTTCCCGCAGCAGCGCGCAGATCGCGGCGTTGTTCGTGGTGCTGATCCTGTCGATCATCCTGCTGTTCGCCAACTTCGCCTACCTCAACACCCAGGCCAATTACGACAAGCAGTACATCGGCCATGCCGGCGAGCTGCGCGTGCTGTCCCAGCGCATTGCCAAGAACGCCACTGAAGCGGCGGCCGGCAAGGCTGTGGCCTTTCGCCTGCTGAGCGAGGCGCGCAATGATTTCGAACAGCGCTGGGGCTACCTGAAAAAGGGTGATAGCAGTACCGGCCTGCCTGCCGCGCCGCCGGCGGTGCGCAAGGAAATGGACGCGGTGCTGCGCGACTGGGAAAACCTGCGCAAGAACACCGACGCGATTCTTGCCAGTGAACAGACCGTGCTGTCGCTGCACCAGGTCGCCGCGACCCTGGCCGAAACCGTGCCGCAGTTGCAGGTGGAGTACGAGAAGGTCGTCGAGATTCTGTTGCAGAGCGGCGCCCCGGCCAGCCAGGTCGCCGTGGCCCAGCGCCAGTCGCTGCTGGCAGAGCGCATTCTCGGTTCGGTCAACACCGTTCTGGCCGGGGATGACACTGCGGTTCAGGCCGCTGATGCCTTCGGCCGCGACGCCAGCCGTTTCGGCCAGGTGCTCGAAGCCATGCTCGGCGGCAACGAAGCGATCCAGGTTACCCGCGTGCAAGACCCCGATGCCCGCGCGCGGCTGGCCGAGATCGCCGAACTGTTCCAGTTCGTCGCAGGCTCGGTCGACGAGATCCTTGAAACCTCGCCTGAACTGTTCCGTGTCCGCGAAGCCGCCGGGAGTATCTTCGGTCTGTCGCAAACCCTGCTCGATGAGGCTTCGCGACTGGCCACCGGCTTCGAGAACCTGGCCGGCGGGCGCACTCTGGATACCGTCGGCGGCTATGTGCTGGGCTTGCTGGCGCTGGCTTCGATCATCCTCATCGGCCTGGTGATGGTGCGTACCACTCACCGCCAGCTGCGCGAAACCGCCGAGAAAAACGAACGCAACCAGCAGGCGATCATGCGTCTGCTCGACGAAATCGAAGACCTCGCCGATGGCGATTTGACTGTGACGGTCTCGGTCACCGAGGACTTCACCGGCGCCATCGCCGACTCGATCAATTACTCCATCGACCAACTGCGCGACCTGGTGGCGACCATCAACCTCAGTGCCGAGGAGGTGGCCGCCGCCGTGCAGGACACCCAGAACACCGCGCGCCAGCTGGCCAAGGCCTCCGAACACCAGGCCCAGCAGATCAGCGATGCCTCGGTGGCGGTGGGCGACATGGCCGAGTCCATCGACCGGGTGTCCACCCACGCCTACGAGTCGGCGAAAGTGGCCGAGCGTTCGGTCGCCATCGCCAACAAGGGCAACGAGGTGGTGCACAACACCATCAACGGCATGGACAACATCCGCGAACAGATCCAGGACACCGCCAAGCGGATCAAGCGCCTGGGCGAGTCGTCCCAGGAGATTGGCGATATCGTCAGCCTGATCGACGACATTGCTGACCAAACCAACATCCTCGCCCTCAACGCGGCGATCCAGGCCTCGCTGGCCGGTGAAGCCGGGCGTGGCTTTGCCGTGGTTGCCGATGAAGTGCAACGCCTGGCCGAGCGCTCGTCGTCGGCCACGCGCCAGATCGAAGCGCTGGTGCGGACCATCCAGGCCGACACCAACGAGGCGGTGATCTCCATGGAGCAGACCACCGCCGAGGTGGTGCGCGGCGCACGCCTGGCCCAGGATGCCGGGGTGGCCCTGGCGGAAATCGAAGGCGTATCCCAGACCCTCGCCGACCTGATTCACAGCATCTCCGATGCCGCCCAGCTGCAGACCTCTTCGGCCGGGCAGATCTCGCATACCATGTCGGTAATCCAGCAGATCACCTCGCAAACCTCGGCTGGCTCTACCGCCACCGCCGAAAGCATTGGCAACCTGGCGCGCATGGCCAGTGAAATGCGCCGCTCGGTGTCCGGCTTTACCTTGCCGCCGACACCGCCGCGTTGAGGGCCTCATGGTGATGGGAGCAGTTATGGCGGATCGGCACGATACGGTAGCACTGGCCTGGGTCAAAGGGGCGATTGCCGACTGCCTGGGCCAGGCGCGCCTGACCCTGGAGCACTTCGCCGCCGAGCCCGGAGATGAGGCCGTACTCGATGGCTTCGTCGAACAGCTGCATCAGGTGCGCGGAAGCCTGCTGATGCTCGAGCTCAATGGCGCGGCCCTGCTCGCCGAAGAAATGGAACAACTGGGTCTGGCCTTGCGCCAGGGCCGGGCCAGCCAGCGCGGTGAAGCGCTGGGCGCACTGTTTCGCGGCCTGGAGCAATTACCGCTGTACCTTGAGCGCCTGCGCAGCGCCCGCCGTGACCTGCCGCTGGTGGTGCTGCCGGTGCTCAACCAGCTGCGTGCCGAGCGCGGCGCCGAGCCCCTGGCACAGGACAGCCTACTGACCAGTAGCCCCGCTGACGCTGAAGAACTGGCCAACCTCGACCTGTACCTGGGGACCTGGCGCGATCGCCTGCAGGCCGGGCCTGATCGCGATGCGCTGCGCTCGGTGGTCGCCGCTTTGTGCGAAGACCTCAAGCGGGTCAAGGAGCGTCTGGACCAGTTCGTGCGTGGCGATCGCCAGCATCTGGACGAGCTGGAGCCGTTGCTGGCGCCGCTGCGGCAGATCGCCGACACCCTGGCCGTGCTCGGCTTTGGCCAGCCGCGCCGAGTGATCATCGATCAGGTGCTGGTGCTGCAAAGCCTGGCCCAGGGCCAGCGTGAGCCGGCCGATGCGCTGTTGATGGATATCGCCGGGGCGTTGCTGTATGTCGAGGCAACCCTGGCCGGCATGGTCGGGCCGCTGGAGCAGAGCAGCCAGAGCCCGCTGCCGGGCACCGATCTGGCCGAGATTCGGCAACTGGTGCTTGAAGAGGCCTTAGCCGTGTTGCAACAGGTCAAGGACCTGATCGGCGATTGCCTGGATGCTGGCTGGCAGCCACAACGCCTGCAACCACTGCCTGGCTTGCTGCAGCAAATCCGTGGCGCCCTGGCGATGCTGATGCTGCCGCGGGCAGCGGCGTTGATCGGCCACTGCGGCGACTATGTACATGAGCATCTGCTGGGCAACGAAACCCTCGCTGAGCCTTCGGCCCTGAGCCATCTGGCCGAGGCCTTGAGTGCCTGCGAGTGTTACCTGCAATGGCTGATTGCCGACCCCCAGGCCAATCCCTCGCGGTTCCTCGAGGCGGCCCAGCACAGCCTTGCTGCCCTGGGTTATCGCCTTGAGCCGGAACCTGCGGTGATAGAGGTGCCGGCGGTAGCTGCGCCTGACGTCATGCCGATCGATGACGAGTTGCGCGAGATATTCCTTGAAGAAGCCAACGAGCTGCTGCCGTTGCTCAATGAAATGTGGGCCCGTTGGCAAGCCGACAGCGCCGATCGCGAAGCCCTGATCGAACTGCGCCGCGGCCTGCACACCCTCAAGGGCAGTGGGCGCATGGTCCGCGCCCAGGCGCTGGCGGAACTGGCATGGGCGGCGGAGCACCTGCTCAACCGTGTGCTCGAAGGCCGGGTGGAGATTGGCGCGGCGCCCTTCGCCGCGTTGCAACAAGCCCTGGATGAGATGCCTGCGCTGCTTGGCGAGTTTGCCCAGGCCCTGGCGCCGGCCCATCCCGAGATTGAGCAATTGGCGACGCATCTGCATGCGCTGGCCATGAATGACCCGCACAGCGAGGCCGTGGCCAGCGAAGCCATTGACCCGCAATTGCTGGAGATATTCCGCAACGAGGCCCTGGGGCACCTGGACAGCCTCGAAGCCTTTTTGCGCGAGGCCGATCAGCACCTGCCGCTGCCGGTCAGCGACAACCTGCAGCGCGCCCTGCACACCCTCAAGGGCAGCGCGGCGATGGCCGGGGTGTTGCCGATTGCCGAGCTGGCCGGTGCCCTGGACTTACTGGCCCGCGAGTTCAAGGCCCATCTGCTGGCCTTTGATCTTGAAGAAATCTACCTCCTGGAAACCGCAGATCCGCTGCTGCGCCGTGGCGTGCAGCAGCTTTCCAGTTCACCGTTGGCGCCGATTGCCGGGGCTGCGACGCTGATTGCCGATATTCACCAGGTGGTCGATGCGCGCCTGCAGGCGTTGCTGGAGGCGCCGAGCCAGGGCTTGCGGGTCAAGCGCGACCCGCAACTGATTGCCAGCTTCCTGGCCCAGGGCATGGACATCCTGCTCGACGCCGAGTCGCTGCTGCTGCGTTGGCAGGAGCATCCCGGTGAGCGCCAGGAGCTCAATGCGCTGCTCGATGAACTGACCACTCTCGGCCAGAGCGCGCACCTGGCCGACCTGTGGCAGGTGGACGAACTGTGTGAAGCCTTGCTCGACCTCTACGGTGCAGTGGAGGAGAGCAGCCTGGCGGTCAGCCCGCGATTCTTCAGCGAGGCGCAGAGCGCCCATGAAGCGCTGATCGACATGCTCGACCAGATCGCCGCCGGCCAGGAAGTCGACCCGCGTCCGGAACGCTTGCAGGCCCTGCGCGAACTGCTCGACGAAGGCTTGGAACCGTCGGCCATGGGCCTGGTCAGCAGCCAGGGCGGGGCAATCACCGAGCTTGCCAGCGCCACCGCCGAACTGGCCGCCCAGGCACCGGACCCGGCCATGCTCGAGCTGTTCCTCGATGAAGCCAACGACATTCTCGACAGTGCCGACCAGGCCCTGGCGCGCTGGCTGCTGGATACCGATAACGCCTCGGCGCTGTCGTCGCTGGCCCGTGACCTGCAAACCCTCAAGGGTGGCGCACAGATGGCCGCCATGGGCGCGTTCGAAGTGCTGGCGCAAGAGCTTGAGCTGCTTTACGAAGGCCTGGTGGACCGGCGCTTCAGCCCCGGTGCCGAGCTGTTTGCCCTGCTCAAGCGCAGCCACCAGCAACTGGCGCAGATGCTCGAACAATTGCAGCAAGACCAGGTGCCGGCAGCCCAGGTCGAACTGCTGGCGGCGCTGCGCGAGTTCCGTCATGACGCACCGCCGCCTGCGGTTGTGGATAAGCCTGTCGAAGCGCAGCAGGACGCTGGCGACAAAGAGTTGCTGGAGATCTTCCTCGAAGAAAGCCTCGACCTGGTCGAAAGCTCCAGTGCGGCCCTGCTGCGCTGGCAAGCCGAGCCGCGCAATGGCGTCGAGGTCGAAAACCTGCTGCGTGACCTGCACACCCTCAAGGGCGGTGCACGCATGGTCGAGATCGGGCCGATCGGCGACCTGGCCCACGAGCTGGAGTTCCTCTACGAACTGCTTGCCGCTGGCCAGTTGCAACCCAGCCCGGCGCTGTTCAGCCTGCTGCAGAACTGTCATGACCGCCTGGCCCACATGCTCGATGCCGTGCGCCTGCAACAGCCGCTGCACGCGGCTACGGCGCTGATCGACTACATCCGCAACTTCAGCAGCGCGGCATTGGCCGATACCGCCGCCGGCCAGGCGCACCCGGACACGGCGCCGCCGGAACTGCCGGTGACCGCGCCTGAGCGTGGCGCCGGCGACATGGTCAAGGTGGCCTCGGAGTTGCTCGATGACCTGGGCAACCTGGCCGGGGAAAACTCGATCATCCGTGGCCGCATCGAGCAGCAGGTCAACGATGCGCAGGTGGCCCTGAACGAGATGGAAACCACCCTGGAGCGCATGCGCGACCAGTTGCGCCGCCTGGATACCGAAACCCAGGGGCGCATTCTCAGCCGCCAGGCCGACGGCGACGGCCAGGCCTACGATGACTTCGACCCGCTGGAGATGGACCGCCATTCGCAACTGCAGCAGTTGTCGCGGGCGCTGTTCGAGTCGGCTTCCGACCTGCTTGACCTCAAGGAAACCCTGAGCGTGCGTGCCCATGACGCGCAGAGCCTGTTGCAGCAGCAGGCGCGGGTCAACAGCGACCTGCAGGAAGGCCTGATGCGCACCCGCATGGTGCCGTTCGAGCGCTTGGTGCCGCGTTTGCAGCGGGTGGTGCGGCAGGTGTCCAGCGAGCTGGGCAAGCAGGTTGAACTGGTGATCGGCAATGCCGAGGGCGAGATGGACCGCAGCGTGCTGGAGCGCATGATGGCGCCGCTGGAGCACATGCTGCGCAACGCCGTCGACCATGGCCTGGAGTCGCGCGAGGCGCGCCTGGCGGCCGGTAAGCCGGAGCAGGGGCTGATCTCGCTGAACCTGTTGCATGAAGGCGCCGATATCGTCATCGAAATGACCGATGACGGTGCAGGGGTGCCGCTTGAGGCCGTGCGGCGCAAGGCGATCAAGCGTGGGCTGCTCGACCCTGCGGCGGTGCTCAGCGACCACGAGATCATGCAGTTCATCCTTCAGCCGGGGTTCTCCACCGCCGAGAAGATCACCCAGATTTCCGGGCGAGGGCTGGGCATGGACGTGGTCCATGAAGAGGTCAAGCAGCTCGGTGGTTCGATGGTGATCGAGTCGAAGCCGGGCAAGGGCGCGCGTTTTCTGATCCGCCTGCCGTTCACTGTGTCGATCAACCGTGGGTTGATGGTCCAGTACGGTGAAGAGCTGTACGCGATTCCGCTGAACACCATAGAAGGCATCGTCCGCGTGCCGCCGGCCGAGCTTGAAGCCTGCTACCAGCTCGACCCGCCGCATTACCGATACGCCGGACACCGCTATGAGCTGCGCTACCTGGGCGAGCTGCTGCAAGGCGCGGCGCAACCGAAACTGTTGGGCCAGAGCCTGCCGCTGCCGGTGTTGCTGGTGCATTCCCACGATCAACAGTACGCCGTACAGGTCGATGGCCTGGCGGCCAGCCGCGAGATCGTGGTCAAAAGCCTGGGGCCGCAGTTCGCTGCGGTCCAGGGGTTGTCCGGGGCGACCTTGCTGGGTGATGGCCGGGTGGTGCTGATTCTCGACTTGCTCGGCCAGTTACGCGGCCTGCAGCAGCAGTTGGCCCAGCACCATTGCAGCAGCGAAGGTCTGCGCCGGGAAAACCATGGCAGCGTGCCGGAACGGCCGCTGCTGGTGATGGTGGTGGACGACTCGGTGACCGTGCGCAAGGTCACCGGGCGGCTGCTCGAGCGCCACGGCATGAACGTGCTGACCGCCAAGGACGGGGTCGACGCCATGGCCCTGTTGCAGGAACATCGTCCGGACGTGCTTCTGCTGGACATTGAAATGCCGCGCATGGACGGCTTTGAAGTTGCCACACAGATTCGTCACGATCCCAAGCTCGAGGACCTGCCGATCATCATGATCACTTCGCGTACCGGCCAGAAACACCGCGACCGGGCCATGGCCATCGGCGTCAACGACTACCTGGGCAAGCCCTATCAAGAGTCGGTGCTGCTGCAGAGTATTGCCCAATGGAGCCGCCGCGATGCTTGAACAACCCGCCCGGCATAACCGGCGCAGCAGCCTGACCGGCTTGCTGCTGCCCTTGAGCGATCGCTGCCTGGTGCTGCCCAACGTTGCCGTGGCCGAACTGATCGGCTTTCAGGCCGGCAGCCCGGTGCTGGCGTCGCCTGAATGGTTGCTTGGCTGGATCGACTGGCGTGGCCAGCGCTTGCCTCTGCTCAGCTTCGAATCGGCCTGTGGCGGCCAGCTACAGGTTGGCGAGCGGGCGCGGATTGTCGTGCTCAATGCCCTGGGCAGCAGCCCGCTGCGCTTTGTTGCCTTGCTGGTGCAGGGCATTCCACGCTCGTGCAAGCTCGACAGCCAGCTCAACTACGTCGATGTGCCGCTGGCCGCCCTGGAGATGGCGGCGGTGCAGGTGGGCGAACAGGTGGCGCGGGTGCCGGATCTTCCTGCACTGGAACAGCTGTTGGTGAACGCAGGGGTGGTTTGAAACATTTGCCTGTGTAGGATGGGAGCCCTGTTACTAGTCAGGAGGATCCTGTTGCATGTATCACGGTGAACGTTTCAATGCCTGGACCCATCTGGTCGGCGCCGTGCTGGCTTGCATTGGCACCATCTGGCTGCTGGTGGTGGCAAGCCTGCAAGGTGACCCCTGGAAGATCGTCAGCCTGGCGATCTACGGTTTCACACTGTTGTTGCTCTACAGCATCTCGACGCTTTATCACAGCGTGCGCGGCAAGGCCAAAGTGGTCATGCGCAAGCTCGATCACCTGTCCATCTACCTGTTGATTGCCGGCAGCTATACGCCGTTCTGCCTGGTCAGCCTGCGCGGGCCGTGGGGCTGGAGCCTGTTCGGGGTAGTCTGGGGGCTGGCGGTGATCGGCATGCTGCAAGAGATCAAGCCGCGCTCCGAAGCGCGGGTGATGTCGATCATCATCTATGCACTGATGGGCTGGATCGTGCTGGTGGCGGTCAAGCCACTGCTGGCCAGTCTCGGCGCCGCAGGCTTTGCCTGGCTGGCGGCCGGTGGTGCGTTCTACACCATCGGCATCATCTTCTTCGCCTACGACAGCCGCTTTCGCCATTGGCATGGCATCTGGCACCTGTTCGTGATTGCCGGCAGCCTGCTGCACTTCATCGCGGTGTTCTTCTACGTGCTCTAGAAGTCGCCCCACAGCTGCTGGGCGACGGCCAGGGCCACCACCGGCGCGGTTTCGGTGCGCAGCACCCGCGGGCCCAGGCGCGCGGCGTGGAAGCCGGCGCCTTTGGCCTGCTCCACTTCTGCTTCGCTCAGACCGCCCTCAGGACCGATCAGAAAGGCCAGGCTGGCCGGCTTCTGGTGGCTGACCATCGGTTCAGCAACCGGGTGCAGGACCAGCTTGAGGTCTTCGTCGCAGGCCTTGAGCCAGTCGGCCAGCAGCTGCGGCGGGTGAATCACCGGCACGCTGGAGCGCCCGCACTGCTCGCAGGCGCTGATTGCCACCTGGCGCCAGTGGGCCAGGCGCTTGTCGGCGCGCTCATCTTTCAGGCGCACTTCGCAGCGCTCGCTGACGATCGGGGTAATGGCACTGACACCCAGCTCGGTGGCCTTCTGGATGGCCCAGTCCATGCGCTCGCCGCGGGACAGGCCCTGGCCGAGGTGAACCTGCAGGCTTGAGTCGGCTTGACCGGCGAAGGCTTCGTCGAGCTGCACGCGGACGGTTTTCTTGCCGACTTCGAGCAACTGGCCGCGAAACTCCTGGCCGCTGCCGTCGAACAGTTGCACGGCGTCGCCGGCGGCCATGCGTAGCACGCGGCCGATGTAGTGGGCCTGGGCTTCGGGCAGATCGTGGGCGCCGAGGCTCAGGGGGGCGTCGATGAAGAAGCGGGACAGTCTCATGGGTTAACTCTAAAAATGTGTTGGCAGTGCGGGCCTCATCGCGGGTCAAGCCCGCTCCTACAGGGATCTCTGTGGGAGCGGGCTTGACCCGCGATGCGGTTAGCCCGGATCGCGGAAGTCAGGGTGGAAATCAGCCGGCACCGCCACGCTGATGCTGCTGCGGGTGGCGATGTCGATGCCCTCGGTGGCCACCTCGGCAAGGAAGTCGATCTGCTCCGGGGTGATCACGTAAGGCGGCAGGAAGTACACCACGCTGCCCAGCGGGCGCAGCAGGGCACCGCGACTCAGGGCGTGCTCGAAGACCTTCAGGCCACGGCGCTCCTGCCACGGGTAGGCGGTCTTGCTGGCCTTGTCCTGGACCATCTCGATGGCCAGGGCCATGCCGGTCTGGCGCACTTCGGCGACATGCGGGTGGTCGACCAGGTGCGCGGTGGCGGTGGCCATGCGCTGGGAGAGAGCCTTGTTGGCTTCGATGACGTTGTCCTGCTCGAAGATATCCAGGGTCGCCAGCGCCGCGGCACAGGCCAGCGGGTTGCCGGTGTAGCTGTGCGAGTGGAGGAAGGCGCGCAGGGTCGGGTAATCGTCGTAGAAGGCGCTGTACACCTCGTTGGTGGTCAGGCAGGCGGCCAGCGGCAGGTAGCCGCCGGTCAGGGCCTTGGACAGGCACAGGAAGTCCGGGCGGATGCCGGCCTGTTCGCAGGCGAACATCGTCCCGGTGCGGCCAAAGCCCACGGCGATTTCGTCGTGGATCAGGTGCACGCCATAGCGGTCGCAGGCTTCACGCAGCAGCTTGAGGTACACCGGGTGGTACATGCGCATGCCGCCAGCGCCCTGGATCAGCGGTTCGACGATGACGGCGGCAACC
This sequence comes from Pseudomonas donghuensis, assembly GCF_000259195.1. Taxonomy (GTDB): domain Bacteria; phylum Pseudomonadota; class Gammaproteobacteria; order Pseudomonadales; family Pseudomonadaceae; genus Aquipseudomonas; species Aquipseudomonas donghuensis. Next base: position 26,778 of record NZ_JH650759.1, read on the forward strand.
GTGGCATGGTGTTCAGCCAAGGTCTGCTCCATGGCCGCGAACATAGTGCGCGAGTGTTCTTCCCAGCCCATGCCCTCGGGGCGCAGGTAGCAGTCCGGGCTCGGCACCTTGATGGTGTCGAGCAGCAGCGCCTTGTAGGTCTCGGTGAACAGCGGCACATCGCCGACCGACATCGCCGCGATGGTTTCGCCGTGATAGCTGTTGCTCAGGGTGACGAAGCGCTTTTTCTCCGGCTGACCTTTGTTCAGCCAGTAGTGGAAGCTCATTTTCAGCGCCACTTCGATGCAGGACGAACCGTTATCGGCGTAGAACACCCGGTCCAGGCCTTCAGGGGTGATCTGCACCAGGCGCTCGGAGAGCTCGATCACCGGCTGATGGCTGAAGCCGGCGAGGATCACGTGTTCGAGCTGGTCGACCTGATCCTTGATGCGCTGGTTGATGCGCGGGTTGGCATGGCCAAAAACGTTGACCCACCAGGAGCTGACGGCGTCGAGATAGTGCTTGCCTTCGAAGTCTTCCAGCCACACGCCTTGGCCGCGCTTGATTGGAATCAGCGGCAGTTGTTCGTGATCTTTCATCTGGGTGCAGGGGTGCCACAGGACCTTGAGGTCGCGTTGCATCCACTGTTGGTTGAGGCCCATTTCGATTCTCCTGGCGACGGCGGCTCGGACATGCCGCGCAAGCCTATGCAATGCGCCGGCCGAGAACAACCCGTGCGCTGCAATCAGGGTGCTGGCGTTGCTGGCGGGGGGGCGTGG
>NZ_JH650759.1:27545-50991 GCF_000259195.1 Pseudomonas donghuensis
AGAACAACCCGTGCGCTGCAATCAGGGTGCTGGCGTTGCTGGCGGGGGCGCTTGGCGTGGCGTATCCTTCGGCTACTCTTTCTGGGGGGATCCCCCCAAACACTTCTGCTTTGATCCGGAGTTCGCCAAATGTCTGCTGGTTGGCTGCGCGCGTGTGCGCTGGTAATGATAGGACTGTTCAGCGGCACTGCGCTGGCCAAGGACAAGGCCCCGACGGCAATCGTCGTCGGTGGCGGTCTGGCCGGCCTGACAGCCGCCTATGAGTTGCAGAACAAGGGGTGGCAGGTGACCCTGCTGGAAGCCAAGGCCGGCATGGGCGGGCGCTCGGGCCTGGCCACCAGCGAATGGATCGGCAACAGCAAGGCCCAGCCGGTGCTCAACCAGTACCTGGACACCTTCAAGCTCAGTACCCTGCCGGCACCGGAGTTCGTGCGGACCCCGGGTTACCTGATCGACGGCGAGTATTTCAGCTCGACCGACCTGGCCACCAAGCAGCCGGCCACCGCCGAGGCGCTCAAGCGTTACGAGAAGACCCTCGACGACCTGGCGCGCTCGATCGACGATCCGCTGAACCCGGCGGCCAACAGCACCCTGTTTGCCCTCGACCAGCTCAACGTCTCCGGCTGGCTCGACAAGCTGCAGTTGCCGGCCACCGCACGCCAGTTGATCAATCAGCAAATCCGTACCCGCTACGACGAGCCATCGCGCCTGTCGCTGCTCTATTTCGCCCAGCAGACCCGCGTCTACCGTGGCGTCAGCGACCGTGACCTGCGCGCGGCCCGCCTGCCAGGCGGCAGCCCGGTACTGGCCCAGGCCTTCGTCAAACAGTTGAAGACCATCAAGACCCAATCGCCGGTCAGTGCCATTGTCCAGGACAAGGACGGCGTCACCGTCAAAGTCGGTAGCGTCGGTTACCAGGCCGATTACGTAGTGCTGGCCGTGCCGCTGCGCGCCCTGTCGAAAATCCAGATGACCCCGGGCCTGGACGCCAAGCACCTGGCTGCGCTCAAGGGTACCAACTACGGCTGGCGCGACCAGCTGATGCTCAAGTTCAAGACCCCGGTGTGGGAGAGCCGCTCGCGGATGTCCGGCGAGATCTACAGCAACACCGGCCTGGGCATGCTCTGGATCGAGCCTGCGCTCAAGGGCGGCGCCAACGTGGTGATCAACCTTTCCGGTGACAACGCGCGTCTGCTGCAAGCCTTTGGCGACAAGCAGATGGTCGATCAGGTGCTGATCCGCCTGCACGCCTTCTACCCGCAGGCCCGCGGTGCCTTCACCGGCTACGAAGTGCGCCGTTACAGCACCGACGTCGGTACCGGTGGCGCCTACCTGGCCTATGGTCCTGGCCAGATCAGCAAGTACTGGCGCCTGTGGGAGCGTCCGGTGCAGCGTATTGCCTTTGCGGGCGAGCACACCGATGCGATGTACCCGGGCACCCTCGAAGGCGCCCTGCGCAGTGGTCAGCGCGCTGCCAGCCAGGTCCAGGATCTGGCGGCCGGCAAGTCGTTCGAACCGGTCAAGGCGGTAGCGGCCACCGCTGCTGCAGGCACGGCTGCGGCGGCGGCGAGCAAGGGCAACTTCTTCAGCAACCTGTTTGGTGGTTCGTCCGACAAGTCGGCCAAGGCCGAGGAGCCGGTGAAGAAGGAAGAGGGCAAGCCAGGGTTCTTCAAGCGTCTGTTCGGCGGTGCTGACAAGCCTGCCGAGCAGCCATCCGCCAAGCCTGCCGAGGTTGCCCCGGCACCCGCTCCGGCTACTGCACCGGCACCCACGGTAGCACCGGTTGCCAAGGAAGAACCGGCCAAGGCGCCGGTAAAAGCGGCCCCGGCCAAACCTGCGGCCAAGCAGGCGCCGGCGAAAAAACCGGTGGCCAAAGCGCAACAGCAGAAAAAGACTGCAGCCAAGGCTGCGCCAGTGAAGAAAGCCGCTGCCAAGGCGGAACCGGTGAAAAAGCCGGTGGCCGATACCCAGGCCAAGGCGCAGTAATGCGCTGACTTCATCGCCGGCAAGACCGGCTCCCACAGGGTTTTGTTCAAGCCGAACCTGTGGGAGCCGGCGTTGCCGGTGATGGGCCGCGCTACGGCCCCAAGACCCTCAGGGTCTTCCCTTCCCACGTAGTTAATGTTTCCTTAATAGCTTCGTTTCATACTAAAGATCATATTTCTCGATATTTCAGAGCAAGTTTTTCTGCTTTTAATCGATAAATAACTCGTTAGTCTTGAGCACAGTTCTTACAGGGAAACACGGCAATGCAACTGCGCAATTCATCTTCTCGTTATGGCCTTGTCAGCATCTTCCTGCACTGGGGTGTTGCGCTGGCCGTATTCGGCCTGTTCGGCCTGGGCCTGTGGATGATGGGCCTGGACTACTACAGCACCTGGCGCAAAGACGCCCCCGACCTGCACAAAAGCATCGGCCTGGTGCTGCTTGGGGTAATGCTGCTGCGTGTGCTCTGGCGCTTTGTCAGTCCGCCCCCGCCGGCTCCGGCCAGCCACGGCAAACTGACTCGCCTGGCCTCCACTGCCGGCCATGGCCTGCTGTACCTGGGTTTGTTCGCGGTGATGATTGCCGGTTACCTGATTTCTACCGCCGATGGTGTTGGCATTCCGGTGTTCGGCCTGTTCGAAGTGCCGGCGCTGGTCAGTAATCTGCCCGACCAGGCCGACGTCGCCGGCGAAATCCATTTCTACCTGGCCTGGGGCCTGGTGATTTTTGCCGGGCTGCATGGCCTGGCCGCCCTGAAACACCACTTTATTGACCGTGACGCGACCCTGATCCGCATGCTGGGCCGCAAAGCTTGATGTTCAACCTCAACTCCAAAGGGATATAGACGCATGTTGAAAAAGACTTTTGCCGCTCTGGCGCTCGGTACCGCACTGTTGTCCGCCGGCCAAGCCATGGCAGCAGATTACAAGATCGACAAGGAAGGCCAGCACGCCTTCGTTGACTGGAAGATCAGCCACCTGGGCTACAGCTTCATCCACGGTACTTTCAAGGATTTCGATGGTTCCTTCAGCTGGGATTCGACCAAGCCTGAAGCCAGCAAGATCGCAGTCGACCTGAAAACCGCCAGCCTGTGGTCCAACCACGCCGAGCGTGATAAGCACATCGCCAGCAAAGACTTCCTCGATGTGAAGAAGTACCCAGAGGCCAAGTTCGTGTCCACCGCCGTTAAACCCACCGGCGAGAAAACCGCTGACGTGACCGGCGACCTGACCCTGCACGGTGTGACCAAGCCGGTGATCTTCAAGGCTACTTTCAACGGTGAAGGCAAGGATCCATGGGGTGGCGAGCGTGCCGGTTTCAACGCCAAGACCACGCTGAACCTGAACGACTTCGGCATCAAAGGCCCAGGCCCTGCATCGCAGACCCTGGATCTGGACATCACGATCGAAGGCGTCAAGCAGAAGTAATTGCTGCTGAACGAACAAAAACGCCGCCCCTAGGGGCGGCGTTTTTGTTGGCGCGGTCGCTGAATCAGCGGTTGCGCGTCAGCAAAGCAGGTTTCTCGCCACGTGGACGGCTTGGCAGTTGCTCGAGCTGCTCGGCAGTCGGGAAGCGATCGACTTTCGACTCCTTGTGCATGATCTTCGGCTGCGACTGGCCTTCACGCGGGTTGCGCACGGCCGGTTCCTGGCTCGATTGATCATCGCGGGCTGGACGACGGTTACGACCGCCACCACCGTCGCGGCGCGCCTGGCCGTCACGGCCGCCACCACCACTACGGGCACCACCACCGCGTTTCTCGCCATTGGCCGAAGCACTGCCACCGCTACGCGGGCCGTTGTTGCTGCGTGGCTGACCACCCCGTGGCTGGCCACCCGTACCGGTGCCAGCCTGGGCAGGTGCACCCGGGCGACGGTTGCGGCCCTGGTTGCCCTTGTTCTGGTAAGGGCTGACGTAGTCGGCGCGGTTACCGAAATTGTCGACTTCGTCATCCAGGAATTCTTCCGGATCACGGTTGGCCGGCACTGGCGGGATACCTGGCTGAGCCGACTGGGCCTGACGCGGCTTGTTGTCGCGCGGCTTGCGCTCCTGGCGGCCACCAGCGGATTTCTCCGCAGTTTTTTCCTTGTCCTTGTCGCGGCCTTTGTCTTTGCCCTGATCCTTGCCCTTGTCCTTGCGACCGCCACTGTTGGCATTGCTGCCATCGGCACGTTGGCCACGGCCAGTGCGCGGATTGTTTTGCGGACGTTCACGGGTTTCGGGTTTTTCAGCTTCGACCTTGGAGGCGTCAAAGCCCATCAGGTCGCCATCCGGGATTTTCTGGCGGGTGACGCGCTCGATGCTCTTGAGCAGCTTTTCTTCATCCGGAGCGACCAGCGAAATGGCCTCACCCGAGCGACCGGCACGGCCGGTACGGCCGATGCGGTGGACGTAATCTTCTTCGACATTGGGCAACTCGAAGTTGACCACGTGCGGCAGTTGATCGATGTCCAGGCCACGGGCGGCGATGTCGGTGGCGACCATGATGCGCACGGTACCGGCCTTGAAGTCGGCCAGGGCCTTGGTGCGGGCGTTCTGGCTCTTGTTGCCGTGGATCGCGGCGGCGGTCAGGCCGTGCTTTTCCAGGTACTCGGCCAGGCGGTTGGCGCCATGCTTGGTACGGGTGAACACCAGTACCTGTTCCCAGGCGCCGGTAGTGATCAGGTGCGCCAGCAAGGCACGCTTGTGGCTGGCCGGCAGGCGGTAGACGCGTTGTTCGATACGCTCGACGGTAGTGTTCGGCGGCGTGACTTCAATGCGTTCCGGATTGTGCAGCAGCTTGTCGGCAAGGTCAGTGATGTCCTTGGAGAAGGTCGCCGAGAACAGCAGGTTCTGGCGCTTGGCCGGCAAACGGGCGAGGACCTTTTTCACATCGTGGATGAAGCCCATGTCGAGCATGCGGTCGGCTTCGTCCAGCACCAGGGTTTCGACGTGGGACAGGTCAACGCTGCCCTGGCCGGCCAGGTCGAGCAAGCGCCCCGGGCAGGCTACCAGCACATCAACGCCCTTGGCCATGGCCTGAACCTGGGGGTTCATGCCGACGCCACCAAAGATGCAGGCGCTGACGAATTTGAGGTCGCGGGCGTAGACCTTGAAGCTGTCGTGAACCTGGGCGGCCAGTTCGCGCGTCGGGGTCAGCACCAGTACCCGCGGCTGGCGTGGGCCATGACGCTGGGATTTGTCCGGGTGACCGCCTGGGAACAGGCGCTCAAGGATCGGCAGGGCGAAGCCGCCGGTTTTACCAGTACCTGTCTGGGCGGCAACCATCAGGTCGCGGCCTTGCAACACGGCGGGAATGGCCCGCTGTTGCACCGGAGTGGGCTGGGTGTAGCCCGCTGCCTCGATGGCGCGGACTAGAGCCTCGGAGAGACCGAGGGAAGCAAAGGACATGAGTAATCCTGTTCTAATGGGGGCTGAGCCCGATGGGATAATCTTGCCTGGCGCGACGGGCATCAGGTGATGCTATCGCGTCCGGTCCTGCAGGGCCTTCAATGCGCATCCGGGGCGGCGGGCGGGCTCTTGGCCGCGCTGTCCTGCCGGTCGGGATGCCTTTTGCAAGGCCGAGCGTCCGGGCGTAAGCCTGGCGGGAAGGCCCGAGTATAACAGAGCATTCAGCGCGTGCTGTGTTCCTGCTGCTCAACGGCGGGTTGAAAGTTTTCCCCGGCACTGGCGTAACGGGCGTGCAGTGCAGCATAGGCCGGTTCGCGCTTGAAGCGCCGCAGCTCGGCGGCAAAGCGCTGGGCCAGCAGGTCCATGCCGACATTGCGGCGCACCGCCAGGTACTGGCTCTGGCGGCTGATCACCAGCGGCAGTTCGCTGATCTGCTGCTCCAGGCCCAGGTTGCGCACCAGGTAGCGGCCTACTCGACGGTCAGTGATCAGCAGGTCGATGCGCCCGCGCTGCAGCTTGCCGAAGTTGGCCTCATGGGTGGGCGCAGGTTCGCGGGTGAATAGCGGCGACTCGATAAACGCCGCTCCGTAGCTGTAACCGGGCGAGGTCCCTACCGTCAGGCCGCGCAGGTCTTCCAGGCGCTTGACCTTGTGCGGTCGGTCGTTGGCGTAGAAGAGGGTGAATTCGACGTCGGACAGCGGTTCGCTGGGGTAGAACAGCTGGCTGTCGCGCTGTTCGGTCTGGAAGATGTCCAGCACACCATCGGCCAGACCTTGTTCGATCATGGCCAGGCAGCGTTTCCACGGCAGGAATTGCCATTCCACCTCGACGCCCAGGCGTTTGAATACTTCGGCGGTCACCTCGTAGTCGATGCCTTTGGCCTGACCGTCTTCAAGGTAGACATAGGGAGCCCAGGGTTCGGTGACGATACGTAGCTTCTCGCCATGGGCAAAGGCACTCAGGCAAGTGAGAAACAGCGCGGTCAACAGACGGGTGAAATCGGGCATGGCTGGAGATTACGACGTGCGCACGGCTATGGCTAGTAGCCGTGCACGTCGATCCAGCCGGGTTGTCAGCGCTGTGATCGCTTTAACAGCAAATCACGCACGGTGCGGTGCTTGCGGCCCAGGGACAGGCGCATGCCGGGATGCTCGAACCATTGCTGCAGGGTCGCGGGGCAGAGCGGCTGCGGATGCCGGGCCTTGGCGTTGTCCAGGGCCTTGTCCCACCAAGCCGAGGCGCAGGCGCGGTCGAACTCGTTGGGGTAGTCGTAGCAGCCGTTGAGCAGCTCGCGCATGAACTGGCGCTGTTCGGCCGGCAAGGTCAGGCTCAAGGCCTTGTAGCCCAGCCGCTGCAGGGTGGGCGGCTTGGGCAGCTGGGCGTTGACGCGGTAGACATCGGCCAGCGCCGCTTCAGTCAGAGGGGCATGCTGGTGCTTGGCCAGCCAGGCCTGGACCTTGGCCCGGAACAGCTGCTTGCGGCTCCAGTAGTGATGGATCAGGTCGGTGCACTGGTTGACCTGCATCTGCCGGTAGGCCGCGACAGTCAGGCAGAACTCTTCCAGGGTGTAAGCCCCCTTGGCGTGGGGGTAGTACTCGTCCATCAAGGCGATGGAGCGGTCGAGCAACGGTGCATCTTCCTGCACCAGGCCAATGACCCCGGAGTTCAGCAGTGGCATGTTCCGGTCGGCCAGGCCGCGCTCCTCGAGCATCGGTGCCAGGGTCTGAAACAGCAGGCACTGCGGGTCACTGCCATAGGTGCCGCCGATGGCGTTGCACAGCAAGGTGCCTGGCTTGACCCGGTGGAACAGTTCGATGGGCGACTGATGGAAAAACGTGTCGGTATCGATCAGCACTGCCATGGGCGCACTGGCCAGCACCTTACGCAGCACCACATGCTTGCTGCGAAAGTGATAACCGTAGGGCTGGTTCCAGGCTTCGCGGGTGGCCGCGTCGAGTGGATGTACGCTTACCGGCAGATGCAGGTAGGGCTCGGGGTTGTCGCTGTAGACCTGGATATCAAGGGCTTGCCCGGGAGTCTTGCGCAGGTTGGCCAGGGCGCTGACGATGCTGAACTGGGCTTCCTGATGATAGGTGTGTGGCCCGAAGACCAGGTAAACAAGTTGCGGTCGAGCAGGGGTAAGTCCTTGGCGCATGAAGGCACGAGAATCCGTCAGGGGGTAAGAATGCAGAAAAGGCCCTTAGCGTAAGCTAAAGGCCTTATCAATATTTTGACGCAATTGTTACCTGTGGTGTAGCGAGCCGATCAGCGGGGCAACTTGAGGTTGTTCCAGATCGCCAGGCTCGGATCGGCCTGGTTCAGGGTATAGAAGTGCAGCCCAGGTGCGCCGCCTTGCAGCAGTTGTTCGCACATACGGGTGATGACTTCTTCGCCAAAGGCCTGGATGCTCTTCACGTCGTCGCCGTAAGCTTCCAGCTGCTTGCGGATCCAGCGTGGGATCTCGGCGCCGCAGGCGTCGGAGAAACGCGCCAGCTTGCTGTAGTTGGTGATCGGCATGATCCCCGGTACTACAGGGATATCCACCCCCATCTGCTGCACACGCTCGACGAAGTAGAAATAGCTGTCGGCGTTGAAGAAGTACTGGGTGATGGCGCTGTTGGCGCCGGCGTTGGCCTTGCGTACGAAGTTTTTCAGGTCATCTTCGAAGTTGCGCGCCTGCGGATGCATCTCCGGGTAGGCGGCGATTTCGATGTGAAAGTGATCGCCGCTTTCCTGGCGGATGAACTCGACCAGTTCGTTGGCGTAGCGCAACTCGCCGCTGGCCATGCCCATGCCTGATGGCAAGTCGCCGCGTAGGGCAACGATGCGCTGGATGCCAGCTGCCTTGTACTGGATCAGCAGCGAGCGCAGGTCATCCTTGCTGTCGCCGACGCACGACAGGTGCGGGGCCGCCGGGACTTTCACTTCGCTTTCCAGCTGCAGCACGGTGTTGAGCGTGCGGTCGCGGGTCGAGCCACCGGCACCGTAGGTGCAGGAGAAGAAATCCGGGTTGTAGCTGGCCAGCTGGCGGGCAGTGGCAAGCAGTTTTTCATGTCCAGCATCGGTCTTGGTCGGGAAGAACTCGAAGCTGTAACGACGTTCCTGAGACATAGAAGATTCTCTTCAGCGGCAAGCTACAAGCCGCAAGCTATAAGCAGAAGCGGCGCGAACCGCTTGCAGCTTGTAGCTTGCAGCTACCAACTTTCAGTAGCGATAGGCGTGTGGCTTGAACGGCCCTTCAACAGTAACGCCGATGTAGTCGGCCTGCTGCTTGGTCAGTTGGGTCACCACGCCGCCGAAGCCGCGGACCATTTCCAGGGCCACTTCTTCGTCGAGCTTCTTCGGCAGGACTTCAACGGTCAGGCGCTCGGCTTTCTGAGCGGCTGGCAGGTCGGCGTACTTCTGCTGGAACAGGAAGATCTGAGCCAGGACCTGGTTGGCGAACGAGCCGTCCATGATCCGGCTCGGGTGACCGGTGGCGTTGCCCAGGTTCACCAGGCGGCCTTCGGCCAGCAGGATCAGGTAGTCGTCGTTCTGTGGGTCGAAGTCGCCATGGCCGGTACGGTGGACCTTGTGTACCTGTGGTTTGACTTCTTCCCAAGCCCAGTTCTTGCGCATGAAAGCGGTATCGATTTCATTGTCGAAGTGGCCGATGTTGCAGACCACGGCGCGCTTCTTCAGGGCCTTGAGCATGTTGGCATCGCAGACGTTGACGTTACCGGTGGTGGTCACGATCAGGTCGATCTTGCCCAGCAGCGCCTTGTCGATGCTCGCTTCGGTACCGTTGTTGATACCGTCGATGAACGGCGAGACCAGCTCGAAACCGTCCATGCAGGCTTGCATGGCGCAGATCGGGTCGACTTCCGACACCTTGACGATCATGCCTTCCTGACGCAGCGACTGGGCCGAGCCCTTGCCGACGTCACCGTAGCCGATGACCAGCGCCTGCTTGCCCGACAGCAGGTGGTCGGTGCCGCGCTTGATGGCGTCGTTGAGGCTGTGACGGCAGCCGTACTTGTTGTCGTTCTTGCTCTTGGTGACCGAGTCGTTGACGTTGATCGCCGGGACTTTCAGCTCACCCTTGGCCAGCATGTCGAGCAGGCGGTGCACACCGGTGGTGGTCTCTTCGGTGACGCCGTGGACGCGCTCCAGCACAGCCGGATACTTCTTGTGCAGCAGCTCGGTGAGGTCGCCGCCATCGTCGAGGATCATGTTGGCGTCCCATGGCTGGCCATCCTTGAGGATGGTTTGCTCCAGGCACCACTCGTACTCTTCCTCGGTCTCGCCTTTCCAGGCGAAAACTGGGATGCCGGCAGCCGCGATGGAGGCAGCGGCCTGGTCTTGAGTCGAGAAGATGTTGCAGGACGACCAGCGTACTTCGGCACCCAGGGCAACCAGGGTTTCGATCAGCACGGCGGTCTGAATGGTCATGTGGATGCAGCCGAGGATTTTCGCACCCTTGAGCGGTTGCTCTTGCAGGTACTTGCGGCGCAGGCCCATCAGCGCAGGCATTTCCGATTCAGCAATGATGGTCTCGCGACGGCCCCAGGCAGCCAGGGAGATATCGGCGACTTTGTAATCGGTAAAACCAGCAGGCGTGTTTACAGCGCTCATTGAGAGCCTCCATTCGTAATGTGCGAATGGGCGCCGTTGTGCGTTTAGTGTCCGCAGGCAGGCCTGGCGGGACAACGCCCCATCCGAGCCTGACAGGTTGAACCTGCTGCAGCGCCCCTCGGACAGGTGGCGGGAACGGTGGCCAATGTAGCCACCGTCGAATAATGCCGGGCGATTATAGCCGGGCTTTTCGAGCTTCCCAAGCGCTAAAGACAAATCAACGGCTCAGCCGGTCGGCATCGTGACCAGCAGATCCAGGTGCAGGCGCAGGTAAGCCAGCGGCTCGCAGTCCTGGGCCAGTAGCATGACCTGCCAGGTAAGCTTGAACTTGCCAGGCTGGTCGCTGCGCAGTTGCCAGTGATAATCGTCGACCTCACGGCTCGATGGTTGCAGCGGGGTGGACGCTTCGGGAAGCGCCAGATGCACGTTGTGCTGCTCGATCAGCTCGATTGCCAGCGGGGGCGTGCTGGCAGGGCTGTGGCTGAAGAGTATTTCTTCGCCGAGCAGCGCCACCGGCACCATGCGCAGCAGCAGCGTTTTCCCAGCCTCGATGGTCAGCCGTGGAGCATCGACAAGCAGGAGGGCATCCGTCTCCGGGCGGGCGTGCAGGATGCACAGGTGGCGGGGGTCGAGATCGGCGGGTGAGTCGGGGTCAATGGGCAGCGGTTCGAGAGAGTCGAGCAGGCCCTTGGTATCGACGATAAGCACAACGTGTTCAGGTTTCTCCGTAGCCATGATGAGCTCCTTCCATGAGCACCAATTGGGGGAGGGTTTTGACATGTGCCACCGGCCCGCAGGCCGATGGCACATGTACTGGATCAGTTGGTGATGGTGATGAACGGATCCCATTCGAAGTAGCCACAGCACTTGCAATCACGATCGACGATCATGAACTTGAAGTGGTAAGTGACTTTGCCTTGCGCGAGCAGGTCGCCGCGCCAGTAGTAGTTGTCGTTGATCTGGCAGGTCGGAACAGACTTATTGTTCGCGTTAGGCACAGCCGTTTGCACTTTGGCGCGCAGGGGACGAGGGTCTTCCAGCAGTTGGTGCTTCGGGTCGTCGCAGACGAACGCATAAAGGATTACGGACTGCTCGAAGCCAAATGAAATGCTTTGCTCGCGCCAGCGAACTACATCGCCTACGCGGCCCCTGAGGTGCAACTCGCCGCCGGCCTGGCCGGCGATGACGTTGTCCTGGTAGGTGACCATGTAGATATGTTCCGGCGGGATGAACGTGGGCCTGTTCGGGTCCTTGCTCGGATTGGGGAATTTCTTGAGGATGGTTTCGGTGTCGAAGTTGATGCTGACATCAATGACTCGGGACATGAGTGGATTCCTTTTCACAGTTCGAGTAGGTCAATGGTGAGCCTCAGTTGCTCTCCACTGGCACTGCCCGGAGCTTCGCTTCCTGCGATGCCGGTTCTGCCGCGCCGTATGCCAAGTTCCGGTTGTCCGACTACCTGGAGTGATCTGTGGATCACATGCTCAGGCTAGATGCATAGAGCGGGGTGTCAAAGTGCGCCCGGTGAAATTTCCATGGCTACTGACCAATGGTCGTAATGGTCGACTCCACCTGAATGGGACTACCATGTAGAACAAGGGCCGGAGGGCTGTATTGCCCTTTGGCGCTCGACTTTTCAGAGGCCAAGGTCAGGAGTAGCGATGAATTTCCACACCCGCAAATGGGTAAAACCCGAAGACCTCAACCCCAACGGCACCCTGTTCGGCGGCAGCCTGCTGCGCTGGATCGATGAAGAGGCGGCGATCTATGCGATCGTTCAGCTGGGCAACCAGCGCGTGGTGACCAAGTACATCTCGGAGATCAACTTCGTCAGCGCCTCGCGTCAGGGCGACATCATCGAGCTGGGCATCACCGCCACTGAATTCGGTCGCACCTCGATCACCCTCAAGTGCGAAGTGCGCAACAAGATCACCCGCAAGAGCATCCTCACGGTCGACCGCATGGTCTTCGTCAATCTGGGTGAAGACGGCCTGCCGGCGCCGCATGGGCGCACCGAGATCAAGTACATCAAGGATCAGTTCGATACCGCGGTGGAATGAAAGGCATCGCCGGCAAGCCGGCTCCCACATATCCCTGTGGGAGCTGGCTTGCCAGCGATAGCGGTCTCAAGGCTGCTCGGTAACCCCGCGCACCACCCGCCCGATCGTCAGGCCCTGCAACAGGATCGACGACAGCACCACGATGTAGGTGATGCTCAACAGCAGGTCACGCTCGGCACCCGATGGCAGCGACAGCGCCAGGGCCACCGACACACCACCACGCAAGCCACCCCAGGTCAGTACCCGCACGGTGCCGCGCGGAACGCTGCGCCAGCGGCGCAGCATCAGGATGGCCGGGGCCACGGTCAGCAGGCGCGACAGCAGGATCGCCACCGCCAGCACGCCGGCGGCCGCCAGGTGCATCCAGGAGAACGGCAGCAACAACAGCTCCAGGCCGATCAGGGCAAACAGCAGGGCATTGAGCATGTCGTCGATCAGTTCCCAGAAGCCATCCAGGTAGCGACGGGTCATGTCGTTCATCGCCAGGTTGCGGCCCAGGTTACCGATGATCAGGCCCGCCACCACCATGGCGATCGGCGCTGAAACGTGCAGTTCATAGGCCATGGCCGAGCCGCCGATGACCAGCGCCAGGGTCAGCATGACCTCGACCTGGTACTGCTCGATGCTCTTGATCATGCGGTAGGTGATGTAGCCGACCAGGCCGCCGAACACCACGCCGCCAATGGCTTCGCGGGCGAACAGGATCGCGGTGTCAGCCACCGTGGGTGTTTCGCCAAGCTGGGCGATGCCCAGCAGCACGGTGAACACGACAACGGCGGTGCCGTCGTTAAACAGCGACTCACCGACGATGGTGGTCTTCAGCGGCTTGGAGGCGTTGGCGGTACGCAGCGCGCCGAGTACCGCGATCGGGTCGGTTGGCGAGATCAGCGCGCCGAACAGCAGGCAGTAGAGCAAGCTCACGTGCCAGCCGAACAGGGCGAAAATCCAGTGGGCAAGAAAACCGATGACCACGGTGGCGATCAGCACGCCGACGGTCGCCAGCAGGCCGATTGGCCAGCGGTAGCTGCGCAGGTCGGCCAGGTTCACGTGCAAGGCGCCGGCGAACAGCAGGAACGACAGCATCCAGTGCATCAGCAGATCGTTGAAATCGATCTGGTTCATCAAGCCTTGCACGCGTTCTTCCAGGCCGGGATAGCCGATAACGCTCAGGCCTTGCAACAGTAGGGAGAACAGCAAGGCAGTGACCATGACGCCGATGGTCGGGGGCAGGCCGATGAAGCGGTAGTTCACATAGGTGAGGAGGGTGGTCAAACAGATAAACGCAGCAACGAGCTCAAGCATCCTAGGTCCTGTAGTGGCTTCCAAGTCGACACCCGATAGCCTCGGGCATTTCTTTGATGACCTGCCGAGGGCTTCGGGACACACTTTTGACTGGATCCGTTGACCACGTTCGTTCAATTTCGTTTCCAGCGCCCTGTGCTGAAGTGGTTATATAGCGGCTGGCCATTGATGACCTCACCTGCCTGGCCAAGGACCTTTGCGTGTTAGCCACTTCACTGGTACTGGTCGCGGCGCTGCTGCACGCGACCTGGAACACCCTGATCAAGTTCAGCGGCGAACGCCTGTTGGTGATTGCCAGCATGGACGTGGTGGCACTGGTGTTTGCGCTTGCCATGGTGGCGTTCGTCCAGGTGCCGCCGGCTGACGTCTGGCCGTGGATGCTGGCGTCGGCGCTGTTCGAGCTCTTCTATCGTTTCCTGCTGATTCAAGCTTACCGGGTCGGTGACCTGGGGCTGGTCTATCCGTTGATGCGCGGCATGTCGCCGCTGGTGGTGCTGGCGCTGACCCTGACGTTTGCCGGCGAGTCCCTGAGCAGCCAGCAGATCATCGGCATTTTGCTGATCCCCTGCGGCATGCTCTGTCTGCTCTGGCAAGGCGGTGGCGGTGATCGGTTACCCTGGTCGATGCTGCCGGTGGTGGCCTCGATTGGCTTGTGTATCGGTTGCTACACCTGGTTCGATGGCCAGGCGATCCGCCTGTGGTCACAGCCGCTGGACTATCTTGTATGGCTGACCCTGGTCAGCGCCTGGCCGTTTCCGTTGCTGGCAGGGGTGGCCCGACGCGCACCGTTCATGCTGTTCTGGCGACTGCAGTGGCGCTTGGGGCTGGCGGTAGGCTTTTGCGTGCTGTTGAGCTATGCCCTGGTGCTCTGGGCCATGCAGTTGGGCTCGGTGGCCGAGGCGGCAGCGCTGCGCGAGGTCAGCGTGATCCTGGTGGTGCTGTTGGGCATGCGCTACCTCAAAGAACCTTTTGGCAGGCCGAGGCTCTTAGCCTGTGCGCTGGTGCTGATCGGCATGCTGATCATGAAGCTCTGATATTTTTACTGACAAGGACTTGGCCATGACCGTTGCCTTCTGGTGTGTACTGATCGCGTTGTTCCTCCCCATTCTCTGTACCAGCATCGCCAAGGTTGGCAGCGGTCGCTTCAGCCTGCGGCAGAACCACGACCCGCGGGCTTTCCTCGACAAGCTCGAGGGCTTCCCGCGTCGAGCCTACGCGGCGCAATTGAACAGCTTCGAAGCCTTCCCGGCGTTTGCCGCCGCGGTAATCATCGCCGACATCGTCGGCAATGCCGAGCAGGTGACCCAGGATGTTCTGGCGGTGCTCTACATCACCAGCCGCCTGCTCTACATCATCTGCTACCTGGCCGACTGGGCCGCCCTGCGCTCGCTGGTATGGTTCGTCGGCCTGGGCCTGGTAGCGTCGTTCTTCTTCGTCTCGATCTAAGCCGCGTCACGGCACCTGGGGCACGGCCGGCAACGCTGCGCCCTTGGGCCACAGCAACCAGATCTGGCCCTGCTGCTTCATGTCGCCGGCCAGTTTGCCGGCTTCACTGCCGGTGCCCCAGAACAGGTCGGCGCGCACCTCGCCGGTGATTGCCCCGCCAGTGTCCTGGGCCGCGACCGGGCGAACCACCGGAGCACCGTCAGGGCGGGTGGTGGAGAGCCACAGCAGGCTGCCCAGCGGAATCACCTTGCGATCGATGGCCACACTGTAGCCGGCGGTCAGCGGTACGTTGAGCGAACCGCGCGGGCCCTCATTGCTGTCCGGGCGAGTGCTGAAGAACACATAACTGGGGTTGCTCGCCAACAGTTCCGGTACCCGCGTCGGGTTGCTCTGGGCCCAGGCGTGGATGCTGCCCATGGTCACTTCTTCTTTCTTCAATTGCCCCTGTTCCACCAGCCAGCGGCCGATCGGGCGATAAGGGTGGCCGTTCTGGTCGGCATAGCCGATGCGCAGCTGGCGGCCGCTCTCCAGCTGAATGCGGCCCGAGCCCTGGATCTGCAGGAACTGCAGGTCCATCGGATCTGTCAGCCAGGCCAGAACCTGCGCTTTGACGCCCTGGGCATTGATGGTTTCAGCGGTGTCGTAAGGCTTCAGCACCCGGCCATCAAGGCGGCCACGCAGGCGCTTGCCCTTGAGCTCGGGATACACGCTGTCCAGGGCGACCACGATCATGTCGTCCGGCACGCCATAGACCGGCACGTTGGCGCTGGCGGTCTGGGTCAGGCTGCCGGGGTACACCGGTTCGTAATATCCGGTGATCAGGCCATTGGCGTTGTTGTCGGCTGAACGCATGCTGTAGACGTCCAGCTGCGCCTGAAGAAAGCTGCGTACTTCAACCGGGCTGGATGGAACGGCTGCCGCTGCCGTGCAGGTGTTGGCCCAGACGGCATCGCGCTTGAGTCGCTCGCAGGCACTGCGCCAGGATTCGAAACCGGCCACCAGGTCGCTGTCGCTGACCTGCGGCAGGTCCTTCCAGGTGGCGCCAACATAGCTGGCCAGTGGATGAGGTTGGGTTTTTTCCGGCTCGCTGCCGTTGCAGCCGGCCAGCAGGGCCAGTACTGACAGGGTCCAGCCAAAGTGGCGCAAAGGAAGTTTCATCAACGGGGTTCCTCGGCGGTTTGCGGGGCTTGCCGCCTGTTTTGCAAACCGTAGTTTTAATAAGGGTATTGGTCTTTGCCGGTGAGGCGAGGATACTGGCCGCCTTTTTCCGTGAGCCGAAGTGATCAAGATGCTCAAGCGACTTTCTGTTGTATTGCTGGCGTGTGTGACCCTGAGTGCCTGTGGCGGGGTCGACCCGAACTCGCCGCTGGGCCAGCGCAAGACGATCTTCAAGCAAATGCTCAAGACCAGCGAAGATCTGGGTGGCATGTTGCGTGGGCGCCTGGCCTTCGATGGGCAGAAGTTCGCCGATGGCGCGGTCAAGCTCGATAACCTGTCTCGTGAACCGTGGAAGCACTTCCCGCAGGTTCGTGAGGAGGATGATAGCAGCGCCCGCGCCGATGTCTGGGAGAAGCAGGCGCGCTTCCAGGACCTGGCCCGGCAGATGGAGGCCACCACCGCCGAGCTGGTGGCGGCGACCCGTACCCAGCCGCTCAAGGCGGCAGCGCTGACGGTGCCGATGAACAAGGTCGAGGCGGCATGCAAAGCCTGTCATACCGAGTTTCGTAATCACTGACTGATCAGGGGGCGCAAGGCGCCCCATCGCTGGCTTTGCCAACGATGGGCTGCGTAACAGCCCCAATGTTCCCGCCTGCTGTTACTTCTCCAACTCATCCAGGGCTTGCTGCAGCTCCTGCTTGGACTCGGCCAGCTTGTCCTTGCGCTTGTTGATCTTCTCGGCATCGCCTTTTTTCATGGCCTTGTCCAGGTCCTTGGTGCGCTGGTTCACTTCATGGCGGGCGTCGAGGACTTTCTGCTCGCGCTCCTTGCGCAGACCGGCGTCGGTGCAGTGCTCGGTCACTTCGCTGAGGGCCTTTTCCAGGCCGGCTTGCTGATCACTGTTGCCATGGGCGCGAGCCTGCTCGATCTGCTCGCTGATGGCTTGCTTCTTGGCTGCGCAACCGGTCAGGCCTGGCTGTTCTTCAGTGGCCAGCAGGGGCGCGGCCAGGAGTGAGCAGGCAGTGAACAGGGCAAGCGGGGAAAGCAGTTTCATTGGGGGCTCCGTTGTCGCGGGCTTGGCAGAATCCGTGATGCTGCCCTGATCCGGGAAAATTAGAAACCCTCGATTGTGTGTCTGCGCAATTGTTCGGCCACTATCTGCACCTCGGGTGAGCTGAAAAATGCCAGCAATTGAGCACTGCGACCTTGGCCAACACCCGGTTCGCTCAGCCATTGCCCGGCGTCGCGCTGGAGCAGGTCTACCCAAGTGGTATCCGCTGCCAAAGGCGTTGCGGCTGGAACGCCCAAAGCGCTGAGCCAGCGCGCGAAGGGTTGCTGGCGAGCCTGGTCGAAGGCGTGCAGCAACTGCTGGCGGCTGCGCTCACCTAGTCCGGGTACCGATTGCAGGTCTTGGTCCTGGAGGTCCAGCCAGTCGCCCAGGCCGCGAACATGACCGCTGTCGATCAGTTTCTCCCAGGTACCCGGGCCCAGCCCCGGCATGTTCAGGCCTTGCTTGCCGCTGAGCCAGTTGAGCCGGGCGATGAACTGGCCGCGGCAGCCATCGCTCGCTTGCCAGCAACTGAGCAGGTGGTAGTGGGCAGGGTCCGGGACCGCGATGTTCATACGTTGAACGCTGCGGAGTACGACCTCGTCCAGGCGCGGGATGGTCAGCCCGGCCAGGCTGATGGCCACTTGATCACCGGGGCGGATGTCCAGCTGCTGCCAGCGCTGAAAGGAGCCGAGGCTGACCTGACGGATCTGCCGGTCATCCAGTTGCACCGGCTTGATCTGCAGCACCGGCGTGATGCGCCCGGTGCGGCCAATGTTGAACTGCACACCACGGACTTCAGCCAGGGCCTGGGCAAAAGGGTACTTCCAGGCGGTTATCCAGTAAGGGTCGCGTGCTTGCCAGCGCGTGCCGTCCGGACGATTGCCCTGACGCAGCACAACGCCGTCGCTGGCGAACGGCAGCGGGCTGCGGTACCAATACTCACGCCACCTGGCAGCCTCGGCAAAGGTGCTCAAGGGTTCGCTGTAACGCTCGCTATGTTCAAAGCCCAATGTGCTCAAACCCTTGAGCCGCGCGCGCTGATCGGCCGGTCCCTGCGGCCAGGCCCAGACGAACAACCCGACCACCGCGCCCTGTTCGGCGCTGATGCGTTTGCGTGCCAGCAAGCCGGCGACATTGCCGCGGGCGTTGAGGCTGCCGGCATTGGCTTGCACATGGCCGTCCAGGCGCCAGAACAGTTCGCCCTGAAGCACAAGGTCGAGCGGCTCGGGCAACTGCTGGTTGAGCCCGCCCAGGGCCGGGATGTGGCGGCTCCAGTCGTGACCATGAACGCCGTCGCCACGGCTGATCAGTTGCACCAGCTTGCCGCCGCGATAGACCAGGGTGGCAGCCACGCCGTCGACCTTGGGCTGAATCCACAGGTCTTGCTTGCCATGCAGCCAGGCTTTGACTGCCGCCTCGTCGGCCAGCTTGCCCAGGCCGGTATGGGCAATCGGGTGGCGCAGGGGGCCGACGGCGGTTTTCAGCGGGTTGCCCGGCGCCTTGGCCGGCAAGGGGAAGCAGCTTTGCAGATGGCTCAGGCGCGTACGGCTCTGGTCGTAGAGTTCGTCGGCGACCAGTGAGACACCCTGACGGTGATAGTGATCGTCCCAGTCGGCAAGCGTCAGCTGGAGCTGGCGGATTTCAGCCCGGGCCTGGACCGTCGGCCAGTCGGGGCAAGTCTGCGCGTGTGCCGGGAGCAGCCAGAAGAAGAGCAGAAGGGACAGCAGGGACGTGTGCAGCATGGCGAGCATCCTTGCTCGGTGGGGTGGAATACCAAGCCTAGGAAAGATTGTTCGCCTTGAGGGTGTTCAACTGTCAGGTCATGTGTCGAGAAGTACTGCAGCCAATGGAAAAAGCCCCGACCAGTTACCCGGTCGGGGCTTTTGCTTGCAGCTTGTATCTTGCGGCTTGTGGCTTCAGCCCTTACAGGCCGGCAGCGGCGCGCAGGGCGTCGACGCGGTCGGTGCGTTCCCAGGTGAAGGTGGTGAAGGTGTCGTCGCCGACGGTCTTCTGCTGCGGGATACGGCCGAAGTGACCGTAGGCAGCGGTTTCCTGGTACATCGGGTGCAGCAGGTCGAGCATGGTGGTGATCGCGTACGGGCGCAGGTCGAAGCACTCGCGCACCAGCTGGACGATCTTGTCGTCGGAGATCTTGCCGGTGCCGAAGGTGTTCAGCGAGATCGAAGTCGGCTGAGCGACACCAATGGCGTAGGAAACCTGGATCTCGCAACGCTCGGCCAGGCCGGCGGCGACAATGTTCTTGGCCACGTAGCGACCGGCGTAAGCCGCGGAACGGTCAACCTTGGACGGGTCCTTGCCGGAGAACGCACCACCGCCGTGACGGGCCATGCCGCCATAGCTGTCGACGATGATCTTGCGGCCGGTCAGACCGCAGTCACCCACCGGGCCGCCGATGATGAACTGGCCGGTCGGGTTGATATGGAACTGGGTGCCTTTGTGCAGCAGTTCGGCCGGCAGGGTGTGCTTGACGATCAGCTCCATCACCGCTTCCTGCAGGTCTTTTTGCGACACTTCAGGGTTGTGCTGGGTCGACAGTACAACGGCGTCGATACCGACTACCTTGCCGCCTTCGTAACGGCAGGTAACCTGCGACTTGGCATCCGGGCGCAGCCACGGCAGCAGGCCGGACTTGCGTGCTTCGGCCTGGCGCTCGACCAGACGGTGCGAGAAGCAGATCGGTGCTGGCATCAGCACGTCGGTTTCGTTGCTGGCGTAGCCGAACATCAGGCCCTGGTCGCCGGCGCCCTGGTCTTCAGGCTTGCTGCGGTCAACGCCCTGGGCGATGTCTACCGACTGCTTGCCGATGATGTTCATGACCGCGCAAGTCGCGCCGTCGAAGCCGACGTCGGAGCTGTTGTAGCCGATGTCGACGATGACTTTGCGAACGATGTCTTCCAGATCGACCCAGGCCGAGGTGGTGACTTCGCCAGCGATGATTGCCACACCGGTTTTCACCAGGGTTTCGCAAGCCACGCGGGCGAACTTGTCCTGGGTGATGATGGCGTCCAGCACCGCATCCGAAATCTGGTCGGCGATTTTGTCCGGATGCCCTTCAGACACGGACTCGGAGGTGAAAAGGGAGTATTCGCTCATCTCGACGGGTTCCTAAAATTTACCGATGGTGATGTCGCCAGCCGGTCGCTGAAAATGGCGGACCTGAATCTGGAAACCATTACGTAAGCCCACATAGAGGCTGTCCCCGGGCGCCAGTCCCGCAGCGCTGGCCCAACGGGCCAGGTCGTCCTGCTCGAAGCCCAGCCAGATATCGCCACAGGCCTCTCTGGCCCAGCTCTGGTCGTGGCTACACAACTCTGTTACCAACAGGCTTCCGCCTGGTTTCACGCGGTTGGCCAGCTGCCGCAGGGCTTCGGCCGGGGCGCTGAAATGGTGCAGGACCATATTCAGCACTACGCAGTCGGCTTCCACATCCGTTGCACTGAGTGCATCGGCCAACTGCAGGTTCACATTAGCCAGACCTTCGCGCTCGCAGACCCGGCGGGCCAGGTCGAGCATGGTCGGGCTGTTGTCCAGAGCGGTGACCCGGGTGAAGCGCCGGGCCAGCTCGGGAAGAAATTCGCCGTCGCCGGGCCCTACTTCGAGGGCATCGGCGTCGGTTTCGAAGCTGAGTTTGTCGAGCAGGGCCAGCAGGCTTTCGCGGTATTGCGGCAAGCCGGCGATCAGGTCCTGCTGGGCACGAAACTTCTCTTCGACACGCAGGAAAAAGTCCTGGCTGGTGGCGGCCCGGCGTTGTTGCACCTGGGCGATACGGGCCTGGACTTCATCGGCCAGGCCCAGCCCGTCCACCTCTTCGAGCAACGCTGCATGCAGCTTGCCGCCGAGGCTCGGGCCGTCGGGCAGGGCGCGACGGTAGAAGATTGCATTGCCTTCGCGACGGGTCGCCACCAGGCCGGCCTGGGCCAGCACCTTGAGGTGGTGGCTCATGCCCGATTGACCAATGGCGAAGATCTGCGCCAGCTCCAGCACACCGAACGAGTCGCTGGCCAGTGCGCGCAATACATTCAGGCGCAATGGGTCGCCGCCGGCTTTGCACAGGGCAGCCAGCGCGTCGCTTTGCTCTTGGCGGATCGACGGCACGGGTAGGTTCATGGTGCGGCAGTCTAGTCAGGCAGCGATAACGTCGCAAGGCCAATATCAAAAAGTTTTGATATTGCGCGATAAGCGGGGCAATTCGTCGCAGGCTGTGCGACCGATCCGGCTGTTTGCCCGGTCTAACGCCTGATTCTTCTCTCAATCACAGGAAAATCACGCTGCATCGACCATCCGTCATTGCCCCCGGGCACGTGCCTGGGCGAAAATGGCCGCCTTTTTTCGTTTCGTAACTAATTCAACACCCAGGAGATAAGCGATGCCCAGCCGTCGTGAGCGTGCCAACGCCATTCGTGCCCTCAGCATGGATGCCGTGCAAAAGGCCAACAGCGGCCACCCCGGTGCCCCTATGGGCATGGCGGATATCGCCGAGGTTCTGTGGCGTGACTACCTGAAGCACAACCCGACCAACCCGAACTTCGCTGACCGTGACCGCTTCGTGCTGTCCAACGGCCACGGTTCGATGCTGATCTACTCGCTGCTGCACCTGACCGGCTACGACCTGTCGATCGACGACCTGAAGAGCTTCCGTCAACTGCACAGCCGTACCCCGGGCCACCCGGAGTTCGGTTACACCCCGGGCGTCGAGACCACCACCGGCCCACTGGGCCAGGGCCTGGCCAATGCCGTTGGTTTCGCCCTGGCGGAAAAAGTCCTGGCCGGTCAGTTCAACCGCAAGGACCACAACATTGTCGACCACCACACCTATGTGTTCCTGGGTGATGGTTGCATGATGGAAGGCATTTCCCACGAAGTCGCTTCCCTGGCCGGTACCCTGGGCCTGGGCAAGCTGATCGCCTTCTACGATGACAACGGCATCTCCATCGACGGCGAAGTCGAGGGCTGGTTCACCGATGACACCCCGAAGCGTTTCGAAGCCTACAACTGGCAGGTGATCCGCAATGTCGACGGCCATGACGCCGACGAGATCCGCACCGCCATCGACACCGCGCGCAAGAGCGAGCAGCCGACCCTGATCTGCTGCAAGACCATCATCGGTTTCGGCTCGCCGAACAAGCAGGGCAAGGAAGATTGCCACGGTGCCCCGCTGGGCAACGACGAAATCGCCCTGGCGCGCAAGGCGCTGAACTGGAATCACGCACCGTTCGAAATCCCGGCTGACATCTACGCCGAGTGGGACGCCAAGGAAGCCGGCAAGGCCGTTGAAGCCGAATGGGACCAGCGTTTCGCTGCCTACTCTGCCGCTCACCCAGAGCTTGCTAATGAACTGGTGCGTCGCCTGAGCGGTGACCTGCCGGCTGACTTCGCGGAGAAGGCTGCAGCCTACATCGCCGAAGTCGCGGCCAAGGGCGAGACCATTGCCAGCCGTAAAGCCAGCCAGAACGCCCTGAACGCCTTCGGCCCGCTGCTGCCTGAACTGCTGGGCGGTTCGGCCGACCTGGCCGGTTCCAACCTGACCCTGTGGAAAGGCTGCAAAGGTGTCAGCGCCGAAGACGCCAGCGGCAACTACATGTTCTACGGCGTGCGTGAGTTCGGCATGACCGCGATCATGAACGGTGTCGCCCTGCACGGCGGCCTGGTGCCTTACGGCGCGACCTTCCTGATGTTCATGGAATACGCCCGCAACGCGGTGCGCATGTCGGCGCTGATGAAGCAGCGGGTCATCCACGTCTACACCCACGACTCCATCGGTCTGGGCGAAGACGGCCCGACCCACCAGCCGATCGAGCAACTGACCAGCCTGCGCAGCACGCCGAACCTGGACACCTGGCGCCCAGCCGATGCCGTCGAGTCGGCAGTCTCCTGGAAGGTCGCCCTGGAGCGCAAAGACGGCCCATCGGCGCTGATCTTCTCGCGTCAGAACCTGCAGCACCAGGCGCGTGACGCTGAGCAGGTCGCCAACATCAGCCGCGGCGGCTACGTCCTCAAAGACTGCGCCGGCGAGCCTGAGCTGATCCTGATCGCCACCGGTTCCGAAGTCGGCCTGGCGGTTCAGGCGTTCGACAAGCTGACCGAACAAGGCCGCAAGGTCCGCGTGGTATCCATGCCATCGACCAGTGTGTTCGACGCTCAGGATGCTGGCTACAAACAGTCGGTGCTGCCACTGGAAGTCGGCGCGCGTATCGCCATCGAAGCGGCCCATGCCGACTTCTGGTACAAGTACGTCGGCCTCGAAGGCCGCGTCATCGGCATGACCACCTACGGCGAGTCGGCTCCTGCGTCGGCGCTGTTCGAAGAGTTCGGTTTCACCCTGGAAAACATCCTGGGTACTGCTGAAGAGCTGCTGGAAGACTGATCCCGTTTCCCTGTGGGACTGGCGTCGGCTTCATCGCTGGCAAGCCAGCTCCCA
>NZ_JH650759.1:51067-74640 GCF_000259195.1 Pseudomonas donghuensis
AGGTTGCAGATAACGCTTCTGTTCCGTGAGCATCCCATGCCCCAATCGCGTCCTTACAAAGTTGCACTCAACGGCTACGGCCGTATTGGTCGTTGCGTCTTGCGCGCACTCTTTGAACGGGGGGCGAAGGCGGGCTTCGAGATCGTTGCACTGAACGACCTGGCCGACCAGGCCAGCATCGAATACCTGACACGCTTCGACTCCACCCACGGGCGTTTCCCCGGTGAGGTGAAGGTCGACGGCGATTGTCTGCATATCAACGGCGACTGCGTGAAGGTGTTGCGCAGTGCCACCCCGGAAGGGGTCGACTGGGCGGCGCTCGACGTCGACCTGGTGCTGGAGTGCTCCGGTGCCTACAACACCCGTGCCGATGCCATGCGTTTTCTCGACGCCGGTGCGCCGCGGGTGCTGTTCTCCCAGCCCATGGCCAGTGAGGCGGATGTCGATGCCACGGTGGTCTACGGCATCAACCAGGATTGCCTGGACGGCACCGAGAGGCTGGTCTCCAACGCCTCCTGCACCACCAACTGCGGGGTGCCGCTGCTGCGGGTGCTGGACCAGGCCTTTGGCCTGGAGTATGTGTCGATCACCACTATTCACTCGGCGATGAACGACCAGCCGGTGATCGACGCCTACCACCACGAAGACCTGCGCCGTACCCGTTCGGCGTTCCAGTCGGTGATCCCGGTGTCCACGGGCCTTGCCCGCGGTATCGAACGGCTGTTGCCGGAACTTGCCGGGCGAATTCAGGCCAAAGCCGTACGCGTGCCGACCGTCAACGTGTCGTGCCTGGACATCACCCTGCAGACCGCCCGCGATACCACCGCAGCCGAGGTCAACCGGGTGCTGCGCGAAGCCGCCCTGAGCGGCCCGCTGCAAGGTCTGCTGGCCTACACTGAACTGCCGCACGCCAGTTGTGATTTCAACCATGACCCGCATTCGGCGATTGTCGATGCCAGCCAGACCCGCGTTTCCGGCCCCCGGCTGGTCAACCTGCTGGCCTGGTTCGACAACGAATGGGGTTTTGCCAACCGTATGCTCGACGTTGCCGATCACTTTCTGCACGTCGTCAATCAAACCCGCTCCACTTGTAAACAGCCCTGAAGGACTGCATTCATGACCGTGTTGAAGATGACCGACCTCGATCTGCAAGGTAAGCGCGTACTGATCCGCGAAGACCTCAACGTGCCTGTGAAGGACGGTGTGGTTGCCAGCGATGCGCGCATCCTCGCTTCGCTGCCGACCATCAAGCTGGCCCTGGAAAAGGGCGCGGCCGTGATGGTCTGCTCGCACCTGGGCCGCCCGAGCGAAGGCGAATTCTCCGCCGAGAACAGCCTCAAGCCGGTCGCCGAGTACCTGAGCAAGGCCCTGGGCCGCGACGTGCCGCTGGTTGCCGACTACCTCGACGGTGTCGAAATCAAGGCCGGTGATATCGTCCTGTTCGAGAACGTGCGCTTCAACAAGGGCGAGAAGAAGAACGCTGACGAGCTGGCGCAGAAATACGCCGCCCTGTGCGATGTATTCGTGATGGACGCGTTCGGTACCGCTCACCGCGCCGAAGGCTCGACTCACGGTGTCGCCAAGTTCGCCAAGGTGGCCGCTGCTGGCCCGCTGCTGGCCGCCGAGCTGGACGCCCTGGGCAAGGCCCTGAAAGCCCCGGCCAAGCCGATGGCGGCCATCGTTGCCGGCTCCAAGGTTTCGACCAAGCTGGACGTGCTCAACAGCCTGAGCCAGATCTGCGACCTGCTGATCGTCGGCGGCGGCATCGCCAACACCTTTCTGGCTGCGGCCGGTCACCCGGTCGGCAAGTCGCTGTACGAGCCTGACCTGATCGACACCGCCAAGGCCATCGCCGCCAAGGTCAACGTGCCGCTGCCGGTGGACGTAGTGGTTGCCAAGGAATTTGCCGAAAGCGCCGAAGCGACCGTCAAGCTGATTGCTGACGTTGCCGAAGACGACATGATCCTGGATATCGGTCCGCAAACCGCGGCCAACTTCGCCGAGCTGCTGAAGTCGTCGAAGACCATCCTGTGGAACGGCCCGGTTGGCGTGTTCGAATTCGACCAGTTCGGCAACGGCACCAAGGTCCTGGCCCAGGCCATCGCCGACAGCGCTGCATTCTCCATCGCTGGCGGTGGCGATACCCTGGCGGCTATCGACAAATATGGCGTTGCCGAGCAGATCTCCTACATTTCTACCGGTGGCGGTGCATTCCTCGAGTTCGTCGAAGGTAAAGTGCTGCCGGCCGTTGAAGTGCTGGAACAGCGGGCCAAGGCCTGATCCACTCAGCGCCTGGCAAAGGGAGCGACCTGATGGTCAAGCAGTTGCCTGTGATTATCCTGGCCGGGTTGCTCGGCGCTTGCTCCAGCAACCCGGAGCAGGCGGCGCCAAAGCCCGGCACGCCGAAAGGCGGCTGCTATCAGTCTGAATGGCAGGCTGAAACGGCACCGGTGATCAACAAAAGGCTGGGCCCGGATGGCCTGGAAAAATACGACGACGAACATCAGCGCCGGGCCCAGGGTTGCCCTTGATCGGTTCGCGGCAACCTACCGGCCGGTTTGTGGTCTGCTAGAGGGTATTGGATGAAAGCGGTAGTGGCCTTGATGGCCCTGGCAGTACTCGGTGGTTGTGCAAGCCTCAAGCCTGCACCGGCGCCGACCGACAACTGGACCCGCTGGGTCTGTGACAGCCAGGCCGAAGTGCTCTGGCGTTTTGTCGACAGCAGCCAGCAGGACGTGGATGTACGCCTTGGGGGCGGCGACCAGGTCTACCGGCTCAAGCCGGAGCCCAGTGGCTCGGGTGCGTTGTACAGCGATGGAGTGCTGGCGTTCCACAGCAAGGGTGATGAAGGCCTGGTGTACTGGGTCGCCACCAACGATTTGATAGGGCGGGGCTGCAAGGCGCCGTGACTGGCCGGGCCGTCTGATGGCCCACACTACTTGAATAGCAACCGCCGCTGCGGCAGGCTTGCACGAAAAACGACGCTTGTCGGGAGAGAGATACACAATGGCACTCATTAGCATGCGCCAGATGCTGGACCACGCCGCTGAATTCGGCTATGGCGTTCCAGCTTTCAACGTCAACAACCTCGAGCAGATGCGCGCCATCATGGAAGCCGCTGACAAGACCGACTCCCCGGTGATTGTCCAGGCCTCGGCCGGTGCCCGCAAATACGCTGGCGCGCCGTTCCTGCGCCACCTGATCCTGGCCGCCATCGAAGAATTCCCGCACATCCCGGTGTGCATGCACCAGGACCACGGCACCAGCCCTGACGTCTGCCAGCGCTCGATCCAGCTGGGTTTCAGCTCGGTCATGATGGACGGTTCGCTGGGTGAAGACGGCAAGACTCCAACCGACTACGACTACAACGTCCGCGTTACCCAGCAAACCGTGGCCATGGCTCACGCTTGCGGCGTTTCGGTTGAAGGCGAGCTGGGTTGCCTGGGTTCGCTGGAAACCGGCATGGCCGGTGAAGAAGACGGTATCGGCGCCGAAGGCGTGCTGGATCACAGCCAGATGCTGACCGATCCGGAAGAAGCCGCCGACTTCGTCAAGAAGACCCAGGTCGATGCCCTGGCCATCGCCATCGGTACCAGCCACGGTGCCTACAAGTTCACCAAGCCGCCTACCGGCGACGTGCTGGCAATCGACCGCATCAAGGAAATCCACAAGCGCATCCCCAACACCCACCTGGTGATGCACGGTTCGTCCTCGGTACCGCAAGAGTGGCTGGCGATCATCAACCAGTACGGCGGCGACATCAAGGAAACCTACGGCGTTCCGGTTGAGGAAATCGTCGAAGGCATCAAGTACGGCGTACGCAAGGTCAACATCGACACCGACCTGCGCCTGGCGTCCACCGGCGCCATGCGTCGCCTGATGGCCACCAACCCGAGCGAGTTCGACCCGCGCAAATTCTTTGGCGAAACCGTCAAGGCCATGCGCGACGTCTGCATCGCCCGTTACGAAGCCTTCGGTACCGCAGGCAACGCCTCGAAGATCAAGCCGATCTCCCTGGAAGCGATGTTCCAGCGCTACGCCAAGGGCGAGCTGGCCGCCAAGGTCAACTAAGCCTGAACAGAAAAACCCGCAGCGATGCGGGTTTTTTTGTGCCTGCGCGCCAGGGAGTCGGCGCGCATGGCCCGGATGGACAGACCGTTAGTCGGCTAACAGGCCATTCCGCGCATGATGGCAATGTGCTGACTTCAGATTTGCGGCAGCCGGGTCTAGAGTTACGCACAGATTTCAGCCGAAGTCCGGCATTGGTGCCTTAAGAGAAGCAGCATGGATTGCGCGCAACCTCAGTCACACGATAGCGGCTCAGTACTGCTGGTCGTTGATGACTACCCGGAAAACCTGATCAGCATGCGGGCCTTGCTGGCCCGCCAGGATTGGCAAGTACTTACCGCGAGCTCCGGGACGGAAGCCCTGAGCGCGCTGCTCGAACACGAAGTGGACCTGGTGCTGCTGGATGTGCAGATGCCCGGCATGGACGGTTTCGAGGTTGCCCGCTTGATGCGCGGCAGCCAACGCACGCGGTTGACGCCAATCATCTTTCTTACCGCCAACGAGCAGTCCCAGGCCGCCGTGCTCAAAGGGTATGCCAGTGGCGCAGTGGATTATCTGTTCAAACCCTTCGACCCGCAGATTCTCAAACCCAAGGTCCAGGCCTTGCTTGAGCAGCAGCGCAACCGGCGCTCGTTGCAGCGTTTGAGTCGCGACCTCGAGGCGGCGCGGGCCTTCAATGCCTCGGTGCTCAACAATGCCGCCGAAGGTATTTTGGTGGTGAATGAAAACGGTGGAATCACCTTTGCCAATCCGGCCATTTCCCAGTTGCTCGAAGCCCCTGTCGAGAAGCTGCAAGGCGCCAGCCTGCTGGATTTCGTGCAATCGCCAGGCATGACGTTGTGGAATGAGTCGGCCTTCTACCAGGCCTACCTGGACCGGCAGATTTTCCGTATCCACGATGCTTTGCTGCGCACCGCCGGTGGCCAGCCGGTGCCGGTGGCGCTGTCCTGTTCGCCGTTGACCGATGGTCAGCGGGCCATGGTGGTCACAGTGCTGGACATGTCGGTGGTGCGCAACCTGCACCAGCAACTGGAGTTCCAGGCGGTCACCGACCCCCTGACCGGACTGCTCAACCGTCGTGGCTTCTATCAGGCCGCCGAAAGTGCGCTGGTACGCAACGAACGCAGCGACAAGGCCCAGGCCCTGATGTACCTGGACCTGGATGGATTCAAGCGGATCAATGATTTTCTTGGCCATGAGGCGGGCGACCGGGTGCTGCATTGGGTGGCCGAGCAGCTCAAGGATTGCCTGGGAGCCAGCGCGATTCTCGCGCGCATGGGCGGCGATGAGTTCACGGCGCTGTTCGATGCACTTGAATACCCGGAGCAGGCTGCGCGATTTGCCGAGCGGGTGATCGAGCGCATGTCGATCTGCCAGCAGATCGACGGCATGGAAGTGACCCTGGGCGTGAGCATCGGTATTGCCACCTACCCCGATTGTGGCGCCAACCTCGACGGCCTGCTGCGTGCGGCCGATGCCGCGATGTATGCGGCCAAGCAGGCTGGGCGCCAGCAATACCGCTATTACGACCAGGACCTTAACGGCCGGGCACGTTCACGGCTGATGCTCGAGGACTCGGTGCGCGGCGCCATTGAGAACCAGGACTTCAGCCTGGTCTACCAGCCTCAGGTCGCCTTTGCCGACGGACGCCTGCGCGGCTTCGAGGCGTTGTTGCGTTGGCAGCACCCCAGCGTTGGCGATGTACCGCCGGGGCTGTTCCTGCCCTTGCTGGAGGAGGCGCGGTTGATTTCGCGCCTGGCCAGCTGGATCTATGCCCAGGGTGCGGCGCAACGGCGTGACTGGCAGGATTGCTTCGATCCAGCCTTGGTGCTGGGGATCAGCCTCAGTCGCGTGCAGTTTGCCATGCCCAACCTGGTCGAGGAGCTCGGGCGGGTGATTGGCAGCCAGGGCCTGGAGCCGGCGCAGCTGGAGGTCGAGATTGCCGAGACCTCGCTGATGGTCAACAACGAGGTGGCCTTGAAGCAGTTGCACAAGCTCAGGGAGCTAGGCGTACGCGTTGCCCTCGACGATTTCGGTGCCGGCGATTGTTCGTTGCGCATGCTGCGCGATCTACCGATCGACACCCTCAAGCTTGACCGCCATTTGGTCGCACGTCTGCCCGGGTCGCAAGCGGACGCGGCGCTGGTGCGTTGCGTGATTGACCTGTGCCGGCAGTACCGTATCAGCGTGATCGCCGAAGGCGTCGAAACCCGCGAGCAGGCGCATTGGTTGCAAGCCAATGGTTGCGAGTATGTGCAAGGCTTCTTGGTGGCGCGGCCCATGACTCCTGGTGACGCCGGGGCGTTTCCGGGCTTTTTTGACTGGCAAGGGGTGTAGTTGGGTACACTGGGCGCTTTTATCGTCAGCCGTTTTGACCATGACTGTGCTCAAGTACCTGCAAGCCTATCCGCCCGCCCTGCAAGACCAGGTTCGCCAGTTGATTGCCAGTAATCGCCTGGGCGACTACCTGCAGCAGCGCTATCCGGACAAGCACGCGGTGCAGAGCGACAAGGCGCTATACGCCTACACCCAGGCGCTCAAGCAGGAGCACCTGCGCAACGCGCCGAACCTTGACAAGGTGCTGTTCGATAACCGCCTGGACCTCACCCACCGGGCACTCGGCCTGCACACCGCGGTGTCGCGGGTACAGGGCGGCAAATTGAAGGCCAAGAAGGAAATCCGCATCGCCTCGTTGTTCAAGGAAGCGGCGCCGCAGTTCCTGAAGATGATCGTGGTGCATGAGCTGGCGCACCTGAAAGAGTCCGATCACAACAAGGCGTTCTACCAGCTCTGCGAATACATGCAGCCGGGCTACCATCAACTGGAATTCGACCTGCGGGTTTACCTGACCTACCGCGAGCTGCCCGCCAGCCTGTAGGCCCTGAGGATTTGCCAATGGAAGTGAGCAAGACCAAGAGCAGTTTCTACCGCCGGCTGTATGTCGCCTGGCTGATCGACAGCCAGACGGCCAGCACTGTCCCGGCGTTGATGGAGGCCACCGGCATGCCGCGGCGCACTGCCCAGGACACCATTGCCGCCCTGGCTGACCTGGATATCGTCTGTGAGTTCGAGCAGCAGGCAGGGGCGCGCAATCATGCCGGGCACTACCGGATTCGTGACTGGGGAGCGATCGACAAGCAGTGGATCATCCAGCATTTGCGCGGTATTCGTGAAGTGCTGGGGTATCCCTGAGGGCCCCATCGCTGGCAAGCCAGCTCCCACAAGGTTCTGTGTGACTCCTGTGGGAGCTGGCTTGCCAGCGATGGGCTGCGCAGCAGCCCTGAATTTCAGCCGCGACGCATACCGATATGCGGGATATCGTCTTCCAGATACTCCTCTCCCGCCACCTTGAAGCCATGGCGTGCATAGTAGTCCTGCAAGTGCGCCTGGGCGGACAGATACACCGGCACTTCTGGCCAGTATTCCTCTGCATACTTGAGCCCGTGCTCCATCAGTTCATGACCCAGCCCACGACCACGTGCCTCTGGGGCGATCAGTACCCGGCCAATGACCACGTCACCGCCCTGGGATTGCGGATCGAGTAAACGCAGGTAAGCCAGCAGGTTGTCACCCTCCCAGGCCATCAGGTGGCAGGTGTCGCCCTCCAGGTCCTGGCCGTCGACCTCCTGGTAGGCGCATTTCTGTTCGACCACGAACACTTCGGTGCGCAGTCGCAGAATGGCATAGAGTTGTTCCTTGCCAATGTCGCTGTGGTGTTTGCAGATCCAGTCGATGGCCATGGGCGTCTCTCAAGCGGTTGATACCCCTGATCATGGCAGACAGCGGGGCGAGGGTCTAATTGCTCCAGGTCAACACAGGCTCGAAGTCGACCAGAATAGAGGCTATTTGATATCATTTGTCTCTGCCCGAGTGCTGCTTCTTTGTGTAACCTGCAATGGCTGATAGGCACTGAACATTCTCAAGCAGTTGAAATCAACGGCGCGAACCAGAGGTTCGCTAAAGGATTTGAGCATGCGGCCATTGCTTCGAGTCTTGGCTTTGCTGGGAATACTGCTGCTGGCGAGCACGACGGCGCAGGCTGCCACGCTGCGCCTGGTTGCTGACAGCTGGCCACCTTTCACTGACGCCAACATGGCCAACGGCGGCTTGGCCACGGCCATCGTCACCACCGCCCTGACCCGTGCCGGCTATACCAGCCAATACGAACAGGTGCCCTGGGCGCGGGCGCTGCTGGGAGTGGGGGACGGGCGCTACGATGTGCTGGTCAACGCCTGGTACAACGACGCGCGTACGCAGATTGGCCAGTTTTCCGCCAGCTACCTGACCAACCGTATCCGTCTGCTCAAGCGCAAAGGCGACGCGGTGCGCTTCAATGCCCTCAGCGACCTGTACCCGTTCCCCATTGCTGTAGTGCGCGATTACGCCTACTCGCCCGAGTTCGACAGCGACACCCATTTGCAGAAGATTCCAGTACGCAGTTTTTCCGTCGCCGTCGGCATGTTGGCCGCGGGCCGCGTGCGCCTGGCGCTGGAAGATGAGTTCGTTGCCGGTTACTACCTCAAGCGCGAACCGAAAGAGGTGCGTGAGGCGGTGGAGTTCTTTGACCAGCCTATCAGCGAGAACAGCCTGCATATCCTGGTCAGCCTGAAGAACCCCGAGCACCAGCAGATCGTCGCCGGCTTCGACCGCGCCATTGCACAGATGAAAGCCGACGGTAGCTATGCCCGGCTGCTCAGGCAGCACGGCTTGTGATCAGGCTGTCGCGCTGTCCTTGATCAGGTGCGCGGCGAGGGTCCGTAGCGGTCCCAATTGACGGCAGATCAGCGCCAGCTGGGTTTGCACCAGGCGCTGGTTTTCGTCGAGCTCTTCGGGCATCTGCTCAAGCTCATTGGCCAGGGCCTCTTCGGCATCACTGTGAATGGCCACCGGCAGCTTGCTGGCCAGGCCTTCGGCAATCTCATCCAGGCTGTTGGCCAGGCTCGCCCCGGCACTGTCGATCAACTGCTCGCGAACCTCGGCATCCAGCGCGCTATCGCGGTGTGCACCCAGGCCCGAGAGATAGCTGAGCAGGGTGTGCGAGAGCACCAAAAAGCGAAAGCCGACATCCGCCTCCTTACGAAAATGCCCAGGCTCCATGAGCATGTTGGCCAGGGTGGTCGACAGCGCCGCATCGGCGTTGTGGGCATTGCGCCGGGCCAGGCGGTAGGCGAGGTCGTCGCTCTTGCCCTGGGCGTACTGCTGCATGATCTGGCGCAGGTAGGTGCTGTTGCAGCTCAGGGTGTTGGCCAGCACCTTGTTCAGGCGCCGTCCCTGCCAGTCCGGGAGGAACAGGAACACCGCAAGGATGGCGATCAGGCTGCCTACCAGGGTATCGAACAGGCGCGGCAGGAACAGCCCGTAGCCATCGCCGATCTGGTTGAAGCAAAACAGCACCATCAGGGTGATCGCTGCGGTCGCCAGGGTGTAGCGGGTGGTGCGGTTGACGAAGAACACCACCCCGGCGGCCACGGCGAACAGCGACTGGATGACCGGGCTCGGGAACAGGTCGAACAGCGCCCAGCCGACGGTCAGGCCGATGGCGGTGCCGATGATCCGTTGCACCAGCTTGCGCCGCGTGGCGCCGTAGTTGGGCTGGCAGACGAACAATGTGGTGAGGATGATCCAGTAGCCCTGGGTCGGGTGAATCAGGTGCACCATGCCATAGCCGATCGACAGCGCCAGCGGCAGGCGCAGGGCATGGCGGAACAGCAGCGAGGTCGGTGTCAGTTGCTGGCGCAGGCGGCTCCAGACGTCCTTGAAGTTACGCGGCGAACGGTCGAGCAGGCTGCTGTCGCTGGCATCGGCGAGGTTGTCGGGGTTGCTGGCGTCGCTGAGCAGGCGGTCGAGGGTCGCCAGGTTAGCCGCCAGTGCACGCAGCGAACGCAGCAGGCCGCGCCAGGCCGGGTTGCTCTGGATGCGCAGGTGCTCGAGCGAGGCGTGCAGGTCTTCCAGGGCCTGGGTGAAGCTGGTGTCGTAGGTGAACGGCTGGCGCAGCTGGATGGATTCGGACAGCTGCTGACAGGCCACCCCTTGCTGGCGCAGCAGGCGCTGGCAGCGGAACAGCACATCGCTGTGGAAGAAGGCTTCAGTCAGGGCGTTGTACGGGTAGTGCGAAGAGCTGGCGCGCTCGTGGATGTCCTGGGCGAGGAAGTACAGCTTCAAATAGCGGCTGACCTTCGACCCCGGCCGGCCATTGCCAACCCGGTGCAGGATGATCTCCTTGGCCGCATTGAGCGCGGCCACCACCCGGCCATTCTGCTGCGCCAGCTCCAGGCGGCGGGCTTCGACGTCCAGTTGGCGGATCGGTTCGAACAGGGTGGCCTTGAGCTTGAGGTAGCGGCCCAGTTCGCGGAACAGCCGGGCCAGGCTCTGCTGTACCGGCTGGTTGGAGAACAGCGCCTGCCACAGCACTGAAAGCAAACCGTACCAGGCGGCCCCGGCCACCAGCAGCAGTGGCTCATGCCAGAAGTCCGTGACCTCGCCGCCACGCTGGTCGACGCCAATCATGGTGTACACCGAGAGGATCAGCGTTGCCGAGGCAATCGCCCCGTAGCGTTCACCGAGGGCGCCAAGCATGGTCAGGGCGAAGCTGGCCAGGGCCAGGGCGCAACCGAAGATGATCGGATAGGGAAACAGCAACTCCACCGACAACGCGGCGATGGTGAAACATACCAGGGTTACCGCCAGGGCATTCAGGCGCCCCTGCCAGCTGTCGTCGGTTTCAGCCAGGGCGCTGGCGATAATCCCCAGGAACAGCGGGATCAGCAGGCTCATCTCGTCCTTGTACCAGCACAGCAGCATGCTGCCGGTCAGGGCGATGAGAACGCGGATGGCATAGCTGAACTTGTCCAGGGCCCAGAGGCGGCGCAACGATTGGCTGAACGAGGAAGATGACATGTCGGGTGGGCAGGCCTTGGGCGATGATCGAAATTGAGCCAATCAGATGGCAGCGGTGTTACCGCTACCCTCTGACCAGCAAAATTTGTTCCTTGATGCGCTGATTCTACCGCGAAGGTTAGACGAACTGCGCGGCCGCGTACGCCGAGGCCCAGGCCCACTGGAAGTTGAAGCCGCCCAGGTGGCCGCTGACGTCGAGCACTTCGCCAATAAAGTACAGGCCTGGGCTTTTCAGTGATTCCATGGTTTTCGACGAGACCTCGCGGGTATCGACGCCGCCCAGGGTCACCTCGGCCGTGCGGTAGCCTTCGGTGCCGGCCGGCACCACCTGCCAGGCCCCGAGCTTGTCGCTGACCTGGGCCAGTTCCGCCGGGGTGTACTGCTTCATCGGCTTGGAGACGAACCAGTGCTCGGCCAGCAGGTTGGCCATCTTCTTGGTGAAGATCTCCCCGAGCAGGGTCTTGAGCTCGCTGTTGGGGCGCTCGGCCTGCTGCTGTTGCAGCCAGCCCAGGGCGTCATGCTCCGGCAGCAGGTTGATTTCAAGCGTGTCGCCAGCCTGCCAGAACGAAGAAATCTGCAGGATCGCCGGGCCGCTCAGGCCGCGGTGGGTGAACAGCAGGTTTTCCCGGAAGCTGCTGCCGTTGCAGCTGGCTACGCAATCCACCGAGGTCCCCGACAGTTCAGTGCAGATGGCCTTGAGCTGCGGTTCGGTGATGGTGAACGGCACCAGGCCCGCGCGGGTCGGCAGCAAGGTGTGGCCGAACTGGCGGGCGACCTGGTAGCCGAAACCGGTGGCGCCGAGGGTCGGGATCGACAGGCCGCCGGTGGCGATCACCAGTGACTGGCACTGGAACTGGCCGGCGCTGGTTTCCAGCAGGTAGCCGCTGTCGAGTTTTTCGATCTGCTCGATACGCGTATCCATGCGCAGTTCGGCGCCGGCGCTGGCGCATTCGTCCAGGAGCATGCCGAGGATGTCGCTGGACTTGTTATCGCAGAACAGCTGGCCGAGCTTCTTCTCGTGGTAGGGCACGCCGTGCTTGCCGACCATCTCGATGAAATCCCACTGGGTGTAGCGGGCCAGGGCCGACTTGCAAAAGTGCGGGTTGTGCGAGAGGAAGTTGCTCGGCTCGGTGTACATGTTGGTGAAGTTGCAACGGCCGCCGCCGGACATGAGGATCTTCTTGCCCGGCTTGTTGGCGTGGTCGAGCAACAGCACCTGGCGGCCACGTTTGGCGGCGGTCAAGGCACACATCAGGCCGGCGGCGCCAGCGCCGATGATGATCACTTCGGTGGAACGCACTGCAAAATCCTCGAGATTCGGTGGTGAAGCGATCGCGGAGCAAGCCCGCTCCTACAGGGTGTGTAGGAACGGGCTTGCCCGGCGAAAAGGTGTCAGACGATCCGTACCCGCAACGACCGCCCCTTGATCTTGCCGCTGTTGAGCCGCTGCAACGCCTGCTTGGCCACCGCCCGCTCGACAGCGACGAACGCCTGGAAGTCGAAGATGGCGATCTTGCCCACTTGGGTGCCCGGCAAGCCGGCATCACCGGTCAAGGCGCCGAGGATATCGCCAGGACGCAGTTTGTCCTTGCGCCCGGCAGCGATGCACAGGGTGCTCATGGTCGGCAGCAGCGGTGCACCATTCTGGGCCTTGAGGCTGTCGAGCTGTTCCCAGCGCAGGGCGGCCTTTTGCATGTCTTCGATGGCCTGGGCGCGATGGCCTTCGGCCGGGGCCACCAGGCTCACCGCCAGGCCTTTCTCGCCCGCCCGACCGGTACGGCCGACGCGGTGCACGTGGATCTCGGCATCGCGGGCCAGCTCGACGTTGATAACCATGTCCAGGGCATCGATATCCAGGCCGCGGGCGGCGACGTCGGTGGCCACCAGCACCGACAGGCTGCGGTTGGCGAACAGGGTCAGGACCTGGTCGCGGTCACGCTGCTCCAGGTCGCCATGCAGGGCCTGGGCGGCGATGCCCTTGGCCTGCAGGTGCTCGACCAGCTCTTGGCACTGCTGCTTGGTGAAGCAGAACGCCACGCACGACTGCGGACGGAAATGGCCGAGCAGCTTGCTCACCGCGTCCATGCGCTGGTCCGGGTTGATCTCGTAGAAGCGCTGCTCGATCTGGCTGTCGGCGTGCTGCGACTCGACCTTGACGGTCTGCGGGTCGCGCATGAAGGTCGAGGCCAACTGCTTGATGCCGGCCGGGTAGGTGGCGGAGAACAGCAGGGTCTGGCGGCGCTTCGGGGTCTGGCCGATGATGTCGGCGATGGCGTCGTAGAAGCCCATGTCGAGCATGCGGTCGGCTTCATCGAGCACCAGGGTGTTGAGGCCATCGAGCACCAGGGTGCCCTTGCTCAAGTGTTGCTGCACGCGGCCCGGGGTACCGACGATGATGTGCGCGCCGTGCTCCAGCGAAGCGATCTGCGGGCCGAGGGACACACCACCGCAGAGGGTGAGGATCTTGATGTTGTCTTCGCTGCGGGCCAGGCGGCGCAGTTCTTTGGCCACCTGGTCGGCCAGCTCGCGGGTCGGGCACAGCACCAGCGCCTGGCAACCGAAGTAGCGCGGGTTGAGCGGGTTGAGCAGGCCGATGCCGAAGGCGGCAGTCTTGCCGCTGCCGGTCTTGGCCTGGGCGATCAGGTCCATGCCCTTGAGCATCACCGGCAGGCTCTGGGCCTGGATCGGGGTCATCTGGGCGTAGCCGAGGGCGTCCAGGTTGGCCAGCATGGCGGCGGACAGCGGCAAAGTGGCGAAGGCGGTGGCAATGGTGGTCACGAGACTGGCCTGCAAAACAAAATGTCGCGCAGTGTACCAGCCTCGTGGCCTTTAGCCCTAAGGCTCGATCTCCGGTTCCGGACGAGGGGCACGCCTTCCGTCCGCCCTGGACAGCTGCATGAAGATCGCAGCGGCGAACATGGCCATCAGGCCGATGGTCACGAAGGTCAGCTGGAACGCCCCGAGGGTGCTTTCTACGCCCTCGGCGCTGCCCGCTGCGGTAAAACCGCCGAGCAGGGCGCCAGCGCAGGCCACGCCGAGGCTCAGCGACAGTTGCGCGACCACCGACAGCAGGCTGTTGCCGCTGCTGGCGTTGTGGTCATCCAGATCGATCAGGGTCACGGTGTTCATTGCCGTGAATTGCATCGAGTTGACCGCGCCCAGCAGGCCCAGTTGCAACAGCAGCAGGGCGTAGGGCGTCTGCTCGTCGACCAGGCCCAGGCTGGCCAGCAGCAAGCCCAGCAGCAGGGTGTTGCCGGTGAGAATGTTGCGGTAGCCGAAACGCTCGATCAGCGGCCGGGCAATCGACTTGGCGAGCATCGCCGCCGCGGCCAGGGGGATCATGCTCATGCCGGCCTGGGACGGTGAATAGCCCAGCGCCACCTGCAGCAACAGCGGCACCAGAAACGGCAGGGCGCCACTGCCGAGACGAGCGAACAGGTTGCCGAGGATACCCACCGAGAAGGTCCGGGTGCGGAACAGTTTTGGCGAAAACAGCGGGTTGTCGACGCTGCCGGCGCGCAGCCAGTAGGCGGCCAGGCAGGCCATGCCGGCGAACAGCAACAACATCACCCGCAGGTGCGGCAAGTGCAGTTCGCCCAGGCCTTCCATGGCGATGGTGATCAGCACCATCGCCGCGCCGAACAGCACGAAGCCGATGCTGTCGAAGCGGGTGCGCTCGCTGCCGCGCAGGTCGGGGATGAACTTCCACACCGCATAACAACCGATGGCGCCAACCGGCAGGTTGAGCAGGAAGATCCAGTGCCAGCTGAGAATCTCCACCAGCCAGCCGCCCATGGTCGGGCCCAGCAACGGACCGAGCAGGCCGGGGATGGTGATGAAGCTCATGATCCGCACTAGTTCCGAACGCGGATAGGCGCGCAGCACCACCAAGCGCCCGACCGGCAACATCAATGCCCCGCCCAGGCCCTGGATCACCCGCGCCGCCACCAGCATGCCGAGGCTGCTGGCCAGGGCGCAGAGCAGTGAGCCGAGGCTGAACAGGAGGATGGCGCCGAAGAAAATGCGCTTGGTGCCGAAGCGGTCGGCAATCCAGCCCGAGGCCGGGATCAGCAGGGCCACGGTGAGCATGTAGGCGATGATTACCGACTGCATGCGCAGCGGGTCTTCGGCCAGGTCGCGGGCCATGGCCGGCAGGGCGGTGTTGAGGATGGTGCCGTCGAGCGACTGCATGAAGAAGGCGATGGCCACTACCCAAGGGATCCAGCGGGCGGTGGTCGGGTCCAGCGGGGCGCGGTTGGGCATGGGCATCTCTACAAGGTCGAGGGCCTCATCGCCGGCAAGCCGGCTCCCACAGGGACAAGTTCACACAGATCCGTGTGGGAGCTGGCTTGCCAGCGATCGGGGTTATCACAGTGTCAACGTCAGGCGTTTGACCAAGGCTCCCGGCAAATGGCTCGAACTGGTCTGCCGTTGCCCGTAGGTGCTGGTCGACAGAATCAGCTCGCGGTCTGTCGTCAACGCTTCCAGCTGCGAACCCAGCAAGCTGTAGACACTGTCGTCAAAGCGCATGGTGCTTACTGGAGCCTGAATCTCACCGTTCTCGACCCAGAAGGTGGCAAAGCGGGTCAGGCCGGTCATGCGCGCCGCAGGCAGGTCCGAGTAGTTCAGGTACCAAAGGTTGCTGATGTACAGGCCGGTGCCCAGGCGGGTGAGGATTTCACTGTGCTCCAGGTCACCTGGCGCCATGCTCAGGGCGCAAGGTGCTTCGTGACTGTCGGCACCGTTGGCCGCCAGCTCGAACTCGGCGGCGCTGCGTGCGCAGATCAGGCGATCCAGGGCCTGGCCTTTGTCGATCAGACGCAGGTCGCTGCGCAGCAAGCCTTCATCCGAGAACGACGGGCTCAGCGAACCGCTGACCTGTTCGGCAATGCTGGTCAATGGGCTCAGACTGGCATCGGCACTGTACAGGCGCTGCAGCGGGCTGTTCTTGGTGGCGATGGCCTGGGCCGAGAAGCCACCCCAGCAGAGCATGCCCATGACCTCGTCGAGCGCCGCCGGTGCCAGGTAGGCGCGGTACTGGCCGGGGGCGAGCTTTTTCAGCGGGCGGCCGAGGTAGTCAAGTTGTTCGCGGGTCTGCTGCAGGCGCACGGCGAAGGCTTCGTGGTCCCAGGTTTGCCCGGCATAGTTGGCTTTGACCGCTTCGCCGTTGCTGTGGAACAGGCTCCAGTCGAAGTTGAAGCTATTGGCCTGGTGCCAGCCAAATGCCCCGAACGAGCTGGCAAAGCCGCGGCAGATGGGGCCTGCGGCATAGATGCCGACCAGATCCAGATCACCTGCGCCTTGCTCGATCTGCGCCAGTACCTCGGCGCTGTCAGGCAGCGGTTGATCCTGCACGCTATGGCTTTGCCAGGCGCTGTCGTTGAGCTGCAGGTAAGGGTCGGGCTCGAGCAGCGGCAGGGTCTGGCGCAGCTGCTCCAAAGCCTGTTGCAAGCGCAGTTGGTCCACTTCGGCATCGTTGCCCAAGGTGAACTGCAGCTCGGCCTGGCGCCCGTCGGCGATCAGCTTGAGCACGCAACTGGCTTGCTGGACTTCACCGGCCTGGCGCACCTTGGCGTGATTGAAACGGATGAACTGCGAGTGTTCGCCGCTGTAGCTGAGGGTGAAATGCTCAGGGGCGGGTACTGCGTCACGCAGGCTGGCGACCAGGTGCTGAAAGCTTTGCAGTGGGGTGGCAGCCATCAGGCGTCTCCTCCGAATACGTCGATCTGGCTGAATACGCAGGCGGGGGAGGCGTGGCCCACCCGTACCACCTGGTTGGGCTCGCCCTTGCCGCAGTTCGGTGTACCCAATACCTGCAGGGTACTGGCGTCACCGACGGCGCTGAGATTGCCCCAGAACTGTGCGGAGATGCCGCGGTAGTTGGGGTTCTTGACCACGCCCTTGAGCTCGCCGTTCTCGATCAACTGGCCCCATTCGCAACCGAACTGGAACTTGTTGCGCGCATCGTCGATCGACCACGAGCGGTTGGTGCGCATCAGGATGCCCTGCTCGATGCCGCCGATCAGTTGCGCCAGGGGCTTGTCGCCCGGCTCGATGTTGAGGTTGGCCATGCGGTCGATCGGCGCGCGGTTCCAGCCGCAGGCGCGGCTGTTGGCCACCCCTTCAAGGCCAGAGCGGAACTGCGACAGGGCGCCACCGAGCGGACGAACCAGCAAACCGTCCTTGATCAGGAACTGCTTGTGTGCGGCGCTGCCGTCATCGTCGTGGCTGTAGCTGGCCAGCTCCTCGCGGATCGACGGGTCGAAGGTCACGTTGAGCAGTTTCGAGCCGTATTGCAGGTTGCCGAAGTCGCTGGCTTTGACGAAGCTGGTGCCGGCGTAATTGCGCTCGTCGCCGAGGATGCGGTCCATTTCCAGCGGGTGACCGATGGATTCGTGGATCTGCAGCATCATCTGGTCGGGCATCAGCAGCAGGTCGCGCACACCGCTTGGCGTGTTCGGCGCCAGCAGCAGTTGCAGGGCCTGATCGGCGACCTTGGCTCCGGCGCCGACCAGCCCGCAACGCTCGATCACATCCAGGCCGCCCTGCTGGCCAAAGTTCTCCCGGCCCAGGGTGCGGGTCTGGCTGTCCTGG
Source organism: Pseudomonas donghuensis (assembly GCF_000259195.1). Classification (GTDB taxonomy): domain Bacteria; phylum Pseudomonadota; class Gammaproteobacteria; order Pseudomonadales; family Pseudomonadaceae; genus Aquipseudomonas; species Aquipseudomonas donghuensis. The sequence continues at coordinate 68,627 of NZ_JH650759.1, forward strand.
CCGTCGAAGGCAGTGGTGCTGAAGCCCGGGTAGATGAAGCGCTGAGCCTGGCGCAATTCGGCGCCGGCAGTGTTCAGGTAGATCTGTTCGATAGTGCTGATACCGAGGCTGGCGTGCCAGTTCACCAGACGACTGTCGCTCGGCACGCTGGCCGACTCCTGGGCGAGCAGGGCGTAGCACTCGGCCAGGGACGGGAAAGCTTGCTCGAGGTTGGGCGAGCAGTAGTCGGCGCGGCCTGTGGCCACCGGTTGTTCGCGCAGGTCGAGCAGGGCGCGCCCGGCGATCTGCCGGGCCAGTGCTTCAGCCTGCTCCAGAGCCCGCTGCAGGCCGGCCTGGGACAGGTCGGCAGTGGCGGCGTAGGTTTCCACGCCATTGAGGCGCACGGTCAGCATTGCGCCTTCGTCACGGCTGAGGAACGGCGGCTCGGCGATATTCTTGCGCACCGACAGGTGCTGCTGGCTCTGCTGCACATAACGCAGGGAAAAGAATTCGCCACTGCTGCGCAGGGCGGCGAAGCGCTGGCGCAGCAATGCGGTCAACTCGAACATGCGGGAACCTCCGTGTGCGCGGTGGTTCCCCCTCAGAACCACTCGTCGTGCATGCTCAGGCAGGTATCGTCACGGGCCGCGAGCAATGCCAGCTCATTATGGCAGCCCGGCACTTCCCAGGTCAGGAAATAACGCGCGGCCTGCAATTTGCCCAGGTAGAAGTCGCGATCAGCCGGGTTACCCCCGGCCAGGCCCTGTTCGGCACGCACTGCCTGCTCCAGCCAGCGCCAGCCGATCACGCAGTGGCCGAAGGCCTTGAGGTACAGCGCCGAGTTGGCCAGGGCAGCATTGACCTGACCCTGGCCCAAGTCGTCGAGCAGCCCGAGCGTCACTTCCTGCAGGCGCATGAGCAACTGCTCCAACGGTACACGCAGGCGATCCAGGCTGCTGTGCTGTTGGGCATGCTTGCAGGTGGTGGCGATCAGACGGACCAGTTGCTTGAGCCCGGCACCGCCGTTCTGCGCCAGTTTGCGCCCGAGCAGGTCCAGTGACTGGATGCCGTGGGTGCCTTCGTGAATGGGATTCAGGCGGTTGTCGCGGTAGTACTGCTCGACCGGGTACTCGCGGGTGTAGCCATGGCCACCGAGAATCTGGATGGCCAGTTCGTTGGCCTTCAGGCAGAACTCCGACGGCCATGACTTGACGATCGGCGTCAGCAGGTCGAGCAGCTCATGGGCCTGCTGGCGAAGCGTTGCGCTTTCGCCGCTCTGGCTGTCATCGAACAATCGCGCCGCGTACAGGCCCAGGTCGAAGGCGCCTTCGACATAGGCCTTCTGGGTCAGCAGCATGCGCTTGACATCGCTGTGGTTGATGATCGGCACGGCAGCAGTGGCCGGGTCCTTGTTGTCTGGCAGGCGTCCCTGCGGACGCTGGCGGGCGTACTCCAGCGAGTACAGGTAGCCGGCATAGCCGAGCATCACCGCACCCATGCCGACGCCGATGCGCGCCTCGTTCATCATCTGGAACATACAGGCCAGGCCCTGGTGCGGCTTGCCCACCAGGTAGCCGACGCACTGGCCGTTGTCGCCGAAGTTCAGCGCCGTCGAGGTGGTGCCGCGCCAGCCCATCTTGTGGAACAGCCCGGCCAGCAGCACATCGTTGCGCGGGCCCAGGCTGCCGTCGGCGTTGACCAGGAACTTGGGCACGATAAACAGCGAAATGCCCTTCACCCCGGGCGGCGCATCCGGCAATTTGGCCAGGACCATGTGCACGATGTTTTCCGACAGCGAATGGTCACCGCCGGAAATGAAGATCTTGTTGCCGCGCAGCCGATAGCTGCCATCGTCGGCCGGTTCGGCGCGGGTGCGGATATCGGCCAGGGACGAACCGGCGTGCGGCTCGGTCAGGGCCATGGTGCCGAAGAACCGGCCGTCGATCATCGGCTGCAGGAACAGGCGTTTCTGCTCGTCGCTACCAAAACTCTCGATCAGGTTGGCAGCGCCCATGGTCAGGAACGGGTAGGCCGTGGTCCCGGCGTTGGCGGCCTGGAAGTGGGCGAAGCAGGCTTGCGACAGCAGGGTCGGCAACTGCATGCCACCGGCTTCGAAGTCACGGCTGGCATTGAGAAAACCTGCTTCAAGGAAGGCATCGACCGCAGGCTTTACCTCCGGAATCAGCACCGCCTCGCCATTTTCATAGCGCGGCTCGTGCTCATCGCCCTTGCGGTTGTGCGGGGCGAAGTACTTTTCAGCGATGGATCGCGCGGTGCTCAGGGCGGCGTCGAAGGTTTCGCGGTTGTGCTCGGCAAAGCGCGGGCGTTGGGTCAGGGCCTCGGCGTCGAGCACTTCATAGAGTTCGAAGGCCAGGTTGCGGGCGCTGAGCAGGGTCTCGGACATGGCGGCATTCCTGTCTGGGGATGGGCCGAGTCTAGGGTGCAGGCAGGGATCAGGACAGGTTAATAGGTACAGGTGATGACGGGGCATGAGCGAGCGGCGGCGCTCGGCTTAGGACCGGTCGTACTTCTGGTTAGGATCGGTACGGCAGATTTCAACAGCCTCAAACCGGTTAGATGTCGACTCATTCTCTGTTCCTCTGAGTCGGTATTTGTCGATGTCGTCAGAAACAACTTCCGGGGTCAACGATCATCCTCAGTTCTTTGTGGTGTCGCCCAAAAAACTGGCCATCATGAGTTTCTTCACCTTTGGCCTGTATTGGTGGTTCTGTTTTCACCGAAGCTGGGTCTTGTACCGAAAAGTTACAGGCGAGCCTGTCTTGCCATTGGTCCGCGCCTTGTTCCCGATCATTTTCCTGTATCCGCTGATGAGGCGGATCGATGCGCGGATTCGCCAATCAAGGCTTGAGTACCGATGGTCACCATTGGTCCTGACATTGCTTTACCTGATTGGCGTGGGTCCTTTGCTGTTGTTGGACCAGGGCGCCTGGGAACATTTCTTTCATATCGCCACGATGCTCCTGCTGACTTCACATGGAGTATTCATCTGGGTGATTGTCAGAATTCAGTGCGCCATCAACTTCAGTGAAGGAGATGAGCAGGGGTTGGCCAATGCAAGGCTGTCGTTGATTAACTGGATTTGGATGCTCTGGGGGCTATTGTTTTGGCCGTCGTTGGTGTTGCTTGCTGTAGGTTCGCTGATGATAGGTTTTTATTGAGCCCGTAACGAAAAAGGGAGAGCAGATGCTCTCCCTTTTTCGTGGTTGCGCTAACGTCAGCCGATAGTCATCAGGCTCGCGTTGCCACCGGCAGCAGCGGTGTTGACGCTCAGCGCGCGCTCGATCACCAGGCGCTCCAGGGCAATCGCGGTTTCACCCGACGACAGGCCGTGAACACCGACGATGGCACCGGCGCGCTTGGCCACCTGCTCGCACACGGCGCGCAGTTGGTCGGAGTCGCCGTGATGGAGGACGGCGTCGAACACCACTTCGTCCTTGTTCCAGTCGGCCACCAGCTGGATGCGCGCTTGCACTTCCTTTGGCAGACGATTGCGCAGGGTCTTGCTCAGCTCGCCTTCCGGCCAGACCGCCGAGCTGCCCACGGCCAGGACTGCGGCCAGTTGGGTCAGCAGGTCAGCTTCGACCTCGGCCAGGCACAGCACGTGCTCGCGCGGCAGGATGGTGTAGCTGTTGCGCTCGCCAGTCGGCCCCGCCAGCAGGCGGCTGATACCGCTTTGCGATTGCTGGGCGAACTGTTCGCACAAGCCGCTCAGGTCGTTCAGCTGATTGCTCGCCGCCCAGGTTTTGAGGGCTTGCAGCGGTTTGCTCAAGCTGTCGCGCAGGCGGGTGTCCGGGGCGTTTTCGCCGTCGGTGCGCTGGAATGACTGCTCGATGGCGCCGGCCGGGCGGGTCGACAGCAGGCGGTAAAGGTACAGCGGGCCACCGGCTTTCGGGCCGGTACCAGACAGGCCTTCACCACCGAATGGCTGCACGCCAACCACGGCACCGACGATGTTGCGGTTGACGTAGACGTTACCGGCGTTGACGTTGTCGATGACCTTGGCAATGGTTTCGTCGATCCGGGTGTGCACACCCAAGGTCAGGCCGTAACCGGAGGCATTGATCTGCTCGATCAACTGGTCGAGGTTCTTGCGGTTGTAGCGCACCACGTGCAGTACCGGGCCGAAGATCTCGCGTTGCAGCTCGTCGAAGCTCTCCAGTTCGATCAGGGTTGGCATCACGAAGGTGCCGCGCTTGATCTCTTCACCATCGGCGATTGCCATCTGGTACACGGTACGGCCTTTGTCGCGCATGCCTTGGATGTGCTTCTCGATACCGGCCTTGGCTTCGGCGTCGATCACCGGGCCAATGTCCACGGCCAGGCGCTCGGGGTTACCCAGACGGCTTTCAGCCATGGCGCCCTTGAGCATTTCGATGACGCGGTCGGCGGAATCTTCCTGCAGGCACAGTACGCGCAGGGCCGAGCAACGCTGACCGGCGCTGTCGAAGGCCGACGACACTACGTCGATGACCACTTGTTCGGTGAGCGCCGAAGAGTCGACGATCATTGCGTTCTGGCCACCGGTTTCGGCGATCAGCGGGATCGGGCGGCCCTGGGCATCCAGGCGGCCGGCGATGTTGCGTTGCAGCAGGCGGGCGACTTCGGTGGAACCGGTGAACATCACGCCTTTGACCCGATCATCACCGACCAGACGGGCGCCGACGGTTTCACCGCGCCCTGGCAGCAGTTGCACCACGCCTTCCGGGATACCGGCTTCGAGCAGCAGGCGCACGGCCTGGGCAGCCACCAGCGGCGTTTGCTCGGCCGGCTTGGCCAGCACCGGGTTACCGGCGGCAAGCGCAGCGGCAACCTGGCCGCTGAAGATAGCCAGCGGGAAGTTCCATGGGCTGATGCACACCACCGGGCCCAGTGGGCGGTGGGCGTCGTTGCTGAAGTCGTTGCGCGCCTGCACGGCGTAGTAGCGCAGGAAGTCGACTGCTTCACGCACTTCGGCAATGGCGTTGGCGAAGGTCTTGCCGGCTTCACGGGCAAGCAGGCCCATCAGCGGCTGGATCTCGGCTTCCATCAGGTCGGCGGCACGTTCCAGGATCGCAGCGCGTTCGGCTGGCGGGGTGGCCTGCCAGATCGGCGCGGCGTTGAGGGCGCACTGGATGGCGTTGTCGACGTCGGTGACGTTGGCTTCCTGGACGTGACCGACCACATCGCGCAGATCTGCCGGGTTCAAAACCTGGGCAGGCGCTTCGCTGCTGGAGGCGCAACCGAGCATCGGCGCGGCTTTCCAGTCATTGTGGGCGGTGGCCAGCAGGGCGCAGGACAGCGAAGCCAGGCGGTGTTCGTTGGCCAGGTCGATACCGGCGGAGTTGGCCCGCTCGGCGCCATACAGGTCACGCGGCAGCGGAATGCGTGGGTGCGGCAGGCCGAAGCTGCCTTCCTGGGTGGCCATCTGCTCGATGGTGGCGACCGGGTCGGCGACCAGTTCCTGAATCGAGATCGACTGGTCGGCGATGCGGTTGACGAACGAGGTGTTGGCGCCGTTTTCCAGCAGGCGGCGCACCAGGTAGGCCAGCAGGGTTTCATGGGTGCCGACCGGTGCGTACACGCGGCACGGACGGTTCAGCTTGCCATCGGCGACCTTGCCGACAACCTGTTCGTACAGCGGCTCGCCCATGCCGTGCAGGCACTGGAACTCATACTGGCCCGGGTAATAGTTCTGACCAGCAATGTGATAGATGGCCGACAGGGTGTGAGCGTTGTGGGTGGCGAACTGCGGGTAGATGACTTCCGGCACCGACAGCAGTTTACGTGCGCACGCAATGTAGGACACATCGGTGTACACCTTGCGGGTGTACACCGGATAGCCTTCCAGGCCTTCGACCTGGGCGCGCTTGATTTCGCTGTCCCAGTAGGCGCCCTTAACCAGGCGGATCATCAGACGATGGCGGCTGCGGCGGGCCAGGTCGATGACGTAGTCGATCACGTACGGGCAGCGCTTCTGATAGGCCTGGATAACGAAACCGATACCGTTCCAGCCGGTCAGTTGCGGCTCCAAACAC
>NZ_JH650759.1:74650-153294 GCF_000259195.1 Pseudomonas donghuensis
TTGCGGCTCGAAGCACAGGCGCTCGAGCAGGTCCAGCGACAGCTCCAGGCGATCGGCTTCTTCGGCGTCGATGTTCAGGCCGATGTCGTATTGCTTGGCCAGTAGGGTCAGCGACAGCAGGCGCGGGTACAGCTCGTCCATCACCCGCTCGTACTGGGCGCGGCTGTAGCGCGGGTGCAGGGCCGAGAGCTTGATCGAGATGCCCGGGCCTTCATAGATGCCGCGACCGTGAGAGGCCTTGCCGATCGAGTGAATGGCCTGCTCATAGGACGCCAGGTACTTCTGGGCGTCATGTTCGGTCAGTGCCGCTTCACCGAGCATGTCGTAGGAGTAGCGGAAGCCTTTGGCTTCGAACTTGCTGGCATTGGCCAGGGCTTCGGCGATGGTTTCGCCAGTCACGAACTGCTCGCCCATCAGGCGCATGGCCATGTCGACGCCCTTGCGGATCATCGGCTCGCCGCTCTTGCCGATGATGCGGCTGAGCGAAGAGGTCAGGCCGGATTCGTTGTGGGTCGAGACCAGCTTGCCAGTCAGCAACAGGCCCCAGGTGGCCGCGTTGACGAACAGCGACGGGCTGTTGCCCAGGTGCGGTTGCCAGTTGCCGGTGCTGATCTTGTCGCGGATCAGGGCGTCACGGGTGCCTTTGTCGGGGATACGCAGCAGGGCTTCGGCCAGGCACATCAGTGCCACGCCTTCCTGGGACGACAGGGAAAATTCCTGCAATAGACCCTGGACGATGCCGGCACGACCGCCAGCGCTTTTCTGGTTGCGCAGTTTTTCGGCGATGCCAGCGGCCAGTTTGTTGGTCGCTTCGGCCATGGCGGCCGGCAGGCGTGCCTGCTCAAGCAGCATCGGTACCACTTCCGGCTCGGGGCGGCGGTAGGCGGCGGTGATGGCCGAGCGCAGTACCGATTGCGGCAGGATGCTCTCGGCGAACTCGAGGAAGCACTGGTGGGCGTGGTCGGCCTGGACTTCGCCGGCATCGTCGGCATGAATGCCGGGCTGACCGTTGAGTTCGGTCAGGGTGGCGCCACCCTCGAGCTTCTCCAAGTAGTTGAAGATCGCTTGTTTGATCAACCAGTGCGGCGTGCGGTCGATAGACGTCGCAGCTGCTTTGAGTCGCTCACGGGTAGGGTCGTCGAGTTTGACCCCAAGGGTGGTCGTCGCCATTTCTTATCCTCATTATTGCCACAGGTTGTGACTTAAGCTGGCGCCAAGATTAGCCGTGCGCGATTTCGGGTGCAACCTAGTGCAACCCAAAAATTGCAGGAAAAAAGTGCAACTCGTCCGGTGGGTAAAACCCCACAGCGGAAATGGCTGTTTATGGTGCATTTTCTTCTGAAAATAGGTGTTCTTGCTCCAAAAGGGAGCAAAAACCTGCTGTTACGCAAAATTTCCGACGAGGTGCAACTTGATTGTAAAAACAGGTTGCACCCTCTTTGCGTTGTTGCATAGGATTCGCGGCCTGGGTGCAACCTCCTCTGAGGCTGTCGCTACATAAAAACAAACGCCAGGGCGCAACAATGAGTGTAAGCAATCCAACCTTGATCACGTTCGTGATCTACATCGCGGCAATGGTGCTGATCGGCTTCATGGCCTATCGCTCCACCAACAACCTTTCTGACTACATTCTTGGCGGTCGCAGCCTCGGCAGCGTGGTTACCGCGCTTTCGGCCGGTGCCTCGGACATGAGTGGCTGGCTGTTGATGGGCCTGCCGGGCGCCATCTACATGTCGGGTCTGTCGGAAAGCTGGATCGCCATCGGCCTGATCGTCGGTGCCTACCTGAACTGGCTGTTCGTCGCCGGCCGCCTGCGTGTGCAGACCGAGCATAACGGTGATGCATTGACCCTGCCGGATTACTTCTCCAGCCGCTTTGAAGACAACAGCGGGTTGCTGCGGATCATCTCCGCGGTGGTGATCCTGGTGTTCTTCACCATCTATTGTGCTTCCGGTATCGTTGCCGGTGCCCGCCTGTTCGAAAGCACCTTCGGCATGTCCTATGAGACCGCGCTGTGGGCTGGCGCAGCGGCGACCATTGCTTATACCTTCGTGGGTGGCTTCCTGGCGGTGAGCTGGACCGATACCGTCCAGGCCACGCTGATGATCTTCGCCCTGATCCTGACGCCGGTGATCGTGCTGATCGCAACCGGTGGCTTCGATACCACCTTCGCGGCCATCGAACTGCAGGACGCGGGCAACTTCGACATGCTCAAGGGCACCACCTTCATCGGCATCATCTCGCTGATGGGCTGGGGTCTGGGCTACTTCGGCCAGCCGCACATCCTGGCGCGCTTCATGGCCGCTGACTCGGTCAAGTCGATCGCCAATGCGCGTCGCATCTCCATGACCTGGATGATCCTCTGCCTGGTCGGCACCTGCGCCGTTGGCTTCTTCGGCATCGCCTACTTCTCGGCGCATCCGGACGTCGCGGGCCCGGTCGCCGAGAACCATGAGCGGGTGTTCATTGAGCTGGCCAAGATCCTCTTCAACCCTTGGATCGCCGGTGTTCTGCTGTCGGCCATCCTGGCAGCGGTCATGAGTACCCTGAGCTGCCAGCTGCTGGTGTGCTCCAGCGCCCTGACCGAAGACTTCTACAAGACCTTCCTGCGCAAGGGTGCCTCGCAGCTGGAGCTGGTCTGGGTCGGCCGTGCCATGGTGCTGCTGGTGGCTGTGGTTGCCATCCTGATCGCCTCCAACCCTGAGAACCGCGTGCTGGGTCTGGTCAGCTACGCCTGGGCCGGCTTCGGTGCTGCCTTCGGTCCGGTGGTGCTGATCTCGGTGCTGTGGAAAGGCATGACCCGTGACGGCGCGTTGGCCGGTATCCTGGTGGGTGCGATCACCGTTGTGGTGTGGAAGCACTTCTCCATCTGGGGTCTGTACGAGATCATCCCGGGCTTCATTCTCGGCGCCCTGGCGATCTACTTCGTCAGCAAGGCCGGTAGCCCGTCGAAGGGCATGGTGTCGCGCTTCGAAGCTGCCGACGAGGCGTTCAAAGCCGGTCATTGATCGACTGTTGAGCTTCGCCTGGCAACGGCCCGGTCTCGCAAGAGCCCGGGCCGTTGTCGTTTTGGCGGCCCGTGCCTGACGCCGCCCGCATGACAAGGTAAACTGCGCGGTCTTGCAGGAGTTGCCATGAACTATCGTCACGCCTTCCACGCCGGCAACCATGCCGACGTCTTCAAACACCTTGTGCTGACCCGTCTGATCGCGTTGATGTCGCGCAAGGAGCAGCCGTTTGCCTACCTCGACACCCACGCCGGCCTGGGTCTTTACGACCTGCAGGGCGACCAGGCGACGCGTACCGGCGAATGGATCGAAGGGATCGGTCGTCTCTGGGGGCGCGACGACTTGCCGGAAGTCACCGCAGACTACCTGCGCATCCTGCGCAAGATGAACCCTGACGGCGAGCTGCGCTACTACCCGGGTTCCCCGGAGCTGGCCCGGCGCCTGGCCCGCCAGCAGGACCGTGTGCTGCTCAACGAGAAGCACCCCGAAGACGGCCGCCTGCTCAAGGACAACATGAAGAAGGACCCGCGCGTCGCCGTGCACCTGGGTGAGGGCTGGCATGTGCCGCGGGCCTTGTTGCCGGTGCAGGAAAAACGCGCTGTCATGCTCATCGACCCACCGTTTGAGCAAGCCGACGAGCTCAAGCGCTGCACCCAGGCGATGAAAGAGACCATCGGTCGCATGCGCCAGACCGTCGCGGCTATCTGGTACCCGATCAAGGACCAGCGCCAACTGGTGCGCTTCTACCAGGACCTGACCAGTACCGGTGCGCCGAAGCTGCTGCGGGTCGAGCTGTATGTGCATCCGCAGGACAGCCCGCAGGGCCTCAACGGCTCGGGCCTGGCCATTGCCAACCCGCCATGGGGCCTGGAAGAAGAGCTGCGTGCGCTGCTGCCGTGGCTGTCCCAGGTGCTGGCGCAGACCCAGGGTAGCTGGCGGATGGATTGGTTGATCGCCGAATAACTGCTGTAGGAGCGGGCTTGCCCCGCAATGCGGTGTGTCTGAATGTATGCAATCGCGGGGCAAGCCCGCTCCTACGCTTTGCGTTATAATCCCGCGCTTTGGCTGCCGCCCGCCCCAACGGCCCGCGCGCATATTTACAGATTGAAGAGGCTAGACCCTTGGCATTGACGATTCTTGGCCTGTCCGGCGCCCTTAGTCATGACCCTTCCGCGGCTCTGTACATCGACGGCAAGCTGATTGCCGCCGCTGAAGAAGAGCGCTTCGTGCGCGATAAACATGCAAAGAACCGCATGCCCTACGAATCGGCGAAGTTCTGCCTGGAACAGGCCGGTATCAAACCGTCCGACGTTGACGTGGTAGCGATCCCGTTCGCCCCGATCAGCCTGTTCGGCAAGGCTCGCTGGCACTACGCCAAGCGTTACTGGTATGCCCCGGACCGCGCCCTTGACGCGATCCTGATGGGCAACCGTCGCTACAAGCGCTATCGCAAGAAAATCGTCTGGTGCCTGGAGCAACTGGGCTTCGACCCGAAGAAGGTCAAGATCGAGCCGGTCGAGCACCACCTGGCTCATGCCTCCAGTGCCTACCACTGCTCGGGCTTCAAGGAGAAGACCGCGATCCTCGGTATCGACGGTAAAGGCGAATACGCCACGACCTTCTTTGGCTACGGCGAAAACGGCAAGATCCACAAGATCAAGGAGTTCTTCGACCCGGACTCGTTGGGCGGCCTGTATGGCGCGATCACCGAGTTCCTCGGCTTCGAGATGCTCGATGGCGAGTTCAAGGTCATGGGCATGGCGCCGTACGGCGATGCCAGCAAGTACGATTTCTCGCGCCTGGCCTCGTTCGAGAACGGCGAGCTGGTGATCAACACCGACTACGCCAACGTCATCGGCCTGCGTCGTTACAAAGAGAAGGGCAAAGGCTTCTACTTCTCGCCCAAGCTCATCGAATGGCTGGGCCCGAAACGCGAAGGCGACATCGCCGACGAGCCGTACATCCACTACGCCGCGAGCATGCAGGCGCTGTTCGAGAAGCTCGCCCTGCAGATGATCGACCATTATCTGGGCGACATCCTCAAGGAGACCGGCAAGCTGGCCTTTGCCGGTGGTTGCGCGCTGAACGTCAAGCTCAACCAGAAGATCATTGCCCGTCCAGACCTCAAGGAACTGTTCGTCCAGCCGGCTTCCGGCGACGCCGGTACCGCGGTGGGTGCTGCTGCCTATGTGTCCCACGCCCGTGGCGTGCCGGTCGAGAAGATGGAACACGTCTACCTCGGTCCGGCGTACTCCAACGAGGACGTGATCGCCGCCTGTGCGCGTCACCCGAGCCAGCCGAAATGGCGCAAGCTGGAGAACATGCCCGAGCAGATCGCCAAGATCATGGTCGACGGCAACCCGGTGGCCTGGTTCCAGGGCCGCATGGAGTTCGGCCCGCGCGCGCTCGGTGGTCGTTCGATCATTGGTTGCCCAAGCGTGGAAGGCGTTGCCGACCGCATCAACCACCAGATCAAGTTCCGCGAGCGCTGGAGGCCTTTCTGCCCGTCGATGCTCGACACCGTCGCACCGCAGATGATCAAGATCGATCATCCGGCGCCGTTCATGACCTTCACCTTCGAAGTGGCTGAAGAGTGGAAGACCCGCGTGCCGGAAGTCGTCCACGAAGACGGCACCTCGCGGGCCCAGGTGCTCAAACGCGAGTACAATCCGCGCTATTACGACATGATGAAAGCGCTGGAGACCCTGACCGGTAACGGCGTGTCGTTGAACACCTCGCTCAACCGCCGTGGCGAGCCGATGATCTGCTCGCCGACCGATGCACTGAACATGTTCTTCGGCTCGGACCTGCAGTACCTGATCATGGAAGATATTCTGGTGATCAAAGAAGGTGCACAGGAATATGTTGAGTCATGAGTTTCTGATCAGCGTTGTAGTTCCTACATACAACTACGCGCGGGTTCTGCCGCGGGCCCTGGATTCGGTCCTGCGCCAATGGGCCGATGATCTTGAATTGATTGTCGTCAACGATGGTTCCAAGGACGAGACGCTGGCGGTACTGGCGGGCTATGAAGCCCGCTACCCGCAAATGCGCGTTATCGACCAAGCCAATGCCGGTGCAGCTGCGGCGCGCAACAAGGGCATTGCCCAGGCGCGTGGCCGCTATGTGTTGTTGCTGGATGCTGACGACGAACTGATGCCTACGGCTATTGCCGTACTGCGTGAAACCCTGCAGGCCAATCCTGACGTGGGTATGGTGCTTGGCGGGCAAATTTCCGTTTACCCGGACGGCTGCGAACGGCTGCGGCTGCCCACACCGGTTCCGCAGGCGCCCGCGCGAGACCTCGCGCGCCAGTATCTGCTGCAGAAGCGGATTTCGGTCTCGCATTGCTGCACCTTGTTCGCTCGTGAGCTTTTGTTACGTCGGCCTTATCCGGAAGCTTTGCGCACGGGCGAGGATATTCCAGTGTTTGCCTATCTGGTGGTGAATGCCCGGGTGGCGGTGACCAACGAGCCCCTGGCGCGGATCTACAAGCATGCTGACAGTTTGCGGCATAACCGCGAGAACGAAGAGCAGTACGCATTGGCCATGGTTCACGAGGTATTCGCAAGCCTGCCTGAGGAGTGTCGGTCACTGAGTGTCCGCTACAAGGCGCAACGCTATCTATCGTTGTTCCGTGCTGCTTTGCTGTCGGGCGACGGACGTGCGGCGCGGCGCTTTTATACTCAGGCCTTGCGCCTGAGTCCGCTGCAAGCCATGCGCTGGACGTACCTGCGCAAGGCTATGCGTCTGATCATGGTGTAGGGATTTATGGGTATGGATGTTGACAGGGTGGATGCAGGGCTGGGGTCGTACATTTCAAGGATGATCAGTGCCTACCCGGTTAGGCTGGCATTTGTTGGCAGTCTGCTGCTTTCTCTGATCGCTGTGCTGGGCGTCGCGACGGTTGGGCGCGATGCGACGCTTTACCTGGACATCGCGCGCCAGGTAAGCGAGCAGGGGCCAAAGGTTGCCTGGCAGAGCTTTGACTGGCCCTGGTTTGCCCTGTTGTTGGCTGGCACCCACACGGTTCTCGGACTGTCGTTGGAGTTGAGTGCGTACTTGTGGTGCGGTCTATTCATGGCTGGCACTTGTGCATTGCTGGTGGATTGTGTGCGCCAGCGGGTGCCGCAGGCCGCTGGCTGGGCATGTTTGCTGGTGCTGGCGATGCCGGCGGTCAACCAGTTTCGCAATGACATCATTCGCGAGTTCGGCTTTTGGTTTTTCTGTGCCCTGGCACTGTGGCTGGTCCTTCGCTGGCAAGCGAGGGGCGGCTGGTTGCGGGCTGCTTACATCCACCTGGCCATTGGTGCCGCCGCGCTGTTTCGCCTGGAGGCGTTGATGTTGTTGCCGGCTCTCGGTCTATGGCAGTTGACAGGCCTGCGTGAACGGCAGAACTGGAAGCGCTTTGCCCAGTTCCTGGTGTTGCCATTGGTTGTCGGCCTGCTGGCTCTGGTTGTATTGCTGGTGCAGGGTGGGCTGTCCTCGGTACGTATCGAGAACTACCTGGATATGATCAACCCCCAGCGCGTCGTCGGGGCGTTCAAGGTACTGTCGCAGCAATTTGCCGACAGTCTGACCTACAAGTTCTCGAAGGATGAAGCAGGCAGGATCGTATTTTTCGGCTTGCTGGCCGCGCTGCTGATCAAGTTCGTGACCTTGATGGGGCCGTTCTCCTTGCCGTTCCTGCATCGCAGCAGTTGGCAGGCGCTGCGGACCTATGGCCGCGAGTACCAACCGTTTGCGTGGGTGGCAGTGCTGTACCTGGTAATCCTGATGGTGTTCTTCGTGGTTCAGCAGTTCATGAACTCCAGGTACCTGAGCTTCCTCAACCTGCTGGTATTGCCGCTACTGGCCATTGCGTTGATGCAGTTCGCCCGGCATTTCCCGCGACTGGGCAAGGTGCTGGTAGCGATCGCGCTGCTGGTGATGCTGGCCAACGTGATTTCCACGGGCGCGCGCAAGACCCAGTATGTCGATGCCGGACGCTGGATTGCCGCCAATATCGACCCTCAGGCCTCGACCTACTTCGAAGATGGTCGTATCAGCTACTACGCTGGCCGTGGTTATTCCGGACTGCTGCCGCGCGAGGATGCGTTGTCTGACGAGCGCGCTGGTACCTATCGTTACTTTGCCATCGAGGCGCGCGCTGACGAGCCGTGGCTCGCTGCTTGGCTTGAGAAGCACCAACTGCGGGTGCTGTCGAGTTTCGCCAACCGCAAGGGCGCTACGGTACTGGTGATCGGCAAGTAGTTCAGCCGAGCAACTGGCGCAAATTACTCAGAAGACGGGGCCGAGGTTTCGCCTGGCCCCGTTCCAGTTCCTGGCGGTAACCTTCGAGGAAGGTGGCACCATTGTCATCACCCAGCAACCATTGGCGGTCGTCGACATAGCGCAGTACATGTCGAAAGTTTCGCACGCGTTGGCGTTCGCTCAAGGGGCGGCGTTGGCGTTGCAGGTCGGCAATGTCGATAAGCCCTAGTTCATGCTGTGGCGTCAGCACCACGTTGCCCAGGTGCAGGGACCTGAAATAGACCCCCAGGCCATGTAGCCGGGCGATGAAGCGACCGAGTTGGGCTCGCAAGGATTGTGCGCCTTCCTGCTTGTGCAGGAGCTGGCGCAGCGTCTCGCCGGCCAGTGGCGCATAATAGACCGCATCGCGCTGGATGCTGGGGATGCGGTACACGCAGATCACTTCGGGGCTGGGAACCCCCAGTTGTCGCAGGGCCTGTGCATTGTTCGCAAAGCGCCGGGCGTAGGGGTAGAGCAGCGCTGAGCTGAGCAGGCGCTTACGCCGAAACAGCTTGAGCATCCGCCCGTCATGCAAGCGCAGCACCTTGTCGCCGGAGCCGTCGGCCTCCAGCACGTGCGCACCCTCGCGCAACGACATGTAGGTGGTGTGATCCATTGCTTGCATGCTTAACCTCCGCTCATAAGCCGACTATCTTAACTGACTTGCCGCAGGCCCGCCTGCCGTTGGTTTCATTGGGGAAAAAAGGCGCTGTGATATGATCCCCCCCTCATTGTTATGTGCGGATTCCCATGAGCAGTCCTGAACCTCGCCCCCAGTCCACGTTGGCGATTTATTTCCGCCTTCTGGCATATGTGCGGCCCTATATCGGGCTGTTCTTGCTGAGCATCGTCGGCTTTCTGATTTTTGCCTCGACACAGCCGATGTTGGCCTACATCCTCAAGTATTTCGTCGACGGCCTGGCCAATCCGGAAGCCCGCCTGTTCCCAGGCAACCCTTACCTGGGCGAGCTGCAACTGCTGCAAGCGGTACCTTTGCTGATTGTTGCTATTGCTGTCTGGCAAGGTGTCGGCTCATTTCTGGGCAACTTCTTCCTGGCTCGCGTCTCTCTCGGCCTGGTCCATGACCTGCGTGTCGTCCTGTTCAACAAGCTACTGGACCTGCCCAACCAGTACTTCGACAAGCACAACTCCGGCCACCTGATTTCCCGTATTACCTTCAACGTCACCATGGTTACCGGCGCGGCAACCGACGCGATCAAGGTGGTGATCCGTGAAGGCATGACGGTGGTCTTCCTGTTCTGCACCCTGTTGTGGATGAACTGGAAGCTCACCCTGGTGATGGTTGCCATCCTGCCAATCATTGCCTTGATGGTAAGCAGCACCAGCCGCAAGTTTCGCAAGCAGAGCAAAAAGATCCAGGTGTCCATGGGCGACGTCACCCATGTGGCCTCCGAAACCATCCATGGCTACCGCGTGGTCCGCAGCTTTGGTGGCGAAGGCTACGAGAAATCGCGCTTTCAGCAAGCCAGCCAGAGCAATACCGACAAGCAGCTGTCGATGACCAAGACTGGCGCTGTCTATACCCCAACGCTGCAGTTGGTGACCTACAGTGCCATGGCGGTGGTGATGTTCCTGGTCCTGTTGTTGCGTGGCGAGGCTTCGGCGGGTGATTTGGTGGCCTATATCACCATGGCCGGCCTGCTGCCCAAGCCGATTCGCCAGCTTTCCGAAGTCAGCTCCACCATCCAGCGCGGCGTGGCCGGTGCCGAAAGCATTTTCGAGCAACTGGATGAAGCCCCGGAAGTCGACAACGGCACCATCGAGCGTGACCGTCTGGAAGGGCGCCTTGAAGTGCGCAATCTCAGCTTCCAGTACCCCGGTACCGAGAAAAAGGTGCTGGACGATATCAGCTTCGTTGTCGAACCTGGGCAGATGGTAGCCCTGGTCGGGCGTTCCGGCAGTGGCAAGTCGACTCTAGCCGGATTGATCCCGCGTTTTTATCAGCATGAGCAGGGTCAGATCCTGCTCGATGGCGACGAAGTCCAGGCGCTTACCCTGCGTAGCCTGCGCCGCCAGATTGCCCTGGTGACCCAGCAGGTCACCTTGTTCAACGACACGGTGGCCAACAACATCGCGTATGGCGACTTGGCCGGTGCGCCGATCGAGGCGATCCAGCAGGCAGCCTCCGAGGCTTATGCCGATGAGTTCATCAGCAAGATGCCGCAAGGCTACCAGACGCTGGTGGGGGAGAACGGCGTGCTGTTGTCCGGTGGCCAGCGCCAGCGCTTGGCAATTGCCCGTGCCTTGCTCAAGGACGCGCCTCTGCTGATTCTCGATGAGGCGACTTCGGCACTCGATACTGAATCGGAGCGGCATATCCAGGCGGCGCTGGACCATGTGGTGAAAAATCGTACCACCTTGGTCATTGCTCACCGTCTGACCACTATCGAGAAAGCTGACCTGATCCTGGTCATGGAGGACGGCCGGATCGTTGAGCGTGGTACGCATCTGGAGCTACTGGCACAAAATGGCCATTACGCCCGCCTGCACGCCAAGGAGTTTGAAGAAGGCGGCGACTCGAAACCGACACAAGCGGTTGACGCATGTTGAGTGCTCTGCGTTGGTGGCGTGAACGCGGCTGGCATGAAATCGATCAACAGAGCTATGCCAGCGCCTGGCAGCAGTTCGGCGGCAGTGTCGCCACCCATCCACACGTGGTGGAGCGGTTGTCTGAGTTTGTGCAAGTACCGGTACGTTATCTGGGTTGGCAGGTTGATGGCCAACTGAAAGCTGCTGTGCCTTGCTGGGGCCGACATGTGGCCCTTTCAAAGGAGGTGCTCAAGCGCGAAGGGAAGCGTGCCTTGCTGGACATGGGCAACGCTGAAATCATCCTGCCGGTATCGGCTGGCGTGCAGGTGCCTGTCCGTCAGCGTATGCGATATGTCTCGGACATCAATGCCGCGCGGATCACTACCCTCAGGCAGCAACCCGAAGGCTTGGCGATGGCTAGGGAGCCGGAAGACTATTCGAAGAAATTTCGCTACAACCAGCGCCGCGAACTGCGCCTGCTCGAAGAGGCCGGCGGTACGCTGCAACCCATGCAGGCGTTCTCGGCCGCCGAACAGGCGGCAATGTACACCGAGCTGTTCGAACGCCGTTGGGGCTTCGAGGTGCCGGGCAAGAAGGGGCTGGTCGAGGTCTTTACTTTGATGCGTGAGTTCATGACCGGTGCGGTGGCAATGCTTGATGGGGCGCCCGTGGCTATTCAGGTGCTCTACCGGGTGGAAGCTCCGGGATGGATTTCACTGGAGTACATCAATGGTGGTGTCGATCCGCAAAGTCGTGATTTCAGCCCCGGCAGCGTGCTCAGTTTCGTCAACACCCAGCAGGCCTGGGATGATGCCAGAGCCCTTGGCAAGCCGTTGCGCTATTCCTTTGGTCGTGCCGACCGTGAATACAAGGAGCGTTGGTGCAATACGGTCCCGGTTCATCAGGTGTAACTCATGATTGCGCGTAAACAACGGCTGTTGAAGGCTCATCGACGGAACAAGCGCCTGGTGCTGATCGCCGCGCTGCTGGTGCTGGTCGGCCTGGGCGTGATGTTGGCCTGGTGGCTGGTGCCGCTGCTCATGCTGGTGGGGTGGATCGCTCACGAGGCGTGGTTCGCAGATCATCTGTTCTATCGGGGCAGCGACAACTATCAGTACCGGTTCCCGGATGATGTGCCACAACAGCCGGTTTCACTGGTTTCAGGCAAGGTGCAGTTGAGCGCTACGCTGGCCGAAGGCGAAACCCTGATCCTGGCCATACGTGTTCAGCACCGGTGGCTCGGGCGATGGCTCGATCCCTATGTCGAAGTGGGTGACGACCGTCAGGATTTCGAGCGCGGGGTTGCGGGCCTGCGCTTTTTGAATTTGTCCGGTCAGCGGGAAGTGCTGAGGCGTGGGGAGTTGAGCCTGCGTGGGCGTCATTGTCAGATCGGAGCAACAGGCACCCTGTATGTCATGGCCAACCCGGCCTATGGCAAGCAGCGGTCGATGATTCTCGCGCCGCATGCTGACGACGCTGAGTTGGCGGCCTTCGGGTTCTATAGCGCCAGTGACGAGGTCAGCATCGTGACCGTTACCCAGGGTGAGATCGAAGCGCAATCCTACCAGCGCCTGGGGCTCGATCCTGCCCAGGCGGCGCGCTTGAAAGGGCGATTACGCAGTTGGGACAGCCTGGCGATACCCTTGTGGGGGGGCGTTGAGGCGAGTCATTGCGTGCAGTTGGGCTATTACTGTCTGCAACTGCCGTCAATGGCCAGTGAACCTGACAAAGCCTGGGGGTCGCGGGAGTCGGGCGAGAGCGATACGCGTAGCGTGCGCCAGCACAATCCCCTGGCATTACCGGGGGACCAGGATGGTGCGCCGACCTGGACCAACCTGGTGGCCGATCTAGTGGCCCTGTTGGAGCATTTTCGGCCGGAATTGATCGTCACTCCGCATCCTGAACTTGACCCGCACGCGGATCATGTTGCCACTAGTCAGGCGATTTTTACGGCGATTCGTCTGAGTCGTTGGCGGCCTTCCACTGCGCTGCTGTATGCCAATCACCTGCACGACAACGACCGCTGGCCAATGGGTCCGGCGGGGATGGGCATCGCCTTGCCGCCCGCCATCGAGGCGTTGCCGGCCGATCGCTTGTGGAGCCCTACGCTGGACGCCACGAAGCAACTGGACAAGGCCATGGCGCTGGCAATGCAGCATGACCTTCAGGGGGCACTACCGTTCAAACGGCGGATTCGCCGGCTGATCCAGCGGTTGCTGACCGGCAGGCGATGGCCAGCTACTGGCGAGAATGAGTTCCTGCGCAAAGCGGTCAGGCGTCATGAGCTGTTTTGGGTGCGTCGGATAGTCGATTGAGGTCTGACGATTCAGCCCTGTGCTAATATCCTGCCCCTGTTAATTATTTTGTATATGGGTTGCCCATGAAGTTGTCCATGCCGCGTTTCGATCAAGCCCCGGTACTGGTGGTGGGCGATGTCATGCTCGACCGCTACTGGCATGGCGGTACCTCACGGATTTCGCCTGAAGCGCCGGTACCGGTGGTCAAGGTCGAACAGATCGAGGACCGTCCCGGCGGCGCGGCCAACGTGGCCTTGAACATCGCCGCCCTGGGGGCCCCGGCTGCACTGGTTGGCGTGACGGGCCAGGACGAGGCGGCCGACAGCCTCGCCAACAGCCTGCAGGCTGCCGGTGTGCGCTCGATCTTCCAGCGTATTGCCCACCAGCCGACCATCGTCAAGTTGCGGGTCATGAGCCGCCATCAGCAGTTGCTGCGTATCGACTTTGAAGAGCCCTTTGCCACCGACCCGTTGTCCCTGGGCACCGAGGTCGATGCGCTGCTCGATGGCGTCAAGGTGCTGGTCCTGTCGGACTATGGCAAGGGCGCGTTGAAAAACCACCAGAGCCTGATCCAGGCGGCCCGGGCCAAGGGCATTCCGGTGCTGGCCGACCCCAAGGGCAAGGATTTCTCGATCTACCGTGGTGCCAGCCTGATCACCCCCAACCTCAGCGAGTTCGAAACCATCGTTGGCCGTTGCGCCGACGAGGCCGAGCTGGTGGCCAAGGGTGGCCAACTAATGAGCGAGCTGGAGCTCGGTGCCTTGCTGGTGACCCGTGGCGAGCACGGCATGACCTTGCTGCGTCCTGGTCACCCGGCCCTGCACCTGCCTGCCCGGGCCCGTGAAGTGTTTGACGTGACGGGTGCCGGCGATACGGTGATCTCGACCCTGGCCGCAGCCATTGCTGCCGGCGAAGAGCTGCCCCATGCGGTGGGCCTGGCCAATCTTGCCGCCGGTATCGTGGTCGGCAAACTGGGTACCGCAGCCATCAGTGCCCCGGAGTTGCGCCGCGCCATCCAGCGCGAAGAAGGTTCCGAGCGTGGCGTGCTGAGCCTCGACCAGCTGCTGCTGGCCATCGATGATGCCCGCGCGCACAACGAGAAGATCGTCTTCACCAACGGTTGCTTTGACATCCTCCATGCCGGTCACGTGACCTACCTGGAGCAGGCCCGTGCCCAGGGCGATCGCCTGATTGTCGCGGTCAACGATGATGCCTCGGTCAGCCGCCTGAAAGGTCCGGGCCGGCCGATCAACAGTGTTGACCGGCGCATGGCTGTGCTGGCCGGCCTCGGGGCAGTGGACTGGGTCATCAGCTTCCCTGAGGGTACGCCGGAGAACCTGCTGAGCCAGGTCAAGCCGGACGTGCTGGTCAAGGGCGGTGACTATGGCATCGACCAGGTGGTCGGCGCCGATATCGTCACGGCCTACGGCGGCACCGTGAAGGTGCTGGGGCTGGTGGAAAACAGCTCGACCACCGCTATCGTCGAGAAGATCCGCAAGAACTGAAACATCGCGGGGCAAGTCGCCCCGCGATCGGCTCTACTTGCGCAATCCGCCACGGGCCATCTGCAACAGCTCCCGCGCTCTACCGGTCAGCCGCTTCAAGCCGCTGTCCGGCTTCGCTGGCGTCAGGCCTTGCTGCCTGACCCAGTCCTTCCAACGTATCCGCTCATCCCTGACCAGCCATCCCTCCTGCCTGGCAAAGCTTTCGGCTAGGTACAGGCCGCGGGTGCTGGCCGGTAGCAGACGATCCTTGCTCAGGGTGTAGAGTTCGGCACGTGGCTGGCCGTCTTCCAGCGGCATCAGGTACAGGTCGGGGCGCTTGCGGTTGAGGCGAGCGACGAGTTGGTCGCCTTCAAGGCGCTCGTCAACGTGGAACAGGCTCAGTGATTTGGCCTCGCGGGGGACTTGCAGACACAGGTCGTAGATCAACTGCAGTGACGCGGTGGGCAAGTGCACGTAGGCCCGAGGCCGCTCCAGCAACTGCAGATTGGCGCAGCGCACCGGGCGTGCGGCGCCGGACTGCGGAGTGAGCACGAAGGGCAGGGCTTCGCGGTAGTGCAAGGCGTCAGCGTAGGGCGCCGGTAGCCAGGTGTCGTTGAAGCGCCCGCCAAGCCAGCCTTCCGGGGTTTCCAGCAGGCATTCTTCGGCAACCTCCTGAATTGCCGTATGCAGCGGCAGGTTCAGCTCCTGAGCGGGCACATAGCCTGAAATCAGTTTCAGCACCACATCGCCGCGGTCCTGACGGCGCTGACGCACCAGCACCCAGTAATCGCGATTTTGCCAGCGCAGGGTCAGGCGCACCGACACGCCGAGATTGGCCAGCTCGATAGCAAAGTGCTGGCTGTCGGCGAGCTGGATCGGCTTGCGCCGTTGCAGGGTCTGGGCGAAGTTCAGCGGCATGCCGATGCTCTGGTAGACGAGGCCTTCGGGGCTGGCCTCGACGTGCAGCGGCAGGGTCTTGAAGTTGCTGGGGTTCTTGCGGATCAGCGTTCGCGGCATGTCGGCTCCTTCTTGCGTTGGGGTCGGCCGCGGCGGCGGCGTGGATGTCAGTGGCGCAGGACGTTGGCAACGGTTGCCACGTTATGGGCCAGGTGCAGCGGGTTGATGGTGCCGACAATAGCACTGCTGACGCCAGGCTGGGCAAACAGCAGTTCGAAGCTGGCGCGCACCGGATCGACCCCCGGGCTCAGGCACACGTGACCACTGGCCAGGGCCTTTTTCACCAGGATCGCCTTGCCGTGTTCGGCAGCGTAATCGATCACCGGTCGTTCAGCCTGCTCGTTCAGATTGTAGGTGACCATGGCGCAATCGCCGCGCTCAAGCGCTTTGAGGCCGCCCGCTGCGGTCTTGCCGGAAAGGCCGAAACCTCGGATCTTGCCTTCCTGCTTCAACGCTTCGAGGGTCTGGTAGACCTCTTCATGTTCGAGGATATGCAGATCGTTGCCGTCGGAATGCACCAGCACCAGGTCGATGCAGTCGGTTTCCAGGCGTTTGAGGCTGCGCTCGATGGAAAAGCGCGTGTGCGCTGCACTGAAGTCGAAACGCGACTGGCCGTCTTCGAACTCCTCGCCCACCTTGCTGACGATCACCCAGTGCTCACGCTGACCGCGCAACAGCGGGCCGAGGCGTTCCTCGCTGCGGCCGTAGGCTGGCGCGGTGTCGATCAGGTTGATGCCCAGCTCGCGGGCCTGGGCCAGCAGCATGCGTGCTTCAGCGTCGTCGGGAATGGTGAAGCCGTTGGGGTACTTGACGCCCTGGTCGCGGCCGAGCTTGACGGTGCCCAGGCCCAGTGGCGACACCGTCAGGCCGGTACTGCCGAGGGGACGATGCAGGTCGTGCAGGCTCGGCAGGCTCATGGCAGCAGTTGCTCCCACACCGGCAGGGCCATGGGTGGCCGGGGCAGTTCGGGCAGGGCAGCCTGAGCGGCCGGCTTGATGCCGTCACGCTCAAGGGTGGCCAGCACCCGGTCGCTGAAGTCCGGGGCCAGGGCCAGCTTGGTCGGCCAGCCCACCAGCAGACGCTGTTGCTCGGCAAGGAAGGCGTTGTCCGGGCGCACCAGCCCCGACTGTGCGGGCTCGGCGCGGTCGATGCGCACGGTGGCCCAGCGCACCTGGCTGAGGTCGATCCAGGGCAGCAGGTTGCCGACTTCTTTTTTCGCCGCCGCAATCTGCGCTTCAGGTTCGCGGGCTACGCCATCGGCTTCGGCCAGGTCGCCGCCCAAGTACCAGACCCACTGGCCATCAGCTGCCGGGTGGCTGGTGACGGTGATGCGCGGCTTCGGCCCGCCGCCCAGGCAGTGGGCGTACAAGGGCTTGAGGCTGGCGCCCTTGGCCATGACCATGTGCAGCGGCCGGCGCTGCATGGCCGGCTGGCTCAGGCCCAGGGCTTCAAGTAACGCGGCATTGCCGGCACCGGCGCTGAGCACCACGCGTTGGGCGCGGATCTCGCGGCCGTCGACGCGCAAGCCAAGCAGCTCGCCATTGTCGTTCAGCGGTTCGATGGATTGAGCGGCCAGCAGGCTGTCGCCGGCCAGCTCCGCGAGCTTGTTCAGCAGGCTCGGCACATCGACGACCAATTCGGCCAGGCGATAGACCTTGCCCTTGAAGGCGCGGTCCTGCAGGGCAGGCGGCAGTTGATCGCCCTTGACCTGATCGACACGGCCGCGCACCGCCTTGCTGGCAAAAAAGCTGGTGAGATTGCCGGCCAGGGTGCCGGGTGACCACAAGTAATGGGCGTCAGACAGCAGGCGCACGCCGGAC
Source organism: Pseudomonas donghuensis (assembly GCF_000259195.1). Taxonomy (GTDB): domain Bacteria; phylum Pseudomonadota; class Gammaproteobacteria; order Pseudomonadales; family Pseudomonadaceae; genus Aquipseudomonas; species Aquipseudomonas donghuensis. The sequence goes on from NZ_JH650759.1 coordinate 92,059, forward strand.
AGGTCCAGCTCGCCGTTGCCGGCCAGGGCCTCGCGCCAGCGCCGCGGCATGTCGGCGATGGCCTCCGAGGCGCCGGTCAGGGCACCGTGCAGGGCATATTTGGCGCCGCCGTGGATGATCCCCTGGGACTTGAGGGTTTGCTCGCCACCGAGGCTGGCGCGTTCCACCAGCACTGTCGAATAGCCGAGCCGGCGCAGGCGGGCATTGAGCCAGAGGCCTGCGACCCCGGCGCCGACGATCAGCACATCGGTGGAAATTACGGTTGGCATGCATGAACCTCACAAGCTTGGACAGACGCCCAGTATACAGCCTGTGAAGCATTGCACCCGGTTGCGGATCAATGCCCGGCGGTTTTCGAGAAGACCTGGATCACCACCACGCCGCCGACGATCATGGCCATGCCGAGCATCGCCGGTACATCCAGCTTCTGCCCGTAGATCACCAGCGCCGCGATGCTGATCAGGACGATGCCCAGGCCCGACCAGATTGCATAGGCGATACCCACCGGAATGCTGCGCACCACCAGGGTCAGCATCCAGAACGCCACCGCGTAGCCACAGACCATCAGCAGCAGTGGCAGGGGCGTGCTCAGGCCCTTGACGGCTTTCATCGAGGCGGTGGCGATAACTTCGGCGCAGATGGCGATAGCCAGGTAGGTGTAGGCATTCATGTCGGTAATCCTCTGTTCTGGCTGGGCATTCTAGAGCAAGCCTGAATGGGGTAAAGTCATTACCTATCTTCCCTGGAGATAGGTTGATGGCCGAGCAGTGGAACCTGGAGCAGTTGCGCATGTTCGTGCGGGTCGCCGAGCTGCGTTCGTTTTCGGCAGTGGCCCGTGAGCAGCGCAAGGCGCAATCGGCGGTGAGCAACGGCATTGCCCTGCTGGAGACTGACCTGGGCGTGACCCTGTTCGAGCGCAGCAGCGGCCGCCAGCCGCGCCTGACCGAGGCCGGCGCAACCTTGCTGGAAGATGCCCGCGAACTGTTGCGCCAGTGCGAACGCCTCGACGGCCGTGCCCTGGCCCTGATGCGCGGGCAAGAGGCGCAACTGCGCGTGGCCCAGGATGAGGCCATGCCCTATCAACCGGTGATCGACAGCCTCGACGAATTGGCTCGGCAGTTCCCCTTGCTCGAGGTGCAGATGGCCAGCGGCGCCCAGGGCGACGTTGCGCGCAAGTTGATCGAACGGCGCGCCGATCTGGGCCTGTTGTTTCACCATGACCATATGCCGGAGGCCCTTGAGCGCCGGGCTGTAGGACGGATCGAGATGGTCACTGTGTGTGCGGTGGATCATCCACTGACCGGCTTGCAGCGGGTGACCCGCCAGGACCTGGCCAGGCACCGCCAGTTGCTGATCACCCCACAGGAAAGCGGCTATCCCGGTGGCGAGCCGATCAGCCCGCAGATCTGGCGTGCCGACAGCTTCTACGCCATGGCCGAGTTGCTGATGCGTGGCCTGGGCTGGGCCTGGTTGCCGCGGCATGTGGTGCAGTACCCCACCTACCAGGCGCAAATGGTCGAGCTGGCCAGCGAATGGACGCCACCGGCGCTGGTGGTCGAGCTGGTGTGGCGTCGTGACGAGCCGCTGGGCCCCGCTGCACAGTGGCTGGCTGAACGCTTCGCAGTGCACTTGCGCGCAATTGGCTAGTACACTTCGGCGCCATGAACAGAACCCTCTATACCCTGCTGTTTCACCTGGGCCTGCCGCTGGTTGCGCTGCGCCTGTTTCTGCGTTCGCGCAAGGCCCCGGCCTATGCTCAGCGTGTCGGCGAGCGTTTCGCCCTGAACCTGCCGGCCATGGCCAAGGGCGGTATCTGGGTGCACGCGGTGTCGGTAGGTGAAAGCATCGCCGCGGCGCCGATGATTCGCGCCTTGCTGCAGGCTTATCCACAGCTGCCGATCACCATCACCTGCATGACCCCGACTGGGTCCGAGCGGATCCGGGCGATGTTTGCCGATGAGCCGCGAATTCAGCACTGCTACCTGCCATATGACTTGCCCTGGGCTGCCGGGCGCTTTCTCGATCACGTGCAGCCCAAGCTTGCGGTGATCATGGAAACCGAGCTGTGGCCCAATCACATTCACCAGTGCGCCAAGCGCGGTATAGCGGTGGCGTTGGCCAACGCGCGATTGTCTGAGCGCTCGGCCCGCGGTTATGCGCGCTTTGCCGGGTTGACCCGGCCGATGCTGGCCGAAATGAGCCTGATCGCGGTGCAGACCGAAACCGAGGCCCAGCGCTTTCGTCAGTTGGGTGCGCGACCTGAGTGTGTGCAGGTCACCGGTTCGATCAAATTTGACCTGAGTATCGACGAGCAACTGCTGCCCCGCGCTCGTGCCTTGCGTGAGCAGTGGCAGGCCAGCCAGCGCCCTGTGTGGATCGCCGCCAGTACCCATGAAGGCGAAGACGAGGTCATTCTCGCTGCCCACCGGCAGTTGCGTGAACATCACGCCGACGCCTTGCTGATCCTGGTGCCGCGCCATCCGGAACGCTTCAACAGCGTGTTCGAGCTGTGTCGCGGGCAATTCCCAACGGTTCGCCGTTCCAGTGCCGAACCGATCAACGCGGATACGGCCGTGCTGCTCGGCGACACGATGGGCGAGCTGCTGTTTCTCTACGCCCTGGCCGATATTGCCTTCGTTGGCGGCAGCCTGGTGGCTAACGGCGGGCACAACCTGCTGGAGCCGGCGGCGCTGTCGCTGCCGGTGCTCAGTGGTCCGCACCTGTTCAACTTCCTCGAGATCGCGGCGATGCTGCGTGAGGCCGGTGCCTTGCAGGAAGTCGATGATGCCCAAGGGCTGGCGGCCGAGGTGCGGCGGCTGATCGAGTTGCCGCGGGATGCGCAGCGCATGGGGGCGGCGGGGTTGGCGGTGATGAAGGCCAATCAGGGGGCATTGAAGCGCTTGCTGGATGCGCTGGGGCGGTTGATCTAGGCAGGCTTCGCCTGCCATCGCCGGCAAGGCCGGCTCCCACAGGTTTTGTGGGAGCCGGTCTTGCCGGCGATCGCTTTTCAGGGACGGGCTTCGAAGTTGGCCTTGGCCGCTGCTGCCAGGTCTGGCGGCAGGAAGTCCTTGTCCGGGTTGTAGTCCGATTTCAGATAGCGGCTCAAATCCGTCAGGTCCTGCGGGCTCAACGTGCCTGCCGCCTGCTTCAAGCGCAGGTTGTCGAGGATGTAGTCGTAGCGGGTATTGTTGTAGTCGCGCACCGAGGTGTACAGCTGGCGCTGGGCGTCGAGCACGTCGACGATGTTGCGGGTACCCACCTGGTAGCCGATTTCCGTGGCTTCCAGGGCGCTCTGGTTGGAGATGATCGACTGCTTGCGCGCTTGCACCTGCTCGACATCGGTGTTCACTGCACGGTGCAGGTTGCGGGTGTTTTCCACCACCTGGCGGCGCAGGCTTTCGCGTTGCTGTTCACTCTGGCTCAGGCGTTGGTAAGCCTCGCGTACCTGCGAGCTGGTCAGGCCGCCGCTGTAGATCGGGATGTTCAACTGCAGGCCGATGCTGGTCTGTTCGACATCGCCGCTGTAGTTCTGCCCGGTGAGGTTGGGGTTGGTGAAGCCCAGGCTGTCGTTGTCGCCTTTCTGGTAGCGTGCTACCGCATCCACGGTCGGTGCGTGCCCGGCCTTGCGCTGGCGCAGGGTCTCTTCGGCGGCGCTTACCGCGTAGTTGGTGGCCAGCAGGTTGAGGTTCTGTTTGCCGGCCGTCTCGACCCAGGCCTTGGCATCGTTTGGCACCGGCACTTGTACCGGCAGGGTGTGGACGATGCCCTGCACCGAGTTGTAGTCGCGGTTGGTCAGGGTGATCAGCGCCTCGAAGGCGTCATCGACCTGACGCTGGGCAACGATGCGGTTGGCCCGGGCGGTGTCGTAGCTGGCCTGGGACTGCAGCACGTCGGTCTTGTCCGAGAGGCCGACGTCGAAGCGCTCGTTGGACTGGTCGAGCTGGCGCTTGAACGCGGCTTCTTCGGCCTTGGTCGAGGCCAGGGTGTCTTGGGCGCGCAGCACGGCAAAGTAGTTTTCGGCGCTTTGCAGGATCAGATTCTGTTCGGTGGCCGACAGCTCCAGGGCCGCCTGCTCGTTGACCGCTTCAGCCGCCTGCAACTGGAACCAGCGGTCAGCGCGGAAGATAGGTTGCGCCAGGGTCGCCTGCCAGGAATTGCCGCTGCGGTTGGAGGTCACCGAAGGGCTGTCGATCTTGGTGCGGTTGCTCATCATCTCGGCGCCGGCCGAGAGGTTTGGCAGCAGGCCGGCACGGGCCTGGGGCACCACTTCCTTCTGGGCGCCGTAGTTGGCGCGGGCGGCCGCCAGGTCGGCGTTATTGTTCACGGCTTCCTGATAGACACTGACCAGGTCGGTCTTCGCCGACAGGGGCACATCCGCTGCCCAGGCCATTCCGTTGGTAGCACAAGACACGGCAAGGGCCAGTGAGAGTTTGCGCAGCATAGGGCAATCCTTGAACGGTGAGAATTTCTGAACTGGTGAGTGTAGTTGTGCAGGCATTTCGCAACAATCCGCTATTTGCGCCATTTATCGTGTCCATGTCCAGGTGCTTGGCTTTGCATGCCACTCCAGTCTAGACTGCCCACGTTCTTGTCGGGGTGCCTTGCGTTGAGGCTGAGATCGGATAATCCGGATCCCGTTGAACCTGATCAGGTTAGCGCCTGCGTAGGGAACAAGATTTCTCGCTTTCCCGGCGAGTCTCTTGTGCCAGGTCCGGGAATGTCGAGACAGCCATCATCGCTGCAGGCATCACCGCGCATTTGGTACAGCACCACCCATGGTGCGTCCGTGCCTTTCAGGTTCTCCCCGACATTCCACTGCTAGGAAGCCGTCTGGAGAGCCTGTGATGAGTAAACAAGAAAAACATACCAATCTGAGTGAATCGGCCCAGGTCGATCAACAGTCCGTACAGCCGTTCACCCGTTCGCGCAAAATCTATGTCGAAGGCTCGCGCCCGGACATCCGCGTGCCCATGCGTGAAATCAGCCTGGACGACACTCCGACCGATTTCGGCGGCGAAGCCAACGCTCCGGTGCTGGTCTACGACACGTCCGGTCCCTACACCGATCCCAACGTGATCATCGACGTGCGCAAAGGCCTGGGCGATGTCCGTTCAGCGTGGATCGACGCCCGGGGTGACACCGAACGCCTCGCCGGCTTGTCGTCGGACTTCGGCCAGCAACGCCTGGCCGATGCCGAACTGACCAAACTGCGTTTCGCCCACGTGCGCAACCCGCGCCGGGCCAAGGCCGGCGCCAACGTCAGCCAGATGCACTATGCGCGCCAGGGCATCATTACCGCCGAGATGGAATACGTCGCCATCCGTGAAAACATGAAGTTGCAGGAAGCTCGCGCCGCAGGGCTGCTCGACCAGCAGCATGCCGGTCACAGCTTCGGTGCCAGCATCCCGAAAGAAATCACCGCCGAGTTCGTACGCGAGGAAATCGCCCGCGGTCGCGCGATCATCCCGGCCAACATCAACCACGTGGAGCTGGAGCCGATGATCATCGGCCGCAACTTCCTGGTGAAGATCAACGGCAACATCGGCAACAGCGCCCTGGGCTCCTCCATCGAAGAAGAAGTGGCCAAGCTGACCTGGGGCATTCGCTGGGGTTCGGACACCGTCATGGACCTGTCCACCGGCAAGCACATCCACGAAACCCGCGAGTGGATCATCCGCAACTCGCCGGTGCCGATCGGTACCGTGCCGATCTACCAGGCCCTGGAGAAGGTCAACGGCGTGGCCGAAGACCTGACCTGGGAGCTGTTCCGCGACACCCTGATCGAACAGGCCGAGCAGGGCGTGGACTACTTCACCATCCACGCCGGCGTGCTGTTGCGCTATGTGCCGCTGACCGCCAAGCGGGTCACCGGTATCGTCAGCCGCGGCGGCTCGATCATGGCCAAGTGGTGCCTGGCGCACCACAAAGAGAACTTCCTCTACACCCATTTCGACGAAATCTGCGAAATCATGAAGGCTTACGACGTCAGCTTCTCGCTGGGCGATGGCCTGCGTCCGGGCTCGATTGCCGACGCCAACGACGAAGCGCAGTTCGGCGAGCTGGAAACCCTCGGCGAGCTGACCAAGATCGCCTGGAAGCATGACGTCCAGTGCATGATCGAAGGCCCGGGCCACGTGCCGATGCAACTGATCAAGGAGAACATGGACAAGCAGCTCGAGTGCTGCGACGAAGCGCCGTTCTACACCCTCGGCCCGCTGACTACCGACATTGCCCCGGGCTACGATCACATCACCTCCGGCATCGGTGCGGCGATGATCGGCTGGTTCGGTTGCGCGATGCTCTGCTACGTCACGCCCAAGGAACACCTGGGCCTGCCGAACAAGGATGACGTCAAGACCGGCATCATCACTTACAAGATCGCCGCCCATGCTGCGGACCTGGCAAAAGGTCATCCGGGTGCGCAAATCCGCGACAACGCGCTGTCCAAGGCGCGCTTCGAGTTCCGCTGGGAAGACCAGTTCAACCTCGGCCTGGACCCGGACACCGCGCGCAGCTTCCATGACGAAACCCTGCCCAAGGATTCGGCCAAGGTCGCGCACTTCTGCTCCATGTGCGGGCCGAAGTTCTGCTCGATGAAGATCACCCAGGAAGTGCGCGAATACGCCGCCAACCAGCGCATCGAAGCGGTGGACGTGGCGGTCGAGGATGGCATGCGCGAGCAGGCCGAGCGGTTCCGCCAGGAAGGCAGCCAGTTGTACAAGAAGGTCTGATCGGGCTGTTCAGGCGGTGTGCTGGTGCACACCGCATCGCTGGCAAGCCAGCTCCCACAAGGTACCGGTGGGAGCTGGCTTGCCAGCGTTAGGGCCCTGAAGAACAATAAATTCCTCCTGTCGAGACTACTCTCGTGAGCACACCCAGCCCGTTTTCCCCCGATCACCCGGTCAGCGCCGAGCAGCGCGTGCTCAGCGGTCGCGACCTTTGTTCCCTGTGGTTTTCCCTCGGTATCGGCCTGATGGTCCTGCAGACCGGCGCCTTGCTCGGCCCGGGCCTGGGCCTGGCCAATGCGGTGCTGGCGATCATCGTCGGTACCAGCGTCGGCGTGCTGCTGCTCGCCGCCGTCGGGGTCATCGGCAGTGACACCGGTTTGTCGTCCATGGCCGCCCTGCGCCGCAGCCTGGGCCGCAATGGCGCACGCCTGCCGGCCATGCTCAACCTGCTGCAGTTGATCGGCTGGGGCTCGTTCGAAATCATCGTCATGCGTGATGCCGCCAGCTTGCTCAGCGAGCGCGCCTTCGGTGCAGGCAGTGCGCTGACCAACCCGTTGCTCTGGACCTTGTGCTTTGGTGTCCTGGCCACCTTGCTGGCGATCAGCGGGCCGTTGACCTTCGTGCGCAAGATCTTGCGCAAGTGGGGGATCTGGCTGCTGATCGGTGCCTGCCTGTGGCTGACCTGGAACCTCTTTGCCAAGGCCGATCTGGCCGCGCTGTGGGCGCGTGCCGGCGATGGTTCGATGCCGCTGGCGATCGGTATCGACATTGCGATTGCCATGCCGCTGTCATGGTTGCCGCTGATTGCCGACTACTCACGCTTCAGCCAGCGTGCCAGCCGGGTGTTTGCCGGCACGGCGCTGGGCTATTTCATCGGCAACGTATGGATGATGAGCCTGGGCGTGGCCTACACCCTGGCGTTTGCTCCAGCGGCTGAGGTCAATACCCTGCTGCTGGCGCTGGCTGGCGCGGGCCTGGGTATCCCACTGCTGCTGATCCTGCTCGACGAGTCGGAAAAGGCCTTTGCCGATATTCACTCGGCGGCCGTTTCCAGCGGTTTTCTGGTACGCCTGAAGGTCGAGCACCTGGCCTTGGCCATCGGCGTGCTGTGCACCCTGATCGCCAGTTTCGCGCCGTTGGCGCAGTACCAGAACTTCCTCTTGCTGATCGGCTCGGTGTTCGCACCGCTGTTCGGCGTGGTGCTGGTCGATCATTTCATCATCCGTCGCCGCCGCAGCGATGCCAGCCCGATCCACAGCCTGCATTGGCCGGCATTGTTGGCCTGGGCGATTGGCGTGGCGGCGTACCATCTGCTGGCACACTACGCCCCGAACCTCGGCTCGACCCTGCCGGCCTTGCTGCTGGCAGGGTTAGTGTACTGGGCGGCAGCGCCAGCGGTCAGCCGCGACCGGGAAACAACTCCGGCTTGATCACACCGTTCAGGCGCGGGTAGGGGATTTTCAGCTCGATGTGGCCCATGGAGTACGGGGCGATGGCATAGACCTCGTACTTGAGCACCACCGCACCGTAGGTCAGGGCAATGTGCGGGGTCTGGCGGAAGGGCCAGGTCTTGACGAACTCGGCGTCCTTGTCCATGCCGGTGCTGATCAGCCAGCCTTTGTGGGCTTCTTCGGCAGTCTTCCAGAAGGTCGCTTCCTGGCCCGGTACCAGCATGTCCTGCAGGCTCAGCACCTTGTCCTGCTGGCGCGAATAGTTGATGAAGCCGCGCCCGGGCATACCATGGGCGCCACCAGTATCCAGATAACTGGACAGCTCGATGATCACCAGTCCGTCATGCTGCTCGCGTACCTTGGCTTGCAGGTAGCTGCTGTTGCGGCTTTCGGCGCTGGCCATAAACTGCTCTTCATAGGCTTTGAGCGAGGCGGGCAGGGCGCTGCGCTCGTTGTCCTGGGTCAGTTGTAGCAGGCGTTTCTCGATGATGCCGTCCAGCTTGGGGTTGGCCGGGAAGTGGATGGTGTCGATGTTGACCAGCGGGCAGTCGGCGTTGCTGCAACCGGGCTTGATGTGCTCCCAGCGGTCGCGCTTGACCTCCAGCGGTGTGCGCATGTTGGGCTGGAACAGGCTCTGACAAGCGCCTAGGGCCAGGGCCAGCACGGCCACGGACGTCAGTTTCACAAGCGTCATGATGATCCTTGTAAGGCAAAGGTGATCGGACTTGGACCGTCGGCAAGGCCTTCAGTTCGCCACTAAGCTGAATAGACCAGCGGGGTGTCTATCCTCGCAGCCTGGACAGTATCTTTAAAGAGGTGAAACACGGCGGTGTGCAGGTTAGGATGGCGCGATGCGGTAAATGAGGTAACGAGGATTCCCATGCCAGACACGTTCAACAACGCAACGCCCAGCAAGGTCGAGATCATCGACCGGGCCATTTGCTACAAGGGCTTCTACCGCCTGGACAAACTTCGCCTTAGCCACGAGCTGTATGCCGGTGGCATGGGGCGCGAAATCAGCCGCGAACTTTTCGTGCGTCACGATGCGGTGTGCGTGCTGCCCTACGACGCCCAGCGCGATGAAGTGGTGCTGATCGAGCAGTTTCGCGTCGGTGCCATCGGCAAGGTCGACAACCCCTGGTTGATCGAGCTGGTCGCCGGTCTGATCGACAAGGACGAACAACCGGAAGAAGTTGCACACCGCGAAGCCGAGGAGGAAGCTGGACTTGTGTTCAGTACGCTGTGGCCGATGACCCGGTATTTCCCGTCACCGGGCGGCAGCGATGAATTTGTGCATCTGTTTCTGGGTCGCTGCAGCAGCGATGGGGCCGGTGGCCTGCATGGCCTGGAAGAAGAGGGCGAGGATATTCGCGTCAGGGTCTGGGCGTTCGAGGATGCGCTGCAGGCCGTGCGCGATGGCAAAATTGCCAACGCGGCAACCATCATTGCCTTGCAATGGCTGGCCTTGAACCGCGCTGAAGTCAGGGGGCTATGGTCGTGAATCTGCTGCGCGAGCGCTACCGGGTCGATCTGGTCGGGTTGCAGGCTGCCTGCGAGGCCAACTATGCGCGCTTGATGCGCCTGCTGCCCGACATGCGCAGCACCCAGAGCTCGCGCCGGATCGGCATGACCCAAGGGGACCAGATGCTTGGCGTACTGGTCCTCGATGTCGTGCTCGCTTGCCCTTACACCACCACCTTGCGCGTGCGCCAGGAGCACAGCCTGCCCTGGCTGCCGGTGCCGCAGCTGGAAGTGCAGGTCTACCACGACGCGCGCATGGCCGAAGTGGTCAGCGCCGAGCATGCCCGGCGCTTTCGCAGCATCTACCCGTACCCGAATGCGGCCATGCACCAGCCGGATGAAAAGGCCCAGCTCAACCTCTTCCTCGGTGAATGGCTGAGCTATTGCCTGGCCTGTGGCCATGAGTTGGCCGTCGTTCGCTGAAATGTGACGGCGGTCGTTTTCGAGTATTTGCTCAAAGCCCGCCAGCCGCCATAATCGCGCTGAATCCGTTCAAGGAGTCGGCCATTGCCGCAATCATCGATCCCACTTCGCGACGCGCCAGTGCACCTGGTGCAACTGACCGATAGCCACCTGTTTGCCGACCCGCAAGGCACGCTGCTGGGCATGAACACCCGCGACAGCCTGCAGCGCGTGATCGAACGGGTGCGCGCCGAGCAGCCGCGGATCGACCTGGTGCTGGCCACCGGCGACCTGTCCCAGGACGGCTCGCTGGCGTCCTACGCCAGTTTTCGTGACCTGACCGCCAGCCTCAAGGCCCCGGCACGCTGGCTTGCCGGTAATCATGACGAGCCGTTGCCGATGGAGCAGGCGGCGCAGGGCACCGAACTGCTCGATCCCGTGGTGGATATCGGTAACTGGCGAATCCTGCTGCTCAACTCGGCAGTGCCCGGCTCGGTGCCGGGGTTGCTCGATGACGGCCAGCTCAACGTGCTCGAGCAAGCGTTGAGCGAAGCGCCCGAGCGCCATCACCTGATCTGCTTTCATCACCAGCCGGTGCCTATCGATTGCGCCTGGATGGCACCGATCGGCTTGCGCAATGCCGATACGCTGTTTGCCGTACTGAAAGGTTATCCACAGGTGCGCGCCTTGCTCTGGGGACACATTCATCAGGAATGGGACCAGGTGCGCGACGGTGTGCGGCTATTGGCCTCACCGTCGACCTGCATCCAGTTCGAGCCGGGGAGCGAAGACTTCAAAGTCGGCGAGCAGGCTCCGGGCTATCGCTGGCTGCGCCTGCAGGCGGATGGCTCGATCGACACCGGCGTATCGCGGGTGACCGACTTCGAATTCACCGTCGATTACGCAGGCGACGGCTATTAAGTGTTGCCAAAACACTGAAACCGCTCCTTCTGCCGCCGAACAGGCTAAAATGCGCGCTTTCCTGCCTGGCGATCCAGGCATTCAAGGCGCATCGGGGGCGGCATGTCGGGTTCGATTCTCTATATTCACGGGTTCAACAGCGCGCCGTCGTCGAAAAAGGCCTGCCAACTGGTAGCAGTCATGGCACAACTGGGGCTGAGCGAGCGCCTGCGCGTCCCGGCGCTGCATCATCACCCGCGCCAGGCCATTGCCCAGCTGGACGCCGCCATTGCCGAGCTTGAATCGCCATTACTGGTCGGCAGCTCGCTCGGCGGCTACTATGCCACCCATCTGGCCGAGCGCCATGGGCTCAAGGCCTTGCTGATCAACCCGGCGGTCAACCCGCACCGGCTGTTCGATGGCTACCTGGGGCCCCAGCAGAACCTCTACACCGGCGAAACCTGGGAGCTGACCCTGGACCACGTGCAGGCGTTGGCCGAACTGGAAGTGCCAGCACCGGTGGATGCCGGTCGCTTTCAAGTGTGGCTGCAAACCGCCGATGAAACCCTGGACTACCGCCAGGCCGAGCAGTTCTACCGCGCTTGCGCGCTGCGCATCCAGGCCGGTGGCGATCACAGCTTCCAGGGCTTTAGCGAACGCCTGCCAGCCCTGCTGAGCTTTGCCGGTATTGCCCCGCAGCAGTATCAAGCGCTCGATTTTTCTGTATTTTGATAACCTATTTTCACCCACGACTGACGACGAGAACCCATGGCCATTCCCAGCGCTAGTGCCTATAACGCAGACGCCATCGAAGTCCTCTCCGGCCTTGACCCGGTGCGCAAGCGCCCGGGCATGTACACCGATACCAGCCGGCCGAACCACCTTGCCCAGGAAGTGATCGACAACAGTGTCGACGAAGCCCTGGCCGGGCACGCCAAGTCGGTGCAGGTGATCCTCCACGCCGACCATTCCCTGGAAGTGTCCGACGACGGTCGCGGCATGCCGGTGGACATCCACCCTGAAGAAGGCGTCTCCGGGGTCGAGCTGATCCTCACCAAGCTGCACGCCGGCGGCAAGTTCTCCAACAAGAACTACCAGTTCTCCGGCGGTCTGCACGGGGTTGGTATTTCGGTGGTCAACGCCTTGTCCAGCCAGGTGCGGGTCAAGGTCAAGCGTGATGGCAACGAGTATCAGATGACCTTCGCCGATGGCTACAAGGCCACCGAGTTGGAAGTGGTCGGCACCGTTGGCAAGCGCAACACCGGAACCTGCGTGTACTTCGCTCCGGACCCGAAGTATTTCGATTCGCCGAAATTCTCCATCAGCCGCCTCAAGCACGTGCTCAAGGCCAAGGCGGTATTGTGCCCGGGGCTGCTGGTCAGTTTCGAAGACAAGGCCAGCGGCGAGAAGGTTGAGTGGCATTACGAAGACGGCCTGCGTTCCTACCTGGTCGATTCGGTCAGCGACTTCCTGCGCCTGCCCGACGAGCCGTTTTGCGGCAGCCTGGCCGGTAACAAGGAAGCGGTCGACTGGGCGCTGCTGTGGCTGCCCGAAGGCGGCGACAGCGTTCAGGAAAGCTACGTCAACCTGATCCCCACCGCCCAGGGCGGTACCCACGTCAATGGCCTGCGCCAGGGCCTGCTCGATGCCATGCGCGAGTTCTGCGAGTTCCGCAACTTGCTGCCGCGCGGGGTCAAGCTGGCGCCGGAAGACGTCTGGGAGCGCATCAGCTTCGTGCTCTCGATGAAGATGCAGGAGCCGCAGTTCTCCGGGCAGACCAAGGAGCGCCTGTCCTCCCGCGAGGCGGCCGCGTTCGTCTCCGGCGTGGTCAAGGATGCCTTCAGCCTGTGGCTCAACGCTCACCCCGAGCTGGGCATGCAACTGGCCGAGCTTGCCATCAACAACGCCGGCCGGCGCCTCAAGGCGAGCAAGAAGGTCGAGCGCAAGCGCATCACCCAGGGCCCGGCACTGCCCGGCAAGTTGGCTGACTGCGCCGGGCAGGACCCGATGCGCGCCGAGCTGTTCCTGGTCGAGGGTGATTCGGCGGGCGGTTCGGCCAAGCAGGCGCGTGACAAAGAGTTCCAGGCCATCCTGCCGCTGCGCGGCAAGATCCTCAACACCTGGGAAGTCGATGGCGGCGAAGTACTCGCCAGCCAGGAAGTGCACAACATCGCCGTGGCCATCGGTGTCGACCCGGGCGCTGCGGACATGAGCCAGTTGCGCTACGGCAAGATCTGCATCCTCGCCGACGCCGACTCCGACGGCCTGCACATTGCCACTTTGCTCTGCGCCCTGTTTGTCCAGCATTTCCGCCCGCTGGTCGAAGCTGGCCACGTGTATGTGGCCATGCCGCCGCTGTACCGCATCGACCTGGGCAAGGAGATCTACTACGCCCTGGACGAAGCCGAACGCGATGGCATCCTCGACCGCCTGGTGGCCGAGAAGAAGCGCGGCAAGCCGCAGGTCACCCGATTCAAGGGGCTGGGCGAGATGAACCCGCCGCAGCTGCGCGAAACCACCATGGACCCGAACACCCGGCGCCTGGTCCAGCTGACCCTGGACGATCTGGACGGCACCCGCGAGATCATGGACATGCTGCTGGCCAAAAAGCGCGCTGGCGATCGCAAGAGCTGGCTGGAATCCAAAGGCAACCTGGCCGAGGTCCTGGCTTGATAGCTCGGGCCCTGGCTGCGCTGCTGGCGCTGTTCGCCCTGTCTTCACAGGCGGCGCCCTGGCCCGAGCTCAAGCTGGTTGCCGAGCACCCGGTCGAGGGCATGCGCGGTGGCAACCTGTCCGGCCTGAGTGCATGCCGTGGCGGATTGTGGGCGGTTTCGGACCGCGACGACGAGCTGCTCTACCGCCTGGACACCTCGGCAACGGTCTGGCAAGCGCAAGCGCTGCACATGGACGTACCGCCGGTACCGGAAAGCGGTCTGCCCTGGGGCTTGCGTTCGCGCACCTGGGCTGCTTCGCAGGTGCGCGGCGGTGAGCTGGATTTCGAAGGCCTGAGCTGCGACGGCGCCGGCAACCACTACCTGGTCAGCGAAGCCCATGCGGCAGTGCTGCAAGTGCCGGTAGAGGGTGCACCTAACTGGTTGAAGATCGACCCGAGCATGGTCCGTCAGGCGCGGGCCAGTGGCATGTTGCTGCATTTCAATGCGCTGTTCGAAGGCCTGGCGGTGAGCCCGGCCGGTGACCGCATCTGGCTGGCGGCCGAGCGCGAGCGCCGCGGCCTGTTGTTGATCAACCGCTTGCAGACCACCTGGAACTGTGGCGACGGCTGCGTGCTGCTCAGCGAAGCCGGGGTCGAGATGCAGCCATCGCAGATGACCAAGCCGCGCCCGGTGTCGCGGGACTTTGCCGACCTGGCACTGTACAACGACAAGCTCTTTACCCTGGAACGCAATGCCTACCGCATCTGCCGGCGGGACGCGCAGACTGCCAAGGTCGAACGCTGCTGGTCGTTTGCCGCCGATGCGCTGGCCGAGCATCGGCATTACTCGCAGCCTTTCGGCCTGGCCGAGGCGCTGGTGATCGATGACACGGGCGCCTGGATCGGCCTGGACAACAACGGTGCGACCCGCCAGGACGGCGAATCGCGACCGATCGTCTGGCGCTTTGCCGCGCCGGCCGGTGGCTGGAGTGCCAAGTCGTGAGCCAGCCGCCGGGCAAGCGGGCTGGCCGGGTATTGCTGATTCTGGCCTGGGCGGCCGGATTGTTCCTGGCTACGCGCTTTTTCGGCGAGTGGGAACAGCGCCAGGCCAACCCCAATGCCGTGGTCACCTCGCAACATGGCGAGGGTTACATCGAAGTGCAACTGGCCGGCAATGGCCAGGGGCATTTCGTCGCCGATGGCCGGATCAACGGCCAGACAGTACATTTTCTGCTCGACACCGGGGCCACTGACGTGGCGATTCCCGAAGCCCTGGCCAGCAAGCTCGGCCTGGAACACGGTGCGCCGGTGATGTTGAGTACCGCCAACGGCCGTACCCAGGGCTATCGCACACGCCTGGAGCAGTTGCAACTGGGCGATATCCTCCTGCGCAATGTCCGCGCGCTGGTGGTGCCGGGGCTGGATGGCGAACAGGTATTACTGGGCATGAGTGCCCTGAAACAACTCGAATTTACCCAGCGTGGTGGCACCTTGCTGCTGCGCCAGAACCTGAAATGATGAGGCCCGCATGAGCGACTCCCTTGATCTCAGCCTCGATGGCGTAGAGCGCCGGTCACTGGCTGACTTCACCGAACAGGCCTACCTCAACTACTCCATGTACGTGATCATGGACCGTGCCTTGCCGCATATCGGCGACGGCCTGAAGCCGGTGCAACGGCGCATCGTCTATGCCATGAGCGAACTGGGCCTGGACGCCGACTCCAAGCACAAGAAGTCGGCGCGTACCGTCGGTGACGTGCTCGGCAAGTTCCACCCCCATGGCGACTCGGCCTGCTATGAGGCCATGGTGCTGATGGCGCAGCCGTTCAGCTACCGCTACACCCTGGTCGATGGCCAGGGCAACTGGGGTGCGCCGGACGATCCGAAATCCTTCGCCGCCATGCGTTACACCGAAGCACGCCTGTCGCGCTACTCCGAAGTGCTGCTCAGCGAGCTGGGCCAGGGCACGGCCGACTGGGTGCCGAACTTCGACGGCACCCTCGACGAGCCTGCGGTGCTGCCGGCGCGCCTGCCGAATATCCTGCTCAACGGCACCACCGGTATCGCCGTGGGCATGGCCACCGACGTGCCGCCGCACAACCTGCGCGAAGTCGCCTCGGCCTGCGTACGTCTGCTCGATGAGCCCAAGGCCACGGTCGAGCAGCTCTGCGAGCACATCCAGGGCCCGGACTATCCGACCGAAGCCGAGATCATCACCCCGCGCGCCGAGCTGCTGAAAATCTACGAAAGCGGCCGTGGTTCGGTGCGCATGCGTGCGGTGTACCGCATCGAAGACGGCGACATCGTCGTCACCGCGCTGCCGCACCAGGTTTCCGGGGCCAAGGTGCTGGAGCAGATCGCCGCGCAGATGCAGGCCAAGAAGCTACCGATGGTCGCCGACCTGCGCGACGAGTCGGACCACGAGAACCCGTGCCGCATTGTCATCATCGCCCGTTCCAACCGGGTCGACCTCGACGAACTGATGCAGCACCTGTTCGCCACTACCGACCTTGAGTCCAGCTACCGGGTCAACGTCAACATCATCGGCCTGGACGGCCGCCCGCAGTTGAAAAACCTGCGTGCGCTGCTGGTTGAATGGCTGGAATTTCGCGTGCAGACGGTGCGCCGCCGCCTGAAGTTCCGCCTGGACAAGGTCGAACGCCGCCTGCACCTGCTCGAAGGCCTGCTGGTGGCTTTCCTCAACCTGGATGAAGTGATCCATATCATCCGTACCGAGGACCAGCCAAAAGCTGCGCTGATTGCCCGTTTCGACCTCACCGAAACCCAGGCCGAGTACATCCTCGAGACCCGCCTGCGGCAGTTGGCGCGCCTGGAAGAGATGAAGATCCGCAACGAGCAGGACGAGCTGGCCAAGGAGCAAGCCAAGCTGATCGCCCTGCTGGGCAGCGAAACCAAGCTGCGCAAGCTGGTGCGTGCCGAGCTGATCAAGGACGCCGAAACCTATGGCGACAACCGCCGCTCGCCCATCGTCGAGCGGGCCGAAGCCAAGGCCCTGTCGGAAAACGAACTGATGCCGACCGAGCCGGTCACCGTGGTGCTCTCGGAGAAGGGCTGGGTACGTTGCGCCAAGGGCCACGACATCGATGCCACGGGGCTGTCCTACAAGGCCGGCGATGGCTTCAAGGTCGCCGCTGCCGGGCGCTCGAACCAGTTTGCCGTACTGATCGACTCCACCGGGCGCAGCTACTCGCTGGCCGCTCATACCTTGCCGTCGGCCCGTGGCCAGGGCGAACCGCTGACCGGGCGCCTGACGCCGCCGCCGGGGGCGAGCTTCGATTGCGTGCTGTTGCCTGAAGATGACGCCCTGTATGTGATCGCCTCCGACGCCGGCTACGGCTTCGTGGTCAAGGGCGAAGACCTGCAGGCCAAGAACAAGGCCGGTAAAGCGCTGCTCAGCCTGCCAAACGGCGCCAAGGTCATCGCGCCGCGGCCGGTGGCCGATCGCGAGCACAACTGGCTTGCGGCGGTGACCACCGAAGGTCGGCTATTGATCTTCAAGGTCAGCGACCTGCCACAGCTGGGTAAGGGCAAGGGCAATAAAATCATTGGCATCCCGGGTGATCGGGTAGCCTCACGTGAAGAATTTGTCACAGATCTGGCCGTCCTTCCTGACGGCGCGACCCTTGTATTGCAGGCCGGCAAGCGTACCCTGTCACTCAAGGCCGACGACCTTGAACATTACAAGGGCGAACGCGGGCGCCGGGGCAACAAGCTGCCCCGTGGCTTCCAGCGGGTTGACGCACTGTTGGTCGAAATCCCCGGGTAAGTCTGGGTTAGACAGCCTGAACGGGTATTTTCCTGCCCGTTCGGGGTTGAAACACTGGAGTCGAGCCGCTATTTCGCGGATGATAGGCCCCTTGCGGTACCAGCGTGGCTGTGTACCCGAACGAATCTATATGAGTATCACTGCGGTTTGCCTTGTGGCGACCGCCTGGATGGGATGATGAAATTTCTGCGCCTTCCGTTGGTTCTGCTGTGTGGCGTGCTCGGATTGGCCGGTTGCAGCATGCACCAACCGGTATCCCTGTATCAGCTCGACAGCGGTGAGCCTGGCCAACCCAAGCAAAGCGCTGGCATGGCAGTGGTGCTCGGCCCTGTATCGGTTGCCGACTACCTGCAACGCGAGACCCTGCTGCAGCGCCAGGCCGATGGCAGCCTGACCGCAGCCACCGATGGCCGTTGGGCCGGTAGCCTGTCGGCCGATATCGACCAGTTGCTGGTCCGTCAACTGGCCTGGCGTCTGGACAGCCAGCGGGTGGTCCTGGCCCCGGCCAGCACCGGTTTCACCCCGGATGTACAGGTTCTACTGTCGATTACCCGCCTGGACTCCGGTACCAACCAGCCAGCGATCCTCGACGCCCAGTGGCGCCTGCTGGATCGCCGTGGCCAGGTCCGTGACAACCGCATCGTGCACCTGGAGCAACAGCACCAGGGTAGCTCGGCTGCTCAGGTCCAGGCCCAGGGCCAGTTGCTGCAAAAGCTTGCCGAACAGTTGAGTATTGCCTTGAAGCCGCTGGCCAATCAGCCTGTGGTGGTTGAAGAACAACCGAAAAAGGCGGCACCGGTTCAGGTGCGCAAAGAGCCGGAGAAGCCGAAAATTCCGTTGGCGACACCGATTCGTACTGATCTGGAAGTGTTCCGCTTCTGAGTCGAGTGCCTACAAAAAGCCCGCAGCGATGCGGGCTTTTTTGTGGGCGCTCATCCTGTCTATGGGCGCTGGCTTGCCAGCGATCGGCCGTGAAGCGGTCGTAAGTCAGTCAGCACCGGTCTGTCCTCATCGCTGGCAAGCCAGCTCCCACAGGTCAGCAACAAAAAAGCCCGCATCACTGCGGGCTTTTAGGTCTAGCAGGGGCTCAGCTCTTGACCCGGCGCTCATGCATCCGCGCCAATTGCCGTTCCAGCATCGACGGGTACGGCTCCATCAAGCGCTCGACGCAGCAGGCACCCTCGGGGCTGGCGATCGGGCGGATGCGGGCGCGCTGGCGCACCAGGGCGTCGTCGCTGATCTTGCGCTCGACCAGTAGCAGGTTGCGGCTGTGCTGCGACAGGGCCAGGGCATCCTGGGCCTTTTCAGTCAGCAACAGGTCGATCTGGCTCAGGCCGTGCAGGTCTTCACCCAGGGCCAGGCCCAACTGCAATTGCAGGGTGATGCCGCTGTCGGCCACTTCGATCTGCAGGGCATGGCCCAGGGCACGCAGCAGCTCGCCACAGCAGATGGCGTTGGTGAGGTAGTCCTCGCCACTGTCCTGGCTGTGGAACAACAGCAGGGTGCTGCCGTCGTTAAGGGTGTGCACTTCGCTTTCATACAGCGAGGCAGCCTGGTCGAGGCAGTCGCGGTAGCGCTCAAGCAGTTCGGTAAGGCGCGTGCGCGGCAGCCGTCGCAGTTGTTCCTGGGAGCCCAGTTGCACCGCCAGAACGGCGCTGGCCTGTGGCTCACGGTTGATCGGGGCAGCCGGAACAGGGGCGGGGCTGTGGTCTTCGTCGAGCAGGTCGGCGAAGGCATCATCGCTGTCGTCATCTGCCGCAGGTTTTACCGGTTTGGCGGCCCTGGCCACGGCAGGTTGCTCGTCGAAGCTTGGGTCGCGCAGGTTGCGCACTTCGAATTCCGGCTCATCCTCGTCGAAGGATTCTTCGGCTTCTTCTTCCGGCTCGACTTCCCGTGGCGGCGGTGCCAGGCGGGTGTGCAGCTGGCGCGCCAGGTCGCCGATTTCATCCTGGCGCTCGATGGCCGGGGTGAACTCGTTGATGTCGCGCAGCCAGACCCGCAATTGCAGCAGCGGGGTGGAGATGTAGCGACCCAGGCGCAGGCTCATGGCCAGTGCCAGGGCCAGCAGGATGCCGGCAAGAATGCCCATGCTCTGCAGGCTGATGGTCAGCGGCTGCTGGAACTGGCTCATGTCCAGGCTGATGCGCAGTTGCCCGGCGGTCACGTCCTGGAAGGTGATCTTGGTCTGGTACAGGCCCTCGGCCTCGCCCAGCAGGCCGTTTTTCGGGCGCTGGCCGGCTTCTGCAAGGATCCGGTTGTCGACGCTGTAGATCGCCGCATGGGCCACCAACGGGTTCTTCACCAGATTGCCGAGCAGCACATTGAGGCTGAGGATGTCGTTGGACACCAGCAGCTCGGTGGCCGAGGTCGCGGTTTGGGTGGTCAGGCTCTGCCCCAGGGCATCGGCCTGCTCATGCATGGCTTCCTTGAACTGCAGGCCCATCACGCAGGCGTAGATCACCAGCGCCAGTGCCACCAGGAACACGTTATGGCAGGCGATACGCAGCGCCAGCGGTATTCGGCGTTGGCGCAGGGCGTGGAAGATCAGCAGGAAGAAGTTGTCGGTCTTAACGGGCGTGGGCCGGTTCACAGAGCGCGGCTCTTTATGTCGGAGAAGTTGCTGCGCAGTATAGCGAGGGCTCAGGGGCGGGCAAAGTATCGACTGCGCCCGATGGTCAGCGAAAATCGGTAGAATGCGCTTTTTTTCAACGAGTCGGAGCCCGTCTTGCGCGAAATCGTTCTGATTAACATCACTGGTGAGGACCGCCCGGGTCTTACTGCGGCCATCACCGGCGTCCTGGCCCAGGGTGGGGTGAACATCCTCGACATCGGTCAGGCGGTGATTCACGACACCCTGTCCTTTGGCATCCTGGTGGAAATTCCGGATACCGAGAAGGCTTCATCGGTGCTCAAGAACATCCTGTTTGCGGGCTACGAACTCGACCAGCAGGTGCGTTTTACTCCGGTTTCCGAAGCCGACTACCAGAACTGGGTCGAAGGCCAGGGCAAGGCCCGGCATATCGTCACCCTGCTGACCCGCAAGGTGACTGCCGAGCAGTTGCAGCGCGTCAGCTCGATCACCGCCAAGTACGGGTTGAACATCGACCATATCGATCGCCTGTCCGGTCGTGTGGCGCTGGACACTCCGGTTGAGCAGGGCAAGGGCTGCATCGAGTTCTCGGTACGTGGCGAACCGGCTGATCCACAGGCCCTGCGCGCCGAGTTCCTCAGCGTCGCCCAGGAGCTGAACGTTGACATCGCCTTCCAGCAGGATTCGCTGTTCCGTCGCAACCGCCGCCTGGCGGTGTTCGACATGGACTCGACGCTGATCGAAGCCGAAGTGATCGACGAACTGGCCAAGGCGGCGGGTGTAGGCGAGCAGGTTGCAGAAATCACCGAGCGGGCCATGCGCGGCGAACTGGATTTCCGTGCCAGCTTCAAGGAGCGCCTGGCGCTGCTCAAGGGCCTGGACGTTGGCGTGCTGGACCAGATCGGTGCTTCGCTACGCCTGACCGAAGGCGCCGAGACGCTGTTTGCCGAACTCAAGCGCCTGGGCTACAAGACCGCCATTCTCTCTGGCGGCTTCACCTACTTCGCCAAGCAGCTGCAAGCCAAGCTGGGCATCGATTATGTGTTCGCCAACGAGCTGGAAGTGGTCGATGGCAAGGTGACCGGCGTGGCTGTCGAGCCGATCGTCGATGCCCAGCGCAAGGCCGACCTGCTTGGCGAGCTGGCGCGCAAGGAAGGCCTGCAGATGGAGCAGACCATTGCGGTCGGTGACGGCGCCAACGATCTGCCGATGCTGGCGATTGCCGGCCTGGGCGTGGCCTTCCGCGCCAAGCCGTTGGTCAAACAATCGGCCAAGCAGGCGATCTCGACCCTGGGCCTGGATGGTGTGCTGTACCTGTTGGGTTTCCGGGATCGCGACGGTCGCGCGTGATGGCGGGGGCGCTGTGCGGCCCATCGCTGGCAAGCCAGCTCCCACAGGGTTTTGCGCAGGATCCGAAAGCCAGGTACAAAAAAGCCCGCATCGCTGCGGGCTTTTTTATTTTCAGGCTTGCTCCGGCAGTGCCAGGCGCTGGCCCATGCTTACCGCAGAGCCTGCGCCGAGCTCTTCGGCCCATTTCACTTGCTCTGGCCCGAACAGTACCACGGCTGTCGAACCCAGCTTGAAACGGCCCAGCTCGGCGCCTTTCTCCAGGTGGATCGGCGCACGGCTGGCTTCGTCGTAGCGCACGGTTTTCAGTTCACGCTTGGGTGGCGTCACCAGGCCGGCCCAGACGGTTTCGATCGAGGCGACGATCATCGCACCCACCAGTACCACGGCCATCGGCCCGCGTTCGGTGTCGAACAGGCAGACGACGCGCTCGTTGCGGGCGAACAGTTCCGGAACGTTTTCGGCAGTGGTCTGGTTGACCGAGAACAACCGGCCCGGTACGTAGATCATCTCGCGCAGGGTGCCGGCCAGCGGCATGTGCACGCGGTGGTAGTCCTTGGGCGACAGGTAGATGGTGGCGAACTGGCCACCCATGAACGGCGCGGCGTTGGCCGGATCGCCACCCAGCAGCTCCAGGGCGCTGAAACTGTGGCCCTTGGCCTGGAAGATACGCCCATGCTCGATCGGGCCGAGCTGGCTGACGGCACCGTCGGCCGGGCAGAGGATCGCCCCCGGGGTTTCATCCAGCGGACGCGCACCTGGCTTGAGGGCGCGGGTAAAGAAGGCGTTGAAGTGCTCGTAGGCGGTGACGTCTTCGACCAGGGCCTGGGACATGTCCACCTGGTAGCGCTTGGCGAACCAGCTGGTGAAGGCGTTCTTGAACCAGCGCACGCGGCATTCGGCGATGCAGCCGGCCAGGCGCGAAAGCAGGTGATGAGGCAGCAGGTACTGACTGATGATGAACAAGCGGGATTTCATTAGGTTTCCTTAAACTTCGACAGGGGTGTCGGGGTGGTTGCCCCATTCGCCCCAGGATCCGGCGTAGGCTTTGACCCGAGGGTAGCCCAGATGCTTGGCCACCAGGTAGGTAAAGCCGGAACGGTGATGAGTCTGGCAGTGGGTGACCACTTCCTTGTCTTTGCTGATGCCCAGCTGCGCGAGGATTTCGGGCATGTCCTTGCGGATACGCAGGTGATCGTTCATGTCCATGCCGGCGGTCCATTCGAAATTGACCGCGCCGGGGATATGCCCGCCCTTGGCCGCGAGGACTTTCTCGCCACGGTACTCGGCTGGGCTGCGCGCGTCCCAGATCACCAGGTCGGTGGCACCGAGGCGGCTTTGCAGGTACTCGCGGGTTGCCGTTGGCTCTTCGTGCAGGGTCAGGCTGACCGTGCCGGTGATGTTGAGCGGCACATCAGTGGCAAGGTTGTTGGCCGGCCAGGCCTGGATGCCACCGTTGAGGTAGTGGTAGCGCTTGTGCCCGATGACGTCGAGCAGCCAGATGAAGCGCCCGGCCCAACCGCCGCCTTCCTCGTCATATACGACGTAGACCGCGTTGGCGTTATGGCCGAGTTCGGCAAACAGTTTTTCCAGGTCAGCCTTGGCCGGCAACAGGCCTGGCGCGGGAGGCTGGCCCAGCTGCGTGCGCTTCGGGTCGACGAAGCGCGCACCGGGAACATGCCCGCTGGCATAGCGGTTGGGGCTGGTCAGGTCGACCAGGATCAACTCTGGCGCATCCAGCCGGGCTTGCAGATCAGCCGGCTCGATTACCAGGGGCAAGCCAGAAAAGTCAGTCATCCAGAGTCTCCAGAGCAGAACAGAGGGGGGCGATTGTAGCGCATGGCTCAGGCGCTGCGGTTGCTGAAGGCGGTCAGGGCCCGCTCGATGCATTGCGCGGTTTTGCCGAAGGCTTGCACGCTGACGTCGGCCAATGGCTTGCCGCCCTGGTCGGCGACCAGCAGCATCACCACCCGGCCATTGCTCGATAGCGAGCGCAGCAACACATGTTCGCTGCGAAACAGCGCACGCAGGCTGGCCGGCAGCAGGGCCGAGAACTGGGCGTGGTTGTCCGGGGTCAGGCGCAGTTGCGCCGACTTGCTCAGCAAACGCTGCAACAGTTTGCTTTGCTCGATAGGCAGCACCAGGTTGGCAGCTTCACCGGGAATGCCGGCAGTCTGGTGAACCCGCAACTGGCTCACGGTCTTGTCGGTCATCAACAGCATCAGCCGTTGCATGCCGCAGGCGACCAGGGCATCGCGCGCCAGGGTAGTGAGGTGGATGGCGTTGCTGAACGGGCTCGGCTCGGCGAGCAACTCGCCGCAGAGCTTGCGCCAGGTGCCCAGGGCCTGGGCCGAGGGCGTTGGCGGGGCGATCTGGCCCTGGTGCAGGTGTTGTTGCTGCCAGGGCCAGAGCAGCGCCTCGGCCGGGTGGAACAGGCCGGGGCAGGCGTGATGACGGGCACTGATCGCCGCCTGTTGGTGCACCAGTTGTTGCACATCGTCCAACGGCGTTTGCAGGTAAAGGCTGGTGAGCAGTTGCCAGCGCTGCACATGTGCATTGGTCCAGCCCGCCTGCGAGGCCAGGGCCAGGCCGTTGGCCAGTAGCACGGTATTGGCCGGCTGATTGAACCAGCGGCGCAAGCTTGGCTGATCGTCGAGGCGTTGTTGCTGGTGCAGGCTGTCCTGATCGCGGGCGATGAGGATCGCCTCGGCCAGCAGGCGGCGTTCTTCCTGCAGTAAATGGTAACCGCGGGTTACCCAGTCCGGCAGGCGCCAGTGTTCGGCCAGGGCCTTGCACAGGCTCATGACCCGTACGCCAAACAGCTCTTCTTCCACTCGGGAGGCCGACTCGCCTTTGTGCACCACGCGCAGCTCCCATTCATCGAGGAGCTTGGGGTGCGTCAGCGCCAGCGGCCACAGCGGCGCCAGGAACAGCAGGCTACCCCAGTGGATTTCTTGCCACAGACGCGCCAGGCGGCTGGCGAACAGGCCGTTGGCCTGCTGGCTGGCGTGCTGGCTGACCATCTGCAACTGGCGCAGGGTGGGCGCAATCTCGCTCTCGGGCACGGCCGGCAGGCGTTCCAGCAGCTCTGTGGTACGCGCAAGCCCCAGGCGGTTGAGGGCGATTTCCAGGCTCTCGGCCGGCTCGCTCATGGCCGTACTGCTGTGGTGATTTGCCTCGCGCATCACGCTGAGCACCAGGGCCGGGCTGTCCTGCATCAGTTCGGCGATATCGCGCAATGAGCGGCGGCTGTCGCCGATGGCGGCTTTTACCCGCTCGAAACTGGCCAGCGGCACCGGTAGGCGCACGCTATCGAGGAGCTTGACCCAGGCATCGAGTGTTTTTGGTGTTTGACTTGGCACGATGGTTTCAATAGGCATGCTGGAGGTAGGCCGAACTGGCTTTTCGCCTTGACTGACTATAGTCTGGCGCACTTCTGCCGATAAGTAGAAGAAGAGTTTTTTTAACTTCCGCTCACGACCCTGACCACGACAGTAAGTGCTTCCTATCTATGGCTAAAATTATCGGCATCATCGTCGTATTCGCGAGTGTGCTCGGCGGATATGTTCTTTCCCACGGCAAGATTGCGGCCCTGATTCAGCCTTTCGAAGTGCTGATCATCGGTGGCGCTGCCTTTGGTGCATTTCTTCAGGCCAACCCTGGTTACATGACCATGCATGTAATCAAGAAGTCGCTGAAGATGTTTGGCACGCGTTTTACCCACACTTTCTATATCGAGGTGCTGGGCCTGGTCTACGAGATTCTCAACAAATCCCGTCGCGAAGGCATGATGGCGATCGAAGCCGATATCGAAGACGCCGCTGCCAGCCCGATTTTCGCCAAGTACCCGGCAGTCCTGGGGGATGAGCGCATGACGGCGTTCATCTGTGATTACCTGCGCATCATGTCCACTGGCAACATGGCCCCGCACGAGCTCGAGGGCCTGTTCGACATGGAACTGCTGAGCATGAAGGAAGAACTCGAGCACCCGTCCCATGCCGTGACCGGCATCGCCGACGGCATGCCAGGTTTCGGTATCGTCGCTGCGGTTCTGGGTATCGTGGTGACCATGGCCTCGCTGGGCGATGGCGACCAGAAGTCCATCGGCCTGCACGTGGGTGCGGCGCTGGTGGGTACCTTCTTCGGTATTCTCGCCGCCTACGGTTTCTTCGGCCCGTTGGCCACATCCTTGCGCCATGACGCCAAGGAAGAGCTCAACATCTACGAGGCGATCAAGGCCTCGCTGGTGGCTTCGGCCTCGGGCATGCCGCCATCGCTGGCCGTGGAATTCGGGCGCAAGGTGCTGTTCCCGGCCCATCGCCCGAGCTTCGCCGAGCTGGAACAAGCAGTTCGCGGTCGCTAAGCCATGGAGAACAATCAGCCCATTATCGTCAAGCGCATCAAGCGCTTTGGCGACGGCCACCACGGTGGCGCCTGGAAGATCGCCTTCGCCGACTTCGCTACGGCGATGATGGCGTTCTTCCTGGTGCTGTGGCTGCTGTCGACGGCCACGCCTGAGCAGAAGATTGCCATTGCCGGCTACTTCAAAGACCCGATCGGTTTTTCCGAGAGCGGTACGCCCTACATCATCGATCTCGGTGGTTCGCCCCAGCTCGCTCCGGAAAAGACCATCAACCCGGAAGTGAAATCCGAGCCGACCCCTGACACCAGCTTGCAACTGGACCAGGACAAGGTTGAGAGCATGGCCGAGCAGGTTGAGCGCGAACGCCTGGAACTGCTGCTGCAGGAGCTGCAGAACAAGGTCGAAGAAAACCCGCAACTGCAGAAGTTCAAGGACCAGATCCTCTTCGAAATCACTCAGGACGGCCTGCGCATCCAGATCATGGACGCCGAGAACCGGCCGATGTTCGACCTGGGTAGCGCGCGTTTGCAACCGTACTTCGAAGACATCCTGCTGGCCATGGCCGACACCATCAAGGCGGTGCCGAACAAGATCAGCATCAGCGGCCATACCGATGCCAAGCCGTACGCCGGTACCGGTGACTTCGGTAACTGGGAGCTGTCGGCCAACCGTGCCAACGCGGCCCGTCGTGCGCTGGTCGCCGGTGGCTATCCGGATACCCAGGTGGCACGGGTAGTGGGTTACGCCTCGTCGTCGTTGTTCGACCGGCAGAACCCGCTCAACCCGGTCAACCGCCGTATCGATATCATTGTCCTGACCAAGAAGGCCCAGCGTACCATCGAGGGCGAGCAGACCCAGCCTGCTGCCCCTGATGCCGCGCAACCCGGTGCTGCAGCGCCGGTACCGGCTGCCCCGCAAGTGCAGGCCCCGGCGGCCGAGCCCGAGCCGATGCAGCCACGGGAGTTGCGGCAGAAGCTGAACATCTTCGAGGACGGCGTGTTGAAGATGGACGAAAACAAGCAGTAATACTGTTTGTAGAAAAACGCCCGTGCGCAGCGATGCCCACGGGCGTTTTTTTACGCTACGGACTAGAAGCCGCGGCGGATCTTGGCCTTGAGGTCGGCATGGAAGAAATCGGCGTTGGAGCGGTTGGTGGCATTGGCCTCGCAGGCTTCACTGTCGATCGAACGCTTGAAGGTCTGCTCGTCATGGTAGGCGCGAACGTACAGGTCAATGTGCTCGCGGTTGTACATGGTTGGCCACTTCTCCAGATAGGCCGGTAAGGTGGCCTCGCCGCATTGGTAGAAGGCAACCCGGCGATTGACCAGGGTAGCCGCCCCCAGTTGGAAGGGCACCCACCAGGCGTCGGCGGTCTCGGGGGCAAGCACGGCGATCAGATGGGTACATTGGCTGATGTTGCGCCGGATAATGCCGCTGATATCGTCGGTGGTCTGCTGCGCCTCGTTGTCGAACAGGTCCAGTTGGGTACTGATGCCTTCGAGCTTGAGCCGTTCATTGATGATGAAGGCGTCCAGGCGTTGGCTGTGGCGATAACTGATAAAGACTGGCATCAGTGGTGCCCTCCCAGGCTGGAGGGCGTGGCATCGATGCGTAACGGCTGAATTGTCATGGTTGATTCCTTTCATACGCAGGGCATGGGGCGATTCGCTTCATGGCGGCGAATCTTGAAAGGTGACAATCAGCGAAAGTCTTTCGGACAGCAAGGTACGACCAACAAACAAGATGCTTCCTGCTTGTTTGGGTAAAAATCCCTACATATAGGTCCTACTTTGTAGCCGTTTGAGGCCCGTTTCCGAGCCTCGGGTACTCAGTAGCTGTCTTGCGGCAGGCTGGCGATGATCGAACGGTAGCTGTTCATTCGCTGCTGTTGCACGCGGCCATCTTCGAGGGCCTTGAGCAACGCGCAACCGGGTTCGCGATCGTGCTTGCAGTCGCGAAAGCGGCAGGTGCCGAGCAGGTCGGTGAATTCGATGAAGCCGGCTTCGACATCGGCGCGGCTGACATGGCCCAGGCCGAATTCACGGATACCCGGGGAGTCGATCAGTTCGCCACCGCCAGGGAAGTGATAGAGGCGGGCGGTGGTGGTGGTGTGGGTGCCCTGGCCGGACCATTCCGACAGGTCGCCGACGCGGGTCTGCACATCGGGCAGCAGGCTGTTGACCAGCGATGACTTGCCAACCCCGGACTGGCCGACGAACACACTGATGTGGCCGTCGAGTTGCGCCTGCAGCTGCTCCATGCCATTGCCCTGATGGGCCGACACTTCCAGCACGGGATAGCTCAGCTGTCGGTACACCGCCAGCAACGCATTGAGCGCCGGCGCGTTCTGTTCGTCGATCAGGTCGGCCTTGTTCAGCAGCAGCAACGGCCGGATGCCGGCATGTTCAGCCGCCACCAGGTAACGGTCGATCAGGTTGGCATGGGGTTCCGGTGCCGGGGCGAAGACGATCACGATCAGGTCGACGTTGGCCGCCACCGGCTTGAGCTGGCCGCGGCTGTCCGGGCGGCACAGCTCGGTGTGGCGTGGCATCTGTGCCACGATCACGCCGATGCCCTGGTTGCCAGCCCGCCACACGACCTTGTCGCCGGTGACCAGCGCTGGCAGGTTGGCGCGCAAGTGGCAACGGAACACCTGGCCGGCAACGTCGCCGTCCTGGGCTTCGACTTCGACCTGCACGCCAAAGTGGGCGATAACCAGGCCCAGTTGTTCCGGGCCGAGGTCGCCGCCTTCGAGCTCCTTCAGGGTCTGTTGTTCGCGTTTGGCGGCGCGGGCAGCGCGTTCACCCTGGATTTTTTCGATGCGCCAGTTCTGGCGTCGATTGAGCTGGCGTTTGGCCATGAAGGTTCCGTGTTCGGGAGGCAATATTTAACGGCGGGGAGTTTAGCACGCTCCACTAGGCTAAACTGCGCACCTACCGAGGAGCAGAATCATGCAGAACCCACAGAACCTGATCTGGATCGACCTGGAAATGACCGGTCTGGATCCGGATCAAGACGTCATTATCGAAATGGCCACCATCGTCACCGACAGCGACCTCAACACCCTGGCCGAAGGCCCGGTGATCGCCATTCACCACAGTGATGCAGTGCTGGCGCGCATGGATGAGTGGAACACCCGCACCCATGGCGCCTCCGGCCTGACTCAGCGGGTCAAGGACAGCACGGTCAGCATGGCCGAAGCCGAGGCCCAGA
The DNA here is from genome assembly GCF_000259195.1 of Pseudomonas donghuensis. GTDB lineage: Bacteria > Pseudomonadota > Gammaproteobacteria > Pseudomonadales > Pseudomonadaceae > Aquipseudomonas > Aquipseudomonas donghuensis. Next base: position 121,014 of record NZ_JH650759.1, read on the forward strand.
CCATCGCTTTCCTGGAGCACTGGGTACCCAAAGGCAAATCCCCGATCTGTGGCAACAGCATCTGCCAGGATCGCCGGTTCCTCTATCGCCACATGCGCAACCTGGAAAACTACTTCCACTACCGCAACCTCGACGTCTCGACCCTCAAGGAGCTGGCGGCACGCTGGGCCCCTGAGGTGCGCGACAGCTTCAAGAAGGGCGGTACCCACCTGGCGCTGGACGATATCCGCGAGTCGATCAACGAATTGCGCCACTATCGCGAGCACTTCATCAAGTTCTGATCGCAGCGCCGTCGGCTTGTACAGACAATCCGTGCGGCGCCCCCTTTTGGTGCCTGTGGCAACTGGTTAGACTGCGCGCCCCATTGCTCGGATCTGCGCCATGTTGTTGATGCTCTACCTCGTTGCTATCACCGCTGAAGCCATGACTGGCGCGCTGTCGGCCGGCCGTCGCGGTATGGACTGGTTCGGTGTGGTGCTGATCGCCTGCATCACCGCGCTGGGTGGTGGCTCGGTGCGCGACGTACTGCTGGGGCATTACCCGCTGACCTGGGTCAAGCACCCGGAATACCTGGTGTTGACCAGTTTCGCGGCGCTGATGACCATCTTCATTGCACCGCTGATGCGCCACCTGCGCTCGCTGTTCCTGGTGCTCGATGCCCTGGGGCTGGTGGCCTTCACCCTGATCGGCTGCATGACGGCGCTGGAAATGGGCCAGGGCATGCTGGTGGCGTCGATCAGCGGGGTGATCACCGGGGTGTTTGGCGGCATTCTTCGGGATATCTTTTGTAACGATATTCCGCTGATCTTCCGCCGAGAGCTGTATGCCAGTGTGTCGTTCGCGGCGGCCTGGTTCTATCTGGGGTGCGTGTACTTCAATGTGCCGGGTGAGCAGGCGATTCTGCTGACCTTGTTTGGCGGTTTCCTGCTACGGCTGCTGGCGATTCGGTTTCATTGGGAAATGCCCAAGTTTCATTACAACGACGAGCATTGAAGGCTTAAGCGGCAAGTGCCAAGCCACAAGCTGCAAGTTGAGGCGATCAGCTTGAGGCTTGTGGCTTGGTGCTTGCCGCTGTTTTCATGGCATGCTGCCCCAACGCCCACTCCACATGCTCGCGCACCAGCTCCGACGGATACTCCCGCCGCGCCTTGAGCGCCTCCAGCACCTGGATAGTCGACGGTGCATTGCCCAGCCCCACCGCCAGGTTGCGTAACCAGCGCTCATAACCGGCACGGCGCAGCGGTGAGCCTTCGGTGCTGTCGAGGAAGGTCTGCTCATCCCACATGAACAGCTCTGCAAGCCCGGCGCTATCGAGATTGTGCCGGGGCTTGAAGTCGCTCTCGCCGCTGGGGCGGGCAAAACGGTTCCACGGGCAGACAATCTGGCAGTCGTCGCAGCCGAATACCCGATTACCGATCAACGGTCGCAGCTCTTCGGGGATCGCGCTTTTCAGCTCGATGGTCAGGTACGAGATACAGCGCCTGGCATCCAGCACATAGGGGCCGACAAAGGCCTGGGTCGGGCAGATGTCCAGGCAGGCGCTGCAGCGTCCGCAGTGTTCGCTGGCGTGTGGCGGATCGACCGGCAGCGGCATATCGACGAACAGCTCGGCAAGAAAGAAGTAACTGCCGGCCTTGCGGTTGAGCAGCAGGGTGTTCTTGCCGATCCAGCCCAGCCCGGCCTGCTCGGCGATGGCCTTTTCCAGCACTGGGGCGCTGTCGACAAACGCCCGAAAGCCAAACGGGCCGATCTCTTTCTGGATGCGCTCGGCCAGGTGTTGCACGCGTTTGCGTACCAGCTTGTGGTAGTCGCGGCCCAGGGCGTAGCGGGAGATATAGGCTTTCTCCGGTTGGGCCAGTTGCTGGGCCATGCGCGTATCACCCGGCAGGTAGTCCATGCGCAGGGACACCACGCGCAAGGTGCCGGGCACCAGCTCATCCGGGTGCGAGCGCTTGCTGCCGTGGGCGCCCATGTAGTCCATTTCGCCGTGATAGCCGGCCTCAAGCCAGCGCTCCAGGTGTTTTTCGTGCTCGCCCAGGTCCACCCCGGCGATGCCGACATGGGCAAAGCCGAGCTCTCGGCCCCAATCCTTGATCGATTGGGCCAGCGTGGGTAGGTCGGGGGCGGAAGCAGGCATGGGAATAAGGCAATACGGACTCAGGTGCGTATAATTCTGCCAGACATCAGAGCCTTTGACCCATGCCTCAGACCAAACACCCCGCAAACGAGCCACATCGGCTCACCAGCGTCACCCTTGCGCCCCTGGCGCCACGTCCTGCCGACGCCCATAAGGGCGACTTCGGCCATGTGCTGGTGGTCGGTGGTGATCGCGGCACGGGTGGTGCCGTGCTGCTCAGTGCCGAAGCGGCGTTGCGTTGCGGCGCCGGGCTGGTGTCGCTGGTCACGCGTGCCGAGCATGTGCCCGCAGCAATGGCCCGTCTGCCCGAGGTGATGAGCCTGGGTGTGCATTCGGCCAACCAGTTGATGACGCCGATCGAGCGGGCTTCGGTGCTGGTGGTCGGCCCGGGGCTTGGGCAGGCGGCCTGGGGCCGCAGCCTGTTGTCGGCGGTGGCCAGCAGCCAGGCGCCGCAGGTGTGGGACGCCGATGCCCTGAACCTGCTGGCGCGCCAGCCTTTGCCATTGCCCAAAGGCAGCGTCATCACCCCGCACCCGGGGGAGGCCGCTCGTTTACTGGGTGTATCGACCGAGGCGGTGCAGGCTGACCGGCCCGGCGCGGCACGCAAACTCGCGCGTAAATACGCGGTCATATGCGTGCTGAAGGGCGCCGGCACCCTGGTAGCCGACCCGGCGGGGCAACTGGCGCTGTGCTCGCGCGGTCATCCGGCCATGGCGGGTGCCGGCCTGGGGGATGTGCTCAGTGGTGTGCTCGGCGCCTTGCTCGCCCAGGGCATGTCGGCCTGGGACGCGGCCTGCCTGGGCGTCTGGCTGCATGCCTGTGCGGGCGAGCGCCTGGCCGTGCAGGGCCGCGGCCTGGCGGCCAGCGACATGGTCCCGGCAATTCGTCAGTTATTGGAGGAGCATTCAGCGTGTTTGGCATAACCCTGTTTTTGGCCGATGAACAGGCCACGGTCAACGTTGGCCATAGCATTGCCAAGGTGACTCAAGGTCACGGCGTGATTTTTCTCGAAGGGGACCTGGGAGCGGGCAAGACCACCCTGTCGCGCGGTATTATTCGCGGCCTCGGACACCAAGGGGCGGTAAAGAGTCCTACCTTTACAGTGGTTGAGCCTTACGAGATTGGCGACATTCGCGCGTTCCACTTCGACCTGTATCGCTTGGTCGATCCGGAGGAACTGGAGTTCTTGGGCATCCGCGATTACTTCGAAGATGACGCCTTGTGCCTGTTCGAGTGGCCCCAAAAAGGGGCGGGCATTTTGCCAAAGCCCGACCTGACCATTACCATAAGCCCCCAGGCGGGCGGTCGTTCGCTCAACCTGTCGCCGCAGGGGGCACGTGGCGAAGCCTGGTGTGCCGCTCTGGCCTTGGAATTCAAATAGAAAATGGGGATAGGTATGCGCATTCGCGCACTGGTTTCTGTCGTAGGACTGCTGCTTACGGTAGTGACCGTTGACGCTCTGGCCGTCACGCAAGTCAAAAGTATGCGTTTATGGCGAGCGCCGGATAACACACGGCTGGTCTTCGACCTCTCGGGCCCTGTGCAGCACAGCGTATTTACCCTGACCGCCCCGGATCGCCTGGTGATCGACATCAATGGCGCGACCCTGGCTGCGCCGTTGTCGGTGTCCACCTCCAATACCCCGATTACCAGCGTGCGCTCGGCCCAGCGTACGCCGACCGACTTGCGCGTAGTGGTCGACCTGAAAAAATCGGTGACGCCCAAGAGCTTCATCCTGGCGCCCAATGCCCAGTACGGCAACCGCCTGGTGGTCGACCTGTTCGACCAGGAGGCCGATGCTGCGCCGCCACCGCCAACGCCGCCGGTGGCGACCACGCCGGCTGTGCCGGTAACCCCGGCGCAACCGGCGATCAAGCTGCCTCCAGTGCCCAACGGCAAGCGTGACATTGTCATTGCCATCGATGCCGGTCACGGCGGTGAAGACCCGGGGGCTTCCGGTTCGCGTGGCCAGCATGAAAAAGACATCGTCCTGGCCATTGCCAAGGAACTGCAGCGCCAGATCAACACCGAGAAGGGCTTTCGCGCCGAGCTGACCCGTACCGGTGACTACTTCATCCCGCTGCGTAAACGCACCGAGATTGCCCGCAAGAAGGGCGCCGACCTGTTCATTTCGATCCACGCGGACGCTGCGCCGTCCAAGGCGGCCTTCGGTGCCTCGGTGTTTGCGCTGTCCGATCGCGGTGCCACTTCGGAAACCGCGCGCTGGCTGGCCGACAGCGAAAACCGCTCCGACCTGATCGGTGGTGCCGGCAACGTCAGCCTCGATGACAAGGACCGCATGCTTGCAGGTGTGCTGCTCGACCTGTCGATGACCGCCTCGCTCTCCTCCAGCCTCAACGTCGGCCAGAAGGTCCTGGGCAACATGGGCCGGATCACCCCGCTGCACAAGCAGCGCGTCGAACAGGCCGGCTTCATGGTGCTTAAATCGCCAGACATCCCATCGATCCTGGTGGAAACCGGCTTTATCTCCAACGCCAACGAGGCGGCCAAGCTGGCTACCCCGAGCCACCAGCAATCCCTGGCGCGTTCGATCCACAGCGGCGTGCGCCAGTTCTTCCAGCAGAACCCGCCGCCGGGCACTTATGTCGCCTGGCTGCGCGACAGCGGCAAGATTGCCCAGGGCCCGCGCGAGCATTCGGTGCGCCCGGGCGAGACCCTGGCGATGATCGCCGTGCGTTATCAGGTCAGCGTTGCCAGCCTGCGCAGCGCCAACAGCCTGAAAACCGATGAGCTCAAAGTCGGCCAGCACCTGAACATCCCGACCACCGCCCTGGCGGCCCAGCAATGAGCAGCAGTGCCCGCATCGAGCTGCTCAGCCCGCGGCTGGCCAACCAGATTGCCGCCGGTGAGGTGGTCGAGCGCCCGGCATCGGTGATCAAGGAGTTGCTGGAAAACAGCCTGGACTCCGGCGCCAAGCGTATCGACGTTGAAGTCGAGCAGGGCGGCGTCAAGTTGCTGCGCGTGCGCGACGACGGCGCTGGTATTGCCGCCGATGACCTGCCGTTGGCCCTGGCCCGCCACGCCACCAGCAAGATTCGCGACCTTGAAGACCTTGAGCGGGTCATGAGCCTGGGCTTTCGTGGTGAAGCCCTGGCCTCGATCAGCTCGGTCGCCCGCCTGACCCTGACCTCGCGTACCCGCGATGCCGAACAGGCCTGGCAGGTGGAAACCGAAGGCCGCGACATGGCCCCGCGAGTGCAGCCCGCAGCGCATCCGGTCGGTACCTCGGTGGAAGTGCGCGACCTGTTCTTCAATACCCCGGCCCGGCGCAAGTTTCTCAAGACCGAAAAAACCGAATTCGATCACCTGCAGGAAGTGATCCGGCGCCTGGCGCTGGCGCGTTTTGACGTGGGTTTTCACCTGCGCCATAACGGCAAAAGCATCCTCAGCCTGCACGAAGCCCATGACGATACCGCGCGCGCCCGCCGTGTAGCGGCCATCTGCGGCCCGGGCTTCCTAGAACAGGCGCTGCCGATCGAGGTTGAGCGCAACGGCCTGCACCTGTGGGGTTGGGTCGGTTTGCCGACCTTCTCGCGCAGCCAGGCGGACCTGCAGTACTTCTTCGTCAATGGTCGTGCCGTGCGCGACAAACTGGTCGCCCACGCCGTGCGCCAGGCCTACCGTGACGTGCTGTTCAATGGCCGGCACCCGACTTTCGTGCTGTTTTTCGAGGTCGACCCTACCGGTGTCGACGTCAACGTGCACCCGACCAAGCACGAAGTGCGCTTCCGTGACGGGCGCATGGTTCACGACTTTTTATACGGCACCCTGCATCGCGCCCTGGCCGATGTGCGCCCGGAAGATCAGCTGGCCGCGCCCGCTGCCACCAGCGAGATCATCCGCCCCAGCGGCATTCAGGCCGGTGAGTTCGGCCCCCAGGGCGAGATGCGCCTGGCTGCCAACCTGCTTGAGCAGCCGATGGCCGAGCCAGGCCTGCGTCCGTCTGTGGGTAGCAATGGCAGTGGTGCAGGCTATCAATACCAGTACACGCCGCGACCGACCCAGGCATTGCCTGCAGCCGAAGCTCAGGGCGTGTACCGGGAGTTCTTTGCGCCGCTGGCCGAGGCTGCGCCGGTGGCCTTGCCCGAAGGCCAGGGCGACATCCCGCCGCTGGGCTACGCCCTGGCCCAGCTCAAGGGCATTTATATTCTTGCCGAAAACGCCGTCGGTCTGGTGCTGGTGGACATGCACGCCGCCCATGAACGGATCATGTACGAACGCCTCAAGGTGGCCATGGCCAGCGAAGGCCTCAGCGGCCAGCCGCTGTTGGTGCCGGAGTCCCTGGCCTTGAGCCAGCGCGAAGCCGATTGCGCCGAAGAGCACGCCGAGTGGTTCCAGCGCCTGGGCTTCGAGCTGCAGCGCCTGGGCCCGGAAAGCCTGGCGATCCGGCAGATTCCGGCGCTGCTCAAGCAGGCCGAGGCCAACCGCCTGGTCCAGGACGTTCTGGCCGATCTGATGGAATACGGCACCAGTGACCGTATTCAGGCGCACCTGAACGAGCTGCTCGGGACCATGGCCTGCCACGGCGCCATCCGCGCCAACCGGCGCCTGGCCATCGCTGAAATGAACGGCCTGCTGCGCGACATGGAAAACACCGAGCGCAGCGGTCAATGCAACCATGGCCGGCCGACCTGGACCCAGATGGGCCTGGACGATCTGGACAAACTGTTTTTGCGCGGTCGATGACATGAGTGGCAAACCTCCAGCGATATTCCTCATGGGCCCGACTGCGGCGGGCAAGACCGACCTTGCCATCGAGCTGACCAAGGTCCTGCCATGCGAGCTGATCAGTGTCGACTCGGCGCTGGTCTACCGTGGCATGGACATTGGCACCGCCAAGCCGTCCAAAGAGATTCTGGCTGCCCATCCGCATCGCTTGATCGACATCCTTGACCCGGCTGAAAGCTATTCGGCCGCCGATTTTCGTCGCGATGCGCTGGAGGCCATGGCCGATATCACCGCGCGCGGCAAAATCCCCCTGCTGGTCGGCGGCACCATGCTTTATTACAAGGCTTTGCTCGAAGGCCTGGCGGACATGCCGGCGGCTGACCCACAGGTGCGTGCCGAGCTCGAAGAAGAGGCCCAGCGCCTCGGCTTGCACGCCTTGCACCAGCAGTTGGCGGCGGTCGACCCGGAATCGGCGGCACGTATTCACCCCAATGACCCGCAGCGGCTGATCCGCGCGCTGGAGGTCTACCGGGTCAGCGGCCTGACGATGACGTCACATCGCCAGCGTCAATCCGCGGAAAGTAGCGCCGCAGGCGCGTCCGCAGCGGGACAATTGCCCTATACTGTCGCCAGCCTGGCCATAGCCCCAACCGATCGGCACATACTGCACGAGCGGATTGCGCTACGATTCGGGCAAATGCTGGAACAGGGCTTCGTTGACGAGGTCCGATTGCTGCGAGCCAGAAGTGACTTGCACGCGGGGCTGCCGTCTATACGGGCGGTTGGTTATCGCCAGGTCTGGGATCACCTTGATGGCAAGTTGAATTCAGTTGAAATGCAGGAGCGCGGCATCATTGCCACTCGCCAATTGGCGAAGCGGCAGTTCACCTGGTTGCGTAGTTGGGCTGACCTGCACTGGTTGGACAGCCTGGCCTGCGACAATCTGTCTCGCACCTTGAAATACCTTGGATCGGTCTCCATATTGAGCTGAGTCCTTGCAATTGCCGTCTATCCTTGGGGTGGGGCGGCTTGAGCCATCAGTTTTTCTTTGATTTTTTTACTATTGATCCTTACAGGAGTGCGGCATATGTCAAAAGGGCATTCGCTACAAGACCCTTACTTGAATACTTTGAGAAAAGAAAAAGTTGGGGTTTCGATCTATCTGGTTAACGGCATCAAGCTGCAAGGCACGATCGAATCCTTCGACCAGTTCGTGATTCTGCTGAAGAACACCGTTAGCCAGATGGTTTACAAACACGCCATCTCGACAGTTGTCCCTGTGCGTCCGATCCGTCTGCCTAGCGCAACCGAATCCGAGCAAGGCGACGCTGAGCCAGGTAACGCCTGATAGGAGTCTGCTTTGTTCTTTGAGCGCCACGGTGGTGGTGAACGGGCGGTCCTCGTTCACTTGGAAGGTCAGAACCCTGAGGCGCGCGAAGATCCGCAGGAGTTTCAGGAGCTGGCACTGTCGGCTGGGGCCGATATTGTCGCGTTCGCCAATGTGGCGCGACATCAGCCCACCGCCAAATACCTGATTGGCAGCGGCAAGGTCGAAGAGTTACGCGACCTGGTCAACGCCGAGCAGGTAGATTTGGTGATATTCAATCACACCCTCACACCCAGTCAGGAACGTAACCTCGAGCGAGTCTTCGAGTGTCGCGTGCTTGACCGCACCGGTCTGATTCTCGATATCTTCGCCCAGCGGGCGCGTACCCATGAAGGCAAGCTGCAGGTCGAACTGGCCCAGCTCGAGCACATGAGCACGCGGCTGGTGCGTGGCTGGACTCACCTTGAGCGGCAAAAGGGCGGTATCGGCCTGCGCGGCCCGGGTGAAACCCAGCTGGAAACCGACCGCCGCCTGCTGCGGGTACGCCTGCGCCAGATCAAGGCGCGCCTGGAGAAGGTCCGCAGCCAGCGTGAACAAGCTCGCCGTGGCCGTAAACGGGCGGATATCCCCTCGGTTTCCCTGGTCGGCTACACCAACGCCGGCAAGTCCACCCTGTTCAACGCCCTGACCCAGTCCGAGGTCTATGCCGCCGACCAGTTGTTCGCGACCCTCGACCCGACCCTGCGCCGGCTTGAGCTCGACGACCTCGGGCCGATCGTGCTGGCCGACACCGTGGGCTTCATTCGTCACCTTCCGCACAAGCTGGTCGAGGCATTTCGGGCTACGCTCGAAGAGTCGAGCAACTCCGACCTGCTGCTGCATGTGATCGACGCCCATGAGCCTGAGCGCATGGCGCAGATCGAGCAGGTCATGGCGGTATTGGGAGAGATCGGTGCAGAAGGCTTGCCGATCCTCGAGGTCTATAACAAACTCGACCTGCTTGAAGGTGTCGAGCCGCAGATTCAGCGCGATGCCGATGGCAAGCCGCAACGGGTCTGGGTCTCGGCCCGCGATGGTCGGGGGCTGGAGCTGGTGGGGCAGGCGGTCGCCGAATTGCTGGGGGATGACCTGTTTGTCGGTACCTTGCGCCTTGAACAGCGTTTTGCCCGGTTGCGTGCGCAGTTCTTTGAACTGGGCGCGGTGCAGAGCGAAGAGCATGACGATGAAGGCAGCAGCCTGCTGGCTGTGCGACTGCCGCGGGTGGAGTTGAACCGCCTGGTCAGCCGCGAAGGTTTGCAGCCGCTGGAATTCATCGAGCAACATACTTTGCAATAAATGCCCGGCGACGCGGTCGGGCAGCCGTGACAGGCATTCTGTAGCATTGGACGGCGCGCCGTGGGCGCGTCTTTGCTTTATCAGATGGAGAGCGCTATGGCTTGGAATGAGCCGGGTGGCAACTCGAACAATCAGGATCCGTGGGGCGGGCGCCGTGGTGGCGACAAGAAAGGGCCGCCGGATCTCGACGAGGCCTTCCGCAAGCTGCAGGACAGCCTGAACGGCATGTTCGGCAGTGGCAAGAAACGCGGTGGTGATGGCGGCGTCGGCAAGGGCGGTGGCTTCGGCCTGCTCGGCATCGGTCTCGCCGTGCTTGCAGCTATCTGGCTGTACAGCGCCGTGTACGTGGTCGACGAACAGGAGCAGGCAGTCGTGCTGCGCTTCGGCAAATACTACGAAACCGTAGGGCCGGGCCTGAACATCTACTTCCCGCCGATCGATCGCAAGTACATGGAGAACGTTACCCGCGAACGTGCCTATACCAAGCAGGGGCAGATGCTGACCGAAGACGAGAACATCGTCGAGGTGCCGCTGACCGTGCAGTACAAGATCACCAACCTGCAGGATTTCGTGCTGAACGTCGATCAGCCTGAAATCAGCCTGCAGCACGCGACCGACAGTGCCTTGCGTCACGTGGTGGGTTCCACCGCGATGGACAAGGTGCTGACCGAAGGTCGTGAGCAGATGGCCGTGGAAATCAAGGAGCGCCTGCAGCGTTTCCTCGATACCTACCGGACCGGTATCACTGTCACCCAGGTCAACGTACAGAGCGCGGCAGCCCCGCGTGAAGTGCAGGAAGCCTTCGACGACGTGATCCGTGCCCGTGAAGACGAGCAGCGTGCCCGCAACCAGGCCGAGTCCTACGCTAATGGCGTGGTGCCGGAGGCCCGTGGTCAGGCCCAGCGGATCATCGAGGACGCCAACGGTTACCGCGACGAAGTCGTCTCGCGTGCCAAGGGTGAGGCCGACCGCTTCACCAAGCTGGTTGCCGAGTACCGCAAGGCCCCTGAAGTGACCCGTCAGCGCCTGTACCTGGACACTATGCAGGAAGTCTACAGCAACACCAGCAAGGTCCTGGTTTCCGGCAAGGACGGCCAGAGCAACCTGCTCTACCTGCCGCTCGACAAGATGGTGCAGGGCAGCCGTTCCGGCTCTGCCCCGGTCACCGTTGCGCCGTCAGCCAATGCCGATGCGGCCAACCGTGCGGCGGCGGAACTGCAACAGCAGCAAACACAGTTGCGTACTAGGGAGAGCCGCTGATGAGCAATAAATCGCTGATCGCCCTGATCGTGGCCGTGGTGCTGGCGATCGTGGCCTGGAACAGCTTCTACATCGTGGCCCAGACCGAGCGTGCGGTACTCCTGCAATTTGGTCGTGTGGTCCAGGCTGATGTCCAGCCTGGCCTGCATGTGAAGGTTCCTTACGTCAACCAGGTGCGCAAGTTCGACGCCCGCCTGATGACCCTGGACGCCCCGACCCAGCGCTTCTTGACCCTGGAAAAGAAAGCGGTGATGGTCGATGCCTACGCCAAGTGGCGGGTCAAGGATGCCGAGCGCTTCTATACCGCGACCTCGGGCCTCAAGCAGATTGCCGACGAACGTCTGTCGCGCCGTCTGGAAAGCGGCCTGCGTGACCAGTTCGGTAAACGCACCCTGCACGAAGTGGTCTCCGGTGAACGTGACGCGCTGATGGCTGACATCACTGCCTCGCTGAACCGTATGGCCAGCAAGGAACTGGGTATCGAAGTGGTCGACGTTCGCGTCAAGGCCATCGACCTGCCCAAGGAAGTCAACCGCAGCGTGTTCGAGCGCATGAGCACCGAGCGCGAGCGTGAAGCCCGCGAGCACCGCGCCAAGGGTAACGAGCTGGCCGAAGGCATCCGTGCCGACGCCGATCGTCAGCGCCGGGTACTGCTGGCTGAAGCCTACCGGGAATCGGAAGAGACCCGCGGTGATGGCGATGCCCAGGCAGCGTCGATCTACGCCAAGGCCTACGGTCAGGACCAGGAGTTCTACGCGTTCTACCGTAGCCTCAAGGCCTACCGCGAGAGCTTTGCCGACAAGAGCGACGTACTGGTGCTCGATCCGAGCAGCGAGTTCTTCCGCTTTATGGGCAAGACCAAGCCATAAGCATCTACCCCGCCGGGCGGCTAAAACGCCTGGCGGGGTGATCCCGCGAGAAAACGGGTGTATGATGCGGCAGCCGGGAAATTCCCGGCTTTTTTGCGTCTGCAAGATCGAACGGTTCAAACCCGGCTCGGGTCTACAGAGCAGCCCAAGGTATTCGAGGGTATAGGCACGGCGGTAGCGCTGGAATCGGTGCTGCGCGCCATTGTTTGCCGATACCTGCTTCACTCAAGGCTCGCCCGCGGGCAAGCCGCCCGGACCATAGGGGAAATGGCGTAATGGCAACGGTAGACCGCTGGCTGCTGCCAGATGGCATCGAAGAAGTACTGCCACCTGAGGCGGCGCGCATCGAAATCGCGCGTCGGCAGGTGTTGGATCTGTTCCAGAGCTGGGGTTATGACTTCGTCGTGACTCCGCATATCGAGTACCTGGAATCGCTGCTCACCGGTGCCGGCCAGGACCTGGACCTGCGGACCTTCAAGGTCATCGACCCGCAATCGGGCCGGCAGATGGGCTTCCGTGCCGACATCACCCCGCAGGTGGCGCGCATCGATGCGCACACCCTGCGTCGTGAAGGTCCGAGCCGTCTGTGCTATGCCGGCAGCGTGCTGCATGCCTTGCCACGGGCGTTGTCGACCTCGCGCAGCCCGATCCAGCTCGGTGCCGAGCTGTACGGCGACGCCAGCCCGGTCAGCGACGTCGAGGTGATCAGCCTGATGCTGGCCATGCTGCAACTGGCCGATGTACCGGACGTGCACATGGACCTTGGCCACGTCGGTATCTACCGCGGCCTGGCCCGTGCCGCCGGTTTGTCGGGCGCGATCGAGCAGCAGCTGTTCGATGCCCTGCAGCGCAAGGCCGTCGACGAAGTGATCGAGCTGACCGCCAAGCTGCCAGCGGACCTGGCCGCCATGCTGCGCTCGCTCACCGAGCTGTGCGGTGGTCGCGAAGTGCTGGCCGAGGCGCGTGTGCGTCTGGGCCGTGCACCGGCGGCGGTACTGGCGGCATTGGATGACCTGATGGCGATCGCCGAGCGGCTGGCCACGCGTTACCCCGAGCTGCCGCTGTATTTTGATCTGGGCGAGTTGCGTGGCTACCACTACCACACCGGTGTGGTGTTTGCCGCGTTCGTCCCGGGTGTCGGTCAGTCGATCGCCCAGGGCGGTCGTTACGACGACATCGGAGCAGACTTTGGCCGGGCACGCCCGGCCACCGGTTTCTCCACGGATTTGAAGACCCTGGTCACACTGGGGCGAGCCGAGGTGGTATTGCCGTCTGGCGGGATCTGGATGCCCGACAGCAGCGATGCGGCACTCTGGCAGTTGGTCTGCCAATTGCGCAGTGAAGGTCAGCGGGTGGTTCAGGCCTTGCCTGGGCAGCCATTGACTGCCGCCGTCGAGGCGGATTGCGATCGGCAATTGATTCAGCAAAACGGGCTTTGGCAGGTTCTGCCGCTGGCCATTTGAGATTCCCCGCCGGTACGAGCCGGCGCCAAGTTTGCGCGAATGAGGACAAGTGTTATGGGTAAGAATGTCGTAGTCCTGGGCACCCAGTGGGGTGATGAGGGCAAAGGCAAGATCGTCGATCTGCTGACCGAACATGCTGCCGCCGTAGTGCGCTACCAGGGTGGCCACAACGCTGGCCACACCCTGGTGATCGACGGTGAAAAGACCGTGCTGCACCTGATCCCTTCGGGCGTGCTGCGCGAAGGCGTGCAGTGCCTGATCGGCAACGGCGTGGTGGTTGCACCTGACGCCCTGCTGCGTGAAATCAACAAGCTCGAAGAGAAAGGCGTACCGGTGCGCGAGCGCCTGCGCATCAGCCCTTCCTGCCCGCTGATCCTGTCCTACCACGTGGCCCTCGACCAGGCCCGTGAAAAAGCCCGTGGCGAGCAGAAGATCGGCACCACCGGTCGCGGCATCGGCCCGGCCTATGAAGACAAGGTTGCCCGTCGCGGCCTGCGCATCGGTGACCTGTTCCACCGCGAGCGTTTCGCTGCCAAGCTCGGCGAGCTGCTGGACTACCACAACTTCGTGCTGGTCAATTACTACAAAGAGCCTGCAATCGACTTCCAGAAGACGCTGGACGAGTGCATGGAATACGCCGAGCTGCTCAAGCCGATGATGCTCGACGTCACTGCCGAGCTGCACAACCTGCGTCGCGCCGGCAAGGACATCATGTTCGAAGGCGCCCAGGGCTCGCTGCTGGACATCGACCACGGTACCTACCCGTTCGTTACCAGCTCCAACACCACCGCTGGCGGCATCGCTACCGGTTCGGGCGTTGGCCCTATGTACCTGGACTACATCCTGGGTATCACCAAGGCCTACACCACCCGTGTTGGCTCGGGCCCGTTCCCGACCGAACTGTTCGATGACGTCGGTGCCTTCCTGGCCAAGCGTGGTCATGAGTTCGGCGCCACCACCGGCCGTGCCCGTCGTTGCGGCTGGTTCGATGCCGTGATCCTGCGTCGCGCCATCGACGTCAACAGCATCTCCGGCCTGTGCCTGACCAAGCTGGACGTGCTCGACGGCCTGGAAACCATCCGTATCTGCGTGGGCTACAAAAACGAGAACGGTGCCGTTATCGACGCCCCGACCGACGCCGACAGCTACATCGGCCTGGAGCCGGTGTACGAAGAAATGCCGGGCTGGAGCGAGTCGACCCTGGGTGCCAAGACCCTGGAAGAACTGCCGGCCAATGCCCGTGCCTACATCAAGCGTGTGGAAGAGCTGGTCGGCGCGCCGATCGACATCATCTCCACCGGCCCGGACCGCAACGAGACCATCGTGCTGCGTCATCCGTTCGCCTGATTCGCGACTGATGTAAAGACAAAGGCCCCTTGATAGGGGCCTTTGTCGTTTCTGTCGGCTGATCGGCACAACCTTTGCTGTAAGAATCGCTCAAGCGGTGCCATCACCTTAATGGCCCCAGAAGTAGAGGGTTCTTTCGTGTCTGCCGTTCTCTCACTGTTACGAAGCCGCCTGTTGCGGCCTGTCTTTGTTGCTCTTGGTATCGCTCTTTTGGTGCAGGTGCTGGTCGCGGTCGCGCTGACCCGGAGCACGGTCACTGCTCTGGAGGCCGATCTGGACAATCGTCTGGCTACCGACAGCCAGAAGCTTGCCGCTGAACTCGAACAGGCTGGCAGGGAGGTCAGCTCCGGGCTCGATAGCCTCTCCACCAGTACCCGTCAGCGCCTGACTGCAGGCCTTTCCACGCGCTTGCAGGATGAACAGGCACAATTGCGCGCGACCCTTGAAAAGAACCTCAAGGATTCGGCCAACGACATGGCCGAGCTGCTGGCCTCGGTGGCGCCGCGAGCCATGTGGGATAACGACGTGCCGACCCTGTCGGAGTTCTCCCGTCGGGCCCAGCGCAACCCCAACGTGTTGTTCGTGGTGTACGACGACGCTCAGGGCCAGCACCTGACCCGTTACCTCAACCGGCAGAACCCGATCAACCAGGCGCTGCTGGAGAGGGGGCAGGGCGAGCGGGCGCTGGACAAGGTACTGGACGCCGCGCGTAACGACCCGTCGGTGTACCTTGTCGAAGCCTCGATCAACCCCAACGGTGTCGAGATCGGCAAGGTGCTGATGGGCGTCTCCACTGCCGTGGTTGACCATGAGCTGGTGGCGCTGGACAAGCGCTTCTCGGCGTTGATTGCCAGTGGTGATCAACTGGTCGGCGACAGCCTGGTGGGCGCCGCAGCAGACAGCAACAAGGCCCTGAGCGCGCGCCTGGAAGCGGCTCAGGCGAGTGCGGCCGGCATGCAGGCCAACACTGCGCAAAGCGTCCAGGACGCCGCGGCAACCCTGCGCTGGAACATCGGCGTGGGTCTGGCCCTGGTCGGCCTGGGTGTGTTGCTGGTGGTGGCCGTGGTGCTCGGTCGGCGTGTGGTCAACAAGTTGCGCCTGTTGATCGCTGCGTTGAACGACCTGGCGGCGGGTGAGGGCGATCTGACCAAGCGCGTCACCATCGACAGCCGCGACGAGATCGGTGATATGGCCGCAGCGGTCAATCAATTCGTCGCCAAGCTGCAGCCCATCGTTCGCGAGGCCGGCGAGGTGGCCCAGCGTACCGGCATCGAGATCGGCGCCATGGCCCAGCGCAATGCTGGCGCCGACGCCGCTGCCGAGCTGCAGCGCGATGAGGTTGCCGCCAGCCTGCGCGACTTGTCGAGCATGGCCGATGAGGCCCAGGCTGAAAGCCAGGCCATGCAGTCGGCCTTGCAGCAGGTGGTGGATATTCGTCAGGCCACTGACGAGAACAGCCGTACCTCTACTCAGGTGGCCAAGCTTATCGAGGACCTGGCCGGGCAGGTCGAGACCGGTTCCAAGGTCATCGAGCGCCTGGCCCAGCAAAGCGAGCAGATCGAGGTGGTGCTGACGGTGATCCATGGCATCGCCGAGCAGACCAACTTGCTGGCGCTCAACGCTGCCATCGAGGCGGCGCGCGCCGGGGAAACCGGCCGTGGTTTTGCTGTGGTGGCCGATGAGGTGAGGGCGCTGGCGAGCAAAACCCAGAGCTCTACCGGTGATATCCAGGCGCATATCGGTGCGTTGCAGCAAGGGGCGAAAGAAGCGGTGGCGGCGATCAGCCAGGCAGGGCGGCAAGCCAGCGAGGGCCTGCTGGTGCTACGCGATAACGCTCGCGTGCAGCAGTCGGTGCAGGCCTCGGTGGAGCAGGTGCATGCGGCCATCGGCCTGGCTACCCGTGCGGCTGAGCAGCAGGCGCAGGGTGCTCAGGCGGTGCGCGGCCGGGTGCAGACCATTCACACCCAGGCCGAGCGGGCCGCCGAGGTGGTGATGCAGACCACCGCCAGCAGCAAGGTGCTCGATGACCTGGCAGCGCAGCTCAAGGCCAGCTTGGGGCAGTTCCGGGCTTGAGCGTAATCGCGGGGCAAGCCCGCTCCCACCGTGGGAGCGGGCTTGCCCCGCGATGCTTTTCAGGCATCACGCGCGGTTCAGGTACATCCGCGTAGTCAGCAGATACACCGGCAACCCGGACACTAGAATCAACAGCGCCGCATAAGGTGCCGCTGCCGCGAACTCGACGTTGGCGGTATGCGCCCACACCTCGGTGGCCAGGGTGGTCATGCCGGTCGGGCTGAGCAGCAGGGTCGCCGTCAGTTCCTTCATGGCATCCAGGAACACCAGGGCAAATGCCGCAGCCAGGGCCGGGAAGATGATTGGCAGGGTCACCCGGCAGAACGCCGTGAACTGCGTCGCGCCAAGGGTGCGTGCGGCTTCTTCAAGCTGTGGCGCCGCCTTGTTCAGGGCCGTGCGCACCGGTGCCTGGGCCAGCGGCAGGAACAGCAGCGCATAAGCCAGCAACAACAATCCTGTGGTCTGGTACAGCGCCGGCACGTAGTGCAGGGCGAAGTACACCAGGGTCAGGGCAATCACCAACCCCGGCAGCGCATGCAGCAAGTACGGCAGGCGCTCGGCCCAGATCGCCAGGCGGCCCTTGTAGCGCACCACCAGGAAGCTAACCGGCAGAGCCAGCAACAGGCTCAGCCCGGCGCCACCCAGTGACAGCGACAGCGACGAGAACAGGGCGCGGCTGATATCGGCCAGCGGAAACGCCGCCGACGAGCCAACACTCAGCCAGTAGCCGAGCATGCCCAACGGAATGCCGCTGCCCAGCAGTGCCAATGTCAGGCAGTACAGCTGCCCCACCGGCATCCATGCGCGCAGGTGAATCGGCGCACCACGCCGGGCCACGCCCTGGCCGATCCGCACATGCCGGGCTTTGCCGCGCACGCGCAGTTCCAGCCATAGCATCAGCAGACACATGAACAACAGCACCGCCGAGAGCATGGCGGCGTTGGCGTTGCTGAACTCCAGCTCGAACTGCTGGTAGATCGCGGTGGTGAACGTCTGCAGGCCGAGGATCGACAAGGCGCCGAACTCCACCAGCATGTGCAGGGCAATCAACAGGCTACCACCGATGATCGACGGCCATAGCAGCGGTAGGGTGATGCGAAAGAATACGCCCCAGCGTGTCTGTCCCAGGGTGCGCGCCGACTCTTCCAGCGAGGTGTCGAGGTTGCGCAACGTGGCCGCCACCGGCAGGAACACCAGCGGATATTTGGACAGGCTCATTACCAGGATGGCGCCGCCCAGGCCTTCGAAGCGCGGGCTCAGCGATACCCAGGTAAAGCCGCTGACAAACGCCGGCACGGCAAACGGCAGGCACAGGATCACGCCCCACAGGCGCCGCCCTGGCAGGTCGCTGCGCTCAAGCAACCAGGCCAGGGATACGCCCAGGGCCATGCAGGCCAGGGTGACGCCGGCCATGAGCATCAGGGTGTTGCGCAGCAGGCCCCAAACGAACGGGCGCCAGAGCAGGTGCAAGGCTTCGCGCCAGCCGGCTTCCCAGGTCTTGAGGGCGACATACAGCAGCGGTAACAGGCTCAGCCCGACCAGCAGCAACACCGGCAGCACCACCCAGATCGACGGGCGCTTGCGCTTGGGTACGTAACGGCTGGCCAGTGCGGCCGCGGGCAGGGCTGCGCTCATTACAGCAGGCCAACTTCGCGTTCGAGCTCCAGGGCTTCTTCGGCATTACCCAGGTCGGCCGGGCTGATTTTCGGCGGGCGCAGGTCTTCGAAGGGCTTCAGGCCCTGGTCCGAGACCATGCCTTTATGCAGCGGATACTCGGCGGTGGTCTGGGTAATCACCCGCTGGCCTTCTTCGCTGGCCATCCAGGCCAGTAGTGCCTGGGCTTGTTTCGGGTGTTTGCTGGCTTTCACCGCAGCAGCGCTGGAGATGGTGACCAGGCCGCCAGCGTCGCCATCGGCCAGGTAGTAGAGTTTCGAGTCCAGCTGGCCGCGCTCTTTCTTCAGGGCGTACCAGTAGTAGTTGTTCACCAGCACCGCCGCGACTTCGCCGTTCTCCACGGCTTTGAGTGCAACCATGTTGTTGGTGTAGGTCTTGCCGAAGGCCTTGAGGCCGGTCAGCCATTCTTCGGCGGCGTCGCGGCCGTGCAGCTTGAGGATGGCCACGGCCTGTTCCTGGAACGCGCCGCTGGTCGGCACGAAGCCGATCTTGCCGTCCCACTCGGGGTCGGCGAAATCCATCACCGAGGGCGGCAGGTCTTTCTCGTCGATCACCTTGGGGTTGAAGGCGACCACGCGAGTGCGCGCGGTGACGCCCATCCAGGTGCCGTTGCCGGCGACATATTCCTTGGGCAGCACCTGCAGGGTCGAATCATCGATCTTGGCCAGCAGGCCCAGCTCGCCGAGGTTGTTCAGCGGTGGCGATTCTTCGGTGTAGATGACGTCGGCGGGGGAGCGATCGCCTTCTTCGATGATCTGGCTGGCCAGCTGGTTGCTGCTGCCCTTGCGAATGTTGATGTGGATACCGGTCTTGGCCTCGTAGGCCTTGGCGATGGCTTCACCGATTTCCTTGTGCTGGCCGTTGTACAGGGTCAGTGCCACAGGATCGGCGGCCATGGCGGCTGGCGTGCCCAGCACCATGGCAAAAACAGAGACGGCCAGGCCGCGCAACAGGGTGTTATTGCGGAACGTCATGCGGGTACTTCCTCGCTTGCGGCTACATATCTGGAAACAATGATAATCGATATTGCTTCTCAAATGCCCTTGTGAGGGAAAATTCATGAGCAGGCTATCGGTCGTTTCAGGATTGCAGGCGAGGAAAAGGGGAGGGGCAGAAACGAAAAAACCCGCTTTCGCGGGTTTGATCTGAATTGGTGCCCAGAAGAAGACTCGAACTTCCACGACCGTAAGGTCACCAGCACCTGAAGCTGGCGTGTCTACCAATTTCACCATCTGGGCAAAATGAAGCGGTGTAGCTTGAAACAAAAACAGTGTAGCGTGTTGCAGTAAATCTCAGAAGCCGGAGGCAGTTCTAAGATTTGAAATTGGTGCCCAGAAGAAGACTCGAACTTCCACGACCGTAAGGTCACCAGCACCTGAAGCTGGCGTGTCTACCAATTTCACCATCTGGGCATTTCGCTGAGGAACATGATGCTTCACATCGTGTTGCATCTCAACTATAACGACGGTGTCCGTCGCTGTGGTGCGCACTATACGGATGCCTCTGAGAGCTGTAAACCCCCGTTCAGAAAAAATCTTAAAAAATTCAAGTCGTTGTTCCTTATGATGGTTTTGGCAGCATTGAGGGGGCTCTGACAGGGCTGTCCAAGCCTGAAATTTCCGGTTTCAATACGCCTATGCCAAACTAACCCTTATATAGACAAGGTGAACCCCTCCTAATGGCCGATTGGCAGACCCTCGATCCCGAGGCCGCTCGTGAAGCGGAAAAATACGAAAACCCTATTCCTAGCCGTGAGCTGATCCTCCAGCGTCTGGACGAGCGCGGCTCGCCGGCAGCCCGTGAGCAGTTGGTCGAAGAGTTCGGCCTGACCACCGAAGACCAGATCGAAGCCCTGCGCCGCCGCCTGCGTGCGATGGAGCGCGACGGCCAGCTGATCTATACCCGGCGCGGCACTTATGCCCCGGTAGACAAGCTCGACCTGATCCTCGGCCGCATCGCCGGCCACCGCGACGGCTTCGGTTTCCTGATCCCGGATGACGGCAGCGACGACCTGTTCCTCAGCCCCGCACAAATGCGCCTGGTGTTCGATGGCGACCGCGCCCTGGCCCGGGTTTCCGGCCTGGACCGTCGTGGCCGCCGCGAAGGTGTGGTGGTCGAAGTGATCTCCCGTGCCCACGAGAGCATCGTCGGCCGCTACTTCGAAGAAGGCGGTATCGGCTTTGTCACCCCCGACAACCCCAAGGTCCAGCAGGAAGTGCTGATCACCCCGGGTCGCAACGGCGGTGCCAAGATCGGTCAGTTCGTCGAGGTCAAGATCACCCACTGGCCGACCCCGCGCTTCCAGCCTCAGGGCGATATCACCGAAGTGATCGGCAACTACATGGCCCCGGGCATGGAAATCGACGTTGCCCTGCGCAGCTACGATATTCCGCATGTCTGGCCAGAAGCCGTGATCAAGGAAGCGCGCAAGCTCAAGCCGGAAGTCGAAGAGAAAGACAAAGAGCACCGCGTCGACCTGCGCCATCTGCCGTTCGTCACCATCGACGGCGAAGATGCCCGCGACTTCGACGATGCGGTGTACTGCGAGAGCCTGGGCAAGTTGCGCCTGTTCTCCGGTGGCTGGCGCCTGTACGTGGCGATCGCCGACGTCTCCAGCTACGTGCGCCTGGGTTCTGCCCTGGATGCCGAAGCCCAGGTGCGCGGCAACTCGGTGTATTTCCCCGAGCGCGTGGTGCCGATGCTGCCCGAAGAGCTGTCCAACGGCCTGTGCTCGCTGAACCCGCACGTCGACCGCTTGGCGATGGTCTGTGAAATGACCATCAACAAGTCCGGGCAGATGGTCGATTACCAATTCTACGAAGCGGTGATCCACTCTCATGCGCGCCTGACCTACAACAAGGTCAGCAGCATGCTCGAACACGCCCGTACCCGCGAAGGCAAGGCCCTGCGCGAGCAGTACAGCAACGTGGTGCCGGACCTCAAGCAGCTCTATGCGCTGTACAAGGTGCTGCTGGCGGCCCGTCATACCCGTGGTGCGATCGACTTCGAAACCCAGGAAACCCGGATCATCTTCGGGGCCGAGCGCAAGATCGCCGAAATTCGCCCGACCGTGCGCAACGACGCCCACAAGCTGATCGAGGAGTGCATGCTGGCGGCCAACGTGGCCACCGCCGAGTTCCTCAAGAAGCACGAAATCCCTGCGCTGTACCGTGTTCACGACGGTCCGCCGCCGGAGCGCCTGGAAAAACTGCGCGCCTTCCTGGGCGAGCTGGGCCTGTCCCTGCACAAGGGCAAGGAGGGGCCGTCGCCCAAGGATTACCAGGCACTGCTGGCGAGCATCGCCGACCGCCCGGATTTCCACCTGATCCAGACCGTGATGCTGCGCTCCCTGAGCCAGGCGGTGTACAGCGCCGACAACAATGGCCACTTCGGTCTGAATTACGAGGCGTACACCCACTTCACCTCGCCGATCCGTCGCTACCCGGACCTGCTCACCCACCGGGCCATCCGCAGCGTGATCCGTTCGCGCCAGGAAACCCCGCACGTCAAGCGTGCCGGTGCGATGAGCATTCCCAAGGCGCGTATCTACCCGTACGACGAGGCGACCCTGGAGCAGCTCGGCGAGCAGTGCTCGATGAGCGAGCGGCGTGCCGACGAGGCCACCCGCGACGTGGTCAACTGGCTCAAGTGCGAGTACATGAAAGACCGCGTCGGCGAGAGCTTCCCGGGTGTGATCACCGCGGTGACCGGCTTTGGCCTGTTCGTCGAGCTGACCGACATCTACGTCGAAGGCATGGTGCACGTCAGCGCCTTGCCGGGTGATTACTACCACTTCGACCCTGTGCATCACCGCCTGGCCGGTGAACGTACCGGGCGCAACTTCCGCCTGGGCGACACCGTCGAGGTGCGGGTGATGCGCGTCGATCTCGAGCAGCGCAAGATCGACTTCGAGATGGCCGAGAACACCCTCAAGGCGCCGATTGGTCGCAAGCAGCGTGGCGAAGGCGTGCGTCCACAAGACGGCAAGCCGGTACCGGTGCTCGACAAGGCTGAAGTGACCAAGGCCGCTGAACCTGCGCGCCGGAGCAAGAAGAACGAAACCGCCGAAGCCTATTTCCCCTCCCATGCCGCGGCGAAAAACGCCGAAGTGCGCAAGAGCCGGGAGATGAAGAAGGCCTTGATGTCCGATGCCAAGCACGCAGGTAGCAAGCCGGCATCCAAGTCGGGCAAGTCGGAAAAACCGAGCAAGCACCGTAAAGGGCCGCCGAAAGCCGGCTCCGCGTCACGTAAACCCAAGGCCAAGTCATGAGTCAGTTGGAAAAGATCTACGGCGTGCATGCCGTGGAAGCCCTGTTGCGTCATCACCCCAAGCGGGTCAAGCAGATCTGGTTGTCCGAAGGGCGCAGCGAGCCGCGCCTGCAGCCGCTGCTTGAGCTTGCTGCGCAGAACCGCGTGGCGGTCGGCCAGGCCGAGCGCCGCGAGATGGATGCCTGGGTTGAAGGCGTGCACCAGGGCGTGGTGGCTGAAGTCAGCCCGAGCCAGGTCTGGGGCGAGGCGATGCTCGAAGAGCTGCTCGACCGTACTGAGGGCGCGCCGCTGATCCTGGTGCTCGACGGCGTCACCGACCCGCACAACCTCGGCGCTTGCCTGCGCACCGCCGATGCTGCCGGTGCCCTGGCGGTGGTGGTGCCCAAGGACAAGTCGGCGACCCTGACCCCTGCGGTGCGTAAAGTGGCCTGCGGTGCGGCCGAAGTCATCCCCCTGGTGGCGGTCACCAACCTGGCGCGGACCCTGGAGAAACTCCAGCAGCGTGGCCTGTGGGTGGTGGGCACGGCGGGCGAGGCCGAGCAGGAGCTGTATCAACAGGACCTGACGGGCCCGACCATCCTGATCATGGGCGCCGAAGGCAAGGGCATGCGCCGCTTGACCCGCGAGCACTGTGATTTTCTGGTCAAGCTGCCGATGGCCGGTAGCGTCAGCAGCCTCAACGTATCGGTGGCGACGGGCGTGTGCCTGTTCGAGGCCGTTCGTCAGCGGCAGGCTAAGGCCAAGCGCTGATCTCTGCGGGCTGCTTCGCAGCCCATCGCCGGCAAGGCCGGCTCCCACAGGTGTTGTGCACGTCTGTGGGCGCTGGCCTTGCCGGCGATCGCAGCACCTCGGTGCTGCTCAATAATTCACCAATTGCCTTGCTTGTCCCTCGGCGCTTCTCTACAATTGCGCCCCTTGCCATGTTGGCAGGCGTTCATGCGCCTTTTCCCAGGGCAAGACATACAAGTGTCCTTCACTCCTTGTCTGACCACTCTGGTGGCAGACTACAACCCGTAAGGAGCATTCATGCGTCATTACGAAATCATCTTTCTGGTCCACCCTGACCAGAGCGAGCAAGTCGGCGGCATGGTTGAGCGTTACACCAAGCTGATCGAAGAAGACGGCGGCAAAATCCACCGTCTGGAAGACTGGGGCCGTCGTCAACTGGCCTATGCAATCAACAATGTTCACAAGGCTCACTACGTGATGCTGAACGTTGAGTGCACCGGCAAGGCCCTGGCCGAGCTGGAAGACAACTTCCGCTACAACGATGCCGTGATCCGTAACCTGGTCATCCGTCGCGACGAAGCCGTTACCGGCCAGTCCGAGATGCTCAAGGCTGAAGAGAACCGCAGTGAGCGCCGTGAGCGTCGCGACCGTCCTGAGCATGCTGACAGCGCCGATGGCGATGACAGCAACGACAGCGACAACAGCGATAACGCTGACGAGTAATCCACGGACCTTTTGAGGAGCCTATTACATGGCACGTTTCTTCCGTCGTCGTAAATTCTGCCGCTTCACTGCTGAAGACGTGAAAGAGATCGATTACAAAGATCTCAACACCCTGAAAGCTTACGTATCCGAAACCGGCAAGATCGTTCCAAGCCGTATCACCGGTACCAAAGCTCGTTATCAGCGTCAGCTGGCTACCGCTATCAAGCGCGCCCGCTTCCTGGCCCTGCTGCCCTACACCGACAGCCACGGCCGCTGAGACCGGGTCGTCGACAAGTAGCAAAGGATAAAGTGCATGCGAGCGCTAGCTGATTACATCATGCGCGGACGTGTGCAGGCCACGCTTGTCGTGGCCGGATCGGCGGCATTGCCGCTGTTGTTCTGGTTGAGTGCCGCTGCGGGATGCCTTGTGCTTCTGCGGCGCGGTTCGGACGCATTGAGCGTCCTTGGTCTGGGATTGCTGGCGACGTTGTTGAGCTGGCACTTCCTGAAGGACCCGACAGCGTTGCTGGTGCTGGTGGGGTCTTGCAGCCTTGCGTTGGTTTTGCGCGCAGGCCATTCCTGGAACCGCGTGCTGCTGGTCAGCGTGGTAGTGGGGTTGTTGTTTGCGGTGAGCCTGGGGACCTTGCTGGGTCCTTACATCGATTCACTCGCCAAAGCGTCGCAAGATGCCTTGCCGTTAGTGATGGGTAAAGCCTACGAGACTATCTCGGCGGACCAGAAGGCAATGCTCGCCTCAGTGATGGCCCCAATCTTGATCGCTTCAATAGCGATAACGCTGCAGGTCTTTAGCGTGTCATGTCTGATTCTTGGGCGTTATTGGCAGGCGTTGTTGTACAACCCAGGTGGTTTCGGTCGCGAATTTCGCGCGATTCGGTTCCCCAAGGGCGTGATGCTGGCATTGCTGGCCGTCATGTTTGTAGCACCGTTCATGGGGCTGCACGCATTGATTCTGTTGCCGCTGTGCAGTGTTGCGTTCATGTTCGCCGGGCTGGCCCTGATTCACGGGCTGGTCGCGCAGAAACGCCTGGCCAATTTTTGGCTGGTGGGGTTATACGTCACGCTGTTGCCTTTCATGCACTTGATCGGTCCATTGCTCGTGGTTCTGGCCATTGTCGACAGCCTGATTGATTTTCGTGGTCGTTCAGCATCCAAGGATGCCGATGACGCGAACGGTGAAGGTTAAAAGTTAAGAGGTTAATACCAAATGGAACTGATCCTGCTGGAAAAAGTCGCCAACCTGGGCAACCTGGGCGACAAGGTAAATGTTAAGGCCGGTTACGGTCGTAACTTCCTGCTGCCATTCGGCAAAGCCACCGCTGCGACCGCTGCCAACCTGGCTGCGTTCGAAGAGCGTCGTGCTGAGCTGGAAAAAATCGCTGCAGAGAAAAAAGCTTCGGCCGAAACTCGCGCTGCCCAACTGGCTGAGCTGGAAGTGACCATCACTGCCACCGCCGGTGACGAAGGCAAGCTGTTCGGTTCGATCGGCACCCACGACATCGCTGACGCCCTGACCGCCTCCGGCGTTGAAGTGGCCAAAGCTGAAGTTCGTCTGCCGAACGGCACCATCCGTAACGTCGGCGAATACGACGTTGCCGTGCACCTGCACAGCGACGTTGAAGCCACCGTTCGCGTGGTTGTTGTCGCAGCCTAAGCTGTACCGATCGGCTGGCACCTTGGGTGTCAGCCGGTTAACATCGGGCACGATCCTGCTTTGCAGGTCGTGCCCTTTGTCTTTTTCATCACCCTGATTCCTGCGTGGCCATGAACGAGATAACCGCCCCCGAGCAATATGATCTGCAAACCGCTGCCCTGAAGGTGCCGCCGCATTCCATCGAGGCCGAACAGGCCGTGCTCGGTGGCTTGATGCTGGACAACAACGCCTGGGAGCGGGTGCTCGATCAAGTCTCCGATGGCGACTTCTACCGGCATGACCACCGCCTGATCTTCCGCGCTATCCACAAGCTCGCCGACCAGATGGCCCCGTTCGACGTGGTCACCCTGCACGAGCAGCTGGACAAGGAAGGCCTGAGTTCGCAAGTCGGCGGCCTGGGTTACCTGGGCGAGCTGGCCAAGAACACCCCGTCGGTGGCCAACATCAAGGCCTATGCCGCGATCATCCGCGAGCGGGCGACCCTGCGCCAACTGATCAGCATCAGCAACGAGATCGCCGACAGCGCCTTCAACCCCCAGGGGCGCAATGCCGCGGAGATCCTCGACGAAGCCGAACGGCAGATCTTCCAGATCGCCGAAGCCCGACCGAAAACCGGCGGCCCGGTGGGCGTCAACGACCTGCTGACCAAGGCCATCGACCGCATCGATACGTTGTTCAACACCGACAGCGCGATCACCGGCCTGTCCACCGGCTACACCGATCTCGACGAGAAGACCAGCGGCCTGCAGCCCGCCGACCTGATCATCGTCGCCGGTCGTCCGTCGATGGGTAAGACCACCTTCGCCATGAACCTGGTGGAGAACGCCGTACTGCGCAGCGACAAGGCGGTACTGGTGTACTCCCTGGAGATGCCAGGCGAATCGCTGATCATGCGTATGCTGTCCTCGCTCGGGCGCATCGACCAGACCAAGGTGCGTTCCGGCCAGCTGGAAGACGACGACTGGCCGCGCCTGACCTCGGCGGTCAACCTGCTCAACGACCGCAAGCTGTTCATCGACGATACCGCCGGCATCAGCCCGTCGGAGATGCGTGCGCGTACCCGCCGCCTGGTGCGCGAGCATGGCGACATCGCCATGATCATGATCGACTACCTGCAGCTGATGCAGATCCCGGGCTCCAGCGGCGACAACCGCACCAACGAGATTTCCGAGATCTCCCGCTCGCTCAAGGCCCTGGCCAAAGAGTTCAACTGCCCGGTAGTCGCCTTGTCGCAGCTCAACCGCTCCCTCGAGCAGCGGCCAAACAAGCGCCCGGTGAACTCCGACTTGCGTGAATCCGGTGCGATCGAGCAGGACGCCGACGTGATCATGTTCGTTTACCGCGACGAGGTCTACCACCCGGAGACCGAGCACAAGGGCATTGCCGAAATCATCATCGGCAAGCAGCGGAACGGCCCGATCGGCTTTATCCGCCTGGCCTTCATCGGCAAGTACACACGCTTCGAAAACCTCGCGCCGGGCAGTTACAACTTCGACGACGACGAGTAAGTCGCTCAGCCGTCACTGGCGGCTCTGAACAGTTCGCGCGCTGCCTGAGGGCTGAAGGCAGCACGCCAGATCGGTACATGGGCTTGCCCCTCCCGCTCGGCCTGGGCCTGTGATGCCGCGCCCAGGCGGCTTTGCGCCAGGGTCTTCAAGTGCGCGCCCTTGAGTTGGAACTGCTCCATGGCGGTCGTTGTGGCATCGTAGTGAAAATGCGCTTCCCACAGTGTCGAGCGGCTGCCCTGG
Source organism: Pseudomonas donghuensis (assembly GCF_000259195.1). Taxonomy (GTDB): domain Bacteria; phylum Pseudomonadota; class Gammaproteobacteria; order Pseudomonadales; family Pseudomonadaceae; genus Aquipseudomonas; species Aquipseudomonas donghuensis. The sequence goes on from NZ_JH650759.1 coordinate 148,311, forward strand.
ACATCGCGGATCTGGTAAATGTCGAGGAAGTGCTTGTTCCGGCCTTTACCGCGCGGCGCTCGCATCAGTGTCTTGTGCACGCTCACTTGCCGGTGCTCGATCAGGTACAGCAGGCGATTGATGTCGAGCGTTTCCGGTGATTTGTACAGCATCAGGCGCAATGCTTCGCCGTGCTGGCGCAAGCGCTGGGCGCCGCCGCGCAGGCGATCGAGCAGTGTTCGCTGTTCAGCCTCGGTGCTGGATGACTCAATGCCCTGTGCCAAAACCTCCAAGGCCCCGGCGTGACGCTCAAGGGCCTCGACGATGTTGGTCGGGTTTTGCTGTTTCTCGGCATCCTGGCGTGCGCTGTCCAGTTGCTGCTCGACTTTGCCCAGTAACGTATTGGCCTGGGACAGTTGCGTTGCCAGTGACGCAGCGGTGCCAACTCTGCGCTCAACGGCAAGTGGCTGCCAGTAGCCGGCCACCGGATTGACGTAGCGCTGCACCCGGGGCCCGGCAACGATGCCGGGGCTGATGATATCGACCACTTCCCGGCCCTGCTCGTCGGTATGTGCTTGCCCTACCTTAAATGCCGTAGTGCCCTGCTGCCTGACTTTGATCACCCGCTTGCGTGGCCCGGCGACAGGCCGCTGCAGCGGTTGGGCGGGCAGAAAATCAGTGTCCAGGGCCTGCGAATCAAGGCTCAACAAGGTGTTGCTGGTCAGGTCCCGATACATCGACTCAAGTCGCTGCTGTATCTGCCGAATGAGGCTGACCAGCACCTGGTCGATATCGCGCAGGTGGGCTTTATCCAGCGTGGCAGCGGTGTCCTGCATGGATCTTAGCCCTTGCTGGTGGCTGTCGAACTGGCGTTGCAGGTCATCGAGCAGTGAGAGCTGATAGTTTTCCGGGAGGCTGTCCAGGTCGGTGTAGGTGGTCAGGGCGTCGTGCAGTTGCACCAGGCGCAGCGCCGCCTCGGTATTGAACTGGATCGGGGCTTGCGGGTCCGGAGTGTCGCTGATCACCAGCAAGTCCAACTTGAACAGGATCACCGCTGCTTGGCGCATCAGCGGGGTTGCAGGGAAGTCTTCCCTGGCTCGGGCGAGATAAGTGTCGGTCTGAGTGCCTGGAAAACCGCTGGACAGGGCCTCGATATAGGCGGCGTGCTTGTCGAGGAAGGGGCGTTTTTCTTCCAGGTGCTGGAGGATGCGCCGGTGTTGCAGGCGATAGCGGCCATGCTCGCCTTGATGCGGGTCGGCCAGCATTTCCCCGGTTTCACCGGTGAAGGCGAGGTCCTGGCTGAGCATGATTTTTTCCAGGCAATGAAGCCGATACACGTGCATCTCTCGTTGCTGGGGCAGTGTTTGCGGGTCGCCCAGGATTGCAAGCAGGTCGATCTTCGTCGAAATGTGTTTGATGGCTTTCCAGTAGGTCACCACCAGGGCGGCGATGGCTTGTTGCTGTGTGTCTGAGCCTCCAATCGCGGCGTTGACCCGCGCAGTGACTTGGGTCATCTGGTCGGCGGTCGTCAGCAGTGCCTGGTTGACCTCAAGCAGTTGCTGGCGAGTGTTGTGCTGCTGTTGAAATTGGGCAGCTCGCTCGGCTGTGGCTGCTGCGCGGTTCTGCTCCTGCATTTGCGCCAGACGCCCTCCTCGGCGGGGCATGCCGGCGGCGCCAGGAACCCGGGCGTAGTACCAGTGCTGGCGATACAGCACAATCGCCGGGCTATCGGCGCGCGGGCCGTCTGCCAGCCGCCATACCCGCCATTCTGGCGTTGATGCCGGGGCGTCAGGCACTATCGGGTATGCCGCGCCCTCGATCATGGCGTAGGTTGTCCCTTGGTAATGATGAATTCCGCTGCCAGGCGTGCCAGCAGTACTGGCCAATGGATGGGCGCTGACCCTCAATCGCCCGGCTGAGACCGCTTGCAGAGGGGGCTCGGCCAGCAGTTCCGGCAGCAGTTCGCGGTTGCGCAGGGCGATGTCGAGCAGTTGTGCGCGCAACATGGCAACACTAACGTCCTTGCGCAATGGGTTGTGTGGATGCTCGTGCAAGGCCTGCAGTAGCGCAGCGCCTGGCATGTCCTGGAAGTGATAGTGGCTGCCGGTGCGGGTCAGGTTCAGGTAGCCCGTGGCGTCGGGAGCAGCGAAGTACTGAACGGGCGGTGCGGGGGCGAAGCCTGTAGCGGGTGGGGCCTGAAGGTTCTCTTCGATGCGGATGCCTGATGTGGCTGGCCACTCAGGGTGGCTGGCGAGCAATTGACAGCACAGGGCTTCGACATCCCGGTCGGGGCCCGCCAGTTCATCGTCCAGCTTGCACAGCGCCAACAGGCTGCGGCTTTCTTGCGCAAGCCCGAGCACGGTCGCAATGGGGCCGGGCTCGATGAGGCTGTCCGCTTGTAGCTGCATCAGCTCGGGGTGGCGGTGCAGGGCTTCGCGCGCGGCCGCAACAGACAGACCGGGGAAGCGCAGGGTCAGGGCGGCAATGGCCGGGTTGCCCTCTGCGTTGGTCGGTTGTTGCCTTTCAATCACGCAGCGCAGTTGCCAAGGCAGGTCCGCTGCGACGCTCCATGCCGCCTCCAGCTGTTCGCGCTGCACACCGCTCAGGCGCAACACTGAGGTTATCGCCTTGGCTGGGAGCTGAGGCAGCAGGTGTTCCAGCAATTTGGCGGCGCTCCAGCTTCGCGAATCCAGTTGCTGTGCCACGCGTGCCTCAATTGCCGGTGCACGGCCAAGGGCCGTCACCAACTGCCTTGAGCGGCGCGCCGAGAGCCGTGCGCCGAGGCCCTGAAGCCTGGCGCTGATTATCAGGTCGGCGATATCAGCCGCTGCCTGGACTGCTTCGCTGGTGCGGCCGGACAGCAGTGCGTTGGCTGCGCAAATCGACTGGAAACCGAGGCTGGCGAAGGTGGCGGTTAGCATGGCGCGGTTGAGACCGGTAACGCCGCCGGGAACCGACAGCGTCAGCAGCTCCAGCACTTCGCTGACCACGAACAGCGCACCTTTCTGGAAGGTGTCGAAATCCACGCTGTTGTTGCTGATCGCCATCAGCGAAAGGTCGGCGGCGATCCCGTGCTGCTGCTCCTGGGCGATAGCCTGGAGCAGTGATTGCGATTTCCACGGGCTGTTCGGGTTCTCGACGACATCGAGCAGGGCGGTGGAGGGCTGGGTGGCGAAGGTGTCGTACAGCCATTTGGCCAATGCATTGAGCTGGTTGCGGTCAACGTTGTCAGGCTTGAGCAGTGCCGAGAGTTTTTGTTGTAGCGCAAGCGGCAGCCATTGATAGAGCCAATGCAACGCGCTGGTGTTTTGGCTCTGGTGGATCTGCTGGCGCAGCGAGTCCACAGCGTCGACGGCCGAGACGTGAGAGCGCCAGGCGCCGCCCGGGCGTTCGGGAAAATAGCTGAAAACCCCATCGCCCAGGCGCACCACGAAGAATGGCAGAGGAATCAGGTTGCCCATCAGGGTCTGGGTCATGCGCTGGCTGGCCAGTGCATCCAGTGCCTGCTTGATCGGCCTGAGCAGTGGCTGGGCCTCGGCCAGCCGAAGCAGGTGCTCGATGACCCCGTCCGGCAACTTAAGGCTGAAATACGTCCACTGCAGGCCCCCTGGTCGCTCGCAGGCCGTTTGCAGGCTAGCCAGTTGCTCACGGTTGAATTCGTGGTCTTCGGTGCTGCGATAGGCTTCCAGCAGGGCAAATTGCAGCAGGGCACGCTGGTAGTCGCTGACCGCTTGTGCGCTCAGGGCAGGTAGCTTCTGCTGCAACGCGTCTTGCAAGCGCTTGCCCAGGTTCAGCTTGCGCACGATATCGACGAAGGTGCTGACCGGGATCAGCGAATGACGCCCACCTGACTCGCGGGTGTTGATGCTGCTGGCCCTGAGGAAGTCCTGTCCTGAGCCGCTTTGCAGTGCAATGTTGAAGCCAAAGTTGTCCTGGGCTGCCTGCCAGAGGCTGCGAGTCTGCAGGTGTTCGACTTCCTGGTGGGGGAACTCGCGCTGAATCTCCAGCGAATAGGTGTGCAGGTAGGTGCTCAGGGGATCCAGCGCCTGGCCGGATGCCAGGGCAAGTTGTTGGCGCAGGTCCTCCAGGGCCTGGTGCTCGAAAGTCCGTTGAAACTGACGCAGGGCATCGCTCAGGCGCTGGCGCAGTTGCGGGCCGAGACGGGCCAGTTGCAGGTAGCGGCGCTGTTCTTGTTCATCCAGGGTTTGCAAGGTCTGGTTCAGATGCTCTTCAATCAGCTCCAGGGTCAGTCGATCCGACCAGCGTTGCTGGTCGTTGGCTGCCAGTGGGTCCTGCTCGACAGTTGAGGGGGGCATGGTGTGCGTCTCCATTGGTGGAAAACGCAGATCAGAGCGCGGCACTGGCGGCGACGGGCGGTAAATAATTGTTGTGGGTTGATTCCGACCACCACCGTCGGATTTGGTCAATTTTTGTGCTATATTCCGCGCCCGCGATTTTTCATCGATTAGCCACCGGTCACTGACATGCAAGCAGCCAAACCACTTTTCGACTATCCCAAGTACTGGGCCGAATGCTTCGGGCCAGCACCGTTCCTGCCGATGAGCAGGGAGGAGATGGATCAGCTCGGCTGGGATTCCTGCGACATCATCATCGTGACCGGTGATGCCTACGTCGACCATCCGTCGTTCGGCATGGCCATCATCGGCCGCCTGCTGGAGGCCCAGGGCTTTCGCGTGGGCATCATTGCCCAGCCGAACTGGCAGTCCAAAGACGACTTCATGAAGCTCGGCGAGCCGAACCTGTTCTTCGGCGTCGCGGCCGGCAACATGGACTCGATGATCAACCGCTACACGGCCGACAAGAAGATTCGTTCCGACGATGCCTACACCCCGGGCGGTATGGCCGGCAAGCGTCCGGACCGCGCCAGCCTGGTTTACAGCCAGCGCTGTAAGGAAGCCTACAAGCATGTGCCGATCGTCCTCGGTGGCATTGAAGCCTCCCTGCGCCGTATTGCGCATTACGACTACTGGCAGGGCAAGGGGCG
>NZ_JH650759.1:153304-188592 GCF_000259195.1 Pseudomonas donghuensis
CCGATCGTCCTCGGTGGCATTGAAGCCTCCCTGCGCCGTATTGCGCATTACGACTACTGGCAGGACAAGGTGCGTCATTCGATCCTGATCGACGCCTGCGCCGACATCCTGCTGTACGGCAACGCCGAGCGGGCCATCGTCGAAGTGGCCCAGCGCCTGTCGTTCGGTGAGTCGATCGAGAACATCACCGACATTCGCGGCACTGCCTTCGTACGCCGTGATACCCCGCAAGGCTGGTACGAGGTCGACTCGACCCGTATCGACCGCCCGGGCAAGGTCGACAAGATCATCAACCCGTACGTCAACACCCAGGACACCCAGGCCTGCGCCATCGAGCAGGAGAAGGGCGAGGTCGAAGACCCGAACGAAGCCAAGGTGGTGCAGATTCTCGCCAGCCCGCGCATGACCCGCGACAAGACGGTCATCCGTCTGCCGTCGTTCGAGAAGGTTCGCAACGACCCAGTGCTCTATGCCCACGCCAACCGCGTGTTGCACCTGGAAACCAACCCGGGCAACGCCCGTGCCCTGGTGCAGAAGCATGGCGAAGTGGACGTCTGGTTCAACCCGCCACCCATTCCTATGACCACCGAAGAAATGGACTACGTGTTCGGTATGCCCTATGCGCGCATCCCGCACCCGGCGTACGGCAAGGAGAAAATCCCTGCCTACGACATGATCCGTTTCTCGGTGAACATCATGCGCGGCTGCTTCGGCGGCTGCACCTTCTGCTCGATCACCGAGCACGAAGGGCGCATCATCCAGAACCGTTCGCACGAGTCGATCATTCGCGAGATCGAAGAGATCCGTGACAAGGTTCCCGGTTTTACCGGGGTGATCTCCGACCTTGGTGGCCCGACCGCGAACATGTACCGCATCGCCTGCAAGAGCCCCGAGATCGAATCGGCGTGCCGCAAGCCATCGTGCGTGTTCCCCGGCATCTGCCCGAACCTGAACACCGACCACTCGGCGCTGATCAAGCTGTACCGCAGCGCCCGTGACCTGCCAGGGGTGAAGAAGATCCTCATCGCCTCTGGCCTGCGTTACGACCTGGCGGTGGAATCGCCGGAGTACGTCAAGGAGCTGGTGACCCACCACGTCGGCGGCTACCTGAAGATTGCCCCGGAGCATACCGAGGAAGGCCCGCTGAACCAGATGATGAAACCGGGCATCGGTAGCTACGACCGCTTCAAGCGCATGTTCGAGAAGTACTCGAAAGAGGCGGGCAAGGAGCAGTACCTGATCCCGTACTTCATCGCCGCGCACCCGGGCACCACCGACGAAGACATGATGAACCTGGCCCTGTGGCTCAAGGGCAACGGCTTCCGTGCCGACCAGGTGCAGGCGTTCTACCCGTCGCCAATGGCGTCGGCCACGGCCATGTATCACTCGGGCAAGAACCCGCTGCGCAAGGTCACCTACAAGAGCGACCCGGTGACCATCGTCAAGAGCGAGCAGCAGCGCCGCCTGCACAAGGCGTTCCTGCGCTATCACGACCCGAAGGGCTGGCCGATGCTGCGTGAAGCCCTGGAACGCATGGGCCGTGCCGACCTGATCGGCCCGGGCAAGCACCAGTTGATCCCGCTGCACCAGCCGGCGACCGACAGCTACCAGAGTGCCCGGCGCAAGAACTCGACCCCGGCCGGCAGCCACAAGGTGGCCAAGGAACAGAAGATCCTCACCCAGCACAACGGCTTGCCGCCGCGTGCCAGTGACGGTTCCAAGCCTTGGGACAAGCGCGAACAGGCCAAGGCTGCGGCGTTTGCCCGCAACCAGGAAGCGGCCAAGGCGCGCAAGGATGCCGCCAAGGGCGGCAAGGGCAAGAAGAAGCCCGCCCGCCAGCCGGTTCTGCCGCGCTGATGCAAAACCCCGTAAATTTGTAGCAGGGGCGACTTTTACGGGGTGTTACAGGCTGGTTTTGCGGTGCTTGTCGTACAGGTAGGCCCCGATCATGAGCAAGATGTACAGGCCTAGTAGCAGCACGCCAGTCTCGTAGACTTGTACCGACATCCAGGGACCCTGCCTGCCAAAGTAGAACTGCCAAGGCGTGCTCTGATAGCTCAATTGCTCACTTGCTGCTGTATGTGTGGCAGCTTTCAACCAGAACATTGGCAAGATTAGTACTACGGCGAAAACAATGCTGATCACCCGTTGAAGCGTCGAGAAACCGCTGACTGCCACGAGTGCACCTGCAATTGGTAGTATGCCAAGCCACTGACGGCTTTCCGAACCAATCATCAACAGCGGTAGAAAAGCCAGCATGCAGGCCAGTAGAGCTTTTGGCGTATTCGGTGAGCGCCCACACGCCCATGCGATACAAGACGCTATCGCCAGAATGATTATCGGTCCAAAGCTTAGAAAGTGTGCTACCAGGGGTTTGAACGGTGCTGCCAGGCTTTGCAGTACCATGAAGTGCAGCAGCGGTGGACCTTTGAATCCGCTGTTCCAGTCAATCAGGTAATACATCGCCAGCGCGCTTGTCGAGAAGGCCAACAGTGCTGGCAAGACTGCACGAGGACGAAGGGCTTGCCATAGAGAGGGGTCGCATACCGCGCGGGCACCTAGCCAAAGTGCGAAGGTGAGGCTTGCCATGAGGCTGACTTCGGACAGTTTGCGTAGCGCCATCAACGACGTTTGTCCATCAAGGTGCGTGGCGTGGCTAGCAAGCTCGGTGTCGGTTACATCCGCTATCTGGCTCAGCAGCAAGGGAACAACGGCCAGCATCGCTACTCCGAACGCCAGCAATTGTGATCTGCGCCGCAGCGCTGGGCTGCCCAATTGAGTGACCTGGCGAGGCATGACTGCCAACACCAGTGCCACCAGAAACAGGCCTGGCATCAACCACACGAAGTAAGCGAGCAGTAGATAGAGCGCAAGTTGCCATGCGCGAGCCCAGCACCACAGGCAAAGACAGGTGAGGGCGAGGGCGATGTTGTCGCTGAGTACTGGATAGAAGTAAGGCATGACCATAAAAGGCCAGCTCATCAATGTCAGTGCCGAAGTCAATAACGCGGTACGCGGGAGAACGCCCAACTGGCGCAAGACGTCATGAAACAGGGCTGCTGCAATTGCCATGAACGCTATGTTCTGCAGTGCCTGGATCTCGATCAGTTGGCTGGGCGATGCGCCCAGGGCCGAAGCTCCGATCAGTGGGACGAAGCCTGACATACGAATGCTTCGGTACGGATCGGCAGAAATCGGCTCACCACGGCCAAGTAACTCGATGTAGTGCAGGTAAATACGTCCATCCCAGCCGGCACCGCCTTCAACGGGAATCGTACCGATAAGTTTGTACAGGCTGTAAAGCACTACCGCACTGAAGATACCAATGGTGAGGCTGGCGGGAAAACTACGCTGCCACCAGGGGGTGGTGTTGGGGGTGCGGATCATTGTTTAGTCTTTTGTGGGCGCTTCATGAATGCGAAGCGCGAAAACAGATAATTCAATGGCAGGGTGACCAGAATTGCTGCCAATGGTGCGCTTTCTTCAGGCCAGTCCAAGATATTGATCCATAACCAGAGCACGCACAGGCCGATTGCATACTGCCCCAGGTAAGTCAAAGGCAGCAGCAGCACCGAGTGCAATCCACGATGACTACGGAATACAAAACCGCGGTTTAGTACGTACGCCAGTGCAATGCCACTCGCGAACGCGATGGTGTAGCTCAGTTGATAGGGAAATATCACTAACAGTAAGAGATACACGGCATAGGTGCAGGCTGTATTGAAACCGCCAGACAGCAGGAACCTGAGTGCCGACGAATTTGCCAGGCGTGTTAACAACGGGTGCATTGATGACCTTGGGGGAGGAAAAGAAAAATTTGAATCAAGCTGACCTGGCTCCGAAAGTCTCGACCCGAAGTGGGATAGCCAGAGGCCGGTTTTTGGTGTTTTCGTAGGTTCGCCAGGCGTAAGAGCCAACAATACCCAGCCCAAGCAAATTCAAGCAGCCGAGGAAGGTGATCATGAGGATGGTCATGGCATAGCCCGGGACAGCAATCGCACCATGGAGCTTGGCTACCAATACCAGTGCCCCGACGAGCCCTGCCGCCAATGAGCCCAACGCGCCGGCACGGACCAATAGACGAATGGGTAGATCAGTGAAGGAGAACACACTATCCATCATGTAATTGAGCTTTTTGCGAAGCGTCCAAGCTGATTTGCCTGTCTGGCGTTGCCGACGCTTGTAGGTAACCACCTGGCGACGGAAGCCCAACCAGAAAATCTGAGCGATCAGTGAGCTATGGCGCTCTTCAAGTGTCAGTAGGGTGTCACGAAACACTCGGTTGCACGCGAACATGTCAACGCCTCCTGGCGGGATGTCCGGGACTACATATCGACGGTACAAGCTCCAGAACGTGTGTGACGCCAAGCGAGTCAACAGCGGGTCCTCGCGGCTTTCCCTAACCCCCACCACTACGTCGACCGGGGCTGTGCAAAGCACGTGATCCATCTCCAGGATCAGCTCTGGAGGCTCCTGAAGGTCTGCGGCCATTACCGCAAAGCGCTGGCCGTTGCCAAGCTGCAAGCCTGTACGAATGGCCATGAACGAGCCAAAGTTGCGTGACAGCAGCACTAATTGCGAGTTGAAACTTTCCCGGGCCAAGCCCTCGCGTAGCAGTTCATAGCTGCGGTCGGGGCTACCATCAACCACGAATACAGCCTCCAAACCACTCTGGAATTGTTCATCGAGAGCGCGCACAGCGTCGAGCAAGTCGCTAATCGATGCTTCATTCCGGTATACGGGAATCACTAGCGTCAGCAAAGTGAGGGTTCCTTGTGCATCGAGGCAGGCGAGAAATTGGCTATTAAATCATTAATCACCACGCGATGTGCACGCCAGAGGTTTCCGTATATACCGTAGGCGCAACTCTGCGTTAATCTGAGCGGCGTCGTCAGAATGGGGCACACTCGATGCCTGGTCCACTTGCCAGCTACTTGCCTGTTGCAGGCGTTTTTGACGAGATGCTCGACACCGGGCGTATACCTCGACCACATTGGCAACTGCTGCTGGATCGTTTGCCGCGCAATGCCAGCGAACAATTTGCACCGCATCAAGCGCTAATCTCCCGGCAAGTCCAGGAAAATGGCATGATCTACGATGTACATGCCGGTTCGGATGACGCCAGTCGCCGCTGGGAAATTGATCTGCTGCCAAACCTGATACCTTCGGGCGAGTGGCAGGCCTTGGCTGCTGGAGTGGCACAACGAGCGACATTGCTCAATTCTATGCTCGCTGATGTATACGGGGCGCAGCAGTTGATTGCCAGCGGGCTGCTGCCGCATGAGCTGATTTTCGGGCACAACGGTTTCCTATGGCCTTGTTGCGGGATCGAACCGCCGGGTGGTATTTCCCTGCATGTCTATGCCGCCGATCTGGTTCGTAGCGCCGATGGCCAATGGCACGTGATTGCCGACCGCACCGAGGCGCCTTCGGGTGCAGGGTTTGCGCTCGAGAACCGCACTATTCTCTCTCGTGTCATGCCCGAACTGTATCGTGAGCTGCGGGTGCAGCATCTGGCGAGCTTCTTCAACGATTTGCAGCAAATGCTAATTCGCCTCGCGCCTACGGCGGCGACGCCATTGGTCGTGTTGTTGACGCCCGGGCGATGTAGCGACAGTTACTTTGAGCATGTCTTCCTTGCACGCCAGTTGGGCTATCCGCTGGTTGAGGGAAGTGAGCTGACGGTGCGCGATGCCACTGTTTACCTGAAAACCCTGAGTGGACTGCAGCGCGTGCACTCGATCATGCGGCTGCTCGATGCGCATCTATGTGATCCATTGGAATTGTCCACAGACTCGCTGTTAGGCGTTCCAGGGTTGGTTGACGCCGTACGACGCGGGCGTGTTCTGATCACAAACGGGTTGGGTAGCGGTGTGTTGGAGTCACCAGGACTGATGAGTTACCTACCCTCGATCAACCAACAGTTGTATGGCGAACAATTGCTCTTACCTTCGGTATCGAGTGCCTGGTGTGGGGACGTGGTGGTTCGAGAAAGGGTGCTGGCAAACCTGGCGCAGCATCGTATCGTTTCAGCATTTCCGTCCCAACACTTCGTGCCAGTATGCGGTAGTAGCCTGGATGCCACTGCCCTACAAGCGTTGGCTCGGCGGATATCGGCAAGTCCTTACGCTTATGTCGCACAATCCTTGCCGCCTCAGTCCCAGGCTCCTGTATGGCAGTCTGGATCAGGGGAATTGCGAGCGCGGCCGATCAGCATGCGTATGTATGCTGTTGCGACGACAGAGGGTTATCGGGTGATGCCCGGCGGTTTGACCAGGGTCGCTGCGCTTGCAGATCAACGGGGTGTTTCCTGCCAGCACGGTGGTCTGACCAAGGACACTTGGGTACTTGGCGAGGCGGCACCACAGGGTGAACAGTGGCGGGCCCAGCGCACTATCGGTGTGGCCGAATTGATCCGTCAGGACCCTTACCTGCCATCGCGCGTGGTAGAGAACCTGTTCTGGTTCGGACGCTACTGCGAGCGTTGCGATGCCAGTGCGCGTTTGCTGCGGATCATCCTAACCCGTTACCTGGACGGCGACGATCCGCTGGCCTTGCAAGCAGCGGTGGAGCTGGCCGATGAGTTGTCGCTGCTGCCGGAGGAGGGCGACTTGCCCGGGCGCTTGCGCGCGGCGCTGGATGATGCGGACTGGGCGTTCAGCCTGCGCGCCAACCTGCTGCGCCTGCAGTGGGCGGCGTCGCAGGTGCGCGGCAAGCTCTCACGGGAGAACTGGCAGGCGCTGGTCGAGCTGCAGCGGGAGGCGCAATGCCTGGAGGATGGCGAGGCGGATTTCGGCGAACGGGTGGATGTTCTCAACCGCCTGGTGATGTCGCTGGCGGCGCTCTCGGGGTTTGCCCTGGACGATATGACCCGCGACGAGGGCTGGCGCTTTTTGATGCTTGGCCGGCGCATCGAGCGTCTGCAATCGCTGTGCAGTAGCCTGGCGGCGTTTCTGCGCGGGCCGGCGGTGTACGATCAAGCCGGGCTTGAATGGTTGCTGGAGCTGGGCAACAGCAGCATCACTTATCGCTCGCGTTATCTGGCCGTTGCGCAACTGATCCCGGTGCTCGATCTGTTGTTGCTCGATGAACAAAACCCCCACGCGGTGCTGTTCCAGCTCAAGCTGCTGGTGCGTGCCAACCAGCGCTTGAGCGAAGAGTTCGACAGCCCTCGCGATCCGGCCCTGGCCCTGCTGGCTGAGCAATTGCGCCACTTCGACCTGCGTAGCCTGGAGCATCCACTGTTCGGCAACGCCAGCGTGCAGGCGGTGTTGGCCGGGCTGGCTGATCTGCTGCAAGCGGTCGCCATCGCCAGTGGCGAGCTCTCCGAGCGCCTGGCCCTACGCCATTTCGCTCATGTCGATGATGTCAGCCAACAGACGGTGTCGCTGTGATGAGTGCCCGCTACCAGATCGTTCACGACACCCACTACCGCTACGACAGCCCGGTGTCCCTGGCCCAGCAGCTGGCGCACCTGTGGCCGCGGCCTTGTGCCTGGCAACGCTGTACGGCCCAGGCCCTGCAGGTCAGCCCGCAGCCGACCCAGCGCCGTGATGACTGGGATGTGTTCGGCAACCCGCTGACCCGCCTGGCATTCGAGCGCCAGCATGAGCAGTTGCGGGTGGTGGCGCGTTTGCAAATCGAAGTGCTGGAGCGGGCCGCGCCGGACTTTGCCGCGGCGCCCGCGTGGGAGCAGGTACGCGATGCCCTGACCTATGCCAATCAGCCGCTTTCGAGCGCGGCTCTGGAAGCCTGTCGCTACCGCTTCGAGTCACCTTATGTGCGGCTCAAGCAGCGCTTCGTTGCCTTCAGCGAGTCCTGTTTTCAACCCGGGCAGGCATTGCTGGCGGGCGTGCAGGCGCTGATGGAGAAGATTTTTACTGAGTTCACCTTCGACGCCGACGCTACCCAGGTCGCCACGCCGCTGGTGGAGGTGCTGGAGCGCCGTCGTGGGGTGTGCCAGGACTTTGCCCACCTGATGCTCGCCTGTCTGCGTTCGCGTGGGCTGGCGGCGCGCTATGTCAGCGGCTACCTGCTGACCCGTCCGCCACCCGGCCAGCCACGGCTGATTGGTGCCGATGCCTCGCATGCGTGGGTTTCGGTGTTTTGCCCGGGGCAGGGCTGGATCGATTTCGACCCCACCAACAACCTGCGCCCGGCGCTGGAGCACATCACCCTGGCCTGGGGCCGGGACTTTTCCGATGTGTCGCCGTTGCGCGGGGTGATCCTCGGTGGCGGCAGCCATGACCCGCAGGTGCAGGTCACGGTGATGCCGCTGGATGAAGCCGCTGCCTTGTAGGAGCGGGCTTGACCCGCGATAAGGCCCATCAGGTGTTGCCTGGATTGCGACCGCTACGCGCTCGATCGCGGGTCAAGCCCGCTCCCACAGTCAGTCAGGCTTTTTGTCGACCCACTTGGGCAGGACCGGGGCTTCGAAGCTGTCCATGGCGTCGAGCAGCTCGGCGGGCGAGTCGGCCAGTTGCAGCATGGCGCGGTGTTGCGGGCGTACGAAGCCCTCTTCCACCACATGGTCGAGAAAGCTGCCCAGCTTGCTGTAGAAGCCGTTGACGTCGAGCAGGCCCAGCGGCTTGGCGTGGTAGCCCAATTGGCCCCAGGTCCAGACTTCGAACAGTTCTTCCAGGGTTCCCAGGCCGCCCGGGAGGGCGACGAAGGCGTCGCTCAGTTCAGCCATGCGTGCCTTGCGCGCGTGCATGCCGTCGACCACTTCCAGGCGGGTCAGGCCGGTGTGGCCGATCTCGGCGTTTTTCAGCGCTTCGGGGATGATGCCGATCACCTCGCCGCCCGCAGCCATGGCCGCATCGGCAACGATACCCATCAAGCCCACGGCGCCACCGCCGTAGACCAGGGTCAGGCCGCGCTCGGCGATGGCCTGGCCGAGGGCGATGGCCGCCTCGCGGTAGGCCGGGTTGACGCCGGTGCTGGCGCCACAGAACACACAAACGGAACGTACGGGCATTGCTTCTCTCCGGTTACAAGCGTGCACAGAGTAAGGCGCTGGCCGCTCGCTTCCAAGCCCGCAGTGTTCACTCCGGCCGGGCAAACTCGCAGGAGGCGCCTGCAGCGCCGCAGGCGTAGGCGGCCAGAAGGCTGTTCAGGAAAGTACCAAAGGACATGATCATTTACTCCTAAATGAGAGGTTGTCTCATCCTCCCTCAAAGGTGCATGATGGGCACTTAGATTTCCTGTATACAATCCATAGAACAAATTCACTGCCTGGCTCTTCGGCCAGCGCTTGACCCACATCATGGGCCGGTCTTGCGGTTTCAGGCAGTCTTCAAACTGATAAAAACCCCTGCCATGGAGATTCACGATGTTTGCCAAAGTTGTAGCAGTATCCTTGCTGACCCTCGCCAGCACTCAGGTATTTGCCGCTGAGTGCAAGGCGACGATCGACTCCACCGACCAGATGTCCTTCAACACCAAGGCCATCGAAATCGACAAGAGCTGCAAGACCTTCACCGTCGAGCTGACCCACTCCGGTTCGTTGCCGAAGAACGTCATGGGCCACAACCTGGTGATCAGCAAAGAAGCTGACATGCAGCCAATCGCCACCGACGGCCTGGCGGCTGGCATCGACAAGAGCTACCTGAAAGAAGGCGACGCGCGCGTGATCGCCCATACCAAGATCATTGGCGCTGGCGAGAAGGATTCGCTGACCATCGACGTGTCCAAGCTCAAGGCAGACGAGAAGTACGGCTTCTTCTGCTCGTTCCCTGGCCACATCTCGATGATGAAAGGCACTGTTACCCTGAAGTAATTGCCCTGGGGCTGCTTTGCAGCCCATCGCCGGCAACGCCGGCTCCCACACCGATTACTGTGGGAGCCGGCGTTGCCGGCGATTCAATCAGCGCCTCAAGGCGCGAACGGCATCTCGCGCTTGTGCTGGGTCTTGCGGTACGTGGCGCTGATGATATCGAAGGCTTCCTGGCTCACCGGCTCGCCATGCAGGAACGCATCGATCTGCGCATAGGTCACCCCATGGGATGCTTCGTCCGGCTTGCCGGGCGCCAGGTCTTCCAGGTCCGCCGTCGGGACCTTTTCCACCAATGAGTGCGGCGCGCCAAAGCTGCGCGCGATGGCCCGTACCTGGTTCTTCACCAGGCCGCTGAGCGGTGCCAGGTCGCAGGAACCATCACCAAACTTGGTAAAGAAGCCCATCACCGCTTCGGCGGCGTGGTCGGTGCCGATCACCAGGCCCTGACGGGCGCCGGCGATGGTGTACTGAGCAACCATGCGCATGCGCGCCTTGGTATTGCCGACGACAAAGTCGACCATTGCCGGCGTGCCGTTCTCCAGGGCCTCGACCTCGGCTGCCAGGGCCCGCACGGCCGGGGCGATGTCGACGGTGTGCACCTCGTCTGCCTTGATCACCTCCAGGCAGGCCTGGGCATCGTGCTCGTCGTGCTGCAGTTGGTAGGGCAGGCGCACGGCGATGAAGCGGTACTGCTCGTCACCGGTCTCGCGGCGCAGTTCGTTGATCGCCCGTTGCGCCATCAGCGCCGCGGTCAACGAGTCGACGCCGCCGCTGATGCCCAGCACCAGGGTCTTGAGCCGTGCGTTGCTCAGGCAGGTCTTGATGAACGCCACGCGCCGGGCGACTTCGGCGTCGAGCGCGGCGCTGTCGGTAAACGGCGGCTGGACCTTGAGCGCTTGCGCAATCTCTCGCTGGACGGCTTGCATGAATTACTCCTTGGACACTTTGAAGACGTGGCGCAGGTAGGCGACGAAGTTTTCGTCGCGGCATTGGGTCTTGGCCGCCTCATCGGAAATCTTGGCGACGGGCTGGCCGTTACAGTCGGTCATTTTAAGCACGATGCTCATCGGCGCCACCCCGGGCAGGTCGCAGGTGAGGTTGGTGCCGATGCCGAAGCTGACGTTGATCCGCCCGCGCAGGGCACGGAAGATCTCCAGCGACTTGGTCAGGTTCAGGCCGTCGGAGAACACCAGGGTCTTGGTCATCGGGTCGATCCCCAGCTTGCGGTAGTGGGCGATGGCCTTTTCCGCCCACTGCACCGGGTCGCCCGAGTCATGGCGCAGGCCGTCGAACAGCTTGGCAAAGTACAGGTCGAAATCGCTCAGGAAGGCATCCATGGTGATGCAGTCGGTCAGGGCGATGCCAAGCAGCCCGCGGTATTCGCGCACCCAGCAATCGAGCGCGGCGATCTGGCTGTCGATCAGCCGCGGCCCCAGTTGTTGATGGGCCATGATCCATTCATGGGCCATGGTCCCCAAGGGCTTGATATCCAGTTTCCGTGCCAGGTGCACGTTACTGGTGCCGACAAAGCGCGCCGGGAAATCTTCCTTGAGCACCCGTACTACTTCTTCCTGAACCTTGTAGGAGAAGCGTCGGCGGGTGCCGAAGTCGGCGACCTGCAACTCGGCCAGCTCGTCGCTGCTGGCATTGGCCTTGAGCCAGTCGAACTTGCGGTACAGCTGGTCGCGCGCGTCGCTGAGCTTTGCCTGCGGATGACGATGGCGGTTGCGTACTTCGCTGATGATCGCAAGCAAAGGCACTTCAAACAGGATCACGTGCAGCCAGGGCCCGCGCAGGCGCAGGTACAGCTGATCGTTCTCCACCCCCAGTTGCAGGTAGCGCAGGTTGAAACGGAACAGCCCGAGAAAGCGCAAGAAGTCCGGCTTCATGAAGCTGATCTGCTCAAGAAAACCCAACTGGCCATTACCCAGGCTCAGTTCGCACAGTTGCTCGATCTGTTCGCGGATCTGCGCCAGATAAGGGCGCAGGTCTTCACCATTGCGGCAGCGGAACTCCCATTCAACGTCGACGTTGGGGTAGTTGTGCAGCACGGCCTGCATCATGGTCAGCTTGTAGAAATCGGTGTCGAGCAGGTTCTGCACGATGCGATCGGCAAATGCACTCTCGCTCATAAAGGGCTCCAAAGGGGGGCGCACGCCATCACCAGCCGCGACGACGCACAGACCTGCGCATTGTGCCAGCCTTTATCGCTGCGGGGGCAGGCCAGGCCTGGGGTAATTCAGTAGCAGGCTACAGGTAGCGGCGCTTTTAGCGCTCAGCGGCTAGCCTGTAATGGTGCCCGCTGTAGCAGTCGCGCACCACGGATGTGCAGTTCGGTTACGCATCCTGTTACAGGCCGGTTGCACGTAACCACAACCAAGGGTTGCAATGATGGCACTTCGCGGTTGCTCTTTTTTGCTGGAACGGGTGGCGCTTGCCGTGAGGCAGACGGTTGCACGACCAATAAAAAAAGGCCGCGAATCCTTGCACTGCAACTTGTTCACGAGTTTTTCCAGAATAAAAAACCACTGGCACGGCGCTTGCTCAGAGCAATTGCTGAAAGTTGTAGTGCCAACCAAAAAAAACTCCAGGAGCACCACCTCATGTCGCAGACGTTTTACAAGAAAGGCTTTCTGGCCCTTGCCGTGGCTACGGCGCTGGGCGTTTCTTCGTATGTTCAGGCCGACATCAAGATCGGCGTAGCAGGCCCGATGACCGGTGCCAACGCAGCGTTTGGCGAGCAGTACATGAAAGGTGCACAGGCGGCGGCCGACAAGATCAACGCCGCAGGCGGTGTCAACGGCGAGAAGATTCAGCTGGTCAAGGGTGACGATGCCTGCGAGCCGAAGCAGGCCGTGGCCGTGGCCAACCGCCTGGTTGATCAGGAAAAGGTCGTCGGTGTGGTCGGGCACTTCTGCTCGTCCAATACCATCCCCGCTTCGGAGGTGTACGACGAAGCCGGTGTCATCGCCATCACCCCGGGTTCGACCAACCCGCAAGTTACCGAACGCGGCCTGACTGGCATGTTCCGCATGTGCGGGCGTGATGACCAGCAGGGCATCGTCGCCGGCGACTACATCGTCGATGTGCTCAAGGGCAAGAAGGTCGTGGTCCTGCACGACAAGGACACCTACGGCCAGGGCCTGGCCGATGCGACCAAGGCTCAACTGGTCAAACGCGGCGTGACACCAGTGCTGTATGAAGGCCTGACCCGTGGCGAGAAGGACTTCAGCGCCGTGGTCACCAAGATCCGCGGAACCGGTGCCGACGTCGTCTACTTCGGTGGCCTGCACCCGGAAGCCGGCCCACTGGTCCGGCAACTGCGTGAGGCGGGTCTGAAAGACGTCAAGTTCATGTCCGACGACGGCATCGTCACCGACGAACTGGTCGCCACCGCTGGCGGCCCGCAGTACGTCGATGGCGTGTACATGACCTTCGGCGCCGACCCGCGCCTGCTGCCAGACAGCAAGGCAGTGGTTGAAGAGTTCCGCAAAGGCGGCACCGAACCTGAAGGCTACACCCTGTATGCCTACGCCTCGGTCCAGGCCCTGGCCGCCGCCTTCAACGGCGCCAAGTCGAACAAGGGCGAAGACGCTGCCAAGTGGCTCAAGGCCAACCCGGTGCAAACCGTGATGGGTGAGAAGAAGTGGGACAGCAAGGGTGACCTGACGGTCTCCGACTACGTGGTCTACCAGTGGGACAAGGACGGCAAGTATCACCAACTGGAAAAACAAAAATAACAACGGTAGGCGACCCGGGCCTGTGCCCGGGTCGCTGCCCGGTTTTGCGCCGTACCTGTCTTTTCTCGTAGATCTGCACAACCCTGCGCTGCGAGAGCCGCTTCATCCAGGGCTCACCGTAGTCGGCGCTTGTGCAATCTCAAATACGTGAGATTGCGTTATGGATGGTATTTTCCTGCAGCAACTGGTCAATGGGCTGACCCTCGGGTCTGTCTATGGCCTGATCGCCATCGGCTACACAATGGTCTATGGCATCATCGGCATGATCAACTTCGCGCACGGCGAGGTGTATATGATTTCCGCGTATCTGGCGGCAATCAGCCTGGCATTGCTGGCGTATTTCGGTATCGAATCCTTCCCCTTGCTGATGCTCGGGACGCTGATCTTCACGGTGGTGGTCACTGGAGTCTACGGCTGGACCATCGAACGCATTGCCTACAAACCCCTGCGCAACTCCACCCGCCTGGCACCGCTGATCAGTGCCATCGGTATCTCGCTGATCCTGCAGAACTACGCGCAGATCAGCCAGGGCGCACGCCAGCAAGGCGTACCGACCCTGCTCGAAGGCGCCTGGCGCGTCGAGGTGGGCACCGGTTTCGTCCAACTGACCTACACCAAGATCTTCATCCTGGTGGCTGCCTTCGTCGGCATGGCCGCACTCACCTACATCATCAAGTTCACCAAGCTTGGGCGCATGTGCCGGGCCACCCAGCAGGATCGCAAGATGGCCTCGATCCTGGGTATCAACACCGACCGGGTGATCTCCTATGTGTTCGTCATCGGTGCGGTAATGGCGGCCCTGGCCGGCGTACTGATCACCATGAACTACGGCACCTTCGACTTCTATGCCGGCTTCATCATCGGCATCAAGGCCTTCACCGCCGCGGTGCTCGGTGGCATCGGCTCGTTACCGGGCGCCATGCTCGGCGGGATCATCCTCGGTATTTCCGAGTCGCTGTTCTCCGGGCTGATCAACTCCGACTACAAAGACGTGTTCAGTTTCTCGCTGCTGGTGCTGATCCTGATCTTCCGTCCCCAAGGCCTGCTGGGTCGCCCACTCGTGGCGAAGGTGTAAGTATGTCTGCTGCCAAAACAACTACATTCGATATCAAGCGCAGCCTGATCGATGCGATTCTCGCCGGGCTGATTTCCCTGATCGTGTTCGGGCCCATCGTCGGCGTGGTGCTCGACGGCTACAGTTTCAACCTGGAACCCACCCGTGTTGCCTGGCTGGTGGCCGGGGTGATGGCCGGGCGCTTTATCCTCAGCCTGTTCCTGCAGACGCCCAAGGGCCAGTCGATCCTCCAGGGCTTCGAGGGCAGTGGTTCCGGCGTGCACGTGCTGGCGCCGGACTACAAGTCGCGGCTGCGCTGGATCATCCCGGCACTGATCGTGATTGCCATCGTCTTTCCGTTCTTCGCCAACAAGTACTTGCTCACCGTGGTCATCCTCGGCCTGATCTACGTGCTGCTGGGCCTGGGCCTGAACATCGTGGTCGGTCTGGCGGGGCTGCTCGACCTGGGCTACGTGGCCTTCTATGCCATCGGCGCCTATGGCCTGGCGCTGGGTTACCAGTACCTGGGGCTGGGCTTCTGGACCGTGTTGCCGCTGGCGGCGCTGGCCGCGGCGCTGGCCGGGTGCATATTGGGCTTCCCGGTGCTGAGGATGCATGGTGACTACCTGGCCATCGTGACGCTGGGCTTTGGTGAAATCATCCGTCTGGTGCTCAACAACTGGCTGTCGTTCACCGGTGGTCCCAACGGCATGCCGGTGCCTTCGCCAACCTTCATGGGCCTGGAGTTTGGCCGGCGGGCCAAGGACGGCGGGGTGCCGTTCCACGAGTTCTTCGGCGTTGATTACAACCCCAACCTGAAATTCCTGTTCATTTACATCGTGCTGTTCCTGGTGGTGCTGGCGGTGCTGTACATCAAGCACCGTTTGACCCGCATGCCGGTCGGTCGCGCCTGGGAAGCGCTGCGCGAAGACGAGATCGCTTGCCGTTCCATGGGCTTGAACCATGTGCTGGTGAAACTCTCGGCCTTCACTCTCGGCGCCTCCACCGCCGGCCTTGCCGGGGTGTTTTTTGCCAGCTACCAGGGCTTCGTCAACCCGTCGTCGTTCACCTTCTTCGAGTCGGCGCTGATCCTCGCCATCGTTGTGCTCGGCGGCATGGGCTCGACGGTCGGTGTGGTGATCGCGGCGTTCGTGCTGACCGTGGCGCCCGAGCTGCTGCGCAGTTTCTCCGAGTACCGGGTGCTGCTGTTCGGCGTGCTGATGGTGCTGATGATGATCTGGAGACCGCGCGGCCTGATTCGCATCAGCCGTACCGGTGTAGTCCCGCGTAAAGGAGTAGCGCCATGAGCGATGAGGTGATTCTCTCGGTCGACAACCTGATGATGCAGTTTGGCGGGATCAAGGCGCTCAGTGACGTCAGCCTGAAGGTCAAGCGCAACTCCATCTTCGCCCTGATCGGCCCCAACGGTGCGGGTAAGACTACGGTGTTCAACTGCCTGACCGGCTTCTACAAAGCCAGTGGCGGCAACATCGAACTGAACCTGCGCGGCACCCGCACCAACGTGATCCAGCTGTTGGGCGAGCGCTTCCGGCTGGGCGATTTCGTCTCGCCCAAGCGCTTCATCAACCGCCTGCACTACAAGATGTTCGGCGGCACCCACCTGGTCAACCGCGCGGGCCTGGCGCGGACTTTCCAGAATATTCGCCTGTTTCGGGAAATGTCGGTGGTCGAGAACCTGCTGGTAGCCCAGCACATGTGGGTCAACCGCAACCTGTTGGCTGGCGTGCTCAACACCAAGGGCTACCGCAAGGCCGAAAGCGATGCCCTGGACCATGCCTTCTACTGGCTGGAAGTGGTCGACCTGGTCGACTGTGCCAACCGCCTGGCCGGTGAGCTGTCGTACGGGCAGCAACGTCGCCTGGAGATTGCCCGGGCCATGTGCACGCGCCCGCAAATCATTTGCCTGGACGAACCGGCCGCCGGCCTCAACCCGCAGGAAACCGAAGCGCTGAGCAAGATGATCCGTGTACTGCGCGACGAGCATGACCTGACCGTGGTGCTGATCGAGCACGACATGGGCATGGTCATGAGTATTTCCGACCATATCGTGGTGCTCGACCACGGCAAACTGATCGCCGAAGGCGCGCCACAGGACATCCGTCACAACCCGACGGTGATTGCCGCTTACCTGGGCGCCGATGAAGAGGAACTGGTATGAGTACAGCGATCCTCGAACTGAAAGAGATCGACGTGTTTTACGGGCCGATCCAGGCCCTGAAAAAAGTCTCGCTGCACATCGATGAAGGTGAAACGGTGAGCCTGATCGGCTCCAACGGTGCCGGCAAGTCGACCCTGCTGATGTCGATCTTTGGCCAGCCGCGGGCGGCGGCCGGGCAGATCGTCTACCGTGGCACCGACATTACCCACAAGTCTTCGCACTATATCGCCTCCAACGGCATCGCCCAGTCGCCGGAAGGCCGGCGGGTTTTCCCCGACATGTCGGTGGAAGAGAACCTGATGATGGGCACCATCCCCATTGGCGACACGTTCGCCAGCGAGGACATGCAGCGCATGTTCGAGCTGTTCCCACGGCTCAAGGAGCGGCGCAACCAGCGCGCCATGACCATGTCCGGCGGCGAGCAGCAAATGCTCGCCATCGCCCGGGCGCTGATGAGCCGTCCCAAGTTGCTGCTGCTCGATGAGCCGTCGCTGGGCCTGGCGCCGATCGTGGTCAAGCAGATCTTCGCCACCTTGCGCGAGCTGGCGCAGACCGGCATGACCATCTTCCTGGTGGAGCAGAACGCCAACCATGCGCTGAAGCTCTCGGACCGCGCGTATGTGATGGTCAACGGCCATATCCGCATGACTGGCACTGGCCAGGAGCTGTTGGTCAACGAGGAGGTGCGTAACGCTTATCTGGGCGGGCACTGATCTGTAGCTGGAAAAAGCGCCCCGCCTGACGGGGCGTCTTTTTTTGTCCACAGTTTTGTGGAAAACCTTGCAGTAACGTTCTTTTGGGCGCGACAGAAAGTCGCTTTAACTGGCTGTTTTATCAGCTTTTGAGTTGTCCACCATTGGTGTGGAAGCGACTGTGGGTAACTTGGGTGCAGCTTGCTGTAGACCTTTATTTACAAGGCCTTCAGGCTTGTGGTTGTTTTTTGATCAGGTTTTTTTCCGGCGTTCGCATCAGGGTTTGTCAAGTGTTTTGTCCTTAGTGCAAATAGCGATTAACGGGCTCCAAATGCCTGTGGATAACTCTGTGGGCAAGCCTTGGAAAGATCGACGTACACAGCGTAGTTACAGGCCTGGAGCCATCATGGAAATCCGCGCCGTGAGCGCGCGCCACGGCCCTGAGGTCAAGGCCAGCGCCCAAGGTCAAGGAAAATACTTGCGCAAGGCCCGGATTACATGGCTTTCAGGGTTTTCAAGTTGCCCCCGGATTTTGTGGAAGGGCTTGTGGATAAGATGAGCAAAGTTTGCCGCAGGCCTTCTATACCGGGCCTTTCCAAGGTTTGATCGATTTTTGTACAGTAAACCGAATGGCTTGCTGCCGGATGCGATGGTGGGCATGCTGAAAACCCTGTGATCAGCCTCATCAAGGAGACCCGCATGACCTCTACCGTTTTCATCACTGGCGCAACATCCGGCTTCGGTGAAGCCTGCGCCCGTCGTTTTGCTGAAGCCGGCTGGTCGCTGGTGCTCACCGGTCGCCGTCAGGAGCGCCTGCAAGCGCTGTGCGCCGAGCTGTCCCAGCTGACCGAAGTGCACGGCCTGGTGCTTGATGTGCGTGACCGCAAGGCCATGGAAGAAGCCATCGCCAACCTGCCGCCGTCGTTCGCCAAGCTGCGCGGGCTGATCAACAACGCAGGCCTGGCCCTGGGCGCGGACCCGGCGCCCAAGTGTGATCTGGATGACTGGGAAACCATGGTCGACACCAACATCAAGGGCCTGATGTACAGCACCCGCTTGCTGCTGCCACGGCTGATCGCCCATGGCCGTGGTGCGACCATCCTCAACGTCGGCTCGGTGGCCGGTAACTATCCGTACCCGGGTAGCCACGTGTATGGCGGCACCAAGGCGTTCGTCGGGCAGTTCTCGTTGAGCCTGCGCTGCGACCTGCAGGGCACTGGCGTGCGGGTGAGCAACATCGAGCCGGGCCTGTGCGAGAGCGAGTTCTCGCTGGTGCGTTTCGGTGGCGACCAGGCGCGTTACGACGCCACCTATGCCGGGGCCGAGCCAATCCAGCCGCAGGATATCGCCGAGACCATCTTCTGGATCATGAACCAGCCGGCGCACATCAACATCAACAGCCTTGAGCTGATGCCGGTCAGTCAGGCGTGGGCGGGTTTCTCTATCGATCGTTCGGGCAAGGCGTGAGGGCCTAATCGCTGGCAAGCCAGCTCCCACAGGGGGTTCAGGCCACCAGGGCCGTTGTGGGAGCCGGTCTTGCCGGCGATAGCGTCAGACCTGACGCTGCAAGCCTTCCAGGCACGTCGCCAGATGGTAAGGCGTAGTCGATGGCATATCGAAGCGGCTGACCTTGCCACTGGCATCCCGGCACTCATACCAGCCACCGGCATGCAGGAAGTTCTGTTGCAGCGCCTTGAGCTGGGCCAGCACCGTGGCGGCGCTCTCCGGGCGCAAGGTCAGGGCGCGCAGGTATTCAGCCTGGGCCCAGATGCGCTGGGTAGCGTCGCGCACCTGGCCTTCGGCGCTGAGCATTGCCAGCACCGCGGTGTCCTTCACCCCGCATTGCTCGGCATAGATGAATGCCCGGCTGAGCGACCCATGCAACTCACCACCGCGTAGCCGCGGCGAAGACTCCAGCAAGTAGAACCATTCGAACTGGTGACCCGGTTCGAACCAGTTATCCACAGCGCCGCGCGGTTTTTCCAGCATCACCCCGTGATCGGGATCGATGAAGTGCATCTGCATGGCCGCTGCCAGGGTTTCCAGCGCGTGTTGAACGGCTTCATCGTCACGCACTGCCAGGGTGGCAAGGAAGGCTTCGGCCAGGTGCATCAGCGGGTTTTGCAGCGGGCCGCTGGCCAGGTCCGACCAATCTTCGCCAAGGCTCGCTTCGTACAGGCCGTCATCGCGGGCGAACTGCACGGCCACCACTTCCAGCGCGGCATTGAGGGTCGATTCGACCAGTGGCTCGCGAACCTTGCCCCAGTAATGCGCGCAGGCGAAGACGATAAAGGCGTGGGTGTAGAGGTCCTTGCGCCGGTCCAGCGGCTTGCCCTGGGCATCGATACTGTAGAACCAGCCGCCGTGTTCGGCATCATGGAAGTGCCGCTGCAACGAGCGAAACAGAGCCGCGGCGCGCTCGCTGGCGCCGGGCTGCTCGATGCGGCTGCTGAACAGGTACAGCTGGCGCGCGCAGGCCATGGCCCGGTAGCGCTGCGCAGGCAATGGCTGCTGCTGCGAGTCGAGGGCTTCGAAGGGCAGGGCCATCTCTGCATTCCAGCCCGGGCCTTGCCACAGCGGCACGATGCGCTGGGCAAAGTGCGCCTGGACCTCGGCGAGCAGGGCGGGCAGTTGAGGCTGGGCAGTACGAAGGTCGGGCATGGAGAAAGTTCGTCGCGGTCAGTGCGTTTGCGCGCAATGGTAGCAGGAAACGGCGGGGACTTTGCCGGCCTCATCGCTGGCAAGGCCAGCTCCCACAGGACTTCGGTGGGGGCAGTGATCTCTGTGGGAGCCGGCCTTGCCGGCGATGGGCTGCGAAGCAGCCCCAGAACAGACTGCCTACAGGGTGCTGAGCCCCTGCCAGTGCTTGGCGCCGACAAAGATGAAGCGCAGCTGCTGGGTGATTTTTTCCTGGGCGCTGATTGGCACGGCGGTATTGTCGCTCGGCTCATCGATCAGTTCCGGCAGGGTGGCGAACACGGTTTTCACCACCAGGTCGGCCATCACCGCCAGGGCTGCGGCGTCCAGGTGCTGCCAACGCGGCATACGCGCAAGGTCGGTAGCCAGGTCCGAGCTGATGCCTTGACGCAAGGTACCGATGGCCTGGCGCACCGGTTGCGAACCGCCATATTGCTCGCGGGCCAGGAACAGAAACTGGGCGCGGTTGGCCGCTACCACATCGAGAAAGATCCGCACCGAGGCGTCGGTGATGCCGCCGAGCTCGAATTCGTTCTGGCGTACCAGGCGGATGGTCTGGCGAAAGGTTTCGCCGACTTCATTGACCAGGGCCAGGCCCAGTTGGTCCATGTCGGAGAAATGCCGGTAAAAGCCGGTCGGGACGATACCTGCGGTTTTCGCCACTTCACGCAGGCTGATGCTGCCGAAACCTCGACCGCTTTCCATCAGGTGGCGGGCGGCATCCAGCAGGGCGTGGCGGGTCTGTTGCTTTTGTTCGGCGCGCGGCAGCATGGCAAGTATCGGCAGGCAGTGAAACAGCCCTGCACTCTAATAGGCTGGCGCCGGAAAAACAAAGCCCGGTCAATGGACCGGGCTGGGAGGGGAGCCGCTACAGCATTGGTGAGTCTTGTTGTCTGGCATAGGCTTCAGCTCGCGCGTTGGATTTCGATCAGGCGATCAGCGCCACCTTCTGCGACCTCGAAGCGTGCTTTCAGACGGTCAGAACCACCTTCGGCTACTTTGTAATACTGTTTCAGGCGATCAGAACCACCCTCGGCAACTTTGACCCGGTCATTCAGGCGATCGGCGCCGCCTTCGGCGACACGGTTGTTACGCTCCAGTACGCGATCGGAGCCGCCTTCAGCGACACGGTTGTTGCGTTCCAGTACGCGATCCGAACCGCCTTCAGCCAGCGGGTTCAGTGGCTGCGAAATCACCGTCGAGCTCGAGCGCGATTCGGCGCTCAGGGCTTGGTCGGCGGCGGGAACGGCAAAGGCGTTGGCGGCCAGAATGGACAGGGACAGGCTCAGCAGTAATTGGCGTTTCATGATTCGGTGCTCCTCGGCGGGGCTGGAAAGTGGGTACGGAGCCAATGCTACGCCGGGACACGCCAGATAAAAGTTCATAAAGATAATGGTAACAATCAACGGAATTGATGTTTTACCGCGACCGCTCTAGCTAGCTGGTTACGGCGCGATGAGCAGCGCTGCTGAGGCCGTTGGCGGGGCTGGCGGATGGGGTAACGATCAACAAAAGTTGAGAGAGAGGTCAGAAAAAACCTCGATATCATGGCTGATCCATTAAACCCCTCGGCTTTTCATCAGTCCGAAGAGATAAGTGCCATCAACGCGCCCGCTTTTTGCCATGCAGTCATCAGGAGAATCGTGCAATGACGCGCCCCGCCAAACTCATCACCTGGACCCTCGCCAGCCTGCTGCTGGTCCTGGCCGTACTGGTGATCGTCATCGCCACGTTCGACTGGAACCGGGTCAAGCCCACCCTCAATGCCAAGGTCTCCGAAGCGCTGCACCGGCCCTTCGCTATCAACGGTAACCTGACGGTGCGCTGGCAGCGCGAGCTGGAGCAGGGTGGTTGGCGCGCCTGGTTGCCATGGCCGCATTTCATCGCCGAAGACCTGACCCTGGGCAACCCGGACTGGCTCAAGGAGCCACAGATGGTCGGCCTCAAGCGCGTCGAGTTCCGCCTGGCGCCGCTGCCGCTGCTGGTGCAGCGGATCGTCATTCCGCGCATCGACCTCAACCAGCCGACCGCCAGCCTCAAGCGTCTGGCCGACGGTCGTGCCAACTGGACCTTCGATTTCGGCCCCAAGGATGAGCAGGCCCAACCATCGGAGTGGGTGCTGGACATCGGCGCCATCGGCTTCGACAAGGGCCAGGTCAGTGTTGATGACCAGACCTTGAAAACCCGTCTGGACGTACTGATCGACCCGCTGGGCAAACCGATTCCGTTCAGCGACATCGTCGGCAAGGCTTCAGCGCAGAAGGCCGGCAGTGCCCAGGACTACGCCTTCGGCCTCATGGTCAAGGGTCGCTATAAAGGCCAGACATTGGCCGGTACCGGCAAGATCGGCGGTTTGCTGGCCCTGCAGGACGCCTCGCAGCCGTTCCCACTGCAGGCAGACATGGCCATTGGCGATACCCGCATCGCCGTCGCTGGCACCCTGACCGACCCGCGCAACCTCGGTGCCCTCGACCTGCGCCTGCGGCTGTCGGGCGCAAGCCTCGGTAACCTGTATCCGCTGACCGGCGTGACCCTGCCTGATTCGCCGCCCTACGCCACCGACGGTCATCTGACCGCCAAGCTGCATGAACCGGGCGGCGCGGTATTTCGCTATGAAGGCTTCAATGGCAAGATCGGCGACAGCGATATCCATGGCGACCTGGCGTTCGTCGCCAGCCAACCGAGGCCCAAGCTGACCGGCAAGCTGGTGTCCAACCAGTTGTTATTCAAGGACCTGGCGCCGCTGATCGGCGCTGACTCCAACGCCCAGCAGAAAGCCCGCGGCGGTGCCAGCAAGCAACCGGCGGGCAAGGTGTTGCCGGTCGAGGAGTTTCGTACCGAACGCTGGCGGACCATGGACGCCGACGTGACCTTCAGCGGCAAACGCATCGTGCACAGTGCCGAGTTGCCGTTCACTGACCTGTCCAGCCACTTCGTCCTCGATGACGGTGTGCTGCGCCTGGAGCCGCTGCGCTTTGGCATCGCCGGCGGTAAGCTCGACGCCCAGGTGCGCCTCGATGGCCGCAGCGTGCCGCTGCAGGGCAGGGCGCAATTGAGTGCGCGCAACTTCAAGCTCAAGCAACTGTTCCCGACCTTCGAGCCGATGAAGACCAGCTTCGGCGAGCTCAATGGCGACGCCGACATCAGCGGGCTCGGCAACTCGGTCGCGGCCTTGCTGGCCACCGCCAATGGCGACCTGAAAATGCTCATCAACGATGGTGCGATCAGCCGCGGACTGATGGAGATCGCCGGGCTCAACGTCGGCAACTACGTGGTCGGCAAGCTGTTTGGCGACAAGGAAGTGAAGATCAACTGCGCGGCGGCCGATTTCGGTATCAAGGATGGCCTGGCCACGACCCGGGTGTTCGTCTTCGACACCGAGAACGCGATCGTCTACATCGATGGCACGGCCAACTTTGCCAGCGAGCAGCTGGACCTGAAGATTAACCCCGAGTCCAAGGGCGTGCGCCTGTTCTCGTTGCGCTCGCCGCTGTATGTGCGCGGGCCGTTTGCCAAGCCCAGTGCTGGCGTGCAGGCGCTGCCGCTAGCGCTGCGGGGGGCGGGGATGGTGGCGTTGGGCGTGGTTGCCGGCCCGGCAGCCGGTTTGCTGGCGTTGATTGCGCCAAGTGGCGATGTACCCAACCAGTGCACGCCGTTGCTGGAGCAGATGAAGGCTGGCAAGGCACCGCGGGCGGTGAAGGCGGGGTAATTGTGAGGGGCGGGGCCGCTTCGCGGCCCTTTGGCGGGAGGTGATCAGAGGCCTTGCAGCAAATCCGCCATGTCGTCGGCGTGCTCTTCTTCCTGGGCCAGGATGTCTTCGAAGATGCGCCGGGTGGTCGGGTCGCTCTCGCCGATGTACTGGATGATCTCGCGGTAGCTGTCGATGGCGATCCGCTCGGCGATCAGGTCTTCCAGGACCATTTCCTTGAGGTTGCTGCCGGCGACGTACTGGGCATGGGAGTTCTTGCTCAGGTTGTCCGGGTTCAGGTCCGGTTCGCCGCCCAGCTGGACAATGCGCTCGGCCAGCTTGTCGGCGTGCTCCAGCTCCTGGGTGGCGTGCTCGAGGAACTCGTCGGCGGCGACACTGGCCTTGATCCCGCTGGCCATGTAGTAGTGGCGCTTGTAGCGCAGGGCGCAGACCCACTCGGTGGCCAGCGACTCGTTGAGCAGGCGCAGGATTTTCTCCCGGTCGGCGCTGTAGCCCTCGGTCACCGCGCCCTGCTCGACATGCTGGCGGGCGCGTTCACGCAAGGTTTTAACATCGGTCAGTTCAACGTTGCTCATCATCATCTCCAGGCTGAAAATGGATAGATCTTCACGCTCTGTCGGCGCGCTGGTTACTTAGGCTGTGAGTCCCCGGCAGGCGGAAAAGTTTTATAGCTTGGCCTTGGCCTTCTCGACGGCATCGTCATCGACCTGGCGCTGTTCGCAGGTCTTGAAGCCCTTGGCGTCGACATGGCCAGTGGCATCGAAGCGTACGTAGTAGGCCTGCTGCTTGCCGTCACGGTTGAGGATGTAATTGTTGCAGGTGCCGCCGTGGGGCAGGTCGATCACCGTCGACGGGCTGCCGCCAATGGCGATCACCCGCTGCATGGTCATGCCGTTCTCGACCTGTTTGACCAGCGGTTCCTCGTGGTAGGTGACGTAGTCCACCGGGTTCTCAGGACGGCTGCCGCAGGCGGCCAGGGTGGCGGTGGTCAGCAGAATGGCCAGGGTATGTTTGTACATGGTTGAGCTCCTTGCTGAGGGTCTATTGGCTTGGAACCCCAGCGAGCGGCGGGAGTTCGATTGCGATTGCCATCGAATTGCCTGTAGGGTTGGCCGACTGTCCACGGAACGGGGAATGCAGCCATGGCCCAAGGGCTCGCCACGCGTTATCCACTGGTGTTGGTGCCGGGCATGCTCGGGTTTGTTCGCTTGCTGTTGTATCCCTACTGGTTCGGTATCGTTTCGGCGTTGCGCCGGGGCGGCGCCAAGGTGTTTGCCGTGCAGGTGTCAGCGCTCAACTCGAGTGAGGTGCGCGGCGAGCAGTTGCTGTTGATCATCGAAGGTATTCGCCAGCGTACAGGGGCCGACAAGGTCAACCTGCTGGGCCACAGCCAGGGCGCCCTGACCGCGCGCTACGCTGCGGCCAAGCGGCCGGAATGGGTTGCCTCGGTTACCTCGATCGCCGGCCCCAACCATGGCTCGGAACTGGCCGATTACCTGCTCGAACACTACCCGGCCGATTCTGTTCGTGGCCGCCTGCTCACAGCACTGTTGCATGGCTTGGGGGTGTTGATGGGCTGGCTGGAGACTGGCTGGCGTGGGCCGAAACTGCCGATCGACGTGCACGCTTCGCACCACTCCCTGACCAGCGCCGGGGTGGCGTTGTTCAACCAGGCTTATCCACAGGGCCTGCCAACCACCTGGGGCGGTGAGGGCCCGGCCGAGGTCAATGGTGTGCGTTACTACTCCTGGTCCGGCACCCTGCAACCGGGGCGGACCGACCGCGGCCTCAACCGCCTGGACGGCAGCAACCGCTTTTGCCGCCTGTTCGCCCGCACGTTCGTGCGGGAAAAGGGCCAGTGTGACGGTATGGTCGGGCGCTTCAGTTCGCACCTGGGCCAGGTGATCGGTGATGACTATCCGCTCGATCACCTGGACATCGTCAACCAGTCGCTAGGGGCGGTGGGCAAGGGCGCGGAGCCGGTGCGGCTGTTCACCGAGCATGCCGCCAGGCTCAAGGCTGCGGGGCTATAGTCGCGCGGCGCAGGGGTGTTTTCCAGCGTTCGGCAAGGATCACCCCGACCAGGGTCAAGACCCCGCCCACCAGGTGATAAAGGGCCAGTTGCTCACCCAGCACCCCGGCGGCGATCACCGCCGTCACCGCTGGCAACAGGTTGAAGAACAGGGTCGTGCGGCTCGGGCCCAGGCGGCTGACCGCCTGCATCCAGGCCAGCGGCGCGATCATCGAGGCCAGAACGCAGGCATAGATCACCAGGCCGATGTTGCCCGCGCCCAGGCCGGTCTTTGCCGAGAACAGGAACAGCGGGAGCAATACGATGATCGCCACCAGCACCTGCAGGTACAGCAGTTGCAACGGCGGAATACGCAGCTGCCACTTTTTCAGCAGGGTGCTGTACACCGCGTAGGCCAGGGTGGCGATCAGCATCAGCGCATCGCCGCCGTTGACCCCGTGTTGCGCCAGCACCGCCAGATCGCCCGCCGACACCACCACCAGCACACCGATGAACGACACCAGCGCCCCGATCAGCGCGCCGATGGTCAGCCGCTGACCGAGGCTGATGATCGCCAGGGCCAGGGACATCAGCGGCATCAGCGAAAGGATGATGCCCATGTTGGTGGCGCTGGTGATGGCGGCGGCGAAGTAGGCCAGGCTCTGGTACACCGCCATGCCCAATACGCCGAGGATGAAGACCTTGCCCAGGTTCGGGCCAATGGCCGCCCAGTTGCGCAGCACCGGGCGCAGCAGGAACGGGGTGAACAACAGGCCTGCCAGCAGCCAGCGATAGAAGCCGATTTCGGCCGGGAAGATCGCCCCGGCAGACATCTTGGTGACCACGGTATTGCCGGCCCAGATGAAGATCGCCAGCAACGGAAACGCATAATTCATGAAACAGAAACTCTTGAGGGAACAGGCGGCCATTATCCGCTTGTCTGTCCTGTTGCTTATACTTGCATCCAGACAACCTACGCATAGATCCAGACAGCATGGCGATAAAGTACGTAGAAATCCCGCAATTCGAGGTCTTGCCGGCCCCGGTGTACTTTCGTTACGACGAATTCGGCGCCGACACCCACAGCGCCGCGCACCGGCACGCCTGGGGCCAGCTCAACTATGCGGCCCATGGCATCATGCACCTGGAGATCGACGGCCAGCGCTTCATCTCGCCACCGCACTATGCGGTGTGGGTGCCGCCGGATACCGAGCACAGCTGCTACAACCCGCAGGCCATTGTCTACCGCTCGGTCTATCTGGATCGCGAGCTGTGCCAGGGCCTGCCTGATGCCCCCTGCACCCTGGTGATCAGCGAGATCCTCAAGGCCATCCTCGGCGACTTCGCCGCCCGTGACGTCAAGGTGGCGCAGGATCAGGCCGACCAGCGTCTGGCCCAGGTGCTGGTCGACCAGTTACGCCGCGCACCGACCCAGACCTGCTACCTGCCATACGCGCGCAGCGCCGGCCTGAGCGAGGTGCTGCAGGCCCTGCATGCCCAGCCCGGTGACAATCGCCCGCTCGGCCATTGGGCCGCCAGCCTGCATGTCAGCGAACGCACCCTGGCCCGCCAGTTCATCCGCGAGCTGGGCATGAGCTTTGGCGAGTGGCGCCTGCGCCTGCGCTTTTTGCGCGCCATCGAGGCGCTGGAACAGAACCTGCCGATTCAGCAGATTGCCTTCGACCTGGGCTACAGCAGCGCCTCGGCCTTCATCGCCATGTTCCAGCGCCAGGCCCACTGCACGCCCGAGCAATACCGGCGGCAAGCGCGGGCCGAAGAGCCGCGTGCTGGAGGTTTGTAACCATATTTGTCTACACTCTCGCCAGAGCTGCGCGTGGTGCGCGGCGACCAGGAGAAAACGCCATGAAGATGGTGCGTGTGCCGTTGCTGTTGCTGGGTTTGCTGATGTGTTCCCAAGGATTTGCCGCCACGGCGCAACAGGAAAAAATGAAAACCTGTAATGCCGATGCCACCACCAAGGCGCTCAAGGGGGACGAGCGCAAGGCGTTCATGAGCGACTGCCTGAAAGCCAAGCCGGCGACCCAGCAGGAGAAAATGAAAACCTGCAACGCCGACGCCACCACCAAGGCGCTCAAGGGCGATGAGCGCAAGGCCTACATGAGCGACTGCCTGAAGAAAAAGTAACGTCTGCTGCTGGCGGCAGGCCCGAGATCCTTGCGAGCCTGTCGCCACCCCCCTATGATCCGCGGCCCGGGCAGGGTGGTTCATCCTGCACACTTCATCGCCAGGATCTTCATGAAAACGGACTTCAACTTCTCGCGCCAGCATCTGTTGCTCGGCTGCTCGGCGTTCTTTGCCGCAGCGTTTTTCCTCTACTCGATTGCCACGATCAACTACTGGATCGACGGCAGTGACCTGGCCTTTTTCAGCCTGCTGACCCTGTTGTCGGTCACCGCCCTGTTCAACATGATCTGCGGCAAGGAAATTGCCACCAGCCTGAGCCTGGAAGAGGGCAAGGTGCACTATTTCGACGGCAAGCAGTACCGGGTGTCGGTGCCAGTGGAGGAGATCACCGAGGTCAAGGTGCAGAACCTGTTGCTGTGCAATCGCCTGATCGTTGACTTCAGCGGCGCGCGCCGCCTCAGCCGCTTCAATGTCGAGAACGCTGAAGCCTTTCGCGACCAGCTTCAGTCGTCGGCGGCGTAAGTCACCGACTCGAGCCGGTCCAGGCCCTCGCCGATAAACAGCGAGAATGGCCGGCCGGCGCGGTTGGCCAGGTCCCGGCAGTCGCCCTGGAGCATGCCGATACGCAGGTCCTTGCCCGGATTCAAGTTCAGGCTCTGCTTGCCCAGCGAGCCGATCTCGAAGGCCATCTCGAAGGGGCGCCACGGGCTGCGCTGCGGCGTCCCCTCGGCTTGCCAGGCCTTGACCTGGCCGTTGTGAATTCTCTCCCGCAGGGTCGGGTCCTTGAAGTCGAAGCGTGCCGGCAGTTGGGCGAAATGCATCGGCGCGTACTCGATAATGACCTGCGCGCGTTCCGGTGGGCCATCGTCGCGCTGCACGATCGACCTGAACTTGAATGGGCCACCGGACACCTCGGCCAGCACGTGACAGGTGATGATGCTCGACACTTCACTGTTGTTCTCGGCGGCAAGCGTGCGCTCGCGCAGCGTGGCACTGGAAAGCGCTTCGATACGATTGCCAAGCTTGAGCTGCAGGGTGACTGGCCCCTGGATGCTTTTGACCGCCTCGCTAAAACCGTCGAACCTGGCGCCCGGCGCGTGCGGTTCAAGGGTGACATCGACTTCCCAGGAAGCGGCGGCGCGAGCCCGGGGAATTTCATCGAACAACTCGCGCAGGGCTTGGCGCTTACCGGCATCGAGCGAGCGTGAGACGTTGATCAGCAAGTTCTGCCGGTGGTCATCGTCAAGCTCGACCTCGATGTCTTTTGGATCGATTTTCAGTGCCAGGATGGCCTGGTACAGGTCATCGCCGTATTGCGGCCTGAGGTCGCCATAGTAGGCGCTTACCGGCTGCGCGAAATGCAGGGTGGCGAAATCTTCCGAACAGCCGCCAAGCAGCATCAGCGGAAGCAGGACAAGCAGTTTGCGCATGGTCTGGAACTCTTTGCCTTGAAGGTGGGAAGGCACAGAGGGACTCCTGTTTCGCTTACCTGCGAATGCGCTGCGAGACGCTACCATTCCATCGGGGGGCGGCAATCATAGAAACATCACAACGGCATTGCCAGCCGCAGTGCCGCTGCATGCCACTATGCCTGCCGGGCGAAGGCTGGCAGACTGCCGGTTTTCCATGCCGTCGCCTTTCGAGGTTGTATGACCTTTACTCCGCGCCAGATCACCCTGGCCAGTTGGATCATCGTCTTCTCCGGCCTGTTGCTGGTGTTGCCGCTCAAGTTGTTGCCGAGCCTGCTGGCCGGTCTGCTGGTGTTCGAACTGGTCAACATGCTCACCCCCAAACTGCAGCACCTGATTGCCGGGCAACGGGCGCGTTGGCTGGCGGTGGCGTTGCTCGGCACCCTGGTGGTCAGCACCCTGACCCTGCTGTTCGCCGGCGCCATCAGTTTCTTGCTGCATGAAGCGGAAAACCCCGGGGCATCCCTGGACAAGTTCATGCTGCTGGTCGACCAGGCCCGCGGGCAGTTGCCGCCGTTCATCGATGCCTACCTGCCGGCCAGCGCCTCGGAGTTCAAAGTGGCCATCGGCGAATGGCTCAAGACCCACCTGGGTGAGCTGCAACTGGTGGGCAAGGGCGCGGCGCACATGTTCGTCACCCTGCTGATCGGCATGATCCTCGGCGCCATTGTCGCCCTGCAGCGCATCCCCGACATCTCCAAGCGCAAGCCTCTGGCGGCGGCGTTGTTCAACCGTCTGGCGCTGTTGGTGCAGGCGTTTCGCAACATTGTCTTCGCGCAGATCAAGATTTCCCTGCTCAACACCTTCTTCACCGGCATCTTCCTTGCCGTGGTACTGCCGCTGTTCGGCGTGCACCTGCCGCTGACCAAGACCCTGATCGTGCTGACCTTCCTGCTCGGCTTGCTGCCGGTGATCGGCAACCTGATGTCCAACACCCTGATCACCATCGTCGGCCTGTCGTTGTCGATCTGGGTGGCGATGGCGGCGCTCGGTTACCTGATCGTTATCCACAAGGTCGAGTACTTCCTCAACGCGCGGATCGTCGGCGGGCAGATCAGTGCCAAGTCGTGGGAATTGCTGCTGGCGATGCTGGTATGCGAGGCGGCGTTCGGCTTGCCGGGGGTGGTGGCGGGGCCGATTTACTACGCCTACCTGAAGAGTGAGTTGCGCCAGCAAGAGCTGGTGTGAACTGAAGGCTAGCGCCGGCGTTGCCGGCGAAAGGGCCGCAACGCGGCCCCGGCTATCTCAACCGTAACGCTTGCGCGCCTCGATCGCCAAGCCGCTGCCAATGCTGCCGAAGATATTGCCTTCGACATGGCGGGCATTGGGCAGCATCGCCGCCACGCTCTGGCGCAAGGCCGGGATGCCGCTGGAACCGCCGGTGAAGAACACCGTGTCGACCTGCGCGACGCCGACGCCGGCCTTGGCCAGCAACTCGCTGACACTGCCGCGCACGCGCTCGAGCAGGTTGTCGATCGACTCCTCGAACAGCGCTCGGCTCAGCTCGACGCTGAGGCCTGGCTCGACCCGCTTGAGGTCGACCAGGCGGCGCTCGTTGTGGGTCAGCTCGATCTTGGTTTCTTCCACTTCCATCGCCAGCCAGTGCCCGGCGCGCTGTTCGATCAGCTTGAACAGGCGGTCGATGCCGTCGGTGTCTTCGATGTCGTAGCGCATGCTGCCCAGGGCCAGCTGGGATTTTTGCGAGTACACCGAGTTGATGGTGTGCCAGGTGGCCAGGTTCATGTGGTGGCTGGTGGGCATGAAGGCACCGCTTTTCATCCGGCTGCCGTAGCCGAACAGCGGCATCACGCCCTGCAGGCTCAGCTGCTTGTCGAAGTCGGTACCGCCGATGTGCACGCCACCGGTGGCGAGGATGTCTTGCTGGCGGTCATCGAGCATGTGCCGCTCGGGGGCCAGGCGCACCAGGGAGAAGTCCGAAGTACCCCCGCCGATGTCGACGATCAGCACCAGCTCTTCGCCCTGGATGTTCGACTCATAGTCAAAGGCCGCGGCAATGGGTTCGTACTGAAACGACACGTGCTTGAAACCGATCTTCTTCGCGACTTGCGCCAGGGTGTCTTCGGCTTCCTGGTCGGCGGCCTGGTCGTCATCGACGAAATGCACCGGGCGGCCCAGTACGACCTCGTCGAAGGCCCGGCCGGCATTGGCTTCGGCGCGCTTTTTCAGTTCGCCGATGAACATGCCCAGCAGGTCCTTGAACGGCAGCGCGGTACCCAGCACGCTGGTGTCGTGCTTGATCAGCTTGGAACCCAGCAGGCTCTTGAGCGAGCGCATCAGGCGGCCTTCATAGCCTTCGAGGTATTCGTGCAGGGCCAGGCGGCCGTACACCGGGCGGCGCTCCTCGATGTTGAAGAACACCACCGACGGCAGGGTGATCTTGCCGTCTTCCAGGGCGATCAACGACTCCACGCCCGGGCGGTGCCAGCCGACGGTGGAGTTGGAGGTGCCAAAGTCGATGCCGCAGGCACGGGCCGGGGATGCGTCACTCATGGGTTGTACTTCCGGGGGAAAAACGGCCGCGCAGTTTATGCCAGCCGTCAGCAGAATCAAGACCGATTATCTGCTTTGCAGCAAACCCATGGGCACCTTGAAAGGCTATGCTTGACCCCAATCTACACAAGCATTCGATTAACCCATGGTGATTCCTTAGATGGACTTCAAAGACTATTACAAGATTCTTGGCGTAGAGCCGACGGCGGATGACAAGGCGATCAAGACCGCCTACCGCAAGCTCGCGCGCAAGTATCACCCCGACGTCAGCAAAGAGCGTGACGCCGAGGAGAAATTCAAGGAGGCCAACGAGGCCTATGAAGCCCTGAGCAGCCCGGAAAAACGCGCCGAGTACGACGAACTGCGCAAATACGGCCAGCACGGTCGGCCATTCCAGGGCCCGCCAGGCTGGCAAAGCCGCGGTTCGGCAGGTGCTGGCGGCTTTGGTGACGGTGGCGATTTTTCCGATTTCTTCAGCTCGATCTTCGGTTCGCGCGGTGGCAATGGCAATCCATTTGGCCGCGGCCAGCAACGCAGTGCCGGACGGCGGGGGCAAGACGTGGAAATGGAACTGGCGATTTTCCTTGAAGAGACCCTGTCCAGCGAGTCCAAGCAGATCAGCTTCCAGGTGCCGCAGCACAACGCCAGTGGTCAGCGCACCGGCTTTACCACCAAGACCCTGAACGTGAAGATCCCGGCCGGCGTCAGCGACGGCGAGAAGATCCGCCTCAAGGGCCAGGGCGCACCGGGCGTCGGTGGCGGGGCCAATGGCGACTTGTTCCTGACCATTCGCATGGCACCGCATCCGCTGTTCGATGTCGAAGGTCATGACCTGATCATCACCGTGCCGCTGGCACCGTGGGAGGCCGCGCTGGGCACCAAGGTGGCGATGCCGACCCTGACCGGCAAGGTCAACTTGACCATCCGTCCGGACAGCCAGAACGGTCAGCGCCTGCGGATCAAGGGCATGGGCCTGGGCAACAAGCACGGCCAGCGCGGCGACCTGTTCGCGCAATTGAAAGTGGTGATGCCGAGCCAGTCCGATGCCGCCGCCCGCGAGCTGTGGACCAAGTTGTCGGAAAAGGCCGCATTCAACCCGAGGACACAATGGAGTAGCTGATCATGAGCAGTACCCTGGTCGTTCAACTGGACATGCAGACCCTCTGTCAGGAAGCCGATCTGCCGGCGGCCTACGTGATCGAAATCGTCGAACACGGCATTGTCGAGCCTTCCGGGCGAACGCCGGAAGACTGGCTGTTTGACGATCAGGCGCCGGTGCTGGCCAAGCGCGCGGCCAAGCTGCACCACGATCTGCAACTGGAGTGGGAAGGGGTCGCGCTGGCCCTGGAGCTGCTGGAGGAAGTGCAGCAACTGCGCAGCGAGAACAGCATGCTCAGGCAACGTTTGGGGCGGTTTGTGCAGGGCTGAGTTCATTGCCTGCGCTGCGCGACCGATCGCCGGCAAGGCCGGCTCCCACACTGGCCCTGTGCATGCAGTACCCTGTGGGAGCCGGCCTTGCCGGCGATTGGCCCTGAAGACCTAGAGCAATTTGTAGTACAGCGCCGTTGCCCGATAGATCCCGTCCGGCCCACAGGCATAATCAGGAATCTCCCCGGCCTTGCTGTACCCCTGCGACCGATAAAAAGCTTCGGCCCCCGAGCCTGCTTCGGTATCCAGGTACAGCATGCCGCGCTGCTTCTGCCGCGCCGTCGTTTCCAGTGCCTGCATCAGTTGCTGGCCAAGGCCCCGGTGCCGTGCCGCGCTGTGCACCAGCAGCTTTTGCACTTCAGCCCGGTTCAAACCATTGGGCTTAAGGCACAAGCCCAGCTGGACACTGCCCAGCACTTCCTTGTCCTTGCCCACCACCCACAGCAACAGCTCACCGCTGACCAGGCGCTGGCGCACCTCCTCGAAATAGCCCTCGGCCTGCTGCGCATCGATATCGGCCAGAAACCCCACCGAGGCGCCGTGTTGCACGGCATCGAGCAGCAACGCCACCAGGCCGTCGCGGTAGTAGGCAAAGCTTTCATGGGTCACACGATTGAGCTGCGCAGCATTCACAGGCGTCACTCCATTGTCGGGGGCGGGGCATCGGGGCTGAGGATCAATTGCATGAAGGTCAGGTCCAGCCAGCGACCAAACTTCACCCCGACCTGGGGCATCTGCCCGTTGAGGGTGAAGCCCAGGCGCTGATGCAGGCGAATCGAGGCGGCGTTGCCGCTTTCGATGGCGGCGACCATTACGTGTTTGTTGCAGGCGCGGGCCCGTTCGATCAGCGCCTGCATCAGCTTGGGCCCCAGGCCGTTGCCGCGCTGGTCACTGCGGATGTACACCGAGTGCTCGACGGTATGGCGAAAACCTTCGAACGGCCGCCAGTCGCCAAATGAAGCATAGCCGAGTACCTCGTTGGCAGCGTTCACCGCCACCAGGATCGGATAACCCTGGGCCTGGCGAGCATCGAACCAGGCTTGGCGGTTGTCCAGATCGACCGCTTGCTCGTTCCAGATCGCCGTGGTGTTGAGCACGGCGTCGTTATAGATATCGCGAATGCCCGTCAGGTCGGCAGGCACTGCATCGCGCAACAGGTAAGTCATGGCAGGTTCTCGAACAGGGGCACGGTGATCGGCTCAGGTTAAATGGTTACCAGGCCGCGCACACCCTCGGCTTCCATATTTTCGCCACGCCCGGCCTGGATGATTTCACCGCGTGACATCACCAGGTACTGGTCGGCAAGCTCCGCGGCAAAGTCGTAGAACTGCTCGACCAGCAGGATCGCCATGTCGCCACGGGCGGCAAGCGTGCTGATGACCGCGCCGATCTCCTTGATGACTGAAGGCTGAATGCCTTCGGTGGGCTCGTCGAGGATCAGCAGGCGCGGCTGGCTGGCCAGGGCGCGGCCGATGGCCAGTTGTTGTTGCTGGCCACCGGAGAGGTCGCCGCCACGGCGCTGTTTCATCTGCAGCAGCACCGGGAACAGCTCGTAGATGAACGCCGGCACGCTGTGGGCCTGGCTGGCGCCAAAGCGCGACAGGCCCATCAGCAGGTTCTCCTCGACGCTCAGGCGCGGGAAAATCTCGCGGCCCTGGGGCACGTAGGCAATGCCGGCGTGCACCCGCTGGTGCGGCTTGAGTGTGGTGATCGCCTGGCCTTCCCAGTGCACGCTGCCTTCGCGGGTGGGCAGCAGGCCCATCAGGCAGCGCAGCAGGGTGGTCTTGCCGACGCCATTGCGGCCTAACAGGCAGGTGACTTCACCGACCTTGGCCTCGAACGACAAGCCGCGCAGGATGTGGCTGGCGCCGGAGGATT
>NZ_JH650759.1:188602-210607 GCF_000259195.1 Pseudomonas donghuensis
GTCGATTTTCAGCATGTTGTCGTCCTTTGTTGGCCTCATCGCCCGAGGTAGACCTCGATCACCCGGTCATCCGCCTGCACCTGTTCCAGCGACCCTTCGGCCAGCACACTGCCCTGGTGCAGCACGGTGACGTGGTCGGCGATGCTGCCGACAAAGCCCATGTCATGCTCGACCACCATCAGCGAATGCTTGCCGGCCAGGCTTTTGAACAGTTCGGCGGTGAATTCGGTTTCGGCATCGGTCATGCCCGCCACCGGCTCATCCAGCAGCAGTAACTGCGGGTCCTGCATCAGCAGCATGCCGATCTCCAGGAACTGCTTCTGGCCGTGGGAGAGCAAACCGGCCGGGCGCTGGGCCGAAGCGCTCAGGCCAATGGTCTGCAGGATCTCGTCGATGCGCTCGCGCTGCTCGCCGCTCAGGCGCGCCAGCAGGCTGGCCAGCACCGACTTGTCGGCCTTCTGCGCCAGCTCCAGGTTCTCGAACAC
The DNA here is from genome assembly GCF_000259195.1 of Pseudomonas donghuensis. Lineage (GTDB taxonomy): Bacteria > Pseudomonadota > Gammaproteobacteria > Pseudomonadales > Pseudomonadaceae > Aquipseudomonas > Aquipseudomonas donghuensis. The sequence continues at coordinate 189,088 of NZ_JH650759.1, forward strand.
GCTCAGGGCCTCGAACACCGTCGGCTTCTGGAACTTGCGGCCGATTCCGGCCTGGGCGATCTGTACCTCGCTCATGCGCGTCAGGTCCAGGGTGTCGCCGAACCAGGCCTTGCCGCTGGTAGGGCGGGTCTTGCCGGTGATCACATCCATCAGGGTGGTCTTGCCGGCACCGTTGGGGCCGATGATGCAGCGCAGCTCACCGACGCCGATGTACAGGTTGAGGTTGTTCAGCGCCTTGAAACCGTCGAAGCTGACGTTGATGTCTTCCAGGGTCAGCAGCGTGCCGTGGCGCACCTCCAGGCCTTCGCCGCGGCGCTGGCCGAGGCCGATGGCATCGCGGCCGCTGCCAGCGTCGAGGATCGGTTCGAGCATGAATTCCGGGTGCACCGGCGGTAGTGGGATGGCTCTCATTGTTCGCCCCTTTTGTTCAGCAGACCGACCACGCCCCGTGGCAGGTACAGGGTCACCAGGATGAACAGCGCTCCGAGGCAGAACAGCCAGTACTCGGGAAAGGCCACGGTGAACCAGCTCTTCATGCCGTTGACCAGGCCGGCCCCCAGCAGCGGCCCGATCAGTGTGCCGCGTCCGCCGAGGGCGACCCACACGGCAGCTTCGATGGAGTTGGTCGGCGACATCTCGCTAGGGTTGATGATGCCCACCTGCGGCACGTACAAGGCCCCGGCCAGACCGCACAGCACCGCGCTCAGCACCCAGACGAACAACTTGAAACCGCGCGGGTCGTAGCCGCAGAACATCAGGCGGTTCTCGGCATCGCGCAGGGCGGTCAGGACCCGGCCGAACTTGCTCCGGGCCAGGCGCCAGCCCAGGTACAGGCTGGCCACCAGCAAGGCGACGGTGAGCAGGAACAGCACCGCGCGGGTGCTTTGCGCGGTGATTTCAAAGCCGAGGATGCTGCGAAAATGGGTGAAGCCGTTGTTGCCGCCAAAGCCGGTCTCGTTGCGAAAGAACAGCAGCATGCCGGCGAAGGTCAGGGCCTGGGTCATGATCGAGAAGTACACGCCCTTGATCCGTGAACGGAAGGCGAAGTAGCCGAACACCAGCGCCAGCAAACCCGGCGCCAGCACCACCAGGCACAGGGCCCAGGCAAAGTGCTGGGTGCCGGCCCAGTACCAGGGCAGTTCGCTCCACGACAGGAAGGTCATGAACGCTGGCAGGCCATCACCAGACGCTTCGCGCATCAGGTACATGCCCATGGCATAGCCGCCGAGGGCGAAGAACAGGCCATGGCCCAGCGACAGCAACCCGGCATAGCCCCAGACCAGGTCCAGGGCCAGGGCGACGATGGCGTAGCAGAGGATCTTGCCGACCAGGGTCAGGGTATAGGCCGAGACCTGCAGGCTGTGCCCGGCGGGCAGCAACGACAGCACTGGCAGGGCCAGCAGCACCAGTAGTACCGTGGTGCCGATGGCCAGGGTCCAGCGCGGGCCGGCCTTCTGGCTGGCGGTAACAAGCAGAGGCTGGTTCATCAGTCGATTACCCGTCCCTTGAGCGCGAAGAGGCCTTGCGGGCGTTTCTGGATGAACAGAATGATCAGCGCAAGGATGAGGATCTTGCCGAGCACTGCACCGATCTGCGGCTCCAGCAGTTTGTTGGCGATGCCCAGGCCAAAGGCCGCCCAGAGGCTACCGGCCAGTTGCCCGACGCCGCCCAGCACCACCACCAGGAACGAGTCGATGATGTAGCTCTGGCCCAGGTCCGGGCCGACGTTGCCGATCTGGCTCAGGGCCACGCCACCGAGCCCGGCGATACCGGAGCCGAGGCCAAAGGCAAGCATGTCCACACGCCCGGTCGGTACGCCGCAGCAGGCGGCCATGTTGCGGTTCTGGGTGACGGCACGCACGTTCAGGCCCAGGCGCGTGCGGTTGAGCAGCAACCAGGTCAGCAGCACCACGAACAGCGCGAAGGCGATGATCACCAGGCGGCTGTAGGGCAGCACCAGGTTGGGCAGCACCTGGAGGCCACCGGAGAGCCAGGCCGGGTTGGCCACTTCGACGTTCTGTGCGCCGAACAGCAGGCGGATGGCCTGGATCAGGATCAGGCTGATGCCCCAGGTGGCCAGCAGGGTTTCCAGCGGGCGGCCATACAGGTGGCGGATCACCGTGCGCTCCAGGAGCATGCCGACCCCGGCACTGACGGCGAAGGCCACCGGCAGGGCGATCAGCGGGTAGAACTCGATGGCCTCGGGCACGTAGCGTTGCACCAGGATCTGCACGACATAGGTGGCGTAGGCGCCGAGCATGAGCATCTCGCCGTGGGCCATGTTGATCACCCCGAGCAGGCCGAAGGTGATGGCCAGGCCCAGGGCCGCGAGCAACAGGATCGAACCCAGCGACAGGCCGCTGAAGGCCTGGCCGAGCAGCTCGCCAAACAGCAGCTTGCGCTTGACCTGGGCCAGGCTGGTTTCGGCGGCGGTACGCACGCCGGCGTTGCTCTCGACACCGGGTTCGAGCAGCGCCTCCAATCGGGTGCGGGCCATCGGGTCGCCGGTTTCGCCGAGCAGGCGCACCGCCGCCAGGCGCACGGCCGGGTCGCTGTCGACCAGTTGCAGGTTGGCCAGGGCCAGGGCCAATGCCGCATGGACGGCGGCATCGGCTTCGCTGGCGAAGCGCCGGTCGAGGAAGGCGACCTGGGCCGGCTGGGCGCTTTTCTGCAATTGCTGGGCAGCCGCCAGGCGCACTGTGCTATCTGCGCTGAGCAACTGATGGCTGGCCAGGGCGTTATCCACAAGCCCGCGCAAGCGGTTGTTCAGGCGCAGTTTGCGGGTGTCGCCGGCGGCGATGCGGCCTTGTTGCAGAGCGCTCAGCAGTTCAACGCGGGCCGGGTCCGGTTGCGCCGCCCAGTCCTGGAGCAGGCGCGCCTGCTCATTGGCCTTGGCGGCGATGAAGTAGTCTGCGTCGGCTGCCGGGGCGGCTAGCGGCAGCAGCAGGAGCAGACCGAGGAGGAGGCGCTGGAGGGCCTTGGGCATAGCGGGATCCGTCGCGGTTGTGGAGTTTCTCAGGGCCTCATCGCTGGCAAGCCAGCTCCCACAGGTACATGCAGTGCCTGTGGGGAGGCGCGGTCCTTGTGGGCGCTGGCTTGCCAGCGATGGGCCGCCAAGCGGCCCCGGTGGCTCAGTTGCCCTTCACCGCATAATCCGGCCGCTTGTCGTTGCCCGGAATGAACGGGCTCCATGGCTGCGCACGCAGCGGCTGCCCGGTTTCCCAGACCACGTTGAACTGACCGTCATCCTGGATCTCGCCGATCATCACCGGCTTGTGCAGGTGGTGATTGCTCTTGTCCATGGTCAGGGTGTAGCCCGACGGCGCCTTGAAGGTCTGCCCGGCCAGGGCTTCGCGGACCTTGTCGACATCGGTGGACTTGGCTTTCTCGACCGCCTGGGCCCACATATGAATGCCGACGTAGGTGGCCTCCATCGGGTCGTTGGTCACCGCCTTGTCGGCGCCTGGCAGGTTCTTGGCCTTGGCGTAGGCTTTCCAATCGGCGACGAACTGGCTGTTGACCGGGTTATCCACCGACTCGAAGTAGTTCCACGCCGCCAGGTGCCCGACCAACGGCTTGGTGTCGATGCCGCGCAGTTCTTCCTCGCCCACCGAGAAGGCCACCACCGGCACGTCGGTGGCTTTCAGGCCCTGGTTGGCCAGTTCCTTGTAGAACGGCACGTTGGAGTCGCCGTTGACCGTGGAGATGACCGCGGTCTTGCCGCCGGCGGAGAACTTCTTGATGTTGGCGACGATGGTCTGGTAATCGCTGTGGCCGAACGGCGTGTAGACCTCTTCGATGTCCTTGTCGGCCACGCCCTTGCTGTGCAGGAAGGCGCGCAGGATCTTGTTGGTGGTGCGCGGGTAGACGTAGTCGGTACCCAGCAGGAAGTAGCGCTTGGCGCTGCCGCCGTCTTCGCTCATCAGGTATTCCACCGCCGGGATCGCCTGCTGGTTGGGTGCGGCACCGGTGTAGAAGACGTTCGGCGACATCTCTTCGCCCTCATACTGCACCGGGTAGAACAGCAGGCCATTGAGCTCTTCGAACACCGGCAGTACCGACTTGCGCGACACCGAGGTCCAGCAGCCGAACACCACCGCGACCTTGTCCTGGGTCAGCAGCTGGCGGCCCTTTTCGGCGAACAGCGGCCAGTTCGAGGCCGGGTCGACCACCACCGGCTCCAGCAGCTTGCCGTTGACCCCACCCTTGGCGTTGATTTGCTCGATGGTCATCAGGGCCATGTCCTTGAGCGAGGTTTCGGAAATCGCCATGGTCCCCGACAGCGAGTGCAGGATGCCGACCTTGATGGTCTCGGCGGCCTGGATGCTCCAGCTCAGGCCCATGGCCGCGATGGACGCGCTGAGGGTAAAGGCCTTGATCAGACTGCGACGCTTCATAGTGCTCTCTCCATGGAATCGGATGTTCTGTTGGGCAGATGGCGACTTCGCCCAAGAGCGTTAGCAAGGGCTGTGCCGGGTAGCGCGAGGTTGTCTGGGACAGGGGTTTCATGGGGATTTGCGATGGCAATGAAGCGTGCCTGCACCGTGATGGCGCCGGGACCTGTGCGCTGCAAACTTGTCTGCACAGCTTTGGTTCGCGCGGGTATCATCGCCGCCTTCAACACCGTTCAGGGACGATGACAGTGAACAGACACGTGCGTGCAGGGATGCTGGTGGCCGGCTTGTGGGCCGCAGTGGGGCAGGTGCAGGCCAGCGAGCCGTCCTCGCTGTATTTTCGCTGCAACATGACCGCTGCCCAGTACGCCGAGGTCAAGGCCGCCCCGCCAGGCGGGGCGCCAGCCTTCGATGATTGGCAGCAATGGTTCGACAGCCATGGGATGTATGGCCCGGGCAAGGTCAGGAGTGAAGACCTGCGGCCGCTGGTGGCGCGAAACCTGAGAGAGCTGGTCGGCGTCAGTGGTTGGGGCACGTACTCGGAGTACGACGAGAAGGCGGGCGCCTGGCGTTTCGCCCTGTTGCAGTTCAGTGATAACTACGGCGAGATGATCTCCCTGCTGGCGCCGCTACGCAGCGTCGCACCCTATTGCGCGGCCGACTCCGACAGTTTCATGCTGGTCTACTCGTACATCTGGGGCAACGGCGACGACGCCTACCTGACCCTCAACGGTCGCAGCCAGTTTGCCAAGGCGCCGACGCCGGCCCAACGTCAGGAGGCCGATGCAGTACTGGCCGAACTGTTCAAGGCGGCACAACGCTGAGCTGCCCTGCGCTCGTTTTAATCAACCCTCACCCACGGAACAAGGACAGACCCGATGGAAGCTTCGTCGCTGTACATTCGCTGCAACCTGAGTCCCGCTGCCTATCAGGCGGTTATGAGCGCGCCGGTGGCCAACCCGCGGCAGTTCGATGATTGGCAACGCTGGTATGACAGCAAGGACGCCTACGGGGCGGGTGAGCTGTCCGCCCATGACCTGGACCGATCCACTACCTGCAGCCTGGGCGACCTGATCGCAGGTTGGGTTGAGTTCTCCCCGGGTAGCCGCAGTCATTACGATGAGCAGGCCGGGGTGTGGACGTTCGCCGTGCTGGAGTTCACTGACAATTATGGCGAGATGCTGCAACTGCTGGCGCCCCTGCGGCAGGTCGCGCACTACGCCGACGTCGATTCGGACAGTTTTCTGCTGATCTATTCGTACATCTGGGGCAATGGCATCGATGCCTGCCTGAGCCTTGGCCAGGGCCGCAGTGAGTTCATCGACGGCCCGAGCGAGGCACAGCGCGCCGAGGCCGCCGCCGTACTGGAACAGCTGTGGGACAGTGTGGCGGCGGCGTACGAGCAGGGCGGCCTGTAGTTCGGCTGATCAGCTGTCGGCGTTGGCCATCAGCAGCGCGCGGTTACGCCGCACGAACTGGTAGGTCACGGTCAGCAACACGAACCACAGCGGCGTGACGATCAGTGCCTGGCGGGTATCGTGCTCTAGGCCCAGCAGCACCAGGATGAAGGCGAAGAACGCCAGGCACACCCAGCACATCAAGCGCCCGCCAGGCATCTTGTACTTCGAGGCCTGGTGCAGCGCCGCGCGCTGCTTGCGGTAGCTCAGGTAAGACAGCAGGATCAGGGTCCAGACGAACATGAACAGGATCGCCGATACCGTGGTCACCAGGGTGAAGGCTTCGATCAGGTCGGGGACCACATACATCAGTGCGGCGCCCAGCAGCAGGCAGGTGCAGGAGAAGTACAGGCCGTTGGCCGGCACCTTGCGGCTGGAAAGGTGTTCGAAGCTGCGGGGTGCATCACCCTGCTGGGCCAGGCCGAAGAGCATGCGGCTGGTGGAGAACACGCCGCTGTTGGCCGACGAGGCCGCCGAGGTCAGCACCACGAAGTTGATGATGCTGGCCGCCGCCGGCAGGCCGGCGAGCACGAACAGTTCCACGAACGGGCTCTTGCCGGGCACCACGTCGCGCCATGGCGTGACCGCCATGATGGTGATCAGCGCCAGCACGTAGAAGACGATGATGCGCACCGGGATCGAGTTGATTGCCCGCGGCAGGTTGCGCTCCGGGTTCTTCGCTTCGGCGGCGGTGGTGCCCACCAGTTCGATGCCGACGAAGGCGAACACGGCAATCTGGAAACCGGCAAAAAAGCCCATCAGGCCATGGGGGAACATGCCCTGGTCATTCCACAGGTTGGCAATGTCGGCGGTGCGCCCGGCGGGCGACTGGAAGCCGGCCATGACCATGTACAGACCGGTGCCGACCAGGGCGACGATAGCGACGATCTTGATCATGGCGAACCAGAACTCGATTTCGCCGAACATCTTCACCGTGATCAGGTTCAGTGACAGCAGCAGGCCGACACAGGCAATCGCCGGCGCCCATTGCGGCAAGTCAGGGAACCAGAACTGCGAATAGGCCGAGATCGCGATGACATCGGCGATGCCGGTGATGATCCAGCAGAACCAGTAGGTCCAGCCGGTAAAGTAGCCGGCCCAGGGCCCGAGCAGGTCGGCGGAGAAATCGATGAACGACTTGTAGTTGAGGTTCGACAGCAGCAGTTCGCCCATGGCACGCATGACGAAGAACAGCATGAACCCGATGATCATGTAGACGAAGATGATCGACGGACCGGCCAGGCTGATGGTCTTGCCCGAGCCCATGAACAGGCCGGTGCCGATGGCGCCACCGATGGCGATCAGTTGGATATGGCGGTTGGACAGGCTGCGTTGCAGGTGGTCATGGTCATCGGGAACGGGGTGTTGCGGGGGCAGGTTCACAGTCATCGGCAGGCATTCCGTTGAGGTCAGTCTTTTTGTGCGCCGCTAGGCTAACACGCGCCTTCCTGGCGCTAGCGCGACAATACGTCTCAAGGCGCCGGCGGTGTTGACCGCGATCAACGTCGGCGCATCAGGCCGATAAAGAACAAGCCACCAATGGCGGCGGTGGCGATGCCGATGGGCAGGTCCTCGGGCGAGATCAACGTGCGCGCGGCGACGTCGACCCAGATCAGGAACAGGCTGCCCAGCAGCAGGCACACCGGCAGCAGGCGGCTGTGCTCGGCACCGACCAGGCGCCGGGCGATGTGCGGCACCATCAAGCCGACAAAGCCGATCGAGCCACTGATCGCCACCAGCACGCCGGTCAACAGCGAACAGATCAGAAACGCCAGCAGACGGACCTTGCGCGCATTCAGGCCAAGGGTCACGGCGGTCTGCTCACCGGCCATCAGCGCGTTCAGCGAGCGGGCCATGCCCAGCAGCAAGGCCAGCCCCAGCAACACGCTGATGGCCGGAATCGGCAGCAGCTCCCAGCGCGCCAGGCCCAGGCCGCCGAGCATCCAGAACATCACCGCCGAGCTTGCCCGGTGATCACCGAGAAACAGCAGCAGGTTAGCCGCTGCCATCATCACAAAGGCCACCGCCACGCCGCAGAGCAGCAGACGGTCGCTGTCCAGGCGGCCGTGGCGGCTGGCGATGGCCAGCACCAGCAGCATGCTGCACAGGGCACCGATGAAGGCCGCCAGGGGCAAGGTCAACACACCCAGCAGTTCACCGATATGCAGCACCACCAGTACTGCACCGAGTGTTGCCCCGGAGGTGACGCCGAGCAGGTGCGGGTCGGCCAGCGGGTTGCGGGTCACGGCCTGCAGTACGGCGCCAATCATCGCCAGGCCGCCGCCGACCAGCGCCGCCAGGAGCATGCGCGGCACGCGAATCAACCAGACGATATGCTCCTGGCCGGTGCTCCATGCAGGCGCTTCGCCGGTAACGCCGAACAGCTTGAACAGCAGGACCCGCCAGACCACCTCGACCGGCACCGGTGCCGAGCCGAAGCCCAGGGAGACCACGCAGGAGACCAGCAGCAGGGCGAACAGCCCGAGCAGCAACAGGCGATGACGGGCGCTTGCGGACCTCATGCGCCGTGCAGGCTCTTGGCGATGGTCTCGATGGCTTCGACGTTCTCAAGGCTTGGCGTGGCCGCCACGTAAGGAATGACCACGAAGCGCTTGTTGCGGATCGCATCGACCGATTGCAGGGCTGGGTGCTGTTGGAGAAACGCCTGCTTCTGCGCGGCGCTGACTTCGCCATAGTCGACGATGACGATCACCTCGGGGTTGCGTTCGACCACGCTCTCCCAGTTGACCCGGGTCCAGCTGGCCTCGATGTCGTCGAGCACATTGCGCCCGCCCGCTGCGGCGATCAGCGCCTCGGGCATGCCCAGGCGCCCGGAGGTCATGGCCCGGTCTTCGCCGCTGTCGTAGAGAAACACCCGTGGGCGCTGTGCCGGCAAGTGCTGCTGGACCACGGCGACGCGCTGTTGCATCTCACCGATCAGTCGCTCGGCGCGTTCCTGCACGTCGAAGATCCTGCCGAGGTTGCGCAGGTCGGTATAGGTGTCATCCAGGCTCGCGGCCGGGCGCTTCATGACAAAGGCGCAGGACTCGGTCAACTCATAGACCGGGATGCCCAGCGGCGCCAGGCTCTGTGGCGTCAGGTCGCCACCGACGCGCATGCCGTAGTCCCAGCCGGCGAACAGGAAGTCGACATTGGCGTTGAGCAGGGTTTCCACCGACGGGTACTTGGCCGCCAGTTCCGGCAGGCCGTCGAGTTGCTTGCGCAACTGCGGGGTCACCGCCTTCCAGCCGCTGACGCCGCTGTAGCCGACCATGCGCGAGCGCAGGCCGAGGGCGAGCATCATCTGGGTCATGTTGATGTCATGGCTCAGGGCATGCTCCGGGGCTTGGGTGAAGGTCACCTGGCGGTTGCAGCTCTGCACGGTCAACGGGTATTGGGTCGCCTCGGCGAAAACGCCGGGGCTGGCCAGCAGCAAGGCCAGGCCGAGCAGCAGGGTGGATCGAATCATCGCTGGGTTATCCAGGTAAGGCGTGGGTGGTCAGCCAGAGGGTGGCGGTCGATCAGCGCTTGCACGCCGAACACCTCCTGCAGCAACTCGGCAGTCAGCACCTGGTCAGGCGTGCCGCTGGCGACGATGCGCCCGTGATCGAGCACATACAGGCGATCACAGAAGGCCGCAGCCAGGTTCAAGTCATGGATGCTCGCCAGGGTGCCAATGCCCAGGCGCCGCACCTGCTGCAACAGCTCCAGCTGATAACGGGGGTCGAGGTGGTTGGTCGGCTCATCGAGGATCAACACCTGGGGTTGCTGGACCAGGGCGCGGGCGAGGATCACTCGCTGCTTCTCGCCGCCGGACAGGCTGGCGAAGGTGTGGTCATCAAAACCCTGCAGGCCGACCGCCTGCAAGGCCTGTTGCACCAACTGGCGATCCGCGTGACTGTCGCCGTCGAACAGGCCTTTATGGGGCGTGCGGCCCATGGCGACGACTTCCTCGACATTCAGGCCGAAGGCATCGGGAAACTCCTGCAGCACCACGGCAATGCGCTGGGCACACCAGCGCGAAGACTGCTGCCACAGGTCATGTGCGCCCAGGCGCACCTGGCCGCGTTCCGGCTTGTTGAAGCGGTAGGCGCAGCGCAGCAGGCTGGTCTTGCCGCTGCCGTTGGGGCCGATCAGGCCGACGAACTCGCCGACGCCGACCTGCAGCTCAACGGCGCGCAGCTGGAACTGGTGGTGGCAGTGGCCGTGGCCCAGGGGCGACCAGTACAGGTCGCTGATACTCAGGGTACTCATCAAGGTCCTGCGGGCCTGAAAAAGCGGGGGCCTATGTTAACGGATTTGCTGTAGGAGCGGCGGCGTGGCGATTCGCCTTGCCCCGCGATAGCGGTTCTTCAGTCGCAGGGTCTCGCGGGGCAAGCCCGCTCCCGTGTTGCCTGGGGAAGGCGCGATCAGTAATCGCGCCCGGGGTGGGTCAGAAACTCAGGTCGACCTTGGTCCAGAACGTACGCCCCGGCTCATTGATCGGCTGCGGGTCGCTGGCCGGGAAGCCGAAGCCGGCATTGCCCGCCAGGTTCAAGTGTTCGGCGTACGCCTTGTCGAACAGGTTGTCGACCCCGGCACTGAGTTTGAGGTTGTTGCTGACCTTGTAGGCGCCGTTGAGCGAGAACACGCCGAAACCGCCGCTCTTCTCATAGTCCTTGCCCACCACGTTGCCGGAATTCTCGGCGATGCGGTTTTGTGCCGCGACCAGGCGCCACAAGGCGCCGGCGCTCCACACATCACGGCTGTAGGTCAGGCCCAGGCGGCTTTCCAGCGGTGGCATCTGCGGCAGTGCCTTGCCGTCGCTGCTGTTCTTGCCCCACGCGTAGGCGAGGGTGGCGTCGGCTTTCCAGTTGCTGGTCAACTTGTACGCCGCGCCCAGTTCGCCGCCCATGATCCGCGCGTCGATGTTCTGCGCGCGCGAGCTGGGCATGCCCATCATCCCCGGCCGGTAGTCGAAGAGGATGTAATCGCGAATCTGCCCGACATAGCCCGAGGCCCAGGCGTCGATGGTCTCGGTCTGGTACTGGATGCCGAAGTCGAGCTGGGTGGTTTTCTCCGGCTTGATACTGTCGAAGGCGTTGACTGAACCGGCCGGACCGGACTTGGGCGAGAACAGCTCCCAGTAGTCGGGAAAGCGCTGGGCGTGGCCGAGGCCGACGTAGGTGGTGGCGGGAACGTCCACCAGGTCATGCTCGTAGCGGATAAAACCGCTGGGCAGGGTATCGGCGCGGGTATTGTCGCGAGTGGCGCTGGTGGCTCGGTAGTCCTTGGCCGAGGCACGGTCCAGGCGCGCGCCGGTGATCAGCCGGTCCTGTTCGGCGGCGTACCAGGTCAGTTCGCCGAACACCCCGTAGTTGTGGAAGTCGGCGTCCTTGGTCCAGGCCATGTGCTTGTGCGCATCGATGCCCATGCCGCCGCGTTGGCGGTGTTCGTTGGTCTGCGCGTCGATGCCGCTGATCAGTTGCAGGTCATCCCAGCGCCAAGTGCCCTTGATTCGCCCGCCAAGGGTCCGTCGGTCGACGTTGCTGACCATCGGCATGCCCATCATGCCCATGCCCGAGGGCGTGCGCAGGCTGTAGTTGTCCATCACGTGGTCGGCATAGTTGTAGTAGACCTGGGCTTCGAGCTTGTCCCAGACCTCGCCGATGTTGGACTTCTCGAAACGCAGGCCAAGGCTTTCGCGCTTGAACTGCGAGCCGTCCATGCCGCGCCCGGCGTAGCGGGCTTCACCGTCGCCCTTGCCGGCGGTCAGTTCCACCAGGGTGTCGGCGTCCGGCGTCCAGCCCAGGGCGACGTCACCGTTCCATTTGTCCCAGCGCGACGGCACGGTGTCGCCATTACCGTCTTCATAGTCATCGGAGCGCGACTGGTTGCCGACGAAACGCGCATAGCCGTAGCGATTGCCGGCGGCGGCATCCAGCACCTTGTCGAAGCGGCCGTTGGAGCCACCCAGCAGGCTGGCGTTGACGCGGCTGCCGAGCTCGCCGAATTTTTCCGGCTCGCGGTCAAAGAGGATGGTCCCGGCCGAGGCGCCCGGGCCCCAGATCACGCTTTGCGGGCCCTTGATCACGGTCAGGCGGTCGTAGGTTTCCGGCGAGATGTACGAAGTCGGGGCATCCATGCGGTTGGGGCAGGCGCCGAGCATCACGCCGCCGTTGGTGAGGATGTTCAGGCGTGAGCCGAACATGCCGCGCAGGACCGGGTCACCATTGGTGCCACCAGCGCGAATGGCCGAAAAGCCCGGGATGGTTTTCAGGTAGTCGGCGCCATCACTGGCCGGTACCGGCTGGCGTGGGTCCTTGGGGTTGGTGACGATGGTCAGTGGCGAGCTGGGAGCCACGGCGGTGATCACCGTCGGGCTCAGTTCGGCTTGGTCATGGACATGCGTGTCCTGGGCCTGGTTGGCGGCCAGGGCCAGGGGGCTGAGCAGGGTGCCGCAGATCACGGCGATGGTCCCTTGCAGGGACAGACGAAAAACAGCGGTGCAGCCGGACATAATGATTCCAACATCGATCAGTCATAAGGGTGCGCGCAGTCGACGGCAGTTGCCGGACTTCGGGCGCAGGTAGTGGGCTCAGACGACGATGAGGGAAGGCGGCGCGCGGCTGCGGGCGCCGGGGAATACCGTCTGCCGGGCATGGCCCTGGCGCGGGTGGACGAGCAGTCGGTGGCTGGCGGGAACGGCTTCGGTGTTGAGCAGGCTCAGGGCCTGGGGCAGCGCCGGGCAATGGAAGAACAGGCTGCAATAGCCGCACTTCTCCCAGATCACCTTCAGCGCCGGGCTGCCACCGTGGTGGCTGTCGGCATGGCAATAATCGGCAGCGCTGTCCATGCTCATGCCGGCTGGCATGGCACGGTGATCCATCGGCATCGACTGGGAAACCAGTGGGCCGATAAAGATCATCAACATGGCGAACAGGCTCAGCCAGCTGCCGCGAACCGTCCTCGACTCAGGACGCGCGGTGTGGCTGAACCTGCTGCGGGCGATCGTCACGCCGGGCAGCCTTCAGCGATCAATGGCTGTGGGCGGCTTCCTCGGGTGCCTGCTTCTGTACCGCGACCTCGACGGTGATATCACCGGCGTTCTTGAAATGCAGGGTCAGCGGGAAGCGCTTGCCATCAGCCAGCAGGCTGCGGTCCTTGGGTTGCATCAGCATCACGTGGTAGGCACCGGGGGCGAACTTCAGGTCGCCACCGGCAGGGACGTCGACGCTCTGTACCTGCTGCATTTTCATCAGGCCGTCCTTGTGCACATGCTCGTGCAACTGGGCATCGTCGCTGATCGGGCTGTTGACGCTGAGCAGGGTGTCGGCCGTCTTGCCGTTGTTATGCACGACGAAATAGGCCGCCACGTTGGGCGCATTGGGCGGCAGTTCCTGCGACCACGGGTGAGCGATATGCAGCTCGCCTACGGTGTATTCATGGGCATTGGCAAAGGTCGCCGGCAGCATCAGTGCGGCCAGCAGCAGGGCGTTCTTGAACATGGTGATTCTCCAGTCGATTCAGGTTCGCAGCAGGTAGCGCAGTGAACTCAGACCAGAGGGGAGGCGCGTGGGTTGAGGGCCGGCCACTGTTGCCGGGGTGTCGGCTGGTGGATGGCAAGCAGCGCAGGCGCACGGGCGAAATCCTGGCTGGGCATCAGCAAGCGTGGTGGGTGGCCAGGCAATGCCAGCAAGGGCGCTGCGCCAGAGCAGCACCAGCAGTGCTGCATGCTGGAGTGATCATCGCCTTGCTGGCCGAGGTCGATCTTGCCCAGGGCAATGATTTGCGCCTTGGCCTTGCCGCCGACACTCGAACAGAAGGCGCCCCATAGCAGTTGTTCGGCCGGCCCCTTGGGGGCTGCGGACGCCAACGGCATGGCCAGCAGATTGAACAGCACTGCGAAGCAGGCGATCCAGGCAATGGCGGGCCGATATGGGGACATGGAAAGATCCGGTCAGGAATCAGAGGTGGCTATTGTAACGCTCAGTATAGGGAAAATTACCGGGGGTGCGGTGAAGTGCCGCACACCCGGCCAGCATCAGGCCTGCTTGTTGCGGCCCATCAGCCCGCGCACGGTTTCCTGCAGGTCGGCGGGCAGCACCACGACCTTGGCGTTGTCGCTGCTGGCAAGGCTCTCCATGGCGCCGATGTAACGCTCGCCCAGCAGGTACATTGCCGGGGTGATCTCGGTACCCACCGCGTCCTTGACCAGGGTGATCGAACGCGCCGAGGCTTCGGCGAGGTTGATCTGCGCTTCGGCGTCGAGCTTGGCTGCCTGCTGGCGCGCTTCGGCTTCAAGGATGGCGGCCTGCTTGGCGCCTTCGGCCCGGGTGACGTCGGCTTTACGTTCACGCTCGGCGGCGGCCTGGCGCTCCATGGCCGCCTGCATGTTCTGCGACGGCTTGATGTCCTGGATCTCTACCGAGCGCACGGTCACGCCCCAGTCTTCGGTCTGCTCGGACATGGCTTCGCGCAGGCGCGCCTTGATCTGTTCGCGGCTCGACAGCGCTTCGTCCAGGTCCATGGCGCCAACGATGGCGCGCAGCGAGGTCATGGTCAGGCTGGTCACTGCGAAGGTGAAGTCCTGGACACCGTAGGCGGCCTTCTGCGGGTCGACGACCTTGGCGAAGCACAGGGCGTTGGCGACGATCACCGCGTTGTCGCGGGTAATGATTTCCTGCTGCTGTACATCGAGGATGATGTCCTTGGTCGGCAGGCGGTAGGCGACCACGTCCATGTACGGGATCAGCAGGTTCAGGCCTGGCTTGAGGGTGCTGTGGTAGCGGCCCAGGCGCTCGACGATCCACTCCTCGCCCTGGGGCACGATGCGCACGCCCTTGAACAGGGTGAGGAGGGCGAATGCGGCGATCGTGCCGACGACGATAAGGCTGGTCATGAGTCAAAGCTTCCTTTTTTGCTGATCAGGCCCGGGTAACCCGGGCGGTATTGCCTTCGATGGCGGTGATGCGCACGCGCTCGCCCGAGGGGATCTCGGCATCGGCAACGCAGATCCACTCCTCGTTGCCCAGGATGGGTTTCTGGAAGCGCACGCGGCCTTTCTGGAATTCAGAGACCGTGGCGGTGAGCAGGCCGACCTCGCCGATCACGCTGTCGGCGGTCCAGCGGGTGTCTGGCTGCTTCTTGCGAAACACCTTGAACCACAACAGCGTGGTGATGGATGAGAACACCACCCACAGCAGCATTTGCATGTCGAGTTGCAGGCTCGGCGCCAGAAAAGCGATGAACGAAACCAGCACGGCGCCGATGCCGAACCAGAGGATGAAGAAGGTTGGCAGGACCAGTTCAAGCACTACAAGGCCGAAACCGAATACCAGCCAGATCCACCATTGCATTTCCATATGGGTGAAGTCTTCCGGGGTGAGGAGGGGCGTAGTGTAAGGCAGTGGGGTGGGGATGGGGCAAATCAACCCAGTAAGAAACCTCCTAAAATATAGCTCGCCTTCTGTGGGGGCTGGCTTGCCAGCGATGAGGCCAGGCTAGGCGATAAAGCTGTGTTGTCTGGATTGCGACCGCTCTGCAGTCGATCGCTGGCAAGTCCCGCTCCCACAGGTTGTGGTGCAAGCAAATCCATCAAGGCAGGTCTGCCAATAGCTCTGAAGGGCTGAAGAATTCTCTGTCGACTGGCGGCAGTTCCGGTCGCTTGAGGATCAACACCGGCACTCGCCGTTGCCTGGCGATTTCAAGTTTGGGTTCGGTCGCCCCGCTGCCACTGTTCTTGCTGATCAGCACATCGATCTGCCGCCGCTCGAACAGCGCGCGTTCGTCGTCCAGGTGAAACGGCCCGCGTGCGCCGATCACTTCGCAGCGCTCATTGCCAGGGCAGGCTTCAAGGGCGCGCAAGGTCCAGAACTGATGGGCGGGAATTTCCTGCAGATGCTGCAGCGGCTCACGGCCGAGGGTGAACAGCGGCCGCTGGAACGGGCGCAGGGCATCGATCAACTCGGCCCAGTCGGCCACCTCGCGCCAGTCATCGCCGGCCTGGGCTTGCCATGCCGGGCGGCGCAAAGCCCAGCACGGCACGCCGGTGAGCTGCGCGGCGCGAGCGGCGTTGGCGCTGATCCGGGCGGCGTAGGGGTGGGTGGCGTCGATCAGCAGATCGATGTTGTGCGCAAGCAGGTAAGCGGCCAAACCCTCGGCACCGCCAAAGCCTCCGACCCGCACCTGGCACTTCAGGTCAGTGGGCACCCGGCCAATTCCGGCCAGGCTGTAGACGTGCTGCGGGTCCAGGGTGCGGGCAATGGCCAGGGCTTCGGTGATGCCGCCGAGCAACAGGATGCGTTTCATGCAAAGCCCCCCGCATGGCCAACGATGCCACCCTGGCGATCGATGGCAAACACCTCCACCTGCACCTGCGCCGGTACTACGCTGCGGGCAAAGGCCAGGGCGTGGGCGCAGACCGCGTCGCCCAGGGCAACGCCGGCGGCGCTGGCCAGGGCCAGCGCCTGCTGGCTGGTGTTGGCCTGGCGAATCGCGTCTTGCAAGGCGTCGTCGGCACCGATCGCTGCCGCCCAGTCGGCCAGTTGCGGCAGGTCGATGCTCGAATGGCGGCTGTGCAGGTCCATGTGCCCGGCGGCCAGCTTGCTGATCTTGCCAAAGCCACCGCACAGGCTGAGTTTATCCACAGGCACTTTGCGCAGGTGCTTGAGCACCGCGCCGACAAAGTCGCCCATTTCGATCAGGGCGATTTCCGGCAGGTTGTAGACTCGGCGCATGGTGTCTTCGCTGGCGTTGCCGGTACAGGCGGCGATGTGTTGGTAACCGTTGGTTTTCGCCACGTCGATGCCCTGGTGGATCGAGGCAATGTAGGCCGAGCAGGAGAACGGCCGGACAATCCCGCTGGTGCCGAGGATCGACAGGCCGCCAAGAATGCCCAGGCGCGGGTTCATGGTTTTCAGCGCCAGGCTTTCACCGTCCTGGACGTTCACCGTGACCTCGAACCCGCCTGCATAAGCGTGTTCGGCGGCCAGGCGCTGCAGGTGTTCGGTCATCATCCGCCGGGGTACCGGGTTGATGGCCGGCTCGCCAACCGCCAGTACCAGCCCGGGGCGGGTCACCGTGCCGACGCCCTTGCCAGCGACAAAGCGTACGCCAGGCTCCGCCTGTAAACGCACGCGGCTGTAAAGCAGGGCGCCGTGGGTAACGTCCGGGTCATCGCCGGCATCCTTGAGGGTGCCGGCCTCGGCGCCATCCTCCAGCAGGCGGCAGAACTCCAGGCGCATCTGCACCACCTTGCCCTTGGGCAGGGTGATGTGCACGGCGTCATTGCCCTCGCCGGCAAGCAGCAGGCGGGCCGCTGCGAGGCTGGTGGCGGTGGCGCAGCTGCCGGTGGTCAGGCCGCTGCGCAGCGGGGCGGGTTGTTCCCGGGTCTCGTCACGCATCGACAGGCTTGACCGCTTCTAGCAGGGTAATCGGCAGGGCCTGGCGCCAGGTATCGAACTCGCCCAGCGGTTGCGCCTGGGCGATATGGATGCGGGTCAGCTCGCCGCCATGCTGCTCGCGCCAGTTGACCAGGGCCAGCTCGCTTTGCAGGGTCACGGCATTGGCCACCAGACGCCCGCCCGGGCGCAGTTGCTCCCAGCAATGCTGCAACACGCCTGCGCGGGTCACGCCGCCGCCGATGAAAATGGCATCAGGGCGCTCCAGGCCCTGCAGGGCCATCGGTGCGCGGCCGCGGATCAATTGCAGGCCGGGCACGCCGAGGGCATCGCGGTTGTGTTCGATCAACTGCTGGCGGCCCTCATCGGACTCGATGGCCAGCGCCCGGCAACTGGGGTGGGCGCGCATCCACTCGATGCCGATCGAGCCGCTGCCAGCGCCGACATCCCAGAGCAGTTCACCCGGTCGCGGCGCCAGGCGCGCCAGGGTAATGGCACGCACATCGCGCTTGGTCAGCTGGCCATCGTGCTTGAAGGCGCTGTCCGGCAGACCTGCCAGGGGCGACAGGCGCGGCGCATCGGGTGCGGCCAGGCATTCGATGGCGATCAGGTTCAAGTCGGCAACCTGTGTGTGCGCAAAGTGCTCGGCAGTGCCCTCGAGTCGGCGTTCGGCGTTGCCGCCAAGGTGCTCGAAGACCTGCAGCCGGCTCGGCCCGAAACCGCGCTCACGCAGCAATGCGGCGATGGCAGCCGGGCTGCTGCCATCGTTGCTCAGCACCAGCAGGCGCATGCCGCTGTACAGATGAGCGTTGAGCGCCGCGATCGGCCGCGCCACCACCGAAAGGCTCAGTACCTCCTGCAACGGCCAGCCCAGGCGGGCGGCGGCCAGGGCGCAGGAGGAGGGCATCGGCAGCACGTTCATTTCACTGACATCGAGCTGCCGCGCAAGGCTTGCGCCCACGCCATAGAACATCGGGTCGCCGCTGGCCAGCACGCACACCGGTTCGCCACGCAGGGCCAGGACCGGCGCCAGGGAAAAAGGGCTGGGCCAGAGCAGGCGTTCGCCAGTGATGCAGTGCGGCAGCAGATCCAGCTGGCGCTGGCCGCCAAACACCCGTGAGGCGTCCAGCAGCGCGCGCCGGGCATTCTTGCCCAGGCCACTGAAACCGTCTTCACCGATACCTACTACTGTCAGCCAGGGCGACATGGATTTCCTCAATTCAACGCAATCCGACCGGCAGGCTTTTCATGCCTTCGGACAAAGCAGGCATAATACCGCGCCTTCTACACTGAAGTGCCTTTTCACGATTGCCGGGTGACCTTTTGAACCAGCCTGTATCGGCCCACCAGCCCCAAGCTTCGCTGCGTCCCTCGGCCTGTCCGGGGTTGTGGCGCATCGTCCAGGCGCTGGACGGCGGCATCTGCCGGATCAAGCTGGCAGGCGGGGCGCTGACGGCGGATCAGGCCGAGGCCGTTGCCACTGCGGCCGAGCGCTATGCGGGGGGGGAAATAGAAGTCACCAACCGCGGCAACCTGCAAATTCGCGGCATCGGCTGCGACCATAGCGGGCTGATCGAGCTGCTGCTGGCTGCCAGCCTTGGGCCACGCGAGGCCGCCGGCGACGATGTGCGCAACCTGATGCTCAGCCCCACCGCAGGCATCGATCCGCAGATGCTGCTCGACACCCGGCCACTGGCGCAGCAGGTGCTGCAGTCGCTGGAAACCACCCCGCGCTTTCATCAGCTCTCGGCCAAGTTCGCCGTGCAGCTGGATGGCGGCGAGGCCCTGGCGATGCTCGAGCACCCCCATGACCTGTGGCTCAGCCCGCTGAAGCTTGACGACGAACTGTGGCTGGCGTTCGGTCTGGCCGGGTGCCCGGCCAAGGATGCGCCATTGGGCGCTGTGCCCCTGAGCCAGGGCCATGAGCTGGTGCTGGCGGTGCTCAACCGTTTTCTCGACCTGGCCCGCCCAGAGCAAACACGGATGCGCCAGTTGCTGGCCGAGTATGCACCGCAGGCCTTTACCGCCGGGTTGGGCTTGCCGATCCGGGCTGACGCAGCGGTCTGTCAATGGCGCCGCTCGCTGACAGCGGCTAGCTATCTGGGCATTTATCCCCAACTGCAAACCGGCCTGAGCGCTGTCGGTGCCGCAGCGCCGCTGGGCCGCCTGAACCCTTCGATGCTGCGCGGCGCGGCCCGGCTAGCACGTGAACAGGGCGACGGCACCCTGCGCATGACACCCTGGCAAAGCCTGTTGCTGCCCGCTATTGCCCAGCGCCATGCCGAGCGGGTCAGCGAGAGTCTGGCCCAACTGGGGCTGCTGGTCTCGGCGAGTGAACAACTGTCCCGTCTGGTCGCCTGCACCGGTTCCGCCGGCTGTGCCAAGGGCCAGGCCGAAACCAAGGGCGATGCCCGCCTGCTGGCGACTCTGCTGGCCCCCGGTGCCCCGGCCAGCGTGCACCTGAGTGGCTGTCCGCGCTCTTGCGCCATGGCCCACGTGGCGCACGCCACCTTGCTGGCGCAAAGCCCCGGCCACTACGACTTGTACCTGCGTGACGCAACCGAGCCGGGCTTCGGCCGCCTGCGCGCACGCAACCTCACACTAAAAGAAGCCGGCGCACTGCTAGACGCCGGCTCACGGAGCACCCTTGATGATTGATTACATCCGCGATGGTCAGGAGATCTATCGCAATTCCTTCGCGATCATTCGAGAGGAAGCCCGGCTCGATCGCATCCCGGCCGATCTGGAAAAGCTCGCGGTCCGCGTGATTCACGCCTGCGGCATGGTCGATGCGATCGATGGCCTGCAGTTCTCTTCGGGTGCCGGCAAGGCCGGGCGCGATGCCCTGGCCGCCGGCGCGCCGATCCTTTGCGATGCGCGGATGGTGTCCGAGGGTATTACCCGTGCACGCCTGCCAGCCAACAACCCGGTGATCTGCACCCTGCGCGACGAGCAGGTGCCGGCGCTTGCCCGCGAGCTGGGCAACACCCGTTCGGCGGTGGCCCTGGAGCTGTGGCGGCCGCACCTGGAAGGCAGCGTGGTGGTGATCGGCAACGCGCCGACTGCGCTGTTCTACCTGCTGGAAATGCTCGACGCCGGCGCGCCCAAACCCGCGCTGATCCTCGGCTTCCCGGTGGGCTTTGTCGGCGCCGCCGAGTCCAAGGCGATGCTCGCCGCCGACAGCCGTGGCGTGCCGTTCGTGATCATGCAGGGGCGCCTGGGCGGCAGCGCCATGGCCGCCGCGGCGGTCAATGCGCTGGCCACGGAGGTCGAATGATGCAGGCTCGTGGACGTTTGCTGGGCCTGGGCGTCGGCCCCGGCGACCCGGAACTGATCACCGTCAAGGCATTGCGCCTGCTGCGCGAGTCGCCAGTGGTGGCCTACTTCGTTGCCAAGGGCAAGCGCGGCAACGCCTTCGGCATCATCGAAAGCCATCTGCAGGAAGCCCAGACCTTGCTGCCATTGGTGTACCCGGTGACCACCGAAGTGCTGCCGGCGCCGTTGTCTTATGAACAGGTCATCAGCGATTTTTACGATGCCGCCAGCCTTGAGGTTGCCGCGCACCTGGATGCCGGCCGCGACGTGGCGGTGATCTGCGAAGGCGATCCGTTCTTTTACGGCTCCTATATGTACCTGCATGACCGTCTCGCCGAACGCTACGAAGCCCAGGTGATCCCGGGGGTCTGCTCGATGCTCGGCGGCGCCTCGGTGCTCGGTGCGCCGCTGGTGTATCGCAACCAGAGCCTGTCGGTGCTCTCCGGCGTGCTGCCCCATGATGAACTCAAGCGCCGCCTGGCCGATGCCGATGCCGCGGTGATCATGAAACTTGGGCGTAACTTCCCCAAGGTTCGCGATGTGCTGGCCGAGCTCGGCCTGGCCGAACGGGCCCTGTATGTGGAACGGGCGACCATGGCCAACCAGAAGATCGTCGCCCTGGATGAGGTCGACCCGCACTCCTCGCCATACTTCTCGCTGATCATCGTGCCCGGTGAAAGGTGGCAAGGTTGATGACCCGTAAAGCCCCGGCCATCGTCATCCTTGGCAAAGGCAGCCTGGCCACTGCCCGTAAGATCCAGCAGCTGTACCCGGACGCGCTGATCCATGGCCTTGAAGGCCGGGTCGAAGGCGTCGACCGCAGTTACCAGGCGTTCGGCGCTACCGTGCGCCAGCTCTATCAGCAAGACACGCCAATCATCGCCCTGTGCGCTGCCGGTATCGTCATCCGCACCCTGGCCGGCCTGTTGCTGGAGAAGGGCGCCGAGCCGCCGGTACTGGCGGGGGCCGAGGA